>NZ_JAPVQY010000013.1 GCF_027257875.1 Burkholderia sp. IMCC1007
GGCCGCCGGGTCGCGTCGGGCGCCGGCTCCGCATCGGTCGACCCGGGCGCCGCCGCGTCGGGCGCCGCCGGCAGCGCGGCGAGGATGCTCGCCCGCAGCGCATCCGGCGCCCGGTAATAGTCGGCCTGCCGCACGGCGCGCCCCAACGCGACGATCCGTTCGCGTTCGCGGCGGCATGCGTCGCAACCGTCGACGTGTCGCTGGACGCGCAACGCGTCGGGCGCCGACAGCTCGCGGTCGACGTCCGCGTCCAGCAACGCTCGCGCTTCGTTACAGTCCATCGCTCGCCTCCGCTCCGGTTCCGCCCGCCGACGCCCGCGCCGGCTTGCTCGCGCACGCCGGCGATCGCTCGTCGCCCAGCAATGCGGCCAGCCGGCGCCGGCCGCGCGCGAGCCGCGACATCACGGTGCCGACCGGCACGTCCGCGATCGCCGCGATCTCGCGGTAGCTCAAATCCTCCATCTCGCGCAACACGAGCACCTCGCGGTATTCGGGCGGCAGCTGCGCGAGCGCCGCATTCACGCGCCGTACGTTTTCGCCGCGCAGCAGTTCGGCGAGCGGATCCTCGGTCGCCGGTTGCCAGTCGTCGGGAACGTCGGTGTCGTCGAGCGTGTCGGGCAGCGCGACTTCGTGCGCGTGGGTCCGGCGGCGCCACTCGGTGTACCAGGTGTGACGCACGATCGTCAGCAACCACGGCCGCGCGTTGTCGCCGCGGCACCCATCGACGAAGCGCAGCGCGCGCATGCACGCGTCCTGGACCACGTCGTCGGCGTCGCCCGCATTGCCGCTCAGCCAGCGCGCCAGGTTGTACGCGGCGTCGAGATGAGGCAGCACGAGCGCGCGAAACCGCTCGGCACGCGCCAGCATATCGTCCGCCCGTTCATCGATCGCCTGTCCGGCTTGCCCCACATGGCCTCCCTGTCCCGGCGGCCGAAGCCGCGCCCGCTCCTGCACGACGTCCGGACGGACCGGCAGCGTGCGCGCTCGATGACCTTACCGCTGTCGCATCGAGTTTATTCCTGCGAAAAGCCGATGACGCGTAAAAAAACCGGCGTTGCCGCAACCGTTACGGCGTGGTGCTCCAGTAGCCGGGGCGCGCGTACGCATCGCGCAGATAGTCGATGAAGTAGCGCACGCGCGCGGGCACGTAGCGCTGCTGCGGGTAGACCGCGAGGATGTCGTAGTCGGGCAGCGCATATTCGTCGAGCACGGTTTCGAGCTCGCCCGTTTCGAGCTGCGCGGCGATTTCCCAGGTCGAGCGCCAGCCGAGCCCCAGGCCTTCGGCCACCCAGCGGTGCAGCAGCTCGCCGTCGTTGCAGTCGAGGTTGCCGGTCACGCGCATCGTCGCGATCTTGCCGTGACGCTGGAAATACCAGCCGCGGTTCTGCCCGCCCTGCAGATTGAAGGCCAGGCAGTTGTGCTGCAGCAGGTCGTCGAGCGACTTCGGCCGGCCGTGCTTGCGGAAATACTCGGGCGTGCCGCACACGACACGCCGGTTCGACGCGAGCTTCACCGCGACGAAGTTTGGATCGACCGCGCCGCCGATCCGGATCGACAGGTCGTAGCCCTCGCGCACCAGATCGACGACGCGGTCGGTCAGGTTGAACGACAGCTGCATCTCCGGCTTGTCGGCCAGGAAGCCAGGCGCATGCGGCGCGACGTGCTTGCGCCCGAACGCGGCCGGCGCCGACACGATCAGGTGCCCGCTCACCGCGCGCCGCCCGGCAGCCAGCTCGTTCTCGGCCTGATCCCATTCGGACAGCAGCCCGCGGCAGCGCTCCAGGAACGCGGCGCCCTCCTCGCCGACCACCAGCCGCCGCGTCGAGCGGTACATCAGCTTCACGCCGAGGCGCTTCTCCAGCGCGTCGATGCGCCGCCCGAGCACCACCGGCGACACGCCCTCCTCGAGCGCCGCCGCCGCGAGGCTGCCCGCGTCCGCGACCCGCACGAACGTCTCGATCTGCTTGAAACGATCCATCTGCTGTCTCCACCCGGCTCTGACACCGGCGGGAAGCCCCGTCCGGCCGTCATTCCATACTTTTAGTTTCGAAATAAGCGACTTCGGCTGATCTTATCAAACCTTTCCTGCATCCCTAAAGTGTTCTCAACAGACCGATTCGCAAGATTCCACCATTCAAGGAGACATTCATGGCCAAGATGAGAGCCGTCGACGCAGCCGTACTCGTGCTCGAGAAGGAAGGCATCCAGACCGCGTTCGGTGTGCCGGGCGCAGCGATCAACCCGTTCTATTCCGCGATGCGCAAGTCGGGCGGCATCAGCCACGTGCTGGCTCGCCACGTCGAAGGCGCGTCGCACATGGCCGAAGGCTTCACCCGTGCCGCACCGGGCAACATCGGCGTGTGCATCGGCACGTCGGGCCCTGCGGGCACCGACATGATCACCGGCCTCTACTCCGCGTCGGCCGACTCGATTCCGATCCTCGCGATCACGGGCCAGGCGCCGCGCGCGCGCCTCTACAAGGAAGACTTCCAGGCCGTCGACATCGAGTCGATCGCGAAGCCCGTCACGAAGTGGGCCGTCACCGTGCGCGAGCCGGCGCTCGTGCCGCGCGTGTTCCAGCAGGCCTTCCACCTGATGCGCTCGGGCCGCCCGGGCCCGGTGCTGGTCGACCTGCCGATCGACGTGCAGCTCGCCGAGATCGAGTTCGACATCGACACGTACGAACCGCTGCCGGTCTACAAGCCCGCGGCCACCCGCGCGCAGATCGAGAAGGCGCTCACGATGCTCAACGACGCGGACAAGCCGCTGATCGTGTCGGGCGGCGGCGTGCTCAACGCCGCGGCCGAAGACCTGCTCGTGCAGTTCGCCGAAACGGTCGGCGTGCCGGTGATCCCGACGCTGATGTCGTGGGGCGCGATTGCCGACGACCACCCGCTGATGGCCGGCATGGTCGGCCTGCAGACGTCGCACCGCTACGGCAACGCGACGATGCTCGCGTCCGACTTCGTGCTCGGCATCGGCAACCGCTGGGCGAACCGCCACACGGGCAGCGTCGAGGTCTACACGAAGGGCCGCAAGTTCGTGCACGTCGACATCGAGCCGACGCAGATCGGCCGCGTGTTCGGCCCGGATCTCGGCATCGTGTCCGATGCGAAAGCCGCGCTCGAGCTGTTCGTCGCGGTCGCGCAGGAATGGAAGGCCGCCGGCAAGCTGAAGGACCGCAGCGCGTGGGTCGCCGACTGCCAGGCACGCAAGCGCACGCTGCAGCGCAAGACGCACTTCGACAACGTGCCGGTCAAGCCGCAGCGCGTGTACGAAGAGATGAACAAGGTGTTCGGCCGCGATACCTGCTACGTCAGCACGATCGGGCTGTCGCAGATCGCCGCCGCGCAGTTCCTGCACGTGTTCAAGGCGCGCAACTGGATCAACTGCGGCCAGGCCGGCCCGCTCGGCTGGACGATCCCCGCCGCGCTCGGCGTGCGTGCGGCCGATCCGAGCCGCCCGATCGTCGCGCTCTCCGGCGACTACGACTTCCAGTTCATGATCGAGGAACTCGCGGCCGGTGCGCAATTCAAGCTGCCGTACGTGCACGTCGTCGTGAACAACTCGTACCTCGGGCTGATCCGTCAGGCGCAGCGCGCGTTCGACATGGACTACTGCGTGCAGCTCGCGTTCGACAACGTGAACGCGCCGGAACTGAACGGCTATGGCGTCGACCACGTGGCGGTTGCCGAAGGCCTCGGCTGCAAGGCGCTGCGCGTGTTCAAGCCGGAAGAAATCGAGCCGGCGCTGCGCCAGGCGCAAACGCTCGCGGAACAGTACAGCGTGCCGGTGGTCGTCGAAGTGATCCTCGAGCGCGTGACGAACATCTCGATGGGCACCGAGATCGACGCGATCAACGAATTCGAGGATCTCGCCGAAAAGGCCGAGCACGCGCCGACCGCGATCTCGATGCTCGACTGAACCGCACGACATTTTTTGACTGACCGACCGAAGAGGCTTAGCTCATGCCGAAGTTTGCTGCAAACCTGACCATGCTGTTCAACGAAGTGCCGTTCCTCGACCGCTTCAAGGCGGCCGCCGACGCGGGCTTCGATGCCGTCGAGTTCCTGTTCCCGTATCCGTACGCGAAAGAGGAACTCGCCGAGCGGATCGAGACGCACCGCCTGCGCCTCGTGCTGCACAACCTGCCCGCCGGCAACTGGGATCAGGGCGAGCGCGGCATCGCGTGCCTGCCCGATCGCGTCGGCGAGTTCCAGGAAGGGGTCGGCCGTGCGATCGAGTATGCGAAGGCGCTGAAGGTGCCGCAGCTGAACTGCCTGGTCGGCATCCCGTCTGCAAGCACGGCGCGCGACAAGACGTTCGTGACGATCGTCGACAACCTGCGCTTCGCCGCCGACGCACTGAAGCGCGAAGGCATCCGTCTGCTCGTCGAGCCGTGCAACAGCTTCGACATCCCGGGCTTCGCGCTGAACCGCTCGTCCGAAGGGCTCGACGTGATCCGCGCGGTCGGCTCGGACAACCTGTTCCTGCAGTACGACATCTATCACATGCAACGCATGGAAGGCGAACTGGCCGCGACGATCGAACGCAACCTCGCATCGATCGGCCACGTCCAGCTCGCGGACAACCCGGGCCGCAACGAGCCGGGCACGGGCGAGATCAACTACGCGTTCCTGTTCGCGCTGCTCGACCGGCTCGGCTATGCCGGCTATGTCGGCTGCGAATACAAGCCCCGCACCACCACGACGGAAGGGCTCGGCTGGCTGCAAAGCGTCGCCGGCTGCGCACCGGGCTCGGCGCGTCGCGCCGCCTGAGATCCTCCCTTCCCGTTTTCAGCCCTATAGGAGACTTTCACATGGCAACCATCGGATTCATCGGCCTCGGCATCATGGGCGCGCACATGGCGCGCAACCTGCTCAAGGGCGATCATCAACTCGTCGTGAACGGCGCGTTCCCGGTTCCGGACGATCTGCGCGCGAGCGCGAAGGTCGTCGCGAACTCGACCGAAGTCGCGCAGCACGCCGACATCATCATCTCGATGGTGCCGGACACGCCGGACGTGCGTAACGTGCTGTTCGCCGACGACGGCGTCGCGAAGGGCCTGACGGCCGGCAAGCTCGTGATCGACATGAGCTCGATCTCGCCGCTCGACACGCAGGCATTCGCGAAGCAGATCAATGCACTCGGCTGCGACTACCTCGACGCGCCGGTGTCCGGCGGCGAAGTCGGCGCCCGCGAAGCGACGCTGACGATCATGGTCGGCGGCCCGGAGAAGGCATTCGAGCGCGCGAAGCCGCTGTTCGAGAAGATGGGCAAGAACATCACGCTCGTCGGCGACAACGGTGCCGGCCAGACCTGCAAGGTCGCGAACCAGATCATCGTCGCGCTGAACATCGAAGCGGTCGGCGAAGCGCTGCTGTTCGCCGCACGTTCAGGCGCCGATCCGGAGCGCGTGCGCCAGGCGCTGATGGGCGGCTTCGCCGCGTCGCGCATCCTCGAAGTGCACGGCGCGCGCATGACCAAGCGCACGTTCGATCCGGGCTTCCGCATCGAGCTGCACCAGAAGGACCTGAACCTCGCGCTCGACGGCGCACGCAAGCTCGGCCTCGCACTGCCGCACACGGCCAGCGCGCAGCAACTGTTCAGCGTGTGCGCATCGCACGGCGGCAAGGCATGGGATCACTCGGCGCTCGTGCGTGCGCTCGAGATCATGTCGAATTTCGAAATCGGCCAGACGCCGGCCGCGTAACGCGGATGCAATGACGCGCGTTTCGCCGCGATGGCGAACGCGCGCGACGAATACACGCGAACCGGCTCGCGGCCGGTCGCAGCGATGCGCGTGCATGCGCGCATCACGGTGGGGCGCCCCGCCGCGCATTGCCAGACGCATGCGCGACGGGGCGAAAAACGTCGCTCTGGGCTGAGAGCGGCGTGGTGGGGTCCGCAGCGGCACCCGGCGGCGCCGGGGAAGCCTTGGTCGGTCAGACGTCGTCGTCGGGTGTCCGCCTGTCGGATTTCGCGTATTACACTTCTTTACGTTCGTGCGCGCGATTTTTCATGCAATCGTCGCGACGAACGCCTACACTTTCGCCACGCCTTTCGAGAAATTCGCCGCGCTTGCGCACACCTCCGGTGGCCGCGTCCAGCGCGGTGTTTTTTTCGCCACTTCACGGCGCGTTTTCTGTTCAACCACCTAGGGAGTGCAGCGATGGGTCTTCTTTCGTTTATCAAAGAGGCGGGTGAAAAACTGCTGGGTCACGCCGACGCGCAAGCGGCAACCGATCCGAATGCCGCGAACCAGACCGCGGCCGATGCAATCAAGAACTACATCAGCACGCAAGGTCTCGATACGTCGAACCTGACCGTCGCGTTCGACGGCGCGTCGCGCACGGTCACGCTGTCGGGCAGCGTCGCCGATCTCGACACGAAGGCGAAGGTCAAGGTCGCGGCCGGCAACGTGCAGGGCGTCGCGGGCGTGAACGACGACGATCTGCAGCCGGACGATCCGGAAGTCCAGTACCACGACGTGAAGTCGGGCGACACGCTGTCGGCGATCGCCAAGGAAGTCTACGGCGACGCGAACAAGTACCCGGTGATCTTCGAGGCGAACAAGCCGATGCTGTCGAGCCCGGACCGGATCTATCCGGGCCAGAAGCTCGTGATTCCGCCGCAGTCCTGAGCATTCGCGCAGCACCGACGTAGAAAAGGCAGGCCGCGCGGCCTGCCTTTTTCGTATGCGCTTCGTGCGCGCTGCGCACGCCCAAGGGGCGTGCCGTCGCTTACAGCGTGTCGAATGCGCGCTGCAGCGCGCCGCGATCCTGGATGCCGTTCGCGAGCGCGAGCATCAGCAGCACGCGTGCCTTGAACGGGCTCAGCGACCCGGCGCTCACGAAGCCGAGCGCGTCGTCGTTCGCGGCGCCGTTGCGCATCACGTGGCCCGAGCCGACGCGCGACGCGCGCACCACCGCCACCCCCGCGTTCACCGCATCGGCGAGCGCCGCCTGCAGCGTCGCATGGATCGATCCGTTGCCGGTGCCCGCGACGACGAGCCCGCGCACGCCGGCCGCAACGAGCGCATCGACGGCCGTGCGCGTCACGCCCGCATAGCTCGTGACGATTTCGACGGGCGGCCACGCAGCGGCAATCGCCAGTTGCGCATCGCGCGAACGCGTGACGCGGCGCGCGAATTCGACGCGGCCGTCCTGCACCCAGCCGAGTGCGCCGAGTTCCGGCGTCTGGAATGCGTCGACCGCGTAGGTGCTCGTCTTCACGACGTCGCGCGCGCCGTGGATCCGGTTGTTGAACGCGACGAGCACGCCCTGCCCGCGCGCGGCCGGATGACCGGCGACCGTCACCGCGTTCAGCAGGTTCAGCGGGCCGTCGGACGACAGCGCGGTGGCCGGCCGCATCGCGGCGGTCAGCACGACGGGCTTGTCGCCGGTCACGACCAGATGCAGCGCGTACGCGGTTTCCTCGAGCGTGTCGGTGCCGTGCGTGATCACGATGCCGTCGATGTCCGGATCGGCCATCAGCGCATCGATGCGCGCCGCGAGCGTGTTCCACAGCGGCAGCGCGAGATCCTTGCTGTCGATGCTGGCGACCTGCTCCGCGGCGACGCGCGCGACCGATGCGAGCGCCGGCACCGCGTCGAGCAGGAAATTGACGCCGAGCGCGCCGGCCTGATAGCCGGCCGTGCTGGTCGCGTCCGGCGCGGCGCCGGCGATCGTGCCGCCGGTGGCGAGTACGGCGATGCGCGGCAGGGCTGCCGCGGACGAGGGGGATGCGGGGTTCGGAGTGTTCATGGCCGCGATTGTAATGGCTCGCGGCCGGCATCCGGTAGGTCCGGCATCCGGCATCGCCGCCGGTCGCCCCGCGTCATGGTTTGTCCCGATCGCCGGCGCGCGGCCCGCCGTCAACGATGGTGCCGCCCGCGGCGTTATACGAAGGCCGTTCTGGTGTTTTCACATTGATTTGCCATAATCGGTGCGCGCGGCGCGATGCGGCCCTGTTCCCGTTGCGCCGGGTTTCGTGACGGCGTCGATATAAAACGCAATTCACCCCATGGGAGTGTCGAAATGAAGATCCAATCGCTCGTAGCCGCAGTGCTTCTCGGCGGCATGCTGGCTTCCCCGGCTTTCGCCGCGAACAGCCAGCAGGACAAGATGAAGGCCTGTAACACGCAGGCTGCCGGCAAGACGGGCGACGAACGCAAGGCGTTCATGAAGGACTGCCTGTCGGCCAAGCCCGCGAAGAAGATGACGCAGCAGGAAAAAATGAAGGCCTGCAACACCCAGGCCGCGGACAAGAAGGGCGACGACCGCAAGGCGTTCATGAAGAGCTGCCTGAGCAGCCAGCCGGCCGCCTAAGTCCCGGCGCTCCCGTCTCGAATGCCGCGCACCGCTTCGGCGGGCGCGGCATCGTTGTTTTCGTTGCGCGCACATCGACGCGTGCGACCTGGCGGCCGATGCGTCGCCGCGTCGGCCGGCGGACGACGACCGCGCGGCCGCACACGCCGACACAGGCCGCCTTCCCGCCCCGCTTCCCGCCGCTTCCTCTGCATGCCGTGCGGATGCCGACACCCGATGCGGCAATTCGCCGCGTTTTCTTCTATGATGGCTGCAATGCGGCCCACCCAAGTACAAGACGCGCCATCGGGCCGCCCTCAGACGAACGCGCACGCCGCGTCAAACGGAGGCATGGATGGCATGGAGACAACACCGCTGGTTTCGCCGCTGGGTGATCGTGATCGTGTTCTGGGCCGTGCCCGTCGCGATCGTCGCCGTGCGCGAGATCCGCGAGGAAATGGCGTACAACAAGGCCGACCTGCAGCTCGCGCTGACGACCTGGCAGCTGACCGACGCGCAGCAGGCGGCAGGCGCCGCCGCGAAGTGCCATGGCGATCCTGACGAAGCGCGCGCGGCCGGCTGCCCGGCCGACGTGCTCTCGGCCAACGCGGCACGCCAGCAGGCGGCCCGCGACGAATACGTGGTGCGTCGCAACACGCTCGCCGGCTATCTGTGGCATGCGTTCGTCGGCTACTGGGTCGTGCCGGCCGCGTTCCTGTTCGCATGCGGTGTGGTGATCGCGCTGATTCGCCGCGCACTGCGGCGCCCGCAGATCAAGCCACCGGTGCCGCCCGTTCCGCACTGACACCGCGGGCCCTGCCCATCCCCGTCCCTTTCCGCTGCCCGCCGCCGACCGCACGCGCGGCGCATCGGCGTGCATGCGCCGATCCGTTCGTTGGCGCGCTGCGACACCTCCAAACGATTTGACGCTTTTTCACGTTGGAATGAAAAAAGACTGTAATCCGCTGTGATATAACTGCCGACGTGAGCCGCTCCTTGAGCGAGACTCACTCCGAACATCATCCGATGGAGAAGAACGATGCAAAAACGGAATCTTGCGCTGAAAGCTGCCGCTGCGCTCATCGTCGGTAGCCTCGCGCTCACCGGTTGCACCACGACGCCCGACAAGCCCGACAACGCCGCGACCAACGCGTCGAAGCGTCAGGCAATCGACTCGAGCGTCGACGCCACGCTGTCGCGGCTGTATTCCACGGTCAAGGGTTCGCGTGAACTCGTCGCGAAGTCGCGCGGCGTGCTGGTCTTCCCGGACGTGATCCAGGCCGGCTTCATCGTCGGCGGCCAGACCGGCAACGGCGCGCTGCGCGTCGGCGGCAGCACCGTCGGGTACTACAACACGTCGTCGCTGTCGGTCGGCCTGCAGGCCGGCGCGCAGTCGAAGGCGGTCGTGTTCCTGTTCATGACGCAGGACGCGCTCGACGAATTCCGCGGCTCCGACGGCTGGGCAGCGGGTGCCGGCGCGTCGGTCGCGCTCGTGAAGATGGGCGCGAATGGCGCGGTCGACACGACCACGGCCACCGCACCGGTCCAGGTCATCGTGCTGACGAACGCCGGCCTGATGGGCGACGTGTCGATCAACGGCACGAAGGTCACGAAGCTGAAGATCTGACGCGGCGGCCGCCTCGCCCGTGCGCACCGCGCGCGGGCGCCAGACAAACGGCGATGTCCTTGCGGGCATCGCCGTTTTTTCATGTGCGTGCGCGGCGGCTCAGGTCGTCGAGTCGATCACCTTGAAGCGCGAGCGCTTCTGCGCGCGAATCAGCGACTGGTACACGTCGACGTACTGCTGCGCCATCCGGCGCGACGTGAAGCGCTCCTCGAAGCGCTGCCGCACGCGGGCGCGCGGCAGCAGATGCAGCCGGTTTACGGCGGCCACCGCGCTGATCTCGTCCTCGACGATGAAACCCGACACGCCTTCGTCCACCACTTCCGGCACGGCGCCGCGATTGAACGCGATCACCGGCGTGCCGCACGACATCGCCTCGATCATCACCAGCCCGAACGGCTCCGGCCAGTCGATCGGAAACAGCAGCGCATGCGCGCCCGACAGGAATTCGGCCTTCTGGTGGTCGGCGATCTCGCCGACGTACTCGACGTGCGGCAGCGCGAACAGCGGCTTGATCTCGCGTTCGAAGTACTCCTGGTCGGCCGCGTCGATCTTCGCGGCGATCCGGATCGGCAGCCCGCACTGGCGCGCGATGCGAATGGCCGTGTCGACCCGCTTCTCCGGCGAGATGCGGCCGAGGAACGCGAGATAGCGCGGCTCGACGGGCTGCGGGAGGTACATCGTGTCGGGCAGCCCGTGGTGGACGGTGGTCTGCCACTTCGCCTGCGGCAGCGGCTGGCGCTGCGAGTTCGAGATCGAGATCACCGGCGCGGTGTTGAACGTGTCGAACACCGGCTGCTGCTCGGGCAGGTCGAGCCGGCCATGCAGCGTCGTGACGAACGGCGTGTCCTGTCGGCTGAAGACCGAAAACGAGTAGTAGTCCATGTGGAAATGGAGCACGTCGAAGTCCTTCGCCCGGCGCGCGACCGTCTCGATCAGCAGCATGTGCGGTGCGACGCGGTCGCGGATCGACGCATCGAGCCGCAGCGCGTGCGGCCATACCGGTTCGAGCTTCGCCCGCGTCGTCGAATCGCCGCTCGCGAACAGCGTCACGTCGTGACCGAGATCGACGAGCGCCTCGGTGATGTAGGACACGACGCGCTCCGTGCCGCCGTACAGCTTCGGCGGAACGGATTCGGTCAGCGGGGCGATCTGGGCAATTCTCATGATCCACGTCTCCTGTGTCCTCGGTCGGGATCGGCAGCCGCGCTCGCGCGCGCGCGCCATCCCGTGCAGAGCAGGCCGGCATCGCGCCGGCCGGATATCTCATTATTATTCGCGATCCCGATGCCCGGAAGCGCCCGTCTTGCATTTTATGGGGGTTGTTACAGACAGATACATTCCGCCGCGCGCCCGCCCGTGTGGCGGAGATGCCGGCGCATCGCCGCGGCCACGCCGCCCCCGCGACGATCGCGGGCAGCGTGACAGCACGCGTCGGCGCCCGTCGGCCCTCGTCAGCGCGACGGCCACTTCCACGGCGGCAGGTCGCGCGTGTCGGCGTCGACGAGCCCGGTCGCGCCCAGTTGCTTGTCGAGCACCAGCGACTCGCAGCCGGCCTCGCGTTCGAGCGTCGCGATGAGCCGCGCCGCATGCGACACGACCAGCACCTGCGAGCGTTGTGCCGCCTGCGCGATCAGACGGCCGAGCGCCGGCAACAGATCGGGATGCAGGCTCGTCTCCGGCTCGTTCAGCACCATCAGCGCGGGTGGGCGCGGCGTCAGCAGCGCGGCCGCGAGCAGCAGGTAGCGCAGCGTGCCGTCCGACAGCTCGGCCGCCGACAGCGGCCGCAGCAGCCCCGGCTGGCGCATCAGCACGTCGAAGCGGCCGCGGCCGCCCGGGTTGTCGATGTCGATCGATGCGCCGGGGAACGCGTCGTCGATCGCCGCATCGAGCGCCGCGGCATCGCCGATCTCGCGGATCGTCTGCAGCGCGGCGGCGAGATCCGCGCCGTCGTCCGCCAGCACCGGTGTATGCGTGCCGATGTGCGACTCCCGGGCCGGCGCCTGCGCGTCGGTCCGGAAATGATCGTAGAAGCGCCACGAACGGATCCGCTCGCGCACCGCGATCATCTCCGGCGCGCCGACCGGATCGGCGAACTCGGTCATCATGCTGTCGAAGCCCGCGACCGTCTGCGGTACGGTGTACCAGTCGCCCGCGGCGGTGCGCGCGCGAATCTGCGCGCCCTGCCGGTCGACCAGCAGCGTCGACGGGCGCGGCAGCGCGCCACCCCAGATGCATTCGCGCTTCACGACGGGATCGAGGCGAAACATCGTCGCGTCGTTCTTCACCGGCAGGCCGAGATCGATCGCGTAGCCGAAATCGTCGCACGCGAAGCCGAGCCTGAGGCTCACGGGGCCGTTGCGCACCGTGCCCGTCACCGGCGTGTCGCCGCTCAACATCGCGCGCGAGAAGCGCTCGGGGCCGGCCCACAGCGTCGACGGCAGCCCGCCTTCGCGCGCGAGCGACGGAATCACGCGGCCCTGCGCTGTGTCGGCGAGCAGCCGCAGTGCGCGGTACACGCTCGACTTGCCGCTGCCGTTCGGCCCCGTCACGACGTTGAGCGCCGCAAGCGGCACGATCAGCTCGCGCAACGAGCGGTAGTTGGCGATGGCGAGCGTCTTCAGCGCGGTCATGGGAATCGGAAACGGGAAACGGCAGCAGGCGCCGGGCCGCGTTCAGCGGCCGTCGACGGCCTGCGGATCGGCCGCGGTATTGGCCGCCGTGCTGGCGGCAGGCGACCGCGCGTGCGGCCGTTCGGGATTCGGCGCATCGGGCGCGGATTCGTGCGGAAACAGCTCCATCCGGTTGCGCGGCAGGCATTGCGGATAGCGCGCCTGCAGGTACGCGATCAGCCCCTCGCGCACGCGGCAGCGCAGATCCCAGCACGCCGACGAATCGACGGCGCTCACGAGCGCACGCAACTGCATCGTGCGCTCGGTCGCGTCGGTCACCTGCAGCACCTGCACGCGGCCGTCCCATTCGGGCGCCGCATGGACGAGCCGCGCCAGCTCTTCGCGCAGCGGCGCGAGCGGCGTGCGGTAGTCGACCGACAGGAACACCGTGCCGATGATCTGCGAGCTGCTGCGCGTCCAGTTCGTGAACGGGTTTTCGATGATCCACTGCAGCGGGACGACGAGCCGCCGCTGATCCCACAGCCGCACCGACACGAACGAGCCGGTGATTTCCTCGATGCGCCCCCACTCGCCCTGGATCACGACCACGTCGTCGAGCCGGATCGGTTGCGTGAGCGCGATCTGCAGCCCGGCGATCAGATTGCCGAGCACCGGCCGCGCGGCGATACCGGCGACGAGGCCGGCGACACCGGCCGACGCCAGCAGGCTCGCGCCGATCTGGCGCACGTTCGGGAACGTCATCAGCGCGGCGCCCGTGCCGATGATCACGATCAGCACCATGATGGTCCGCACGAGCACCTTGGCCTGCGTATGAACGCGCCGCGCATGGAGATTGTCGGCCGTATCCATCGGATGGGCCTGGATGATCGCGTCGCCGACGCCGGCCGCGAGCCGCACCAGCAGCCAGGTCAGCGAGACGATCGAGCCGACCGCGGCCGCGGTGCGCATCCCGCGCACGAACGACATGCCGTCGTCCGCCTGGATCCACACGAACTCGAGCGCGAGCAACGCGAGCGTGACGAGCGACGATTTGTCGATGTAGCGCAGGATCACGCTCATCAGCGGATACGGCTGCGCGATACGCTTGACGATACGTGCGCCGAGTCGATGCACGATCACGACGACAAGCACGACGGCGATCGACACGAACAGCGTGCCGAGCCACGAATGCAACGGCGCATCGGCGATGCGCTGCAGTTCCTCGATTGAAATCATCGGCGCCCGGGATGCTTCGGTTATGAGGCGCGCGGGCCTCGTCCTGGATGCGTCGGCGATGTCCGGGCGTCGCACGCACCCGGACGCGGCGTCAGATCAGCTACCGCCCTTGCAGGGAAACGCCTTGCCGAGACCGAGCGACACCGCGGTGCTCGCGTTGTAGTCGGCCAGCTTCGGATTCTCCGCGATGTACTTGCGCACCGCGTCGGTCATCTGCTGCGCCCGGATGTCGGGCGGCAGGCAGAAATACTGCCCGACGCGCGGCCCGGTGGTGCCGCCGATCGCGTCGATGGTGTTGTAGACGCCGTCGGCGGCGCCTTCGATGTAGGCCGCGCACGACGCTCGCGACTTGACGTCCGTCTTCGCGCACAGCCGGTCGAGATCCGCGCCCGTGAATGCCGCCGCCGACAACGGCACGGCAAACGCCGCGGCACAAAACATAGCCCGCAACATGGTGTTCCTTATGTCAATGCGGCCCGCAGGCCGCTCACTGCGCTGACCGGCGCGACGGCCGACGCCCGCTGCCAGCCGGTTTCCGGCCGGCCGGGCGCGCCCGTCGTCGCGCCGAAACCGTCATTTTGCACTCTTTTGGGCATCCGCCGGCGCCGATGCGCCGATGCGCACCGTCCGCTTGCTCAGGATGTCGATCGCGTCCGGCGCGTTGTAATGCTTCGCGAACTCGAGCGCGGTGATGCCGAGCTGGTTCTTGACCTGCGGATCGGCGCCCTGGTCGAGCAGCAGCGTGACCGTCGACGCATGGTTGCCGCGCGCGGCCATCATCAGCGGCGTCGTGCCGTTCGGCGACGCGGTGTCGATGTAGGCGTCGTGGTCGAGCAGGATCTTCACGACCGCGTCCTGGCCGTTGGTGGCCGCGTAGTGCAGCGGCGCCCAGCCCTTCTTGCTGACTTCCGCGCCCTTGTCGATCAGCAGCTTGACGAGCCCGACGTCACCGTTCAGCGACGCGAGCATCAGCGCGTTCTCGCCGGCCTTGTCTTCCTTCTCGAGGTCGACGTTCGGTGTCGTGGCGAGCGCGGCGGCGACCTTGTCGGACTTCTCGCGCGCGGCGATCACGATGAGCGGGTCGCCGTTCGGCGCGAGCGTGTTCGGATCGAGCTTGCCGCTCTTCAGCTGCTTGCCGATGTCGGCGATGTCGTCGAACTTGACCGCCTTCACGACAGCGTCGAGCGACTCGGCGTGCGCGCCGGCGGCGGCAAACAGGCCGCTCGCGACGAGCGCGGCGGCGACGAGTGCGCGCTTCGGCAGATAGGTGGTCGGCTTCGTCATTGTTGTGGGCTCCTTCCCTGGGTTGTGGGCTGTGCCGCGCGTCGTTAGCGCGCGATCTTGAACAGCCGGAAAAAGTTTTGCGTGGTCGCATCGGCGAGCGCCTCGACGGCGATCCCGCGCTCCGCTGCGATAAAGCGTCCGACATGGCTGACGTACGCAGGTTCATTCGGCTTGCCGCGGTACGGCACCGGCGCGAGGTACGGCGAGTCGGTCTCGATCAGCAACCGCTCGAGCGGCACGCGCCGCGCGACGTCCTGCACGTCGGTCGCGTTCTTGAACGTGACGATGCCCGACAGCGAGATATGGAAATTCTGCGCGAGCGCCTGCTCGGCGACCGGCCACGGCTCGGTGAAACAGTGCATCACGCCGCCCGGCACGTCCGCGCGCTCCTCGGCCATGATCCGCAGCGTATCTTCGGACGACGAGCGCGTGTGGATGATCAGCGGCTTCATCGTCGCAGTCGCCGCGCGGATATGCGTGCGAAAGCGTTCGCGCTGCCATTCCATGTCGTCGATCGAGCGGCCTTCGAGCCGGTAATAGTCGAGGCCCGTCTCGCCGATCGCGACGACCTTCGGGTGCGCGGCCAGCTCGATCAGCTCGGCGAGCGTCGGTTCGCGCATGTCCTCGTGATCGGGATGCACGCCGACCGACGCGTACACGTTGTCGTGCGCTTCGGCGATCGCGAGCACGTCGGGCAGTGTCTCGAAGTCGACCGACACGCACAGCGCGTGCGTGACGTCGTGCTCGCGCATGTTCTCCAGCACGGCCGGCAGGCGGTCGGCGAGGCCGTTGAAATTGATGTGGCAGTGAGAATCGACGAACATCGTGTTTCCTGAATACGTAAGGCGGGCGCTCATGCGCTCGCCGGCAATCGTTTCCCTATCCGGCGGAAACAATCCGCGCTCATGCGAACATTTCCCGATAACCGAGAAACAGTTCCTCGAATACGAGCCGCGCGTTGAGCGGATGATTCTCGACGGTGCGCTGGCGCGTCACGGCCTTCATGAAACGCGCGAACGCATTCGCGTCGACGGCTTCCGCGCAGCGCGCGAGCGCCGCGGCATGCGTCGGGAAGTAGCGCGGCGCGCCCGCCATCCGCTGCGCGAGCAGATCGTACAGCCAGCGCTGCAACCAGCCGAGCACGAGCGGCATCGGCAGCTTCTGCAGCGCCTCGCCGCACGCGAACGGATCGCACGCGGCGCCGGCCGCGAGCTGGCCGAGCGTGAAGTCGCGCAACGGCCGGTTCTCGTCGCTCGCGAGCGCCAGCGCGGCAAGCGGCGCGCCGCCGGCTTCGGCGAGCAGCGCACGCGCATCGGCCACGCCTTGTGCCGCGAGCCACGCCTGTGCCGTCTCGGGCGCCGGCACGGTCATCGGCCACTGACGGCAACGGCTGATGATCGTCGGCAGCAACCGGTCGATGCGCGCCGACACCAGCAGGAACACGACGCCCGACGGCGGCTCCTCGAGCGTCTTCAGCAACGCGTTCGACGCGGCGACGTTCAGTGCCTCGGCCGGATACAGCACGACGACGCGCGCGCCGCCGCGGTGCGAGCCGACGCCGCAAAAGTCGAGCAGCGCACGCACCTGCTCGATCTTGATTTCCTTGCTGGGTGCGCGCGTCTTCTTGCCGCCGTCGTCCGCGTCGGCCGGCTTCGCATCGTCGGCCGCGCCCGGCGCTTCGCCGGCGAGCGCCTCCGGCAGCACGATCCGGTAGTCCGGATGGTTGCCTTGCGCGAACCATGTGCAGGCCGCGCAGGTGCCGCACGGCTCGCCGTTCGGCTGCGGCGCTTCGCACAGGAAGCCCTGGGCGAGATGCTGCGCGAACTGCAGCTTGCCGATCCCGGCCTGGCCGTGCAGCAGCAGCGCATGCGGCCATTGCGCACGCAGTTGCTGCAGGCGGTTCCAGTCGTCGGTCTGCCACGGATAGATCATGTGGTGCGTTCCTTGCGTGTTACAGCGCGGCGAGCACGCGTTCGAGCTGCTGGCGGATCTCGGGAATCGACTGCGTCGCGTCGACGATCGCGAAGCGGTGCGGCGCCTCTTCCGCGCGGCGCAGGTATTCGCTGCGCGTGCGCGAGAAGAACGCATCCGACTCGCTTTCGAACTTGTCGGGCATGCGGGCGGCGCCGCGGCGCTCGCTCGCCACCTGCGGCGCGACGTCGAACAGCACCGTCAGGTCGGGCTGGAACCCGCCCTGCACCCAGCGCTCGAGCGTCTCGAGCTTGTCGCGCGGCAGCCCGCGGCCGCCACCCTGGTACGCGAACGTCGCGTCGGTGAAGCGATCGGACACGACCCAGTCGCCGCGCGCGAGCGCGGGTTCGATCACGAGCGCGAGATGCTCGCGGCGCGCCGCGAACATCAGCAGCGCCTCGGTCTCGAGATCCATCGGCTGGTTCAACAGGATCTCGCGCAGCTTCTCGCCGAGCTGCGTGCCGCCCGGCTCGCGCGTGACGACGATCTGCCGGCCGCTCGCGGCCAGCTTGCCTTGCAGGCGTTCGCAGAACCATTGCAGGTGGGTGGTCTTCCCCGCCCCGTCGATGCCTTCGAACGTGATGAATTTACCGCTCGCCATTTATTGACCTCGTATGTACTTGTCCACGGCCTTGTTGTGATCGCCGAGCGTGTCCGAGAACACGCTCGTGCCGTCCCCCTTCGCGACGAAATACAGCGCGCTCGTCGGGGCCGGATTGATCGCCGCCTGCAGCGACGCGACGCCCGGCAGGGCAATCGGCGTCGGCGGCAGCCCGCGGCGCGTATAGGTATTGTAAGGAGTGTCCGCCTGCAGGTCGCGCTTGCGCAGGCGGCCGTCGTACGCGTCGCCGAGGCCGTAGATCACCGACGGATCGGTCTGCAGCGGCATCCCGATGCGCAGCCGGTTCGCGAACACGGCCGCGACGAACGCGCGATCGGCCGCATGGCCCGTTTCCTTTTCGACGATCGATGCGATCGTCAGCGCGTCGTAAGGTGACTTGTACGGCA
This sequence comes from Burkholderia sp. IMCC1007, assembly GCF_027257875.1. Taxonomy (GTDB): domain Bacteria; phylum Pseudomonadota; class Gammaproteobacteria; order Burkholderiales; family Burkholderiaceae; genus Burkholderia. The sequence goes on from NZ_JAPVQY010000013.1 coordinate 18,045, forward strand.
GCCCCGGCGCGCGCGCGGCCCACGCTTCGTCGAGGCGCGTCTGCATCAGGTGGTACGCGCGCCGGTAGATGTTCAGGTCGCTCGTGCCCTTGTCGAACAGGTAGGTGTCGGGAAAGAACAGCCCCTCGCCGCTGCCGCGCTGGACAGCGGTGTCCGGCGCGCCGATCGCGCGCAGCAGCTCGGCATCGCTCATGCCGGCCGTCGCGTGCACCAGATCGGGATTGCCGTCGAGCTCCGCACGCATGCGCCGGAAGGTCCAGCCTTCGATGACCGTGGCGACGTATTCGTTCACGTCGCCACGCGCGATCTTCTGCAACACTTCATAGGGCGTGATCCCGGTCTTGAATTCGTAGTTGCCGGACTTCAGCCGGCTCGACAGCCCGAGCAGCCGCGTCATCGCGACGAAGCCGAACGGCTCGATCGGCACGCCGCCGCGCTTGAGCTGCACCGCGACGCTTTTCACGCTGCTGCGCGGCTTGATCGTGACGTCGAGCGACGCGGCGCCCAGCAGCAGCGGCCGGCTCGCCCAGTAATACCCGCCGCCCGCGACGGCAGCGGCCACAACGACGGCCAGCGCCGCGACCGTCGCGGCGCATTTCTTCAGTAGGGACATGGAAACGTGACTGAGGTAAGACCCATATAATACTTGCTCGCCTCCGTCAAAGTCAGGGTTGACTGTTCCCTCATTCCATGAGCACACCGTTCGCTTCACCGGCTGCCCAGGCCGCATCCGCCTCGCTTCCCGTTTTCCCCCGCCCGTCCGCCGCCGATTTCGATGCGCCGGGCGCCTGCATGCCGCTGCAGCAGTTCGGCGTGATCGACGTGGCCGGCGACGACGCCGCGACGTTCCTGCACAGCCAGCTCACCAACGACATCGAGCATCTCGATGCCGCGAGCGCGCGCCTGTCCGGCTATTGTTCGCCGAAGGGCCGCCTGCTCGCGTCGTTCCTCGCGTGGCGCGCCGGTCACGGCGTGCGCCTGCTGGTCTCGAAGGACGTGCAGGCCGCCGTGCAGAAACGGCTGTCGATGTTCGTGCTGCGCGCGAAGGCGAAGCTCACGGATGCGAGCGACACGCTCGCGGTGGTCGGCTTCGCCGGCGACGTGCGCGACGCGCTGTCGGGCATCTTCGATGCGCTGCCGGACGGCGTGCACGTGAAGGTCGACGGCCCGGCCGGCGCGCTGATCCGCGTGCCGGATGCGGCCGGCCGCAAGCGCTACCTGTGGATCGGGCCGCGCGCGGAAGTCGACGCACGCGTCGCCGCGCTCGCCGGCACGCTGCCGGTGGTGTCGCCTGCCGTGTGGGACTGGCTCGACATTCGCGCGGGCGAGCCGCGCATCACGCAGCCGGCCGTCGAACAGTTCGTGCCGCAGATGGTCAACTTCGACGTGATCGGCGCCGTTAACTTCAGGAAGGGGTGCTACCCTGGCCAGGAAATCGTCGCGCGCAGCCAGTATCGCGGGACGATCAAGCGCCGCACCGCACTCGCGCACGTCGCCGGCGAGACCGACACCGTGCACGCCGGCATCGAGCTGTTCCACAGCGACGATCCGGGCCAGCCGTGCGGGATGATCGTCAACGCGGCGGCCGCGCCAGCGGGCGGCGTCGACGCACTCGTCGAGATCAAGCTCGCCGCGCTCGACAGCGGCACGGTGCACCTCGGTTCGGCCGACGGTCCGGCGCTGGCGTTCGACGCGCTGCCGTACACGTGGCCGACGGAAGTGTGATGCACTGATAACCCGTTCGCGCGCCGGTTCGCACGTTGCAGCCGGCGCCCGATGTTTCCTGCGAGAGATTCGCCCGATGTGTCTGATTGCCTTCGACTGGCAGCCTGATGCCGCCGCCGGTCCCGTCTTTACCCTCACCGCCAACCGCGACGAGTTCTTTCGTCGTACGAGTGCGCCGCTTTCATGGTGGGAAGACGTCCCGGGCGTGCTGGCCGGCCGCGATCTCGAAGCCGGCGGCACGTGGCTCGGCGTGTCGCGCGACGGCCGCTTCGCGGCGCTGACGAACTACCGCGCGCCGTTCGACATTCGCGCGGGCGCGCCGACCCGCGGCAAGCTCGTATCCGACTTCCTCGGCGGCGAGTCGGTCGCGCCGCTCGATTACCTCGGCGAACTGGCCGAGCACGCGGCCGTGTACAACGGCTTCAACCTGCTCGTCGGCGACTGGAAGCGCCGCGAGCTCGCATGGCTCTGCAACCGCGCGGCCGAAGGCGAAACCGGCGTCGCCGCGCCGGTGGCGGTCGCCGCCGGCGTGCACGCGCTGTCGAATGCGCGGCTCGACACGCCCTGGCCGAAAGTCGTGCGCAAGCGCGCGGAGCTCGGCACGCTGCTGACCGACAACCCGACGCCGTCGCTCGACGAGCTGATCGAGCTGATGCGCGACACGCATGTCGCCGACGACGATGCGCTGCCGCACACGGGCATCCCGATCGAGCGCGAACGCGCGCTGTCCGCCGCGTTCATCGAAACGCCCGAATACGGCACGCGCGGCACCACCGCGCTGCGCGTGACGATGAAGGAAGGCGTGCGATTGACGGTCGACATCAAGGAACGCTGCGACGACGACGGCTCGCACCGCACCGTGCGGCCGGGCACGTTCGAGCGCGCGTTCACGTTCGACATCGACGCGACGAAGCCGCGCTGAACGGGCGCGCGGCGCTACGGCGCGCGCGCCATCTCGACGTGCCGCACGCCGACTTCGACGAACGGTTCGCCGACGGCCGCGAAGCCGTGCCGCTCGTAAAACGACACCGCGGCATCCAGCGCGTAGAGCCGCACGACCGGTTCGCCGCGGTGCCGCGCCGCATCGAGCAGCGCGTGCAGCACGGCCGACCCGGTGCCCTGCCCGCGCGCGTCGGCCAGCACCGCGACGCGGCCGATCGTGCCGGACGGCAGCAGCCGCCCGGTGGCGATCGCGCGACGCGCACCGGTCGCCGTGTCGACCCGGTACGCGACCGCATGCAGCGACAGCGGATCCTCGTCGTCGAGCTCCCATTCCGGCGGAATCCGCTGCTCGCGCACGAACACCGCATCGCGGATACGCGCGGCATCGCCGCCCAGCACCGCCCAGTCGCCCGTTTCCACCCAGCCGTCGGTCATCGCTTCCTCCGCGCGGCACCGCACGCCGCCTCAAACGTGATCAAGCGTCGTCGAATGCGGCCCTGAGCGCCGCGACCGCGTCGGCATGCGCGGCCCGTACTTCGGGCACGTAGCCGCCCATCTTGAAGAACTCGTGGATCATTCCCGGATAACAGACCAGCGTGACCGTGTTGCCGGCCGCGCGCAGCTTGTCCGCGTATGCGGCGCCTTCGTCGCTCAGCGGATCGTATTCGGCCGTCGCGATCCATGCCGGCGCGACGCCCGCGAACGACGGCGCATCGCGCTTGCCGTCGAGCGGCGCGAAGCGCCAGTCGTCGCGATCCGACCGGTCGCGGACGTATTGCCCGAAGAACCACTGGATCGTGTCCTGCGTCAGCAGGTAGCCGCTCGCGAGGCGCGCGTGCGATTCGGTGTCCTGGTGGCCCGTCACGCCCGGATAGATCAGCATCTGCAGCGCAAGATCGATACCCGCATCGCGCGCGAGCACCGCGCAGACGGTCGCCAGCGTGCCGCCCGCGCTGTCGCCGCCGACCGCCAGTCGCGCGGCGTCGATGCCGAATGCCGCGGCCTCGCGATGCAGCCAGCGCAAGGCGTCGTCCGCGTCGTTCACCGCGGTCGGGAATTTGTGCTCGGGCGCGAGCCGGTAGTCGACCGACAGCACCGCGCACTGCGCGTCGCGCGCGAACATCCGGCACAGCGCGTCATGCGTATCGATGCTGCCGACCGTGAAGCCGCCGCCGTGGTAGTAGACGAGCGCGGGCAGCGGTTCGGCGAGGCTCGGCTCGACCGGCAGATACAGCCGCGCGCCGATCGTGCGGCCGTCGCGCGTGGGCACGACGCACGCTTCGATCGAATGCATCGGCGCCGGCGCGACGTCGAGGATCGGCGCGCTCTTCTCGTACGCGGCGCGGGCCTGCTGCGGTGTCTGCTGGTGATAGGACGGACGTTTCGCGCGTTCGACCATGTCGAGCACCTGGGCGATCTTCGGATTCAGCGGCATCGGTGAGGACGGCGCTTGGCGCCGTGAACGGACAAGCGTCACATGATGCCACGCGCGGCTCACACGAGTTGCACGAGCTGCTTGCCGAAATTGTGGCCCTTCAAAAGGCCGAGGAACGCGTCCGGCGCGCGCTCGAGCCCGTACGCGATCGTCTCGCGGTAATGCAGCTGCTTCGTCGCGACGAGTTCGCTCAACTCCGCCAGCGCGGGCGGCCATGCGTCGGGATGCTCGAACACGATGAAGCCCTGCATCGTCAGCCGCGAACGCAGGATCAGGCCGGGGTTCGCGAGCGGTGCGGCGGCGCCGTCGTAAGCGGAGATCATTCCGCACACGGCGATGCGGCCGAACGCGTTCATCCGCGCCATCGTCGCGTCGAGCACCGCGCCGCCGACGTTCTCGAAGCAGCCGTCGACGCCGTCCGGCGTCGCGGCGGCCAGGTCGTCCGCGAGCCGGCCGGCCTTGTAGTCGACGCACGCGTCGAAGCCGAGCGTATCGACCACGTAACGGCACTTGTCGGGGCCGCCCGCGATGCCGACCGCGCGGCATCCGGCGCGCTTCGCGAGCTGGCCGACGACGCTGCCGACCGCGCCGCTCGCCGCGCTGACGACGACGGTGTCGCCGGCCTTCGGCGCGATGATCCGGTTCAGCCCGACCCACGCGGTCACGCCCGGCATGCCGGTCACGCCGAGCCATGCGGACAGCGGCACCCGCGACGTATCGACCTTGCGCAGCCCGCTGCCGTTCGACGTGCCGTACTCCTGCCAGCCGAACTGGCCGACCACGTGCTCGCCGACCGCGAAATCCGGATGCCGCGACTCGACCACCTCGCCCGCCGTGCCGCCGATCATCACTTCGTTCAGCGGCTGCGGCTCCGCGTACGACTTCGCGTCGTTCATGCGGCCGCGCATGTACGGATCGAGCGACAGGAAATGGTTGCGCACGCGCAGTTCGCCGTCGGCGAGCGGCGCGAGCGGCGTCTCGACGAGGCGGAAGTCGTCGGCGCTCGCGGCACCTTGCGGGCGCGACACGAGCAGGATCTGGCGGTTGACCGTGTTCATTGCTGCCTCCTTCGTTTTCATTTGCGCGGCGTTGCGGCCGCGGGAGCCCGCGCGCCGATGCCCCAAAACGAAACGGCCCTGCCTGTCACCGGGCAGGGCCGCGCGTGGCAGCGCTTACGCGTCGCTCGGGCCGGGCTGCGCGTCCGGCACCGTGCGCGTGCGTTGCCGCTTGATGTCGCGGCCGACCGCGAGCCGCCGCATGTACTTGAACGTGCCGAGCGCCTTCGCGACGAAGTTGCCGTCGCTGTCGCGCACTTCGCCTTCGCAGTACGCCATCGTCGTCGACCGATGCATCACGCGCCCGTAGGCGCGCAATTCGCCGCGTCCGGGCTGCATGAAGTTCACCTTCATCTCGACCGTGACGACGCCGACGCCGTCATCGGTCAGGCTGCGCGCGGCCATCGCGAGCGCGATGTCCGACAGCGTCATCGTCACGCCGCCATGCGCGATGCTCCACGTGTTCATGTGCCGTTCGTCGAGCGGCAGCACGATCTCGCTCGTGCCGTCCTTCGCGGAGACGAGGCGCACGCCGAGCAGGTCGACGAACGGGCTTTCGATCGACGGACCGTCCGTCGGGGATGCCGCGTCGCTCATCGTGCGCTGTCGGACAGATAGTCGACGCACTGGCGCGATTCGGCCACCGCCACGACGAATTTCTTCACTTCCTGGTGAACCGGGTGCACCTGGTACGCATCGAGCGCGGCCTGGTCCACGAAATCGGACACGAGCACGACGTCGCTGGTCGCATCGAGACCCGGCGTCGCCACGCCGACGTCGAGCTGCAGGATCCCGGGCACGAGATCGCGGCAGCCTTCGAGCTTTTCCTTCAGCTTCAGCGCGTTCTGCGCGCGCGTGCCGCCTTCGGCCGATTCCTTCAGTTTCCACATGACGATATGTCTGATCACTTCCGTTGCTCCTGTTCGTCGGGTTCGCGATGCCGGCTCGCCGCGCGGCCAGCAGGCGATGCGCCCCCGTCATGTCGTTTGTCGGTCTGCACTATTTGCCGGCGGTCGCGGGCGGCCGGCACGACGCCGGCAGGAACCGGATGTCGTCCGACCTTCCAGCGACGATACGCGCTTTTCGCCGCGTCGACATGCGGCGACACGATGCGGCAAATGGCGGCAGGCACCAAGCCTACCAAACTTGGCGGCTCCGATGGGCCGATCGTGCGGCGACCGGCCGGCGTCCGTGCCGGATCGCCGCGGCCGAGCAACGGCGCGCGTTTTGGTTAGAACGGCAGGAACGCGATTTGCAGAGTCATTTCGCCTATCGCGTTGCGTCGCTCAGGGAGCCTTGCGCCTCGTCCCGCGTTGACGCAACGCATCCAGCGCAGTCCAACCGCCAAAGCCCGCGCCGCCTGCGACAAACGGCAATCCGATCGCGCTCAGGATCAGGATCGCCCCCCACTGCTCGCCGAAGCTGCGCACGACCGCGCGGTCGGGATTGCGGGGATCGTAGAGCACGCGAACGGTGTCCCCGGTATTCAGCGTATCGCTGGACGACGAACCCTGCGCGAAAGTGACGATCCGGCCGGTGTCCGTCCTGAACGTGACGATCGCCGAGTACAGGCGGACGGCGCCTCGATCGCTGCGTTTGCGTTCCGCCATCTCCACGATCTGCCCGGTCGTGTGAACGTAATCGCGGATTTCCTTCTGGTTGTGCAGGTAAAGCGCGCCCGCGCCGCCCAGCAGGCCGGTACCCAGCAACAACGGCAATCCGACGACGAGCGCGAGCCCGGCCATCATGCTCATTTCCTCGGATTCAGGTCCGACACCGGTGCTGGATCCGGATTTCGCATCGGGCGCAGGGGCGGCGGCTTGCCCATGTTCAGAAGACGACGAGCGATCGCGCCCGACCAGCACACCGATCCCCGCAAACACGGCACCCAGAATGGTCAGGATTCCTACGCCGAACCACCGCTCGAAAAACCCGGCGAATATCACGCCGTCGGCCGGATGCGCCGGGTCGTAATAGAGCCGGGCCTTGTCGCCCGGATCGGCGCGCGGCGACGTCGTGGCGAGCCGCCCCGTCACCTCGACGGTTTCGCCGCGGGTGGTGACGAACCGATAGACGGTGCGGTAGTGGCCGACGTCGTCGCCGTCGTGTGAAAACCCGACGACGACGGCTTCGGTCTCCGTCATGCGCGAAGTCGCCGAGATCGATGCATAGAACCAGACGGCGGCACTCAGCAGAAGCGCGACACCGACCAGCAAGAACGCGTTCACGCGTCGGCGCGGACCAGCACATGCCACCTCGGCCGTGTACGGATCGTCATGCTCGCTCATCACGGTCCCGCCGGCCCGCCCTGATTCAGCGCGCAACGGAAGCCCAGCTCGACGGCTTTCTTGTCCGGCTGCTCGCCGCGGCGATCGATCACGAGCCGCACGCGGCTGTCCGTCCCGTTACGCACGCTGCGCAACGTGCCCGTTGCCGGGCCGCGCGGGTTCGCCTTCGGGCTGCGGCTGTAGTAGTTCTGGTCGAACCAGTCGTAGGTCCATTCGCGTCCGTAGCCGAACACGTCCGACATGCCGATACTGTTGTCGCCATAGGTACCGACCGGACGGCTGATCGACGGCGTCGGGCTCTTGTCCCGGCCCATGCGCACGATGGTGTCGTCGAGGTCCGTGAGACCGTATTTGCCATCGACGACCGGAACCGCCTTGCTGGGTATCACCCACAGCTCCCCACGCGAGCGCGCCGCGTATTCCCACTGTGCCTCGGTCGGCAAGTCCACCGGCGCGTTCAATTCCTTGCCCAGCCACGTGCAAAAATCGCGGGCCTGCTTCCACGTCACGTCGCCTGCCGGAAAATCGGGGAACCGAAACTGGAACTTGAAAGCCGAGTCGGTCATGATCGGCGGCAAATGATTGGCGCGCGTATAGATGTCGTACTGCGCGTACGTGACCCGGTGCTTGAGAATCGAATAACTGTCGAGCGTCACGTCGTGCGCAGGCGCCGCGCCGTCGTTCGCCGAATAGGGCTGCTTCTCGGCGGATTTCTCGGGGCCGAAGTCGCCCATCAGGAACGTGCCCCCCTTGACGGCCACCCATTCCCTGGCGATGTCGCGACGGAAATCGGCAAGCTCCGTGTCGGTTGGCGCGGGCAACGACCGGAAGTAATCCTGCAGAATCCGGATGGTGTCGTCATGCACCTTTCCAAACGTCCACTGGACGGCCACGCTGATGTGCTCCCACACATCGTGCGGCGGCGACGGCGTCGTAATTTCCCGGATCAGACGCTCCTTGTCCGGCGGTGCATTCGTGTCGCTCGCAGCCATCGCGACAGACGACAGGAGCAACGCGCCGCCGATCACCCACCGCTTCGGTTTTCCCCGCAACGACTTCCGCAAATCACTCATCAATCTCGACCTCACCGTTCATGCATTCTCGTTCAGCGCTGCGCCGTCAGGCCGACATGGTACCGCCGCCAGCCGTCGGCGCGGCATCGAGCCATGCGACGCTCGTCCCGACCTGCATCGCATAGTCATGCGTATTGCTGAACGCGAATCGGTAGCCCGGGGCCGGTTCGTCCCGTTTGCTGCGCTCGATCATGGCCACCTGATCCATCCCGATGAAGCCCCCGATCGTATTGCGGGCAAGCGTCGCATCGGCTCTCTCCGCGAGGTTGGGCGACACGTACTGGTACACGTTGGTCAACTCGTTCGTGATTTGCGCCGACAACAGCACGCGTTCGATCGCTTCCGCCGCTTCGCGTCGAAGGTCGTCCAGATTGCTGCCGATCCGCTGCAGCGCATAGACGATATAGCCTTTCACCTCGGCCAGCCCGTTCAGCAACGTGTCGTTGGCGTTTCGAATGGCCTCGACGAACTTCCTCGGCGACGAGGCGATGTAGGCCGTGAGTTCGTCGGTGAGGTCGCTCAGCGTCCGCCCCAGGTAGTTCGCCATCTCCTCGAGCTTCTTGCCCTTCGCCAGTACGAGCGTATACATCGCCACGAACGTCTTGAAAGCCTGGTCCTCGAAGTACTTGATGTTCTTGTCGCCCGCATAGGCCACCTGCGTCTTGGCCCACCACGCGAATTCCGCGATCTCGATCGCATCGACGAGCGCTTCCACTTCGCCCTTGAGTCCAAGACCGAGGCATGCACCCAGCTTCGCGAGCACGCGGAACTTGCCGCTGTCGTAAGTCACGTGGAAAGCCGCCTGCGCACCGGCACCGGCCTGGCCGCTCCCCGTCGGCTTGACCGACGCGAATTTGTTCCAGGTATCCTTCTTCGCACCGGGGCGCCGCCAGTCGAACGCGCCCTCGATCGACCCTTCCGCCTCGACGCCGGCAAACGCCTTGAGGTCGCCGCCGACATCGCCCTTCACGTCGAACTTGGTCACGTCCATCCGCGGCAGCAGCAACGCGGGCACATTGGGCTTCGCGGGCGAACCTTTGATCTGCTGGACATTGTTGCGCCCGAGCTTGAACTCGAGGCCGGCTTCGGCCAGCAGGCTGCCGCCGCACGACGCTTCCGCACCGCATTTGACGGAAAGGCGAAAGAAACCGAGCTCCGTTTCGGGCGTACTGTCCCACGAAAAACCGCCGCCCTTCTGCTCGGTCGGCGCCGGAATCCACAGCTTCATGCCCTGCTTGGTCGGCAGGTAGAACATCGCCTCGAGTTTCCCCGACGCCAGATTGCCGCCAATCTCGCCCTTGGCCTTTCCCGATACCGCGACTTCCCCGCGCAGGTGCAACGCGTCGTCGAAGGTCTTGAACGACGTCTCCGCCTTGGCGCTCATGCCGGCGCCCGCGAAGAAACGCAGAATCTGCGTGCCCGCGGAGAACTCGGCCATCTCTCCTTCGTGCTCGGTGGTTTTGTACTGCGCCCACTTATTGAACGATTCCGCAAATTCCGGCGCCCATTCGTTCCCCCACGGCGGCGTCTTCCACTCGTGCAGCGAGACCTTGTGAAGCGCCTCCTTCAGTGCGTCGTGAACCTTTTCGTGGTCGATCTTCCGCTTGCCCGTCGCCGGATCCTTGACCAGGAACGACTTCATTTGCGGCTTGTCGGTATCGAGCTTGATCCGCTTGAAGATCGGAACGATGGCCGCCCTGCGCACATAGACGAACTGCTGCGCGGAGAATCGCTCGCCGCCGGATTTCCGCTTGATCAGCGGCATCAGCTCCCAGACGCCGTCCTTGTTGAACGCCGGGGTTTCCGCGAGCGCCTGGTGCACCTTGGCAGTCGCCGCCTCCTCCTTCTTCGCCGCCGCCTTCAGCGCCGCTTCGAGCTGCGGCCGCAATGCCGTGTTGTCTTGCTGCGCGAGCCAGTTCGCGTGAGCGCGCCCGAGCTCCTGCCGTGCGACGATCAGATCCTCCGACAAGCCGTTCATCAGCGAAATTTCGCGCGCGAGCGACTCCACCGATTCGGCCGGGCACACGAGCAACTCGGGCGTGAACGGACGGAAGAAATAGAGCGGCCCCTGTTTGCCTTTCGCGTCGGCGTGACTGTGTTCGTTCGGATTCGATGCGCCGATTCCTGCCAGTGTTTGATCTGCCATTTTTGGTATTCAAGTCGTCATGGTGTCGGGCGCATCTTCGCCTTCATGGAACATCTTCAGCGAATGCGTGCTGGTGCCCGTGAAAACGCGCACCGTTTTCCCTTCCGCATCCGTCACACCGCGCGCGAGCACTTGGCCGCCTTCACCCTCGATTCGATACGGCGCGAACGGCATGATCTTGCCGCTCGTCTCGTCCTTGAGGATGAACTGCTCGTCGTTGACGATGCTCTTCGGCAACGGCGGCGGCTTGCCGTCGTAGCGCGCAGGACCGGAGAACGCATGCTGGGCGCCCTTGATGTCCACGGCCCCCGGCGCGTGGATCTCGATCTTGCCGCCGCTCAGCCGGATATAGGCACCGCCGGACGTCAGCAGAATGTCCTTATCCGCGGTGATCCTGATCGAATCGCTCGTCGACGTGACCTGAATGCCCTTGGCCGCGATCATGTCGATGCCGTCCTGCTGCGCGTGGATCTCCAGCTTGCCCCGCGCCGCGATCAACTTCATGCCGAGCTTGTACGCGAGCAGGCTCACGCGCTCGACCGCATTCATCACGAAGCTCTTGCCGACCGCCACGTTGATGTCCTTGCCGGCCGACATCGTGGTGTGCTCGCCCGCGTGGAGATGCACGCTCGTCGGTGTCGTCACCCCGACGCCCTTGGGCGATGCGAGCAGCAACACCGGCTCGCCGAATCCATTTGCCGACCCGGCGCCGGCCGTCCCCGAACCGCCCGCCCCGCTCCCCTGCGGCGCTTGCGTCGCCGCCGTGAACTGCTTCAGCGATGCGATCGCATCCATGCTGGCGGCACCATGCTGGGTCGCCGTATCCGATGTCGCGCCAAGCAGCTGGCCGGCGGCGGACAACTGGCCGCGCGCCTCGGTCACGTCGAGCTGTTCCCCGCTCGCCCCTGGCCGGCCGAACGTGCTGATATAGAGCCCCTTGTGCGTGCGGATCGCGCCATAGGCGTCCGACGCCAGTTCGAACCCCGTCCCGCGATACGCGCCGCGGTTATTGTCCCGTTGCTCGACCAGATACCCGAGATTCAGTTGCGCCGACGTTTGGGAACTGTACAAGTGCACACGGTTCTGCCCGGACGAATCGTCGAGCACGAGCTGGTTGTATCCCGAGCCCTTGTACTCCTTCGACTTGAAACCGGAAAGCTGCCCTTGGGTATGCCATTGCGGCGTGCTGCTGCCGTTGAAAACCCGGCCGGTCACGAGCGGGCGATCCGGGTCGCCGTCCATATACGTGATGACGACCTCCTGGCCGACGCGCGGCACGAAGATGCCACCCCAGTTCTCGCCGGCATTCGGGTAAGACACGCGCACCCAGCAGGACGCGTTCTCGTCGCCATCGTTCAACCGATCCCAGTGCATGCGCACCTTCACGCGGTTGAACTTGTCGGTATGGATCTCTTCTCCGGCCGGGCCGACGACGGTAGCGGTCTGCGTCGGCATCACCGGTTTCGCGTGCTCGAACGGACTGCGGAACGGCACCGTGCGGCGTTGCGCCTCGAACGTCGCGACGAAAAAGCCCGTGCTTCCGTCATCGGCATCGACCTGCAGGCCCGGCGACGAGCCCGGGTCGAAACGCCCGCGGATCGCGGCCAACTTCGATTGCAGGCTGTGAGGAAACTCGACCGAGCCGGTCGAAACCGGCAGGTTGTTTTCGATCGCCCACTCGACCGCCAGCACGGCGAACTGCCGGTTCTCGCGGGCATCCGCGTCGTGATCCGGATGATCGAACAATTCGAACCAGCGGCCGACATCGACATTGCGCAACGAACCGACGCCATGGAACCGCTTGGCGCGCGATTCGAACTCCTCCATCCGGATTTTCGACAGCGCGTCGCCACGATCCTGCTTCTGGTATGAATACGCACCGGTGTATTCATAAACCTCGGTTTGCAAAGGCAGTTCGCCCTGATCAGGCATCGTGGGAATGTCGGTGACTTTCCGCTCCCGCGGCGACTTGTAGTCGAACGTGCTGGTCGCGATCGATGCGCTCTGCAGCATTCGGGTCGCGGTCCATTGAACGAGCGCGTTCGTTTCGCTATTTGCGCCGGCGTGATAAAACGGCACCGTTTCAGGCGCAAGGGGCTCGAATGCGTAGAGATCGTCGGTCACGACGAGCGTGTGCGATTTACCGTCCTCCGCCTGCTCGAAGAAACCATACCAGCCTTCGATTTCCATCAGGCGGTGCACGAAATTCCAGTCGTCCTCGTACTGCACGCAAAACGACCTGATTTGCGCCGGGCGGCTCAATGCAAAACGGAAAGCGCCGGCCGCCTGCGGATGCCGGTTGAATACCTGGCTGATGATCTCGTCGACCGCCGTTTCCTGCCAGATACGTGCATCCTTGCGGAAGCGCAGGAAATGCAGCCAGGACGCGAATTCCAGTTGATAGCTGGTCAACCCCCCATCGGAACCGAGTCGCCGCGCGGTATGCACGTAACCGTGCACTGCCCGATAAGACTTGTCGGACTGCTGCAACCAGAGCGTCACCGGCTGCGCAATCAGGCTCTTGAGTTCGATCGATTCGTTCAGGGACGCCACATCGACCGTAAATCCGTAATCGCGCCCGGCCCTGCTTTGCCCGACCATACGCTGCACCAGCAGTGCGTTGTCACCCAGCGGCGTATCAATCTTGACCAGTCTCTCCCTTTGAAGCAATCCGGATCGCATCTGGTCGATAATGCCCGCAGCCCCCATTTTATTTTTAACTCCATTCCGTTAGCACCTGAGTGGCGCGAACGGATTTTAATGCAGGGTACAGACATCAGTAAATTTCGTCTGACGTTATTTCACTCGATTTTCTAAATTCGCAATATTCGGGCGAAGTTTTCAATTTTTGAAAACAGTAACAATTACCCGACTCAGAACAATTTATCCCGCACATCTCGTGTAACGGAAAAATTTGCGCATCTCGATCGATCCGCATCCCGGAGCACGTCGTCGACCCGTATCAATCGAAATCGCGTGAAATCGCCGTGCATTCACGCGTCGGGCGCCACGGGAATATGGACGAATTCGGTAGCGGCCACCCGTCCGCGCGACCAGGCGATCACGGCTATGCCGTCACCGCGACACGACCCGGTTGCGTCCGTCCCGCTTCGCCTGATACAAGCGCTCGTCGACCGCCCGCAGCAACGCATCGACCGTGCTGCCGTCGACGCCGTACTGCGCAACGCCGACGCTGACCGTCACCTGCACGCGCTTGAAATCCAGCCCGAACGGCGAGCTCGAGATCGACGAGCGGACACGCTCGGCCGTCATGCGCGCGCCTTCGAGCGGCATCTCCGGCAACAGCGCCATGAACTCCTCGCCGCCCACGCGCGCGAGCGCCCCCGCCGGACGAATCGCCTCGAGACACTGGCGCACGACGCCGCGCAGCACTTCGTCGCCGATCTGGTGCCCGTATGCGCCGTTGATGTTCTTGAAATTGTCGAGATCGAGCGCGAGCAGGCAGAACGGCGTGCCGTCGCGTTCCGCGCGCACGATCTCGCGCTCGACCTGCGCGATGAACTGGCGACGGTTCGACGCGCCCGTCATCGGATCGGTGGCGGCCATGTATTCGAGCTTCTGGTTCGTGCGCCGCAATTCCTGCAGCGCGCTCTCGGTGCGCGCCATCGACTCCGACAGCCGGCTCATCAGGTCTTCCTGGCTGTAGATCGCGGAGAACGAACGCGTCGTCTGCAGCGCCTGCACGACGCCGTAGCTGAGCAGGAAGAACCCGCCCGCGAAGATGGCATGCGCGAGCCACCACATGTGATTCCACGGCTTGCCGAGGATGAACGCGAGCGACGACAGCGCGAACGCCATGATCGACACGCCGTAGATCACCATCAGCGGCGAACGGATACGCCGCGCGAGGAGCACGCCGACGTTCAACAGGGAAAACACGAGCGCGCCGCCTTCCATCGACATCCGCGTCCCGAGCGCGCCGGCGATGGGCGAATACGCGAGGTACGCGACCGCCACGTCGACGATCAGGAAGAACGCGATCCACGGCAGCCACGTGCGTGCGCGCGTGCGCTTCTCGATGCGGTCGGGCGGCTCGGAATACGACAGCAGGCCGGTCAGCAGCAGGATCGACATCACCAGCCGCGACGCGGGCCCGTACAGCAGGAACAGCCAGATGTGGTGGTGCGCCATCCCGGTGAACGCGCCGTGCAACGCGTAGATCATCGCGAAGCCGAGGAAGCCGAGCGTGAGCCAGCGCAGCAGCGGCTCGCCGGACGACCGGTAGCAGACCCATGTCACATAGGTGACGAACGCGCCCTCGAGGGTCGCGGCCGCGATCGCGAGCTCATGGAATACATGGCTCTCGAACACGACGTGCGGGTCGCTGAAAACCCACAGATAGACGATCAGATAGGCCGGCAGCAACGCAAATCCGATCAGCAGGCATTTTGCGTAGAGCCTCGCGGCCGCGCTCACGACGCGCGGCGGTTCCCCGGTGGCATAGGTCGCACTCAATTTGGTCCCCGTTCGGTCTGCCTGCGTGGTTCGAACGTCCACGGCGCCGGAAACGCACGATGCATCTGCGCCGGCTGCCGGGAACGTGTCGCGTACGTCGGAGCGACGCACGCGAGGGCCCATCCCGCCGAAAGACAAATGACAGAGCAAGTATAGGGCCCGCAATTCGTTTGACAAGTAAGGGGAAACGGCATCACGTGACGGACCGCGTTTGCCCCCTCTTCGTTACGAATCGCGCCCGGCCATCGCGGATACGCGCCGCGGCGACGGCTTCCACCGCGCCCGGCCGCGGCTGCCGGCCGCACGGGTAAAAGATCAGACGATTTCGAACAGGCCGGCCGCGCCCTGGCCGCCGCCGATGCACATCGTGACCACGACGTATTTCACGCCGCGTCGCTTGCCTTCGATCAGCGCGTGGCCCGTCAGGCGCGCGCCCGATACGCCGTACGGGTGGCCGACCGCGATCGCGCCGCCGTTCACGTTCAGGCGGTCCTCGGGGATCCCGAGCGTGTCGCGGCAGTACAGCACCTGCACCGCGAATGCCTCGTTCAGCTCCCACAGACCGATATCGTCCACTTTCAGCCCCGCCTGCTTCAGCAGCTTCGGCACCGCGAACACCGGGCCGATGCCCATCTCGTCCGGCTCGCAGCCGGCCACCGCGAAGCCGCGGAACACGCCGAGCGGCTGCAGCCCTTCGCGCCGCGCGGCATCGGCGCTCATCACGACGCACGCCGATGCGCCGTCGGAGAACTGGCTCGCGTTGCCGGCGGTGATCACGCCGCCCGGCACCGCCGAACGGATCTTCGACACGCCTTCGAGCGTCGTGTCGGGCCGAATGCCTTCGTCGGCCGACACCGTCACCTCCTGCGTGAACAGCCGGCCCGTCGCCTTGTCGGCGACGCCGGCGAGCACGGTGATCGGCACGATCTCGTCGCGGAACCGCCCGGCTTCCTGCGCGGCTGCGGCACGCAGTTGCGACTGCACGCCGTATTCGTCCTGCCGCTCCTTCGCGATCCCGTAGCGCTTCGCGACGTTCTCGGCGGTCTGCAGCATGTTCCAGTAAATCTCGGGCTTGTGCTGGACGAGCCAGCCTTCCTGGACCATGTGCCGGTTCATCTCGTTCTGCACGCACGAGATCGATTCGACGCCGCCGGCCACGTAGACCTCGCCTTCACCCGCGATGATCCGCTGCGCGGCCAGTGCGATCGTCTGCAGCCCCGACGAACAGAAACGGTTCACCGTCATCCCCGGCACGCTGACCGGCAGCCCGGCGCGCAGCGCGATCTGGCGCGCGATGTTCGCACCGGTCGCGCCTTCGGGATTCGCGCAGCCCATGATCACGTCCTCGACGCGCGCCGGGTCGAGCTTCGCGCGTTCGAGCGCGGCGGCAACCACGTGGCCGCCGAGCGTCGCGCCGTGCGTCATGTTGAATGCACCGCGCCACGATTTCGCGAGCGGCGTGCGTGCGGTCGATACGATTACGGCTTCGGTCATGCGAGTCTCCTTCGGTTCTGCTTGATGTCCTGCATCGAATGGGAATGCGCTACACCGTCGGGCGCGCGCCCGCGGACGTCACGTGTGCGACGCCCGCCGCCTGCATCTGTTGCCATGCGTGCGCGAGCGACCCGTTCAGGTCGATGGCGCGGCACGCATCGTTGATCACGGCGGCGTCGAAGCCCGCCGCGCGCGCATCGAGCGCCGACCACGCGACGCAATAGTCGGTCGCGAGCCCGCAACACCACACGCGCTTCGCGCCGAGCTCGCGCAGATAGCCGGCGAGCCCCGTGCGCGTCGTGCGATCGGCTTCGACGAACGCGGAATAGCTGTCGACCTGCGCGTCGCCGCCCTTGCGGATCACGAGCCTCGCATGCGGGATGTCGAGGTCGCGATGCAGCGCCGCGCCGTCGGTGTCCTGCACGCAGTGCACGGGCCACAGCACCTGCTCGCCGTACGGCAGCGCAAGCGTCGAGAACGGCTCGCGCCCCGGATGGTTCGCGGCAAACGACACGTGCTCGCGCGGGTGCCAGTCCTGCGTCAGCACGACCTGGTCGAAGCGCTGCGCGAGCGCGTTGATCACCGGCACGATCGCATCGCCGTCCGGCACCGCGAGCGCGCCGCCCGGCATGAAGTCGTTCTGCACGTCGATCACGAGCAGCACGTCGTCGGTGCGTTTCATTGCGTTTCTCCTGATGGGGCCGAGCGCGCCGCCACGCGGCGCCGTCAGCCGTTGAACCCGCGCCCGGCCCTGGCCAGCTCGACGATCGACGGCGCAAGCTGCCACGCGTCGCCGTTCGGCGCCGCCGCGTAGCGGCGAATCGCGCGCTCGACGTTGTAGAGGCCGACCATGTCCGCATACAGCATCGGGCCGCCGCGCCACAGCGGGAAGCCATAGCCGGTCAGATAGACCATGTCGATGTCGGACGCCTTCGACGCGATCTTCTCCTCGAGAATCTTCGCGCCTTCGTTCACGAGCGCGAACACGAGCCGCTCGACGATCTCGTCGTCGCCGATCTTGCGCCGCTCGACGCCGCGCTCCTTCGAATACGCGACGACCATCTCGTCGACGAGCGACGACGGCTTCGCCTTGCGGTCGCCGGGCACGTAGTCGTACCAGCCGCCACCCGTCTTCTGGCCGAAGCGGCCGAGTTCGCACAGACGATCGGCGATCTTCGAGTACTGCAGATCGGGCTGCTCGACATAGCGGCGCTTGCGGATCGCCCAGCCGATGTCGTTGCCGGCGAGGTCGCTCATCCGGAACGGGCCCATCGCGAAGCCGAACTTCTCGATCGCGCGATCGACCTGCGCGGGCAGCGCGCCTTCCTCGAGCATGAAGAGCGCCTGGCGGATGTACTGCTCGATCATCCGGTTGCCGATGAAGCCGTCGCACACGCCCGATACCACCGCCGTCTTGCGGATCTTCTTGGCCACCGCCATCACGGTCGCGAGCACGTCCTTCGCGGTCTGCGCGCCGCGCACGACCTCGAGCAGCTTCATCACGTTCGCAGGGCTGAAGAAGTGCATGCCGACGACGTCCTGCGGACGCTTCGTGAATGCGGCGATCTTGTCGACGTCCAGCGTCGACGTGTTCGATGCGAGGATCGCGCCGGGCTTCGC
Organism: Burkholderia sp. IMCC1007; assembly: GCF_027257875.1. Lineage (GTDB taxonomy): Bacteria > Pseudomonadota > Gammaproteobacteria > Burkholderiales > Burkholderiaceae > Burkholderia. Next base: position 36,299 of record NZ_JAPVQY010000013.1, read on the forward strand.
GACGGCGTCGAGCTGGCCGAACACCTGTTCCTTCACGCCGAGTTCCTCGAACACGGCCTCGATGATCAGGTCCGCATCCTTCAGGTCGTCGTAGGACAGCGTCGGCGTGATCAGCGCGATGCGCGCGTCGAGCTTCTGCTGCGTGAGCTTGCCCTTCTTCACCTGCGCGTCGTAGTTCTTGCGGATCGTCGCGAGCCCGCGGTCGAGCGCCTCCTGCTTCGTCTCGAGCAGCGTGACCGGCAGCCCCGCGTTGATGAAGTTCATCGCGATCCCGCCGCCCATCGTGCCGGCGCCGATCACGCCGACGCGACGAATCTCGCGCAGCGGCGTGTCCGACGGCACGTCGGGAATCTTGCTCGCCGCGCGTTCGCCGAAGAACGCGTGCCGCAGCGCGCGGCTTTCCGGCGTCATCATCAGCGCGACGAAGCCGTCGCGTTCGGCCACACTGCCGTTGTCGAAGCCGTTCAGCACGCCGGCCTCGATCGCGTCGATGCACTTGTGCGGCGCGGGGAAATGGGGTGCGGCGGCCCGCGCGGAATTGCGCGCGAACTGGATGAAGCCCGCCGCATTCTCGTGGACGATCTTGCGATCGCGCACGCGCGGATGCGGCCCGTTCTGCGCGCCGGCCTTGCGCGCGAATGCAACGGCCGCGTCGAGCAGGTCGCCGTCGGCCATCTCGTCGAACAGCCCGCTCTTCGCGAGTTGCTCCGACGGCACCGGCGCGCCCGACACGATCATGTTCAGCGCGGTTTCGAGCCCCACCGCACGCGGCAGGCGCTGCGTGCCGCCGGCGCCCGGCAGCAGCCCGAGCTTCACTTCGGGCAGCGCGATCTGCGCGCCCGGTGCCGCGACGCGATAGTGCGCGCCGAGCGCAAGCTCCAGCCCACCGCCCATCACGACGCTGTGCAGCGCCGCGACGACGGGCTTCGCGCTCGCTTCCACCGCGCGGATCACGGTGTGCAGCGTCGGCTCCTGCAGCGCCTTCGGCGTATTGAATTCGGTGATGTCGGCGCCGCCCGAGAACGCGCGGCCCGCGCCGGTCAGCACGATGGCCGTGACCGACGGATCCTGCGCGGCGCGATCGAGCGCGTCCATGACGCCCTGGCGGGTCGACAGGCCGAGCCCGTTGACGGGCGGATTGTTGAGCGTGATGACGGCCACGCCGTCGCGAGTCGAGTAATCCACTGCCATCTGCCTGCCTCCATGCATTGCGCGCCTGGGTGGCTGCGCTTCATTGTGCGCGGTCGAACGGCCGCATGTCCGGATGAACGGAGGCAGCATACAACGAAAAAGCACGGTCGTTCAATTTGAATTTTTTCCCGACCCGGGGGCCGGATCGGGGCAACCGTGGGCGGGCCGTCTCCGGCCGCGGCGCTTACGGCTCGCAGACCGCCGTCGGCAGCACGTAGTCGCGGAACGTCTCGCGCAGTTTGAGCTTCTGCAGCTTGCCGGTCGCGGTGTGCGGCAGCGATTCGACGAACACGACGTCGTCGGGCACCCACCACTTCGCGACCTTGCCTTCGTAGAACGCGAGCAGCGCTTCGCGGGTCAGGTTCGCGCCTTCGCGCGGCACCACGACGAGCAGCGGCCGTTCGGTCCATTTCGGGTGCGCACAGGCGATGCACGCCGCTTCGGCGACGCCCGGATGCGCGATCGCGACGTTCTCGATGTCGATCGAGCTGATCCATTCGCCGCCCGACTTGATCACGTCCTTGCTGCGATCGGTGATCTGCAGGAAGCCGTCGGGGTCGATCGTCGCGACGTCGCCGGTCGGGAACCAGCCGTCCGACAGCGGCGACGTATCGCTCCTGAAGTAGTGGTCGATCACCCACGGCCCGCGCACCTGCAGTTCGCCGAACGCGACGCCGTCCCACGGCAGCTCGCGCCCGTCGTCGCCGACGATCCGCATGTCGACGCCGCAGATCACGCGCCCCTGCTTTTCCAGCAGCTTGCGCTGCGCGTCGGGCGAGCGCTGCGACTGCGCCCAGTTCAGTTTCGCGAGCGTGCCGAGCGGCGACAGCTCGGTCATCCCCCATGCATGGATCACCCGCACGCCGTATTCGTCCTCGAACGTGCGCAGCATCGCGGGCGGGCACGCGGAGCCGCCGATCACCGTGCGGTTCAGCGTCGAGAAGCGCACGCCGGCCTCGCGCATGTAGTTCAGCAGGCCGAGCCAAACGGTCGGCACGCCGGCGGAAAACGTCACGCGTTCGGTTTCCATCAGCTCGTACAACGACTTGCCGTCGAGATCCTTGCCGGGCAGCACGAGCTTGCCGCCGGTCAGCGGCACCGCGTACGGCAGCCCCCATGCATTCACATGGAACATCGGCACGACGGGCAGCACGGCGTCCATCGCCGACAGATTCATCGCGTCGGGCAGCGCGGCGCCGTACGCGTGCAGCACCGTCGAGCGATGCGAATACAGCACGCCCTTCGGGTTGCCGGTCGTGCCCGACGTGTAGCACAGGCCCGACGCCTGCCGTTCGTCGAGCCGCGGCCAGTCGTAGCGGCCGTCCTCGGCGTCGACGAGCGTTTCGTAGCACAGGTACGGCGTCGCGCCGGACGGCAGGTGCGCGGCGTCCGTCATCGCGATCCAGCCCTTCACCTGCGGGCACTGCGGCGCGAGCGCATCGACGAGCGGCGCGAAATTGATGTCGAAGAAGACGTAGCGGTCTTCCGCATGATTGACGATGTACGCGATCTGCTCGGGAAAAAGGCGCGGGTTGATCGTGTGGCACACGGCGCCCATCCCGCCGATCCCGTAATACGCCTCCAGATGCCGGTAGCCGTTCCAGGCGAGCGTGCCGACGCGGTCGCCCGTTTCGACGCCCAGCCGTGCGAGCGCCTGTGCGAGCCGCTTCGCGCGCTGCTCGCAGTCGCGGTACGTGTAGCGATGCAGATCGCCTTCCACACGCTTCGACACGATCTCCGTGTCGCCGGCGTAACGCGCGGCATGCGCGATCAGCGACGACACCAGCAACGGCATGTCCATCATCTGGCCCAGCAACGGCTTACCCATCGTCTTGTTCTCCCGGAAGGACGCGAATCGGTCACCAGCCTCGCAGCAGTGCGCCACCCTACGACCCGTCCACGGCCCGGACAGGCCCGGCGCCCGATGCACGGGCCGCCATGCGGGCGGCGCGGCGCCGCCTTACAATATCGGCTTACCCAGAGGCGCTCAACATGTCGTTTTCCCGAAGCGCAGCCGATGCGGCTGACACTCTCCCCGACCTCGCCGCCACGCTCGGCGCGCCGGCCGAACGCGCGTTCGTCACGCTCGGCGCTGCGTTTCATACGCGGCTGCCGGCCGCGCCGCTGCCCGCGCCGTACGTGGTCGGCTTTTCCGACGAAGTCGCGCAACTGCTCGGCCTGCCGCCCGCGATCGTCGCGCAGCCCGATTTCGCCGAGCTGTTCGCCGGCAACCCGACGCGCGACTGGCCCGCGAACGCGCTGCCGTACGCGTCCGTGTATTCCGGTCACCAGTTCGGCGTGTGGGCCGGCCAGCTCGGCGACGGTCGCGCGCTGACGATCGGCGAGCTTCCCGGCCCCGACGGCCGGCGCTACGAACTGCAGATCAAGGGCGGCGGCCGCACGCCGTATTCGCGGATGGGCGACGGCCGCGCGGTGCTGCGCTCGTCGATCCGCGAATTCCTGTGCTCCGAAGCGATGCATCATCTCGGCATTCCGACCACGCGCGCGCTCACGGTGATCGGCTCCGACCAGCCGGTCGTGCGCGAGGAAATCGAAACGTCGGCGGTCGTCACGCGCGTGTCGGAGAGCTTCGTGCGCTTCGGCCACTTCGAGCACTTCTTCTCGAACGATCGCCCCGACCTGCTGCGCCAGCTCGCCGATCACGTGATCGACCGTTTCTACCCGGCGTGCCGCGACGCCGACGATCCGTACCTCGCGCTGCTCGAAGCCGCGATGTTGCGCACGGCCGACGTCGTCGCGCAATGGCAGGCGGTCGGCTTCTGCCACGGCGTGATGAATACCGACAACATGTCGATCCTCGGCGTGACGATCGACTACGGCCCGTTCGGTTTCATCGATGCGTTCGACGCGAATCATATCTGCAACCACTCCGACACGAGCGGCCGCTATGCGTACCGGATGCAGCCGCGCATCGCGCACTGGAACTGCTATTGCCTCGCGCAGGCGCTCTTGCCGCTGATCGGGCTGCAGCACGGCATCGCCGACGACGATGCCCGCGCCGAGCGCGCGGTGGAAGACGCGCAGGCCGTGCTCGCGAAGTTTCCGGAGCGCTTCGGCCCCGCGCTCGAGCGCCTGATGCGCGCGAAGCTCGGCCTCGAACTCGAGCGCGAGCACGACGCCGAACTCGCGAACAAGCTGCTCGAGACGATGCACGCGAGCCACGCGGATTTCACGCTGACGTTCCGCCGGCTCGCGCAGGTTTCCAAGCACGACGCGAGCCGTGACGCGCCCGTACGCGACCTGTTCATCGACCGCGAAGCGTTCGACGCATGGGCGAACCTCTACCGCGCGCGGCTGTCCGACGAAGCACGCGACGACGCGGCTCGCGCGGTTGCAATGAACCGCGTGAACCCCAAATACGTGCTTCGCAACCATCTTGCCGAAGTCGCGATCCGGCGCGCGAAGGAGAAGGATTTTTCCGAGGTCGAGCGGCTTGCGCAGGTGCTGCGCCGCCCGTTCGACGAACAACCGGAACATGAAGCGTATGCGGCATTGCCGCCCGACTGGGCCGGGTCGCTCGAAGTGAGCTGCTCGTCATGACCCGCGCGCCCCGACCGACCGATCAGGAGAACCCCACATGTCACACGATTCCGACGACAAGACCTTCCCGTATCAGAAGGACGACGCCGAGCTGCGCCGCCGCCTCACGCCGATGCAGTATGAAGTCACGCAGCACGCGGCGACCGAGCGCGCGTTCACCGGCGAATACACCGACACGGAAGACGCAGGCATCTACAAATGCGTCGTCTGCAGCACGCCGCTGTTCGAATCCGGCGCCAAGTTCCATTCGGGCTGCGGCTGGCCCAGCTACTTCAAGCCGCTGAACGGCGAGGTGATCGACGAGAAGATCGACCGCTCGCACGGGATGGTGCGCGTCGAGGTGCGCTGCAACCATTGCGGCGCGCATCTCGGCCACGTGTTCGAGGATGGCCCGCGCGACAAGACCGGTTTGCGGTACTGCATCAATTCGGCTGCGTTAAACTTCGAGTCCCGACCCGAAAACGAATGAGCGGCGCCGGACGGATCCCGCGGCAGCCTCCCCGGCTGCCGCGATCCGCGACGGTGGCGCCCTGGGTCCCTACAACGGTGAAAGGCCGCGCGATGCGACCTTTCACGCAGCTGCGAGCGCCATGAAATTCCTGTTCGATCTGTTTCCGATCATCCTGTTTTTCGCCGCCTTCAAGGTCTGGGGCATTTTCACCGCCACCGCCGTCGCGATCGTCGCGACACTGGCCCAGGTCGCCTGGGTCGCCTTCCGGCACCGGAAGGTCGACACGATGCTGTGGGTCAGCCTCGGCGTGATCGTCGTATTCGGCGGCGCCACCCTCGTCCTGCATGACGAAAAATTCATTCAATGGAAACCGACTGTGCTGTACTGGCTGTTTGCGATCGGGCTATTCGCCGCGCGCTATGCGTTCGGCAACAACCTGATCGAGAAGATGATGGGCAAGCAGCTCACGCTGCCGCATCCCGTGTGGGACAAGCTGAACGTCGCATGGGCGCTGTTCTTCGCGGTGCTCGGCGTCGCGAACCTGTACGTAGTGCACAACTTCACCGAATCGCAGTGGGTGAACTTCAAGCTGTTCGGCACGACGGGCGCAATGGTCGTGTTCATCATTCTGCAGAGCCTGTGGCTCACGAAGTACCTGAAGGACGAGTAACATGAGCGACACCTTTCTCCACGCATCGCCCGACGAACGCATCGCGCTGATCGAAGCGCGTCTGAACGCGTCGCTCGCGCCGCAGTCGCTCACGGTACGCGACGACAGCGCGCAGCACGCGGGCCACGCCGGCGCGGCCGCCGGCGGCCACTACACGGTCACGATCGTGTCGGCCGCATTCGCCGGCAAACCGCGCGTCGCGCGGCACCGGCTGGTGTATGATGCGCTCGCTGATGCGATGCAGCGCGGCATTCACGCGCTCGCGATCGTGGCTTACACGCCCGAAGAATTCAACGAATCTTCAATCTAGTCTCATTAGGAATTCCCGATGATCCTGAAATCCCCCCGCCTGTGGGTCGCGGCGGCTGCGTTTGCAGCGGCACCGGCATTTGCCCAGAACATCGCCGTCGTCAACGGCACGCCGATTCCGAAGTCGCGCGCCGATGCAATGGTCGCGCAGCTCGTGCAGCAAGGCCAGACCGACAGCCCGCAACTGCAGCAGGCCGTGCGCCAGGAGCTCGTGAACCGCGAAATCCTGATGCAGGAAGCGATCCGCGAAGGCATCCCGAATCGTCCGGACGTGAAGGCGCAGGTCGCCGTCGCGCAGCAGACGGTCGTGCTGCGCTCGATGATCGAGAGCTTCCTGAAGAAGAACCAGCCGACCGACGCCGAAGTGAAGGCGCGCTACGACGATCTCGTGAAGGGTGCCGGCGGCAACCGCGAATATCACCTGCACCACATCCTCGTCGACAGCGAGCAGCAGGCGAAGGACTTGATCGCGAAGATCAAGGGCGGCGCGAAGTTCGAGGATCTCGCGAAGCAGTACTCGAAGGATCCAGGTTCGGGCAAGAATGGCGGCGACCTCGACTGGTCCGATCCGAAGGCGTACGTGCCGGAATTCGCCGCGGCCGCGCAAAAGCTGCAGAAAGGCCAGATGACCGACGCGCCGGTGAAGACGCAATTCGGCTGGCACATCATCCGTGTCGACGACGTCCGCGACGTCGCACCGCCGCCGTTCGAACAGGTGAAGGCGCAGATCGCGCAGCAGCTCGTGCAGCAAAAGCTGCAGACGTTCGAGGAAAACCTGCGCCAGCAGGCAAAGATCCAGTAACGTCGGCGCGCCGTCGCACTGCATCGCAAAGCCGCTCTTCGGAGCGGCTTTTTCTTTTGGCGCGCGCGAACAGGCGTGTCGCAATGTAACGGTGCTTGGCCGACGCGCAATAAAAAACCGCTCCGAAGAGCGGCTGTTGCTGTGCCAGGCGTCACTCGCCCGCGGCGTTCGCTACGCGGGATAAAACACGTCGTGATAACGCACGTCGCCCGCCGGCGGCGGTGCCGATTCGTCGAACGACAGCGCGAGGAAATACTCGGCCGGCACGTCCGGAAACACGATGTCGCGGTGCGGCTCGAACCCGAAACGCGCGTAATACGCGGGCTCGCCAAGCACCACGCAGCCGCGCGCGCCGAGCCGCCGCAACGCGTCGAGCCCCGTGCGCACGAGCCCGGCGCCGATGCTCTGCCGCTGGCAATCAGGCCGCACCGCGAGCGGCGCGAGCCCATACCACTGCTGCGTGCCGGCCGGCTCGCCGCCGATCGCAACCGGCGAGAACGCGACGTGCCCGACGATGCGTCCGTCGCGCTCCGCGACGAGCGACACGCTGAGCGCACCGTCGGCGCGCAGCGTGTCGACGATGCGCTGCTCGAACTCGCCGCCCTGCGGCTCGCCCGCGAATGCCGCCCGGATCACGCGGCCGATCGCGTCGGCCTCGCTCGCGCGTTCGTCGCGCAGCGTGACGACCTCGACCGGCGCGTTCGGGTCGAACATCATCCGGATCAGCCGATCCAGCGGCGCGCGTTGCGGAACACGCGCAGCCACGGGCTCGCTTCACCCCAGCCTTCCGGGTGCCAGCTCATCGTGACCGTGCGGTGCACGCGCTCCATGTGCGGCATCAGCACCGAGAAGCGGCCGTCGGCCGTCGTGACCGACGTGATGCCGGCGGGCGACCCGTTCGGGTTGAACGGATAGCGCTCGGTCGCTTCGCCGCGGTGGTCGACGTAGCGCATCGCGACCGCGACGCGATCGATGTCGCCCTGCTGCGAGAAGTCGGCATAGCCTTCGCCGTGCGCGACCGCGACCGGAATCCGCGAGCCTTCCATCCCCGCGAAGAAGATCGACGGCGACTGCTCGACTTCGACGAACGAGAAGCGCGCCTCGAACTGCTCGGACTTGTTGCGCGTGAACTTCGGCCACGCTTCCGCGCCCGGAATCATCGACGCGAGGCTCGACAGCATCTGGCAGCCGTTGCAGATGCCAAGGGCGAACGTGTCGGGGCGAGCGAAGAAGGCCGAGAACATGTCGGCGAGGTTCGCGTTGAAGCGGATCGTCTTCGCCCAGCCTTCGCCGGCGCCCAGCACGTCGCCGTACGAGAAGCCGCCGCATGCCACCGCACCCGCGAAATCGGCGAGCGTCGCGCGGCCCGCGAGCAGGTCGCTCATGTGCACGTCGTGCGCATCGAAGCCCGCGCGATCGAACGCATACGCGGTTTCGAGATGCGAGTTCACACCCTGCTCGCGCAGGATCGCGACGCGCGGCCGTGCGCCCGTCGCGATGAACGGTGCGGCGATGTCGTCAGCCGGATCGAACGTCAGCACCGGCGAGATGCCCGGATCGGCCGCGTCGAGCAGCGCATCGTATTCGGCATCCGCACAGGCCGGGTTGTCGCGCAGACGCGCGATGCGCCAGCTCACTTCGCCCCACGCGCGATGGAGTTCGACGCGCGGCGCGTCGAAGATCTTCTTCGCGTCGCGATACACCTCGATCACGTCGCGATCGTTGACCGTGCCGATCACGTGCGCGCACGCCGACAGGCCGAACTCGCGCAGCGCGCCGAGCACCGCGTCGCGATCGGCCGCGCGCACCTGCACGACGGCGCCGAGTTCCTCGGAGAACAGCGCGCGCAGCGTGCGATCTTCGCGACGGCCGCTCGTCTGCTTCGCCCAGTCCTTCGCGTCGCCGTAGTCGGATTCGTGATTCGGGTCGAGCGTCAGCATGTCGACGTTCAGCGACACGCCCGCATGGCCCGCGAATGCCATTTCGCACACCGTCGCCCACAGGCCGCCGTCGGAGCGGTCGTGGTACGCGAGCAGCTTGCCTTGCGTATTGAGCGACTGGATCGCGTTGAAGAAGCGCTTGAGGTCTTCCGGATCGTCGACGTCCGGCGCCGCGTCACCGACCTGCTGCGTGACCTGCGCGAAGATGCTGCCGCCCATGCGGTTCTTGCCGCGGCCGAGATCGATCGCGATCAGCACGCTGTCGCCCGCGTCGGCGACGCGCCGCAGTTGCGGCGTCAGATGGCGGCGCACGTCCTCGACCGGCGCGAACGCGGAGATGATCAGCGACACCGGCGACACGACTTCCTTCGCGACGCCCTGCTCGTCCCACTTGGTCTTCATCGACAGCGAGTCCTTGCCGACCGGGATGCCGATCCCGAGCGCCGGGCACAGCTCCATGCCGATCGCCTTGACGGTGTCGAACAGCGCGGCGTCTTCGCCGGCCGTGCCGCATGCGGCCATCCAGTTCGCCGACAGCTTCAGCTTGTCGAGCGACGCGATCGGTGCGCTCGCGATGTTCGTGATCGCTTCGCCGACGGCCATGCGGCCCGAGGCCGGCGCGTCGATCACGGCGAGCGGCGTGCGCTCGGCCATCGTCATCGCCTCGCCCTTGAAACCGGCGTAGTCGAGCGCGGTGATCGCGCAGTCGGCCACCGGCACCTGCCACGGGCCGACCATCTGGTCGCGCACCGACGTGCCGCCGACCGAACGGTCGCCGATCGTGATCAGGAACGACTTGCTGCCGACCGTCGGGTGCTTCAGCACGTCGAGCGCGACGGCCGACAGCGCGATGCCCGTCACGTCGACCGGCGCACGCTCGGTCGCGACGCGCGTGACGTCGCGGTGCATGCGCGGCGGCTTGCCGAGCAGCACTTCCATCGGCATGTCGACCGGATATTCGTCGGCGCCCGTCGCTTCGTCGTCGACGAGCTTCAGCTGGCGTTCGTCGGTCGCGACACCGACTACCGCGAACGGGCAGCGCTCGCGTGCGCAGATCGCCTCGAAGCGCGGCAGGTCGGCCGGCGCGATCGCCAGCACGTAGCGCTCCTGCGCCTCGTTCGACCAGATTTCACGCGGCGACAGGCCCGATTCCTCGAGCGCGACCTTGCGCAGTTCGAAGCGCGCGCCCTTGCCCGCGCCGTCGACGATCTCGGGGAATGCGTTCGACAGGCCGCCCGCGCCGACGTCGTGGATGCTCAGGATCGGGTTTTCCGCGCCGAGCTGCCAGCAGCCGTTGATCACTTCCTGCGCGCGCCGCTCGATTTCCGGGTTGCCGCGCTGCACCGAGTCGAAGTCGAGTTCGGCCGTGTTCGCGCCGGTCGCCATCGAGCTCGCGGCGCCGCCGCCCATGCCGATCCGCATGCCGGGGCCGCCGATCTGGATCAGCAGGGAACCCGCCGGCACGTCGTGCTTGTGCGTGTGTTGATCCGCGATGTTGCCGAGGCCGCCCGCGATCATGATCGGCTTGTGATAGCCGCGCACCGTGCCGCCGACGTTCTGCTCGTACACGCGGAAGTAGCCGCCGAGGTTCGGGCGGCCGAATTCGTTGTTGAACGCGGCGCCGCCGAGCGGGCCGTCGATCATGATCTGCAGCGGCGACGCGATGCGATCCGGACGGCCGTACGGGCCGTGCTGCTCGTTCGGGTTGCGCTCGGCCACCGGCTGTGCCGCGTCGCGGTCGTTTTCCCACGGCTGACGCGCATCGGGCAGGTCGAGGTTCGACACGGTGAAGCCCGTGAGGCCGGCCTTCGGACGCGCGCCGCGGCCCGTCGCGCCTTCGTCGCGGATCTCGCCGCCCGCGCCGGTCGCCGCACCCGGGAACGGCGAGATCGCCGTCGGGTGGTTGTGCGTCTCGACCTTCATCAGCGTGTGCGTGAGTTCGGTGTGGCGGCCATAACGTTCACCCGGCTCGCCGGCCGCGCCCGTATTGCGCGGGAACCAGCGCTCGGCTTCGGCGCCGACCATGATCGACGAGTTGTCCGAATACGCGACGATGGTGCCCTGCGGGCTCAGCTTCTCGGTGTTGCGGATCATCGCGAACAGCGACATGTCCTGCGCTTCGCCGTCGATCGTCCACTGCGCGTTGAAGATCTTGTGGCGGCAGTGCTCGCTGTTCGCCTGCGCGAACATCATCAGCTCGACGTCGGTCGGGTTGCGTTCGAGCTTGCGGAACGCGTCGACCAGATAGTCGATCTCGTCGTCGGCGAGCGCGAGCCCCAGCTCGACGTTCGCGCGCTCGAGCGCGCTGCGGCCGACGCCCAGCACGTCGACGGTCGCGAGCGGCTTCGCCGGCAGTTCGTCGAACAGGTGCTTCGCGTCGTCGCGCGCGGCGACCACGCTTTCGGTCATCCGGTCATGCAGCGCGGCTGCGACGGCAGCGCGTGCGTCGTCGGACAGCGCCTTCTTGCCGCCGAGCAGGCCCGACTTCAGCGTGACCGTGAATTCGACGCCGCGCTCGATGCGGCGCACCTGCGTGAGGCCGCAGTGCTGCGCGATGTCGGTCGCCTTGCTCGCCCACGGCGAAACCGTGCCGAAGCGCGGCAGCACGACGAAGGTCTCGGCCGTGCCCTTCTCGGTGGCGGGCTCGAACGGCGTGCCGTAGTGCATCAGCGCGTCGATGCGGGCGCTGTCGTCCGCCGACAGCGGCGCGGCCGCATTGACGAAGTGCAGGAACTGGCCGCGCACCGCGACGATGTTGGCGTCGATTTGCCTGAGCGTGTCGAGCAGACGGGTTTGACGGAAATCGGAGAGGGCCGAAGCGCCGGGAAAACACGAGAAGTGAGCCATGGGCTGGACTGACGTCGATGAGTCGCGCGAGGTGGCGACGTGGGGCGAAAGGAAGGCCGTAATTATACCCGGAAGTCGGGCGTCCCAGACCGGCTGATCGGCACCCGCGATGCACCGCAACGGTGCGGCCGCGTGTCGGGGGTGTCGGGGGTGTCGGGGGTGTCGGGGGTGTCGGGGGTGTCGGGGGTGTCGGGGGTGTCGGGGGTGTCGGGGGTGTCGGGGGTGTCGGGGGTGTCGGGGGTGTCGGGGGTTCGGGCGTATCCGGCGTATCCGGCGTATCCGGCGCATTGGGCATGTCCGGCACGCCGGCGCACGCCAGGCCGCCGCGCACCCCCACGGCGGCCGGCGGCCGTACGATGGCGAAACCGGATAGGCTCGCGTGGTGCCGTTTCCCGCGATTTTGGCGCTATCATTCCCGGTTCACCGGGCCGGGGCCCGTCAGCGAATTCTCACCGGGCGGCGTGCGCGCAGCCCGTCATCGAAGCAATCCATGGATGTCATCGTCATCGGCGGCGGAATCAGCGGCGTCGCCACCGCCTACCAGCTGCGCGCGGCCGGCCATCGCGTGTGCGTGGTCGAACGCCACGCGACCGTCGCGCAGGGCGCGACCTACGGCGACGGCGGCACGCTGCTGCCGAGCCCGCTCGACGTCTGGTTCGGCCCGACCTTCATGCGCCAGCGCCAGCCGCGCGACAGCGGCATCGTCTACAAGCCGGGCTTCAACGGCGGCGTGCGCCGCTTCGTCAAGGAACTCGGCGCGCTGCGCGAGCCCGACGCGTTCGCCGCACAATACGCGCGGCTGCGTCCGCTGATCGACGCATCGCGCGACAGCGTCACCGACATCGAAACGCGCCTGCAGCTCGATTTCGAGCAGAAAACCGGCATTCTGCACGTCGTGCGCGACCCGCGCGACTGGGAGGCCCTGCAGCCGGCGCTCGACCTGCTGCGCACGCTCGATCAGCCGTACCGTGTGCTCACCGCCGACGAATGCGCAGCGCTCGAGCCGTCGGTGCCGGCCGAACCCGGCTTTGCCGGCGGCGTGCTGCTCGAGACCGAACGCACCGGCAATTGCCCGCTGTTCGCGAAACTGATCAAGCAGGCGCTCGACGAGCACGGCGTGCAGTTCCGCTTCGGCGCGGAGGTCGCCGCAATTCGCGTGGACACCGGCCGCGCGGCGGTCGAGCTCGCGCCGCCCGGCGGCCGGCGCGCGACGGGCGCGCGCGAAGTCGACGTGATTTCGGCCGACGCGATCGTGGTCGCCGCCGGCGCCGGCAGCCCGGCGCTGCTCGAGCGGCTCGGCTGGCGGCTGCCGCTGCATCCGGTCCGCGCGCATACGCTGACCGCGCCGGTCACCTACGAGGAACACGCGCCGCACCTGAGCGTCGTCGATTCGATCAAGCGGATCTCGATCACGCGCACGCATCAGCGGCTGCGCGTCGGCGGCGGCGCCGTGCTGCAAAGCCTCGCCGACACCGCGAAGCCGCTGCCCGAGCCGCTGTCCGAGGCGGCGCTCGCGCTGCTCGGCCAGGCCGTGCACGACTGGGTGCCGGGTGCCGCGAAAATCTCCGCCGCGCTGTCGTGGCAAGGCATGCAATTGCTGTCGCCGGACGGCCTGCCGGTCGTCGGTCCGACCCCGCACCCGCGCGTATTCGTCAATTTCGGTCACGGCCCGGCCGGTTGGGCGCTCGCGTGCGGCTCTGCTAAAGTGGTGACCGACTGTCTGGGCGGCGACACGCAGCAGTGGCCCGCCGACACGCTCGCCGCGCTGAGCGCCGCGCGCTTCACGACCTGACCGCCGCGGGCCCGTCCCGGGCGGCATCCTCCCCGCCGTCATGATCCCGCGATGACCGTTGCCCGCCCGCTTCCCGACTCCACCCCGATCGCGCTGCTGCGCGTCGCCGACCTGCGTGCGGCCGAGGCCGCCGCGACTGCCGAACTCCCGCCGCACACGCTGATGGGCCGCGCCGGCGCCGCCGCCGCGCGCTGGCTGTCGGAACGGGTCGCCGGCGACGAGCGCCCCGTCTGGTTCGCAGTCGGCCCGGGCAACAATGGCGGCGACGCGCTGGTGGCCGCCGCGCACCTGCAGCAGCTCGGCGTCGCGACGCAGGCGTGGATCCCCGTACCGGTCAAACCCGACGACGCGCAATGGGCGCTCGGCCTCGCACGCGCGGCACGCGTGCCGCTATCGACCGAACCGCCCGCGTCGCTCGACGATTACGCATGGGTCGTCGACGGCCTGTTCGGCATCGGCCTCGGTCGTGCGCTCGACGGCCCGTTCGCCGCGCAGGCCGCGCGCATCGCCGCGCATGCGCGAAGCGGCGGCCGCGTGCTCGCGCTCGACGTGCCGAGCGGACTCGACAGCGACACGGGCCGGATCGTCGGCGCGGGCGTCGCGGTCGCCGCCACGCATACACTGACCTTCATCGGCGCGAAGCCGGGCCTTTACACCGGCGACGGCCGCGACTTCGCGGGCGACATCGAGATCGCGTCGCTCGACGTCGCGCCGCCTGCCGTGCCGGCCGTCGTGCTGAATGCGCCGGCGCAGTTCGCCGCCGCGCTCCCCGCACGCGCGTTCGCATCGCACAAGGGCACGTTCGGCAGCCTCGCGGTGCTCGGCGGCGACACGGGAATGTGCGGCGCGCCGATTCTCGCCGCGCGAGCCGCGCTATTCGCCGGCGCCGGCAAGGTGCATGTCGGCTTCCTCGGCGCCGGCGCGCCGCCGTACGATCCGCCGTTCCCCGAACTGATGCTGCATCCGGCCGACGGGCTCGGCCTCGACGCGATGTCCGCGATCGCGGCCGGCTGCGGCCTCGGCACGCGCGAGGCTGCGGCGACGCTCGTGCGCGACGCGCTCGCGCACGATGCGGCGACGCTGCTCGATGCCGACGCGCTGAACCTCGTCGCGATGCACGCCGAACTCGCGGCCGCCGTCGCCGCTCGCGGCGCACGCGGCAACGCATGCGTGCTGACGCCGCATCCGCTCGAAGCGGCCCGGCTGCTCGGCACCGACACTGCGACCGTGCAGCAGGACCGGCTCGCCGCGGCACAGGCGCTCGCCGCGCGCTACGCCAGCATCGTCGTGCTGAAAGGCTCCGGCACGGTGATTGCAGCACCCGACGGCCGCGTCACGATCAACCCGACCGGCAACGCGGCGCTCGCCACCGGCGGCACCGGCGACGTGCTCGGCGGCCTGATCGGTGCGTTGCTCGCGCAGCGCGTCGCGCCGTACGAAGCCGCGCTCGCGGGTGTCTACCTGCACGGCCTCGCGGCCGACACGCTGACCGCGAACGGCACGGGGCCGGCCGGCCTCACCGCGGGCGAACTCGCGCCGATGGTGCGCACGCTGATCAATCGCCTTTTTTACCCGTCGCCGCGCGCCGACATATAACGCCGCTATACTGAGTGCCCCGCCGCACGGCGGGCCCTCTCGTCCGCCGGCTGTCCGATCCCGACGCGCCGGCGCGGCATTCATCCCGATTCACGCTTCACTCGAACCGCCATGACGCTGAATTCGCTCCCCGCCTGGACTGCCCTTCAATCCCACTTCGAACAGATCCGCCATGCGCGGCTGCGCGACTGGTTCGCGCCGGAAAACGACCACGCACCGACCCGCGCCGAACGCTTCACGATCCCCGGCGGCGGCCTCGCGGCCGACTTCTCGAAGAACCGCATCAACGACGACACGCTGCGCCTGCTCGTGCAGCTGGCCCGCGAAGTGGACGTCGAAGCGCGCCGTGACGCGATGTTCGCCGGCGAGATCGTCAACGCGACCGAAGGCCGCGCGGCGCTGCACACGGCATTGCGCGCGACCGACCCGCAAGCGCCGTTCCATGCGCAGGTCAGCGCCGAGCGCGCGAAGATGGCGACCTTCGCACGGGCGGTGCGCAGCGGCATGTGGACGGGCTACACGGGCAAACGCATCCGCCACGTGATCAACATCGGCATCGGCGGCTCGGATCTCGGGCCGAAGATGGTCACGCACGCGCTGCACCACGTCGCGACGCCGGACCTCTCGACCCACTTCGTGTCGAACGTCGACGGCGCCGATCTCGCGCGCGTGCTCGAGCAGGTCGACCCGGAAGAAACGCTCGCGATCATCGTGTCGAAGACCTTCACGACGCTCGAGACGATGACGAATGCACGCTCGCTGCGCGACTGGTTCGTCGCGCGCGGCTGCCCGGAAGATGCGCTCGCGAAACACTTCGTCGGCGTCTCGGCCAACCCGGCCGAAGTCGTGAAGTTCGGCATCGCCGCGGACAACGTGTTCGAAATGTGGGACTGGGTCGGCGGCCGCTATTCGCTGTGGTCGGCGGTCGGCCTGTCGATCATGATCGCGATCGGGCCGGAGCAGTTCGACGAGTTGCTCGCCGGCGCGAACGACATGGACCGTCATTTCCGCGAAGCGCCGCTCGAACGCAACCTGCCGGTGCTGCTCGGCCTGATCGGCATCTGGTATCGCAACTTCTTCGGCTCGCAGAGCTATCTCGTCGCGCCGTATTCGGAAGCGCTGCACTACCTGCCGTCGTACCTGCAGCAACTCGAGATGGAAAGCAACGGCAAGTCCGCGCGACTGGACGGCACGTTCGTCGACTACCCGACGTCGGCCGTCACGTGGGGCGAGCCGGGCACCAACGGCCAGCATGCGTTCTTCCAGATGCTGCACCAGGGCCCGACGATCGTGCCGATCGACTTCGTCGCGGTGCTGACGCCCGAGCATCCGCTCGCGAGCCATCATCCGAAGCTGCTCGCGAACTGCTTCGCGCAAAGCGAGGCGCTGATGCTGGGCCGCACGCTCGACGAAGCGCGCAAGGTTGCCGGCCCCGGCAAGGAGGCGCTCGCGCCGCACCTCACGTTCCCCGGCAACCGTCCGACGACGACGCTGCTCGTCGACGCGCTGACGCCGCGCTCGCTCGGCGCGCTGATTGCGCTGTACGAGCACAAGGTGCTGGTGCAGGCGACGGTATGGGACATCAATCCGTTCGATCAGTGGGGCGTCGAGCTCGGCAAGATTCTCGGCAAGGTCGTCGAAGCCGATCTGTCCGCCGAGTCGGTCGACCCCGCGAAACACGACTCGTCGACCACCGCGCTGATCGAGCGCGCGCGTGCAGCGCTCAAGCGCTGACGCGACGCGTCATTGAGCGCATGCCGGCCGCACCGGCGTGACACTCACCTGCGCGGCCGGCGCAGAAATGCAGTGCGGCGCTACGCCGCGTGCGGGGCGACGATCCGTCCGGCGTCGATCGTCACCGTCGTCGCGCAGCGCCGCGCGAGTTCGGTATCGTGCGTGACGAGCACGAGCGTTGCGCCGTGCGTGCGATTCAGCTCGAACATCAGGTCGATGACCGCATGCCCCGTCGCTGCGTCCAGGCTGCCGGTCGGCTCGTCCGCGAACAGGATCGCCGGTCGCGTGACGAACGCGCGCGCGAGCGCGACGCGCTGCTGCTCGCCGCCCGACAGCAGCTTCGGATAATGCGCGGTGCGTTCGGCGAGACCGACCTGCACAAGCAGCGCGCGCGCACGATCGGCCGCGTCGCGTGCGCTGATGCCGCCCTGCAGTTCGAGCGGCAGCATCACGTTTTCGAGTGCCGTCAGATGCGGCATCAACTGGAACGACTGGAACACGAAGCCGACCGCACCATTGCGCAGCGCGGCGCGCTCGTCCTCGTCGAGCTGGTCGAGCGCGCGGCCGAGCAGGCGAACCGTGCCGCTCGTCGCGCTGTCCAACCCCGCAAGCAGGCCGAGCAGCGTCGATTTGCCCGACCCCGACGCACCGACGATCGCGAGGCTGCTGCCGGGCCGCACCGCGAACGTGATGCCGTCGAGGATCGTCAGTTCGCCCGTCGCATCGGCGACCCGCTTGCATACGTCATGGACTTCGATGATCGGATCGGTAATCTTGAACATGGACACGACATTTCGCTGGAAAAGACGTGCGGCGCTCGCCGCACTGCTGGGTACCCTGCTCGCAGCAACCGTGCCCGCGCCGGCGGCGACGGCTGCGGCATCGTCATCGGGCCAGCCCGTGCTCGTCGTGCTCGGCGACAGCCTGTCGGCCGAATACGGGCTGCCGCGCGACACGGGCTGGGTTGCGCTGCTGCGACAACGGCTCGCGACCGGGCGAATCGATTATAGCGTTGCGAACGCAAGCGTCAGCGGCGACACCACGAGCGGCGGCCGCGCGCGGCTGCCTGCGGTGCTGCAACGACTCAAGCCGTCGATCGTCGTCGTCGAGCTCGGTGCGAACGATGCGCTGCGCGGCGTGCCGCTCGCGACGACCGAGCAGAACCTGCGCGACATCATCGCCGACGCGCGGCGCGCACATGCGAAGGTCGTGCTGGTCGGCATGTACGTGCCGGCCAACTATGGGCCCGACTACACGCAGAAATTCCACGCGATCTATACGCGGCTGTCGAAGGAGCTCGACGTCCCGCTCGTGCCGTTCCTGCTTGCCGGCATCGAGAACAAGCCGGAGATGTTCCAGTCGGATCAGATGCATCCGACCCAGCAGGCGCAAGGCATTCTGCTCGACAACGTCTGGCCCGCGCTGAAACCGCTGCTCGGCAAGCCGCGCGGCTGATACCACTGCACGCGCCGTCGGAAAACAAAAAGCCCCGCGTCGAGCGGGGCTTTTTGTCGTTGCGTGCGGAACAGCGAACGCGTGAGCGATGCTCAGTTGTCCGCATCCTGCGCACGGGGCGCCGTACCGTACAGCTTCACCTTCGAGCGATCCCGCAGCGCGGTGAGATAGGCTTCGCCCTCGCTCTGCGCTTCGACCTGCGCCATCTGCTGCTGCGCGGCGGCGAGCTGCTGCGGGTCGACCGCCGAACCCGGGATCACCGCGTTCACGCGATAGATCGCGTAGCCGTCCGCGCCGAGATCGACGCCGACGTAGGCCGGCAGCGTCTTCGCACCGACCTTGTAGACGGCGCTCAATGCCGCCGGCGTCAGGCCCTGCGATTGCGTGCGCGACACCTTCTGCGCGGCGTCGAACCCGTCGGTCGACTTCGACTTCTGCAGGTCGGCCAGCTTCGCCGCGCCGTCCTTCTTCGCGAGTTCCGCGGCCTGCTCGGCAATCACCTTCTGACGCACGGCGTCCTTGATCGCGTCGAGCGCGGGCACGGTTGCCGGCTTGTAGTTCGTGACGCGCGCGGAGATCAGCGTGTTGTTGCCGACGTCGATCGCCTGCGTGTTGTTCTGGTTCTTCACCGAGTCGCTCGCGAACACGGCCGCCAGGAACTTCGGATTGTTCAGCGGGCTCGTCGGCGGCAGTTGCGGATTCGGCGTCGGCGTGACGGTGGCCGTCTGGATCGTCAGCTTGTACTTGTCCGCCGCCGGTTGCAGCGACTTCGCCTTTTCATACACGGTCGACGTGAAACCTTCCGCGTTGTCCGTGAACGCCTTCGACGCATACTGCTGCTTCAGCTGCGCGGCGATCTGGTCCTTCACGTCCGCGAACGGCTTGACCACCGACGGCTTCACTTCGGTCGCCTTCAGGATGTGGAAGCCGAGATCCGACTGCACGACACCGCTGATCTCGCCTTGCTTCAGCGAAAACGCCGCATCGTCGAATGCCTTGCCGCCCGCCGTCGAACCGCGCGTGATGAAGCCGAGGTCACCGCCCTTCGCTGCCGACGGCGCGTCCTGCGAGCTCTTCTGCGCGATCTCCGCGAACTGGTCCGGATGCGCCTTCACGTCGGCCAGCACTTGCTCGGCCTTCGCCTTCGCGGCCGCCTTGTCGGCAGCGCTTGCGTCGCTCGCCGCGGCGATGAAGATATGGCTCACACGCGCCTGCGCTTCCGTGCGGAAGTGCGTCGGGTTGTCGTCATAGAACTTCTTGATGTCCGCATCGGTCGGCTGTGCGCTCGCGGCGGCTGCGGCCGGCGAATAGACGAGGTACTGGATCGTCGCGGCTTCCGGCGTCGCGAAGCTCTGCTTGTGCGCGTCGTAGTACGCGGCGAGCTGCGCGTCGGTCGGCTGCACCTTCGCTGCGTAGTCGCTCGTCTTCAGCACGAGCGCCTGCACTTCGCGCTGCTGCGCGGCCAGTTCCGACAGATGCTGCGCGAGGCTCTTGGGCGTGAACGCGCTCGCCACGATGCTGGCCGGAATCTGCTGCAGCGCGAGGCTGTAGCGCACGCGTTCCTGATACTGCTCGGGCGTCATCCCCTGGAACGACATCAGCTGTGCATAGCGTTCGACGTCGATCGTACCGTCCGGCTTCTTCAGCGACGCGATCATCGGGTCGCTCATCAGCGCGTCGCGCACCGCGTTGTCGGAGGCAGTGAGATGCAGGCGCTGCGTCTCGTCGGCCAGCACACGTTGCTGGATCAGGCCGTCGAGCACTTGCTTGCGATGGTCGGGCGTATCGAACGCCTTGATGTCGAACTGCCCGCCGAGCGCCTGGCGCGCCTGGTCGATCTGCTGACGGAACGCGCCGTCGAATTCGACGCGCGTGATCTTGTGCCCGTTGACCGCCGCGACATTCGCGCTGTCGTCGAAGAAACCGCGGAAACCTTGGATCCCGACAAAACCCAGCCCCGGCAACACGATCAGGAGCAGGAGCGCCATCATCAGGCGCTGGTGATTACGGAAGAAATCGAGCATGCGTGACGGGAAAATTGGACAAAACGTCCGATATTACAACATACGGGGTGGAAGGGGAGAAAAGCAGACGGCCTCCTCGATTCGGCGAGCGTGCGCGCTCGCAAGCGGGCGCAAAACCGAACGCACAAACAACAATGCCCGCACAAGGCGGGCATTGTTGTTTGTTTGGCGGAGCGGACGGGACTCGCCTGCATCCCGCAGGCCGCGGCTTCGCTTGCAAGCGAAGCCCTTCGAGTCCCGCCGGAAGCCGCGCAGGCGGCTTCCTCCACTCCGCAGTCACGCGCTCGCAAGCGAGCGCAAAACCGAACGCACAAACAACAATGCCCGCACAAGGCGGGCATTGTTGTTTGTTTGGCGGAGCGGACGGGACTCGAACCCGCGACCCCCGGCGTGACAGGCCGGTATTCTAACCGACTGAACTACCGCTCCTTGGTCTGGCTGAATCGTGAAACTGGTGGGTGCTGAGGGGTTCGAACCCCCGACCTACGCCTTGTAAGGGCGCCGCTCTACCAGCTGAGCTAAGCACCCGTTTCCGATTCGTTCTGGCTGCGATCTGCGTTTCGGCATCAACAACCAGCGAGCCTGCGATTTTAATTCATTCCAGATCATCTTGCCAAGCCCCAATGCGCTTTTTTTAACATCCGCTCGCGCACCATCCGGACTCTCATAAAAAAACCCGCGGACATGCCGCGGGTTTCGTGAACAACCGTCAACCAGGACGGTGCTCCGGGTCTCAGTGCTTGACGACTTCCGTCGAGCCGGCATCCTTCGCCGCGTCGCCAACCGGTGCCGCAGCCTTCGCCTCTTCTTCCGGCGGCAGCGGCGTCGGCGAACGCTCGAGCGCGAGCTCCAGCACCTTGTCGATCCAGCGGACCGGCACGATCTCGATCGCGTTCTTCACGTTGTCCGGAATGTCCGCGAGATCCTTCACGTTCTCTTCCGGGATCAGCACGAGCTTGATGCCGCCGCGATGCGCCGCCAGCAGCTTTTCCTTCAGCCCGCCGATCGGCAGCACTTCGCCACGCAGCGTGATTTCACCCGTCATCGCGACGTCGGCCCGCACGGGAATCCCCGTCAGCACCGACACCAGCGCGGTCGTCATCGCACCGCCGGCGGACGGACCGTCCTTCGGCGTCGCGCCTTCCGGCACGTGGATGTGGATGTCCTGCTTCTCGAACGCTTCGTCCTTGATGCCCAGACGCCGCGAACGCGAGCGCACCACCGAACGTGCAGCCTCGACCGACTCCTTCATCACGTCGCCGAGCGAACCCGTGCGAATCACGTTGCCCTTGCCCGGCATCACCGCGGCTTCGATCGTCAGCAGATCGCCGCCGACTTCGGTCCACGCGAGGCCCGTCACCTGACCGACCTGGTTTTCCTTCGCCGCGAGGCCGAAGTCGTACTTGCGCACGCCCAGGAACGTGTCGAGGTTTTCGCCATCGACCTTGATCGCGCCCGATGCCTTCTTCAGCAGCAGCATCTTCACGACCTTGCGGCAGATCTTCGACACTTCCCGCTCGAGCGAACGCACACCGGCTTCACGCGTGTAGTAGCGGATGATGTCGCGGATCGCCTGCTCGGTGACCTCGATCTCGCCGTCCTTCAGACCGTTGTTCTTCTTCTGCTTCGGCAGCAGGTAACGCTGCGCGATGCTGACCTTCTCGTCTTCCGTGTAACCCGACAGACGAATCACTTCCATCCGGTCGAGCAGCGGCGGCGGGATGTTCAGCGAGTTCGACGTCGCGACGAACATCACGTCCGACAGATCGAAGTCGACTTCGATGTAGTGGTCGGCAAACGTATGGTTCTGTTCCGGATCGAGCACTTCGAGCAGCGCCGACGACGGATCGCCGCGGAAATCCATCCCCATCTTGTCGACTTCGTCGAGCAGGAAGAGCGGATTGCGCACGCCGACCTTCGCGAGGCTTTGCAGGATCTTGCCCGGCATCGAACCGATGTACGTACGGCGGTGGCCGCGGATCTCGGCTTCGTCACGCACGCCGCCGAGCGCCATCCGGACGAACTTGCGGTTCGTCGCACGGGCGATCGACTGGCCGAGCGAGGTCTTGCCGACGCCCGGAGGCCCGACGAGGCACAGGATCGGCGCCTTGACCTTGTCCACGCGCTGTTGCACCGCGAGATACTCGAGGATCCGTTCCTTGACCTTCTCGAGGCCGAAGTGATCCTCGTCAAGCACCTGCTCGGCGTTCGACAGGTCGTTGTTGACCTTGCTCTTCTTGCGCCACGGCAGGCCGATCAGCGTATCGATGTAGTTGCGCACGACGGTGGCTTCCGCCGACATCGGCGACATCAGCTTCAGCTTCTTCAGCTCGGCGTCGGCCTTCTTCTTGGCTTCCTTCGGCATGCGCGCGGCGTTGATGCGCTTCTCGAGTTCCTCGAGATCCGCACCCTCTTCGCCTTCGCCCAGTTCCTTCTGGATCGCCTTGACCTGTTCGTTCAGGTAGTACTCGCGCTGGCTCTTTTCCATCTGGCGCTTCACGCGCCCGCGGATGCGCTTTTCGACCTGCAGGATGTCGATCTCGGCTTCGAGCTGCGCGAGCAGGTGCTCGAGGCGCTCGATGACCGGGAACATCTCGAGGATGTGCTGCTTCTGGTCGAGCTTCAGCGGCAGACGCTCGGCGATCATGTCGGCGAGACGGCCTGCTTCATCGATGCCCGACAGCGACGTGAGAATCTCCGGCGGGATCTTCTTGTTCAGCTTCACGTACTGGTCGAACTGCGACACGATCGCGCGGCGCAGCGCTTCCGTTTCCGCGCTGTCGGCGTGGTCGGGTTCGAGCGGCAGGACTTCGCACGAGAACTGGGTCTCCTGCTCTTCGATCGACAACGCCTTCGCGCGCTGCAGGCCCTCGACGAGCACCTTCACGGTGCCGTCCGGCAGCTTCAGCATCTGCAGAATGTTGGCGATACAACCGACCTCGTACATGTCCTTTTCGGTCGGTTCGTCCTTGGCTGCGGTTTTCTGGGCGACGAGCATGATGTGCTTGCCGCCTTCCATCGCTGCTTCGAGGGCCTTGATCGATTTCGGCCGGCCCACGAAGAGCGGAATCACCATGTGCGGGAAAACGACGACGTCCCGCAGCGGCAGCAGCGGGAGCGTGATGCGTTCCGGCGGAAGAAGTTGGGTGCCTGACATTTCATTTCCCCATGAGTGGAATCAATTGTTCGGTAATTGAGGCCGCCACAACGAATTGCAAGCCTTCAAGTGCGGGAAATATTCGGTAAGAAAGTAACCACCGCGTGTCGAGTCAGAGTTACCCACAAGATAAACGAAAAAAAGCCGCCCACGGACTCATGAACGGCCTTTTTCGCAGAACATCGTCGGCAAGCCGGTCAGTTCGAACCCGCCACCTTCGGCGTGTCCTCATAGATCAGCAGGGGCTTGCCGTCGCCATCGATCACGTTCTCGTCGATGATGACCTTGCTGACCCCCTTCATCGCCGGCAGCTCGTACATCACATCGAGCAATGCCTGTTCGATGATCGAACGCAAACCGCGCGCGCCGGTCTTGCGGCGGATCGCCTTGCGGGCGACTGCCTGCAACGCGCCCGGCCGGATTTCCAGCTCGACGCGCTCCATCGCGAACAGCTTGTGATACTGCTTGACGAGCGCATTCTTCGGCTCGACCAGGATCTTCATCAGTGCCGCTTCGTCGAGCTTGCCGAGCGTCGCGACCACCGGCAGGCGGCCGATCAATTCGGGGATCAGACCGAATTTGATCAGGTCTTCCGGTTCCGTTTCGCGCAGCACTTCGCCCGCGTCGCGTTCCTGCTTGCTCTTGACCGTCGCGCCGAAGCCGATGCCGGTTTTTTCGGTACGGTCGGTGATCACCTTCTCGAGACCGTCGAACGCGCCGCCGCAGATGAACAGGATGTTGGTCGTGTCGACCTGGATGAAATCCTGGTTCGGGTGCTTGCGGCCGCCCTGCGGCGGCACCGACGCCATCGTGCCCTCGACGAGCTTCAGCAGCGCCTGCTGGACGCCCTCGCCCGACACGTCGCGCGTGATCGACGGGTTGTCCGACTTGCGGCTGATCTTGTCGATTTCGTCGATGTAGACGATCCCGCGCTGCGCCTTGTCGACCTCGTAGTTGCAGTTCTGCAACAGCTTCTGGATGATGTTCTCGACGTCCTCGCCGACGTAGCCGGCTTCGGTCAGCGTCGTCGCATCGGCGATCACGAACGGCACGTTGAGCAACCGCGCGAGCGTCTGCGCGAGCAGCGTCTTGCCGGAACCCGTCGGGCCGATCAGCAGGATGTTGCTCTTCGACAGCTCGACGTCGTCCTTCTTGTCGAGATGCTTCAGGCGCTTGTAGTGGTTGTACACGGCCACCGCGAGGATCTTCTTCGCGCGCTCCTGGCCGATCACGTACTGATCGAGGATGTCGCGAATTTCCTGCGGGCTCGGCAGATCCGACCGGGACAGGCTGGCCTCGACGCCGGCGGCAGCCGCCTCGTCGCGAATGATTTCGTTGCAGAGGTCGATACATTCATCGCAGATGAACACCGACGGGCCGGCGATGAGTTTTTTCACCTCATGCTGGCTTTTCCCGCAAAACGAGCAATACAACAGCTTCTCGCTGTTCGAACCTTTTTTGTCCGCCATGAATGTAGAGCCTCCGGACAGGTAGATGACATGATACGCCGATTGCTCCGGACGCCGCGCCTAGGGCGCGACCGGAGCCGGCTGGATGCGCTTGCCGCAGATGCTCAGGGCACTCGGGACGTTTGGAGGGCGCCGCCCGAATCGGGGCGGCACCCCGTTTAAGCTCACGGGCGCTTCAGCAGCACCTGATCGATCAGCCCGTACGCCTTCGCGTCCTCGCTCGACATGAAGTTATCACGGTCGGTGTCGCGCGCGATGCGCTCGACGTCCTGGCCCGTGTGCTGCGCGAGCAGGTTGTTCAACCGTTCCTTCAGGTAGAGGATTTCGCGTGCCTGGATCTCGATGTCGGATGCCTGGCCGCGCGCGCCGCCGAGCGGCTGGTGAATCATCACGCGCGAGTTCGGCAGCGCAAAGCGCTTGCCCTTCGCGCCCGACGCGAGCAGGAACGCGCCCATGCTGGCCGCGAGGCCCATGCACAGGGTCGACACGTCCGGCTTGATGAACTGCATCGTGTCGTAGATCGCCATGCCGGCCGACACCGACCCGCCCGGGCTGTTGATGTAGAGGCTGATGTCCTTGTCGGGATTCTCGCTCTCGAGGAACAGCAACTGCGCGACGACGAGGTTGGCGGTCTGGTCGTTGACTTCGCCGACCATGAACACCAGGCGCTCCTTCAGGAGACGCGAATAGATATCGTACGAACGCTCGCCGCGGCCGCTCGTTTCGACGACGATCGGCACCAGTCCCAGCGCTTGCGCCTCGAAACCCTGCGGCGCGTTCGAAGCAAGCATGTCCAGCAATTCAGCACGAGTGATCATTCAATAAACCTTGTTCGAATGGAAAATTGAACGGAGGGAAGCCGCCCGCTCAATCGCCATATTAATGGCAACCGTGCGCCTGACGTAAAAACGGCGTGCAGGCCGTCGCTCCGACAGCCGGCACGCCGCTAGAGCAACACTTACGCTTGCGCCGATGCGCTTGCGAGTGCCTCGAAGCTCACTTCCTTGTCCGTCACCTTTGCCTTGCCCAGCACGAAGTCGACGACGTTGCTCTCAACGACGAACGCTTCCATCTCGGCGAGGCGCTGCTGGTTCGAATAATACCAGCGGACCACTTCCTTCGGGTCTTCGTAGCTCTTCGCGAACTCGTCGACTTCCGCGCGGATCTGCTCCGGCTTCGCTTCGAGGCCGTTCGCCTTCACGAGCTCGGCCAGCACGAGGCCGAGCTTCACGCGACGCTCTGCCTGCTCGGCGAACATCTCGGCCGGGATCGGCGCGTCCTTCGCGTTCGGCACGCCGCGCTGCGCCAGATCCTGGCGAGCCATTTCGACGAGACGTTGCTGATCCTGCTCGATCAGCGCCTTCGGCACGTCGAGTTCGGAAATCTTCAGCAGCGCGTCCATCACCTGGTTCTTGACGATCGATTGCGTGCGGCGCTTTGCTTCGCGCTCGAGGTTTTCCTTGATCTCGGCGCGCATCTTCGTCAGGTCGCCGTCTTCGATGCCGAGCGACTTCGCGAACTCAGCGTCGATTTCGGGCAGGTGCGGCCACTCGATCTTCTTCATCGTGACCGTGAACTGCGCCGTTTTGCCGGCGACGTCCTTGCCGTGGTAGTCGTCCGGGAACTTCAGGTCGAACGTACGCTGTTCGCCGACCTTCAGGCCGAGCGCCGCCGTTTCGAATTCCGGCAGCATGCGGCCTTCGCCGAGCACGAACGGGAAATCTTCGGCCGTGCCGCCCTGGAACGCGACGTCGTCGATCTTGCCGACGAAGTCGACCGTCACGCGGTCGCCGTTCTTCGCTGCGGTGTCCGCGCCGCCGTCGCCGTGCTCGCCGGCTTCGCCGCGTGCGTGGTAGTGCACGCGCTGGTTGCGCAGGATGTCCAGCGTGCGGTCGATTTCGGCGTCGCCGATCGTGGTGGTCGAGCGCTCGACTTCAGCCGTTGCCAGATCGCCGATCTTCACTTCCGGGTAGACCTCGAACGTCGCGTCGAACGCGTATGCGTCTTCAGCCTGCTCCTGCTTCGGCTCGAAGCTCGGCTGGCCAGCGACGCGCAGGTTTTCCGCGCGGCTGATCGTGAAGAACTCCTGGCCGATCTTGTCGCTCAGCACTTCCGCTTCGACCTGACCCGCGTATTGCTGGGCGACCATCTTCAGCGGCACCTTGCCCGGGCGGAAACCCGGCATGCGCACGTTCTTCGCGAGTTTCTGGATACGGGCGTCGATTTCCTTCTGCACGGTGTCTTTCGGCAGGGAAATCGTCACGCGGCGTTCAAGCTTGCCGAGGTTCTCAACAACGTTAGCCATGGCTTCAATCGTCCTAAAATTATTCGAGCGAATCGGGTTTTCCTTGCCGTGCCTGCCTGCGGCGCGAGCTGCACATGGGTGCGCCACACACGCCGCGCCGGAGCGCCACGCCATCCCTGCACGCGCCGGATGGCTAGCGCAAGCGGCTCGGAGCACGGCTTTGGCCGGAAGAATCGACTATTCTAGCAAACAATCTTCCTCATACCGCCAGATCGGCATGACACATGTGCGTACCCGGCGTGTCTGCCGCTTCCCGTCGCGGCAATACGAGCGGATCGTCGCTATGCCGAACGCCATATCCACCGCGGGCCCGCCATCCTGTAAGCTCCGATTGAGCGTGCGCCGCCGTCGCGGCCGCGATTCTTCACACCAATTTCGCCTTCCGGAGACACCATGCCGCAACACCCGTCCGCGCCTGTCGTCGTCATCGCGCCCGATTCGTTCAAAGGCTCGCTTTCCGCCGAGCAGGTCGCGGACGCAATCGCCACCGGCATCCGCCGCGCCCGGCCCGATGCGGTCGTGCGCTGCTGCCCGATGGCCGACGGCGGCGAAGGCACGCTCGATGCGATGCTGGCCGGCGGCGGCACGCGGCGCACGCTGCGGGTGGCCGGTGCATCGCTCGCGGCACGCGACGCGGCGCTCGGCGTGATCGACGCGCGCAGCGCGATCGTCGAGACGGCCGAGATCGTCGGCATCACCGATGCGGTCGGCATGAGCGTACCGGTCGACGCCCGCAGCACGCGCGGGATGGGCGAAGCGATCCGCACGCTGCTCGACGAAGGCGTGCGCCGCTTCTTCGTCGCCCTCGGCGGCAGCAGCACCAACGACGCGGGCGCGGGGCTCCTCGCCGGCCTCGGCCTCCAGTGCTTCGATGCGGCGGGTCAGCCCGTCGAGCCCGTCCCGGCACGGCTGCGCGACATCGCGCGCATCGACGTGTCGGCGCTCGATCCGCGCCTGAACGACGCGGAATTCATCGGCATGTCGGACGTCGACAACCCGCTGACGGGTTCGCACGGCGCAACCGCCGTGTTCGGCCCGCAGAAGGGCGTGACGCCCGAGCAGGTCGCCACGCTCGATGCCGCGCTCACCCACTTTGCAGACCTGCTGGAAGCCGCGCTCGATCGGCGCGGGCGCGACCTGCCGGGCGCCGGCGCTGCAGGCGGCCTCGGTTTCGCGCTGCACATGCTGGGCGCGCAGTTCGAAGCCGGTGCGGAAGTCGTCGCACGGCAAGTCGGCCTCGATGCGGCGCTCGCGGGCGCCGACTGGCTGATCACCGGCGAAGGCCGCTCCGACGTGCAGACGCTGCACGGCAAGGCGCCGTTCATCGCGTGCCGCCACGCGCAGGCCGCGGGCGTGCCCGCGTCGCTGCTGTCGGGCGCGGTCGACCCGGCCGCGCTGCCGCGGCTGTCCGAGCATTTTTCCGGCTGTTTCTCGCCGGCACCCGGGCCGATCACGCTCGACGTCGCGATCCGCGATGCGGCGAACCTGCTCGCGAACGAAGCCGAACAGTTGACACGGCTGAAGTACGGCGCACACTGACCGTTGACCCGAGCGCGCGATACAGGAACAATCGGGCCCGCCCTTTTTCTTCAGGATCCGACATGAAAGGCCGTCAAGCCGGGCTCGATCAGTTTCTGACCTATCGTCTCCACGCGCTCACGAAGCGATCCGACCGCGGGATCGCCGAGGTGTACCGGCACAAGCTGGACATCTCGCTGCCCGAGGCGCGCGTGATCGCCGCCGTCGGCGCCTTCGGTCCGTTCTCGATCATGGATCTCGCGCGTCATACCAATCTCGACAAGAGCCAGGCGAGCCGCGCGGCCGAAGCGCTGTTGCGCCAGGGGCTGCTCGAGCGCAGCGCGAGCGAGGAGGACGGCCGGATCGTGCTGATCGCGCTGACCATCGACGGCCGCGCGCTGCATCGCAAGATCATGCCGATCGTGCGCAAGTGGAATGAAGGCCTGCTCGCGGCCCTGTCCGACAGCGAGCGCCAGACGTTCGAGCGGCTGCTCGACAAGATCGTCGCGCACGCGATCGAACAGGATGACTGAACGGCGCAACGGACGATGCGCGCGCCACGTGTTGCTCGGCACGGCGCGGCTCGCGTCGCGGCCCACACCGGATCGACGGGCAGCCCCACAAGTGCGTCACGCACGCTGCGGCCACCTGCTTTATTCCGACGAATCAGCCGGCCACATGCTTGCGCGAGCGCACGGGCGGCAGCTTGGCCTCCCGCGCCGGCCGCGCGCCCAATGACTCCCCGCCGGCCGGCAACCCGCTCCGCATACCTTCAGCCCTGCGCTACAGTCCGCTGTTTTCCGCCCGCTGACGCAACAAGCCGAGCACCGCGTCGCAATACGGCGTCGGCACATCGAGCTTGCGGCCCAGCTCGGGAAACACACCGAGGATCGGCCCGATCTCGAGCGGCCGCCCCGCCTCGAAATCCTGCAGCATCGACGTCTTGAATGCCCCGAGCTTGCGCGTGACCGCGATCCGCTCCGGCCCGCTCATCCCGGTGTGGAGGCCGAGCTTCGCGCCAATCGCGGCGGCCTCCTCCATCATCCGCAGCGCCAGTTGCTCCGTGTACGGATCGTCGAGCAACTGCTCGGCGGTCGAACCCGTCAGCGCGCTCAGCGGGTTCATGTTCATGTTGCCCCACAGCTTCGTCCAGATCTCCGCGCGGATCGCCTGCGTCGACTCGACGTCGAAGCCGCCCGCGGCGAGCGCCGCCGCGAGCTGCGCCGTCGGCGCGGCGAGGCGCTGATCCGGCGAGCCGACGATCAGGCGATTGCCGCGTCCACGGCGCACGACACCCGGCGCGTCGGTGCTCGACGACAGATGCACGACGCAGCCGATCGCCTGCGCAGGCGGCAGCGCCGCCGACACCGCGCCGCCCGGATCGACCGCGTCGAGCGGCACGCCATCGATCGCTCCCGGGAGCCCGTGCGTGAACCACCACGGCAGCCCGTTCATCGCGGCGACGATCACGGTATCCGGCCCGACCAGCGGTGCGATGCGCGCGGCCAGCGCCGGCAACGCCTGCGCCTTCAGCGCGATCACCACGTAGTCCTGCACGCCGAGCGCGGACGCATCGTCGCTCGCACGCACGGGAATCGACGACATCGCGCCCGTCTCGTCGATCAAGCGCACGCCGTGCGCGTTCAACGCATCGAGCGTCGCGCCGCGCGCGTACGCGCTCACGGTCATGCCGGCCCGCGACAGCGCAGCCGCGAGCAATCCGCCGATCGCGCCGACGCCGACCACCGCCGCGCGCACCGACCCTGAATTCGTGTCGTTCATGATGGAAATCCGTCTCCTGGAAGCCGACGAGCATAACGCTCAATCGTTGCGGATACAACCAATCATGCGAGCGCGCGACGTTGCGCCGGCCGGATTCATCGAGCCGCGCTGCCGGCCTCCGCCGGTTCGTCGTCGGTCGGGCCTGTCGCACCGAGCACGCCGGCGATCTGGCTCTTGTCGTGCATGCCGAGCTTGCGGTACGCGCAGCGCAGGTAGTGCCGCACCGTCGTCGGCGAAATCGCCATCTGCTGCGCCACCTCCTTGTGCGAGCGCCCGGCACCGTAATAGCGGATCGCCGCCAGCTCGCGCGGGCTGAGCCGGTCGAGCAGCGAGCGCGGCCGCGCCTCGATCTGGAACAGTCCCGCGACCGGCACGCACTGGATGCGCAGCGCATCACCGATGAACGGCTGGCCCGACTGGCGCCGCACGTGGGTGACGAGCGGTTCCGGCACGCGCGGCCCCGTCCACGCCGGCCATTCGGTACGCAGCACGTCGTCGAAGCCGTGATCCGCGTGGTGCAGCACGCCGAAGTTGTCGCACAGCGCGCGCGCCGCCGGCGCCGCCGCATCGCCGCGCTCGCGCGTGAGCTGCGCGGCCCGATTGATCGTCAGCGCGGCCGCGAGATGCGGGATCACCTGTTCGAAGCGATTCGCATCGTCGTCGCTGAACGGGCGATTCAAACCCTGCCGGTAAATCGACATGAACGTCGTCAGACCGAAGCGCCGATCGAGCGTGCACACGCACATCAGTTGCGCGAGCCCGTACTTCACGCACCAGTCGCGAAACCGCGCGTCGACGCCGGGCTCGACGACCGACAGCCGCACCGCGCGGCCATGCGGGCCAAGCAGCGTGCGGCGCGCGAGCGGATCGCAGTCGCGCACGCGTTTCCAGTCGCTGAAAAACGCGTGCGGAAGGCGGTACAGGAAGCTGTTGTGCATCACCGGGCCGGTCGGCACGTGCGTCGCGACGCCGGTCCACGCGGCATCGAACGGGATCAGCGCCTGCAACAGCGAAAAGAAGCGGCACTCGAACTCGCCGATCCCGGATTGCGCGGCGACCGCATACAGGTCCAGCAGCATCAGGCCGAGCTCGCGCTGCAATGCGTCGCCACGCGCGACGCCGTCGAAATCGGCACGGCGGGCGGCCAATGGCGGCCATGCGGATTCGTCGAGCACGATCGCGGCAGGCACGTCGCGCAGCGCGTCGGGATCCTGCCCGATATCCGTCGTGATCCTCACCTTCCGCTCCCCTGCCCCATCGGGCCGCTGATACGCACAACGCAGACCGGCCGATTATAGCGACCGTCATTTTTGGCGGGCAGCGCTGCCGGAACACGCGGCAACCCCATCCATTTGAACGGTACGCCGCGCGTTGCTGCCGCGCAGCACGCGTCGCGGCAGGCCGGCCGCGCGTGCGTGCCGCACACCGCGGGTTTTCCGCACCGTTCATCTGTACGACTGTTCGGCGGCTTTCCTGCTGCGGACACTGCGTCGCGACAACACCAGCGACACAACGATGCAGGACGGTATGGAGAACCCCACGTGACGAAACCCCGCTTCATCCGCACAGCCGCGGCCGCAGCCGCCGTGACGCTCGCCATCTGCAGCGTCGCCGCGCACGCGCAATCGGCGCTCACGCTGTACGGCGCGCTCGATGCCGGCGTGCAGTACCTGACGCATGCCGACGGACGCCACGCGGCCGTGCAGTTGCAGAACTACGGCATCGTGCCGTCGCAGATCGGATTGAAGGGCAGCGAGGATCTCGGCGGCGGCTGGCGCGCGCTGTTCAGGCTCGAGCAAGGCCTGAACGTCAACGACGGCACCGCGACCGTTCCCGGCTATGCCTTTTTCCGCGGCGCGTACGTGGGTCTCGCGGGCCCGATCGGCACCGTCACGCTCGGCCGGCAGTTCAGCGTGCTGTTCGACAAGACGCTGTTCTACGACCCGCTGTGGTACGCGTCGTACAGCGGCCAGGGCGTGATCATGCCGATGGCGGCGAACTTCATCGACCACTCGATCAAGTACCAGTCGCCAGCCTTCGCCGGCTTCGACGCCGAAGCGCTCGCCGCCACGGCCGGCGTCGCCGGCAATACGCGCGCCGGGCGCGTGCTGGAACTCGGCGGCCAGTACACGAGCAACGGGCTGTCGGTCAGCGCGGTGCTGCATCAGGCGCACGGCGACGCAACGGCCGCGGACGACGCATCCAGCCGTCGTCGCGAACTGGGCACGCTCGCCGCACGCTACGCGTTCGCGACGCTGCCGCTCACCGTCTATGCAGGCGTCGAACGCGTGACCGGCGATCTCGATGCGGCGCGCACCGTCGTCTGGGGTGGCGCGCGTTACCTGATCGCGTCGAGCGGAATCGGGCTGAACGCGGGCGTCTACCACACCGATTCGCACACGCCGGCGATCGGCCATCCGACGCTGTTCATCGCGAGCACCACGTACGCGCTGTCGAAGCGCACCGTCGCCTACGTGAATGTAGGTTATGCGCGCAACAGCGGCCAGAGCTCGCAGACCGTCTACGAATACGACCCGACGCCGCTCGCGGGCGCGTCGCAGTTCGGCGCGATGGTCGGCATGTACCACCTGTTCTGATCCCGTCCACCAGGAACCCGCCATGAAAACCCTTTGCTCCGATGCCGCGCTGCCGTCCGATGGCCGCGCGTCGACCTTTGCGCGCTCGACGCTCGTCGCGCTCGTCGTGTTCGCGGCCATCACGCCGCTGCTGCTGCTCGTCGCGCCGGCCGTCGCCGGCCAGCTCGCGACGCAGCTCGGGCTGTCCGCGTCGCAAATCGGCACCTACTTCTTCGTCGAACTCGGCGCGTTCAGCCTCGCGACCGTGCCGTCGTATCTGTGGCTCGGCCGCGCCGATGCGCGCCGCGTCGCCGCCTGTGCCATCGCGCTGTTCGGCGCGGGCAACCTGCTCACCGCGGTGTGGATGCCGGGCTTCGTCGCGCTGCTCGCGCTGCGCGCCGTCACCGCGCTCGGCGGCGGCTCGTTGATGGTGCTCTGCATGACGAGCGCGGCCACCAGCGAGAACAGCGATCGCGTCTACGGCCTGTGGGTCGTCGGCCAGTTGATCGCCGGCGCGATCGGGCTGTTCGTGCTGCCTCACGTGTTCGCCGCGTTCGGGCTGCGCGCGCTGTACGTCGCGCTCGCGGTGCTTGCCGTCATCGCAGCGCCGCTGTCGCGCGGCTTTTCGGCGACGCTCGGCGCACGCGCCACGTCGGCGCAGGCCACGCGCGACGCCGTATCGGATACGCCGCGGCTGTCCGTCGCGCTCGCGATCGGTGCGGTGCTGACGTTCTATCTCGCGATCGGCAGCGTGTGGACGTTCGCAAGCCGTGCCGCGGCGCAAGCCGGCCTCGATCCGCAGTCGACCGGCAACGTGCTCGCGATCGCGAGCGTGATGGGCATCGCCGGCGCGGCGCTCGCGTCGTGCGCGGGCGGCCGCGTCGCGCGGCGCGCGATGCTCGCCGCCGGTTACGCGCTGCTCGCGGCGTCGCTCGTCGCACTCGCCGCGCTTCCGCATGCGAGCGGCTACGGCGCCGCGATCTTCGCGTTCAAGTTCGCGTGGACCTTCGTGCTGCCGTTCATTCTCGCGACCGTCGCGCAGATCGATCGGTCGGGGCGCCTCGTCGCGACGCTCAATTTCGTGATCGGCGCAGGCCTCGCGGCCGGCCCGCTGCTCGCCGGGCTGCTGCTCGATGCGGGCGGCACGATGCACACGCTGTTTGCGATCGCGACGGCCGTTGCGATCGCATCGTTCGCCGCACTGCGCCATATCGATCGCCGTGCGGCCGCTGCCGTGATTCCCGTTTCCTCCCAACCGTGACAGGTCAAGACCATCCATGAATCGCACCGCCTTCTTCACCGACGAACGCACCTTCTGGCACACCGGCGGCACGCACGCGCTGTTCTTCCCGGTCGGCGGCTGGGTCCAGCCGCCGTCGAGCGCCGGCTACGCCGAATCACCCGATTCGAAACGCCGCTTCCTGTCGCTCGTGCAGGCGTCGGGGCTTGCCGCTCACCTCGACATGCGCGGTGCCGCGCCGGCCACGACCGGCGATCTGCTGCGCATTCATCCGGCGAGCTATCTCGACGCGTTCCGCACGCTCAGCGACGCGAACGGCGGCGACCTCGGCGATCTCGCGCCGTTCGGCAAGGGCAGCTACGAAATCGCGGCGCTGTCCGCAGGCCTCGCGATCGCGGCGGTCGACACGGTCGTCGCGGAGCATGCGGCCAACGCGTTCTCGCTGTCGCGGCCGCCCGGCCATCACTGCCTGCGCGATCGTCCGATGGGCTTCTGCCTGCTCGCGAACATTCCGATCGCGATCGAGGCCGCGCGCGCGAAACACGGCATCGAACGTGTCGCGGTGATCGACTGGGACGTGCATCACGGCAATGGCACGCAATCGATCTATTACGACGACCCCGACACGCTGACGATCTCGTTGCACCAGGACCGCTGCTTCCCGCCCGGCTACAGCGGCGGCGGCGATCGCGGCGAAGGCGCGGGCGTCGGCGCGAACCTGAACGTGCCGCTGCTCGCCGGCAGCGGCGACGACGCGTATCGCTACGCGTTCGAGCGGATCGTGCTGCCCGCGCTGGAGCGGTTCCGGCCCGAGCTGATCGTCATCGCGAGCGGCCTCGATGCGAGCGCGGTCGATCCGCTCGCGCGCATGCAACTGCATACCGACAGCTACCGGTTCATGACGCGCGCGGTGAAGGAGGCCGCGCAGCGCCACTGCGGCGGGCGGCTCGTGATCGTTCACGAAGGCGGCTATTCGGAAGCCTATGTGCCGTTCTGCGGGCTCGCGATCGTCGAGGA
Source organism: Burkholderia sp. IMCC1007 (assembly GCF_027257875.1). Lineage (GTDB taxonomy): Bacteria > Pseudomonadota > Gammaproteobacteria > Burkholderiales > Burkholderiaceae > Burkholderia. The sequence continues at coordinate 71,735 of NZ_JAPVQY010000013.1, forward strand.
ACTGACCGGCGTGCGTACCGACGTCGCCGATCCGATGCTCGATCTCGCAATTGCGCAGCAGCCCGGAGAACGCTTCGTCGCTTTCCAGCGCGCGTTGCTCGACGAATTGGCGACGTCGTTCGGGTTGTAACGCCGGTGCTCGCGCGCTCGCCCGCCGGAACGGGCGATGCGGGGCCTGCGCGCGCAGGCCCTTGCGCGATCCGTGCGGATGGAGTCTCCTGTGCTTTTACACCTGCCAGGCCCCTCTTCCGATGAAATCGTCTCCGAGCGAACCCGACTCCAAGGACAAAGCGCGCCGTCAGCCGTCGAAGCTCGCAGTCAATATCGTCGCCGTGCTGGTTGGCGTCATCACGTTCGCGATCGGCGCGGCTTGGCTGATCTACAGCTGGGTCGTCGATCGCGAAGCGCAGTATTTCGCGATTCCGCTGGTGTTTTCGGTACCGGTGATCGTGGCGGTCGCGGTGCGGAGTTTCTGGGACTAGCACGAGTTTGATCAGCAGGTGACGCCCGTAGCCTTGCATGTCGATCTACTCGTGGCCGAGCAGGCTGCGCAGTCGACGCTGGAGTTCGGCAGAGCAATGTCTGGTGCGTAAAGCTGGCATGTTGGTCTCGCGATTACGATGCGCCGGTTTGCAGCGGATCGCCCCGAACGCCCGCGATCTCGTCTGTCCGTCGCATCTCAACGTATCACCATCGCACATAGCGCCACACCGGTCAGGTAGGTCCCGAGTGCGCCGACGAACCGGAAAGCGTTGGGTTTTGCCATCGTTGGCCATGCGATCAGTCCGACGACGAGCAAACAGCGACACACCGTTGCGGCGACGATCAGCGACACCGTCGCCGTCGAAGGCGATCGCGCGCCGAGATAGAGAAACAGCAACGCGAGGAACGGCGCGTATTCGGCCGTATTGGCATGAGCGCGGACGAGCTTGTGTAGCCGGTTCGCGGGGTTCGGCTCGCAGCCTGAACTCGTTCCTTCTCGAAAACGCATGACCGAGATGGACAATCCGAGGCCGAAGAGTAGTAGTCCGAGAACCGCCACGCATGTGAGAGCAACATTGTTCATATGAACGAGCCTCCTGGGCAGGGAATCAACGAATGCCGGTCTGGTGCGTGGATGTCGCCGGGTATTCCTGCAAAAGCCGGCATGGCCAGCGTCAAGGACAAAACGGAAATCGGCGTGCGGGTGGCGCGGAGCGTCGACAGCCCCCGGGGTTAAACAGCGCGTAGCCCCTCTTCCCGGTCATGCGCCCGTAGGGTCACGACGACCCCGCTATTGCGCCAAGCACGTGCATCATCGTTCGCGCATTGCGCTGCGCGACATCGCGGTAGCAGTTGTTGAACATGACATGCGTGTGAGCCGTGTGACGCGCAATGTCCTCGATCGGTTGCGCGAGCTCGCGCAGTTCGTCGTCGCTGTACTCGTAGTTGAATCGCTCGGACACCGATTCGGCTCCGCTCCAGGTCGACGCGTTACGGCCATGCAGCCGCACGATCGCCAGCTCGGGCGACGTCGCCTGCCAGACCGAATGCACGCGCTTCGTCACGCCTTCCGGCGCATCGACGATCACGTGCACGATCCCGCGCGCGCGCTCCATCTCGAGCGTGGACTCGCGGTGCTTGTCGTCGAACCAGCTCTCGTGCCGGAATTCGAATGCCGTGAGCAGCGGGTGCATGCGCTCGGCGCAGTGCTCGACGTGCGCGACAGACTTCGGCGCCGCGGTCACCCAGTGCGGGAACTGGAACAGCACCGCGCCGAGCTTGCCCGCCTCGTGCAGGGGCCGCAGCGCCTCGAAGAAGCGCGACCACAGTTCCTCAATGATCGGCGGCGGCACATCCTTGTAGTACAGGTTCTTTTTGCCGGTGCTCGGAAGTTCGAGCTGCAGGTCCTTCGGGAAAAACCTGGGCTCGGTCTGGTGGCCGGTGAAGAGCCGGAACGCCTTCATGTTGAAGACGAAGCTCGGCGGCGTGCGCGCGACCCATAGCGCGCTGTTCGTCGCGCTCGGCATCGCGTAGTAAGACGAATCCACCTCGACCACGGGAAAGACACTGGCGTAGTGCCGCAGACGCGCCTCGGCGCTACTGCAGCCGGGCGGATAAAAGGCGCCCGACTCGATCAGCGTCTTGTCGGTCCACGAAGCCGTACCCACGAGAATCGACATTGCCGTACCCTCGCATCCGATCTGGAACACCGTAGCTTATCTCGAAATAGGCTGTGTTTTTATACAGTCTCTCGGCCGTGATCGAGCCGCAGTGAGCCTACATCTCGGCGTACGGATTCCCGGGCGGCAAGACAAGCCGGAGGACGCAGATCGAGCGCTCGAAACGTGAATCCGAGTCGCCGGTCGACAACGACCCGCGGTCGGCGCTCCTTCGCACATGCGCGCGCCGCAATCTTTCGGATCACCGCAAGCCCCACGATTCCGTGGGCGTCGATCGGAAACTTGGCCACGCGGATAGCAAAAAGCCCCGTCAGTGGTTGGCTGACGGGGCTTTTTGGGCCAAACATCGAAATGCTTGGGCGCATACGTGGTGCGTGAGGCCGGACTCGAACCGGCTCACGAATAAAGGATTACATCGTTCAATGGGAATTTTTTGGGGAGTGTGAAACCTACGCTGCCGTATTGAAAGGATTTTGTTGGTGTGACCGCTAGTTGCTTAGTATCGACCCTCCCATCCAATCCACGATGCGCGCATCACGCGCTGCCACGAAGCAATCGCGCTCACCACACGGCGGGTTCCATCCGAAGCAGCATCAATGTCGGTACAATTTACCGATCAAACGAAATGTTACTGTTGGTTTCAAAGTCGGCCAAATAGTAATCTGAAGTGTCACTATTCTTCCGTCACCCACAATAATACCCACAGGGGTGAGATATGAATAACATCATCAAGAGCGCACTTTGCGCCGCGTTCGTTCCATTCGTCCTCGCCGGTTGCGGCGGCGGCGACGACGGCGGCAGCGTGCAAACCGGCACGCTGCACGTCGCGATGACCGACGCGCCTTCGTGCGGATTCGATCACGTCTACGTCACCGTCTCGCAGGTGCGCGTCAATGGAAATGCGAATGCTTCCGATAACGATGCGGGCTGGTCGACGATCACGCTGGCGACGCCGCAGAAGATCGACTTGCTGTCGCTGACTAACGGCGTGCTCGCCGATATCGGCCAGACCGCGCTGCCGGCCGGCCAGTATCAGCAGGTCCGCCTCGTTCTCGCAGCGAACCAGGGCAACACCCTCGCAAACTCGGTCGTCCCGACGGGCGGCACGGAGCAGGCGCTTGCGACGCCGAGCGCGACGCAAAGCGGCTACAAGATCATTCAGCCGTTCACCGTGCAGCCGAACACGCTCGTCGATCTCGTGCTCGACTTCAACGCGTGCAAGTCGATCGTCCAGCGCGGCAACGGCACGTATGCGCTGAAGCCGGTCGTCACCGCGATCCCGACCGTTGTGAGCGGCGCGATCTCCGGCTATGTCGCGGGGGCCGAAGCCGGCGCGACCGTGTACGCGGAACAAGGCGGCAAGGTCGTCCGCGGCACCGTGGCCGACAGCACCGGCAAGTTCGTGCTGTCGCCGCTGATCCAGAGCTCGACGCAAGGCAACTACGACGTCGTGATCGTGCAGAACAACTTCGCGTCGGGCATCGTGCGCTCGGTTCCGGTCGTGGTGAACACAACCACTGCGGTTTCAGCGTCGAACGCGCCGATCGCGCTGCCGGCATCGACGATGAGCACCGTCGGCGGCACGGTGACGGCAAGCGCCAACGCGTTCGTGCGTGCGCTGCAGACCGTCGATGCAAACGCGTACGAGATCACGTCGGTCAACGCGAACCTGGACACGGGCGCCTATGCGCTCAACGTGCCCACGGCCGCGCCGATCGTCGGTACGTACTCGGGCTCGCTGCCGGTCGCGCTCGCCGCGTCGCCGGCCGCCGCCGCACAATATACGATCGAGGCGGACGCGGCTTCGGGCGCAACGCAATCAACCAACGTCAACGCTGCGACCAGCCAGTCGAACGTCAATTTCAGCTTCTAACGCGTCGACAGCATCATCGAAAGGGCCGCATGGCCCTTTCCTCAATAACGGGAGAAAGAAGTGAAGAAAGGGGTTATCGCACTGCTCGCCGCAGCGAGCGTCGTCGGCGCGCTCAGCGGGTGCGTCGCATACGTTCCGGGTGCACCAGTCGTCATCGCACCGCACGGCGGGCCAGGGAACGGATTCTGCCCGCCCGGACAGGCGAAGAAAGGCAATTGCTGATTGCACGGGGCCCGCGTACAGCGGGCTTTTTTCATTCTTCGTATCAGCAGACAAGCACTGCCCCGCTGGTATAGTCCGGAAAATCAAAGCAACTTGTCTGGTCAATTGGCACGCGCCCCACTGCGGCACCGGGCGACGCTATTTACTTCGCTCGTGTCGCCTTGATCGACGAAGGGCGCAGATACTGATCCGCAACCCGCAGAGCAGCCCGTTCCTCAAGAACTTCCCTTCCGCCACACCCGGTACCTACGGGTTCGCTGAGAGACGCGGCGTAACCAGGTCAACGCGCCCGTATGCGATCTAGTTCCTCTAAGGACCCGGTAACCACTGCCAAGATAGGTTGGACGATTTCGTCGCCTGACATGCCATGTTCGACGTACTCGTGCACATTTATCGTTTGTGGTCGCAGCGAACGTCCGTCGCTCTCGATGACGAAAATCTTTGCCGTTTCTTGCTCTGGCAGCAGTACTACTTGGACGGTTTTGCCGCTGACGGTTGTTTGCCCGCAATACGTGGCCGTCTTTAGCTCCGGTTAATCCGCGGCACCTAACCAGAGTACGCACTGCAGCTCATTCCTCAAAGGGTACCGCCATTCATTTTCTGCACGTTCAATGTGCGATAGCGTGTCGCTACCGCGGCGAATCAACGCCGCGCCCCAGCGACCGCGAACCAAAGTCTCGCCGCGGACTCACCCATTAGTTCAGGGGATAGAATGATAAGCGTCGGACTTATCTGGCACGGCTCCCATGCCATGCTGCAGCAAGTTTGTAGCACGCAAAAAAGCCCGATCGAAGCGCGCTTTTTGCTATGTGCCGCACCGCAGTGCAGGTAAGTTACTTGGGCTCGGCAACAGTCTCGTCCGAGGAATAGAGCTGCAGCATCGCGCGCGCAGCTTCAACGTTCGGGGTCGTCAGCCATTCCTCCCAGTCGTCCGGCCGTAGGATGACGATCGACCGCTTCTCGTCGTCCGGTTTATGCATTCGCGACATGACGGGATGGCCGTCCGCGTTGACGGTAATCATCGTCATCACATGGCGCGGTCTACCGTCCGGGCCTTTCAAGGTGCGCCAGATGCCGGCAACGCACATCGTCGGCTGGTCGATGACACCTACGCGTCGATCGCGTGATGGCGGTTCCGCTGGCAGACGGAAACCATCGAACGGGTTAGCGTCCATCCACTGCCATCCCTTGCGAGCGATCGAGAAAGCATTGCGCAGCCACGAAATGTCGCGCAGGACTGACGCCACACTCACAGCCGGAACGCGCTCTCCATCTGCTCCCGTGAATCCGCGCAATTGCGCATCCCGCCACGCCGCTAGATCGGGAGTCGTGATCTCAGCCAGCGTTTATCGGCCAGCGCAGGGAAGTTGCGAAGGAACGCGCGCAGCCGCATCGATTCGGGGCGCGAGCCGCGCTTCGACGGGATCACTTCCTTGTCGCACTGCTCCAGCATATCCCGGACTGTGTAGCGCTCTGCCGGACTTTGCGCGGCGGTCTGCCGAATCTCGTGCTCACGGTCCGACGCCCATGCCTTTGCCTCGCGCTGCGTACGGAAGGTCTGTGAGTCGCGGATAGGTTTCTGATCGGGGGCGGGCTTTACGGAAATTTGGGCGCGCCAGCCGTCCCGGTATGGGGTGATTGAAGCCATGAAGCTATTTGGGGAGTGACGTGGGGAGAATTTGCGCACTGTACCCCGCAAACGTCGACATTGGGCGGTGATTTATACTGTATGCCCATACAGTACATCGCCCGGAGAGCGTTTATCCACCGTAAATCGACAACGAGTGTCGATCCCCGTATAACCCTGTTGGTGCGTGAGGCCGGACTCGAACCGGCACACCCTTGCGGGCGTCAGGACCTAAACCTGGTGCGTCTACCAATTTCGCCACTCACGCGCATGTCCGTTGCCTGATCGCGCGGCACGCAAGATACGTTCTCCGCGCGCCCGAAATACCCGGGACACTTCGCGCCGACCCGAAAAGCCGGCACGCCCGATCAGGCGAGCGCGAGATTCTACCCGATCTCCGCCGCATTGTCTCGCCCCCGCCGGCGCCGCTCGAAGAGCGGTGCTAGAATGCCGCGCTCGACATGTCGGCCACGCGCCGGCACGCGCCTCCCCGAACCCGCCTTCGCCCCGATCCCGCCCGTGAACTTCGACGACTACTGTCAGCAAAAGGCTGCTCCCGCCGGCTCCAGCGTCTACTACGCGCTGCGCCAGGCACCGCTCGCCGCCGCGCCACGCCTGACGGCCCTGTTCGCGCTGCGCCGCGAACTCGAGGAAACCGTCAAGGAAACCAGCGATCCGACCGTCGGCCACACGAAGCTCGCGTGGTGGCACAAGGAGCTCGCGGCGCTCGCCGCCGGCGAGCCGACGCATCCGGTCACGAAGGCACTGGCGCAGCATCATCCGTCGATCGCGACGGAAGCCGACGCGCTGCGCACGCTCGTCAACGGTTACGGGATGGATCTCGAACAGGCGCGCTACCTGGATTTCGCGAATCTGCAGCGCTACATCGCGCAGGTCGGCAGCACGTTCGCGTCGCTGATCGCCCGCGCGAGCGCGGCGAATCCCGGCGACCCGCAGCCGTGGGCCGCGGACGTCGGCCGCGCGCTGATGCTCGCGCAGTTCGTGCAGGAACTCGGCAACGACGCGCGTCATGGCCGCATCTATCTGCCGATCGACGAACTGCAGCGCTACAACGTGACCGCGGCCGATCTGCTGAACCGCCGCTACAGCCCGGCCTTCACCGAGCTGCTGCAGTTCCAGACGGCCCGCGCGCGCGAAGCGCTCGCCGCGGCCGACGCGACGATCCCCGCATCCGAACGCCGCGCGCAGCGCACGCTGCGCGCGCAGATCGCGCTGGCCGGCGCGCTTCTCGATGAAATCGAGCGTGACAGCTTCCAGGTGCTGCACCAGCGCATCGCGCTGACGCCGATCCGCAAGCTGTGGATCGCGTGGCGCGCCGCACGTCGTCGCTGATTCGCACGGCGCACCCGCAACGCGCGCTCATCACGCCTTCAGCAGCGGCAACGTGTCGAAGCGCTGCTGCAGCACGCGCGTCGCATCGAGCCCCCACCACGGCCCGAGCACGGTCGCATAGAGCTGACGGAAATCGACCGCGACCGGCAGGTTGCCGTTGCCGTCGAGCTGCCCGAGCGCGGGCGGCGCACCATACAGCCCGCCGGCCACGCGGCCGCCCATCACGAAATGCGGCGCGGCCGTGCCGTGATCGGTGCCATTGCTCTGGTTCTCGCGCACGCGCCGGCCGAATTCCGCATACGTCATCACGAGCGTCTGGGTCCAGCGCCCGAGCTCGATCAGCGCGCTGCGCATCGCGCTCATCCCTTCCGCAAACTGCTTGAGCAGCGCCGCCTGCTGGCCCGGCTGGTTCTGGTGCGTATCGAACCCGTTGAGCGTAAGCCGCAGCACCGCGACGCCATCCTGCGCCCCCGGCCCCGACGCGTCGCAGGCGGCGAGCACCTGCATCGCCGTCTTCACCGACGTGCCGAACGTCCCCGCGGGAAAAGCCGTCCTGAACGCGCGCATCCCGCCGCGCGGACGCAGCCGGTCGGCCGCCTTCACGATGTCGTTCTCGACGTCGATGATGTGCGCGAGCGCCGGATTCCGTTCGCGCAGCGACGACGGCTCGGCGAGGCGCGCTGCGCGGATGAACTGCGCGGGATTGACGAGCGCGATCGCCCGCGCGCCGTTCGCGAGCGGCCCCATCTCGGCGCTGCCGAGCACGACGCCGTCCGCCGCGAAACCGGGCGGCACCGGCGCCTGCGCAAACGTGCGCGTCAGCCACCCTTCGTGCAGGTACTGATCGGAACGCGACGCGGTATCCCAGATCTCGATCGAGCGGAAATGCGACAGGTTCGGCTGCGGATAACCGACGCCCTGCACGACGGCGACCTGCCCGTCGCGCCACAGCGGCATCAGCGGCGCAAGCGACGGATGCAGCCCCGTATGCGCATCGAGCTGCAGCACCTGCTCGCGCTTGATGCCGATGCTGCGGCGGAACTGGTAGTACAACGGATCGGCATACGGCACCACCGTGTTGAGCCCGTCGTTGCCGCCTTTCAGCTCGACGAGAATCAGCACGTTCGCATAGCCCGTCGTACGCGCCGCCGGGGCGGCCAGCGCGGACGGTTGCCACACCGACACGCCCGCCGCAGCGGCGGCGCCCGTCAGCGTCAGAAAGTCACGTCGATTCATCGCGCATCCTTCGGTTCGCCGCGCGGCACATTCTCCGCTGCGGCGCTCCTCTCTATCGTCGTTTTCGTCATTTCAGTTGATAGGCCGGATCCATCAGCAGCGCCTCGAGATACGCGCTGCCGGTCGAGTCCGTATCGATCGCCGCAACGGGCGACACCGGCAGCACCGCATGCTGCAGTTGAAGCTCGGTCGACAGTCCGGCCGGCGCCTGCGGTCGCGCGCGATACTGCGCGAGCCAGCGCTCGAGGTCGAACCGCAAGCCACCGCGCATGGGTTTCGCCGGCCCGCCCGGCATGCCGGCCGCCGACGCCGTGTTGGCCACCGTCACCGCATGCGCGCGCGCATTCGGCGGCGGCGCCATTGCGTTCGGCGGCGCCATCGCATGCGTCGGCGCGCGGATGCCGGCGGTCTCGGTCGCACGGAACAACTGCTCGACGAACTGCTTGCGCGCGAGCAGCGTGGTGCTGTTGATCCACATCGCGCCGCCCGGCCAGCCCTTCACGTTCGGCGGATAGAACAGGTTCTGCCCGAGCGTGCGCACGGTGTTCGCGAGCATCTGCGGATCGCCGTACGCGACGTCGAACAGGCGCACCGAGCCGACCACGAATTCCGCCGGCGACTTCACGAGCACGCCGCGGTTGCGCGGATCCCAGAACGCATCGGTCGACCATAGCGCGGCGAGCGCCGCACGGATGTCGTAACCGCTCGCGCGAAACCGCTCGGCAACGGTGTCGAGCGCGTCGGCATCGGGCGTATCGGAAACGAACTCGCGCCACAGCTTGCCCGCAATGAAACGCGCCGTGTCGGGCCGCTTCAGCAGGATGTCGAGAAACCCGTCGCCGTCGAACGCGCCGGTCTCGCCGAGAATCGTCTTGTCGCCCGCATCGTGCCACTCGGGGCGCAGCACGAAGCGCAGCGTGTCGGGATCGATGCTCCAGCCGGTCATCGCGCGCGCGGCTTCGGTCACGTCGTGCTGCGTGTAATGCCCTTCGCCGAGCGTGAACAGCTCCATCACCTCGCGCGCGAAATTCTCGTTCGGACGCCCCTTGCGATTGCTCGCGCCGTCGAGATACTGGAGCATCGCCGGATCCTTCGCGACCGCATGCAGCAGCGTGCCGAAGTTGCCGAGCGCCTCGCGCCGAAACAGCGCGTTCTGCGCGGCCATCGTCTGCGGATACGGCACCTTGTCCTGCCCCGACGTGAAATGTCCATGCCAGAACAGCGTCATGCGTTCGGTGAGCGGCGACGGCGTCACGATCATCTCGTTGATCCATGCGGCGCGCAGCGCATCGTAACGGCGATTGCGTTCGCGCTGCTCGTCGCGGCGCATGTCGGGCGTCAGCGCCTGACGCTGCGCGCGCGTCGGCGGCAGCTCGGCGAGCCAGTCGGGCCACGTCGTCACGGGTTCGCGGCGCACGTCGGCCAGCACGTCGGCCACGGCCTGCGCGCGCGTCATGCCGACGATACGCGCGACCTCGGCGGGGGCGGGAGAAAAGCCGGTACGGCTCAGGAAGAACGACGCATCGTCGGCGTCGAGCGGCGCCTGCATCGCGGGTGATACCGATGCGGCAGCATGCGCTTTCATCGTCTGGAACTCCCGAAACGCACCGGCGGTGCGGATGCCGGTTCAACGGCGGGACGCGGGCGAACGTTGACGGAAAAATTGCTACGGAATCTTTCGTGCGGCGGGACGGACGCGCGGCTCAGCGCTTGTACAGCTCGCGCACGGCGTCCTCGATGTGCTGACGCAGCAGGTGGCGCTCTTCGGGCGTCATGTGCCCGTCGCGGCGGCGCTGTTCGAGATCGGGAGGCACGGCGGAACGGACCGCCGTGTCGGCGGTGCGGTCGGACTGCGACGCTTTGCCGCGCTGCATCTTGCGCGACGACGCGCCCTGCTCGGCGCGCTGCGCATACGCGAGGTTCGACGCATATGGACTGGCAAGTGCGATCGTCAGCATCAGTGCAATCCGTGCAGATCGCATGACCGTCCTCGCTTCTCTGGTCGATTTGTTCCCTTCGTCACGCGGCAACCGGTTACCTCTGGTACTTGAAAAACCCTGCGGAATTCGGGTGTGCAAAGATGAAAGATGGAGTGCAGGGGAGTATCTACTGAATTTCGGCTTCGAGTAAAGGAATCTCTATAGGCTGCCTTTACTCTCTGCGACACTACGGGTAAATTTTGTAACTGACTGTAACGCCGCAAAATAGGCGACCGTGCTTGATTTCCCATTCGCGATAAGATGCCGTTCATGGAAACGAAAAACCCCTCCAAGATTCTCGTCGTCGACGACGACCCGCGCCTGCGCGATCTGCTGCGCCGCTATCTGGGCGAGCAGGGTTTCAACGTCTACGTCGCGGAGAACGCGACCGCGATGAACAAGCTCTGGGTGCGCGAGCGCTTCGACCTGCTGGTGCTCGACCTGATGCTGCCGGGCGAAGACGGCCTGTCGATCTGCCGCCGCCTGCGCGGCAGCAACGACCGCACGCCGATCATCATGCTGACCGCGAAGGGCGAGGACGTCGATCGCATCGTCGGCCTCGAGATGGGCGCCGACGACTACCTGCCGAAGCCGTTCAACCCGCGCGAACTCGTCGCGCGCATTCACGCGGTGCTGCGCCGCCAGGCGCCGGCCGAACTGCCGGGCGCACCGTCCGAAACCACCGAGGTGTTCGAGTTCGGCGAGTTCTCGCTGAATCTCGCGACGCGCACGCTGACGAAGTCGGGCCAGGAAATTCCGCTGACGACCGGCGAATTCTCGGTGCTGAAGGTGTTCGCGCGTCATCCGCGCCAGCCGCTGTCGCGTGAAAAGCTGATGGAGCTCGCGCGCGGTCGCGAATACGAAGTGTTCGACCGCAGCCTCGACGTGCAGATCTCGCGTCTGCGCAAGCTGATCGAACCGGATCCGGGCAGCCCGCGCTTCATCCAGACCGTCTGGGGCCTCGGCTACGTGTTCATTCCGGACGGCGCCGCCTGATCTTTTTCCTTCCCGGTTTCGCCTGTCCTCGGCCCGTCCCATGCGTATCGACCGGCGCCTTTTGCAGCTCGCGTTCGGCGGGCTGTTCTGGCGCACCTTCCTGCTGATCGCGCTGCTGATCTCGGTCAGTCTCGCCGCGTGGTTCCAGAGCTTTCGCGTGATCGAACGCGAGCCGCGCGCACAGCGCGTCGCGCTCCAGCTCGTCGCGGTCGTGAAGCTCACGCGCACCGCCCTGCTCTATTCCGATCCCGACTTGCGGCGCGCGCTGCTGCAGGATCTCGAGAGCAACGAGGGCGTGCGTGTGTACCCGCGCGAAAAGACCGACAAGTTCAAGCTGCAGCCCGACGAATCGCTGAATCGTCTGATCGAACACGACATCCGCAGCCGCCTCGGCGACGATACCGTGATCGCGCAGTCGGTCAACGACATACCCGGCGTGTGGATCAGCTTCAAGATCGACGACGACGACTACTGGGTCGCGCTCGACCGCGACCAGCTCGACAACGTCACGGGCCTGCAGTGGGCCGGCTGGGGGCTGTTCGCGCTCGCGCTGTCGCTGTTCGGCTCCGCGTTCATCACGAGCCTCGTGAACCGGCCGTTCTCGCGGCTCGCGCTGGCCGCGCGCCAGGTCGGTTCGGGCCAGGCGCCCGAGCCGCTGCCCGAGCGCGGGATGGGTGTCGCGGCCGACACCAACCGCAGTTTCAACCAGATGGTGCGCGACCTCGAACAGCTCGAGGCCGATCGCGCACTGATGCTCGCGGGCATCTCGCATGACCTGCGCACGCCGCTCGCGCGGCTGCGGCTCGAAACCGAGATGAGCCCGTCCGACCAGGCGACCAAGGACGCGATGGTCGACGACATCGAGCAGATGGACCGCATCATCGCCGCGTTCATCGACTACGCACGCCCGACGCAGCGCAAGCCGGAGCCGGTCGACCTGTCGTCGATCGCGCAGGAGGTCGCCGCGCGCGTATCGGGCGAGGACGGCGTCGAAATCCGTACGCGGCTCGCGCCGACCGCGGTGATCGAGGCCGACGAGACGGACATGCGCCGCGTGATCGGCAACCTCGTCGAGAACGCGCGCAAGTACGGCCAAAGCCGCGAAGACGGCGTGTCGCGCATCACGCTCGAAACACGCGTGACGCACGCGCGCGTCGAGCTGGCGGTGAGCGACGAGGGCCCCGGCATCCCCGAGGACCAGTTGCCGCTCGTGATGCGGCCGTTCTACCGCGTCGACACGGCGCGCACCAAGGCGGACGGCACGGGGCTCGGCATGGCGATCGTGCTGCGCCTCGTCGGCCGCTATCGCGGCGCGCTGCGCCTGCGCAACCGCAGCCCCGAAGCGGGCCTCGAAGTCACCCTCGAATTCCCCGGCGCCGGCAAGGTGCGTGCGACCGCGTGACGCGTTCGCGCACGCTTCTTGCGCGCGACACTATCGCCACGGTTGAAAAAAGCTATGGAGATAGTTAGTTAAAATCTATTGAAGCGCTCTGCTAATAGTGTTATAGTTTTCCGCATGCTGTCACATCAACGTTGCAGCACCGAGGTAGCTTGACTCAGTCTTCTTCCCAACTCATACAGGAGTATCCGCATGAAAACCGTGGGCGATAAACTCGAAGCATTCACCGTCGTAGCCGCGAAGCCGGGCTTCAACAATCACGAGGAAAACGGCCAGTCGGCGTTCGAGACCGTCACCGAAGCGTCGTTCCCGGGCAAGTGGAAGATCATCTACTTCTATCCGAAGGATTTCACGTTCGTGTGCCCGACGGAAATCGTCGAATTCGCAAAGCTCACGAAGCAGTTCGAAGAGCGCGACGCCGTCCTGCTCGGCGGCAGCTCGGACAACGAATTCGTGAAGCTCGCATGGCGCCGTGAACACAAGGACCTCGACAAGCTGAACCACTACTCGTTCGGCGACGTCAAGGGCGAGTTGATCGACCAGCTCGGCGTGCGCGACAAGGAAGCCGGCGTTGCGCTGCGTGCGACGTTCATCGTCGACCCGGACAACACGATCCAGCACGTTTCGGTGAACAACCTGAACGTCGGCCGCAGCCCGGAAGAAGTCCTGCGTATTCTGGACGGCCTGCAAACGGACGAACTCTGCCCGTGCAACCGCGCAGTCGGCGGCGCAACGCTGTAAGCGTAGCAATGCACGAAGCCCGCGGCGCACGTCCTGCCTGCGGGCTTTTTTAACGGCCAACCCATAGGAGATATCAATGGAATTCATCGACTCGATTAAGGCACGTATCCCCGACTACGCGAAGGACATTCGCCTGAACCTCGACGGCACGATCTCGCGTTCGTCGCTCGAGGGCAACGATGCGGTCGGCGTCGCGCTGGCGGCGGCGGTCGCGGCGAAGAGCACCGTGCTCGTGAAGACGATCCGCGAAGCCGGCGTGCTGTCGCCCGAAGAGACGAATGCCGTGCTGACGGCAGCCGCGCTGATGGGGATGAACAACACCTGGTATCCGTATGTCGAGATGGCCGACGACGCCGACCTGAAGACGCAGCGCGCCGAGCTGCGGATGGGTGCCTATGCGTCGCACGGCGGCGTCGACAAGCGCCGGTTCGAGATGTACGCGCTCGCCGCGTCGATCGTCGGCAAGTGCCACTTCTGCGTGAAGTCGCACTACGCGCTGCTGAAGAACGAGCAAGGGATGACGACGACGCAGCTGCGTGACGTCGGCCGCATCGCGTCGGTGATCAACGCCGCCGCGCAGGTGATCGCCGCCGAAGGCGAGTAACCGGCAGCCCGCCGCGCGGCCGCATGGCGCGGCCCGTCGGTGCTGCGCCGTGTCGGCTGCGTCAAACGAAAATGCCACGCAAGCGCGTGGCATTTTTCATTGCAGCGGCGCGAGCGGCGCGCCGCTTCGCGACACTCGTCAGGCGCCCTGCTTCACCAGCAATGCGGCGGCCTGCGCCTCGATACCTTCGCCGCGGCCGAGATAGCCGAGCTTCTCGTTGGTCTTCGCCTTCACGTTCACGCGCTCGAGCGGCAACCCGAGATCGGCTGCGATGTTGGCGCGCATCCCGTCGATATGCGGCGCGAGCTTCGGCGCCTGGGCGATCACGGTGCTGTCGACGTTCTGGATCGTGAAGCCGGCCGCCTTCACGCGCGCGACGCATTCGCGCAGCAGCGCGCGGCTGTCCGCGCCCTTGAACGCCGCATCGGTGTCGGAGAAATGACGCCCGATGTCGCCCAGCGCCGCCGCGCCGAACAGCGCGTCGGTGATCGCGTGCAGCAGCACGTCGGCGTCCGAGTGGCCGAGCAGGCCGCGCTCGTACGGAATCGTCACGCCGCCGATGATGAGGGGGCGCCCCGACACGAGCTGATGCACGTCGTAGCCTTGTCCGATTCTGAAGTCCATGCGTATTCCGGTTGAGATGAGGTGAAAGTCAGGAAGCGTTCGCGGGGCGCGCGAGAATCGCTTCCGCGAGCGCGAAATCTTCCGGGTACGTGACCTTGAAGTTGCGCAGGCTGCCCTGCACGACACGCGGCGTATGGCCGGCCCATTCGATCGCGCTGGCCTCGTCGGTCAGGTCGTGCCCTTCGCGCTGCGCGCGCAGGATCGCGTCGCGCAGCATGCCGATGCGGAACATCTGCGGCGTCTGCGCCTGCCACAGCGCGTCGCGCGACTCGGTGCGCGCGATCGCGTCGCCGCCGGCCGGCACGCGCTTGAGCGTATCGGCCACCGGCAGCGCGAGGATGCCGCCCACCGGATCGTCCTTCAGCGTCGCGACCAGCGTGCGGATCAGCGCCGGCGTGATGCCCGGGCGCGCGGCGTCGTGCACGAGCACCCAGTCCTGGTCGGTCGCGCCGAATTCGGCCAGTTCCATCAGCCCGTTCAGCACCGATGCCTGGCGCGAGCCGCCGCCGCAGCGGCGCACCGCGAAGCGCAGGCCCGCGAAGCGGCGCGCGTCGAAGTGCGTGTCGTCGGGCGCGAGGACGACGAGCGTCTGCGCGAATTCGCTGCACGCGTCGAACGCGGCGAGCGTGTAATGCAGGAGCGCGCGTCCGGCCAGCGTCCGGTATTGCTTCGGCACGGCCGAACCGGAACGGCTGCCCGTACCGGCGCAGGGAATCAGGGCGAAAAGTCGGGGAGTCACGAAAGAAATACGCCGGAAAGGTGAAATCGAGAAGCGGATTTTATAATAGGTCTTTCGTCTCGACCGGCGCACCGCGCTGCGCCCGTGCACGCCACCCCTGCCGTCCCTATGCCAGACAACGCTTCCACCCCGTTCGCCTCGCCCGTCGCCCGCGTCAAACCGGGCCAGCGGTTCGCCTTCGACGGCGCGCACGGCTCCGCCGACGCCCTCGCCATCGCCCGCTATCTCGCCGACAACCGCGACGCGGTCCCGCTCCTTGCGGTGATCTGCGCGAACGCGGTCGACGCGCAACGGCTGTCGCAGGAACTCCGCTACTTCTCGCCCGACGCGCGCGTGCGCCTGCTGCCCGACTGGGAAACGCTGCCGTACGACACGTTCTCGCCGCACCAGGATCTCGTGTCCGAGCGGCTCGCGACGCTGCACGACCTCGGCGAGGGCCGCTGCGACATCCTGCTCGTGCCGGCGACCACCGCGCTGTACCGGATGCCGCCCGCGTCGTTCATGGCCGCGTACACGTTCGCGTTCGCGCAGGGCGAACGGCTCGACGAGGCGAAGCTGAAGGCGCAGCTCACGCTGGCCGGCTACGAGCACGTGAGCCAGGTCGTGCGGCCCGGCGAATACTGCGTGCGCGGCTCGCTGATCGACCTGTACCCGATGGGCTCGCCGCTGCCTTACCGGATCGACCTGTTCGACGACCAGGTCGACTCGATCCGCGCGTTCGATCCCGACACGCAGCGCAGCCTCTACCCGGTGCGCGACGTGCGCCTGCTGCCCGGCCGCGAGTTCCCGTTCGACGAAGCCGCGCGCACGGCCTTCCGCAGCCGCTGGCGCGAAACCTTCGAAGGCGACCCGAGCCGCGCGCCGATCTACAAGGACATCGGCAGCGGCGTGCCGTCGGCCGGCATCGAGTATTACCTGCCGCTGTTCTTCGACGAAACGGCCACGCTGTTTCACTACCTGCCGCAGGACGCGCATCTGGTGTTCACCGGCGATCTCGAAGCGTCGATCCGCCGCTTCACCGCCGATACGAAGCAGCGCCACGCGTTCCTCGCGCACGACCGCGAGCGGCCGATCCTCGAGCCGCAGCAGCTGTTCCTGTCCGACGAGGATTTCTTCGCGTTCGCGAAGCCGTTCGCGCGCGTCGTGCTGCCCGCGCAGCCGGCCGGCGGCTGGGCGACCGCGCTGCCCGAGCTGTCGGTCGATCGCCATGCCGACGATCCGCTCGCCGCGCTGCGCACGTTCGTCGAATCGTCCGGCAAGCGCGTGCTGCTGACCGTCGAATCGGCCGGCCGCCGCGAAACGATCCTGCAACTACTCGCCGAACATCATCTGCGGCCGTCGTCGAACGACGACTTCGCGAGCTGGCTCGCAAGCGACGCGCGCTTCGCGCTCGGCGTCGCGCCGCTCGCGAGCGGTTTCGCGGTGCCGGGCGAAGGCTATGCACTCGTCACCGAAACCGAGCTGTACGGCGCGCTCGGCCGCCGCGCGGGCCGCCGGCGGCAGGAGCAGGCCAGCAACGTCGACGCGATGGTGCGCGACCTGTCGGAGCTGAAGGTCGGCGACCCGGTCGTCCACGCGCAGCACGGCATCGGCCGCTACATGGGCCTCGTGTCGATGGATCTCGGCGAAGGCGAAACCGAATTCCTGCATCTCGAATACTCGGGCGACAGCAAGCTCTACGTGCCCGTCGCGCAACTGCACGTGATCTCGCGCTACAGCGGCGCCGATCCCGACAGCGCGCCGCTGCACGCGCTCGGCTCCGGCCAGTGGGAGCGCGCGAAGCGCAAGGCCGCGCAGCAGATCCGCGATACGGCCGCCGAGCTGCTGAACCTGTACGCGCGCCGCGCGGCCCGCGAAGGCCACGCATTCTCGCTCGACCCGCGCGACTACGTGAAATTCGCGGAAAGCTTCGGCTTCGAGGAAACGCCCGACCAGGCCGCGGCGATCGCGGCCGTGATCGGCGACATGACGAGCGGCAAGCCGATGGACCGCCTCGTGTGCGGCGACGTCGGCTTCGGCAAGACCGAGGTCGCGCTGCGCGCGGCGTTCATCGCGGTGCTGGGCGGCAAGCAGGTCGCGCTGCTGTCGCCGACCACGCTGCTCGCCGAGCAGCATACGCAGACCTTCGCCGACCGCTTCGCGGACTGGCCGGTGCGCATCGTCGAGCTGTCGCGCTTCAAGACGACCAAGGAAGTGAACGCGGCGATCGCGCAGATCAACGAAGGCAGCGTCGACATCGTGATCGGCACGCACAAGCTGCTGTCGTCGGACGTGCAGTTCAAGCGCCTCGGCCTCGTGATCATCGACGAGGAACACCGCTTCGGCGTGCGCCAGAAGGAAGCGCTGAAGGCGCTGCGCGCGGAAGTCGACGTGCTGACGCTCACCGCGACGCCGATCCCGCGTACGCTCGGGATGGCGCTCGAGGGGCTGCGCGATTTCTCGGTGATCGCGACCGCGCCGCAGAAGCGGCTCGCGATCAAGACCTTCGTGCGCCGCGAGGAAGAAAGCGTGATCCGCGAGGCGATGCTGCGCGAGCTGAAGCGCGGCGGCCAGGTGTACTTCCTGCACAACGAGGTCGAGACGATCGAGAACCGCAAGGCGATGCTCGAGGAGCTGGTGCCCGAAGCGCGCATCGCGATCGCGCACGGCCAGATGCACGAGCGCGAACTCGAACGCGTGATGCGCGATTTCGTCGCGCAGCGGGCGAACGTGCTGCTGTGCACGACCATCATCGAGACCGGCATCGACGTGCCGAGTGCGAACACGATCATCATGCACCGCGCGGACAAGTTCGGCCTCGCGCAGCTCCACCAGTTGCGCGGCCGCGTCGGCCGTTCGCACCACCAGGCGTATGCGTACCTGCTGGTGCACGATCCGCAGGCGCTGACCAAGCAGGCGCAGCGCCGGCTCGAGGCGATCCAGCAGATGGAGGAACTCGGTTCGGGCTTCTATCTCGCGATGCACGATCTCGAGATCCGCGGCACCGGCGAGGTGCTCGGCGACAAGCAGTCGGGCGAGATCCACGAGATCGGCTTCCAGCTTTACACCGACATGCTCAACGACGCGGTGAAGGCGCTGAAGAACGGCAAGGAGCCCGACCTCACCGCCCCGCTCGCCGCGACGACGGAAATCAACCTGCATGCGCCCGCGATCCTGCCGGCCGACTACTGCGTGGACGTGCAGGAGCGGCTGTCGCTGTACAAGCGGCTCGCGAACTGCGAGCACGGCGACGCGATCGACGGGATCCAGGAGGAACTGATCGACCGCTTCGGCAAGCTGCCGCCGCAGGCGCACGCACTCGTCGAAACGCACCGGCTGCGGATCGCCGCGAAGCCGCTCGGCATCGTGAAGATCGACGCGAGCGAGGCCGCGATCGGGCTGCAGTTCGAGCCGAATCCGCCGATCGACCCGATGCGGATCATCGAGATGGTGCAGAAGCATCGCCACATCAAGCTCGCGGGCCAGGACAAGCTGCGCATCGAGACGCGCTCGCCCGACCTCGCGATCCGCGTGTCGACGATCAAGGAAACGCTGCGCGCGCTCGGCCCGAAACAGGGGGCGGCCGCGACGGCGCGTTGACGCGATACTGACGGGCGCGACGTTGCTGCACCGCACCGCGCCCGACCAAGGCGGGCGGGCGCGTTTTTGAGTATGATTTCCCATTCATCAGACGGAGTTTTGCCATGTCCACTCTCGACGCGACGGCGCCGTCCGCCGCAACCGAAGGCGACGCATCGCTCGTCAGCCTGCCCTGGGTCAAGCAACTCGTGTCGATGGACACGACGAGCCGCGTGCCGAACCTCGGCCTGATCGAAACGGTGCGCGACGCGCTCGCCGCGAAGGGCATCGCGTCGACGCTCACGCACGATCCGCGCGAAGGCTGGGCGAACCTGTTTGCCACCGTGCCCGCGCACGACGGTTCGACGAACGGCGGCATCGTGCTGTCGGGCCACACCGACGTCGTGCCGGTCGACGGCCAGCAGTGGGACAGCCATCCGTTCGCGCCGGAAATCCGCGACGGCCGCCTGTACGGCCGCGGCACCTGCGACATGAAAGGCTTCATCGGCGCGGCGCTCGCACTGCTGCCCGAGATGCAGGCGACGAAGCTCGCGAAGCCGATCCATTTCGCGCTGTCCTACGACGAGGAAATCGGCTGCGCGGGCGCGCCGCTGATGATCGCCGATCTCGTGAAGCGCGGCGTGAAGCCGTCCGGCTGCATCGTCGGCGAACCTACCAGCATGCGGCCGATCATCGCGCACAAGGGCATCAACGCGTACCGCTGCTGCGTGCGCGGCCACGCCGCGCACTCGTCGCTGACGCCGAAGGGCCTGAACGCGATCGAATATGCGGCACGCCTCATCTGCCACATCCGCGACATCGCCGACCGGTTCCGCGCCGAAGGCCCGTTCGACGAACTGTACGACGTACCGTTCACGACCGCGCAGACGAGCACGATCCAGGGCGGCAACGCGATCAATACGGTACCGGCCGAATGCCGGTTCGACTTCGAGTTCCGCAACCTGCCGACGCTCGATCCCGAGCAGATCTTCACGCGCATCGAAGCGTATGCGCGGGAAACGCTGCTGCCGCAGATGCAGCGCGAGCATCCGAACGCCGCGATCGAGTTCTCGAAGATCGCCGCGGCGCCCGGGCTCGACGCGACCGAGCAGGCCGCGATCACGCAGCTCGTGCGCGCGCTGACGGCCGACCAGGACAAGCGCAAGGTCGCGTACGGCACCGAGGCCGGCCTGTTCGAGCGCGCGGGCATTCCGAGCATCGTCTGCGGGCCGGGCAACATCGAGCAGGCACACAAGCCGAACGAGTATGTCGAACTCGCGCAGCTCGCGAGCTGCGAGCAGTTCCTGCGCAAGTTCATCCATAGCATGTCGGTCGACGCACACTGACCGCCAACCGCCCACGCCGGCCCGCGTGAGCGGGCCGGCACACTCGCGCCACACGCCACGTCATGTCGACTGACCAACAGGGCACGGCCCATACAACGATCGACGGCGAGCCGATTCCGACGCTCGACGAAATCGCCGCGCAGCATTTCGCCTTGTCGCCGTGGCTCGCTCGCACGCCGGTGTTCGAGCGCGCCGACCTGCCGTCCCTAGAAGGCACGCACGTCAATTTCAAGTTCGAACTGCTGCAGGCGAGCGGCAGCTTCAAGGCGCGCGGTGCGTTCACGCACCTGCTCGCCCTCGACGAAGGGCGCAAGAACGCCGGCGTTACGTGCGTGTCGGCCGGCAATCATGCGGCGGCCGTCGCGTATGCGGCGATGCGGCTCGGCAGCAGCGCGAAGGTCGTGATGTTCCATACCGCGAGCCCGACGCGCATCGCGCAGTGCAAGCAGTACCGCGCGGAAGTCGTGCTCGCCGGCAGCGCGTCGCAGGCATTCGACCTCGTGCGCCGGATCGAGGCCGAGGAAGGCCGCTTCTTCATTCATCCGTTCAACGGCTATCACACGATCCTCGGCACCGCGACGCTCGGCTACGAATGGGCGACGCAGACGCCCGATCTCGACGCCGTGATCGTGCCGATCGGCGGCGGCGGGCTCGCGGCGGGCATGGCGACCGCGCTGCGGCTCGCGAATCCGCGCGTGCACGTGTACGGCGTCGAACCGGAAGGCGCCGACGCGATGAGCCGCAGCTTCGCGGCCAATCACACGATCAAGATGAGCGCGATGCAGACCATCGCCGATTCGCTGATGGCGCCGCATACCGAGGAATACAGCTACCAGCTGTGCCGGCGTCATGTCGACCGCATCGTCACTGTGTCCGACGACGCGCTGCGCGCGGCGATGCTGTTCCTGTTCTCGCACCTGAAGCTGTCGGTCGAACCGGCGTGCGCGGCGCCGCTCGCGGCGCTGCTCGGCCCGCTGCGCGAAACGCTGCAAGGCAAGCGGGTCGGCGTGCTGCTGTCGGGCACCAACACCGACCCCGCGACGCTCGGCATGCATCTGGCGCACGCGAAACTGCAGCGCTGACCCGCCGCGAGGTACTCAGGGTTATCCCCAGTTTATGTTGACAGCCCTGTTGATAACCCGCCGCACAAACACGCAAGTCGTTGAGCGCGCAGCGTTTTACGCGCGCGCAGGGCGCCGGACGCGAAATAGGCAGATTCCGCCACCGAACGCGTGTCCCGCAGCGTGGCGGCGTCGCGCGCTGCAGATGATCGGCGCGGCCGCGATCGTGCTGCTCGCCGGTTGCGCGGTCCCGCCCTCGCCCGTCGCCATCACCGCGCCCGTCTGCACGCAGCCCGACGCGCATCGCATGCTGCAGGCCGACCTGCTGTTCGGGCGCGATATCGCGGGACGCGGCCCCGTCACCGATCGGGAACGCGCCGCCTTCCTCGCCGACGTCGTCACGCCGCGCTTTCCGGACGGCTTCACGTACTGGGACACGCGCGGCCAATGGCGCGACCGCGCCACCGGCCGGACCATCGAGGAAGCGGGTTTCGTGGTCCGTATCGTCGCCGACGATACGGCCGATACGCATGCGCGGCTCAACGCGATCCGGCATGCATACATCGAGCGCTTCCGGCAGCAGTCGGTCGGCATCACGATCGTGCCGGCCTGCGCGTCGTTCTGAGTCGCGCCGCGCGACGTTCGCTCGACGCCGCACAAAAACGGGCGCCCGAAGGCGCCCGTCGCATGCGAAACATCCGAGTACCGCTTACTTGCTCTCGAACATGTCCATGATCTGCTGCTTCTCCTGCTGCGTCACGGGCGGCGGTGCGAGGCCGGCCGCGCCGGCCGAACCGAGCGCATCGTTCGCGCTGATCGCGTTCTCGGCCGGGTTGATGTCGACGCTCGCGACGAAGCCGTTGCCCGGCGTGCGATCGGCGTAGTACAGCTCGTCGTCGATCGTCGTCAGGCCGTCCGGCATCGGCATCTGCTGCTCCGGTACGCCGTTCAGCGCGGCGCGCATGTAGTTCACCCAGATCGGCAGCGCGAGCTGCGCGCCGAATTCGCGGCTGCCCAGGCTCTTCGGCTGGTCGAAGCCCATCCATGCGACCGCGACGAGCGACTGCTGGTAGCCGGCGAACCAGCCGTCCTTCGCCTCGTTGGTCGTACCCGTCTTGCCCTGCAGGTCGCTGCGGCCGAGCACGTTGGTGCCCGCGCCCGTGCCGGCCGTCGCGACCGTATGCAGCAGGCTGTTCATCACGTACGCGTTGCGACCTTCGATCGTGCGCGGCGCGGTGCCGCCGGCGATCACCGGCTGCGCCTTCTGCAGCGGCTGGCCGTGCGCGTCGTCGACTTCGGCGATCAGGTACGGATCGACCTTGTAGCCGCCGTTCGCGAACACCGCATAACCGGTCGCGAGCTGCAGCGGCGTGACGAGACCGGCGCCGAGCGCCATCGGCAGGTAAGGCGGCGTCTTCGCCGGATCGAAGCCGAAGCGCTGCGTGACGTACTCCTGCGCATACTGCGTACCGATCGATGCGAGGATCCGGATCGACACGAGGTTCTTCGAACGCTGCAGCGCGGTGCGCATCGACATCGGGCCGTCCGGCTGGTCGTCGTCCTTCGGCTCCCACGCGGTGCCGCCCGGCACGCTCGGCGGGAAATACAGCGGCGCATCGTTGATGATCGTCGCCGGCCCCATGCCCTTGTCGAGCGATGCCGAATAGATGAACGGCTTGAACGACGAACCCGGCTGGCGCCACGCCTGCGTCACGTGGTTGAACTTGCTCTTGTTGAAGTCGAAGCCGCCGACGAGCGAGCGGATCGCACCGTCCTGCGGCGCGATCGCGACGAGCGCGCCTTCGACCTGCGGCAGCTGCACGACCTGCCAGCCCGTCTTGCCGTCCTTCATCACGCGCACGATCGAGCCCGGCTTGATCCGCAGCGTCGCGTTCGCACGCGGGCTCAGCGCGGCCGACACGAAGCGCAGGCCGGCCGGGCCGATCGTCGTCGTCGCGCCGCCGACGAACTGGATCTCGACCGCGTTCGGCGCCGCCGACAGCACGACGGCCGACTGCAGGTCGCCATTGTCCGGGTGATCGGCGAGCGCGTCGTCGATCGCCTCGTCGCGGTCGTCGCCGGCCGCCGGCAGCGTGATCGCGCCTTCCGGCCCGCGATAGCCGTGGCGGCGCTCGTAGTCGAGAATGCCGCGACGTACGGCCTGGTACGCCGCTTCCTGATCGGCCGAGTTGATCGTCGTCGTGACGGTCAGCCCGCGCGTATAGGTTTCGTCCTTGTACTGCTGGTACATCATCTGCCGCACCATCTCGGCGACGTACTCACCGTGTACCGCGTACTGGTTGCCCGGCGTGCGCACGTGAATCTCTTCCTTCACCGCCTCGTCATATTGCGGCTGCGTGATGTAGCCGATCTCGAGCATGCGCTTCAGGATGTATTCCTGACGCACCTTCGCGCGCTTCGGATTGACGACCGGGTTGTACGCGGACGGCGCCTTCGGCAGCCCCGCGAGCATCGCCGCTTCCGCGAGCGTGATGTCCTTCAGGTCCTTGCCGAAATACACGCGCGCGGCGGCCGCGAAACCGTACGAGCGCTGACCGAGATAGATCTGGTTCATGTACAGCTCGAGGATCTGGTCCTTCGTCAGCGCCTTCTCGATCTTGTACGCGAGCAGCATCTCGTAGATCTTGCGCGTGTAGGTCTTCTCGCTCGACAGGAAGAAGTTGCGCGCGACCTGCATCGTGATCGTGCTCGCGCCCTGCCGCGCGCCGCCGTGCATCAGGTCGGCCACGCCCGCACGCAGGATGCCGAGGAAATCGACGCCGCCGTGTTCGTAGAAACGGTAGTCCTCGATCGCGAGCACCGCCTTCTTCATCACGTCGGGAATGTCCTGGAAGCGCACGAGGCTGCGGCGCTCCTCGCCGAACTCGCCGATCAGCACGTGGTCGGCGGAGAACACCCGCAGCGGTACCTTCGGCTGGTAGTTGGTCAGCGCATCGAGCGACGGCAGCTGCGGTGCCATCACGACGAGCGCGTAGCCGACGATCAGCGCGCCGACGACGGCGAGCGTCGCGATCAGGCCGATGAACCACAACATGATGCGCGAGCCGAACGAACGGCGGCCATTGCCCCCGCCTCCGCCGCGCGGCGTGCGACGGTCGTGGTCGCCGTTGTCGTCATCGGAGTAATACGCTCCCGACGGCGAACGGCGCAACGAGTAGTGGGGTTCTTTCCGGTCGGAAGAAGAAGACGGTCGTTTGATGATTGGCATGTCGGAATGGCGGGCGTGCATGGCGCCCTCGGATGCATGCGGAAATGCAAGCGGATGAATCAGAGTGGGTGCATCGCGGCAACTGTCACGTCGACAGACCCCGCCGCGCGGCGATCCGTTCCCGCGACGTGACAGCGCATTTTAATGAAATCGTCCGAGCGGCTTCGCGATTTTTTGTAAAAATTCCCGCACCACCGCGAAATACGGAACGTATTGGCGGCATCCTCGACCTATGATGGACACGCACCCGCGCGCGCACGCGGCTTCCTCGCGGCTTCCTTTCAACTACGAAAGGTCCGAACGACGCGCACGCGCGCTGCTTGAACTTCGGCGCTTAAGCCGTATTTAAGGGGCCGGCGGTGTAATATCCGCCGGCTCTTGCGGACCGCAACCGGCCCGCGACGAGCACTGCCGCGCTGACGCGGCGTTTTTCAACCACGGAGGATTTCATGTCGCTTTTCGACTCTGTTGCGCGCACGATCAAAGGCCTGCTGAACGATGCGGCCGACTCGGTACAGGATCCGTCGCGCGACGCACGGCAGATCGTGCGGGAGCTCGACGACAGCATCGGCCGTGCCGAGAATTCGCTGATCGAAATCGAGGCACAGGTCGCGACCCAGCGCAGCAAGCGCGATGCGGCCGACGACAAGGTAAGGAAGTACGAAGACGGCGCGAAGCGCGCGCTGCAGTCCGGCGACGAAGCGCTCGCACGCGAGGCACTCGCCGCGCAGGCGAATGCGGAAGCCGAACGCGATGCGCTCGCGGCCGAGCTGACCACGCTCGAACCGTCGGTCGACAAGCTGAAGGGGCAGATCGCCGACATGCGTCAGCGCCGCAACGATCTGAACGCACGCTCGAACATCCTGCAGGCCAAGCAGGAAATCGCGCAGGCGAAGGACGTCGCGGCCAGCGCGCTGGGCGGCATCGGCGGCAAGAACCTGTCCGAAGACTTCCAGAAGCTGGAAGACAAGGTCGCGCTGCAGAACGCGCGTTCCGACGCACGCCTGAATTCGGCCGACACATCGAGCGGCAAGGCGCTCGACGACAAGCTCGCCGCGCTGAACAAGGGCCCGTCGGTGGAGGATCGCCTCGCCGCGCTGAAGAAGCAGCTCGATACGCCCGCGCAGTAACGGCAATCGCGCCGCGGCCCGTCCGGGTTCGCGGCGCGCACCGATCGTCAGGAGACGGGCGCTCGCGCCCGGTTCGACCATGAAGAAATCTCTCGCCGCACTCGGCTTGTCGCTGATGTTGCTGTCGTCCGCCGCATTTGCGGTACCGTCGCTGCAGCAAGTCGAGCAGTCGATCGCACGACATGACTGGCAGAACGCCGATACGCAGCTGTCGCAAGTCATCGACGCCCATCCGAACAACGCGCATGCGCGCTACCTGTACGCGCAGGTGCTGGACCGCGAAGGCCGCGCGTCCGATGCACTGACGCAACTGCAGCGCGCGAAATCGCTCGATCCGCAACTGCGCTTCACCGACGCGTCGCACTTCGCACAAACGGAATCGCGCATCCGCGCGGACGCCGCGCGCACGAGCGGCAACGCGCCGTCGGCAACACAGTCCGGCTCGCTGCAACCGTCGCTCGCACCGGCCGCGCCGGTCGCCAAGCACGGGCCGTCGATCGGCATGTGGATCGTCCTCGCGCTGCTCATCGCGATCGTCGCGCTCGTGCTGCGCTGGACATTGCGCCGCGCGCGCTCGGCCGGCGACAGTCGCGCGGACGACGAACGCCGCGCGCAACTGAAGCGCGCCACCGACGTGCTCAACGACATCCGCCCGCTCAAGCTCGACGCGCGGCTGTCGACCGCGCCCGGCGCCGCCGCGCTCACGGGCGAACTCGAAGGCATCGAGTCCGATGCGCGCGGGCTCGTCGAAGCGCTGTCGAACGGCAAGAACCCGGTGCCGCCGTATCGCATCGACGAACTCGAACAGCGTCATGCGAGCGTGAAGGCACGCGTCGAAGGACGCCCCGACCCGAGCGCGCCGCCCGCGCCGGCCGCGCAGCAAAACGGCAGCGGCTCGGTGTACGCGCAGGAAGCCGATCGCGTGACCGGCATGCAAGGCCAGCCTTATCAGCAGCAACCGTACCCGCCGCAACAGCAACCGACCGTCGTGGTTCAGCAAGGCGGCGGTATCGGCGGCGGAATGGGCGGGCTGCTGACCGGCGTGCTGCTGGGTGAAGCGATGTCGGGCGGCCGCGAACGCGTGGTCGAACGCGACGTGATCGTCGACGACCAGCGCCGGCGGCAGGACAACGGCCAGGGCTTCGACCTCGGCCGCGGCGACGACTCGAACTGGAGCGACGGCAACGGCAACGGCAACGGTGGCGTCGATCTCGGCAGCAACGACGACGGCTGGACCGACGACAACAGTTGAGCATCACGAACGCGGGCATCGCGCATTGCGTGACGCCCGCGACGCACACCGCGCTTTCTTTCATTTCCACTCGCGCCGGCCCGCCGAATTTGTCAATCATTTCAAGATAGGCTACCGGCAATGGGGTACGTTCGCTATCATGCGACCATCGGCGTGCCCCGATCTCATCCGACGTTTCGCAGCCCTGCGCGTCGCGGCACGCCTCGCTCGCCCAACAGGAGAAAGCCGCTCATGAGCATAATCAAGGAATTCAAGGAGTTTGCCGTCAAGGGCAACGTGATGGATCTCGCCGTCGGCGTGATCATCGGCGGCGCATTCTCGAAGATCGTCGACTCGGTCGTGAAAGACCTCATCATGCCGGTGATCGGCGTGCTGACCGGCGGCCTGGATTTCTCGAACAAGTTCGTTCTGCTCGGCACCATTCCCCCGACGTTCAAGGGTAACCCCGATTCGTACAAGGACCTGCAGGCAGCGGGCGTCGCCGCATTCGGCTACGGCTCGTTCATCACGGTGGCGATCAACTTCCTCATTCTCGCGTTCATCATTTTCCTGATGGTGAAATTCATCAACAAGCTGCGCAAGCCGGTGGAAGCCGCGCCGGCCGCGACGCCGGAAGACATCGTGCTGCTGCGCGAAATCCGCGACTCGCTCAGGCAACGCTGAGCACCGCGCCACGCCACGCCGCGTCCGCCAGGCCCGCCACGTGCGGGCCTTTTTGTTGCGCGCGTGCCGCGCATCGCCGCACGCGGCTTATCTCACTTTTTTGTGACGAGCGAATGCACGCGCGGGAAAAGCAGGTCTATGATGGAGACTAAACGACAGTACGGGCGCCAAGACGCTGGCTGTGTCGATCATCGTGGCAAGCGGGTCGACGGGAGACATTGATCGTCGTACCGCACGAGTGCAGTATTTTCGTGTGCTATAAAGGATCGACATGCGGCGTGCATAGCCGGGAGTGGGTCGCATGAAAGTGCCGCATTTCTTGCAATTGTTTTTGAGGCGAGTGTTTATGTCCTTCCCGAAAAAACGTCGACGTGTGCAACAGGATGGCCAGGAGTCGTTCCTCGCGGTATTGCGCCACTCCAAACCGTTCGCACAGCTCGACACCAAGATTGCCCGTGCCCGTGCGCAGGACGAGCCCGTCCTCTACGCGCATGTGCTGCCCGGACTCGACGTGCTCCTGTGCAGCGTGCGCGGCGCACAGCCGCCCTATCCGGCCATCGCCGAACTGCGCAAGCGTTGCATGGAATCGATCGCCAACGCGCTCGAGCAACCGCTCGACGGCCTCGAGAACGGCGGATACTGGTACGAGGCAAACGGCTTCGGCTTCCTTGTGTTCGCGAGCCGCGCCCGCGCGCGCATCCTGCCCGAATTTGGTGCGGGCACGAAGGCGAGCCTGCGCGGCGGGCTCGGACGCCAGAACGCCGGCGACACGACGCCGCGCTCCCTCGGCTGAACCGACACCGATACGATGGGCCGCCCGCGAGCGGCCCATCGGTCATTCAGGCATCCCGCGCCGCCATCACCGCGTCGCCGTGCGAGCGTTGCCCGGCCGCACGATGTCGATGAACGCGGCGAAATCGGCACCCGCCAGCCCTTGCGCAGCGCCCAGCCGCAGCACCTGCTGCACCGTGGCCGACACCGGCATCACCGCACCCGTTTCGCGCGCCGCGTCGGCGATCGCGTCGACATCCTTCTGGAACGTGGCGAGCGCACCAATCGGCGCATGACCGCCCGACGTCATGCGCGGCACGAACGTCTGCAGCAGCACCGAATCCGCCCATCCGCCGGCCAGCGCGTCGGCCAGCCGCGCGGCGTCGATCCCGCTTGCCTGTGCGAGGCCGACGGCCTCGGCGATCGCAGTGACCGTCGCGGTGACGATCGCCTGGTTGCACAGCTTCGCGGTCTGGCCCGCCCCCGCTTCGCCCATGTGCGTGATGCGTGACGCATAGGTGTCGATCAGCAGCCTGACCGCGTCGAGGTCGGCCGCACCGCCGCCGGCCATCACCGCGAGCGTGCCGGCTTGTGCGCCGGGCACGCCGCCCGACACGGGCGCATCGATCCAGCCCGCGCCGAGCGCGGCCGCGCGCGCCGCATAGTCGCGCGTCGCGGCCGGCGGAATGCTCGAATGATCGACGATGCGCCGCACGCGGCGCGACGCCGCGTCGCCGGCAAAGAGCCCATTCGCGCCGAACGCGACGTCGCCGACCGCACGCGCGTCGAGCACGCACACGAAGACCGTCTCGACGCGCTCGGCCAACTCGCGCGGTGTGTCGACCACCTGCGCGCCGTCCTTCGCGAGCGCCTCGGCTTTTTCACGCGTGCGGTTCCATACGCTGACCCGATGGCCCGCCGCCAGCAAATGCCGAATCATCGGCGCGCCCATCAATCCCGGTCCGCAAAATCCGACTTCCACGATGTTCCTCGTCTCCAATTGGGGTTGCACTTGCCGCCCATCATACCTATCACTCAAGAAGCCGGACGCGCGCGGCACCGCTTCGGGTCCGCGGCTTGCGCCGGCCGCACATACCGACACTCCAGGGAGCGCATCATGAGCGACCACGTCTACAAGCTGATCGAACTGACCGGCTCGTCGAAGCAATCGTGCGACGACGCCATCCGCAACGCGATTTCGAAAGCCGGCAAGACGCTGCACAACCTGCACTGGTTCGAGGTGACCGAAACGCGCGGCCACATCGAAGGCGACCAGGTCATCCACTGGCAGGTCACGCTGAAAGTCGGCATGCGCATCGACGACTGACGCGCCGTCACACGCGGCGCCCTGACCGCCGGATGCGTGCAATGCGCATCCGCACGACGCCGCGTCCCTCTGCATTTCGCTCCGTTCCGGCCCCTCGTCGAGGCCCGACCGGCGGGCTTCTGCGGGTATCCATCCCTTGACGCTGACTCCCGTTCATATTAAAAACGATATACCCCACCTGCCCCTCGATCAGCCCAGCCATATAAAACGGAGATATCATGAGTCAGCAACGCGAGGCGATCGACACGTACCTCTTGCGCGTCTTGCACACCTTGTTGATGGAGCGCAGCGTCACGCGTGCGGCCGTCAAACTGAACCAGTCGCAACCGGCGATCAGCGCCGCGCTGCGACGCCTGCGCGACATCACCGGCGACCCGCTGCTCGTGCGCGGCAAGTCCGGCATGGTGCCGACCGAATACGGGTTGCGCCTGCTCGAGCCGGTGCAGAATGCGTTGCGCGAAATCGAGCGCATCAAGTTCCAGCAGCACAATTTCGACCCGGCCACGTCGATCCGCTGCTACCGGATCGGCTGCCCCGACTACCTGAACGTGCTGTTCGTGCCGACCGTCGTCGAACGCTTCCGCCTGGCGGCGCCGAATGCGACGCTCGAATTCCACTCGCTCGGCCCCGCGTTCGACTACGAG
Organism: Burkholderia sp. IMCC1007; assembly: GCF_027257875.1. Classification (GTDB taxonomy): domain Bacteria; phylum Pseudomonadota; class Gammaproteobacteria; order Burkholderiales; family Burkholderiaceae; genus Burkholderia. The sequence continues at coordinate 102,271 of NZ_JAPVQY010000013.1, forward strand.
CTCGCGCTGGAAGACGGCAAGCTCGACATCGTCGTCGGCAACTGGCCCGAGCCGCCGGAGCAGCTGCACCTGTCGAACCTGTTCGTCGACGAAATCGTCTGCCTGATGAGCAACACGCACCCGTTCGCGAAGCGCGGCGGGCTCACGCTCGACCAGTACCTGAACGCGCCGCACCTCGCGCCGACGCCGTACTCGGTCGGCCAGCGCGGTGCGATCGACGTGCATCTCGCGCGCGAACGGCTCAAGCGCCACGTGGTCGTCACGCTGCCGTACTTCAACCTCGCGCCGTACGTGCTCGTGAAGTCGGACCTGATCTTCACGACCACGCGGCTGTTTGCCGACCACTACGCGAAGTTCCTGCCGCTGTCGGTCGTGCCGGCGCCGCTCGACTTCCCGCCGATGCAGTACTACCAGCTGTGGCACGAACGCTGCCATTACTCCGACGAAGTGCGCTGGCTGCGCAGCCTCGTCGCCGAAGCGACCCGCACGCTGATCGAAGCGTAATCGCGCACGGTGCCCGCGCCGGCCACGCTGCAGTGTGGCGCGGCAATCGCGTCACGCGGCGCAGCGTCCGCCGGCATCGGCCGCGCGCCCGGTTCGGCAGCGCGCGGCGCGACGTCCCACCCGACGCGTCAGCGCGACGCCTCCACGAGCGCGTGCGCAAGCGCGTTGTGGCGCTCGATGACGGGCGGCAAGTCGAGCGTCGCGAGCCGCCCTTCCCGCACCACCACCTTCCCGTTCACGACCGTGTACGCCGTCTGCGACGGCGCGCAGAACACGAGCGCCGCCACCGGATCGTGCAGCGCGCCCGCGAACAGCGGCTGACGCAGGTCGAACGCGGCGAAGTCGGCAGCCATGCCGGGCTTCAGCGCGCCGATGTCGTCGCGGTTCAGCACCTTCGCGCCGCCGAGCGTCGCGATTTCGAGCGCGTCGCGCGCGGTCATCGCATCGGGCCCGAAGCCGACCCGCTGCAGCAGCAGCGCCTGGCGCACTTCCGCGACCATTTGCGCGCCGTCGTTCGATGCGGAACCGTCGACGCCGAGACCAACCGGCACGCCCGCGAGCCGCATCTTCTTCACCGGCGCGATGCCGGACGCGAGCCGCATGTTCGAGCACGGACAGTGCGCGACGCCCGTACCGGTGCGCGCGAACAGGCCGATGCCCGCATCGTCGAGCTGCACGCAGTGCGCGTGCCACACGTCGTGACCGACCCAGCCGAGGTCTTCCGCGTATTCGGCCGGCGTCATCCCGAACTTCTCGCGGCTGTACGCGATGTCGTTCACGTTCTCGGCCAGGTGCGTGTGCAACGACACGCCGTATTCGCGCGCGAGTACGGCCGCGTCGCGCATCAGCGCGCGGCTCACCGAGAACGGCGAGCACGGCGCGACCACCACGCGCAGCATCGCGTAGCGGCCTTCGTCGTGATAGGTCTCGATCAGGCGCTGCGCGTCGCGCAGGATGTCGGGTTCGCGCTCGACGACCGAATCGGGCGGCAGCCCGCCGTCGCGCTGGCCGACGCTCATCGCGCCGCGGCTCGCATGAAAGCGCATGCCGATCCGCTGCGCGGCGCCGATGCTGTCGTCGAGCCGGCTGCCGTTCGGATAGATGTACAGATGATCGCTCGTCGTCGTGCAGCCGGACTGCAGCAGCTCGGCCATCGCGGTCAGTGTCGACACCTCGATCATCTCGGGCGTCAGGTGCGCCCATATCTTGTACAGATTCGTGAGCCAGCCGAACAGCTCGGCGTTCTGCGCGGCCGGCACCGCGCGCGTGAGGCTCTGGTACATGTGATGGTGCGTGTTCACGAGCCCCGGGATCACGAGGTGGCCGCGCAAGTCGAGCACTTCGTCGGCGGTGTCGGGCAGCTCGGCGCTCGGGCCGACCGCGACGATCCGGTTGTCTTCGATGTAGAGCCCCGCGTCGCGCAATTCGCGACGCGTGTCGTCCATGGTCACGAGCACGTCGGCGTGCTTGACCAGCAGGGTCGTCGGGCGGGATGAGGATGGGTGAGGCGCGCGTGCGCCGGCGTGCTGCTCGAGGTTCATGCGTTCTCCGCGTCGTTCTGCCCCCGGGAGCCGCTCCCGGAGACCATCACAAAGCCGTTCGAACGCTGAGTCGCGGCACGCCCCGGTGCCTGCGTCCGTTCGAACGCGCTGGCCCGGTTACCCGGCGTGCTCGCCGTCTTCGGGGTACGCAACGGGCACTGCCCGACGCGCACGGCGGCAGGATCGCCCAAGCGCGCGCCGCACACAATGCGCGAGCCGCAATACCGCACTTCACGGTTTCGATATGGTACGCCGCGCGACCGGCCGCCGGCCGCCCGAAGCGGGGTCGCGGACCGCTTCCGGTGCGCCATCGACAGCGGTTTATGCGCGGCGCATTATCTTCGATATCGCGCCCGTATTTACGCGGGGAACCTTTTTACAATGCCTGCACGGCGCTCGCTTCACTTTCGCCGACGGGTATGTAGCCACGTGACGTGGAGCCTCGATCCGCCGCACAGTCATGGATCGAGCCGCCGCCGAACCTCGCATTCACACAAGGAACAACGAATGGGAAAGCTCACTACCCACGTACTCGATACGGCGCACGGTCGTCCCGGTGCTGCCATCAAGGTGGACCTCTACGCGCTGGACGGCGAATCGCGCCGCGCGATCAAGACCGTGCTGACCAATAGCGACGGCCGCTGCGACGAACCCCTGCTCGAAGGCGCGGCACTGGCCGCCGGCGAATACGAACTCGTATTCCACGCCGGCGACTACTTCGCGTCGCTCGGCGTGAAGGTGCCCGAACCCCGTTTCGTCGACCGCGTCGTTCTGCGCTTCGGCATCGCCGACACCGCATCGCACTATCACGTGCCGCTGCTCGTGTCGCCGTGGTCGTACAGCACCTATCGCGGCAGCTGACATACGCATCGGCTGCCCGCATCAAAGACAACGATCTGAGTCTGGAGGAGTTTCATGGAAGGCTTCATCACCGACTGGCTGAACCTCGCGCTGCGATGGCTGCACGTCATCGTCGCCATTGCGTGGATCGGCGAGTCCTTCTATTTCGTCGCGCTCGACAACAGCCTGAAACCGCCTACCGACCCGAACCAGCGCAAGCGCGGTGTGTTCGGCGAACTGTGGCACGTCCACGGCGGCGGTTTCTACAACATGCAGAAGTACACGGTGGCTCCGCCGGAAATGCCGGATGACCTGCACTGGTCGAAGTGGCCGTCGTATACGACCTGGCTGTCGGGCTTCTCGCTGTTCTTCGTGCTGTACCTGCTCGCGCCGAACACCTACCTGATCGACAAGAGCGTGCTCGACATGGGCCCGGTGGTCGCCGTCGCATCCGCACTCGGTTTCCTCGCGGCCGGCTGGATCGTCTACGACTCGCTGTGCCGCATCCTCGGCACCAACGATCGCGTGCTCGGCATCTGCGTCGGCCTCTACGTCGTCGTCGCTGCCTACCTTGCGTGCCACATCTTCTCGGGTCGTGCGGCTTACCTGATCGTCGGTGCGATGCTCGCGACGATCATGTCGGCCAACGTGTTCTTCGTGATCATCCCCGGCCAGCGCAAGATGGTCGACAAGATGCTCAAGGGCGAAGAGCCGAACCCGATCTACGGCAAGCGCGGCAAGCAACGCTCGGTGCACAACACGTACTTCACGCTGCCCGTCGTGTTCGCGATGCTGTCGAACCACTACGCGATGACGTACACGAACAAGTTCAACTGGGTCGTGCTCGTGCTGATCATGCTGGCCGGCGCGCTGATCCGCCAGTTCTTCGTGATGCGTCACCGCGGCAAGCAGCTGTGGTACCTGCCGATCGGCGGCGTCGCGCTGCTGTCGGGCGCGCTGGTGTGGACGATGCCGAAGCCGGTCGCGCCGGAAGCGCAAGCCGCCAACGCGCCGAAGATCGTGATCGCCGACATCATGCCGGTCCTGCAGCAGCGGTGCGTCGAGTGCCACTCGGCGAAGCCGACGCTGATGGGCAGCGCGCCTGCCGGCGTGATGTTCGATACGCCGGACGAAGTGTCGAAGAACGCGCAGCGCATCTATGAACAGGCCGTGCGCCTGAAGGCGATGCCGATCGGCAACGTCACGCACATGACCGACGACGAGCGCGTGAAGCTCGCCGCATGGTTCGAGGGCGGCGCGAACAAGTAAGTCGCCGTGCGCCGGATGTTTGCCGGCGCCATTCTCTCCGTTCGCGGGCCCGGAAACGGGCCCGTTTTTTTGCGTGTCGCGAACGCGGCACCTGCTAACTGCGCAACGCGTCGCGCTGCAGCGCGACGAGCGCATCGCGCGCGCGCGGACCGTCGTCGATCGGCACGAAGATGTGATCATGGTACGCGGCGGCCATCACGTTGCAGCTGATCCCGGCCGCGCCGAGCGCCCGCGCGAATGCGGCCGTGAGGCCGACGGCCGCGAGATCGGAATGCACGGTCAACGTGATCCATGCGGCGCGGAACAGCACCGGCCAGCCGCGGCGCGCCGCCGTTTCCTCGTCGATCACGACCGTCAGCCCTTCCGCTTCGCGGAACGTCGCAATCACTTCGGATAACGATACGTCGGCGTCGCGCGGCAGCGCGATGAACGCGAACGCGCCCGGATGCAGCTCGGGCCGCATCGTGCGCAGCAGGGCCGCGAGGTCGTTTTCAGGCTTGCTCATCGGAGGATCACGCCCGGAACCGGACGTCGTGTGGTGGCGATGCGGGCACGATAGCACGCGCTACACGCGCACCATCGCGACTTCGTCCGCGAGCCAGTCGCGCAACGCGACGATGCGCGGATCGTCCTGCAGGTGCGCCGGATACACGACGTGATACGCGAGCGCGGGCGCCACATCGACGCTCATGTCGAACAGCCGCACGAAGCGCCCGGCTCACGCGCCGACCATCTCCGGCAGCCGCGCAATCACCTTGATCTCGAACTGAAACCCGTACAGCCACGTCATGCCGACGGCGGTCAGCGCCGGATGCGGTGCGTCGCCCCAGTATTCGGGGACGATCTCCCAGACCCGCTCGAACGTCGCTTCGGGATCGACGAGGAACACCGTCACGTCGACGACGTCGTCGAACGTGCAGCCGGCCGCGCGCAGCACCGCATTCAGGTTGTCGAACGCGCGGCGGACCTGCGCGCCCAGTTCCGGCTCGGGCGAGCCGTCCTCGCGGCTGCCGACGTTCGTCGATTGGGTCGCCGAGCTGATGGCGCAGCATGCGCCGGTTGCAAATCGGCGGCGCGGCGGCAATGGTTCGCGCGATACGCGCAAGGCCACGTCAACCTGACGGGCGAGAAAACGACCGCACATAAAAAAACCCGCGCAAGCCGCGCGGGTTTCGACAAACCGACGATCAACCTGACTCAGGCCGTCACCGCATCCAGTGCATCCTCAGTGAGCCACAGCGACTCCTGCAGATCCTGCTCGTTCAGGTTCAGCCCGTCGCCGCCGCGATCGACGACGATGAAGTCGCTGACGCCGCCCAGCGCGATCAGCGGGTGATGCCACACGCCCTTCGCGTAGTTCACGCCCTGCCACCCGCTCGTCACGAACGCGCGGATCTTCGACGGATCGAGATCGCCCGCCGGCGCGACGACGACGAGATACGGCTGGTCGTTCAGCGGAACGAACGCCTGGCTGCCCAGCGGATGACGCTCGAGCATCTTCACCTCGAACGGCAGCGTGCGCGGCTGGCCGCGGAACAGGTTCACGAGCGTGCGGCCGTTTTCGTCGGTCACGTCGACTTTCGCGAGATCATGAAAACGGATCGTCGTGCCGAGGTTGATCGGAATCTGCTTCGCGCCTTCCGTTTCGATCACGTCGCCGAACGGCGCGAACGCTTCCTTGGTCAGCGCTTCGATTGCAAGCGTCTTCATTTGTCGAGCGTCCCCCACAGACGCAGGCGCGACACGCCGCCGTCCGGAATGATGTTCAGGCGCACGTGGGTCACGGGGCCCAGCGACGCGATTTCCTGTTCGAAGTAGTGCTGCTTGTCCATCTGCAGCTTCTGCTCACCGAGCAGCACCGGCCAGAACATCGACTGCGTGATCAGCGAGCTGTCGGTGCCGCCCGACACATACGCGGCCTGGATCGAGCAGCGGTCCGGGTAGTTGCCCTTGAAGAACGCCGTATCGACTTCGATCTTGCGGATCACGCCCGGCTGCGCGAGCGCGATGATCGCCCAGTCGTTGCCCGGTTCACGGCGGCGGCGGGTTTCCCAGCCATCGCCCATGTTCACGCCGCGGCCCGGCAGCAGCAGGTTCGACGCGACGCCGAAGTGCTGGTTGTTCGCGGCCACCACGTAGCCGCCGTTTTCCATCGCCGCGAGATCGAACTGTTCGGTCGCGCTCGCGCCGGCCCAGTCGAGCTGCGGCTGGCCGTACACGCGCAGGCGCGCGATGCCGCCGTCCGGATAGATGTTCACGCGCAGGTGCGTGAACGCACGCACATCGCTTGCCGTAACGTAGTGATGGCTGTTGCCCTGCAGCGTCGTCGACGGCACGATCTCGACCCATTCGGTCGCATGCGTCGGCGCACCGTCGGCCACGTACGCGGCCTCGATCGACGCGGCCGGCGGGAAGTTGCCGGTGAAGTGGCTCGTGTCGATGTCGAAGCCCTTGATCGCGCCCGGGCGCGCGAGCTTGACGATGCACCAGTCGTAGCCCGTCGTGCGCTTGCGGCGCGTTTCCCAGCCGTCCATCCACTTGCCGTGGTCGTCGTACTTGCCGGGAATGAACACCGCAGGCTCCGGGTTCAGCATCCGGTCCTTCGGCGCGAAGAAGTCGTCGCTGGCCTCGAGTGCCTGCGCACCGAGACGCGGGTCGGCGAGGTTCACGTAGCGCCGCGTGAAATCGGGTGCGTTCGGATCGAGAAGCGGAACAGCCATGATGTTTCCTTGTTTCAGTGAGACGATCGGGCCGCTGCCACGCAGCAGGCCGTATTGCGGTGTCAGGCGTCGATCAGATCGTCGAGGCGGAAGCGCGCGATCCGGTAGATCTGGTCGAGGCTCGCGCGCAGTTCTTCGGCGCGCGAATGATTCACGCGCGCCTCGAAGTTCGCGATGATGCCGTGCCGGTCATAGCCGCGCACCGCGAGGATGAACGGGAAGCCGAACTTCTCGCGATACGTGCGGTTCAGCGTCAGCAGCTTGTCGAACTCTTCCTGCGTGCACTGGTCGAGGCCCGCGCCGCTCTGCTCGCGCGTCGACTCGGCCGTCAGCTCGCCGCGCACGGCGGCCTTGCCGGCCAGCTCCGGGTGAGCGTTGATCAGCGCGAGCTGGCGCGCTTCGCCGCTCGTCTCCACCGCACCCGACATCGTCTCGTGCAGCGCATCGATGCTCGCGAACGGCCGTTTGCCCGCGGCGACCTCGGCCACCCACGGCGAATGTTCGAAAATCCCCGACAGCGCCGCGACGAATGCGCTCGGCGCCATCGTGTTCAGTTGTTCCAACGTGTAGCGCATCGCCTTCATGCTTTCCCTTCGTTTCGATGATTGGGCTGATACGGATGATGTTCACGCCAGTGACGCGCGATATCGACACGGCGCGTCACCCATACGCGATCGTGCTTTTCGATGTGATCGAGGAAACGCTGCAGCCCGCGGAACCGGCCCGGCCGGCCCAGCAGTCGGCAGTGCATGCCGATCGACAGCATCTTCGGCGCTTCGTCGCCCTCTGCGTACAGCACGTCGAACGCGTCGCGCAGGTAGTCGAAGAAGTGGTCGCCGGTGTTGAAGCCCTGCGGCGTCGCGAAGCGCATGTCGTTCGTGTCGAGCGTGTACGGCACGATCAGCTGCGGCGACGTGCTGCCGCCCGACACTTCGACGTTCATCCAGAACGGCAGGTCGTCGCCGTAGTTGTCGGAGTCGTACAGGAAGCCGCCGTATTCCGCGACGAGACGGTGCGTGTTGGGGCTGTCGCGGCCGGTGTACCAGCCGAGCGGCCGCTCGCCCGTCACGCGCTCGATCGCTTCCATCCCGAGCCGCATGTGCTCGGCTTCGAGCTCGGGCGTCATGCTCTGATAATGGATCCAGCGCCAGCCGTGACATGCGATTTCATGGCCGAGTTCGACGAATGCGCGTGCGAGTTCCGGATGGCGCTCGATCGCCATGCCGACGCCGAACACCGTCAGCGGCAGCCCGCGCTTCTCGAACTCGCGCAGGATGCGCCACACGCCCGCCCGCGAACCGTACTCGTAGATCGACTCCATGCTCATGTGGCGGTCCGGATACGCGGCCGCGCCGACGATTTCGGACAGGAACTGCTCGGAGCCCGGATCGCCGTGCAGCACGCAGTTCTCGCCGCCCTCCTCGTAGTTCAGCACGAATTGCACGGCGACGCGGGCGCGCCCCGGCCAGTTCGCCTGCACGGGATGGCGGCCGTAGCCGATCAGGTCGCGAGGATAGTTGGGATCGAGTGACATGGTTCGAAGTGCGGCGAAAGCTTGCTGAAATAATGGGTTCGCATCGACCCGCGGGTGCCGGAGCGCCGCCGTGCGGGGCCGATGCGATGACGGCCCAGTGTAGCGAAAAGGTGCATACGCGCCCATACAGCGGCGCAGATAGTGCATGTCAGACGGCGTGTATGTGCGATTGCGGCAAATCCGGGACCGGTTCCGCCGCGGCGCTGCCGCTGCGCGCCGTGACGGGCGCCGTGACGGGCGCCGGTGCGGCCGCCGACGCGCCGTCCGGCGGGCTGAAGCGCGCGAATTCGCCGTCGTAGCGCTTCGGCAGCGGCCGCGCATAGTCGCCGCGCTTCGCGGTCGCGAGGCGCAGCGCGACGAGCGCCTCGGCCCACTTCACGGCCGCGGTGACGCCCTCGACCACCGGCGCGCCGATCTGCTGCTCGATCTCGTGCGCGAATTCGGCCATGCCCGCGCAGCCGAGCACGATCGCGTCGGCGCCGTCCTCGTCGAGCGCGCGCCGGCATTCGTCGACGATGATCCGTCGTGCCGCCGAGCCGGGCCGGTCGAGTTCGAGCACCGCGACGTCGGTCGCGCGCACGTTGCGGCAGAAGCGCTTCATCCCGTAGCGCTCGGCGAGATGCCACGCCATCCCGCACGTGCGTGCGAGCGTCGTGACGACCGAGAAGCCCGGCGCGAGCACGCTGGCCGCGTGCATCGCCGCCTCGGCGATCCCGATCACCGGCCCGCGCGCGACCTCGCGTGCCGCATAGAGCCCCGGGTCGCCGAAACACGCGATCACGTATGCATCGAAACCATCGCGCTCGCCGTGCACGATCTCGGCCAGGAGGCCGGGCGTCGCGAGCGCCTCGTCGTAATACCCTTCGATCGACGGCGGCCCCATCGGCGGGCTCACGGCGACGACCTCCGTGCCCGCGGCCGCGACTTCGCGCGCGCAGCGCCCCATCGCGTCGGTCATCCGCTGCGTCGTGTTCGGATTGATCAGCTTGATCTTCATCGCGCGCTCCTCAGGCCTTCGTGCTCGCGAGCAGCCGGTAGAACACGAAGCCGAGCCCCGCGCCGATGAACCACGAGAAGTTCGCGGCGGCCTGCCAGCCCGGCACCATCACGCAGACGACCGCGATCACCGCGGCCGGCAGCAGCGCGGCAAGCGCGCGGCGGTTCACGCCGCCCGTGTACCAGTACGTGCCGCGCTCGGACATCGTGTAGAGATCGTCGCGCACGAGCCGGCCGCGCTTCACGAGGTAAAAGTCGGCGATCAGCACGCCGTACAGCGGACCGATGAAGGCGCCGAGCACGTCGAGCGTGTAGTGGATCACGGCCGGGTTGTTGAACAGGTTCCACGGCGTGATGAAGATCGACGCGACGGCCGCGAGCATCCCGCCCGCGCGCCAGCTGATCAGCCGCGGCGCGACGTTCGAGAAGTCGAACGCCGGCGACACGAAGTTCGCGACGATGTTGATGCCGATGGTTGCGATCGTGAAGGTCAGCGCGCCGAGGATCACGGCGGTCGGATGGTCGATGCGGCCGACCGTCTCGACCGGGTCGGTGATGAGCTGGCCGAACACCGGCAGCGTCGCGGCCGTCGTGATCACCGTGACGAGCGAGAACGCGAGGAAGTTGACGGGCAGCCCCCAGAAGTTGCCGCGCTTCACTTCGCCGAACGAGCGGCAGTAGCGCGAGAAGTCGCCGAAATTGAGCATCGGGCCGGAGAAGTACGACACGACGAGCGACACGGCCGTGATCATCACCGGTATCACTTCCGCGCCGTGATACTTGACGCCGCCGAGGTTGAGGCCGATGTTGCGCCAGCCCGCGCGCCACACCATGTAGCCGGCCAGGATGAACATCACGACGTAGACGGCCGGGCCCGCGAAGTCGATGAACTTCTTGATCGTCTCCATCCCGTTCCAGAACACGAACGCCTGCAGCACCCACAGCACCATGAAGCCGGCCCAGCCGACCGCCGACAGCCCGAGGAAGCCGTAGCGATGGACGTCGGCATACGGCAGCCATTGCGGAAAGAATTTCAGCACGACGATCACGAGCGCGCTGGACGCGAGATAGGTCTGGATGCCGTACCACGCGATCGCGATCAGCCCGCGAATCACGGCCGGCACGTTCGCGCCGAGCACGCCGAAGGTCGCGCGGCACGCAACCGGATACGGCACGCCGATCTGCTGGCTCGGGCGCGCGATCAGGTTGCACAGCCGGTTCACGATCGTGATGCCGACGATCAGCGCGATCAGCACCTGCCAGCTCGTCAGCCCGAGCGCGAACAGGCTGCCCGCGAACACGTAGCCGCCGACGCTGTGCACGTCCGACATCCAGAACGCGAAGATGTTGTACGAACCCCATGTCTGATTCTTAAGGGGTGCCAAATCTTCGTTGTACAAACGTCGACTGTAACCGTCCGGCAATGCGGGATCGCCGCCCTCGCCGCCTTCCTCCGCCGGATATGCGCTGTCGTGCGCGACACTGAACTGAGCCATGACTTCTCCTTGACGCGGCCGGACCGCCGCTCCACCGTCATCGATATCGCTCCGGATCGTCGTCCGGAGTCGGACTGGCAGCCGACGGCACATACCGCCGGCCTGCATTGCTCTCGTCCCGTGGCGCGCGGCCGCGTTCGCGTCGCCGCTCAGGCGCCGCCGAACACTTCGCGCAAATCGACCTGCCCCTGCGCGGGCCGGTCCAGCATCTTCAGTTCGACGTGCTGCAGGTGGTGCGCCATCAGCGTCACCGCCCGCTTCGAATCCCCCGCCTCCAGTGCGGTCAGGATCTCGTCGTGGTCGTCGCACGAGCACGGGCTGCGCCCGTGCGATTCGTACAGCGCCGACATCAGCGTCGAGCGTGCGACGAGCCCGTCGAGGCACTCGCAGAGCGTCGCATTGCCCGTCAGCGCCGCGAGCGCCGTGTGGAATTCGCCCGACAGGCGGATCCACGCCGCGAAGTCGTGCCGCTCGAACGCACGGCGTTCCTTGTCGATCAGCGCGGCGACGCCCTTCAGCCGCTTCGCGCCCGGGCCCGTCGCGAGCCGCTCGACCACGGCCAGCTCGATGATCCGGCGCATTTCGAACACCTCGTGCACGTCCTGCAGCGTCGGGCTCGCGACGAACGCACCGCGGTTCGGCTCGAGCTCGACCAGCTTGTCGGTCGCGAGCTGCGCGAGCGCCTGCCGGATCGTCCCGCGCTTCACGCCGAACACCTCGCAAAGCTGCGCTTCCGTCAGCTTCGCGCCCGGCGCGAGCCGATGCTCGAGGATCGCGGTACGAATCCGCTCGGCGATCGCTTCGGGACCGGCTGCGCCGGACGGGTGGGAATCGGGCTCGTTCATGGTCTGCATCGCGTGATGGTCCTCATCCTAGGACGGACATAAAGATTGTCAACAATTCTTTTCTCGAAATGCGCACAATCGGCGTGCGTCGCGATGTGCTGAACTGGTGCGCGCCGCCCGAAATCCATGCAAGACGAGCCTCTCCGGCTTGTCCATGGCGGCTGGTGGCGTACACCCTCGCGACCATTTTGTTGACAAAAATGGTGCGTGACGCGATCGGAATTCAGTCGATGACGACAAAAAATGTAGACCGTTAGTTGCGCATTTACTTAAACAAAAAGGCGGGAAACCCCGCCTTTCGATCGTACCCGACCGTCGCACCCGAACGGCTCAGCCGAGATGCGGATAGTCCGACAGCGTCAGCCGGAAGCCGTGCGCATTCGCGACGAGCTGCGCGTTCGCGCCGAACGGCAACGTCAGCAGGTCGGGCACGTGACCGAACTGCAAGCCCGTGACGACCGGAATGCCGATCACCGAGCGCACCTGGTCGATCATCGCCTGCATGTCGTAGCCGTTGTCGTATTCGAACGGCCGCGCGCCGGTGAACTGGCCGAGCACGAGCGCCTGCTGGCGCGCGAGCAGCCCCGACAGGTGCAGTTGATAGATCATCCGCTCGATCCGGAACGGCTGTTCGTTGACGTCCTCGATGAACAGGATGCCACCTTCGATATCGGGCATGTACGGCGTGCCGACGAGCGACGTGAGGATCGCGAGGTTGCCGCCCCACAGCGTGCCCGTCACGTTCACGGCCTGCACTTGCGGCGCTTCGGCGACGATCGTCGTGGTCGGCTGCGACAGCGTCTGCCAGAAGTGCTGCATCGTGAAGTCGCTCGGCGTTTCGGCGCCGAAGTCGGCCGACAGCATCGGGCCGCCGAAGGTCTTGATGCGCGCCTTCGCGTACAGCGCGAGCTGGATCGCGGTGAAGTCGCTATGGCCGACGAGCGCGATCGGCTGATCGCGCAGGCGGCGCTCGAGCCCGAGATAGTCGAGCCCGTGCAGGATGCGCGCCGCGCCGTAGCCGCCGCGCACCGCGAGCGCGATGTCCGGCAGCGGCCGCTCGGGATCCGCCAGGCGGTTCAGGTCGCCCGCCCGCTCGCCGTCGGTGCCGCCGAAACGCTGAAAGCGGCGCTGCGTCGCCTCGATGTTGTCGATGCGCTGCTGCGCACCGCTCAGGCGTTCGAGCGCGCGATTGATCGCATCGGGGTCGTGCGGATAACCGGACGGCGCCAGCAGGCGGATGGTGTAGGACGCGGCGGGCTGGAAGGACATGGCGAAAGGTATCGGGTCGTCAAACCTGCTTAGAGGGTCTGAAGCAGCTGCGGTTCACAGGCCGGGATCGCAGCGCCGCTCACGGAGCCGGCCGCTGCGCGGGACGGTGCCGCTTATGACGCGCCGGACGCCGCGTCGCGGGCCAGCCGCGCTTCGCGCAGCGCGCGGCGGCGCTCGGCGAAGAACGACTTCAGCGCGGCGCCGCACTCGTCGGCGAGCACGCCGCCGGTGACGGCGGTATGGTGGTTGAGCTGCGGGTTCGCGAACGCGTCGATCACGCTGCCGCACGCACCCGTCTTCGGATCGGCGGCGCCGTACACCACGCGCGCGATGCGCGCATGCATGATCGCGCCCGCGCACATCAGGCACGGCTCGAGCGTCACGTACAGCTCGCAGCCCGGCATCCGGTAGTTCTGCAGATGCTGCGCGGCCATCCGCAACGCGGCCATTTCCGCATGGGCCGACGGGTCGTGCCCGCCGATCGGGTGGTTGAAGCCGCGCGCGATCACTTCGTCCCCGCGCACGAGCACCGCGCCGACCGGCACTTCGCCTGCCGCGCGCGCCTCTTCGGCGGCAGCCTGCGCGAGACGCATGAAATGCAGGTCACGCGCCGACACGGGCGTGGCTTCGGGAACAGGAGAAGGGGCGACGGATTCGGTTGCTGCGGGGTGCAGCGCGTCGGCGCTCACATCGGCCCCGCTTCGGCGGACGCTTCGTCGAGCCCACGCTCGCACAGGCGTTCCGCGATGCGCCGGCAATAGTCGCGCGGCATCACCATCGGGCCGCCGCGCAGCGATTCGAGCGCCATGTCGAGCGCGAGGATCTTCGCGTGCAGCCGGCAACGCGCGGCCCGGTCGCTGACCGCACGCAGTTCGTCCTGCAGATTGCGCAGCGCGCGCAGTTGCTCGACGGCCGGCGGCACGAACCCCGCATTCTTCAGGATACGGTTGGCCACCCGCACCTCCTCGGGTACGAGCAGGTCGTCATCCAGCGCCTGCGGCGCGCCGGCACCCGGCAAGTCGTCGAACTCGCCCCGCGCGGCGGCGGCGGCGATACGTTGTTCGACCAGTGCGTCAAGCAATCTCATCAGTCAATCGGAACAATGCGGCAGCCGAATTCTAGCAGGGTGACGCACGGATGACAGGCTCTTCGAGGGGTTGCTCGATAGTGTGTTTTTAGGGGCGGAATCGCCGCGCATGCGCGCCGATCGGCCCGATTTGCCGCTCTGCTGCGCCGCAGCGGGCTCCGCGCCGGTTTGACGCTGTTTTGCGCAAGCGCCATCCGCCGTCGTTTTTTTATTTTGGATCCCGGCCGATCGACGTTCGTTTCGTTGTGGGAACCGTCGTTCCGTTGCTGCCCGGTCACGCGGCAATCGTTTGCGACCGCTCCTTCGGGAACGGCCTGAACATCATCGCGACCGCGAATGCGGCGATGCCGATCACGAACGATCCGATGTACAGCCAGCCGTAGCCGCCGAGCGCATCGACGATCAGGCCACCGGCGACGGGCCCGGCCGCCATCCCGAGGCTGCCGGCCATCGCGCTGCCGCCGATCACGGTGCCCATCATCCGCAGCGGGAAATTCTCGCGCGCGAGCACCGCATACAGCGGCATCACGCCCGCATAGATGAAGCCGAACAGCATCGCGACCGCGTAGAAGCCGTCGAGCGTGCGCACGAAGTAGTAACCGAGCGCGCCGAGCGCCTGCGCGAGCAGCCCGGCCACCAGCATCCGCTTCGCGCCGAAACGGTCGCCGAGCAGCCCGAACGCGATCCGCCCGCCCATCCCCGCGAGCCCTTCGACGCTGTAGATCGACACCGCGGCGATCAGCGGGATCCCGCAGGTCACCGCATAGCTGACCGTATGGAAGATCGGCCCGGAGTGCGTCGCGCAGCAGAAGAAGTTGGTCAGCAGCAGCACGATGAACTGCGGCGAGCGCAGCGCGTCGCCGACCGACAGCGGCGCGGGCGCGCCGGCCGTCACCGGTTCGGCCTGCGGGCGGTCGAGTGCAGGCGGGCGCCGTACGAGCAGCGACGCCGGAATCATCACGGCGGCCGCCAGCGCGGCGATCATCAGCATCGACGCGCGCCAGTCGTGGCGTGACACGAGCCACGCGGCGAGCGGCGACATCGTCATCGGCGCCATTCCCATGCCGGCCGACACCAGCGACACCGCGAGGCTACGGTGCGTGTCGAACCAGCCCGTCACGCACGCCATCATCGGCGCGAGCACCGCGGCGGCGGCGCTGCCGACCCCCAGCCCGAAAATCAGCTGGTACGCGAGCAACGACGGCGCGCGGCTCGCGAGCGCGAGACTGGCCGCCAGCAGCACCGCGCCCGTCACGACCACCGCACGCGTGCCGATCCGGTCCGACAGGCTGCCCCACGCGATGCTCGCGAACGCCATCGCGATGAAGCCGAGCGTCATCGCGGCCGAAATGCCGGTCATCGACCACCCGGTGTCACGCGCGATGGCCCGCAGGAACACCGGCAGCGAAAACATCGCGCCAATCGCGACGCAGCTCAGCAGGCCGCCCGCGGCGACGATCACCCAACGGTATCGGGAATCCGGCATCGGTTAGCTCCTTCTCGGTCTCGCACGCATCGACGGGGAACCGGGCAGCGTGCGCGCCAGCGCGCGGCGACGCAACGCGGCCGACATCGATACGACGAACGACGCACCGCGAAATCGACACGCGCGGCACGCGAAGCGCGAATCTCCGATTGTCGGCGCATTTGCGCGCATGGCAAGGGGCACGGGGGCCGAACGAAGCGCCGCCGGGCACCGGTTCCTCGATTCGGTCCACGGCGCCCCACCGTGCTTTTCCGGAATCGGAAAGTCGAAATCAGAAATAGTTGGTTGGGGCGCGCGGGCCCGCTCACTACACTCGAGCGATCTTGTCATAACAAGTTGACCAATGACCCCACCCAACGTCGTGCCGCTGTCGGCGGCCCCGCTCTACGTGCAGATCAAGGACACGCTGCGCGCGCGCATTCTCGACGGCACCTATGCGCCGCACAGCCGGATGCCGTCCGAGCACGAGCTCTGCGCGATGTTCGACGTGAGCCGCATCACGGTGCGCCAGGCCCTCGGCGACCTGCAGAAGGAAGGCCTGCTGTTCAAGCTGCACGGCAAGGGCACGTTCGTGTCGAAGCCTAAGGCGTTCCAGAACGTGACGTCGCTGCAGGGCTTTGCCGAAGCGATGTCGTCGATGGGCTACGAGATCGTGAACCAGCTGCGCAGCTTTCGCACCGTCAAGGCCGACCGCCATCTCGCGGCGAAACTGAACGTGCCGGAAGGTGCGCCGCTCGTCGAGATCCAGCGCGTGCGGCTGCTGAACCGCGAGCCCGTGTCGCTCGAGCAGACCTGGGTGCCCGAAGCGCTCGGCAAGCGACTCGCGGGCGCCGATCTCGCGACCCGCGACATCTTCCTGATCCTGGAAAACGACTGCGGCATCCCGCTCGGCCATGCCGACGTGTCGATCGACGCGATCCTCGCCGACGACGAAATCGTCGACGCGTTGCGCGTCGAGGAAAGCAGCCCGGTGCTGCGCATCGAGCGGCTCACGCACGACGCGTCGGGTACGCCGATCGACTACGAACACCTCTACTTCCGCGGCGACGCCTTCCAGTACCGGTTGCGCATCGACCGGCAGAAGACTCGCCAACCTGCAAGGAACCCGCGATGAATACCCATGTACTCGAATACGACATCGTCGTGGTCGGCGGCGGCACGGCCGGCCCGATGGCCGCGATCAAGGCGAAGGAGCGCGACCCGTCGCTGCGCGTGCTGTTGCTCGAGAAGGCGAACGTGAAGCGCAGCGGCGCGATCTCGATGGGGATGGACGGCCTGAACAACGCGGTGATCCCCGGCCACGCGACGCCCGAGCAGTACACGCGCGAGATCATGATCGCCAACGACGGGATCGTCGACCAGGAGGCCGTGCATGCGTACGCGACGCACAGCTTCGCGACGATCGAACAGCTCGACCGCTGGGGCGTGAAGTTCGAAAAGGACGGGACCGGCGACTACGCGGTGAAGAAGGTCCATCACATGGGCTCGTACGTGCTGCCGATGCCGGAAGGACACGACATCAAGAAGGTGCTGTACCGGCAGTTGAAGCGCGCGCGCATCGCGATCACGAACCGGATCGTCGCGACACGCGTGCTGACCGACGCGCAAGGCCGCGCGAGCGGCGTGCTGGGCTTCGACTGCCGCACGGCGGATTTTCACGTGATCCGCGCGAAGGCCGTGATTCTGTGCTGCGGCGCGGCCGGCCGCCTCGGGCTGCCGGCGTCCGGCTACCTGATGGGCACGTACGAGAACCCGACCAACGCCGGCGACGGCTACGCGATGGCGTACCACGCGGGCGCCGCGCTCGCGAACCTCGAGTGCTTCCAGATCAATCCGCTGATCAAGGACTACAACGGCCCAGCATGCGCGTACGTGACGGGCCCGCTCGGCGGCTTCACCGCGAACGGCAAGGGCGAACGCTTCATCGAGTGCGACTACTGGAGCGGCCAGATGATGTGGGAGTTCTACCAGGAACTGCAAAGCGGCAACGGCCCGGTGTTCCTGAAGCTCGACCACCTCGCGGAAGAAACGATCCAGACCATCGAGCAGATCCTGCACACCAACGAGCGGCCGAGCCGCGGCCGCTTCCATGCGGGGCGCGGCACCGACTACCGGCAGCAGATGGTCGAGATGCACATCTCCGAGATCGGCTTCTGCAGTGGCCACAGCGCGTCGGGCGTGTACGTCAATGCACGCGCGGAGACGACCGTGCCCGGGCTCTACGCGGCCGGCGACATGGCAGCCGTGCCGCACAACTACATGCTCGGTGCGTTCACGTACGGCTGGTTCGCCGGGCAGAACGCCGCCGACTACGTGGCCGGCCGCGAACACGCACCGGTGGACGACGCGCAGGTCGCGGCCGAACGCACCCGCGTGCTCGCGCCGCTCACGCGCGAACGCGGCCTCGCGCCCGCGCAGGTCGAATACAAATTGCGCCGCATGGTGAACGATTACCTGCAGCCGCCGAAGGTGACGCGCAAGATGGAAATCGGCCTGCAACGTTTGGACGGAATGATTGAGGATCTCGAAGAACTGAAGGCGAACCATCCGCACGAACTGATGCGCGCCGCCGAAGTGCGCGCGATCCGCGACTGCGCCGAAATGGCTGCGCGCGCGTCGCTGTTCCGCACCGAGAGCCGCTGGGGGCTGTACCACCATCGCGTCGATTTCCCTCATCGCAACGACGCCGAATGGTTCTGCCACACGTGGCTGCGCAAGGGCGCCGACGGCGCGATGCGCAGCGAGAAGCGGCCGGTCGAACCGTACATCGTGCCGCTCGCCGACGACGAACGCAGCGCCTACGCGCACCTGCGCATCCGCGAACCGGCCGCACGCGCGGCCGCCATCTGACTCCGAGGAGCCTTACCGTGCCATATACCCCGCACGACATCTTCCTGCGCAGCAGCGCACCCGTGACGATCGACGAGGACCGCTGCATCGCCGACAAGGGCTGCACCGTCTGCGTCGACGTGTGCCCGCTCGACCTGCTCGCGATCGACGTGACCAAGGGCAAGGCCTACATGCAGTTCGACGAATGCTGGTACTGCATGCCGTGCGAACGCGATTGCCCGACCGGCGCGGTCAAGGTCGACATCCCGTACCTGCTGCGCTGATCGGCGCGCCGCTTCCCCACCATCATCGGACCAACGACACATGAACCCGACGCGACGGATGTTCCGCCTGCCCGACATCTGGTCGCGCATCGGCACCACAGTGCTGTTCATCATGCACGACATCGAGGAAGCGCTGTTTCTCGGCGATCGCATCCTGATGCTGTCGCCGCGGCCCGCGCGCATCGTCGCCGACGCTCCGGTGCCGCTCGCCCGACCGCGTACCGACGACAGCACCACCGAGCGCGCGTTCGTCGACATCAAGCGCCGCTGCCTCGCGCTGCTGCGTAACGCTGTTTGATCACGCGCCCCTCATCGCTCCGAATATTGCCCATGACCGCTTCTTCTGCTCCTTTCCCGCTGCCCGGCGCGCTCGATCCCGACCTTGCCGACCTCGTCGCGCGCGCCGCCTCGCCCGACGCACCAGTGCGCCGCATTGCACTGCTCGAACTCGCCGATCTCGAGAATCCCGACCTCGTGCCGGCATTCGTTGCGGCACTGCGCGACGATCCGTCGGCCGACGTGCGCGGCGAAGCCGCACGCGTGCTCGGCGCGTGGGAACAACCCGACGTCGTCGACGCGCTGTGTCATGCGCTGCTCGATCCGGACGACCGTGTACGCGCGACCGCTGCGCAAAGCCTGTCCGAGTTGAAGGACGTTGCATCCGGTGCGGTGCTGTGCCGCTGGGCCGAACGGCCGGAGCCGTTCGTGCGCGGCGCCGTGCTGCGCGGCTTGCGCGAACTGCGTGACCCCGACGCGTTCGCGCCCGCGCTGCGCGCGCTCGATGCGCAGGTGGCATCCGTGCGAGCGGAAGCCGTCGCCGTGCTCGGATGGCTGAAGGACACGCGTGCGTTGGCGCCCCTCGCGCACATCGCGACAGCCGACGCGCATGCCGACGTACGGCGCATCGCGGTCGGCGCGGTCGGATTCGCGGCATCGAGCGACACGGCCGTCGTGGCCGCGTTGCTTGCGGCGTTACGCGACACCGAATGGCAGGTCCGCGAGGAAGCGGCCGCGACGCTCGGCAAGCTGCGCATCGTGGCCGCCCGCGCGCCGCTCGTCGCCGCGCTCGACGATGATTACTGGCAGGTGCGCTTGCGCGCGGTGCGTGCGCTCGGACAGTTGCGCGATGCTGCAGCGGCGCCGGCCGTCGTCGCGCTGCTCGCGCATGCGATCAGCAACCTGCGCAAGGAGGCCGCGCTTGCGCTCGGCGAACTGCGCGACCCTGCGACGTTGCCGGCATTGCGTGACGCGCTGGAGGATCGCGATCCCGAAGTCCGCAAGGCCGTGCGGATCGCGATCGGGCAGATCGAAGGAGACGCGCGATGATCGCGCCAACCGAGATTCTGCTCGACCATGCGGCCCGCGCGTTGACGCTGCGCTGGCCGGCTGGCGATACGCAACGCATCGACTATGCGCAGTTGCGCAGCGAGTGCCCGTGCGCCGCGTGCAGGAAAATCCGGTTCGACGGCGGCAGCGTTCGCGCGCAAGCCGGCCTGACGCTGGACGGGGTCGAAGCGGCCGGCTACGGCATCCGGCTGCTGTTCGGCGACGGTCATGCGCGGGGGATCTATCCGTGGCCGTATCTGGCCGAACTCGGCGAAGACCGGCTGGATACGGGTATCGCGTCGCACTGCGCGCATGCTCACCGCAAGCCTGCGGGCTGAACACCGAACCAAGGCCCTTCGATCTGCCGTTTCACCGTCGTACCGGGTCGCGATCCGCACGACGTGCGTACGCCGATTGGGCCCGTGCCACCGCGCCCGCGAGCACGCCCCCGCATGGGTCCGAAAACGCTGCGATACTGACGATTGCGCGCTGCACTCCCCTTTCCCGAAGGAGCACGGACATGCAAACGGCAGTCGGATTCATCGGCCTCGGCGTGATGGGCACGCCAATGGCACTCAACCTCGCGCGGGCCAGCACGCCGCTCGTCGTGTGGAGCCGATCGCACGGCAGCGACGATGCGCTGCGCGCTGCCGGCGCGCAAGTCGTCGAACGCGTCGACGACGTGTTCGACGCGTGCCGCACGGTGTTGCTGATGCTCGCGAACGACACCGCTATCGATACCGTCCTCGCACGCGGCACGCGCGATTTCGCTGCACGCGTCGGCGGACATACGATCGTGAACATGGGGACGAATTCGCCCGAATACTCGCGCGCGCTCGCCGACGAAATCGCCGACGCATCCGGCCGCTACGTCGAATCGCCGGTGTCCGGTTCGCGCAAGCCGGCCGAAGCCGGGCAACTCGTCGTGATGCTGGCCGGCGCGCCGGAAGACGTCGATGCGATCCGTCGGCTCGTGAAGCCGCTGTGCCGCGACAGCTTTGTGTGCGGCGACGTGCCGGCCGCGCTAACGATGAAACTCGCCGTGAACCTGTTCCTGATCACGATGGTGACGGGCCTGACCGAGGCGACGCATTTCGCGCAACGCCACGGCGTCGATCTCGCCCGCTTCGCCGACGTGCTCAATGCCGGCCCGATGGCGAGCGACGTGTCGCGCGTGAAGCTCGGCAAGCTCGTCGCGTCCGACTTCGACGTGCAGGCAGCCATCACCGACGTGCTGAAGAACGCGCGGCTCGTTGCCGAATCCGCGCGAAGCATCGGAATCGCGTCGCCGCTGCTGGACATCTGCCATGCGCTTTACGGCGAAACCGAGCAAGCCGGATACGGCTCGTCCGACATGGTCGCCGTCATTCATGCGATCGAGCAGCGCAGCGACGATGCGAGATGAATCGTATGCATGCAAACCCGCTCACGTCCGTTGACGCATAGGCCCGATCATGTCCAAGCGCTCACACTCCGCAACCGCCGCCGCAACTTCCCTGCATGCCGTTCCTGCCGTGATCGGCATCGTGCTGCGCGAACGCGACGTGCTGCTCGTGCGGCGCGCGAATCCGCCGGACGCGGGCCGCTGGGGCTTCCCCGGCGGCAAGATCGAACCGGGCGAGCCGATCGCGGACGCGATCGTCCGCGAGATTGCCGAAGAGACGACGCTCGACGTCGAAGCACTCGACGTATTCACCGCGCTCGATTCGTTCGATCACGATGCCGCTGGCCG
This sequence comes from Burkholderia sp. IMCC1007, assembly GCF_027257875.1. Lineage (GTDB taxonomy): Bacteria > Pseudomonadota > Gammaproteobacteria > Burkholderiales > Burkholderiaceae > Burkholderia. The sequence goes on from NZ_JAPVQY010000013.1 coordinate 124,029, forward strand.
CGTGCGCCAGCATTTCGTGATGGTCGCGGTGCTGTGCAAATGGCTGCGCGGCGCGCCCGCTGCCGGCGACGATGCGCTGGAAGCACGCTGGTTCGATCTCGACGAACTCGAACGCGACGATCTGCCGATGAGCGCCGGCGTGCGCGACGTTGCTCGGCGTGCGGTCGAACGGGCCGCGGACATCGATTACTCAAGTCGCTCGTGAGCGGCGCCCGTTACCGCAGACCACAGGACGACGCTTCCATTTTGGTCAAGCGGACGACCCTGTGCCCCACGACATGAAAAACGCCCGACGGGCTCCCCTGCCGGGCGTTTCGCATCATTCGAGCCGTGATCCGCTACCGACATTGCTAGCCGGAACTAGCCGGAAAGCGCGCCGCGCTATCTGTTGGTGGAAAAGTAGCGTGCCGGCGAATCCCCAAGGACTTTCCGGAACATCGCAATGAAATTGCTCGGTGACGCGTAGCCGAGAACGTCCGAGATCTCCGCAACCGAGATCCCTCGCGCAAGCATATCGAGGCCATGCATCAGCTTTACCTGTTGTCGCCACCGACCGAAACTCAGCCCGGTCTCCGCAAGCGTCAGGCGGCGCAACGTGCGCGAGGACATCGCACCGAATGATGCCCAATCGTCGAGTGTGCGCGGATTTCCCGGGTCCGCCACGACGGCGCGCGCCACTCGAACAACGCGCGGGTCGCTCGGCATCGGCACATGCAATGCCTCGTGCGGAGCGCGTCGGATTTCGTCTTGTATGACCGTCGCGATGCGCGCTTGGTCAGGTGTCAACGTGGCGCGCTTGTCCCATTCCGTCGTCCTCTGCGCGAGCGCCCGCAGCACTTCACTGATTGCGACAACACAGGGGGTCGCAGGCAGATCGACGCAAAACGCGGGCGCCATGAACAACGTCCAGCCGCTGAGCGCGCCGCTCACGCGAACCTCGTGCGGAACGTCCGGCGGTATCCAGCCCGCGCGGCAGGGAGGAAGGAGCCAAGCGCCATGGGAAGTATTGAGCTGGATCAGCCCAGTTTCGACACAGAACAATTGACCGCGCACATGATGATGCCAGTCATATTCTCTCGTCCCCAGACGAAACTCATTCGTTGGACTGTCATCTCCCCGGATGCCGATCACGAGCGGGCCGTCGGACATCTCGCTGAGATCTTCGGTGCCGGGAGCCGTGCTGTCGTTTAGATTGGCCATATTTCACTATTTTATGCCCAGATAAAGCTACTTGGCTTTGAGTTCTCCGTGCAACCATTTCCATCAATACCTCGCGACTGTGATAACGCGCTCAACGCGAGGGGTCTATCTCGGGAAAATTCATGGGCAAACTTCATGTCGCGATCGTCGGTGCCGGTCTCGGTGGCCTGGCGCTCGCGCAGGCACTCAAGCGCGGCGGGGTCGCCGTCGACGTTTTCGAATCCGACAAGGCTTTGAGCTCGAGACCTCAGGGCTACCGCATACGGATCGACGCCCATGGTCAGCAGGCTTTGGCACGGACGCTCGCGCCCGAGCTGTACGATCTGTTCCGCGGATCCGTTTCGACATCGGCGACCTCGGGCAACTTTCTGACACCGAACCTGCAACCTGCGTCCGGGCGTGTGCCGGAGAGCTGGCATGCGGATGGCGTCGCCGCGGATGTGAGCGTCAACAGGCGCACGCTGCGCGAAATTCTCATGCACGGGATCGAAGATCATGTCCACTTCGATCGCGCATTCGAGCAGTATTCCGTGACCCACGATGGCCGCGTCGAAGTGCGTTTCAGGCAAGACGTTCCGACCGTAACGTGCGATGTGCTGGTTGGTGCGGACGGCATCAACTCGCGAGTTCGCTGTCAATTGGCTCCGGAGACTGAGCCGATCGACACCGGTGCGGTTTGCTTCTATGGGAAAACCGACTTGGAGCGGCTCGGTAACGACCTCTCAGGCTTTGAAGGAACGAACATCGTCTTCGCGGACGGCTTCGCTGCCATCTTGGATCACATGCAGTTCGACCATGAGTTCCTCGCCGTCCAGTGCACTGCCCTCAACTGCAAGATCACGCCGACGAGCGACTATCTCTATTGGTGCCTCATTGGACCTTACGCCAGGTTTGAAGTGGGACCGAATCGGCAGATGGACCCGGACGGAATCCGCAACGCGATACTGTCAGTGACTCGTGATTGGCATCCGTCTCTTCGGCGGATCCTGCAGCAAAGCGAGGCCGAGGACACGGCAATGCTTTCGATTCGAAGCGGTCGTCCGGAGGTGCTGTGGCCAGTTGGGGCTGCAACGCTGCTGGGAGATGCGATCCACGCAATGACGCCAGCGGGTGGGCTCGGGGCAAACACCGCGCTTGCCGATGCGGCCTGCCTTGCCGACGCGATTTTGAAGGCCGATCGCGGGGTTCTCTCCGTTCCCTCTGCACTGGAACAGTACGAGGGTGCCATGCGAGAAAGAGCCGTAGTCGCGGTGGAAACCTCGAACCACGGTGCGGCAAAGCTGTTCGAGCCGGCGGCGCCCGGCGATCAGCAGAGAGTCTCCTGACCAAGTCGCCTTAGCTCCTCGACGTCGTCCTCCCACATCGGAGTCCGATCATCGAGACAATCCAGCTCTTCGGCGCCACGCCGTCCATGCGTATCGGCCGCAACTCGTTGATCTGCGAGCATGCGCAGCCGCCTCTTCGAGGTCCGAAGCGAGGTCGATAACAGTCGGTTCTGGAAGACGGGGCAAGATGTCTCGGTCGACGATGCACTTGCGCATTGCGCGCGTGCTGTCGGCCATCCCGGTCGAGAGTGCGCGTCTCACGGCGACCGTGAGACGGCAGTCGTAACGGAAGGCGACGGTACCGGTCGGCGATACCGTCACGTACATCCCATCGCGGTCAGGAGCCTTGTAAGTCTTGGACTCGGGCTCGAGATTGCGCAGCGCGGTGCCGGTAAGCATCGAGGTTTTTCCTCCCGTTCGTGACGGCTTTTACCGTCAGGTGCCAGGAGACCTGCTGAGGCAGGGAAAGCCGCATAAAACAAGCTTTCCCGGAGGCGTTTACCGTCAAAGACCGGTTTGGTCCGAATACTAAAAGGGAGGGTCTTGATCCGACCTCCGGTTCCTACCGTCGGTTCTACCGCCAACCTGTTCCGCTGGCCGGCGATAGTCACCGACAGCTACCGTGACGCATTTCGTTCCAAACCAATGCGTTACGACATCTTGTCGATAGCTGACGGTAGTCCCGAAGAGTCTGATTTCACTCCCACTCGATCGTCGCCGGCGGCTTCCCCGAGATGTCATACACCACGCGATTAATCCCGCGCACCTCATTGATGATCCGGTTCGAAGCGCGACCAAGCAGCGCGTACGGCAGGTGCGCCCAGTGCGCGGTCATGAAGTCGGTGGTCTGCACCGCGCGCAGCGACGTCACGTAGTCGTACGTCCGGCCATCGCCCATCACGCCGACCGACTTCACCGGCAGGAACACCGCGAACGCCTGGCTCGTCAGGTCGTACCAGGTCTTGCCGACGTCGGCCTCAGCGCACAGGCCCGCTGCCACATCCTGCGCGGTCGCGGTCGTGCCGCGCAATTCCTCGATGAAGATCGCATCGGCACGACGCAGCAGATCCGCGTATTCGCGCTTCACTTCGCCGAGAATCCGCACGCCGAGGCCCGGGCCCGGGAACGGATGGCGGTACACCATTTCCGGCGGCAGGCCGAGCGCGACGCCGAGTTCGCGCACTTCGTCCTTGAACAGGTCGCGCAGCGGCTCGAGCAGCTTCAGGCCGAGCGTTTCCGGCAGGCCGCCGACGTTGTGGTGGCTCTTGATCGTCGTCGCCTTCTTCGTCTTCGTGCCGCCCGATTCGACCACGTCCGGGTAGATCGTGCCCTGCGCGAGCCACTTCGCCTTCGACAGCTTCTGCGCTTCGGCCTGGAACACCTCGACGAACTCGCGGCCGATGATCTTGCGCTTCGCTTCCGGATCGGTCACGCCGGCCAGGTGACCGAGGAACTGGTCGGACGCGTCGACGTGCACGACCTTCGCATGCAGGCGGCCCTCGAACATGTCGAGCACCATCTTGCCTTCGTTCAGGCGCAGCAGGCCGTGATCGACGAACACGCAGGTCAGCTGATCGCCGATCGCGCGATGGATCAGCGCCGCGGCGACGCTGGAATCGACACCGCCGGACAGGCCGAGAATCACTTCCTCGTCACCGACCTGCTCGCGAATCTTCGCGACGGCTTCCTCGATGTGGTTCTTCATGATCCAGTCGGGCTTCGCGCCGGCGATCTGCAGCACGAAGCGTTCGATGATCTGGCGGCCCTTCACCGTGTGCGTGACTTCCGGGTGGAACTGCACCGCGTAGTAGCCGCGCGCCTCGTCGGCCATGCCGGCGATCGGGCAGCTCGGCGTCGACGCCATCAGCGCGAAGCCCGGCGGCAGCTCGGCGACCTTGTCGCCGTGGCTCATCCAGACCTTCAGCATCCCGTGGCCTTCGGCCGTCGTGAAATCCTCGATGCCGTCGAGCAGGCGCGTATGGCCGTGCGCACGCATTTCCGCGTAGCCGAATTCGCGATGGTCGCTCCACTCGACCTTGCCGCCGAGCTGCACGGCCATCGTCTGCATGCCGTAGCAGATGCCGAGCACCGGCACGCCGAGATCCCACACGGCCTGCGGCGCGCGCAGTTGATGGTCTTCGTACGTACTCGCGTGGCTGCCCGACAGGATCACCGCCTTCGGCGCGAACTCGCGGACGAAGTCGTCGGACACATCGTTCGGATGGATTTCGCAGTAGACGTGCGCTTCACGCACGCGGCGCGCGATCAGTTGGGTGACTTGCGAACCGAAGTCGAGAATCAGGATTTTGTCGTGCATGGCTGCGGACGGGATGAAGAGAATAAGAAAAGCAGCGCATGAAGCGCTGCGTCAAAAGCATGGACAGCGGCGTCGGGCGGCAGGCGGCTCGCGCGACGCATCGCCGGTCAATCCCGCGACGGCGGACGCGCGTCGAATGCGACGCTGCCTGACGCGCGGTCGGATGCAGCCGACGGGCCTGCCGCGGCCGGCGCCGAAGGCGCCACCGGACGGCTGACTACCGGCTCGACACGCTGCGGCACGGGCGCGGGCGCGGGCGCCGGTTCGGCCGGCCCCTGCGCGGCCCGCGCGTCGAGCGCCTGCGCTCTCTCGCGCCGGCGCACGACCGATGCGAGCCGCACGCCGCCGAGGCCGAGCACGATCAGCGCGACGCCGGCCAGCGCCGACAGCACCCTGCCGGCAGCGGCGAGCGCGGGACCGTTACCGGTGCCGATCGACCACACGACCGTCAGCGCGCCGATCAGCCAGTTCACATGGCCGACCGCACGTGCGACCGGTGCCGTGAGATCGCCGTTGACCGCTGCGTGAAACGCGAGCCACGCGAGCCCGAGCAGCGCGATGCCGAACGCCTGGCCGAGCATCGCCGGCTGGATGTTCGCGAGCTGCAGCGCGTCGAAAAGCGCCTGCCAGGGCGTCAGCACGAACAGCGCGCCGAACCCCAGCAGCAGCACCGCATCGACGATCAGCACGGCTCGCAGCAGCGGTTTCATCGGCGCTCAGTCCACGTGGTAGTTCGGCGCTTCCTTCGTGATCTGCACGTCGTGCACGTGCGACTCGCGCATGCCCGCCGCGGTGATCTGGACGAATTCGGCCTTCTCGTGCAGTTCGTCGATCGTCTTGCAGCCGCAGTAGCCCATGCTCGCACGCACGCCGCCGACCAGCTGGAACAGGATCGCGTTGACCGAACCCTTGTACGCGACGCGGCCTTCGATGCCTTCCGGCACGAGCTTGTCGATGTTCGCGGAGTTGTCCTGGAAGTAGCGGTCAGCCGCGCCGTCCTTCATCGCACCGACCGAACCCATGCCGCGGTACGACTTGTACTGACGGCCCTGGTACAGGAACACGTCGCCCGGCGCCTCTTCGGTGCCTGCGAACATGCTGCCCATCATCACGGCGTTCGCGCCGGCCGCGAGAGCCTTCGACACGTCGCCCGAGAAGCGCACGCCGCCGTCGGCGATGCACGGCACGCCGGTGCCCTTCAGCGCTTCCGACACGTTCGCGATCGCGCTGATCTGCGGCACGCCGACACCCGCGACGATCCGCGTCGTGCAGATCGAGCCCGGGCCGATACCGACCTTGACCGCGTCCGCGCCGTATTCGACGAGCGCCTTCGCGGCGGCGGCCGTCGCGATGTTGCCGCCGATCACTTCGACGTGCGGGAAGTTCTGCTTGACCCAGCGCACGCGCTCGAGCACGCCCTTGCTGTGGCCGTGCGCGGTGTCGACGACGATCACGTCGACGCCGGCCTGAACCAGCAGCTCGACGCGCTCTTCGTTGTCGGGGCCGACGCCGACCGCCGCGCCTGCGCGCAGCTTGCCGTGTTCGTCCTTGCACGCGTCCGGGTGTTCGGTCTGCTTCGTGATGTCCTTGACGGTCATCAGGCCGCGCAGTTCGAACGCATCGTTGACGACCAGCACGCGCTCGAGGCGGTGGCTGTGCATCAGCGCCTTCGCTTCGGCGAGCGGCGTGCCTTCCTTGACCGTGACGAGGCGCTCGCGCGGCGTCATGATCGACTTGACGGGTTCGTCGAGGCGCGTTTCGAAACGCAGGTCGCGGTTCGTGACGATGCCGACGAGCTGCGGGCCTTCGACGACCGGGAAGCCGGAGATGCCATGCTGGCGCGACAGCGCGATCACGTCGCGCACCTTCATCTGCGGCGGGACCGTGATCGGGTCGCGGACGACGCCCGATTCGAAACGCTTGACCTTCGCGACCTCGCGGGCCTGCTCGGCCGGCGTGAGGTTCTTGTGGACGATACCGACGCCACCCTGCTGCGCCATCGCGATCGCGAGGCGACCTTCGGTGACCGTGTCCATCGCGGCGGACACGAGCGGCATGTTCAGGGAGATGTTGCGGGTCAGCTTGGTCTTGAGGCTGGTGTCGCGCGGGAGAACGTCGGAGAAGGCGGGAACGAGGAGCACGTCATCGAAAGTGAGTGCTTTTTGGATCAGACGCATGGCAAATCCTATGGGCGCAAAAGCGAATTATACGCGAAGCGCCGTGAATTTTCACAACACGAACAACGGCTTAGCCGGTTCCGGCCGTTCGGGGGCCGAATCGTTCGGATCGCCGTTCGGTTCGTTTTCGATCGCCTTTCGTTTCACCCCGGCATCGCCCCATTCGCGCAGCCGGGCGCCACCGGGCCGGTTTCACGCGGCTGGCGGCCCGCGCGGCGTTGGCGACAACGCATCCGCCCCGGCTTCTGGCGCCCGCGAAACCGCCCTAACCGTGAGCCAGCCCGGTCGCCAACGCGATCATCATCAGCCCGGCGCCGATCGCGACACCGCCGACGATCATCCGCGCGGCGCGTTCGGTGCCGCCCGGTACGAGCCGCTCGACGGCGATCGCCGCCGTCACGACAGCCATCACGCGCGAATCCATCACGCCCATCGCCAGTGCCGCGGCCATCAGGTTCCCGCAGCAAGCGCCGCAGCGCAGCGCGGCCCGTACGCCATGCCGCCACGCAGCGCCGGCGCCCGGCCGCCCGGCATCTCCGGCAACCGGCGCGTGCCGGCAGCAGGCGAGCCGACGCGCTTTCCATGCCGAAAACTGCAGCACACCCGCGCCGAATACGACTGCGCCGGCGGCAAGCGGCAGCGCGGCCGCGAGCGCGGGAAGTCGGCGTGCGGCAGCCGCCAACGCGTCGCCGGCAGGAAACATCGCCGCGCCAACCGCCATCCACACCGAAAAATACCCGGCGCCCGAGATCGCGACGAGCCATCCGCCACGGGCCGACGTCACCGCACCGATACTCCGCCGATACCGCCAGAGTACCGGCGCCAGCACCGGCAGCATCATCGCGACCGTCATCGCGCCCCACATGCCGGCAAAGGCCGCGAACGCGCGCCCCGTGCCCCATCCGCACGGCCTCGCCCATCCGGCCGAGAACGCGCGGCCGCCCGGCACCGGCATGCCGCCCATCGCGTCCATCGACGCATGCTGTGCGAGCATCGCCCACACGGCGGCGGCGAGCGCGGCGCCGAACCCCCGCCAGCCTGCGTCTGCCGCAGCCGCATCCGCCGCAGCCGCATCCGTCGGAGCCCCCTTCGTCGCCCGCATCATCGCCGCGCCCGGTGGTAGCCGCCGCACGCTCAACCGCGCGCGTACTCGTCGTGACGGCGCCACCACGGGCCCGTCTCGTTGCGCCCGAGCGGCGCACGATCGAGCCACTGGTACATCCCCCACAGCGCGTCGAGCCCGCGCGCATAGGTCGAATACGTGTGGTAGACGACGCCGTCTTCGCGCACGAACGCGCTCATCCCCGGCCGGTCGCGCGCGTACGTGGCCGCGTCGGTGCCGCAGGTCGCCGCGAACTGCGCGACGGCCGCCGGTGGCGGCTCCATGTCCATCGCATGCGCGGCGCGCGCATAGTTGTATTCGACGTCGCCCGTGCGCTGCTGCGTTTCGGTGAACGACACGTTGAAGTCGAAGTTGAAATCGGTGCCGATCGACGACGCCCACGGGAACGTCCATCCCATCCGCTGCCGGTACGCGAGCAGCTTCGCGAGCGGCGCGCGCGACACCGCCGCCAGCGTCACGTCATGGTGCGCGAGATGGATCGCGAAGCCGTCGAAGCCGTCGGCGATCGCCGAGCACGACGGGCAGCCCGCCTTGTAGTCGGGGCCGAACATGAAGTGATAGACGAGCAGCTGCGAGCGGCCGCCGAACAGGTCGGCGAGCGTCGCCGGCCCGTCCTCGGTGTCGAACCGGTAGGTCTTGTCGACACGCACCCACGGCAGCGCCTGGCGCTGCCGCGCGAGTTCGTCGCTTTGGCGCGTCAGCGCCTTTTCGGCATCGAGCAGCGCCCTGCGCGCCGCCAGCCATTCGGCGCGCGTTCCGGTGAGATGGTTCGTCATCGCGAGTTCCCCTTTCGAAATCCGACAGGTATCCGGGCACGGCACATCGCGCCGTGTACGTGGTGTTAGATTAGGGCGGTCATCGGATCGCAGGGAGTGACAACTGTGTCGGGATTCGGATGGATTCGCTGATCACGGCCGCCGCGCGCGCGCTCGCGGCTGGCGACCCGCTCGGCGCGCTGAACCGCGTCGCGCTGCGCGACGATGCGCCGGCGCTCGCGTTGCGCGGCATCGCGATGGCGCAGCTCGGCGATTTCGAACGCGCCCGCACACTCGTGCGCGGCGCGGCACGCGCATTCGGTGTGAAGGAAGCCGTCGCGCGGGCACGCTGCATCGTCGCGGAAGCCGAGATCGCGTTGGCGTCGCGCGACCTGCGCTGGCCGTCGCGCGCACTCGACGCCGCATGTGCGACGCTCGACGCGCACGGCGACCGCACGAACGCCGCGCATGCGCGCTATCTCGCCGTGCGCCGGCTGCTGCTGATCGGGCACATCGACGATGCCGAGCGGCGGCTCGCGAGCCTCGATCCCGCGCCGCTGCCGGCCGCGTCGCGGGCCGCCCACGAACTGATCGCGGCCGGCATCGCGATGCGCCGCATCCGCCCGCACGCGGCCCGCGCGGCGCTCCATCGGGCCCGCGCAGCCGCGCAGGACGCCGGCATTGCTGCCCTGACGGCCGAAGTCGACACCGCCGCACGCGTGCTCGACACGCCGGCCGCGCGACTCATCGCGCACGGCGCATCGCGGCTCGTGCTGCTCGACGAGGTCGAAGCGCTGCTGGAATCGAACACGCTGATCGTCGATGCATGCCGCTACACGGTGCGCGACGCGCGCACGACCGTGTCGCTCGCGCGCCGCCCGGTGCTGTTCGTGCTCGCGCGTGCGCTGGGCGAAGCGTGGCCCGCCGACGTATCGCGACATGCGCTCGTCGCCGCGGCGTTTCGCGCGAAGCACGCGGACGAATCGCATCGCGCACGGCTGCGCGTCGAGATCGGCCGGCTGCGCGCCATGCTGCGACCGCTCGCGAACATCACCGCGACACCCGACGGCTTCGCGCTCGAGCCGCTCGGCGTGCGTGCGACCGTCGTGCTCGCACGCCCGGTCGACGACCGCCACGCAGCCGTGCTCGCGCTGCTCGCTGACGGCGAAGCATGGTCGAGCTCCGCGCTGGCGCTCGCACTCGGCGCGAGCCAGCGCACCGTGCAGCGCGCGCTCGACGTACTCGCCGACGCGGGAAAAGTACAGGCGCTCGGCCACGGTCGCGCGCGCCGCTGGATGATGCCGCCGCTGCCCGGATTCGCGACGACCTTGTTACTCCCTGCGCCGCTGCCGGGAGACTAGGATGGGTGCATCGAACGACGAGGTGACAGACATGAAGCGCTCCACGGCAGACATCATTCGCGAATACGGCCCGTTCCCGGGCGGCGACGGCGTGCACGGCGTCACGTTCGACGGGCAGCACGTGTGGTTCGCGTCCGGCGACAAGCTGAACGCGCTCGATCCGGAACGCGGCACGACCGTGCGCACGCTCGACGTCGCCGCGCATGCCGGCACCGCGTTCGACGGCCGCCACCTGTTCCAGATCGTCGAGGACCGCATCGAGAAGATCGATCCGGAGTCGGGCCGCGTGCTCGCGACGATTCCCGCGCCCGGCGGCGGCGCGGATTCCGGGCTCGCATGGGCCGAAGGCACGCTGTGGGTCGGCCAGTACCGCGAGCGCAAGATTCATCAGGTGGATCCGCAATCGGGCGCCGTGCTGCGCACGATCGAATCGAACCGCTTCGTCACCGGCGTGACGTGGGTCGACGGCGAGCTGTGGCACGGCACATGGGAAGCCGACCAGAGCGAATTGCGGCGGATCGATCCGCGCACGGGACAGGTGCTCGAACGGGTCGACATGCCACCCGGCATCGGCGTGTCGGGCCTGGAATCCGACGGCCGCGACACGTTCTTCTGCGGCGGCGGCAACAGCGGCAAGCTGCGCGCGGTGCGGCGCCCGGCGCGAGCACGCGCGGCCGGGGACGGTGCGACCGCGGCCGAGCCGGTCGAGCGCTGATCCGCCGATCCGCCGATCCGCTGATCCGCTGATCGTCGACAGGCGCCCGCCCCGCCGCGACCCCTTCGACAAAGAGGAGCGGATCGCGACTGCTACCGCACCGCGCCCGTTCCCGAGTGCAGGAATGAACAAGACGCGCTCGCGCCGGCATCGTTAAGATGCGCGTTCGTCAGTCATTTGTTCGGAGCAGTCGATGCAGCGCGGTGTAGTGTATGGCGTCCTCGCGGGCGCGTTGTGGGGCATGGTGTTTCTCGTTCCGCGCCTGATGACCGACTTCTCGCCGCTGCTGCTGAGCGCCGGCCGCCATGCGATGTACGGTCTCGTGTCGCTCGCGGCCGCGCTCCCCGCGGTCCGTTCGCTGCTCGCGCGGCTGACCCGCGCGGATCTCGTCGCGCTCGCGAAGCTCGCATTGATCGGCAACCTCGCGTACTACATGCTGCTGTCCACGGCCGTGCACCTGATCGGCATCGCCCCCACGTCGCTGATCATCGGCGTGCTGCCCGTGACGGTCACGCTCGCGGGCCTCGGCGATCACGGCGCGGTTCCGCTGCGGCGCCTCGCGGCCCCGCTCGCGCTGGTGATCGCCGGCATCGTCTGCATCAACGTCGATCTCTTCACATCGGAAGCCGCGCACGCGACGACGCTCGGCCAGAAGCTCGCCGGCATCGCGTGCGCAGGCGGCGCGCTCGCGAGCTGGAGCTGGTTCGCGGTCGCGAACGCGCGCTACCTGCAGCGTCACCATCATTTCGGCGGCAACGAATGGTCGGTGCTGTGGGGTGTCGTGACGGGCCTGATCGGCGGCCTCTGCTGGGCCGCGATCCTCGCGCTGCCGTCCGGCACGGTGCAGGCGGCCGTCCCGGCGTCGCGCTGGCAGCTGTTCTGGGCGCTGAATCTCGCGCTCGCGATCGGCGCGTCGTGGCTCGGCAACGGGCTGTGGAACGCGGCGTCGAAGCGGTTGCCGCTCACGCTGTCGGGCCAATTGATCGTGTTCGAAACCGTGTTCGCGATGCTCTACGCGTTCGTCTACGACCACCGGATGCCGCGCACGCTCGAGATTGCGGCGCTCGTGCTGCTGCTGGCGGGCGTCTACGGGTCGGTGCGCCGGCACGGCGACACGCACGCCGGCGGCAACGCGGCCGGCGGCGCGGCCGTGGGCGCGAACGGCGCGGCCCGGTGAGCGCGGCCGCGCGTTGCGTCTGATGAATCGGGGCGAAGAAGGCGGGCGGAGCGCTGCGCGTCAGCGCGCGTCCTTGTGCATCCACTTGCGGCCCTCGATGGAACCTTCGCGACGGGTCTTGTCGACGCGCCGCTGCCGCGCGAGCTTCGGATCGACGATCAGCGGGCGATAGATCTCGACGCGATCGTGGTCGGCGAGCGGCGCATCCAGCGGCGCGAGCTTGCCGAACACGCCGGTCTTCGCGTGCGCGAGATCGATCTCCGGGTGTCGCGCGAGCACGCCGCTCGCATCGATCGCCTCGCGCACGGTCGCGCCGTCGGGCAGCGACACCGGAATCAGCGTCTGGCGATCCGGCAGTGCGTAGCAGACTTCGATCGACAACATCGCGTCACCCCTTCCCGTAGCGCTGATCGGCACGCTTGACGAACGAATCGACGAACGTATTCGCGATATGGCTGAACACGGGCCCGATGATCTTCTCGAGCAGGATGCTGGAGAACTCGTAGTGCAGCGCGAATTCGATCTTGCATGCATCGGCGCGCAGCGGGATGAAGCGCCACGAGCCCGTGAACTTCTTGAACGGACCGTCCGCGAACTCCATGTCGATCCGCGTGGGACGCTGCTGGATGTTGCGCGTCGCGAAATGCTGCTTGATGCCCTTGAAGTTGATGTCGATGCGGGCTTCCATCCCGCTATCGTCCTGACGCCGGATTTCGACGCCGCCGCACCACGGCAGGAAATTGGGGTAATCGGCCACGTCGGTGACGAGGTCGAACATCTGTTCCGCCGAGTGGCGGATCAATACGGTTTTCTGGACATCTGCCATAAATCGCGCGGCATCGCCTTAAGTGAGAACGCAAGCCGGGCGATTCCCGCCCCGCTTTGCTAAAATCGTGATTTTAAACGAGTTGGGCCGATCCTTTCATGAGCATCATCGACAACAGGAAAGCGCACTTCGATTATCACATCGAGGAGCGCTACGAGGCGGGGCTCGTGCTGGAAGGCTGGGAAGTCAAGGCGCTGCGCGCCGGCCGCGGCCAGATCAAGGAAGGCTACGTCGTCGTCAAGAACGCCGAGATCTTCCTGATCGGCACCCATATCAGCCCGTTGCCCGAAGCCTCGACGCACATCAAGCCCGACCCGGTCCGCACGCGCAAGCTGCTGCTGCACCGCGAGGAAATCAAGAAGCTGATCGGCAAGGTCGAGCAGCGCGGCTATACGCTCGTGCCGCTGAACTTTCACTACAAGGGCGGTCGCGTGAAATGCGACATCGCGCTCGCGAAAGGCAAGAAGCTGCACGACAAGCGCGAAACCGAGAAGAAGCGCGACTGGGAACGCGAAAAGGCCCGCATCATGCGCGCCGGCACCTGATGCTCCCAGCCTGCATCGCAAACGACACGGCCCGCTCGAAGCGGGCCGTGTTGCTTTCTACGGTATGACGCGGCGGCGCCGATCGCCGTGCGTTCGGCACATGCTCAGCCCTTGGCGCCCGCGGCCGGCGTCGCGCGCTTCACGATCGTCAGCGCCGAGGCGACCGCCGTGCCCAGATCCGACAGGTTCGACGGCACGATCAGCGTATTGCCCTGCTTCGCGAGGTTCGAGAACGCGCCGACATACTGCTCGGCGACCTTCAGGTTCACGGCATCCATCCCGCCCTGCGACTGGATCGCCTGCGCGATTTTCTGGATCGCCTGCGCGTTCGCCTCGGCAACCGCGAGAATCGCGGCCGCCTCGCCCTGCGCCTGGTTGATCGCGGCCTGCCGCTCGCCTTCGGACTTCTGGATCGCCGCCTCGCGCGCGCCCGACGCAAGGTTGATCTGCTCCTGCTTGCGGCCCTCGGACGCGGCGATCAGCGCGCGCTTTTCGCGCTCGGCGGTGATCTGCGCCTGCATCGCGTGCAGGATCTCCTTCGGCGGCGTCAGGTCCTTGATCTCGTAGCGCAGCACCTTCACGCCCCAGTTCGCCGCGGCCTGATCGAGCGCCGACACGATGTTGTGGTTGATGAAGTCGCGCTCCTCGAAGGTCTTGTCGAGCTCGAGCTTGCCGACCACCGAGCGCAGCGTCGTCTGCGCGAGCTGCGTGATCGCCAGCACGAAGTTGCTCGACCCGTACGACGCCTTCATCGGATCGGTGACCTGGAAATACAGCACGCCGTCGACCTGCAGCTGCGTGTTGTCGCGGGTGATGCAGACCTGGCTCGGCACGTCGAGCGGAATTTCCTTCAGCACGTGCCGGTAGGCGATCCGGTCGACGAACGGCAGCACGATATTGAGTCCGGGCGACAGCGTCGCGTGATAGCGCCCGAAACGTTCGAGCACCCACGCATGCTGCTGCGGCACGATCTTCACCGTCTTCGACACGATCACGATGGCGATGACGAGCAGGACGACCCAGATGATCAGCGTATCCATGAAGTATTCCCTCCTTGTTGTTTCAGTGGACGATCAGCCCGCGGGTTTCGCCACGACCACGAGGCAATTGCCGCGCACGGCGCTCACCTGGTACACGTGCGCATCGTCGCGCTCGCCGTGCGCGAGCTCGACGTCCCAGTCGGCGCCGCGATACTGCACGCGCGCGCGGCCGTCACGCCACGCGTCGACCGTGACGGTCGAGCCGATATCGAGATTGACGTCGGGATTCGTCGACGTGTCGCGCTTCTGCTTGCGGCCGAGCCCCGAACGGCGCAGCACGATCATCGCGACGATCGCGACCGCGGCCGCCGCGCCGAACTGCACGTGCGGCGCGAACCCGGCCAGTTGCAGCAACCCGCCCGCGAGAAAGCCGAGCGCGATCATCAGCAGGTAGAACGTGCCCGTCAGCAACTCGGCGACGACCAGCACGCCCACCCCGACCCACCAGAACAGATGCCCCGACATCATTATGGTCTCCAGAAAGCCGCCCCGATGTTCACTATATTCGCTGCGCTCGCCACTGTGCGAAGCGGTCGGCACGCTCGAGATGGCCAGGCGTACCGACGATCGGCATAGGGGACGGCCATGAGGCCGTACCCCTGCCACACCACCCGGCATGCGGGTCCGCACCGGGCGGTTCGAGAAGTTGAGGTTATGAGAGACGAGGTACGCCGAGCCGGTCGAAGTATGCGATGGTCAGGGCGCTGTTGAGCAACTGGGCGCTGTTACGCCACCAACGGCGGCTGCTCGCCGCCGTCTGTCGCGCAACGTCGACCGACGCCCCCAACGCACGAAGTTCCCGGTAGATGGTCGGGCCCCGGCGCCAATGTTTAAGCTGGATAGCCCGCAGCCGGTGACGCAACCACTCGTCCAGTGCCAACCACACACCGGGCGTTTGCGCCAACCGGAAGTACGCCCTCCATCCCAACACATAAGCCCGTAGCCGTTCCACCACTTCGGGCATGCCGCGCCCGCCAGAGCGGCGGGTCAGTTCTCGAATGCGGTGTTTGAACGCCAGCAGCGGTTTGGCCGCCACCTTGCGTTTGACCACACCGCCCGCAGCTACCCACAGGCTGTAGCCCAGAAACTTGCGACCAAACACACTCGCCACGGCGCTTTTGGTCTCATTGACCTTCAGGCGCAGCCGACCATACAGGCGTCGCAACAGCGCCATCACCCGCTCGCCCGCACGACGGCTGCGAACATACACATTCGCATCGTCAGCGTAGCGGGCGAAGCAGTGGCCCCGCCGCTCCAGTTCCTTGTCCACCTCATCAAGCAGAACATTAGCCAGCAACGGGGATAACGGTCCGCCCTGCGGCGTGCCCTGATCCCGTTGCTGGACCACCCCGTCAGCCATGATGCCGCTGTTCAGATACGCCCGGATCAGCCCGATCACTCCGGCGTCCCCAATGCGTTTCTGCAAACGGTCGATCAGGATGTCGTGGTTGACCCGGTCGAAGAACTTCTCCAGATCAACGTCAACCACGGTTCGCCGTCCCGACTGCACGTACGATTGCGCGGCAAGCACCGCATCGTGCGCACGCCGTCCGGGCCGGAAGCCGTAGCTGTGCTCGCTGAAGGTAGGGTCCAGAACTGGCTGCAGCACCTGCAGCAGTGCCTGCTGGATCAGCCGGTCCGTCACCGTCGGGATGCCAAGCTCACGCTCGCCTCCGTCCGGTTTCGGGATCGCCACCCGTCGTACCGGACTGGGCCGGTACGTGCCCTTCAGCAATTGTTCACGGATCGCAGGCCACGCCGTCACCAGATGACGCGACGTCTGGTCAATGTCCAGACCGTCCACGCCAGCGGCTCCCTTGTTAGCCCGTACCCGCTTGAACGCCTGCTTCAGATTCTCTCTCGTCAGAGCCGCTTCCAGCAGCGCTGACCCTGTGTCCCCGGATTCATGTCGCGGGCAGCAGGCTTCGTCGCTAGCAGGTACGCGCGCAGCTTCACCGCGCGCTTCCCTCGCTCGCCCCGTTTGCACGGGCATCTGACGCACTGCCTGCCGCATCGACATAACGCTGGACACTCCTTTCCGTTCGGCCCTTCGTCACCAGCTTCCACCTCACCGGCTTATCCTGTGACTACTACGGCCTCTGCTGACTTCCCGCTCCGGCTCGACGCCGTTGCCCTTTCAGGCATGAGGCGGGATCTCCCCAGGTAAGAACGCACTCCTTCACTGCACAGCCGCCGGATCTACGCCGCCGCCCCTTGATCACGAGAGCTTCGCGGCTTTTTGCCCGCTCGCCCTGGACGGCACCGCCTTCTATCCGGTTCTTGTTCATCGGCTCGCAGTTTCGCTCCACGCTTCCTCCCCACACTCGGTCGCCCTCATGCAGTTGCGCTTCGCTTCGCTCGCTGTGATCAACTTGCGGTGGGACTTGCACCCACTAGAGTGCGCCCATGCTGGGCGCACAAAAAAA
>NZ_JAPVQY010000130.1 GCF_027257875.1 Burkholderia sp. IMCC1007
CGGGGCTGGCCGTCGCGATGGCGCCCGCACCGCCGGCCGGCGTCGTCAGCGCACCGGTCAGCGTGCCGACCGGGCCGTTCGTCAGCGCGCCGCCGAGGCCGCCGGTCAGGCTGCCGCCCGGCGTCGTGACCGTGCCGGTGAGGCTTGCGCCGAACGGCGTCAGCGAGCTGACGAGATTGGTGACCGGCGCAAGCAGGCCGCCGACGCCGGAACCGCTGGTGCCGTTGGTGCCGCTCGTTCCGCCCGTGCCGCTCGAACCGAGGCCGCCGAGCGCACCCGTCACCGAGCCGAGCAGGCCGGAGATCGGCGCGAGCGGGCCGCCGCTCGTGCCACTGGTACCGCTGGTGCCACTGGTGCCACTGGTGCCGCTCGTTCCGCTGGTGCCGCTCGAACCGACGCCGCCGAGCCCGCCCGACAGCGAACCGAGCAGGCCCGTGATCGGGGCGAGCGGGTTCGTGCCGCTGCTCGAGCTGCCGCTGGACAACAGGCCGCCGGTCGACGTCACCGTGTTGCCGAGCTGGCCGGTGGAGGTGCCGAGTCCGTCGCCAACGGGGTTGCCCGTGGCGCCCCCGACGTTCGAGCCGGCCAGGCCGAGGCCGCCGCCGAGCGTGCCCAGCAGGCCGCTGAGCGGGCCGCCGAGCAGGGTCGCGTCGCCGAGCGTCTGCGTGGCGCCCGGCTTCGTGACGCCGCCGGTCAGCGTGTTGGTGATCGGGTTGATCACCGTGCCGACCTGCGTGCCGAGCTGCTGGACCGGCGTGCTGTTGAGCGCGGTGTTCAGGTCCGACGCGGTCGAGTTGACCGTGCCGCCGACCGTGTTGACGAGGGCGCCGACGAGCGACGTCACCGGCGAGAGCGGCGACAGCGGGCCCGAGCCGAGGCTCGTCACTGCGTTGCCGAGGTTGTTGACGGCGCCGCCGGTGCCGGTCAGCAGGCCGGTGGTCGACGTCAGCGTCGGGTCGAGCGGGTTCGCCGACACGCCAATCGAGCCGAGACCGGCCGCGACGCCGTTGCCGAGCGACTGCACGCCGTTGCCGAGGCTGGTGACCGCGTTGCCGACGCTGGTGGCCGTCGTCGGGTTCGTGCCGGGGATCTGCACGCCGCCGATTTGCGCGCCGCCGGTGGCGATGGTCGTGCCGAGCGCCGCGACGAAGTTGCTGGTTTTCTGGACGACGTTGCCGAGCGGGGTGACGCTGGTGCCGGAGGTGCCCGAAGTACCCGAAGTACCCGAGGTGCCCGAGGTGCCCGAAGTGCCCGAAGTGCCCGAAGTGCCCGAGGTGCCCGAAGTGCCCGAAGTGCCCGAAGTACCCGAAGTACCCGAAGTACCCGAAGTACCCGAAGTACCCGAAGTACCCGAAGTACCCGAAGTACCCGAAGTACCCGAAGTACCCGAAGTACCCGAAGTACCCGAAGTACCCGAAGTACCCGAAGTACCCGAAGTACCCGAAGTACCCGAAGTGCCCGAAGTGCCCGAAGTGCCCGAAGTGCCCGAAGTGCCCGAGGTGCCCGAGGTGCCCGAAGTGCCCGAGGTGCCCGAAGTACCCGAAGTACCCGAAGTACCCGAAGTGCCGGAAGTGCCCGAGGTGCCCGAAGTGCCCGAAGTGCCCGAAGTGCCCGAAGTGCCCGAGGTGCCCGAGGTGCCCGAGGTGCCCGAAGTACCCGAAGTACCCGAAGTACCCGAAGTGCCCGAAGTGCCCGAAGTGCCCGAAGTGCCCGAAGTACCCGAAGTACCCGAAGTACCCGAAGTGCCCGAAGTACCCGAAGTGCCCGAAGTGCCCGAAGTGCCCGAAGTGCCCGAAGTGCCCGAAGTACCCGAAGTACCCGAAGTGCCCGAAGTACCCGAAGTGCCCGAAGTGCCCGAAGTGCCCGAAGTGCCCGAAGTGCCCGAGGTGCCCGAAGTGCCCGAGGTGCCCGACGTACCCGAGGTGCCGGACGTACCGGAGGTGCCGGACGTACCGGAAGTCCCCGAACTACCGCCCGTGATCGGCTTGATCGTCGGCGTCGGCCCGTCGACGGAGCCGCAGCCGTACAGCGTGAGCAATGACAATACAGCCAGCGATACCGTCGTTTTCTTTATTAAGTATTGATGCATGGTGCCCTCGACATTGGAAGTGTGCCGAGCCTCAACTGCAAATTCCGCGCCATGACCGGTCCCGAGAAATGCTCGCGTGCTTTGTTGCAGAAATCGGGAATTTACGCGCGATTTAACGGCGATTTGACGATTTCACTGGCGGTGCGGGCGCGTTATGCCCGTGCTGCCGCAGCGGTGTTCCCGACGCGCGCCGTAACGCACGCCCGGATGTTACGTAGCGTTCGACTCGCGCACGGCCGGGTCGCGACGACGCGGGCGCCGCGCCTTTGACGAAACGCCTGCATGCCGCGAACATGACGCGAATCCACTCGGCTGCCGCACCCGCGCGAGCGGCGACGACATCGAACAGGACACGGACATGAGCGAACAGGACAGGGAACAGGGCAAGGCCCGACGCACCGACGTGATGGGCGAAGCGTTCGTCGAGCGTGCGATGCGCGATCTCGACGGCTTTTCGCGTCCGCTGCAGAACTGGCTGAACGAACATGCGTGGGGCAGCACGTGGCAGCGCGACGGGATCGACCTGAAGACGCGCAGCCTCTGCACCTGTGCGATGCTGGCCGCGCTGGGCCGCAGTACGGAGCTGAAGGGGCACGTGCGCGGCGCGCTCAACAACGGCGCGAGCCTTGTCGAGATCCGCGAGGTGCTGCTGCATAGTGCGCTGTACGCGGGCGCGCCGGCCGCGGTCGAGGCGTTCCGCAGCGCGCGCGAAGTGATCGCGGAACTCGGGCTGTCGCTACCCGACGACGAAGCGTGATCGAAGCGCGCCGTTGATCGCGGCGCGCCGCGCGGTCAGACGTCGGACGATGTGCACGGCCCAGCACGGCCCAGCGCGGCCCAGCGCGGCCCAGCGCCGCCCCCGGCGCG
>NZ_JAPVQY010000131.1 GCF_027257875.1 Burkholderia sp. IMCC1007
CGTGCTCGTCGAACGCATGAGCCGCGCCGTGCTGCTGGCCAAGATGCCCGATGCGACTGCTGCATCGGCGCTCGCTGCCTTCACGACCAAACTGCAATCGCTCGTCGAGCCGCTGCGTCAAACGCTGACCTACGATCAAGGTCGCGAAATGGCGCGACATGCCGAACTGACGGCCGCGACCAACGTGCGTGTCTACTTCTGTGACCCGCACAGCCCTTGGCAGCGCGGCACGTGCGAAAACACCAACGGGCTGCTGCGCCAGTACTTGCCCAAGGGCACCGATCTGTCCGTCTACTCTCAAGAGGACCTCGACGAGATTGCTGACAACCTCAACACGCGACCGCGCGCCACGCTGAACTGGCACACGCCTCTGCAAATCCTCGCTCAGGTTCTGGCTAACCCCACGGACCGAGTTCCTGTTCAGTAACCCGCGAGGTGTTGCACTTCACTCTTGAAACCACCTATATGGTCAGCAGCACATCTTTACGGAAAGCTCACTTTCTGGCCCAAGTTGGCATCGAAACGGGTTGGTGGCAAAACCGCGAAGAAGTCGGAAATGAGAGATATTTCAGAACCATGTACGAACTGATCACCCCTGCAGAGGCAGGGGAAGACTATGATCGCGCGGTCGCACTACAACGAAATTTGCCCTCAGGGAGACGACCTGTCGAACTTCCAAACTCCGACTCAAAACCAAGGCCAACCATTAATCGGAAAGACTACATGGCAACCAGACCGGACCAGATATTAAAAAAAGCAGCAGGGATGGATAACGGCGTTGCAAACAGTGCCAATGGAGGATTAGCCGGCGACGGCAATAGATTTCGAGGCCGGGGTTTCTTGCAAATTACCGGCAGGCGCAACTATACGGACTATGGCAGGTACAGGTCACAAAATTTCACCACTGAGCCAAACTATAGGTTGCTCGCAACAAGCGACTACAACGCCTGTGATACATCGGGATTTTACTGGGCACGGGAAAGAGTTTCCAAATATTGCGACCGCGGTCATTTGCCGGAAAATGTGCGGCAGGTAGGATCGGTCATCAATCTCGGGAACCCGAATGGTACCCCGCTTCACAACGATCTCAGACTGTCCGCTTTCAATACGATATGGAGCAAAAGTCATGATTGATCGGAAATCAGCCATTTTTCTTCTCATCGCGACGTTCGCTCAAACGACCAATGCAGAAGAGCCGTGCTTCAAAGATATTGGCATTGAAGATTACAAACTCGAATCGTGCAAAATTTATTCCGAACAGACAATATCAGAATATTCCACGAAAAACCCACTCATCGACGACGATAGATTTTCGCACATGCCAATTTCCATCTCCATTTCAAAAATCAAGCCTGCCGACCATAAAAAGTTGCCATTCGAAAATAACATTTCCCCAACTATAGCCTCTCGCCTGCCTCACGAAGATCAAATCGTCGAGCGCAATACGCTGAATGATTCAGCAGCGAGAAAACTGCCAATTCCGGGATGGCAAGTGATCGGCGAGACGATCGTTTACCGCTCCAAAGATCCTGATGCCGGCATGACCATCATTTGCGCTCAAGCATCAAAAAAAATGTACCGCAATTACATAACTGTTTCTCAATGCAGCCCCTTCTACAGAGCCGATATAGATAGTTTCCAAAAAACACTCCAATATGTCGAGGGAGCGACGTCACGCCCGAGGAAATAACCAGAGCGATTAATCGCGACATGGCAACCCATCTGGGAGCCACTCTACCCTCGTGGATAGAAACGAAGCTTGGCGGTTTCAAGAGCGAAGTGCAACACCTCGCGGGTTACTGAACAGGGACTCGGTCGGTGGGGTTAGCCAGGACCTGAGCAAGGATTTGCAGAGGCGTGTACCAGTTCAGCGTGGCACGCGGTCGTGTATTGAGCTTGTCAGCAATCTCGTCGAGGTCCTCTTGAGAGTAAATGGACAGATCCGTGCCCTTGGGCAAGTACTGACGCAGCAGGCCGTTGGTGTTTTCGCATGTACCGCGCTGCCAAGGGCTGTGCGGGTCACAGAAGTAGACGCGCACGTTGGTCGCGGCCGTCAGTTCGGCATGTCGGGCCATTTCGCGACCTTGATCGTAGGTCAGGGTTTGACGCAGCGGCTCGACGAGCGATTGCAGTTTGGTCGTGAAGGCGGCGAGCGCCGACGCAGCAGTCGCATCGGGCATCTTGGCCAGCAGCACGGCGCGGCTCATGCGTTCGACGAGCACG
>NZ_JAPVQY010000132.1 GCF_027257875.1 Burkholderia sp. IMCC1007
CGCATCACCAACGAACACTTGCCGCGCGAGTATTGCGTACAAGCCGGTGACACCGACTACGATTTCGTTGAACGCATCTTGCGCGAGGAAGGCTTCCTCTATGCGTTCCAGCATCGCGTCGACGGTCATCGCCTGATTCATAGCGACCGCTTGTTCATCCTGGAGCGGCTGACGGGCGAGCCGGTGCTGTACAACCCCACGCCGGGCGGTGATCGGCCGCAGCCCAGCCTGCATACCTTCGCTTATACCGAGAATGTGCGCACCGCGCGTCAGGTGCAGCGCGACTACACGTTCAAGAATCCACGCTTCAATCACGAGTATCCGCGCGACGGCACCGATCTCGATCATCAAGGTCGCGGCTACACGCGCTACGACTACCCGGGCCGCTACAAGCACGAAGGCAGCGGCAACGCGTTCACCCAGGACCGTCTGCGTGGCCACCGGCGCGATGCGCGTATCGCACGTGTGAGCGGCGATGACGCGCGCCTGCAACCGGGCATCGCGTTCGAACTTACCGGCCATCCGCGCGACGACATGAACCGGAGTTGGCGCCCGGTCAATATGGTCCATCACGGCAAGCAGTTCACGAGCCAGGCCGAGGACAGTGCCGACGCGCAGCACGGCACCCACTACCGCTACGAGGCGGTGCTGGTGCCCGACGACACCGAATGGCGCGCCGAGCCGCTGCCGCGCCCGCGTATCGACGGCCCGCAGTCGGCCACCGTGGTCGGACCGGAAGGCGAAGAGATCTACACCGATCAATATGGCCGCGTGAAAGTGCAGTTCCCATGGGATCGTCAGGGCCGATACGACGAACACAGTTCGTGCTGGATTCAGGTCGCGCAGAACTGGGCGGGTGCGCTGTGGGGGCATATGGCGATCCCGGGCATCGGACAAGAAGTCATCGTCGGCTACCTGGATGGCGACGTGGACCAGCCGTTCATCCTGGGGAGGGCATACAACCGCCTGCAATTGCCGCCGTACGAGTTACCCAGGCACAAGACGCGAATGACGATCAAGAGTCAGACGCACAAGGGAGACGGGTTCAACGAACTGCGCTTCGAGGATGAGGCCGGGCAGGAGGAAATCTACGTTCACGCGCAGCGTGACCAGAACATCCACGTCAACCACGACGAAACCACCTTCGTCGGCAATGACCGCAGCGAGCAGGTCGAGCACGACGAGACAATCGTCATCGGCAACGAGCGGAAGGAAACCGTGGGCGGCGACGAGCAGGTCACGATCGGCCAGGATCGTCGGCATGACATTGGCGAGGACGACTTCCTGACGATCGGTCGCAACCACACGATCACGACCGGCAAGGATCGCACCGAAGAGGTGGGCAACCACCGGCGTGACAAGACCGCGGCCAACCATACGGTGGACATCGGCGGGCACCTAAAGCAGCACGTCCAAGGTCATGTCGAAGTGGAGGCGGGACAGGCCATGACCACACGTATCAAGGTGATCGAGCTACAGGCAGGCGACGCGTTCCGCCTGCGTGCTCCGGGCGGCACCATGACGCTGGACGATAGTGGCATCACCTTCAGCGCCGTGCAGACGCAATTCAAAGGTCCCATGACCGGCGGCGGTGCCGGTCGTGGCAATCCCTTCAGCATCGAAGGCGATCCGCTGCGCGGTCAGCCCATCGATCCCACTGACCTACCGTTCTCCGAATAGTCGCCTGGAACCTCCCATGCTTATCAGCTTCCCCTTTTTGAGCACGCCCCAACCGAAGACAGATGACGACCGGAACGACGGCACCTTCGGCCTGGGCGAAAAGAGCGGTAAAGGTGGCTTCCCCGTTAGCTACCAGTTCGGCTGGCATGGCGGCGTGCATTTGGTTGCGCCGGGCGGTGACAAAAATCCCGAACCCGTACGCGCGATCGCAGATGGCGAAGTCGTATTCGCGCGCGCCTGCACACCCCAGCCGAAACAGGCCCCCACCGAGCAAGAGCGCGACGCCTATCCGTTGTTTTACTACGCCGGCTGGACCAGCAATGGCGTGGTGATTCTCAAGCACCAGACTGAAATCGGCGAAGGCGTCGAGGTCGTCTTCTATTCGATCTATCAGCACCTGAAAACCGTGGCGAACAAAACGGGCA
>NZ_JAPVQY010000133.1 GCF_027257875.1 Burkholderia sp. IMCC1007
GGCCCGCCGGCTATGGCGCCGGGCGTTGCGGCGCTGAACGGGGCAGCGGTGCGCGCGGGCGTGCGCCGCGCGCGTTCCGGCGTGACGGCGGCACCCATCGGCCGGATGGCCGACGTGCAAAATCCGCGCGCCGCGCTATGCTTGTCGCGTAGGGCGACGTGATGCCCGCTTCCGCGATTGCGCCATGACCGATTCCGCCGCCGCCGCCCGTTCGGCCCCGCACCGCGCGCGCTGCCCGCGCTGCGGGCGCGGCTTCGATTGCGGCGCCGGCACGCAGCCGTTCGACTGCTGGTGCGCGTCGATGCCGGTGTTGCCCGGCGATGCGCCGCCCGCGGCCGGCGCGCGCTGCCGCTGCCCGGAGTGTCTCGCCGACGAGATCGCGCAGCGCATGGCCGGCGCACCCGGCTGACCGTGGGCGCATGGCCCCGGGGGCGCGAAGGCGACGCGTCGGTGTGCGGCGGCCCGTGCGTGCGCCGCCGTCGATCCGGCCCCGCGAGAGGCGTCGCGCGCTAAACGGGTAAACTGGCCGGATGCAACGAATCACCACCACCGGGCGCGTCAACCTCAGCCACCTGTTCTGGCTGCGCAACCTTGCGATCATCGGCCAGCTCGCGACGATCGGCGTCGTGCAGACCTATTTCGGCGTGCATCTGCCGTTGCCGGCGATGCTGATGGTCATCGTGCTCGAAATCGTCTTCAACGCGCTGACCTGGGTGCGGGTGCTGCGTGCGCGGCCCGAGACCAATTTCGAGCTGCTCGGCCAGCTGTGGGTCGACCTCGGTGCGCTGTCGGCGCTGCTGTTCCTGTCGGGCGGCACGACCAATCCGTTCGTGTCGCTGTACCTGCCGTCGCTCGCGATCGCGGCGGCCGTGCTGCCGTGGCACCTGATGATCTGGCTCGCGGCGTTCGCAGTTGCGTGCTACGCGGCGCTCGGCTTCGATTCGGTGCCGCTCAACATGGACAACCCGGCGAACCTGTTCGACTACTACCGCACCGGGATGTGGGTGAACTTCATGGTCAGCGTCGGGCTGATCGCCTGGTTCGTCGCGCGCATGTCGAACGCGCTGCGCCAGCGCGATGCGGCGCTCGGCGAAGCGCAGGCGCATCTGCTGCGCGACGAGCGGGCGGTCGCGCTCGGCGTGCAGGCCGCCACCGTTGCGCACGAAATGGGCACGCCGCTGTCGACGATCGCGATGCTCGCAGAGGAATTGCGCGACGCGGCGCGTGCCGATCCGGGGCTCGCGCGCTATGAGGCCGACCTGAAGGTGCTCGAAGAGCAGATGACGCTCTGCACGTCGGCGCTCGCGCGCCTGCGCAGCCGTGCGAGCGCGCCCGCGAGCCGCCAGCCGGTGGGCGACTGGCTCGACACGTTCGTCGAGCACTGGCGCCTGCGGCATCCGCACGTGCAGTTCGAGCTGCTCGGCGCACGTCCGTCGGGCGTCACGCTCCACGACACGGTCGCGGCCGGCCAGATTCTCACGATCCTGCTCGACAACGCCGCGCGGGCCAGCCCGCACCGCGTGACGCTGGCCGCGCGACTCTCGTACAACGACCGGTCGGCCGAACAGATCGAATTCGAAGTATGCGACGACGGGCCCGGCATTCCGGCCGCGCTGCGCGAATCGCTCGGCGCGATGCCGGTCGACAGCACGCAGGGCGGGCACGGGGTCGGCCTGTACCTGGCATTCAGCGCGGCCGTGCGCCTGGGCGGCGAGATCGAGCTGTCCGACGTCGCGCCGCGTGCGGCAAGCGCCGCCGCGCGCGCCGGCAGCGCGGCGAACGGCCATGCTTCTGCTGCAGCGGGGCAGCGCGCGGGCGAGCGCACGGCGGCCACGCCGGA
>NZ_JAPVQY010000134.1 GCF_027257875.1 Burkholderia sp. IMCC1007
GGTTCGGCCGCAAGCGCCGCCGCAAGCCCGGCCGCGAGCCGCGAACCGAAGCGCGCGGCCGACAGCGGCGCGCGCACGCAGAAGGACGCGCCGGCCGCGAGCGGCTACGGCCCGCGTCTGTCGAAGACGGCCGCCGCGGCGGCGCCCAACGCGGCCGACAAGCCCGCGCTGCTGCGTCCGGCGCTGAATGGCGAGAAGCCGGCGCTGGCTGCCGCCGGCACGTCCGACGACGACTGGGAGACCTTCTAAGCCATGTCGGCCGCGCGCGCACCGTATCGATCCGATGCACCGGACGCCTCGCCTCGCGCGGGCGAGCCGGGGCGCGACTTCGCGTTCACCGGCGCGGACTTCGCACGCATCCGCGCGCTGATTCATCAACGCGCGGGGATCTCGCTGTCCGAGCACAAGCGCGACATGGCGTACAGCCGCCTCGCGCGCCGGCTGCGCGCGCGCGGGCTCGACACGTTTCGCGACTACCTCGACCTGCTCGAGCACGAGAACGATCCGCTCGAGTGGGAAGCGTTCACCAATGCGCTGACGACGAACCTGACCGCGTTCTTCCGCGAGTCGCACCACTTTCCGATCCTCGCGGACTTCGTGAAGGGCCGCGCGGCGCCGATCTCGGTGTGGTGCTCGGCGGCGTCGACCGGCGAGGAGCCGTATTCGATCGCGATCACGCTGATCGAGGCGCTGGGCGAATCGGCCGCGCGCGGCGCATCGATCCTCGCGACCGACCTCGACACGCAGGTGCTCGCGAAGGCCGAGGCCGGCATCTACACGTTCGACCAGGTCAAGCATCTGGCGCCGGAGCGGCTCAAGCGCTTCTTCCTGAAAGGCACCGGCGCGCAGGCTGGTCGCGTGAAGGTGCGCCCGGAGCTGCGCGCGATGATCCGCTTCGAGCAACTGAACCTGACCGATGCGGACTACGGGATCGCGAAGCCGTTCGACGCGATCTTCTGCCGCAACGTGATGATCTATTTCGACAAGCCGACGCAAGGGCAGGTGCTGTCGCGCTTCGAGCCGCTCGTGAAGCCGGGCGGGCTGCTGTTCGCCGGTCATTCGGAGAACTTCACATACGTCACGCAGGCGTTCCGGCTGCGCGGGCAGACGGTGTACGAACTGACGCGCGATGCCGTGCCGGGCACGCGTGCGCGCGCGCATGCCCGCGCCGCGGGGGCCGCGCCTGGATACGGAGACCGCGGATGAGCGCCTTGCCGATCGCGACCAATCGCTACTTCGACAACCACTTCGAACGCCCCGGCGTGAAGCTGCTGCCGAACGAGTTCTACACGACGTCCGACGACATGGTGCTGATGACCGTGCTCGGCTCGTGCGTCGCCGCGTGCCTGCACGATCCGTTCGCGGGCATCGGCGGGATGAATCACTTCATGTTGCCCGACGACGGCGCCGAGGCGGGCGCGGCGGCGTCGGAATCGATGCGCTACGGCGCGTACGCGATGGAAGTGCTGATCAACGAACTGATCAAGGCGGGCGGGCGGCGCGAACGCCTCGAGGCGAAAGTGTTCGGCGGCGCGGCCGTGCTGGCCGGGATGACGACCATCAACATCGGCGATCGCAACGCCGATTTCGTGCGCCGCTATCTCGCGCTCGAGCGCATCCGGATCACCGCGGAGGACCTGCAGGGCGTGCATCCGCGCAAGGTCGCGTTCATGCCGCACACGGGGCGCGCGATGGTGAAGAAGCTGCGGCTGCAGGTGCCGGGCGTGGCCGAGCGCGAAGCCGCGCTCGCGCGCGAGGCCGACCGCGTGCGCGCCGCGCGGACGCGCGCGCACGTCGAGCTGTTCGCGGCGAA
>NZ_JAPVQY010000135.1 GCF_027257875.1 Burkholderia sp. IMCC1007
GGTGCTGGGTGCTGGGTGCTGGGTGCTGGGTGCTGGGTGCTGGGTGCTGGGTGCTGGGTGCTGGGTGCTGGGTGCTGGGTGCTGGGTGCTGGGTGCTGGGTGCTGGGTGCTGGGTGCTGGGTGCTGGGTGCTGGACGCGAATGCTTCGGTGGTGCCGCCCGTTCGCTCATCGAAGAGATCTACGTTCTGCGACGTGGCCAACCTGTGCCGGTCAAAAGCAACAGCGAGGACTCCGACGGAACCGGCCCAGCAGACGCGTTCCGCGACTTGCCGCCACGATGCCGGCTGCAAGTCTTATGGTCGCTGACCATCGTGCACCCAGCGGACGCATGCTCTTGCGGATTCGCTCCGCCGACGAGCGAGTCGGCGGCCGCCCCCATATAGGCTGTTCCCGGCAGCGACGCATTCGACCAAAGTTCATAGTTCGACGAAGATACGCGAGATATTTGGAGAAATAGCAGAAGATCGCGAATCGAGGCAGCAGCGACGTCCTTGGCAACAGTTGTAGCGTGCTTGAACGGAGAAGCATGGGAGACGAGTTCGCACGCAGTGCAAATCCGCTACAGCGACGTGGGCGAACGGCGAAATGCTTGGCGCTCTGTGGATCGACCGGATCGCCCACGGCGACTCGTCCGGGAGGACGGAAACTGCATGACGACGGTCCGCTGCCCCGGCGGCTGGAGCGATTGCCGATGACCGGAATCGGTATCCATCGGTAACTCAAACAGTGGCCCCGGGGCAGCTCCTGCGAAATGCACGCGGCGGAGTGACGCGGCTAGCTTCAGTGACGAGGGTGTTGTAGCGGCACGCATTGGCGAGGGCCGGCATTCGATCTCGTCGCTTAGGAGGAGATCACCGCAATATGACGCCCAACACTGAGAAGATAGCCGATGAACGGCCCATTCGAGGGCGTCGTGTCGAGCAGCGCGAAGCGCAATGACATCGGCATGTGGCGCAGCCACGGTGGAATCCAGACGGTTGTCCCGCGCGCTCGGAATGCCGGAGATCGACGTGTAGTCGGGCAGCGCCTGGCAGCTCACCCGCTTGGAGACAGTGAACGCCCGGATCGCATCCGGATCCCCCCATGCATTTCCGCCGCGCCAATGCAAAAACCCCCGCCTTTCGGGCGGGGGTTCTTGGCTTAGGGAGCCTGACGATTACCTACTTTCACACGGGAATCCGCACTATCATCGGCGTAGAGTCGTTTCACGGTCCTGTTCGGGATGGGAAGGGGTGGGACCGACTCGCTATGGTCATCAGGCAAAAGGGGTTGTTCTGCTGGCGTGGCCAACAGAACCAATCTTGGAAGAAGCAGTAATTTAGGTTGTG
>NZ_JAPVQY010000136.1 GCF_027257875.1 Burkholderia sp. IMCC1007
GGCCCCGCACGGCGATGCAAAAGTCCCGCAAGTTTAGTGCATCCGGGCCGCCGCCTGCCCTGCGGCGGCCGGAATGCGCACGATTCGCCCGCCGTCGTCCGACATGCGATGCGTCGCGCGCGATGCGCGGCCCAGTGTGCGGCGACCGGGGGTCGGCGAACCTCGTGCCGGTTGGCGTTTGGCGTTTGGCGTTTGGCGTTTGGCGTTTGGCGTTTGGCGTTTGGCGTTTGGCGTTTGGCGCCTGCCGCTTGCCGCTTGCCGCTTGCCGGTTGCCGTTCGGCGCTTGCCGCCTGCCGCCTGCCGCTTGCCGCGCCGTACTCAGATCACGCGAAAGTGATGCGTGCCGTCCCGCTTCAGTTGATCGACCAGCCCGTATTCCCAGTCGAGATACGCCTGCATCGCGGCCGTCGCGTTGTCGGTGCCTTCGTACGGGCGCCGGTAGCGGTCGACGCGCGGCGACGCCAGCCGCGTCTCGCCGTGTTCCAACGGCAGCCCCGCGTCGATCCACGCACCCGTGCCGCCCGTCAGCACCGCGATTTCGGCCGAAGGCGGCAGCAGCGCGCGCGCGTCGTCCGCCGCGAACCGCGCGAGCAGGCTCGAGCCGCACGTGAACACGTAGCGCTTCGCCGGCGGGATCGCGGCGAGCGCGTCGCGCAACTGCGCGCGAACGGCGAACCACGCGCCGGGGATATGGCGCTTCACGTAGTTCGCGCTGGTCGTCACGTCGACGATCGCAATCTCGCCTTCGGCCCCCTCCTTCAGCCAGCCCGCGAGCGTTGTGGGCGACACCTCGATTACCTGCGGCGTCGCCGGCACGTCGCGCGGCGGCTGGCCGCGCTCGGCGAAGGCCGCCGTGCCGGCCGGTTCGACGACGCGCACGTCCCACCCCATCTGCGCGAGCCACGATGCACTCATGTCCGCGCGCACGCCGTCGTCGTCGGCGAGCACGATCCGCGCGCCGCGCACGGCCGCGTGATGGTCGGTTTCCTGCACGAGCTGGCCGCCCGGCGTGCCGAGAAAGCCCGGCAGATGGCCGGCTTCGTATTCCTCCGGCGTGCGCACGTCGAAGCGATACAGCGTGCGGCCGGGCTCGTCGAGCGCGGCGACGTCCGCGAGCGCGATCCGCGGCACGCCGGCGCGCTCGGCCACCGCGCGCGCGGCGCGGC
>NZ_JAPVQY010000137.1 GCF_027257875.1 Burkholderia sp. IMCC1007
CGCGCCGGTCGCGAGCGCGAGCCCGGCGCGCTTCGCGCTCGCGCTCGGCGGCTATGGCCTGTTCGGCGTCGGCTATATCGGCTACATGACGTTCATCGTCGCGCTGTTGCGCGGCGCGGGGATGAGCGGCACGGTGGTCGCCGCGTTCTACGTGATGCTTGGTGTCGCGACCGTCGTGTCCGCGCGGCTGTGGTCGGGGCTGCTCGACCGGATGCGCGGCGGCCAGGCGCTGGCCGTGCTGAACGCACTGCTTGGCGTCGCGACGCTGATGCCGGCGATCTTCGTGCATCCGGCGGCCGCGTTCGCATCGGGCGTGCTGTTCGGCGCGACGTTCCTGTCGGCGGTCGCGGCGACGACCGCGTTCGTCCGCCACAACCTGTCGCCGGAAGGCTGGGCGAAGGGCATCAGCGCGTTCACGACGGTCTTCGCATTCGGGCAGATCGCCGGGCCCGTCGCGATCGGCTGGGTGTCGGACAGCGCGGGGCTCGCGCGCGGGCTCGTGTATTCGGCACTCACGCTGTTCGCGGGCGCCGCGCTCGCGGCCGGACAGCGCGCGTTGCGGGCGTCCGCGTAGCCGGCACGGGGTGGCGCGCG
>NZ_JAPVQY010000138.1 GCF_027257875.1 Burkholderia sp. IMCC1007
CCGCCGCCGGCGCGGCCGCGCATCGAGCTGTTCGGCGCGCGCGGTGCGGGCGGTGCGCCGGCGGCGAGCGGCAATCCCGGCAGCCCGTATGCGGCCAACCTTTCGAGAAAGCAGGAGGCATGACCGCAGTGCAGAAGATCAAAGTGTTGTGCGTCGACGACTCGGCGCTGATTCGCAGCCTGATGACGGAGATCATCAACAGCCAGCCCGACATGACGGTGTGCGCGACCGCACCCGATCCGCTGGTCGCGCGCGAGCTCATCAAGCAGCACAACCCGGACGTGCTCACGCTGGACGTCGAAATGCCGCGCATGGACGGGCTCGACTTCCTCGAGAAGCTGATGCGGCTGCGGCCGATGCCGGTCGTGATGGTGTCGTCGCTGACCGAGCGCGGCTCGGAGATCACGCTGCGCGCGCTCGAACTCGGCGCGGTGGATTTCGTGACGAAGCCGCGCGTCGGGATCCGCGACGGCATGCTCGACTACGCGGAAAAGCTCGCCGACAAGATTCGCGCGGCGTCGCGCGCCCGCGTGCGGCAGGCGCCGCAGCCG
>NZ_JAPVQY010000014.1 GCF_027257875.1 Burkholderia sp. IMCC1007
TTGCGCTCGCACAAGCATGGGACACCGCCACCGCAGATCTGAATGCGCCGCCGGCACGAGTGTTTTACGATACCGGCGCGCCGATCGGCGGCGCAGCGCTACTCGCACCGGCGATGTTCCTGGCACAACGACCGGTCGATATCCTGGCCTCAAACCAAAGTTACGACCTCAGCCAACGCTTCGGTGACACCGGTGCGGCCTCACCGTTCGTCGGCATCGCACTGGCAACGATGGCAACCTACCTGAACGCTGATACCAGCATGGTGGCCCCGCTACGGCGCACGGACCGGGCCACCTTCATCGCCGTCACACCAACCCAACCGGGTAAGCAACCGGCCGACGAACCGTTCGGCGTGAAACTGCGTCCGCAGTTCAGCGACACCAGCAACGAACCGTCACCTGAAGCACTGGCCGCCATGGCCGCGCAACAGCGCGCATGGGAAGCGCGTCGGGAACGCATCGCCGATCCTTACGTCGACCCGGCAGTGCGTGCTCGCGAACAGCGCATCTTGGACGATTTCATCGCAGGGGGCATCGGCATCGATCCGCTCGATCCGAAGAACCGCGGATGAAGTGCTTCGTTGGAGGGGCCGCGTGACGTACTGGCGGCATTGCTGCCAAAGATGTCTATGGTGAATCAGGCGTGCTTCTCGAGGTCACGAAGAATGCATATATCCAGCCGTTGGCGATCGACGTGACGCTATTCCAGTGCAATCGAGTGTGAAGAAGACACAATGAAACGTGTTCAAATTTTCTTGAGTGGTGTGGCCCTATGGATATTAGCTAGTATGTCTGCGATGGCCGCACCGATGGACGACGACCCGCTGAGCCAACTCACCTGCCCATTACCAAACGTCGAGTCACGCCATGCACTGCCGCCTATACCGAATAATCGTCCTACATCAGGTACAGCGCAAACGACCGTCAATGCTCCCAAACTGACAACCTTGGATATCGTCCGTGTCGGCTTGAGCTTGGACGTGTATCGCCAAGGCCAAGCGTGGGCACGGCTGCAACAACAAAACGCACTGCAAAGCAATGCACTTCACATCGGTACGGCCTTACCGATGGACCCGAAGGACTACCCGACGAATGCCAATGACAAGGATATGGCTTGGCGTCAACGTAAGGCCAATGCACTCGAACTGGCTTTGCAGGGCTTCCCTGAGCGCTGGCCGATTCCGACGGTGACGGTAGTACGTGGCTATAACTCCAAAGCCGAGAATCTGCGTACGCCAGCCGACATGATCGCCGACATGCTGGTCGATACGGCAAATATGATGCGGCAACCAGCAGGCTTGCATTGGCACCGGATCAAACAATTGCAAAACGGCGTGATTTGCAACGACACGCCAGAAGGTTTGGTCGAGGCCATCTTCCAAGTCTTCGAACGTAATCCCGATATGCCGGCGTTACTAGTGTATGCGGTAGAAGGTGTGAACATGGCCGCGACGCTGACGACCAAAGACGTCAAGCTGAAATCGCTGGGAGCAGGTAGCGGGCCTCGTCAACCGGGAAAACTAACCGACGCCATTGTGGCCTTGGTCGTCGCTCGCCCCGAACGCCTGAACTGGCTGCGTCGCTACGCACGCAACACGCGCCCCGCAGCCAATCCGATCGATCCCGTCTTCAACGGCTGGGTACATCCGCCGTCACCGCCCTTCACTCCCACCCTGTTCTTCCCCGAACCGATCACCGAGTACGGCTTCAAGCAATGGGACGGGTTGAAGGTCCTCGCCAAACTGCATCGGCCCGTCACTGTACCCTTGCGTCCCGCCGGCACAACGCAGACGAATCAGGCGCGCACGGTTGCGCTCGCACAAGCATGGGACACCGCCACCGCAGATCTGAATGCGCCGCCGGCACGAGTGTTTTACGATACCGGCGCGCCGATCGGCGGTGCAGCGGTACTCGCACCGGCGATGTTCCAGGCACAACGACCGGTCGATATCCTGGCGTCGAACCAGAGCTACGACCTCAGCCAACGCTTCGGCGACACCGGTGCATCATCACCGTTCGTCGGCATCGCCCTGGCAACGATGGCAACCTACTTAAACGCCGATACCAGCATGGTGGCCCCGCTACGGCGCACGGATCAAGCCACCTTCATCGCCATCACACCAACCCAACCGGGTAAGCAACCGGCCGACGAACCGTTCGGCGTGAAACTGCGTCCGCAGTTCAGCGACACCAGCAACGAACCGTCACCTGAAGCACTGGCCGCCATGGCCGCGCAACAGCGCGCATGGGAAGCGCGTCGGGAACGCATCGCCGATCCTTACGTCGACCCGGCAGTGCGTGCTCGCGAACAGCGCATCTTGGACGATTTCATCGCAGGGGGCATCGGCATCGATCCGCTCGATCCGAAGAACCGCGGATGAAGTGCTTCGTCGGAGGGGCCGCGTGCCGTGCTGGCGGCATCGCGCCAGCAGCCACATCGGGTCAATCATCGCCATCCGTTGCGGGCGGCGCTCGGGCGACTATGGCATGCGCCGCCCAAGCAAACGTCCACATCGTCACATGGCGCCTTATCAAACCGCTGTAAACAGGACAGAAAACAAACAGAGGCAACGTTATGCGAGAAATCATCCGCAAGGGAGACAGCACCGACCACGGCGGCACGGTGCTGGAAGGCTTCCCACAGACCAATCTCAACGGCAGACCAATCGCAGGTATCGGGCACCTGGTGTCTTGCCCGAAGTGCAATGGCGTCTTCCCCATCGCGGAAGGCAGCGACAAGTACAAGGTGGACGGCACGCCAGCAGCACTGCACGGGATGAAAACCGCCTGCGGCGCCAGCCTCCTCGCCAGCAACGCCAATGGACGCGTCGCTGAATAGCTTCACCTCCCCCCATCCGCCGACATGGAGTTTTCATGCGAGAAGACGTTAAACAAGCCATCGAATGCTGGGCGTCAAGGCCCACGTGGTTCAGTTCGCATCCCAGCGATAACAAGGTGCTCAGACAAGCGGTTGCCAATCTGAAAAGGCTCACGCCGCGCCCCATCGAAAGCGAACTACAGATTGCCATTTACCAGCGGGTAAAAGATCTGCCGACCCTGCCGGGTACGCCCGGTGATATCGAAGAAGCCACTCGCGCGTTCGCCGTCAAACTAAGCCGCGGAATCTGACACCGGCGCACACGACACTCGGCATGCGGCAGTAACGGACTCCGCCATGCCGAACCTGCTGAAGAAGGCGAGATGTCTGCAAACCACCGTCCAGTTCCGGACCACACCAAACAGCTTCGGCAGCCTGCAACGCGCCTGGGCTTCGCCTGTCTGAACGGCGATTGGAACAGGCCGATGCTTTCCGCCTTTCGAACGAGCGTGGCAGTCAATGCCGATCAACGCGCTCCCCCGACACAGCGTTGAAAATCCAGAGGGGGCTCATCTGGGCACGCCGCTCCAACCACCGACCCAGCAGCGGCTTCAATCCGTCACGCCCCCTTCGATCGCCGCGCGCCTGCATGACACGGACCGAGTCACATGCCGCGTGCCGGCCATCCCTGCCATTCATACGGATTCAGCCGCTCGAACCCGAACGACAACGAAAAAAACGCGAATTGCAGGACCGTTGCTCACGATCGACCGCATCGTCATCGTCACACGATCGCCCGTATAATCTTCGCACCCGCCGACCATCCACGCATTTCCACGCATTTCGCGCCGCCACAACGCGCGTGAAAAGGAGACTTTCGCTTGACCGGCCTCATCGCGCGCCTGCCCCGCGCCCGGACTACCGTCATCATCGCCCTCTCGTTCCTGACACTCGCGTTCGCGACGAATGCGTCCGCGCGGCACGCGCAACCGCAGCGCGCCGCACCACCCCATGCGCATGCGAAAGTCGTCAAGAAAAAAACCGCGCCCCGCAAGCACCAGACCGTCAAACATCGCCGCCCGCGCGCGAAGCATCATGCGGTCAAGCATCACGCCGCGCCCGCGCAGCAACAGCGGCGCGCGAAGCGCACGAGCGCGGTGCGCACACGCCCGGCCGCAAAACCACACCTGCTCGCGAGTTGCGGCTACAGCCCGCACGCGGTGCGCGCGCTGCATTCACGCGCAGCCTACGTGCTCGACGTCGACTCCGGCACGCCGCTGCTGGCGCGCAACGCACGCACCGTGCGGCCGATCGCATCGATTTCGAAGCTGATGACCGCCGTCGTCGCACGCGACGCCGATCGACCGTTGAACGGCGTGCTGCGCGTCACCGCGCGCGACCGCGACACGATCAAGTTCACGGGTTCGCGGTTGCCGATCGGCGCCGAACTGTCGCGCCGCGAAATGTTCCATATCGCGCTGATGTCGTCGGAAAACCGCGCGGCGGCCGCGCTGAGCCGCGACTATCCGGGCGGACGCGCGGCATTCGTGAAGGCGATGAACCGCGAAGCACGCCGGCTCGGCATGCGCGATACGCACTTCCGCGAGCCGACCGGCCTGTCGCCGCACAACGTGTCGACGGCCGAGGATCTCGCGCGGCTCGTCGGCGCCGCCGCGCACGATCCGCTGATCCGCTATTTCTCGACGGACACGTCGACGACCGTGCGGCACGCCGACGGCGAACTGCTGTACGTGAATTCCGATCCGCTCGTCCGCGACGGCCGCCTGCCGATCCGGCTGCAGAAAACGGGCTTCATCAACGAATCGGGGCACGGCGTCGTGATGCGCATGCGCGTGAAGGGCCGCCGCGAAACGATCGTGCTGCTCGGCGCGCCGACGCGCGCCGGCGTGTCGAGCGATGCGCTGAAGATTCATCGCTGGCTCACCTGCTCGATCCAGTAAGCACGACACGACGCACGCGGCCGGCGCGTTCATCCACGAAGGAGCGATGCCATGCAGCACGAATACCGTTTCAACGCGTTCGGACGCCTGCTCGCCGTCGTGCGCGCGAACGACCGCTGGGCCGTGTTCGATCTCGGCGCCGACGGCAAGCGGCGGCCGGCCACCCTGCAGATTCCGTCCGCCCTCGCCGCGGACGAACTCGCGCAATATCTCGGCGATCTGCTGCACGAGAACGCGTCGCCGCGATACAACGACGTCGTGCCGATCGCGCCAGGCGTGCCGCCGCGCCGCGCATAGCGCGCCGCCGTTCGCTACCGACAGCCCGCCGATCCGCGCGGATCGCGGTTCGTCCCGCGCGCGCCGCGACTCATCTTTGAATTCGACAGCTAAACTTGCAAGTTTAGCTGTCATGTTCTATGATCCGCCGCATGAACCCTCCCCGCACGCCCCGCGTTTCCGCCGAAGCCGTCGCCGCCGACCTGACCCTCGCGGTCGGTCAGCTCATTCGCCGGCTGCGCTCCGAGATCGAGTCCGAAGGGCTCGGCATGTCGCAGACAAGCGCGCTCGCGCGACTCGAACGACAGGGCCCGATGACGACCGCCGATCTCGCCCGCGCTGAAGCCATGAAGCCGCAGTCGATGAAGGCGATTCTCGCGAGCCTAAAGGAAGACGGGCTCGTCGAACGCGAACCGCATCCCACCGACGGCCGCCAGATCCTTTTCCTGCTGACGGCGGCCGGCATCGAAGCGCGGCGCAAGCGCAACACCGCGAAGCACGAGTGGCTCGGCGCCGCGATCGAGAAGCTCGCCCCCGAAGACATCCGTACGCTCGCCGCCGCGATCCCGCTGATCCGGCGCATCGGCGAGCAGTAATCCCCGCCGGCGTGCGGCGCGCCATCCGCGCGCACGCTTTCCTTCGCCCCATTCACGGAGCATCCGTCTCATGAGCACAACCCGTCTCGACACGAACACGGCGCTCGTCGTCATCGACCTGCAAAAGGGCATCGTCGCGCTGCCGACCGCCCATCCGGTCGCCCCGGTGATCGCGCACACGCGCACGTTGCTCGACGCCTTCCGCAGCCGCGGCCTGCCGGTCGTCCTCGTCAACGTCGCCGGCGGCGCACCGGGCCGCACGCAGCAACCGCCGCGCACGGAACCGTTCCCGGCCGACTGGGCCGACCTGATCCCCGAACTAGACCGCCGGCCCGGCGACCACGTCGTCACGAAGCAAACCTGGGGCGCGTTTACCGGCACCGATCTCGACGCGCACCTGAAGGCGGCCGGCGTCACGCAGATCGTGCTGACCGGGGTCGCAACCAGCATCGGCGTCGAATCGACCGCGCGCCAGGCGCATGAACTCGGCTACAACGTGACGCTCGCCGTCGACGCAATGACCGACCTGAACGCGGACGCGCACACGAACAGCGTCGAACGCGTGTTCCCGCGCCTCGGCGAAACGGGTTCGACGCAAGACATCCTCGCGCTGCTCGACCAGCGCGGCGCGTGAGCGACCCGCGCGCGCAGCCGTCGCCGGGCCGCGCGACCGGCCGGCTCGATCCGTCGATCTGGAAGGTCAGCGCGGTCGCGACGCTCGGCTCGCTGCTGTCGCAGCTCGACGCGACGATCGTCAACGTGTCGCTGTCGAGCCTCGCGACCGACTTGCACGCGAGCCTGTCGACGATCCAGTGGGTGACGAGCGGCTATCTGCTCGCGCTCACGCTGGTGCTGCCGCTGAACGGCTGGCTGGTCGATCGCATCGGCGCGAAAGCGCTGTACCTGTGGTGTTTCTCCGCGTTCACGCTGACGTCGGCGCTGTGCGGGCTCGCGTGGTCCGCGCCGTCGCTGATCGCGTTCCGCGTGCTGCAAGGCGTCAGCGGCGGGCTGCTCGCGCCGATGGCGCAGATGATGATCGCGCGCGTCGCCGGCCCGCAGATGGCGCGCGTGATCGGGTATGCGGCGGTGCCCGTCCTGATCGCGCCGATCCTGGGCCCCGTCGTCGCGGGCGCGATTCTGCAGCACGCGTCGTGGCGCTGGCTCTTTCTCGTGAATCTGCCGGTCGGCGCGCTGGCGCTCGCACTGGCCGCGTGGTTCCTGCCGGGAGACCGCACGGAAACGCAACGACGGGAACTCGACTGGGTCGGCCTCGCGCTGCTGTCGCCGGCGCTGGTGCTGTTCCTGTACGGCGCCGAGCGCATCGACGCCGCGCCCGGCATCGCGGCGATCGCGTGCTCGGCGCTGCTGCTCGCGGCGTTCCTGCGCGTCGAACGACGCAAGGGCGAGCACGCGCTGATCGACCTCGCGCTGTTTCGCTCGCGCGTGTTCGGTGCGGCGGCCGGCACGCAGTTTTTGTCGAACGGGATGATCTACGCGGGCCAGATGCTGATCCCGGTGTTCCTGATCGACGCGTGCGGCCGCTCGCCCGGCGAGATGGGGTGGCTGCTGGCACCGCTCGGGCTCGGGATGCTCGTCACCTATCCGTCGATGGGCGCGCTGACGAGCCGGTTTGGCGTGCGTCGGCTCGCCGCCGCCGGCGCGATGCTTGCGCTGCTCGCCACGCTGCCGTTCGTGTATCTCGCGCTGACCGGCTACGATCCTTACGTGCTCGTGCCCGCGCTGTTTCTGCGCGGAATGGGCCAAAGCGCGATCGGCGCACCGTCGATTTCCGCCGCGTATGCGTCGGTCGAGCGGCGCGACCTGCCGATGGCGACGACGTCGCTCAATATCGTCCAGCGGCTCGGCGGCCCGACGTTCACGACGATGTGCACGCTGTTTCTCGCGTGGCGGCTGCACGTCGAATCGGCGTCGACCGGCGGTACGCATGCCGCCGCGTACGCGTGGGCGTTCGGCCTGCTTTGCACGCTGCATGCGGCGAGCTTCGTCACGACGCTGCGCTTGCCGCGGTGGGCGAGCGGCGCGGGCGGAGCGCGCACGACCCACGCGCGAGCCGGTTCGCGCTGAGCGGCGGGGCGGCGCTTCGTGCGCGCCCCGCTACGACAGCCACATCGGCACGATCGACGCCGCGAGCAACAGCCCAAGCGCGGCATTCACGCAACGCCACTGCCGCTCCGTGCGCAACACGCGCGCGAACAGCAACCCGGCGCAACACCAGAGCGACAGCGACGCCATCGCGGCCGCGCCGAACGCGACGCCGAGCAACGCACCGAGCGTCACGGGGCCGGGCGCGAGCGCGGCGAACGACGCGGCCGCGCCCAGCGTCATCGCCCAGCCTTTCGGGTTGTGCCACAGCATCCACACACCGCTGACGAACCGCTGCGGCCGCTGCATCGCGGTGTCGAGTCCGGGTTTGCCGCCGCGCCCGATGCGCACGGCCAGCCACAACAGATACAACGAGCCGAGCACCTTCATCGCGAGCTGCAGCGCGGGCAGCGCCAGCAACACGCTGCCGAGCCCGGCCGCCGCCGCCGCGGCCATCGACGCAAGACCGGCCGCGATGCCCGCCATCATCGGCAACGAACGCCGGTAACCGAAATGCGCGCCCGACGCGGTCGCGAGCGTGGTCGCGCCGCCGGGCGTCCCGGTGGATCCGATCACGAAAAGCATCAGTGGCAGGTAGTCGCGAAGCAGCACGAGGGCTCCCGGTCGTCGTCGTCGAAACTCCGTTTTACCCGCACCCAAAGCATTACGAAAGCGAAAGCTTTTTATGCCTGGCATTAGCGTTCATAATGCGACGCATGGTACACAACCTCGACATCGCCCTGCTTCGCGCGTTCGTCACCGTCGCCGATCACGGCAGCATGACGGCGGCGAGCCACGCGCTGCACCTGACGCAAGGCGCGGTCAGCCAGCAGGTCGCGCGGCTCGAAACGCTGTCCGGCCCGCTGTTCGTGCGCGAGCATCGCAACCTGCTGCTTACGGCGGACGGCGAGCGGCTGCTCGGGCACGCGCGCCGGCTGCTCGCCGCGCACGACGCACTGCTGGCCGACATGACGGCCGGCGCGATGGAAGGAACGGTGCGCGTCGGCGCGCCGCAGGACCTCGTCGGCAGCTGTCTCGCGCCGATCCTGAAAGGCTATGCGCAAGCGCATCCGCAAGTCGCGCTGTCGCTCGTGTGCGCGGCGTCGCCGGAGCTGCGCCGTGCGCTCAGGCAGGGCGAGATCGACGTCGCGCTGATCGAGGCGCCGGTCGGGCAACCGGGCGGCGAATGTGTCGCCGTCGATCGTCTGGTGTGGGTCGGTGCGAAAGGCGGCGCCGCGTACCGGCGCACGCCGCTGCCGGTGTCGATGGTCGCGCAAACCTGCGCGTTCCGCCCGACCGTGCTCGACGCGCTGCGGGAATCCGATCGCGAATGGCGCACGCTGTTCGAGAACGGCAGCCTGGACGCGACGGCCGCGACCGTGCGTGCGGATCTCGCGGTGACCGTATCGCTCGCGTCCACCGTGCCGGCCGATCTCGACATCCTGCCGGCCGACAGCGGCCTGCCCGCGCTGCCGAATTTCGCGATCAACCTTCATTTGCCGCGCGGCCAGCACACGCCGGCCGCCGCAGAGCTGGCTCGTCACCTGCGCAACGGCTTTACGCGCGTGCGCGCGGCGGCCTAGCGCCGGTTCACTCCACGCACCGGCACGCAGCGGCCTAGCGCCGGTCCCGGCTTCGCACCACATACTTAAACCACCCCCGGCTCCTGCGGCGTCGCCGCCACGCCTGCGGCCTCCAGCGCCTGGTGCAGCGTCGGAAAGATGCACGACGCGCCGACGATCTCCGTGATCCGGTGACGCTCCATGTCCGCGTGCAGGTAGCGGTTCACGCGCCCGAACAGCACGCCGATCCCGCGCGCGTGCAGCGCGTTGACGAGATCGGTGACCGTGCGCGCGGCCGAGTAGTCGAGATCGGTGATCGCGCCCGCATCGACGATGAACCAGCGCAGCGGTGCGGGTGCCGCGTCGACGAGCTCGGTCACTTCGGCGGCGAACCGGTGATCGTTCGCGAAGAACAGGTCGGAGCCGAACCGGTAGACGATCAGCCCGGGCGCGGTCATCGCGCCGGGCCGCGATGGCACCGGCTGCCAGCGCCCGTTGCCTTGCGCCGCCTCGAGCACCATCGTATGCGGCTGGTAGCTGTGCCGTACGTGCCGCATCAGCGACAACGCGACGGCCAGCAGGATGCCATGCTCGACGCCGACCGTCACGACGGCCACGGCGGTGATGAGCGCGAGCATAAATTCGCCGGGGCTTTCCTTGCGGATCGCGGCGAGGCTGCGCACGTTGATCAGCCCGAGCGCGATCGTAAACACGATGCCGGCCAGCACCGCATGCGGCAGATACTGCAAATACGCGCTCAGGAACAACAGCACGACCGCGACGACCGCGGCGAACGTCAGGTGTCCGATCTGACTGCGCACGCCTGCACCGTCGGCCATCGCGGTCTGCGTCGGACTCCCGTTCACGACGAACGCGCCGCCCACCGCCGCCGCCGCGTTCGCGGCCGCGAGCCCGAGGATGTCGGCGTTGGTGTCGACGTCCTCGCCGTACTGCTGCGCGAACACGCGCGCGGCCGCCGCGCTCTGCGCGATGATCATCACGAAGCACGACGCGGCCACCGGCACGAGATCGAGGAACTGCTGCCACGTGACGGACGGCCAGCGCAGCGGCGGCAAGCC
The DNA here is from genome assembly GCF_027257875.1 of Burkholderia sp. IMCC1007. Taxonomy (GTDB): domain Bacteria; phylum Pseudomonadota; class Gammaproteobacteria; order Burkholderiales; family Burkholderiaceae; genus Burkholderia. The sequence goes on from NZ_JAPVQY010000014.1 coordinate 10,396, forward strand.
GCCAGCAACGGGCCCGAGCACCGCGATCCCGCGCGCGGAAAAGCCGAATGCATGGCTCGCGGCGATGCTGCCCGCGACCGCGATCAACGGCATCGGCACGCGCGGCAGGAACCGCTTGCACGCGAGAATCGCGACGACGACGAGCACGGCGAGCGCGAGCGTCGGCCGATGCGCATGGACGGCATGCGTGATCACGTAGTCGAGCTGGGCGACGCTGCGCGACGCCGGATACGGCACGGACAGGCCGAGCATGTCGCCGAGCATCGCGATCGACACCTGCACGCCGACGCCCGCGAGAAAGCCGACCAGCACCGTGCGCGACAGGAAATCGGCGAGAAAGCCGAGCTTGAAGATCCGCGCGAGCAGCAGCATCGCGGCGGTCAGCAGCGCGACCATGCCGGCCAGCGCCACATAGTCGGCGCTGCCGGCAGGCGCCATCGACGACAGGCGGCTCGCGAAGATCGTCGCGGTCGCGGAGTCGGCGGCAACCACGAGATGGCGCGATGCGCCGAAGCACGCGAACGCGATGAGCGGCAGGAACGCGGTATAGAGGCCCGTCACGGCCGGCATGCCGGCGATGCGCGCATAGCCGAGCACCTGCGGAATATCCATCGATGCGAGCGACATGCCCGCGAAGACGTCGCGGATCGCCGTCGCGCGGTGGACCGGAAGAATGCCCTTCAGCAGCCGCGGCGCGGGCGGCCGGCGTTCGTTGGAATCTTGCATGCGTGAAATGCGTGAAATGCGTGGATTGCGGTGGTTGCGGTGCTTGCGGTGCTTGCGGTGCTTGCGTACGTGCCGCGAACGACGCGAAGACGTGAAGACACGAAGACGCGGTTCGCGAAGTCGTTCGCGCATCGTGCCCCGAGCGGGCATCCCGTGGCAAGTACACAGTATGTTGCGCGGCACGTGCCGGAAGGATGCCCGCGCAACGGTGAGAACCTTCGGGAGCCGCGCGGCGCCTGCGCGGCACGCGCCCGGAACCCGATGGCACAATCACGGTCCCTTTCATGTGCCCTTCATCGGGCACGCGCCGCAGCGCGGCGCCGATTCAATGCACGAGAAGGACCCAAGCTGCCCCTATGACCCTGAACGAATCCTGGTTTGCGCCGCTCGTCGGCACCCTCATCCTGATCGCCGCCGCCGGCGCGATGACGGCCGCCGTCCATTTCCTGCTGTTTCGCGTGGTCGCGCGCATCGCGCGGCTGTCGGCCACCCGCATCGACGATGCGCTGTTCGAGTTCGGCGCGTTCAAGTGGCTGAACCGCATCGTCCCGTTCGTCGTGATCAAGCTCGGGCTCGGCGCGGTGCCCGGCATCCCGGCCGCGGCCGCGCAGGCCGCCGACAAGGTGCTGTTCGCGCTGATCGTGTTCGTCGTGTCGATGACCATCAGCGCGACACTGTCCGCGCTCGAACACGCGCATCGCACGAGCCAGCGCGATCAGCCGCGGCTGTCGCTGAAAGGCGCGATGCAGCTCGTCAAGCTCGTGATGTTCATCACGGCCGCGCTCGTCGTGATCGGCGACGCGACCGGCAAGCAGATCGGGCTGCTGCTGTCGGGCATCGGCGCGATGTCGGCGGTGCTGATGCTGATCTTCAAGGACACGCTGCTCGGGCTCGTCGCGGGCGTGCAACTGTCGTCGAACGACATGCTGCGGATCGGCGACTGGATCACGATGCCGTCGGCCGGCGCGGACGGCACCGTCATCGACATCACGCTGAACACCGTCAAGGTCGCGAATTTCGACCACACGATCATCACGGTGCCGACGTGGAAGCTGATCACCGAGAGCTATCAGAACTGGCGCGGGATGACCGAAGCCGGCGGACGCCGCATCAAGCGCGCGCTGTTCGTCGACGCGACGAGCGTGCGCTTTCTCGGCAACGACGAGATCGAGCGGCTCGAACGCCTGACGCTGCTGAAGGACTATCTGGAAGACAAGGTCGACGCGATCTCGCAATGGAACGGCACGCTCGGCGCGGCCGGCGAATGCCCGGCGAACCGTCGCCAGCTGACGAATCTCGGCACGTTCCGCGCGTACGTCGCGAACTACCTGAAGCAGCATCCGCGAATCCGTCGCGACATGACATGCATGGCGCGGCAACTGCCACTGACGGCCGAAGGCATTCCGCTCGAACTGTACTGCTTCACCGACACCACGACGTGGGTCGACTACGAGACGATCCAGGCCGACCTGTTCGATCACCTGATCGCGGTGCTGCCGGAATTCGGGCTGCGCGTGTACCAGCACCCGTCGGGCTTCGACATGCGCAGCATGGCCGGCGCCGCGCAGCCCGAACCGCAGCGCGCAGCGTGACGCATACCGGCGGCGCCCTGCAACGGGCCGCCGCCGGCGGCCGTCGTGCCGCTCACCGCCCCGCACACTCCGACGCGAGCCGCCCGAGCACCTTCAACGCCTCCTCGATCTGCCGCGACCACGAATAGCTGTAGTTGAGCCGGATGAAATGCCGATAATCGTTCGTCGCCGAGAACATGTGGCCGGGCCCGACCGTGATCCGCTGTGCGAGCGCGAGCGCATACAGCTTCATCGCGTCGACCTGCCGCGGCAGCTCGACCCACAGCACGTAGCCGCCCTGCGGCTGCGACAGCCGCGTGCCTTCGGGGAAGAAACGCCGCACCATCGCGCTCATCAGGTTCGCCTGCTGCGCATACTGCTTGCGCATCCGCCGCAGGTGGAAATCGTAGCCGTCGTGCTTCAGGTATTCGGCGATCGCGAGCTGCTCGATCGCCGGCGTCGCGAGCGTGTTCAGGAATTTCAGCTTCTCGACCTGATCGCGGTAGCGCCCGGGCATCGCCCAGCCGATCCGGTAGCGCGGCGACAGGCTCTTCGTAAACGACGCGCAATGCAGCACCAGCCCGTCGCGATCGAACGACTTCAGCGCGCTCGGCGCGGTGTCGCCGAAGTGCAGCTCGTGGTAGACGTCGCTCTCGATCGCGGGCACGCCGTGCTTCGCGAGCAGCTCGACGAGCGCGCGCTTGCGTTCGTCCGGCATCTGGAAGCCGAGCGGGTTCTGGAAATTGGGCATCACCATGCACGCGGCGATGCGCTCGCGCGCGAGAATCCGTTCGAGTGCGTCGAGATCGATGCCGTCGCCCGGATGCGTCGCCACCTCGAGCGCGCGCATGCCCATCCGCTCGATCGCGTGCAGCATCGCGTAGAACGTCGGCGACTCGACGGCGATGGTGTCGCCCGGCCGCGCGACGGCCTGCAGGCACAGGTTGATCGCCTCGGTCGCGCCGATCGTCATCACGATCTCGCCCGGCTCGATCGCGATCCCGCGCTCCGCGTAGCGCCGCGCGATCTGGCGGATGAGTTCCTGGTTGCCGGGCGGCAGGTCGTCGATCACGCCCCAGCGCGTGCGGCGGCGCCCGATCGTCTGCGCGTAGCGCGCGAGACGCTGCACCGGAAACTGCGACGCATCCGGATACGGCGAGCCGAGCGGCACGGCGTCGTCGCGCGCGATCGAGCGCAGCGTCGACAGCACGAGCCGGCTCACGTCCACCGCCGACGGCTCCGCGGCCGGCGCCGACGTGTGCAGTTCGGCCTCGGCCGGCGCCGCGGCGCGCGCCCGCACGAAATAGCCCGACTGCGGCCGGCTCTCGATCAGCCCGCGGCTCTCCAGCACGAGGTATGCGCGCAGCACGGTCGTGACGCTGAGCTGCTGCTGCCGGCTCGCCTGCCGCACCGACGGAATCCGCTCGCCGGGCCGGTACACGCCGCGTTCGATCTGCGCCTGCAGTTCGTCGGCCAGTTGTTCGTAACGCTTCACGCGCCTCCCTTTCAACTTCCCTTCAACAACACAGTTGCGCTCCGCACTGCGTGAATGCTCGAAACTGTACTCTTTTTTGAAGCGAAGAGGTGTACACACAGCGGCCGCGGCGCCGCGCGTACTCTCCATGCATCGCCCCTGACACACGCATCATGAAAAAGAAATCCGCCGCCGCGCGCATCGAACCCTATACCCACCCCGCTGCCGGCTGGGGCGCGCTGAAAGCCGTCACGATCAACCTGATCAAGGAAAAGGTCACCGGCGGCAACTACCGCACGCTGCTGCGCCAGAACCAGCCCGACGGCTTCGACTGCCCGGGCTGCGCATGGCCGGACCGCCAGCACGCGTCGACGTTCGAATTCTGCGAGAACGGCGTGAAGGCCGTGGCCGCCGAAGCGACGAGCAAGCGCGTGACGCCGGAATTCTTCGCCGCACACACGGTCACCGAGTTGCTGGAACAATCGGATTTCGAGCTCGAACAGCATGGCCGGCTCACGGACCCGATGGTGTACGACGCGCAGACCGATCGCTACGTGCCGATCGCGTGGGACGACGCGTTCGCGCTGATCGCGCGCCATCTGCGCGCGCTGCCGGACCCGAACCAGGCCGCGTTCTACACGTCCGGCCGCGCGAGCAACGAAGCGGCGTTCCTGTACCAGCTGCTGGTGCGCCTGTACGGCACGAACAACTTCCCCGACTGCTCGAACATGTGCCACGAGGCGACGAGCCGCGGGCTGCCGGCATCGGTCGGCGTCGGCAAGGGCACCGTCACGCTCGACGATTTCGAGCACGCGGACACGCTGCTGATCTTCGGCCAGAACCCGGCGACCAACCATCCGCGGATGATGGGCGAGCTGCGCGAATGCGCAAGGCGCGGCGCGACGATCGTGTCGATCAACCCGCTGAAGGAACGCGGGCTGGAACGCTTCGCCGATCCGCAAAGCCCGCTCGAGATGCTGACGATGTCGGGCACGAAGATCGCGTCGACGTTCATCCAGCCGACCATCGGCGGCGACTTCGCGCTGATCAAGGGGATGGCCAAGCGCGTGCTCGAACTCGACGATGCCGCGCGCGCCGCCGGTGCGCCGCGCGTGCTCGACACCGCGTTCATCGACGAGCACACGGCAGGCTTCGACGCGTTCGCCGACGATCTGCGCCGCGAAAGCTGGTCCGCGCTGACCGCCGAAAGCGGCGTGTCGTACGAGCAGATCGACGGCCTCGCGCAGCTCTATGCGCGCAGCGAACGCGTGATCGCGACGTGGGGGATGGGCATCACGCAGCACAAGCATTCGGTCGCGACCGTGCAGATGCTGACCAACCTGATGCTGATGCGCGGCAACATCGGCCGCCCCGGCGCGGGCCTGTGCCCGGTGCGCGGCCACTCGAACGTGCAGGGCAACCGCACCGTCGGCATCGAGGAAAAGCCGTCGCAGGCGTTCCTCGACCGGCTCGGCCACGTGTTCGACTTCGAACCGCCGCGCCACCACGGCTACGACGTCGTCGAGACGATCGAAGGCATGCTCGAAGGCCACGTGAAGGTGCTGATCGGCCTGGGCGGCAACTTCGCGATGGCGACGCCCGACACGCCGCGCACGTGGGAAGGCATGCGCCGCTGCGAGCTGTCGGTGCACATCACGACGAAGCTGAACCGCAGCCACCTGATCCACGGCCGCGACGCGCTGATCCTACCGACCCTCGGCCGCACCGAGATCGACCTGCAGGACAACGTCGCGCAGGGCGTGACGGTCGAGGATTCGATGAGCATGGTCCACGTGTCGTACGGGATGAACAAGCCGGCGTCCGCGAACCTGATGTCGGAGCCGGCGATCGTCGCGCACATGGGCCACGCGCTGTTCGGCAGCGGCAAGATCGACTGGCTCGCGTACAAGGACGACTACGCGAAGATCCGCGACGCGATCGAGGCGACCCTCGACGGCTTCTACGACTACAACGCGCGCATTGCGCGACCCGGCGGCTTCCACCTGCGCGTCGCGTCGCGTGACCGCGAATGGCTGACGCCGACGGGCAAGGCGAACTTCATCGCGCATGCGCTGCCGACCGACACGCCGATCCAGCGCGCCCGCGCGCTGCACGGCGAGCGCCTGATGACGCTGATGACGACGCGTTCGCACGACCAGTACAACACGACCGTCTACGGGCTCGACGACCGCTATCGCGGCGTGTACGGCCAGCGCCGCGTGGTGTTCGTCAACCGCGACGATCTCGCGATGCTCGGCCTTGCGGCGGGCGAATGGGTCGACATGGAAACCGTGTGGCACGACGGCATCGAACGGCGCGCCGACGGCTTCCTGCTCGTCGAATACGACATCCCGCGCGGCTGCATCGGCGCGTACTACCCGGAAACGAACCCGCTGGTGCCGCTCGACAGCGTCGGCGACGTGTGCAACACGCCGACGTCGAAGTCGGTGCCCGTGCTGCTGCATCGCGCGGCCGCGCCCGCGTCGATCGCCGTCTGACGGAGCACGACGATGCTCGTTCGTCCGCGCGAGCACGAGCACCGGCTGCGGATGCCGGACGAAGTGACGCCCGTCCCGTCGTACCTGACTCGCCGCACGTGACTCGCCGCACCTGACTCGCCTCGCCTGACTCTGGCGGCTCAACCCCGGCGGTGTCGCAGGAAGCCGCCGTGCTCGGCGGTCGCGTCCGCGATCCGCCGCAGCAGGACGATGCCGTTCAGCAACGCCTGCGCGCCGTCGCCGTCGCGCGCGGCCACGCGGCGTCGCAACAGCCGGGCCGCCGCGGCGCAGGTCTGCTCGAGCCGAGCGAAATCCGCCTGTGCGATGCGAGCGCGCACCACCGCCGCCGCGCGGCGCGCGACCGGCTCGCGCGTGGCCAGTTCGGCGAGCGACAGCAGGCTATCGCCGATTTCCCAGATCGCGAGCAGGTCGCGCATGTCGCGCTCGATCAGCGTCTGCGGAAGGCTGCCCGCGAAACCGAGCTCGCGCGCGAGACGGTCGGCCGTGCGGCTCAGCCACGCGCTTGCGGACCACGCACGCGGATCGCGCGCGATACTCGCCAGATCGCGGCGCACCGCGCGATGCAGGCGCCGTCGGCTCGTGCCCGAATCGCCGGGAAACACCAGCGCGAAGATCAGCGCGCCGAACGCGATGCCGAGCAGCGTCGCAAGCGCGCTGTTCAGGAACGCGGCGTCGCGGATGCGCGTCGTGTTGTCCGGCGACGTGAAATTCCAGAAGAAGATCGAGAACGCGCTGCCCATCGCGGCCGTGCGCGGTTGACGCATCGCGATGCCGGTGCCGATCAGGAACACGCCGAGGATGTAGGCGAGCATCTCGAAGCCCGACACCGCCGGCAGCAGGATGAAGTTGCAGACGATGCCCGCGACCGCCGCGCCGGCCGTGCCTTTCAGGAAACCAAAGGCCGCGCGTACCGAGTTCGGACGGGTCGAGAACAGCGAGCCGACGACGGCCGTGATCGTGACGAAGCCGCCGCCCGCCGGCCACGCGGTCACGATCCAGATCGCCGACGCGGCCAGCACCGCGATGAACGCGCGCAGGCCGTTGTGCCACGCGAGCACCGGATCGCGGTGGAACGCATAGCGCACGCGCGACGGCGGCAATTCGGGCCGGTCGAGCAGCGCCCGACTCGCACACGCACGATCGAACCCGTCGAGCAGCGCCGCCAGCCGGTCGAGCGTGAGCAGGCGCGACGTGTCCGGCGCAGCCGGCGCAGCGGCCTCGGCGCGCAGCGCGTCGTCCACGCGTGCGCGCAGTGCCGCCATCTCGTATCCCGCGTCGCCCGCTGCGGCGATACCGTCGAGCACGCGCGCGCCCTCGTCGACCAGCGGGTCCGGCGCATCGTGCGCGCGCGCCGCGTGCTTGCGGATCGCCTGCGCCGCCGCCTGCGCCGTCAGCACCCCGAGCGCCGCCGCGCGCAAATGGCCGATCGCGCTGCGCACCGGCGGTGCGCCGGCCGCCGCATATTCTGCCGCGGTGTCGAGTTCGAGCGCGTCCGCGAACAGCCGGTGCACGGCCGCGCTGTTCGGCTCGCGACGCAGCGCGCCCGCGCCGACCGCCGCCGCCCGCTCGAGATAGCGCGCGAGCCGCGTCCGGACATCCTGCAACGGCGTGCCCGGCGCGAAGACCGTTTCGAACAGCGCGGCGCACAGGATGCCGACCACCACGTACAGGAACCGCGCGACCGCGATATCGAACGCGTGCAGCGGTGCGGATACCGCGTCCATCGCGACGATCGCGGCCGTATAGCCGGCGAGCACCGCCGCATACGCGCGGAAATTCCGCTGGAACGTCGCGACGCCCGCGCACAGTCCGATCCACGCGGCAAGCGCCGGCAGGAACAGCTCGGGCGTCTGCGCGAATGCACCGGTCAGCACGAGCGCGACGACCGCACCGATCGCGGTGCCGAGAATCCGGTACTGGCCCTTCGACAGTCCCATCCCGCGCGTGCCCTGCGCGACGATCCACACGGTCGACGCCGCCCATTTCGGATCGTCGAGATTCATCCTGAATGCGACATAGAGCGCGAGCAGCGACGCGGCCGTATTGCGCAGTGCGAATGCAAGCGCGCCGGGCGGCAAGGTCGGGCGCGCGTCGCGCAGCGCGGCCCGGACGGCCGCGAGCGGCGGCATGCTGGGAAAGGCGAATTTCATCCGGCGAGCATACGGCCGCGCGCCGGCCGCCACTACGGGGCAGCGGCGGGATGCGTTATTGCGCCGGGCGGGATAATCGGCTCGACCCGCGGCGATCCGGCCCGCGACGGTAAGATGCGCGCAGGCCGAACACTAAAACGAATCGCATGGACCTCGAGAGCATCCGGATATTCCTGCGCGTGGTGGAGCGCGGCAACTTCACCGCCGCCGCCACGCAACTCGACATGCCGCTCAGCCGCGTGAGCCGCAAGATCAGGCAGCTCGAGGACGACCTCGGCGTCCAGCTGCTGTACCGCACGACGCGCCGCGTGTCCGTCACCGAAGCCGGGCGCGACTATTACGAACGCTGCCTGCGCGCCGAGGAGATCCTGCTCGACGCGGACCGTCAGGTGCGCGCGCTGCGCACGGAACCCGAAGGCACGCTGCGCGTGCTGGTGCCCTACGCGATCGGCCTGTTCGAGCTGGAACCGGCGCTCGCCGAGTTTCGCCGCCGCTACCCGCGGGTCCAGCTCGTGCTGATCTACGACAACAGCACGCTCGACCTCGTCGAGCACGGCTTCGACGTCGCGCTGCGCACCGGCGAGCTGACCGATTCCGGCTATGTCGCGCGCTCGCTCGGCTGGTCGCATGCGAAGTTCGCGGCCAGCCCGCACTATCTCGACCGCGCCGGCCGGCCGCACACGCCGCAGGATCTCGCCCGGCACGACATCCTGTACGTCGGCCGCGACACGCCCGGCCTGACGCTGCGCCTCACCAACGCGGCCGGCGACGTCGCCGACGTGCCGGTGCGGCCCGTGCTGATCTCGAACGAATCGGTCACGGTGCTGCGTCAGGCCGCGAGCGGCGGCGGCATCGCGCTGATTTCGACGCACTTCACCACAGGGCGGCTCGAGAGCAACGAACTCGAAATCGTGCTGCCCGACTGGTATCGCACCGACGACGTCGAGCTGCACGCGCTCTACCCGAAGCGCGCGACGCTCGACAGCAAGGTGCGCGCATTCGTCGAGTTCCTGACGGAAGTCTTCACCCCGTGGCGAAGCGCGCCGTAACCGGCGTAACCGCCCGTCGTCCGACCGGCAATCGATGTACGTCGACGGCATTATTGCGGCGCAGGAAAGGCATTAATGAGCGGGCGAGCGTTGATCGACGTTCTCGGCATCGCTAGCCTGTTGCGATGAAAAACGACACCACACGCTGCGGCGGCCATGTGCCCGCTGCCCGCCGACGCGTCACGCGCGTCGCGCCTTCCTGACCGGCGCCAGCCCGCGCCGCCGGAGCCCGTCACGGCTTCGCGTCTCCGCCGCAACACTTGAACTGAACCACTCGTTGCCGCACGGCGGCGCCGCCTGACCGCGCCGTTCGCGGGCAGCGTGCTTCCGCCCGCTTCGCGGTTCGTTCGCGCAGGCAGTGCACGCACATGCGTGCGCATGCATGCGCGGCCGGCAACACGCCGCACGGCTCCGTCCATCACACAGGAACGCCATGTCCTCTCCGTCCAATCCCGGCCCGCTGACGGGCGGCCGCCTCGCGATCGGCACGATCGCCGTCTCGCTCGCGATGTTCATGAACGTGCTCGATTCGTCGATCGCGAACGTCGCGATTCCGACGATCTCCGGCGACCTCGGCGTGTCGGTCGACGAAGGCACGTGGGTGATCACGATCTTCGCGGCCGCGAACGCGGTGTCGATTCCGCTGACCGGCTGGCTCACGCAGCGCTTCGGCCAGGTGCGCCTGTTCGTCATGTCGATCCTGCTGTTCGTGTTCGCGTCATGGCTGTGCGGGATCGCGCCGAACCTGCCGACGCTCCTCGCCGCGCGGATCCTGCAAGGCGCGGTCGCCGGGCCGCTCGCGCCGCTGTCGCAGGCGCTGCTGCTCGGCGCATGGCCGCGGCAGAAATCGGCAACGGCGCTCGCACTGTGGTCGATGACGGCGCTCGTCGGCCCGATCGCGGGCCCGTCGCTCGGCGGCTGGATCACGTACGACTACAACTGGTCATGGATCTTCTACATCAACATTCCGGTCGGCTTCTTCGCGGCGGCCGTCACCTGGATCGTGTTCCGCGAACGCGAATCGGCCACGCGCCGCATGCCGATCGACACGGTCGGCCTCGTGCTGCTGGTGCTGTGGGTCGCGTCGCTGCAGATCATGCTCGACAAGGGCAAGGATCTCGACTGGTTCAATTCGCCCTTCATCGTCGCGCTCGGCATCGTCGCGCTGGTGGGCTTCGCGTTCTTCCTCGTGTGGGAGCTCACGGCGGCCGATCCGATCGTCGACCTGCGGCTCTTCACGCAGCGCAATTTCGCGGGCGGCACGATCGCGATCTCGGTCGCCTACGGAATGTTCTTCGGCACGCTCGTGCTGCTGCCGCAGTGGATGCAGGGCTATCTCGGCTATCGCGCGATCGACTCGGGGCTCGCCACCGCGCCGCTCGGGATCTTCGCGATCGTGCTGACGCCGGTGATGGGACGCATCCTGCCGCGCACCGATCCGCGCTACCTCGCGACGCTCGCGTTCATCGGCTTCGCCGTCGTGTTCATGATGCGCACGATGTTCTATTCCGACGTGTCGCACTGGGACCTCGTGCTGCCGACGCTGCTGCAGGGCATCCCGATGGCGATGTTCTTCGTGCCGCTCACCGCGATCATCCTGTCGGGGCTGCCGCCGGACAAGATCCCGGCCGCGGCCGGCCTGTCGAACTTCGGCCGCACGTTCTGCGGCGCGGTGGGCACGTCGCTGATCAGCAACGCATGGAACGACCGGACGATCCTGCATCACGTCCGGCTCACCGAACAGGCGAGCGCCGGCAACCCGATCTTCGGGCAGCAGATCGACGCGGCCCGCTCGCTGCTGCACCTGAGCCCCGATGCGGCGCTCGCATTTTTCAACGCGTCGGTCGATTCGCAGGCGGCGGTAATGGGGTTGAACGACATCTTCTACGTATCGGCGATCATCTTCGTCGCGATCATTCCGCTGATCTGGATCACGAAGCCGGCGCGCTCGGGCGGTGGCGATACGGATGCGGCGGCAGCGGGCGCGCATTGAGCGCGCGCATCGATCGCACTGGCGGGATGCGAAGCACCGTGGGCAGACGTAATAAAGACTTGCAATCGATACAGCCGGAAACGTCAACAGCCGCGGCCCGCACAGCGTTTTTTCGACAGGCGCGCACGTTTCGTGACGCGCAACGACAGGAGAAAACGTCATGCGAACCTTCACCCGCCATCTCGCGATTGCGGCCGCCTTGCTGTCGGTGCTGACCGGCACCGCGTTCGCCGACACGCCGTGGCAACACGCGCATCCACGCCGCGCAGAGGTCGACCAGCGCCTCGCCAACCAGAATCGGCGGATCCATCGAGAAGTGAAGGAAGGCGAAATGTCGCACGCGCAGGCCGCGCGCCTGCACCGTGACGACCACCGGATCCGCCAGGAAGAGCGGGACATGGCTGCGCAGGATCGCGGCCACATCACCCAGAGCGAAAAGCACGCGCTGAACCAGCAGGAAAATGCGGTCAGCCACAAGATCGGCCAGTAACGCCGGCGAGCGTCGATTCGCCATCCTTGAAACGCCCGCTGCCGCCACGCGACAGCGGGCGCTTTGTATCGAATCGTTTCAGCACGGCGCTCGCGTCAAGTGCCGCAGGTATACTCCGGCGTCAGCCGCCTCCCGCGTCGACCGTCAAAATCGGTACGATCCCGGCGGTTTCGTCGCGAAGCTTCGCGTTTCGCGTACCCCGCGCCCCCGCCTCGACACGAGACACACGACGATTCCGATCATGAAACGATTCCTGCTGCTCCTGCCCGCCGCCCTGCTCGCCGCCTGCGGTTCCGCGCCCTCGTCCAACTCGGCCGCATCCGGTTCGGCACCGATGATCTACGTGTCGTCGGCACGGCCGGCCCACGCGATCGCCAACTGCCTCGACAGCCGGCTGTCCGGCACCGAGCAGTCGCAGCACAACGGCGTGACCGACATCACCGTCGGCTCGCGCTCGTATTTCGTCACGCTGACGCCGTCGGGCAACGGCTCGGTCGTCAAGGTCGTGCGCGGCTCGGGCAGCGAGCCGGCCGAGGAAGCGATGCGCTACGCGATCGCGCGCTGCGTGATCTGAGCACCGCCGGCGCCGGGCGCTCGCCCGGCCCGCCTTGCCTGCCGCTACGCGCCAACCGGCGCGCCTGCCGAATATTTTCATCCGGGTGCCCGTCGATGAGAGAATCGCACCACGATTCCTTTTCGATGGAGAGCCCACATGAAGCATCTGCTGTCCCGGCTGTTCGTCAGCGCCGCGCTCGTCGCGCTTGTTCCGGCGCTGCCGGCGCAGGCCGCGACGCCGCCCGGCATCTTCGTCGTCGCGACGCAGCTCGGCGAATTCACGACCCTCGACCCGAGCGAAATCTACGAGCTCGTGCCGTCCGAGTACGTCGCGAACACCTACGAACGCCTCGTGCGGGTCGACCTGAAGGATCCGACGCACTTCAACGGACAGATCGCGCAATCGTGGACGGTCGGCGCCGACGGCGTCACCTACACGTTCAAGCTGCGCCCCGGCGTCACGTTCCACTCCGGCAACCCGGTGACCGCCGACGACGTCGCATGGTCGCTGCAGCGCACCGTCCTGCTCGACAAGGGCCCGGCCGGCGTGCTCGCCGATCTCGGCCTCACGAAGGCGAACGTGATGCAGAAGGTCCGCGCGGTCGATCCGCAGACCTTCGTGCTCGAAACCGACCGCAAATATGCGCCGAGCTTCGTGCTGAACGTGCTGAGCGCGTGCCCCGCGTCGGTCCTCGACAAGAAGCTGCTGATGTCGCATCAGCAAGGCAACGATTTCGGCAGCGGCTGGCTGAAGACCAACGATGCGGGCTCGGGCCCGTACCAGCTCGCGAAGTGGACGCCGAACGAGAGCATCGTGCTGCAGCGTTTCGAGAAGTACCGCACGCCGTATCCGATGAAGCGCGTCGTGCTGCGCCACGTGCCCGAAGCGTCCGCGCAGCGGCTGCTGCTGGAGAACGGCGACGTGGACGCCGCGCGCAACCTGAGCCCGGACAGCCTCGCCGCGCTGACGAAGGCCGGCAAGATCAAGGTGGCGTCGTGGCCGGTGTCCGCGCTGCTGTACCTGAGCCTGAACACGAAGAACCCGAACCTCGCGAAGCCCGACGTGCAGCAGGCGATGAAGTGGCTCGTCGACTACGACGGCATCCAGCGCAACATCGTCAGCACGACCTACAAGGTGCACGAAACCTTCCTGCCCGAAGGCTTCCTCGGCACGTTGAATTCGAACCCGTACAAGCAGAACGTCGCGAAGGCGAAGGCGCTGCTCGCGAAGGCCGGCTTGTCGAACGGTTTCGACGTGACGATGGACATGCCGAACGACTATCCGTACATCGAGATCGCGCAGGCGCTGCAGGCGAACTTCGCGCAGGGCGGCATCCGCGTGAAGCTGATCCCGGGCGATGCGAAGCAGGCGATCGGCAAGTACCGCGCGCGCCAGCACGACATCTTCATCGGCGAATGGTCGCCCGACTACATGGACCCGAACAGCAATGCGCGCGGCTTCGCATGGAATCCGGACAATTCCGACCAGTCGACCACCAAGATGCTCGCGTGGCGCAACAGCTGGGACATCCCGCAACTGACGAAGGACACCGAGGCCGCGCTCGTCGAGCCGTCGCCCGCGAAGCGCGCGCAGCGTTATGAAGCGCTGCAGAAAGCCGTGCTCGCGAACTCGCCGTTCATCATCATGTTCGAGAAGGTCGTGCAGGTCGCGACGCGCCCCGGCGCGACGGGGCCGGAGATCGGGCCGATCAACGATCTCGTGTCGTACCGGACGCTGGCCAAGTAACGCCGCCGCCCGCGCTGCCGGCCATGCCGGCGCGCGGGCGCATCACGCTTCCAATACGGTCGGGTTCGGATTCACGATTGCCAACGATCTCGCGATGGAGCCGCCGGCATCCGACCCGCTGTTCATCGACACCACGCAACGTACGAGCAGACGCTCGCCGCTGCGGTGCGAAGTGCTGGTGCGAAGTGCTGCTCAAGCGCGCGGCATGTCGTCGAGACGCTGCGCGGCGAAGCGCAATCCGCCCAGAATGCGGTCGGCGATCCGCGCCGGGAACCCCGCGGGCAACGCGGCACCGACCGACTCGATCACCTGCGGCGTCGCCGCGATCAGCCGGTCGACGATCGGCGTCGCGATATCGCCGAGCAGGCATTGTTCGGCCATCGCGCTGAAGTGCCGACGCGTGATGTCGCGCATCGCATAGTGCTTGCGCTTGCCGTGCACGGCCATCGCGAGCTTCGCCTTGTGCCACGACCACTGATTCGCGCCGTCGCCCTCGACCGGCCAGATCGACATCACGTCGTAGAGCGGCGTGAGACGGAACCGTCCGCCCGGCAGCAAGCGCAGGCTGAAATTCTTCGCATGTCCGTCCGGTGCGGCCAGCATCCAGAACACGACGAGCGCACTGAACAAGGTATCGAGATCCGGCTGCGCGGCCTCCGAGCGGCGCAGGATAGCGGCCAGATCCGGCGCGCCCGGGCCGCCCTGCGATGCGTATTTCAAATGCGGCGGCACGCCGAGCGCCTGGCAAAAATCCTCTTGCGGCAAGCGCAGCAACCAGCCGCCGTCACGATGCAGCACACGATCGAAACGCTCGACCGACAGCACCTTGTGCGCGCCGAAATGCACGATTTCGGCACGCGCCGTCGGCAAACCGAACGCACGCAGGATCGCCAGACACAGCCACTCGTTCTCGACGGATGCCGTGAGATCGGCGCGCTTGTTGCCGACCAGCCCGAACGGCAATTTGAGGATGTGCGTGGTCGGCGTCGCGCCATGCGGGCGCATCCATCGCCCATCGTGAAACAACAACGCGGTCTTTTCCTGCGCGCCGGCGAGCGACAGGCGGAAGTCGTCGTCATTCCCGGCACCTGCCGCCACCCCGCTCGCCTGATCGAGCGCGTGCGCGACCTCGTCGTCGGACAACGGCGTACCGTCGATCCGATCATGGCCTGTCGGTGTTTCGTCCTCGCCGAGCAACTGCACCGCGCCGGCGCAATCCCGGCCGAGCGCGGCGAGCAGATCGAACGGCTCGATCGTCGCCGTGCCGAACCGGGACGCAAGCCGGCGACGGATGGCATCGCTGTCGGGCAGCAGATTGTCGAAGTAGTGATTCACGCGTGCGCCGCGCAACGGCGCATTGCCGACGCCGAACGGTAGCGACAGCGACAGCGGACGCCCGGCATCGGACTGCTTCCAGCCGGTGTCG
This sequence comes from Burkholderia sp. IMCC1007, assembly GCF_027257875.1. Taxonomy (GTDB): domain Bacteria; phylum Pseudomonadota; class Gammaproteobacteria; order Burkholderiales; family Burkholderiaceae; genus Burkholderia. The sequence continues at coordinate 26,096 of NZ_JAPVQY010000014.1, forward strand.
TACAACAATTCCATGTCGCCACGCGCGGGGATCCGCCAGGCTCCAACCCGCTGGCCGTTGGCCCAGATCGACAGGGCGCGGGTGTGCGATTTACGTCCCATCGCTCACCACTCGACGTCGGCAGCGTCGCGCTCGTCCTTCGTTCGGATACTGAGTTCGAGACCGTACAGCGCGGTCAATTCGAGCAATTGACGCAGCGACAGGCTTTCGGTGCGCGTGCTCTCGAGCGACGACAGACGCGACTGGCCGACGCCGATGCGCGCCGCCGCCTCGGTTTGCGTCAGCCCCTTGGCCTGACGCGCCGACGACAGGATTTCCGCCAGTTGCGCGGGGGTATTGACAATGAGATTCACGGCGTCGGTCCAGTAGGCGATCAATGCAGTATATCTGCCACAGACATAAACGCAAATTATTCCTATCGGAGATAAACGCAAAATATGCCTGGCAGAAATAATCTCTGCTGCTGTGTCTCGTGATCCTGTCGCTTGACGTGCCTATCCGACCCCTATCACCCTCCGCTAAACCATAGTATTTATCTGCTGGCGCGAATGATTTTGTTTTTGTTAGATAGATGTCACCGAATCATCGAATGACAATGATCTAACAGCGCGATGACCTGCACGTTCGCCCATACCGTCGAATCCCGCTTTGCCGAGCTGACGCCGACCGCCAAGCGTATCGCGAGCTACATGCTCGCGAACCTGGAGCGGCTCGGGCTCGAAACGGCGGACCAGATCGCGCAGCAGACCGGCACCAGCGGCATCTCGGTCGGGCGCTTCCTGCGCAGCGTCGGCTACCGGAACCTCGACGATCTGAAGCGCGAACTGCGCGGCGGCAGCGATCGGCCGTGGATGATCACCGATCGTCTCGACGAATACCGCCGCACGACCGCTCCGCACGCGAGCGTCGGCACGGGCGCCGACACCAACGGCGACGGCATGCTCGCGTCGTCGCTCGAGCGCGAACTCGATGCGATCCGTCACGTGTACCGGCTCGCCGAAGAACCGGTGTTCGCGCAGGTCGCGGACCGGATCGCGCATGCCGACGCCGTGTTCATCCTCGGTATCCAGTCGACCCGCGGTATCAGCAATGCGTTCAGCAGTTATCTCGAATATGTGCGCCCGCGCGTGTTCTATTCCGACGGGCAATCGGGCTCGTACGTCGATTCGCTGAATTCCGAGTTCGAGCGGCCGTACTGCATCGTCACCGATACGCGCGCGTATTCGCGCAGCGCGCGCCGCTATTGCCAGGCGGCCGCGGAGCGCGGCCAGCCGTTCGCGCTGGTCACCGATCTCTACTGTCCGTGGGCGCGCGAATGGCCGGCGGACCTGTTGCAGGTGAAAACCGACGTCGGCCAGTTCTGGGATTCGCTCGCGCCGCTCACCTGCCTGTTCAACCTGCTGATCACGGCCGTGATCGACCGCCTCGGCCCCGCGATCGACCGACGTGTCGCGCGCAACCGCGAACTGCAGCGCACGTTCGACCAATTCGAATCCTGAGCGAACCCGGACCGCCGATGACCCATCACCGCCTCGTCGAAATCACGCCCGCCACGCATCGCGTCGACATCGATCTCGTCTACGCGACCGACCGCAACCTGACCGGCAAGCCGATCTACCGCCGCGCGCACTGCCTGCTGCTCGAACCGGCCGAAGCCGCGCTGCACCGCGCAGTCGACGTCGCCGCGCAGGCCGGCTTCACGCTGCGCATCTACGACGCATACCGGCCGCCGCAGGCGCAGCAGGTGCTGTGGGAGTTCCTGCCCGACCCGAACTTCGTCGCCGATCTCGGCCGCGGCTCGAATCACAGCCGCGGCACCGCACTCGACCTGACGCTGGTGGGCGCCGACGGCGAGCCGCTCGACATGGGCACCGGCTTCGACGAGATGGTGGCCGCATCGGGCCATTTTCACGCGGGGTTGCCCGAAGCCGTCCAACGCAACCGCCTGCTGCTGCTCGGCGTGATGCATGCGGCCGGCTTCGCGCACATCGACAGCGAATGGTGGCACTACGAACTGCCCGGCTCGCACGCGTTGCCGCAGATCGACAACGCGGCGAGCGGCCCGTGGCGCCTGATGTAACGACGATGCAAGTCCCCCTTCACCGTTCACCTACAACGACTTCAACGACACTGGAGAAGCGCACATGAAACCCCTGACCTCCCGGCTCGTCGCGGCGCTGGCCGCCGCGTCCGTTCTCGCCGTCGCCCCGCTTTCCGCCGCGTATGCGGAAACGCCGAAGGACATGTTCGTGATGGCCACGCTGCTCGACGAATTCACGACGCTCGATCCGGGCGAGATCTACGAGCTGGTGCCGGAGGAATACGTCGCGAACACGTACGACCGGCTCGTGCGTGTCGACCTGCGCGATCCGTCGAAATTCAACGGCGACGTCGCGCAGTCGTGGACGGTGAGCGCCGACGGGCTGACGTACACGTTCAAGCTGCGTGCGGGCCTGAAGTTCCACTCCGGCAATCCGCTGACGGCCGACGACGTCGCGTGGTCGATCCAGCGCGCGGTGCTGCTCGACAAGGGGCCGGCTGCCGTGCTGACCGGCATCGGCCTCACGAAGGCGAACGTCGCCGCGAACGTGAAGAAGCTCGACGACCAGACGGTAGCCATCACGACCGACCGCAAATACGCACCGACCTTCGTGCTGAACGTGCTCGGCTCGTGGCCCGCGTCGGTGGTCGACAAGAAGCTGCTGCTGTCGCACCAGCAGGGCAACGACTTCGGCAACGCATGGCTGAAGACCAACGAGGCCGGCTCCGGCGCGTACAAGCTCGTCAAGTGGACGGCCGGCGACAGCATCGTGCTGCAGCGCTTCGACGGCTACCGGCTGCCGCTCGCGATGAAGCGCATCGTTCTGCGCCACGTGCCCGAAGCGGCGAGCCAGCGCCTGCTGCTGGAAAACGGCGACGTCGACGTCGCGCGCGACCTGAGCCCCGACGATCTCGCGTCGGTGGTGAAATCGGGCAAGGCGAAGGTCACGGCGTCGCCGCAGGCGACGCAGCTCTACCTCGGGCTGAACACGAAGAACCCGACGCTCGCGAAACCCGACGTGCAGGAAGCGCTGAAGTGGCTGGTCGACTATTCGGGCATCCAGGCCAACGTCGTGAAGACGACCTACAAGGTGCACCAGACCTTCCTGCCGGAAGGCTTCCTCGGCACGCTGAATACGAACCCGTACAAGCTCGACGTCGCGAAGGCGAAGGCGCTGCTCGCGAAAGCCGGCGTGCCCAACGGCTTCCCGGTGACGATGGACGTTCGCAACGACTACCCGTACACGGAGATCGCGCAGGCCGTGCAGGCGAACTTCGCGCAAGCCGGCATCAAGGTGCAATTGATTCCGGGCGACAACAAGCAGACGCTCGCGAAATACCGCGCGCGCCAGCACGACATCTATATCGGCGAATGGTCGGCCGACTACATCGATCCGCACAGCAACGCGCAGGGGTTTGCATGGAACCCGGACAACTCCGACAAGTCGAGCTATAAGATGCTGGCCTGGCGCAACAGCTGGGACATCCCGCAACTGACGAAGGAAACCGACACCGCGCTCGCCGAACCGACGGCCGCGAAACGCGCGCAGCTGTATCAGACGATGCAGAAGGAAATGCTCGCGCGCTCGCCGTTCGTGATCATGTTCGAGAAAGTCGCGCAGGTCGCGGCGCGGCCCGGCGTGAGCGGGCTCGAAGTCGGACCGATCAACGATCTCGTGTCGTACCGCAACCTGAAGAAGCAATAAGATTCGCCGCATGTCGACTCCCGCCTCCTCCCTCGAAGCGCTGCGCACGCTGCCCGCGCGGCGCCCGGCCGTACGCTGGGCGCTGCGCGTGCTGCGCTGGGCGCTCACGCTCGCCGTCACGTTCGCGGGCCTGCTCGCGCTGACGTTCGTGATCGGCCGCAAGGTGCCGATCGATCCGGTGCTCGCGATCCTCGGCGATCGTGCGTCGGCCGCGGCATACGCGGCCGAACGCATCGCGCTCGGCCTCGACAAGCCGCTCGCCACGCAATTCCTGATCTACGCGCGCGACGTGCTGCACGGCAATCTCGGCATGTCGCTGCTGACGTCGAACCCCGTGCTCGACGACATCAGGCGCGTGTTCCCGGCCACGCTCGAACTCGCGACGATCGCGACGCTGATCGGGATCGCGATCGGCGTGCCGCTCGGCGTCGCGGCCGCGGTGAAGCACAACCGGCCGATCGACCACATCGCGCGCTTCGTCGGGCTGATCGGCAATTCGGTGCCGGTGTTCTGGCTCGGGCTGATGGGGCTGCTGCTGTTCTATGCGCGGCTGCACTGGGTCGCCGGCCCCGGCCGCCTCGACCCGGCGTACGACGGGATGGTCGACGCGCGCACCGGCAGCCTGCTGATCGACTCGGCGCTCGCCGGCGAGTGGGACGTGTTCCGCAACGCGGTGTCGCACATCGCGCTGCCGGCCGCGATCCTCGGCTACTACTCGGTGGCGTACCTGAGCCGGATGACACGCTCGTTCATGCTCGATCAGCTGAGCCAGGAGTACATCGTCACCGCGCGCGCGAAGGGGTTGTCCGAGCGCCGCGTGATCTGGCGGCACGCGTTCGGCAACATCGCGGTGCCGCTGCTGACCGTGATCGCGCTCACCTACAGCAACCTGCTCGAAGGGTCGGTGCTGACGGAGATCGTGTTCGCATGGCCGGGGATCGGCTCGTACCTGACGGGTGCGCTGCTGAATGCCGACATGAACGCGGTGCTCGGCGCGACGCTCGTGATCGGCGCGATGTTCATTACCGTCAACCTGCTGACCGATGCGCTGTACCGCGTGTTCGATCCGCGTGCGCGCTGAGGGCCGCTTCGACATGACCGTTTCCATCCTGCTTCTTTCACCGTCCATGCCGAAGGTCGTCCGATCATGAATGCCGAGCGTCTCCCGCTGCGCGCGTGGCTTCTCTCCGATGCGCCCGCATCGCGCTCGCAGGCCGCATTCGGCCTCGCGTATCGCCGCTGGCGCCGTTTCGCCGGCAATCCGCTGAACCTGTTCGGGCTCGCGATCCTGCTCGCGCTGATCGTCGTCGCGATCATCGGCCCGCTGATCATGCCGCACGATCCGCTGCACCAGGTGCTGTCCGACCGCCTGCTGCCGCCGGGCTCGCCGACGCACTGGCTCGGCACCGACCAGCTCGGCCGCGACATCCTGTCGCGGATGATCGCGGGCTCCCGGCTCACGCTCGGCATCGCGCTGCTCGTCGTCGTGATCGTCGTGCCGATCGGCCTCATGATCGGCATGACCGCCGGCTATTGCGGCGGCTTCGTCGACAGCGTGCTGATGCGCATCACCGACATCGCACTCGCGTTCCCGAAGATCGTGCTCGCGCTCGCGTTCGCGGCTGCGCTCGGGCCGGGCGTGATCAACGCGGTCGTCGCGATCTCGATCACCGCGTGGCCCGCGTATGCGCGGCTCGCGCGCGCGGAGACGATCCGCATCGCGCAGGCCGACTTCATCCACGCGGCGCGGCTGCAAGGCGCGTCGGGCCCGCGGATCCTGCTGCGCTACATCATGCCGCTGTGCATGTCGTCGGTGATCGTGCGCGCGACGCTCGACATGGCCGGCATCATCCTGACCGTCGCGGGCCTCGGTTTCCTCGGCCTCGGCGCGCAGCCGCCGAGCCCCGAATGGGGCTTCATGGTCGCGTCGGGCCGCAACGTGCTGCTCGACGCTTGGTGGGTCGCGACGCTGCCCGGCGTGGCGATCCTGCTCGTCAGCCTCGCGTTCAACCTGCTCGGCGACGGGCTGCGCGACGTCTTCGATCCGCGTCATGGAGCGTGACATGCCAATGAATTCCACCACCGCGCCGGCAGCGCCGCTTTGCGAGATCGACGGCCTGAAGATCGGCTTTCGCGGGCACGACGGCGTCGTCACCGACGCGGTGCGCGACCTGTCGCTGACGCTCGCGCCCGGCGAACGGCTCGGCATCGTCGGCGAATCGGGCTCCGGCAAATCGCTGACGGGCCGCGCACTGCTCGGGCTGCTGCCCGAAGCCGCGCGCTGCTCGGCGCGCACGATGCGTTTCGCCGGCCACGACCTGCTCGCGATGTCGGCGCGCGAACGCCGGCGCCTGTGCGGCAGCCAGATGGGCATGATCCTGCAGGATCCGAAGTATTCGCTGAACCCGGTGATGACCGTCGCGAAGCAGATGGGCGAAGCGTTCCATCGGCACGAGCCGGGCCTGCGCGGCCGCGCGCTGCGCGAGCGGATCGTCGAGGCGCTCGCGGCCGTGCAGATTCGCGATCCGGCGCGCGTCGCCGATGCGTATCCGCACGAGTTGTCGGGCGGCATGGGCCAGCGCGTGATGATCGCGATGATGGTGTCGACCGGCCCGCGCCTGTTGATCGCGGACGAACCGACCTCCGCGCTCGACGTCGCGGTATCGATGCAGGTGCTCGCGGTGCTCGACGCGATGATCGCGCGGCACGGCACGGGGTTGATGTTCATCAGCCACGACCTGCCGCTCGTGATGTCGTTCTGCGATCGCGTCGCGGTGATGTATGCGGGCCGCGTGGTCGAGACCTGCGCCGCGCGCGACCTGCGCAACGCGACGCATCCCTATACGCGCGGGCTGCTCGCGGCGAATCCGCCGCTCGTGAACCCGCCCGACGAATTGCCGGTGCTGCGGCGCGATCCGGCGTGGCTCGACGCGGCCGCGCTCGCGCCGACCTCACACGACCCGCAGGAGGCCGCACGATGATCGACGTCGATCATGTCTCTATCCGTTTTCCGACCCGCACGGGTCACGTCGACGCCGTGCGCGATGCGAGCTTCGCGGTGCGCGACGGCGAAGTGTTCGGGCTCGTCGGCGAGTCGGGCTCCGGCAAGTCGACGCTGCTGCGCGCGCTGACCGGCCTCGTGCCGCTCGCGGGCGGCAGCCTGTCGATCGACGGACGGCCGGTCGGCGGCACGCCCGATCGCGCGTTCCGCCGCCACGTGCAGATGGTGTTCCAGGATCCGTATGCGTCGCTGCATCCGCGCTTCACCGTCGACCAGACGCTGCGCGAGCCGCTGTCGATTCATGGGATCGGCGACGCCGACGCACGCATCGCCCGCGCGCTCTCCGAGGTCGGGCTCGGCCCGACGTTCCGCTTTCGCTACCCGCATCAGTTGTCGGGCGGCCAGCGCCAGCGTGTCGCGATCGCGCGCGCGCTGATCGTCGAGCCGCGCGTGCTGCTGCTCGACGAGCCGACCTCCGCGCTCGACGTATCGGTGCAGGCCGAGATCCTGAACCTGCTGCGCCGCCTGCATCGCGAACGCAAGCTGACGATGATGCTCGTCAGCCACAACCTCGCGGTGATCGGCTTCCTGTGCCAGCGCGTCGCGGTGATGCAGCACGGCGAGATCGTCGAGCAGCTGCGCGTGGAGGACGTGCGCGCCGGACAGGTCGCACGCGACTACACGCGCACGCTGCTGCGCGCGACCGAAGGCTACCGCCGGCTCGATCCGGTCGCCTGACACATCGGCGACGCGCGGGCGTGCGATACTCGGCCGCCCGCGCGCCGGTGCCCCATGAACGGAACCCACGCACCCCGCGCCGGTCCACTTCCTTTCTTCAACAGCTCAACAGCGATAGGGAGGCGTTCATGCTGCAATTCATCGAAACCCTGGTGGTCGGGCTCATCGTCGGCCTCCTCGCACGCGCGCTCAAGCCCGGCGACGACAAGATGGGCATCCTGATGACCATCGTGCTCGGCATCGTCGGCTCGCTCGTCGCAGGCTACGTCGGCCGCGCGGCCGGCTGGTATGCACCGGGCCAGGGCGCCGGCTGGATCGCGTCGATCATCGGCGCGATCGTGCTGCTCGTGATCGTCGGCGCGGTGCGCAAGCGCACGGCCTGATCGCCGCAGCGCCCGCTTCAACGCCGGACGGCCGCCCAGCATCCGGGCGGCCGTTTCCTTTTCGATCGTCGCGATTCACCGGATCGCAGGCTCGTTGAGCGCTCAACCATTTATCCGCAAACGCGCGCATTCATCGACGCGCGTTGCGCGAGCATACGCCACCGGCAATACCCCGACTTGCGGGCGCACAAATTTGAGATAGATTGATTGGAGGAATACGGCGTCGTTTGCTTATTGCCGTTATTTCGGGTTTTGCATTCAAGAGGTCCGATGAAGTTGCCGTTTACGCATACAGCACCGCAGCGTTGACGGACTGCCATTCGAGCGGCCCCGCTGCGACGCGCTTCCTCTCTGGAGCCTGTCATGAAGCATCGCCTGTTTGCCGCCTCGTCTGCGCTGGCTGCCGCGCTTCTGGCCTCATCCGCTTCATTCGCCGCCGGCGCGTCCGGCATCATCCACTTCACCGGCATGATCGTCGAGCCGCCATGCTCGTTCGCGCTCGATACGACGGACGCCGCGCATGCGCGCGTGCATCCCGACTGCCCGCGCCCGGCGAGCGGGCAAGTCGCGTTCGTCGACGCGGCCAGCCTGCAGACGATCAGGACCACGACCTTTACGCAGGCCTCGCGCGCAATCGTTTTACCCGACCGACCGGGCAACGATCGTGCACCGGTGATCGCCGTCGTGACTTACCAGTGAAACGCGCCGGCGATGCAGCGCGTCAGTCGCGATGGGCGGCGATCCAGTCGCTGAACGCGCGGATCTTCTGTTGGCTGCCGATGTTCTCGGGATACACGAAGAAGTAACGTGCGCCTGTTTCGAGCACGATGTCGAACGGCCGCTCGAGCCGGCGTGCGCTGACGTCGTCGTCGACCAGCGTCACGTCGCCGATCGCCACGCCGAAGCCCTGCATCGCCGCGTTGGTCGCGAGATCGAGCGTGTCGAAGGTCGGCCCGCGCTCGGCATCGACGGCGCGCGCGCCCGCGTGTTCGAGCCACGCGCGCCAGTCGCGATGGTCGCGCGTCGGATGCAGCAGCGTATGGCGCGCGAGATCGCCGACCGCATCGAGCGGCGATGCCTGCCGCAGCTCGGGCGCGCATACCGGCGTCAGCCGTTCGTCGAACAGCGGCAGCGCGAACACGCCCGCGCCCGGCGACGTGCCGTAGACGACGGCCGCATCGAACGGCTCGGTCGAGAAATCGACGACGTGCTGCCACGCGGTCGTGATCTGCACATGGAGATCGGGATGTTCGCCCTGGAAGCGCATGATGCGCGGCAGCATCCAGCGCATCACGCAGGTCGGCACCTTCAGCGCGAGATCGGTGCGCTGCCGCGTGAGCTTCATCGAGATGTCCTCGATCCGCGCGAAGCTCTCGTCGACCACCGGCAGCAATTGCTCGCCCTCCGGCGTCAGCGTGAGGCCCTTCGCATGGCGCTTGAACAGCGGAAACCCGTAATGCGCCTCGAGCGTCTGGATCTGCCGGCTCACCGCGCCCTGCGTGAGGCACAGCTGCTCGGCCGCGCGCGTGAAGCTGCGGTGGCGGGCCACCGTCGAGAAGATCTGCAACGCGTGCAGGGGCGGAAGTCGGCGCATGATGAAGCGGGTAAACGGAAAACCGCGCGCCGGCATCGGCGCGTGCTGACCGACACGATAAGCCAAACGCCGGCTTTGCGCGAGGTGTGCCGCGCGCTCAGGCCGCCGGGATGAGCGCGCGCGACGCGATGCGCGCCGCCGACGCGACGACGTCGGCACGCGCGGCCGCATCGGCACGCGGCTGCGTGAACGAGATGGCCATCACGATCGGCGCGCGCGACGGCGGCCAGACCACCGCCACCTCGGTCGTCGTGCCGTAGCCGCCGCTGCCGGACTTGCCAGCGATGCGCCAGCCGGCCGGCACGCCGGCCGCGATCCCGGTCGCGCCGCGCGCGGCGCCGGCCAGCCACTCCGTCAGCTGCGCGCGCTGCGAGTCGGCCAGCGTGTCGCCGAGCAGCAGCCGCTGCATCATGTCGACCATCGCGACCGGCGTCGACGTATCGCGCACGTCGTGAGGCGCGGCCTCGTTCAGCTCGGGTTCCCAGCGGTCGAGACGGAACGTGGTGTCGCCGCTCTCGTGCTCGAACGCGGTCACGGCCTGCGGGCCGCCGAGCACGTTCATCACCAGATTGCCCGCACCCTTGTCGCCCGACTGCAGCATCGCGACGCACAGCTGCGCGATCGTCATCCCCGTGTCGACGTGGCTTTCCGTCACCGGCGAGCCGGCCACGACGTCGTAGCGGCGATACAGGATGCGGCGCGGCAGCAGCGATGCGTCGAGCGCGGCGCGCGCGAGGATCGCGGCGGCGGCGGAGACCGCATAGGTGCCGCACAGCGGGAAGCGCTCGCGTGCGTGATGTGCGATGCGCGTGCCGTTCGACGTATCGAGCACGGCGACGCCGAGCCGGCCGTTCGACGCTTGTTCGAGCGTGGCGAGCTCGGCTTGCGCGGCGTGGGCGCGCCCCTGGTCGGCCACGGGCGCCGACGAGCACGCGGCGACGAACGGTGCGGCGACGGCGGCGAGCAACAGCGAGCGGCGTGTCGGAGAGTGTTCCATGAATGGCTGGGGTTCTGTCGGAAACGGTGGCACCAGGCAACGCGGGCGCGCAACACGGCAACACGACGATGCGCGCCGGTTCACGCCGACGGCCGGCTCGCGACGGCATTTGCCGGGCATCGCCGCGAGGCGTCCGTCTACCCACGATGAACGGGGCCGCATGAACAGGTGCTAGCGTAGCAGCGAGTGCGGCCGCGTTCCAGCGGCGCGACGCGCGAGTTGTCGAGGTCGCCCATCTCGGCGATCGCGTCGCCCCGGTGCACGATGTCGCCGGTCTTCACCAGCAGCTTGCGGTTGTGTGCATACGCCGTCAGAAAATCCGCGTTGTGCTGCACGATGATCAGGCTGCCGTAATCGTTCAGGCCCGTGCCCGCATACATCACGCGCCCATCGGCCGCTGCACGGACCGGGTCGCCGGAGCGCCCGGCGATCTGGATGCCGCGGTTCTGCCCGGGTCGGAACGCGTCGACGATGCGCCCTTGAGCGGGCCAGGTGAGCGTGACCGCGCCCGCGTGCCGCTTCGTTTCCTTCACGACCTGCCGGTCGCTCGACGCCGACGCGCCGGCCGCCGCATCGCTCGCGGCGGCGACGGCCGCCTGCCGGGTGCCACCGGTCGCACCCGGCGCCTGCAACGGCTGCTGCCGGACGATGCGCAGCACCTGCCCCCTGCGCAACGCGCTGCGCGCGCCGAGCTTGTTCCAGGTGCGCAACTCCGCCACGCTGCAGTCGCTCGACGACGCGATGCGCGACAGCGTGTCGCCGCGCTTCACGACGTACTTCTGCGCGACGAGGATCGGCGCCGGTGCTGGCCCGGCCGGTGCGGCAGCCGACGGCGCCGAACTCGCCAGCGTGTCGCTTGGCGGAACGGACTGCGTGCTCGCACAACCGGCCATGACGAGCACGGCGGCCAAGCCCGACAACCACGCCGCATTGCGGTTAATCGCGTGCTGTTTCATGGACGATCGACTCCGTTTTGACAATCTTTCAAGCATCTCAAAAACGGAACGACCGACGTGTAACCGGATGCAAACAATGATGACAAACGATCACGAACGCGGCACGGACACATATTTATTGCCGAAAAAATGATCGGAATCGGAATAATTTCGCCGCCGTCGATGCTATACGCGAAGAAAATGGCGCGCTGCGTCGTTATTTCGAATGACTTTCGATAAACCATCCAGCGCGCCAGCTCAGCCGAGACGGCAAGCGTCGGCCGCGCGTTCGGCCTAGCGCAACCAGTCCATCAATTCGGCGCACGCCCACGCGATGCCGATGCACAGGAACAGCAGGTGCAACGCGATCTTGAACGCCACGCCCCACGACGAATCGATCCGCATCACAGTCTCCCCGGTTGATATGCGGCCATGATCCGGTGTCGAGCGTGCCCGGAAAATGCGGAACCGACGAACGGGCCCTCAAGCGCAGCCTGAGACCGCGGCTGCGGTTCCTGCTAACTTATCGGCCATTCCCGTCCTTACGCGCCCCCCACCCGACCATGCGCTTCGACCTGACCGACCTACGGCTTTTCCTGAACATCTGCGAGGCCGGCACGATCACGAGCGGCGCCGAGCGTACCCACATCACGCTGCAGGCCGCGAGCGAGCGCATTCGCGGGATGGAGGACGAACTCGGCGTGCCGCTGCTGCACCGGACCAAGTCGGGCGCGCAGCCGACCGATGCCGGCCTCGCGCTCGAACACCACGCGCGCACCGTGCTGCAGCAGATCGACCACATGCGCGGCGAACTGCAGCAATACGGCCAGGGGCTGCGCGGGCACATCCGGCTGCTGTGCAATACGGCCTCGCTGAGCGAATACCTGCCCGACGCGCTCGCCGCGTATCTGCCGCATCATCCGAAACTGTCGATGAGCGTCGAGGAGCGCTCGAGCCAGGAGATCGTGCATGCGATCCGCAACAAGACGGCCGAGGTCGGGATCGTCGCGGATTCGGTCGGGCTCGGCGGGCTGGAGCAGAAGCCGTTCCGCGAGGATTGGCTGATCGTCGTCGTGCCGGCCGCGCACGCGCTCGCCGCGCGCGACAAGGTCGCGTTCGGCGAGATCGCCGATGCGGATTTCATCGGGCTGACCGACGGCAGCGCGCTGCAGGTCCATCTCGCGGATCAGGCACGTGCGCTCGGCAAGCGGATCCGCTACCGTGTGCAGTTGAAGAGTTTCGACGCGATCTGCCGCGTGATCGAGAGCGGCGTCGGAATCGGCATCGTGTCGCGCCATGCGGCCGAACGGGCGATGCAGACGATGGACGTGCGGCTCGTCGAGCTGTCCGACGCGTGGAGCCACCGCAAGCTCACGCTCTGCGCGCGTTCGTTCGACGCGCTGCCGAAATACACGCAGGCATTCGTCGCGTTCCTGTCGGGCGAGACCGCGTCGCGGTAACACGCGCCGGTTCCGGCGCACCCCATCGATATCTACGGAGGCATTGGCCATGGCAGAAACGGATCTCGCTACCCGCTACCGCGCGTATATCGACTGCCTGAACCGGCAGGACTGGGCGGCGCTCGGCGAGCACGTCGCGGACAACGTGATCCACAACGACAGGCCGCTCGGGCTATCCGGTTATCGCGCGCTGCTCGAGCAGAATTTCCGCGACATTCCGGATCTGCGTTTCGACATCCGGCTGCTGGTGTGCGAGCCGCCGCGCGTCGCGTGCCGGCTTCGCTTCGCATGCGCGCCCAAGGGGGCGTTCATGGGGCTCGCTGTCGACGGCACGCGCGTCACGTTCGCCGAGAACGTGTTCTACGAATATCACGATGGCAAGATCCGGCAGGTGTGGTCGGTGATCGACAAGGCGGCGATCGAAGCGCAACTCTGACGGCGCAGGCCATCGCGGCGCTTATCGCTTATCGCAGCCCCGACGCGGCCATGTACGCGCCGAGCGCGATCATCCCGACGAAGAAGCAGCGCTTGAACGCGTTCTCGCTCATCACGCGGCGTGCATACTGGCCGCCGATCATTCCCGCGAGCGCCGGCACGAGCGCCAGCGCCGACACGCCGAGATCGACGGTTTGCAGTGCGCCCGTCACGTGCAGCTGCAGGCCGAGCGCGATCGTCGACGCGGTAAACGACAGCCCGAGCGCCTGGATCAGGTCGTCCTTCGACAGGCGCAGCGCCTGCAGGTACGGCACGGCCGGCACGACGAACACGCCGGTCGCGGCCGTCACGACGCCGGTCAGGTAGCCGACCACGGCCGACAGCCACTTTTCATGGCGCCCCGGCGCAGGCAGCCGCGCGGCGGCAAGCCCCCAGCCGCCGTACGCAATCAGCACGACGCCGAGCGCCGCGTGCGTCCACGCGCTGCCGGCCGCGAGCGCGGGCAGGCCGCCCGTCAGCGTGCCGATCGCGAGCCCGCCGAGCAATGGCCACAGACGACGCAGCAGCGGCCCGAACGACGGGCCGAGCCACAGCTGCCACACATTGGTGATGAACGACGGCACGAGCAGCAGGCTCGCGGCCGCCGACGGCGGCATCGCGAGCGTGAGCAGCCCCATCGCGATCGTCGGCAGCCCGAGGCCGATCATCCCCTTGACCGCGCCGGCCAGCAGAAAGACCAGCACGATGATCGTCAGCGTATGAAGGTGCATGATTGGCATTCCGTCCGGTTGAAGACGGCGCCGATGGTGAACCACCGTCGCGCCGCCTGCCATCTGGTTTTGCCTGAGGCTGGCTCGGGCCCGTCCGACGGGCCCCGTCATCCGGTCGGCCTCGTCGTTCATGTGCCGTGCGCCGGCCCCCGGCCCTGCTCGCTGTCGAGGTGCGCCATCTGCGCGGCCGGATAACGTTCGCCGGCTGCCGCCCCGGCGGGAACCGCCGCTTCGATGCGGGCGAGATCATTGACCGTTAGTTGCAATTTAGACGCCTGCAACGCGTCCTGCAACTGGGTGCGCTTGCGTGCGCCGACCAGCGGCACGATGTCGTCGCCGCGCGACAGCGCCCATGCGATCGCGATCTGCGCGGGATTGCTGCCCTTCTCGTCGGCGATCGCGCGCAGCGCGTCGACCAGCGCGAGGTTGTGCGCGAGGTTCTCGCCCTGGAAGCGCGGGCTGGCCGCGCGGAAATCGCGCTCGCCCTGCCGTGCCGCGCTCCAGCCGCCGCCGAGCAGCCCGCGCGACAGCACGCCGTACGCGGTCACGCCGATCCCCAGCTCGCGGCAGGTCGGCAGGATGTCCGCCTCGATCCCGCGCGACAGCAGCGAGTACTCGATCTGCAGGTCGGCGATCGGCGCGACGGCCGCCGCGCGGCGGATCGTGTCGGCGCCGAGCTCCGACAGACCGATATGACGCACGTAGCCGGCCTTCACGAGCTCGGCGATCGCGCCGACCGTCTCCTCGATCGGCACGGCCGGATCGACGCGCGCGGGCCGGTAGATGTCGATATGGTCGGTGCCGAGCCGCTTCAGCGAATACGCGACGAAGTTGCGGATCGCGTCGGGCCGCGCGTCGTAGCCGACGAACGCGCCGGCCGGATCGCGCAGCGCGCCGAACTTCACGCTGATCAGCACCTGCTCGCGGGTCCGGCCGCGCAGCGCATCGCGAATCAGCATCTCGTTGTCGCCCATCCCGTAGAAGTCGCCGGTATCGAGCAGCGTGATCCCGTTGTCGAGCGCCGCGTGCAGCGTCGCGATGCTCTCGTCGCGATCCGCCGGCCCGTACAAATCCGACATCCCCATGCAGCCGAGTGCGATCGCCGAAACCTGCGGGCCAGTGCGGCCCAGTTGACGCTTGTCCATGTCCGTTTCCTTGCAGTGGTGAATGAATGAACCGGATTCTGGCCGCATTGGCGCGCACGATAAACGCGAAACGCCCAACCAAATCATTCGACGCTGATTAACAATGGAGCCTCTCCCCATTCCCCCAACGCCCCGCCCCGCATGGATCATCTGCAAGCAATGCGCATCTTTGCGCGCGTCGCCCACCTCGGCAGCTTCACGAAAGCGGCCGAGCAGCTGCAATTGCCGCGCCCGACGGTGAGCAATGCCGTCCAGTATCTGGAAAAACACCTGGGGGTACGCCTGCTGCAGCGGACCACCCGGCGCGTCGCGCTGACCGTCGAGGGCGCGACCTACTACGAGCGCTGCACGCGGCTGCTGGCCGATCTCGACGACGCCGAGACGCTGTTCGACGAAGCCGGCGCGGCCCAGCGCGGCCTGATCCGCGTCGACCTGCCCGAGCGCTTCGCGCTGAACAAAGTGATTCCGGCGCTGCCGGATTTCCACGCTCGCTATCCCGACCTGCGCGTCGTGCTGAGCACGTCCGACCGCTTCATCGATCTCATCGCCGACGGGATCGACTGCGCGGTGCGGGTCGGCGTGCTGTCCGACACGTCGCTCGTCGCGCGGCGCATCGGCGAGATGGCGCAGATCAATTGCGCGTCGCCCGGCTATCTCGCGCAACACGGCACGCCGCGCTCGCCGGACGACTTGCCCGACCACCTCGCGGTCGGCTATTTCTCGAACCGCACGGGCCGCGAGCTGGACTGGGAATATGCGGACATGGACTCGGGCGAACTGCATACGGTGAAGATGCGCAGCATCGTCGCGGTCAACAGCTCGCAAGCGTATCTCGCGTGCTGCCTGGCAGGCCTCGGGCTGATCCAGGCGCCGCGCGACGGGCTCGCGCCGCTCCTCGAAGACGGTTCGCTGGTCGAGGTGCTGCCGGAATGGCATGCGGCGCCGCTGCCGGTGTCGGTCGTGTTTCCGCACGGCCGGCACCTCGCGCCGCGCGTGCGGATCTTCGTCGACTGGCTCGCGCTAACGCTCGGCGACACGCACTGACGCAATGACGGCATCGCTGCCGGGGCGATCGGGCCCCGGCCTGCGCTCGCGCACTCAGAACTTGTGGCGGATGGCGGCGCGCACCGCGAACTGGTTGGACGACGACGACGGGCCGTCGGTGCCGACCACGTAGCCGCCGTCGGCCGCGGTGCCCGTCTTGTCGCCGCCGACCTTCTGCCATGCGCCCTGCAGGTAGACGTCGGTGCGCTTGGACAGGCTGTAGTCGGCCATCAGGCCGACCGTGTGGTATTTCGGCTTGATCGCGCCGCCCGCGCCGTCGAACTTGCCGTCGGTGTACACGTACTGCGCGCCGAGATAGAAATCGGGCGTGAGCTGGTACTTGCCGTTGATCTCGAAGTTCTGGAACTTCGTCGCGGTCAGCCCGAGCCCGTCGAACGTCGTGGCCGGCAGGTAAATGGTCGACACCGGGTGCTTCATGTCGGTCTTCGTATAGACGAAGCCGACCGTCGCGGGGCCGAACGTATAGTTGATGCCGCCGCCGAAGATGCGCAGGCGCTCGGCGACGAAATTCGCGTCGTCGGCCGCGATCGCGCCCGCGCTGCCGACGCCCGGGCTGTTCGCCTGCAGATACGCGGCCGCGACCTGCAGCCCGGCGAGCGAATACTGCGCGCCGACGCTGTACTGGCGGTTGGTCGCGAAGCCGGTGCTGTTGCTGAAGCTGTAGGTGCCGCCGAAGGTCAGCCCGTTCCAGTCGGGGCTCGCGTACTTGACCGTGTTGTTGACGCGGAACGAGTTGTCCGTGTTGTCGTTGTCGAACGGATGCGAGAACAGCGTGCCGCCCCAGTTGCCGTTCGCGGTCAGCGGCGCGAGATAGTCGACGACGGAGTCGTACTGGCGGCCGAACGTCAGCGTGCCGAAGCGCGACGCGCTCAACCCGACGAACGCCTGACGACCGAACATCCGGCCGCCCTGGTTGAGCCGGCCGTTGTTCACGTCGAAGCCGCTTTCCAGCGTGAAGATCGCCTTCAGCCCGCCGCCGAGATCCTCGCTGCCTTTCAGGCCCCAGCGGCTGCCCTGCGCATAGCCGCTCGCCAGTTGGTAATCCGTTTTTCCGACCCCGTTTACGTTTACGTTGTTCGTGTAGTCGAAGCCTTCGTCGATCAGGCCGTACAGCGTGACGCTGTCCTGCGCGAAGGCCGGCGCGGCGAACGCTGCCAGCGCGGCGGCAAAAATGACGTGCTTCCTCATGACGGATCTCCGGAGCCGGGGGCCGTGCGCCCGGCGCATCATTGGTCTGTTTATATGGAGTGGCCCGCTGGGCGGACAACGCGGTGTGCAGCCGCGAGGACAAAATGGTGTCACGTCGCAAACCGGCCGTCCATCGGGGGCGTGGAGCCCGCATGCAAAGCGTTGCGCGGGTCCAACTGCCGCCCTGCTGCCCCGTTCGGCAGGCTGCCGGACCGGGCTTGCCGGCAGCCGCTGGCCGGTGCGCCATCCGCATAAACCCGAGCGATGTCGCATCGATGGCACAATGCGCATCCATTCGTCATTTCTTCACGAAGTCATGCTTCACCCCGATTCATGCGCGGCGGCTGCCAGCCGCGCCCGCGGCGCGCGCCGGGAGGCGGCTCGATGACCGCCGCCGCCCGGCCCGGCCGCTACGCCGAGCTCGATTTCTTCCGCGGCCTCGTGCTGCTCGTGATCGTCGTCGACCACATCGGCGGCAGCATCCTGTCGCGCGTGACGCTGCATGCGTACGCGCTGTGCGATGCGGCCGAGGTGTTCGTGTTCCTCGGCGGCTTCGCCACCGCCATCGCGTACAACGCGCTCGCCGAGCGCCACGACGAGGCCGCCGCGCGCCAGCGCTTCATCCGCCGCGCGTTCGAGATCTACCGCGCGTTCCTGGTGACGGCCGGCCTGATGCTGCTGATCACGGCCGTGCTGAACGCGTTCTCGATCGACGGGCCGAACATGCCGACCAACGATCTCGACGGCCTGCTCCACAAGCCGCTCGCGGCGCTGCGCGACATCCTGCTGTTCCGCCGTCAGCCGTATCTCGCATCGGTGCTGCCGATGTACGCGTTCTTCGCGCTGCTCGTGCCGCTCGCGCTGCCGCTCGCGCGCACGCAGCCGTGGCTGCTGCTCGCGTTCAGCGGATCGCTGTGGTACGCCGCGCCGCATGTCGCGCGCTTCCTGCCGACCGTCGAAGGCCTGCCGTGGGACTTCAATCCGTTCGCGTGGCAGTTCCTGTTCGTGTTCGGCGTGATCGCGCGCTGCCAGCCCGTGTACCAGACGCTCGCGCCGAAGCCGCAGGGGTGGCTGCTCACGGCCGCGGCGCTCGCGGTCGTCGCGGCCGGCGCGTACTACCGGCTGCGCGTCGAGCCGTTCCCGACCGATCCGTCGATCAAGCAGAACCTCGGCGCGCTGCGGCTCGGCAACTTCCTCGCGATCGCGTGGCTCGCGGCCAAGCTCGTGCACCTCGGGTGGATGAAGAAGGTCGCGCACGCGATGCCGTGGATCGGCACGATCGGCCGGCAGGGGCTGCTGTGCTTCGTCGCGGGCACCTGCATCTCGCTCGCGGTCGATTCGCTGCTGTACCAGGCGACCGAAGGCTACC
This sequence comes from Burkholderia sp. IMCC1007, assembly GCF_027257875.1. Taxonomy (GTDB): domain Bacteria; phylum Pseudomonadota; class Gammaproteobacteria; order Burkholderiales; family Burkholderiaceae; genus Burkholderia. Next base: position 44,922 of record NZ_JAPVQY010000014.1, read on the forward strand.
TCGACGTGCCGCTCGGCCTGACCGCCGACGTCGTCGCGATCGGCTTGCTGTATCTCGTCGCGAGGCTCTATGCACCGTTGGTATCGCGGCTGCCGTTCCCGTTCCGTGTGCGGCGATGACGCGCCGCGCCGTCACGCACCGCTGCTACGATAGCGGGCGCTCTTCCTGAAACGATTCGCCATGCGCCGACTTGCCCTTCCGTTCGCCGTCGCCCTGATCGCCGGCTCCGTTGCCACCGCCCATGCCACGCAGGGCGCGATGGCGGCATTGCCGGCCTCGCCGTCGGCGCAGGCCGCCCCGCCGGCGCCGGCCGCGCAGGAGGCGCCGGTCAATCCCGGCAGCAGCGTCGTGCTGCGCTCGTTTCGGTCGGCGTCGCTGAAGCGCGACTGGTCCTATACCGTCTACCTGCCGCCCGGCTACAACCCGGAGGGCGCGCGCTACCCGGTGATGTACCTGCTGCATGGCAATGCCGGCAACGCGAACGACTGGATCACGCAGGGCCGGCTGCAGGCCACGACCGACACGCTGATCGAGCGCCACGAGATTCCGCCCGTCGTGATCGTGATGCCGCAGGGCGGCACCGACTGGTACGTCGATCGCAAGGAGAAGATGCAGAGCGCGTTCCTCAACGACCTGCTGCCGGAAGTCGAAGCGCACTTCGCGGTATCGAACCAGCGCGCGGGCCGCGCGATCGGCGGCGTGTCGATGGGCGGCTTCGGCGCGCTGCGTTTCTCGCTGCTCGAGCCCGGCCTGTTCTGCGGCGCGATGCTGCTGAGCCCCGCGATCTACGCGAACGAGCCGCCGCTCAATTCCGCCGCGCGCTACGTCGGCGTATTCGGCGACCGGCAGTTCGATCCGCGCGTGTGGCACGAGCTCAACTATCCGGCGCTGATGCGCGGCTATTTCGCGCGCAACTGGCGCGTGCCGATGTTCATCGCGGCCGGCGACGACGACCTGACGATCCAGGCGGAATCGAGCGTGCTGTACACGCACCTGCGCCGCGCGCAGAACGCGGCCGAGCTGCGCATCGTCGGCGGCGGGCATACGTGGGAAGTGTGGCGCGGACTGCTCGGGCAGGGGTTGAAGTACGCGCTGGAGTGCGTGAAGTGATGAAGGTCCGTGTTGCATGCGACATCAAGCCAGCACGGCACGGACCCGGACGCGAGAACACGCATTCCAGTGAACAGCCAAAGCTGATGCGCTCCTGAACGCAGAATCGCAACGGCGAGCCGCCCGCCTTACGGCGACGCTCGCGCGCTATGTCGCCGACATGCGCGCGCAGGCCGCGGCTGCGGGACGCGACCCGCCCGACGTGCCGATCTACAAGCTCGTCACGGTGCAATTGCCCGCGTGCGCACCGACCCGATCACACAATCCGCAACCCAATCAAAGCCACGTCCCGCCCTGGCGCTCATTCGGCTCGTCGGCGAGCGCGTCGAAATCGTGAATCCAGTCCAGGTGATGCAGCACGCTGTCGCGTTCGCCGAGCCGTACATTGCGCGCCTGCGCGGCCGGCCCGTCGGGCAGATGCAGCACATCGGCGGCCGTGATCGATGCGTACTGCACCTTGCGCGTGCGACCGCGCCGCAGCCGCTCGTACGCTTCCTGCGCGTCGCGCCAGTTGCCCGGCCCGGCCTTCGCCAGCTGCTCAGCCAGCACCACCGCATCCTCGATCGACTGGTTCGCGCCCTGCCCGTGATGCGGCACCAGCGCATGCGCGGCGTCGCCGATCAGCGTCACGCGCCCGCGGCTCCAGCGGCCGAGCGGCGGCCGATGGAACAGCCCCCAGCGCTGACTGATCGGCACCGCGGTGATCATCTGCACCACCGCCGGGTGCCAGTCCTTGAACAGGCGCAACTGCTCGCCCTCTTCGGCCGGCATGACCCAGTCGCGCGACGGCCACGGCGACGGATGACGCTCGACCAGCAGGAAGTTCTGGTCGCCGTCGTCGCCGATCGGATAGTGCAGCAGGTGGCCGTGCGGACCGACCCAGAACTGGATCGTCTCCGGATCGGGCAACAGGTCCATCCGCCCGGCCGGCACCACGCCGCGAAAACCCGAACACCCCGAATACAGCACGTCGTCGTAGCCGAGCATCCAGCGCCGCGTGATCGAACGCGCGCCATCCGCGCCGATCACGAGATCGGCATCGACACGCTTGCCGTTGTCGAACGTCAGCGTCACGCGGTCCGGATGCTGCGCGAGATCGACGAGCCGATGGCCGAGATGAATCTGCTCGACACCGACGGCCTGCGACAGGATCGCCTGCAGATCCGCGCGATGCACGCCCCAGTACGATCCGCCGAACTGCCGGCGATAGTCGGGTTCGCCGCGATGATGGCCGATGACCGCCCCGCTGCGTCCGTCGCGATAGACGAGCGCCGGGATTTCCGCGCACACCGCGTCGAAAGCGGCACGCAATCCCATCCGTTCGTAGAAGCGCGTCGCATTCGCCGACAGCGCGACGGCCGCCCCGACCTCGCGCAGCACGTCGGTCTGCTCGTACAGTTGCGCGTCGATGCCGCGCTCGCGCAACGCAAGCGCCAGCGTCAGGCCGCCGATGCCGGCGCCGACGATCGCGATGTTCAGATTGGTCTGCATGATGAAGGTGTCTCCGGGATTCAGATAGTCGGTTATCGAGGCCGCGGCGCGCGTGGCCTGCTCGGCGCGCCCTGTCGAATGCATGCGCGGTATCGGTATTGTCAGCAGCGCACCCTCATCCCACAATAAAATGCAGGGAATCTGCTTCATCACCGAACGGAATGACCGGGAGCACGGCCGCACCATGGAACTGAGCGAGATCGACCTCAATCTGCTGCTGCTTTTTCAGCGGCTGATGCAGGAGCGGCGCGTGTCGAGCGTCGCCGAGCAGATGAACATGAGCCAGCCGGGCGTGAGCAACGCGCTCGCGAAGCTGCGCCGCCGGCTCGGCGATCCGCTGTTCGTGCGCGGGCCCGGCGGCGTGGTCCCGACGCCGTTTGCGTTGCGCCTGGCCGAGCCGGTGGCGCAGGCGCTGTCGACGCTGCATGCCGCGCTCAATCCCGAGACGGGTTTCGATCCGCTGCGCGCGTCGCGCACGATGACGATCGGGATGACCGACATCGGCGAAGTCGTGTTCCTGCCGGCGCTGCTCGAACATCTGTCGACAGCGGCGCCGGGCATCGCGCTCAATACGGTGCGCAACACGAGCGTGAACCTCAGCGATGAAATGGCCGACGGCCGCGTCGATCTCGCGATCGGGCTGCTGCCGCAATTGCAGGGCGGCTTCTATCAGCGCCGCCTGTTCGATCAGCGATACGTGTGCCTGTTCCGGCGCGGGCATCCGCTCGAAGGCGCGCCACTCACGATCGATGCATGGCGCGAAGCGGAGCATCTGGTCGTGGTGTCGGCCGGCACCGGGCACGGGCAGGTCGACGAATGGCTGAAGCGGCGGCGCGTCAAGCGCCGCGTGCGGCTCACGGTCCCGCATTTCATGAGCGTCGGCTATATCCTGCAACGCACCGACCTGATCGCGACCGTGCCCGAGCATCTCGCGCTGCAACTCGCCGCGCCGTTTTCGCTGAGCTGGCATGCGCTGCCCATCACGCTGCCGGGTGCGCCGATTCATATGCTGTGGCACACGCGCGTGAATCAGGACGAAGGCAACCGGTGGTTGCGGGAGGTCGTCGTCAGCCTGTTCTCGGAAGCCGAAGGACGTGCACGAAAGCCCGCGCCCGCGCGCAGGAAATAGCGGCCCGGCGCCGCGTGTCCCGCCGTGCGCGGTACGATGTCGCTTCAATTGGCGCACGGCCTGCCATTGCGCGCTTGCCGCCTCTTTCGTCACCCAACCCCAGGGAATCAAGTCATGTCTGTCTCGCAGAAATTCGCAGCCGTCACGGGCGCCGGATCGGGCATCGGCCGTGCCGCGGCGATCGCACTCGCCGGCGCGGGATTTACCGTCGCACTGATCGGACGCCGCGAAGAATCGTTGCGCGAAACGAAAGAGGCGATCGCCGCCGCGCACGGCGACGCGCACGTGTTTCCGGCCGACGTCGCCGACGAAGCGTCGGTCGATCGCGCGTTCGCGCAGATCGCGCAGCAGTTCGGCCGGCTCGACGTGCTGTTCAACAACGCCGGCCGCAACGCGCCGGCCGTTGCGCTCGACGAATATGAACTCGACGTGTGGAACGCCGTCGTCGCGACGAACCTGACGGGCGTCTTTCTGTGTGCGCGGGCAGCGTGGCGTGTGATGAAAGCGCAAACGCCGCAGGGTGGCCGGATCATCAACAACGGTTCGATCTCGGCCTATACGCCGCGCCCGAACACGATCGCGTACACGGCCACCAAGCATGCGGTGGCCGGCATCACGAAGTCGCTCGCACTCGACGGCCGCGCATACAACATCGCGTGCAGCCAGATCGACATCGGCAACGCGGCGACGTCGCTCACGAACCGGATGACGGACGGCGTGCTGCAGGCCGACGGACGCATGGCGCCCGAAGCGCGGATGGACGTCTCGCACGTCGCGAACGCGGTCGTGCAGATGGCGAATCTTCCGCTGGATACGAACATCCTCAACATGACGATCATGGCGACGACGATGCCGTTCGTCGGGCGTGGATAAGCGGGATCGCAAGGGTTCGACCGGGCGGTGCCGGGTGCGGGGCGGGCGCGCCGCATGTTCCGTCGCCGCCGCCTCGTTTTCTTGCCCGTCGACGATGGCTCGACGCTGACGAACCGACGGCGATCCTTGACGCGCTCCACTCCTTTAAGGCTGCCGTTCAGCGTTTCAACGTTCGTGATAGATCGCGAGCCAGACGCTCGGCTCTTCCGGATGCGTCCACGCGACGCGATGCCGGCAATGCGGTTCGATCAGCACGTAGTCGCCGGCGCGCATGTCGTGCAGCGCCGGCTCCCCCTCGAATTCGAGCGCGGCCGCGCCGGACAGCAACGCAACCCATTCGGCGCGCGGATCGTCGTACCAGAACCCGTCGGGACTCGCGTGCCCCATCGACACGATCCGCTCGACGTTCAGGCGCGATCCCGCGACGAGCAGGTCTACTCGCTCGTCGTCGCCGCGCGCTTGCTCGATGCTGAACAGGTTGCCGGTTTGAAGTGGCATGGTTCGACCTCGTCGGCCCTCACATGAAGGCGGTTGTCGTCCACTGTAGCGCGGTGACCCTCGTTGCGGCGAACTTCATTCGCCGCGCCAGCCGGTCGGGAACGCGCCGACGGCATCCGCGCCGTCGGCTTCGCAACGCGCAGCGACATACGTTGCCGGATTGATGGAACGATCGCGCCGTCACTGGCTCACGATCTCCGCGGCAACGCGCTCGAACGTCACCTGCCCTTTTCGAATCACGGCGGTGTCGTCGCTCGCGAATGAAATATGGCCGCTGTTCAGCCCGCGATTCAGTTCGATGAAGCCATCGATCGCCGCAGCCGAGAACGGATTCTTCGCGAGCTTACCGGCGCCGGCCACGCCGCGTCACGCGCTCGCGTGAAAGGCGGCCACCCTGTTGCGTCCATTCGCCTTCGCGGCGTACAGCGCCTCGTCGGCGGCCTTGATCACGGCTTCGGCTTGCGCATCGTGCTCGGGCGTCCAGCTCGCGAGGCCGATACTGGCGGTGACGTGCCCGTATTCGCTGCCGGCGTGCTCGAGCGGCAGCTCGTCGATCGCCGCGCGAATGCGTTCGGCAATCTGGGCGGCGCCCTTCTCGGAGGTATCGGGAAGCAGCACGACGAATTCCTCGCCGCCGTAGCGGGCCGCGGTATCGGCCGGCCGGCGGATGTTGTCGCCGATACAACGCGCGACCGCCGCCAGCGCGTCGTCGCCCGCCTGATGGCCGTAGGTGTCGTTATAGGCCTTGAAACGGTCGACGTCGACGAACAGCAACGAGAAGACCGATCGTGCTCGCCGTGCGCGACGCCATTCGCGATCCAGCACTTCCGCGAAGCTGCGGCGATTGTTCAGGCCGGTGAGGCCGTCGGTGCGCGCGAGCAGCACGAGTTCCGACTCGGCACGCATCCGGCGCCGCAGCTGCGTGCCGAGCATGACCGACACCGCGATGAACGCGGCGCCGAACATTGCCATCAGCGCGCCGATCGTCAGGGCCCGATGCCGCCACGCCGCGTAGATATCCGCCTCCGCTTCCGCGACCATGATCAGCAGCGGCAGCTTCGGCAGGTGCCTGAAGTAGTAGAGGCGACGCACGCCGTCGAGCGACGACGTTTCCGAGAACACTCCTTCCTGCGCGGTCTCGAACCGCCGGAAGGTCGCGGCATGGCTGATGTCGCGACCGATGTTGTGAACGTCGTACGGCTGGCGCATCACCATGATGCCGTCGTTGCCGATCAGCGACATCGAACCGTGCTGCCCGAGCGACAGGCCGGCGAACAGCTGATGGAAATATTCGAGGTTGACGGCGATGACCGCGACGCCGGCGAACGAGCCGTCCGGGTTCGAGATCCGCCGGGTGAGCGCGATGCTGAGCGAGCCCCCGCGCAGGCGCGACTGGAACGGGTCGCTGACGTAGAGCCCGACATTCGGATCGTCGCGGTGGACGGTGAAGTACTTGCGATCGGCAAAATTGCCGTGACGCGGCACGTCGTTGGCCGAATCGAGGATGATGTTGCCGCCCGCATCGAGCACCAGCATCGAACCGAGAAATTGCGCCGTCATCGCGTTGTCGAACAGCACGGCGCGCCGCAGGCTCGCGGGCGCGTTCATCACGTCGGGACGCTTGAGGCCGTCGATGACCGCCTGCAGCGACAGGTCGTAGAGTTCGAAATTGCGTTCGATGTCGCGCTCGGCGATCAGGCCGAGATTGCGCGAGGTTTCGCTCGCCCGCTCCAGCGCGTCGTTGCGGCTCTGGAACAACTGCAGCACGCACAGACCCATCAATGCACACGCAACCACGATGCCGATCACGACGATCGTATAGGGAGCCGCCGACCTGGAATGCATGTGTCTCCTCGGGAACCAAGTTGGTATCTAGTCGCTCGACGCGATTACTTCATACTAAAAAATAGAGAGGGGCATATCAAGCTGGGGAAATGCCCCCATCATGGTCCGGCATCGGTGTGTCGATGCCGCGCCGAGTCATCTCCGGCCGTCAAACATCCGCATCGGGAATCCTCGCCGACTGAATCACGACCAGCGTATCGCCCGCCTCGATCCGGCACGGCGGATCCTCATAAAACGACAGAATCTTCCCGCAGCGATCGAGCCCGACGACGATTGCGCCGGGCACGACGTTGGTCATGCAGCCGATCTCGTGCGGCAATGCCTCACGCTCGAGCAGCGTCGCCCGCCCGCGCGTCGACAGCATGTCGTTCACGAACGGCACGATATAGCGGCTATGCACCGCGTCCGCGAGCAACAGCGCGCCGATCTTGGTCGACGACACGATCACGTCGGCCCCGGCCTGCCGTAGCTGCCGCTGATACAGGTTTTCCTGGATCCGCACGACGATCTTCGTCTCGGGCGCGATGCTGCGCACCGACAGCGTCAGCAGGATCGCGGTCGGATCGTCGGTCACCGAGATGATCACGGCCTTCGCCGCGCGTACCTGCGCCTGCTGCAGCAGATCCTCGTGCGCGGGATCGCCGAGCAGCCCGGTCACGCCGAGCGACGTCGCGGCCTCGAGCGCCTGCTGCTGCGCATCGATCACGATGATCGTCGACGGATCGACACCGCTTTCGAGCAGCTCGCGCACGGCGATCGATCCCGACAGGCCGTAACCGCACACGACGATGTGATCGGATAGTTGCTTCTGCAAGCGTTTCATGCGGAATTCCTCGATGACGCGCTGGATCACGAACTGATAGGCCGTGCCCAGGAAAATGAACCAGATGCCGATGCGGATCGGCACGATGAAGAAGGCATCGATCAGACGCGCGCGCGCCGTGACCGGCACGATGTCGCCGTAACCGACCGTCGCGACCGTGACCATCGTGAAGTACACGAGATCGGCGACGTTCATCGGCGTGCTCTTGGTGGAATCGCGCAGCCCGTCGCGGTCGAGATACAGCACGAGGAACGCGAGCATGCACAGCAACACGACCGCGCCGAGGCGGAACAGCAGCGTCCGGCGCGGCGACGTCGCGGGACGAGTGAACAGCGTGCGCGTGCGCGGCGCCTGCCACGGGTCGCGGGCGCGACGCAGGCGCAGGCGCAACGAGCGGCGCTGGGAAGGCGTTGCCAACGAGAATTCTCCTGAACAATGCGGGCTCGATTCTACGACGGGAACAGGCGCACGCCGGCGTTACAGCATGCTGCGGGGCCGCACCATCGTGCCGTCGACGAAACGCCGCGCACGAAACGCCGACAGGTCGAGCGACGGTGCGCCGGTATCGACCCATTCGGCCAGTAGCCGGCCGACGATCGGCCCCATCGCGAAGCCATGCCCGCAGAACCCGGTGGCGATCGCGAGCCCGGACGGCGTGCCCGGTGCATCGATCACCGGAATGCCGTCGGGCAGCACGTCGATCATGCCGGCCCACGCCTCGACGATCTGCGCGTCCTTCAGCGCGGGGAACATGGCCTTCAGCTTGGCGAGCGCGCGCGGCGCGTGCGCGCGGTTCGGCTGCGGCTGCGGATCGCGCGGCTCGATCGGCCCGGCTCCGCCGCTGATGCGCGCCCACGCGTCGCGCCACGCGGCCGCGTTCAGATGCAGCCGGAACTTCTCGCGCTGCGCCCAGAACTCCGGCCAGAACAGGCTCAGGCCTCGCAGATGGCCGAGCGTCAGTTCGACGTCGACCTGCATGTCGTCGGCGAGATTGATCGCGCCGTTCTTGCGTTGCCGGATGCCGAGCCCATGCCCCCAGATCGTCGACGCGGACACGTCGGGCAGCACGTTGGTGCGCATGCAGGTGCCGCGCACGGCCTGCTGCGGCAGCCGGATGCCGACGCCGTGGAGGAGCCGGAAGCTCGTCGCGCCGGCCGCGCAGATCACGCGCCGCGTGCGGATGGTGCCGCGCTCGGTCACGACGCCGACGACGGCGCCGCCGGCCGTCTCGATCGCCGTCACGCCGCAGCCTTCGAAGAAACGCGCGCCGGCTTCGGCCGCACGCGCCGCGAACGCGGCGGCCACGCGGCGCGGTTCGGCCTGCCCGTCGGTCGCCGTGTACAGCCCGCCGAGCGTGCGCGCCTGCGTCGACAGGCCGCTCACGCGTGCGCCGATCTCCGCACGCGTGAGCGTGCGCGTGTCGAGCCCGTGTTCGCGCGCGACGGCGAGCCATGCCTGGAACGATGCCCAGTCGTCTTCGTTGTCGGCGATATAGAGGCAGCCGCCCTGCCGCCATTCGAGGTCGAAGCCGAGCGCCTGCTCGAGCCCTTCCCAGATCCGCATGCCGGCCATCATCAGCGGCACTTCCGCGGATTCGCGGCCCTGCTGCCGCACGAAACCCCATGCGCGGGTCGATTGCTGGCCGGCGATGCGCGACTTGTCGAGCACGACGGCCTTCAGGCCGCGCAGGCCCAGATAGTACGCAGCCGCGCAACCCATGATGCCGGCGCCGGCGATCACGATGTCGGCATCGGCCGGGAACGCCTGGTCGGCGCGGGTCAGTGCGTCATGCAGCGGATAGGTGGTGGTCATTGTTTTCTGTTGGCGTCGGTACGCCGGTGCATTCGTCGACGTATGCGATGGCGGCCGCCGGATCAGGCTCTCAGGTAAGTGGATCTGTATGACGAAAACACGGGAAGTCGATGCACGGCCGGGCCACCGGCAGCGTCACCGCCGATCAGGATTATCCGCCGGCCGGCCCCATTTTTTCGCCTTGACGGCGCTATGTTACCGCGCGATAAACTGTATATCCATACAGTACCGCTGCAGTAACCATGATCCTCCCGCCCTTCGATCCCCCGAAGCTGAACGACCTCACCGAATGGTGGACGAAGTGCACGTATGCCGACGTCCAGCGCCTGATCCTCGAGGTCCAGCATCTGCGCCTGACGCTGTGGGAGCTGAAGGCCCACGTTGCCGATGCATCGCGCCGGATCCGGATGCTCGATCCCGACATGCTCGCACACGGCTCCGCACTGAGACGATTGACCTACCTGCTCGAAAAGGAAATCGAACGTGCGAATCCGATCGGCCGCACGCGCGACGCGTATGCGCCGTTTTCCGATGAATGGCGCGCCCGCGAAGCGCTGCGATGTGCATTGCGCGCGCAGCCCGAGCCCGCGGAAGCCGGTATGCTCCCGCGCACGATTCCGGAATTTCAGCGCATCACGTGGGCCGAGCTTCGCGCGCGCTGGCGTCACCTGAGCGACAAGCAATCGAACCGGCTGAACGTCGAGCAACGCATGGTGCTCGAGATCGCGCGTCAGCGGTCCGTGATCCTTGCACGCGCAAGAAAACTCGTCGATGCCGCGATCGAAGAAGCGGCGGCGGAAGGCAAGCAGTTGTTCGCGCTCGATCAACTGAAGCGGCTGTTGTCGGTCGAACGGGAAGACGGCGAGCCGTTCACCTATATGCCGGCGTAACGCGATCGCATTCAGCAGCCGTTGCTGAATCATGGCGAGCGCGCACAGCGCATTTCGACACTCACATCGCGCATGTCGCCGGCCCCGCTTGTTCGATCATGACGATCACGTGCGGTGCCATTCATCGCGAACGCTATTCCTCTGAGTTTTCGCGCGAACACTCAAACCGGCACATACATCAGTGCGCCATCGCACAGTCATCGCGTGCTCCCGGTACGTCGTTCGCGTCGACATCCCCCTCGCAATCGATTCACACACAGCGCACTCGTCTTCAACGCGCTTGGGAACAAAAGATGCTCTTGTATAACGGCTGCAACCCGTTAGTTTTCGTCTGACGGATTGGGGCATTACCGGCGAATATTCGCGTCGCTCCATCGATTAGCACTTCTTCAGGACGACAAAAATAAACCTGCTGGCCAAGTAAAACGAGGAACCTTACGTTGCTTCACAACTGACACCTGATCGAAGGGGAAGAAATGATGTCGTTGTCCCAGGATGTGAGCCCCAAGAAAACTGCTTCCGTACACAAAGCCTCGCTCCCGTCGCCGGTTTTCTGGAAGCCGGAGCCCGTGGTTGCCGCGCCGCCGGAATCGACGCAGCCGGTGCCGGAACTGCGTGACTTCTTTGCGGCGGCCGCGCTGCAAGGGTTATTGTCACGCGATGCCGGCCGCAACGTATCGGCGATTGCCGACTACGAATCCAAGCGCGCGCTCCACGCGTATCGCATCGCCGACGAAATGCTGAAAGCGCGATAAGCGACCAGGCCCGCCGACCCACGCGGGCCTGCCTCCTCCTTCTTGCATGCCACCGTAAAAAAGACATATCGCCGCGATGCCGGCATGCAACATTTTCCACCGCGCTTATTTAACTCACGCCGAAAAACCGTTATTCGCTTACTGCCGCAATACGAATCACTACGGCAATTGCTGCACGAGTAAAACGACATTCAGCATACAAATGACGACCGTCGCGCCAATCGCGGCCCAGTGCGTCGCGCGCCCGTTCGCGAACGCGCCCATGATGTCGCGACGTCCGGTGAAGTAGACCAGCGCCAGCATCGGCACGGGCAATACGAACGACAACACGACCTGGCTGATCACGAGCGCGTGCGTGGACTCGACGCCGAGCCCGACGACGACGAACGCCGGCACCATCGTGACGAGCCGGCGCAGCCAGACGGGAATCCGGAATCCGACGAAGCCCTGCATGATCATCTGCCCGGCCATCGTGCCGACGACGGAACTCGAGATGCCGGAGCTCATCAACGACACGAGAAAGACCACCGCCGCGGCCGCACCGAGCAGCGGCGTCAGCGTCCGGTACGCGGTGCCGATTTCCGCGACATCGCGATAGCCGGCATGAAACGCCGCGCTCGCCATCACGACCATCGCCATGTTCACGGCGCCGGCGACGGACAATGCAACAATCACTTCCCGATTGGAAAAACGCACCATGATCCGGCGCTGCGCCACGTCGAGCCCCGACACGCGCCGCTGCGTGAGCCCGGAATGCAGATACAGCGCATGCGGCATGATCGTCGCGCCGACGATGCCGACCGCGATCGTGAGCGCCTCGCCGCGCGGCCACTCGGGCACGACCGCGTGCAGCCCGACTTCGCTCCACGCGACCGGCGCGATGCACAGCTCGGCCAGATAGCACAGACCGATGACGCCCACGAGCATGCCCACCACGATCTCCATCGGGCGGAAGCCGTTCCGGTCGGCCAGCAGGATGCCGTAGGTCACGACGGCCATCACGGCCATCCCCGCGAGCGTCGGCAGGTTGAACAGCAACGACAGCGCAATCGCGCCTCCCAGAAATTCCGCGAGCTCGGTCGCCATCGCGGCAAGCTCGCTCACGATCCACATGCCGACGACTACCGGCTGCGGGAAATGGGCACGACAGAGCTCCGCGAGATTCCGGCCGGTCGCGATCCCGAGTTTCGCCGACAGCGCCTGGAACAGCATCGCGATCACGTTCGCCAGCAGCACGACCCAGAGCAACGCGTAGCCGAACTGCGCACCGGCGCGGATGTTCGTCGCGAAATTGCCGGGATCCATGTACGCGACCGACGCGATGATCGCCGGCCCCGCGAACAGAAGCACGGCGCCGGGCCCGCGCCTCGTGCCCGCGAAGACGTCGCGCATGCCGGTCTCGGTTCGCTCCGTCAGCGCATTCCTGTCGAGCGTCGCCATCCGCCCTCCTTCGAGAAATCGGCGTCGCACGCGGCACGGCCGACGCAACCCGAATGACAACCGCTTGTAAGTGCGGCAGCAGACGCCGCCGGTTGCGACGCGTCGCTTGGCGTATCCGCAGCACCCGCCGCATCCCTTTTGTCGCATGCCGCCGTCCGGCCGTCAACGGCCGCCCGTTTCGCCGGCGCGCGGTACCCGTTCGCAAGACCGGGCAGCTCCGTCTCCGATGCATCCTCGATGCCGATCAGCCGATCATCCGATCGACTGATCGCTCGCCGAGCGCGTCGCCGCGACGCGTTCGTCGTGCCTGACGTGCAGCGCGACGCCGTCGCGGTGCCGGCTCCGCTGCGGCACGAACACCATCAGGAACATGATGATCGTCATGCCGGTATGGACCGCGCGTGGCCACGCTTTCGAGTCGTGAAAGACCGGCGCGCAGGCCGCACGCTCGCGCGGCCGGGAGCCCCGAGCAGCATGCATGCCCGACCCACGCCGCACGTTCGCGCGCGACTCCCGCGACGCCCTCGCCGCGCGGGACCGCTTCGTGCTGTGCGCGTCGTGCTGCCGTTTCGACGCGGCGCATGTCGTGCAACCCATTCCACGGAGATTCCATGTTCATCCACAACACACGGCTTCAGTACACGGTGCGCGTCGATGCGCCGAATCCGGGGCTTGCGAACCTGCTGCTCGAGCAGTTCGGCGGACCGCAGGGCGAACTCGCCGCCGCGATGCGCTATTTCACGCAGGCCATCACCGAAGAAGACCCGGGCCGCAAGGACATGCTGTTCGACATCGCGACCGAGGAGCTGAGCCACCTGGAGGTGATCGGCTCGCTGGTGGCGATGCTCAATCGCGGCGCGAAGGGCGAGCTCGCCGAAGCGGTCGACGAGCAGGCCGAGCTGTACCGCAAGCTGCACGGCGCGGGCAACGACAGCCACGTGACGCAGCTGCTGTACGGCGCCGGCGCACCGTTGACCAATTCGGGCGGCGTGCCGTGGTCGGCCGCCTACATCGACACGATCGGCGAACCGACGGCCGACCTGCGCTCGAACATCGCGGCCGAAGCGCGCGCGAAGATCATCTACGAGCGGCTGATCAACGTGACGGACGACCCGGGCATCCGCGACGCGCTGGGCTTCCTGATGACCCGCGAGGTGTCGCACCAGAAGTCGTTCGAGAAGGCGCTGTATGCGATCACCGCGAACTTCCCGCCGGGCAAGCTGCCGCCGGTCGAGCCTCACGACCGCGTGTACTTCCGGATGCAGCCGGATGCGGCGCCGCTGGTCGGGCCGTGGAACCACGGCGACGGTCTCGAGATTCGCCCCGCCGAGCCGGCAGTCGATGGCGGCACGGGCATTGCGGAGGGCATGCTCGAGCCGCAGCAGGCAGAAGCGATCGACGCGATGGCGCAGCGGCTCGCATCGGATCCGGACAGCGACCCGATGACGGGCGCCGAGCTCGGTTCCAGCGCACCGGTTCCGCAGCAGCGTGCCGCCCGCAAGCCGGACGGCGCATGACCTCGGCCAGACAGGCGTCCGCGTCACGCGCAGGACGCCGCTTCGCCCCCGAACGGAGAACGATGCGGCAACAGACACGACTGCAGGCGATGAAGGTTGATGGACCGGCTGCGGACTGCATGACGCGCAGGCGATGGAAGAACAGGCGATGGCCGCACGACATCGCGCACGCGGTGCGCGCGTGTGCAACGCGAGGCCAGACCGACGGGCCGGCCACGCGATAGAAATGCATCCGGCGACGCGGGCGCGGGTCAGAGGCCCGCGCCGCCCGGATCCGGTTGATCGGCCATCAGGTACTGGATGACGAGCGTCGGGTCGGCGACATCGAGAATCAGCCGGCGCATCACGCGCTTGCGCATGTGGTTGTCGTCGAGCGTCCACGGCGCGGCGGCCTCGCCGAGATAACGGGCGATCGCGTCGCTGTGATCGCCGTCCGGCGCGAGGCCGAGCCGCGCGGCGAGCAGGCCCGCGACGACGTCGTCGATCTCGATGTGCAACGCATGGGAATCGATCAACAGTTCGAGCTTCATGATCGGTATTGCATCAACGAAAAAGCCGGCGCGCGCGCCCCGCTTCCGCGCGCGCCGAACAGTGCCGCTCCGGCCGGCGGCACGTCGATACTCGCAGGCGTTGCCTGCGAGGCGGGTCAGTATCCGAGTTCAGGCGCCGCTGCCGGCTGCGCGCTTTCCTCCTTCGGCGCTTCCGCGACGGTGGCATCGGTCGTCAGCACGAGGCCTGCGATCGACGCGGCGTTCTGCAGCGCGGTGCGCGTGACCTTGGTCGGATCGACGACGCCCGCCTCGACCAGATCGCCGTACTCGCCGGTCGCCGCGTTGTAGCCGAAGTTGCCGCTGCCTTCGAGCACCCTCGCGATCACGACCGACGGCTCGTCGCCCGCGTTCGACGCGATCACGCGCAGCGGCGCCTCGAGCGCGCGCAGCACGATCCGGATGCCGGCATCCTGGTCGGCGTTCGCCCCCTTGATGTCCGACAAGGCCGCGCGCGCACGCAGCAGCGCGACGCCGCCGCCCGGCACGATGCCCTCTTCGACCGCCGCGCGCGTCGCGTGCAGCGCATCGTCGACCCGGTCCTTCTTCTCCTTCATTTCGACTTCGGTGACCGCACCCACCTTGATCACGGCCACGCCGCCCGCCAGCTTCGCGACACGCTCCTGCAGCTTCTCGCGATCGTAGTCGCTCGTCGCCTCGTCGATCTGCACGCGGATCGACTTCACGCGTGCATCGATGCGCGCGGCATCGCCCGCGCCGTCGATGATGATCGTGTCGTCCTTGCGTACCTCGACGCGCTTCGCGCGGCCGAGGTCCTCGAGCGTGGCCTTGTCGAGCTGCTTGCCGGTTTCCTCGGAGATCACCGTCGCGCCGGTCAGGATCGCGATGTCCTCGAGCATGGCCTTGCGCCGGTCGCCGAAGCCCGGGGCCTTCACGGCGGCCACCTTCAGGATGCCGCGCATCGCGTTCACGACGAGCGTCGCGAGTGCTTCGGCCTCGACGTCTTCCGCGACGATCAGCAGCGGCTTGCCGGCCTTCGACGCCGCCTCGAGAATCGGCAGCAGATCGCGAATGCTCGAGATTTTCTTGTCGTGCAGCAGGATCAGCGCGTCGTCGAGATAGGCCGCCTGCTTGTCGGGATCGTTGATGAAGTACGGGCTGACGTAGCCGCGGTCGAACTGCATGCCCTCGACCACGTCGAGTTCGTTCTCGAGCGACTTGCCGTCCTCCACCGTGATCACGCCTTCCTTGCCGACCTTCTCCATCGCGTCGGCGATGATCTTGCCGATCGCGTCGTCCGAATTCGCGGAGATGGCGCCCACCTGGGCAATTTCCTTGTGGGTGGAAATCGGCCGCGACAGCTTGCGCAGTTCGTCGAGCACGGCGCCCACGGCCTTGTCGATGCCGCGCTTCAGATCCATCGGATTCATGCCGGCCGCGACGTGCTTCATCCCTTCCTGCACGATCGCCTGCGCCAGCACGGTGGCGGTCGTCGTGCCGTCGCCGGCCACGTCGGCGGTCTTCGACGCGACCTGCTTGACGATCTGCGCGCCCATGTTCTCGAAGCGGTCCTTCAGCTCGATTTCCTTCGCGACCGACACGCCGTCCTTCGTGATGACAGGCGCGCCGAAGCTGCGCTCGATTACCACGTTGCGGCCCTTCGGACCGAGCGTCACCTTCACCGCGTCCGCCAGGACATTCACGCCCTTGACGATCTGGCTACGCGCACCGTCGCGGAATTTCACGTCTTTTGCAGTCATTTCGTTGCTCCGGATGAGTTGGTTCGTTGTACGGAACGCCGCGCACACCGGGCCAACACCGGTGCGGCGCGGACCAATCGGGTATCAGGCCGCTTTTTTGGCGGCTTGCGCGTCGGGTTCGAGTACGCCCATGACGTCCTCTTCGCGCATGACGAGCAGTTCCTCGCCGTCCACCTTGACGGTCTGGCCTGCATATTTGCCGAACAGAACCCGGTCGCCGACCTCGAGCTGCAGCGGGCGCTGCGAGCCGTCCTGGAGCAGCCGGCCGCTGCCGACTGCAATGACTTCGCCCTGCTCGGGCTTTTCGGCGGCGGAGTCGGGAATCACGATGCCCGAGGCTGTCGTCCGCTGCTGTTCGATTCGCTTGACGATAACCCGGTCGTAGAGGGGACGAATCTGCATTTTCATCTCCTGAGCGATGAGAGATCACCTGAAAAAAAGGGAATCCGGCGGCGCACGCACCGGTGAAACATGGGTGCGCAGCCGTGCCGTCGACTGGCGAAATGCGAAATAGTGGCGCGCCGCGCGCGCTTCAAGGGGCCGATCAAACGCCTGTTTGTAACAAAATGTTTCAGCGCATCAGGATGCGGTCGATCCTGCCCAGCCGATAGAGCGCGCGACGCGCACGCGGCTGCGGCGGTCGCGGCAACACCGGACACGGCGGCTGCCGGCCGCCGTCGGCATCGAGCGTGTCGTCGGGCTCGTCGAGCACGCGCCAGAGCCCGCCCTTGACCGGGCGGAACAGCCACCTCGCGTATCCGGTGCGCGCGGCAAGCCGCATGAGTTCGTCACGGTCCGGTGCGCCGTCGATCAAATGGCATTCGGCGGACGGCCCGCTACCGTAATCGCCGAATGCCTGGCGGCACGCAAGCGCTTCGCCGGGCGGCGCGCCGATCGTATTGCAGCCGCGCCGCTCGACGCGCTCGAGTTCCCATGCGCCGAGCCGCCATGCGGCATCGAGCAGCATCGCGTCGACGGCCTCGATCGCATGCCACCGGTGATCGAGCTGAATCGCACTGCCGGGCACCGGGCGCCGCCGCAGGTCGACGCGCGGCAGCGCAAGCGGTGTTTCGCGCAGAAAACCATGCCAGTGCAGGATCGCGATCAATGGCGTATTGACGCGTGCGGCGGCAGTCACGGTCACGGCATAGAGCGGCAGTCGAACGGCCTCCATCTGCTCGTTCACGATGTCGAAAAGGTCCATGAAACCTCCCTTCGTGCTGTGTCGAACGGCCCCTTGAAATTCGCAACGGCTGTCCTATTTTAGGTGTCGCTCAACGCAGTCGCGGTTCACGCGCTGCGTGTTTCGATGGGTTATCGGCCAGGCTGGCGGCGGCACGGTAGCGCACCGGTTCGTCGCGCGTCGTGCGGCTGCCTGCCCGATGCATTCACCAAGAGAGACGAACATGCTCAGTCCACACGAATTCGCGACCCTGATGCTGATCCGTCATGCGCCGGATCAGCTGGACACGAGCCGTGCCGAGATCGACACGCTGCTCGAGCGACAATTGATCATGCTGGAACACGCCGGCGGCGGGTATCGCCGCGTGCACCTGACGTCGAGGGGACATGCGTTGCTCGACGCGTTCGGATCGGGCGGCGCCGGCCGCGCGCGCCGGGACACGTACCGACGCCACCGCGACGCGCGCCATCCGGACCCCCATCAACGGTTGGCCACGACCGCCATCGATGCAAACCCGAGCGTGCAACCGCAAACCTGACGGCGGAGAATGCAGACGATGTGACGTGTCGAGGCCGCGCGCGACGGACTGTCGAACGGCAGTCCGATACGGCAGCAGGCAATCGGGCGGGGGGCGGACCAAGCCATCCCGCCGCGACCGAAATCAGTGGGAATAACGCGGGTGGCTACCGTTCGCGCGATGGAACGGTTGCAATCGGGCAAGTTGCTCGACCGAGATGGCAACGACTTCGAGGACATGCCGGATGATCTCCTCGTCCGCCATGCCTGCGTTGATGTACTGCTGGATGCTCATCGTGCGGGGCGGATAGCTGCCCGATCCGTCGTCGATGATGTAAATCCTCGCTGAACGACTGTCCGGCGACAACACGACCTGGACAGTTTTACCGTGAACGACGGTCTGCATGCACAAGGTGGACATTCGCAGTCTCCAGTTGCGTTGCCTTGAACCGATCGGTACTTCGCGACGCGAGGCATTAATCTACAAAGTTCTGCCGCCATTCGCAACTATCTCGAATTAATCAGGATCGATCGGCTGCCCTGACCGGCCGGAGCGCCCGGTCAGGCACGCCGCAAGCCGCCGGCCGGCACACCGGTCCGGCTACGCCATGCACGCGCGAACGCACGCGACCGACGCGCCACGCATCGGCGCGTCGGTCGTGTTCGCTTCGGATGAATCGGATTGCCTGCTCGCCCCGCCGGCGGATCAACGCATGCCGTCTCGCCGGCGCGCGCATCGCGCGGGGATGCGACGCGCTACGCGTAGCGGCTCAGCCACTCTTCGGAGAATTTTTGCGCGTAGGAAACGGCTTCGGCTTCGGTGTCGAATTCGCCCAGATTGCGGAACGCCGCCTCGCGGCTGAAACCCAACTTCGTGACCTCGACCTGGGCGGCGTACTTGCCGTCCGCCGTCACGCACGGTTCGCAGTTCATCTCGTAACCGCGCATCACAAATTTCTTCTGCATGGGTTCAACGCATCTTTTTTGAGACGCGGAATCGTAGCATGTCGGCGCCGCGCGTTCGGGCTCGCCGATCAATGTATCTGCGTGGGGCTCCACTAGAGGAAACCGTCCACACGCGTCGGATGGCTTGTGCAGAATTGTCGACCGCCAGTTCCGCAATGCCGACGTCGTGCGCGCCGCGACGCGCCCATGCCTGGTGCATTCCGTCCCTGCTGCGGTGCATTACGTGCCGATCCACGTGGAATATGCGCGTGGCAAGCAGCGATCCGCGCCTGAGGGTTTTCAACGCATCGTTCGCGCTCGCGCAACTGGCGCGCCGCAGCGTAACGTCAAGACACACCTTTCACACAAACGCACGCTTGAACGCATGGAATGACGGCGGTTTTGCGGTAAAGTTATCTTTTCCGCGCGTGGCCGGTCGGCTCGCCACTGGACATCGTCAAGACTGTCCGCCGAGACTGCCGAAAGGCGTCGTTCTGAACGTCACGATCCGTTCCCGTAGCATGACCACTGAAGCAATCACCACGGATTCCCTCGCGGTAGCCGAGCGCGTGCGCGAGCTGATGAGCCGCAACGGCATCGGCAAACGCCAGCAAACCACCGAGCTGTGCCGCATCCTCGACCTGAGTTTTTCGCAGGGCCACCGCAAACTGCGTGGCAGCAGCCCCTGGACCCTCGCGCAGATCAAGAAAGTCGCCGAAGCCTACGGCGAGCCGGCCGCGCAGCTGTTCGGCGCGCAGGCGCTCGACCCAGGCATGGTCGGCGCCTATTCGCAGGAGGCCGTCCTGTATGCCGGCGTCGCCGAAATTCCGTGCACCGCATGGATCGGTGCGCCGCTCGAAGCCGGCGCACGCCCCGAGTTCGTCGCGTACGAACAGAACGGCCGCTGGCGCGTGCTGCGCCATAGCGGCGTGCTGTACCAGAACGCGTACGACGTGCACAAGATCGAGATCTATCCGCGCCGCGCCGAGAGCGACAAGCTCGTCGTCGCGGTGATCGATCCCGATCGCGTCAGCGCGACCGAGCTGTGCCGCTATCTCGAACGGCAGGGTTTCGCGACCGCCGCGTTCGACGGCCTCGCGCCGTTCGTCGACGCACTGCAGGGGCAGGCGTTCGACGCCGTCGTCACCGAATGGCTGCTCGACGACAGCACCGCCGCAACCGCGATCAAGGCCGTGCGCACGTCCGACAATCCGGGCGCGCCCATCTTCGTACTGACGGGCGACCTGCTGACCGGCCGCGCGAGCGAAGCCGACATCAGCGAAGTGATTCGCGCGTTCGACGTCGTCTGCTACGAAAAACCCGCCCGCATGGCGATCCTCAGCGCCGATCTCGCGAAACGGCTCGCGCGCGGGTAAGTCGCGGCCGTCGGCCGCACTCGCTTCCCGCCCGAACGGCTCGCGTCCGTGCTGCACGGCGGTCGTGAACAGGTTCATCAGTACAATAGCCGGACCTGTTCACGCCCTTATCGGCATCCGCCGCCCGAGCTCATGGCCCGCCTCATTCCCGACGACTGGAAAAGCCTCGCCGCCACCGGCGCGGCCGAACGCGAGCGCGAGACGCTCGCGGCCCTCGAGCACGCGCTGCCGGACAGCTACACCGTCTATCACGGCGTGCACTGGACGCGCGCCGACCAGGGCTTCTCGGTGTTCGGCGAAGCGGCGTTCGTCGTCGTCAGTCCGGCCGGCCGCGTGCTGCTGATCGAGCAGAAAGCCGGTTTCCTGCGCGAAACGCCGAAGGGGCTCGTGAAGGTCTACCTGCAGAAGGAGCGCAACGTGCCGATCCAGCTCGCGCGTACGCAGGAGACGCTGCACCGGCGCCTGACCGCCGTGCTCGGCGCGGGCGTCTACGGCGTCGAGGCGCTGCTGTACTGCCCCGACTACTCGATCCGCGACACGGCGATCGCCGGCGTCGCGGCCGACCGCATCGTCGACGCGTCGCGCAAGGCGCAGCTCGCGCAGGTGATCCTGCGGATCCTGCCGGAACACGACGAACCGTTGCCGAACGCAGCGAAGCTGCATCATTTCCTCGCGGACGAGCTGGCGCTCACGCCCGACACGAGCGCACTCGTCGGGCAGGCCGGCACGCTCGTCACGCGGCTGTCCGGCGGGCTTGCCGCGTGGGCGCGCCAGCTCGAATTCACGCCGTTCCGGCTGCGCGTGACGGGCACCGCGGGTTCGGGCAAGACCCAGCTTGCGGTGCAGGCGATGCGCGACGCGGTCGCGGCCGGCAAGCGCGTGCTCTACGTGTGTTTCAACCGGCCGCTGGCCGACTACATCGCACGCATCGCGCCGGCCGGCGCGAAGATCGCGAACTACCATCAGCTGTGCGACTGGGTCGTGCGCGACGGCGGCTATACGCCCGACTTCACCGTGCCCGGCGCGTTCGAGCGGCTCGAGGCGCGCTTCGCTGAAGCACCGATTCCGGAACACTGGCGCTTCGATGTCCTGATCGTCGACGAAGGGCAGGATTTCCACGCGCCGTGGGCAACGGCACTGGAGCGCCTGCTCGCGCCGCACGGTGCATGGTGGTGGCTCGAAGATCCGCTGCAGAACCTCTACCTGCGCGAGCCCGTCGCGCTGCCGGGCTGGGTCACGCTGAAGGCGCTGACGAACTATCGCAGCCCGCGCGATCTGCTCGAGTTCGTGCGCGACGTCGTCGGACGCGTCGAGCCGCTGGCGGCCGAACTGCGTTCGGGCAGCCCGTTCGACGGTTCCGATCCGTCGGTGTCGTCATACGGGGAAGATGGCGCATCGGGCGACGCGCTCGCCGAAGCCTGCATCGACGCGACCAAGCGCGCGATCACGCATGCGCTGTCGCTCGGTTTTCGCAAGCAGGACATCGCCGTGCTGTCGTATCGCGGCCGTGAAAACTCGGCGCTCGCGTCGCTCGACCAGCTCGGCCCGCACCGGGTCAAGCACTTCACGGGTAAGTATGATCTGTTCGGCAACCCTGAATATCGCGAAGGCGACGTGCTGCTCGATTCGATCTACCGCTTCAAGGGGCAATCCGCGCCGTGCGTGATCCTCACCGAGATCGACTTCGACACGCTCGATGCGCGCGCGGCTCGCAAGCTGTTCGTCGGCGCGACGCGCGCGACGATGAAGCTGCTGCTCGTCGCGTCGTCGCGGGCGGCCGGGCAGCTCGCGGGGGGGTGAGGGGGCGGACGGTTCGCGCGCCACGGGCGCGAGCTTCCGCATGACGCTCGTTGAAACAATCGGGCACATTTCCTTCTGCCCACACGTCTTGTCCACTGGCCTTTCGGCCACTTCCGGCAGCACTCGACCATTCACCCGCTTGCAGCCTGCGATTACGATGCCAGGTCATTCGTTGTGAGCGGAATATGCGATGGCCGACGTCAAGAAGGTGCCTTACTACCAGCCCCAGAAGGGGTGGTTCGGATCCGAGTTGAAGGAGTACAAGGGAGCCCAAGGATGCATTCCCCTTGATACTCACAAAAGCGTGTCGTTCGACCGGCCGGCTCCGGGGGCGAAGCCGCCACCCGCTCCTCCCGATGCGACATCTCCCGCTGTGAAGGTTCCGAAGCAGAGTGCTGCTCCTCGACCTCAGCCGAAAGCCGATAAGGCAGCGCCCAAAGATCCACCAAAGCAACCGGAATCGGAAGTGTGCGAAAACCCGCGCAGATTAGAACCATCAGATACATTGGCTTAGCCCTTATTGTCTACATCGGCATCGGCTTGATCATTCACCTCAATCGCCCCGCCTATGGGCGTTGCGATTTTTATAATCGTCCTGAAACACTGGACGGCGGCATAAAAAACATGAATGGCGTTCCATACCGATTCACGATGTGCGGCACCGCCGGAAACGATCAGGATGGGACGAATGACAAAATAGAATTGAGAGTCTTCAGTGACAAAGGGGACCTCCTGGCCAGACGATACTTCTCCGTGAACTGGTATCACGGAAAGCGCTTTCATCAGCCGTTGAGTTATGAGGGCAACATGGTTCGCTACGTCGACTTCACCGATGAGTCGAACTACGAAAAGTCCCTGCCAATCCCACCAAGCAAGTGGGATTGGCTTCGTGCCAGGTTGCCTTTGTTTTGAGCGTATCGAAGCAAACGTACTCCGGGACTCGCTGGTCGGTGTATGTACATTGACCCGCTAGGAAAGCCCGACGGAAGGCACAAACCTTCTCGCTCGGATCATCCGGGACAACACAGACTGAAGCCCCCGCTAAAGTACATCGCAGGCCGGCTCCCCGAACAACCACCCCGCCGCCCGTCCCCGCCATCACTCACGCCACCTGAAACGCCCCCACCGCCCGACGCAGCCCGTCCGCCTGTTCCTCGAGCGACGCCGCGGCCGCGGCCGCCTGCTCGACCAGCGCCGCGTTCTGCTGCGACACCCGATCCATCTGCGACACCGCGCGGTTCACCTGTTCGATCCCGTCGCGCTGCTCGTTCGACGCGGCGGCGATCTCGGTCATGATGCCCGTCACGCGGCCGATCGCCCGCTGGATGTCCTGCATCGTGTCGCCGGCCACGCCGACGAGCCGCGAGCCCATCGCAACGCGTTCCACCGATTCGCCGATCAGCGCGCGGATCTCCTTCGCGGCCGATGCCGAACGCTGCGCGAGCGTGCGCACCTCGCCCGCGACCACCGCGAAGCCGCGGCCCTGCTCGCCGGCGCGCGCGGCTTCGACCGCCGCGTTCAGCGCGAGGATGTTGGTCTGGAATGCGATGCCCTCGATCGTGCCGATGATGTCGGCAACCTTCTGCGAACTCCGGTCGATCTCGTTCATCGTGCCGATCACTTCGCCGACGACCGTCGCGCCGCGCGTCGCGATCTCGCTCGCGTCGTCCGCGCAGGCCTGCGCCTCGACCGCATGATCGGCGTTCTGCTTCACGGTCGCCGTCAGCTGCTCCATGCTCGCGGCCGTTTCCTGCAATGCCGCAGCCTGTTCCTCGGTGCGCTGCGACAGGTCGGTGTTGCCGGCCGCGATCTGGTGCGTCGCGGTCGAAATGGCCTCGGAGCCCTGCGTCACCTGCCGCACCGTATCGGCAAGACTGCGCTGCATGCCGGTCACGCCCCTGACCAGTTCGGCCATTTCGTCGCGTGACGACCAACGCACTTCCGACGTCAGATCGCCTTCGGACAGTCGACGGAAATGCGACAGCAGCCGGTTCACCGGTTGCGTGATCGCGAAATGCAGCCCGACCGCGCAACCCAGGCACGCGGCGAGGCCGAACGCGATGCCGGCGATCGCACCCGCACGCATCCACCCGTAGTACATCTGCGCGGTGTCGTAGACCGCCTTGCCGCGTTCGGCCTGGTACGTATCGAGCGCGTCGGTCGCCTGCGTGAGCGCGACCGACAGCGGCGGCGCGACCGTCATCAGCAACCGGTCCGCGTCGTCACGGCGCCCGTCGCGGATCGCGTCGATCAGCGGCTTCAACGCCTGCCCGATCAGCGCCTGGCGCGCGGTATCGAGCCGGCCAGCCAGCGCGCCCTCGTCGCCGTCGTGCGGCAGCGCCGCGTAGGTGCGCCATGCTGCGTCGGCCTTCGCGAGATAGTTGTCGGCCTTCTTCACGAGATCGGGTACTTCCGGCGCATCCGGATGCAGCAGCACACGGTCGAGCGTCGTGCGCACGATCGTCAGGTTCAGGCTCGCGGCCGACAGCGCGGTCTTCGCGGCCAGTTGCTGCGTATAAGCCTGATCGAGCGCGCGGTTGGAACTGTGCATGCCGACGAGGCCGATCACCCCCGATACGACGAGCAGCACGGCGACGAGACCGAGCGTGGAGAAAATCCGCGTACGGATCGAGAAACGGGAAAACAGGGCGTTCAGGTTCATGACGGCACGTGAGCGATAAAAATCTGGCGGCGATCGGTCCGCGGCACTCTGGATGACGGTTTGCCTGCAAAAAACTTGAGTCCGGCCGCCTTTCATCGTGATCTCGATCAAATTTCCGGCCGGCAACCTCCTGTTACCAATGCAACAAATCAAGCCCCGGCAGAAATTGACCAGTCAACAAATCACCTCTATATTTCGGTCAATTCCCTGCCATGGCAGATATCTCGATGAGAACCGATACCCTTGTTGCTCCGCCGGTCGCCGAAGCGGCCCGCCGCGACGCGCCCACCGGGCTGATCATCGCCGCGCTGCTGCTCGTGATGCTGCTGTCCGCGCTCGACCAGACGATCGTGTCGACCGCGCTGCCGACGATCGTCGGCGAGCTCGGCGGCCTCGATCAGCTGTCGTGGGTCGTCACCGCCTACCTGCTTGCGTCGACGATCGTGCTGCCGCTGTACGGCAAGCTCGGCGACCTGTACGGCCGCAAGATCGTGCTGCAGGCCGCCATCGTGCTGTTTCTCGCCGGCTCCGCGCTGTGCGGCGTCGCGCAGGACATGACGCAGCTGATCGTGCTGCGCGCGCTGCAAGGGCTCGGCGGCGGCGGCCTGATGGTGGTCACGATGGCCGCAATCGGCGACCTGGTGCCGCCCGATCGCCGCGCGCGCTATCAGGGGATGTTCGGCGGCGTATACGGCCTCGCGACGATCATCGGGCCGCTGCTCGGCGGCTTCCTGGTCGAACACCTGTCGTGGCGCTGGATCTTCACGATCAACCTGCCGCTCGGCTTTGTCGCGCTCGCGGTGATCGGCATCGCATTCCGGCCGCACACGGCGCACGTGAAACACCGGATCGACTATATGGGCGCCGCGTTCCTCGCGACCGCGCTCACCTGCGTGATCCTGTTCACGAGCGAAGGCGGGTCGCTGCTGCCGTGGTCGTCGCCGCAGCTGTGGATGACGCTGGTGCTCGGCGTGGTCGCCGTCGGCGGCTTCATCTACGAAGAACGCCTCGCGGCCGAGCCGATCATGCCGCTCGAGCTGTTTCGCGAGCGCACGTTCGTGCTGATGGGCCTGATCGGCTTCGTCGTCGGCATCGCGCTGTTCGGCTCGGTCACGTTCATTCCGCTGTATCTGCAGGTCGTGAAGGGCTCGACGCCGTCGCAGGCGGGGATGCAGTTGCTGCCGATGATGGGCGGGATGCTCGCGATGTCGGTGATCAGCGGCCGGCTGATCTCGCGGCTCGGCACCTATCGCCCGTTTCCGATCGCGGGGACGCTGATCGGCGGCGTCGCGATGGCGCTGCTGTCGACGCTGTCGCTCGACACGCCGCTGCACACGATGTACGCGTACATGGCGCTACTCGGAATCGGGCTCGGCATGGTGATGCCGGTGCTGACGCTCGCCGTGCAGAACACGGTCGAATTCCGCCACATGGGCGTCGCGACGTCGGGCGTCACGCTGTTCCGCTCGATCGGCGGCTCGATCGGCGTCGCCGCGTTCGGCGCGCTGTTCTCGCACGGGCTCGAATCGCGGGTGATGCAGGCGCTGCCGGCCGGCACGGAGCTGCCGCCCGCGCTCGGCCCGGCCGCCGTGCACCAGTTGCCGGATGCCGTGCGCGATGCGTATCTGCATGCGTTCGCCGGATCGCTGCACGTGGTGTATCTCGCGGCGGCGGCCGTGATCGCGATCGCGTTCGTGCTCGCGTGGTTCGTCGAAAGCGCGCCGCTGCGCAAGCATCATTGAGCGGCGTGGAGACCGCGTTTGAGCCACGCGGAGGCCGCGCCTGCCCGCGTGGAAGTCGCGTTTGACCAGCGTGGAAGCCGCGCTGACCGGCGTGGAAGCCGCGCTTGAGTGGCGCGGAGGCCGCATCGCCGCGGTTTCCGTCGAAGCCGTGACGCGCTGCGCCCCCGCGCCGCCCGCCGTCACGGCACCAGCACCACCGCCCCCGTCGTCTTGCGCGACTCCAGCAGCCGGTGCGCATCGGCCGCTTGCTCCAGCGGCAGCCGCGCGCCGATCTCCACGTGCATCCCGCCCGCGAGCCGTTCGAGCGTCGCGCGCGCCGCTTCCCGATACCCGGCGACGTCGCGCGCGATGAAGCCGAGCACGCTCGGCCGCGCGAGCGCGATCGAGCGGGCCGGCCCGAGTTCGTCGAGATCGATCGTCTGCCGCGCGCCGATCGCGGCGACCTGCCCGATGCTCGCGACCATGCCGAACGGCCGCACCGCGCCGAGCGTGCGCGTCAGCACGTCGCCGCCGATCCCGTCGATCGCATAGTCGACGCCCGCACCGCCGCCGAACGCGCGCGCCGCCGCGACGAAATCCGCTTCGCGATAGTCGATCACCGCATCGGCGCCATGTGCGCGCACCAGTGCCGCCTTCGCGGCCGACCCGACCGTGCCGATCACTCGTGTGCCGAGCGCGCGCGCCCACTGCGTCGCCAGCAGCCCGACGCCGCCGGCCGCCGCATGCACGAGCACGGTATCGCCGGCGCCGACCCGCCGCACACGGTGCAGCAGCATGTAGACGGTGATTCCTTTCAGCAGCGCGGCGGCGGCCGCGTCGTCGCTCACACCGTCGGGCACGGGCACCACGCGTTCGGCAGCCAGCGTGCGCAGGCTCGCGTAGCTGCCGGTCGGCAATCCCGCATACGCGACCCGCTGCCCGGCGACGAGATCCATCACGCCAGGCCCGACCGCTTCAACCACGCCGGCCGCCTCGACGCCGAGCGCATCCGGCAGCGCCGGCAGCGGATGCGCGCCGGTCCGGAAATAGATATCGACGAAATTGACGCCGACGGCGGTCTGGCGAATCCGGACCTCGCCGGCGCCGGGCGGCGCCACGGGCGCATCGACGCGACGCAGCACGCCGGCGTCGCCATGGCGGTCGATCCGGATCCGGATGGCAGTGACAGTCTGGGTCATGACGTTCCTCGCAATCGAATGAAGTGTCACGATCATCCCATCGGGCACAATCGATCGGAATTCCCGCTACGCGCCCATTTACTGTGCAAAATTCGACCGATGTGACGCCAGTATCCGGCCAGCCGATGAGCTGGGACGACCTCCGCTATTTCCTCGCGGTGATGCGCGGCGGCAGCCTGTCGGCCGCCGCGCGGGCGCTGCAGGTCCAGCATTCGACGGTCGCGCGGCGCATCGACGCGCTGGAGTCCGCGCTCGGCATCCGGCTGTTCGACCGCTTGCCGCGCGGCTGGCCGCCGACCGACGAAGGGCTGCAGCTCGCCGAGCATGCGGCGCGGGTCGAAGCCGACGTGCATGCGTTTGCGCGCGCCGCCCAGGGTGCGGCGACGCTCGACGGCGTCGTGCGCGTGTCGGCGTCGCCGGTGTTCGCGAGTCACTTCCTCGCGCCGCAGCTCGCCCGTGCACAGCGCGCATGGCCGGCGCTGCGGATCGACCTGATGGGCGAGATGCACGCGGCGAACCTGTACGCGCGCGAGGCCGACCTCGCGGTGCGCCTGTCGCGGCCGAGCGAGCCCGGGCTGGCCGCGCGCCGGCTCGGCACGATGCGCTTCGCGCTGTGCGCTTCACCCGACTGGGCCGCCGCACCGCCCGACACCTGGGCGTTTCTCGGCTACGACGATGCGCTCGCGCAAATGCCGCAGCAGCAGTGGCTCGAACGCTTCGCCGCCGGCCGCCGCTTCGCGTTCATCGCGAACGATCTGGCCGCGTTGCATCGCGCGTGCGTGGCCGGCGCGGGCATCGCGCTGCTGCCGCGCTTTCTCGTCGACGATCCAGTGCTGGACGCGGACGAGAACGCGAATGCGGGCGCACCCGCCGCGGTCGCTGCATCGTCGTCGGCGCCCGCGGCGCTCGTCGAGCTGACCGACGCGCCGCGCTGCGACGTCGAGCGCGAGATCTGGCTGGTCGTCCATCCGGACGTGCGCCGGTCGCCGCGCGTGCAACGTGTCGCCGACGCGATCGCGGGCGCGGTTCGCGCGGCGGACGGCCACCTGTAGGCGGGCTGCCATCTTTACCGCACGGCCCGGCGGGCGGCATAGTAGCGGTTTCGTCCGCTCGCTTCGCCACCATGTCCGCCGCCCCTGCTCCCGCCTGCGTCGTCCGCGACGCGACCGATGCCGATCTCGACGCCATTCAAGCGATCTACGCGCACCACGTGCGCCACAGCGTCGCGTCGTTCGAGGAGATCCCGCCCGGCGTCGAGGAATTGCGCGCACGCCGCGTCGCGGTGCTGCGTCACGGGCTGCCGTATCTCGTCGCCGAATGCGACGGCCGCGTGGCCGGCTATGCGTATGCGACGCCGTATCGCACGCGCAGCGCGTACCGTTACACGATCGAGGATTCGATCTACATCGACGACACGATGCGCGGGCGCGGCGTCGGCCGCGCGCTGCTCGCGGCGCTGATCGAACGATGCGAGGCCGGCCCGTGGCGGCAGATGATCGCGGTGATCGCCGACGGCGGCACCGGCGGCTCGACGTCGCTGCACCGCGCGTTCGGTTTCGAGCCGGCAGGCGTGCTGAAGGCAGTCGGTTTCAAGCACGGCCGCTGGATCGATTCCGCGCTGATGCAGCGCACGCTCGGCGACGGCACGCGGTCGCTCCCCGCGTCGCCCGAGCCTGTCGCGTCGCGCTAGAATGGCCGCATGCCAAAACAGACGCCAACCAATACCGACGAGGCCGCTGCGGATTCCCGCAACGAGTACACGGTCGACGAGCTTGCGCGCGTGTCCGACACGACCGTGCGCAACGTCCGCGCATACCAGGATCGCGGGCTGCTCGCGCCACCGGAGAAGCGCGGGCGCGTCGGCATCTACGACGACACGCACGTCGCGCGGCTGAAGCTGATCAACCATCTGCTCGCGCGCGGCTACACGCTGTCGAACATCCAGGATCTGATCATGGCGATCGACGAAGGTCACGACCTGCGCTCGATCCTCGGCCTGGAAAACGCGATCGGCGGCCGCTGGTCGCACGAGTTGCCGAAAACCTATTCGCTCGCCGCGCTCGCGCAGATGTTCGGCCCGCAGACGGCGTCGCAACTGTCGCGCGTGACCGAGCTCGGGCTGCTTGAACGCCGCGGCCTGTCGTTCGTCGCGAAGAGCCCCGCGCTGCTCGAAGCGGCGGCCGCGATGACGAAGGAAGGCATCCCGCCGCGCGAACTGCTCGACGTGATCAGCCTCGCGCGGCCGCACTTCGACGCGATCGCGCGGCTGCTCGTCGATCTCGTCGTGAAGCGGCTCGACCGCTATGACGAAGGCACGCTGCCGCCAGTCAACGACGTGCCCGCGCTCGTCGATGCGATCTGGCGGCTGCGCCCGCTCGCGGCCGTGTTCGTCGAAGGCGAAACGAACCGTGCGCTCGAGAATGCGGCGAGCGCCTATCTCGGCGGCCGCGTCGCGACGATTCTCGACAAGAAGCTCAGCGACGAAGCGGCGCGGCACGCTGGTACGCCCGATCCAGAGCGCAACGGCGACAAACCATAGGATCGCGGCCGTCATATTCATATCGGCAATGCTTCGTTTGCGGGCCTGAGCGCCCATGCGACGATTCTTCCAACCGAGCGGCACCGGCCGCTCTCCGAAGACATTTCGCATGGAGTCCGTTCGATGATTCGTTTTCCCCGCTGGATCACCCGCATTGCCGCGACCGCGCTTGTCGCCGCCGCCACATCGGCCTTCGCGCAGGGCAGCGCGGACAAGCTCGTGCGCATCGGCTACCAGAAGGCCGGCCTGCTCGCGGTCGTCAAGACGCAAGGTGCGCTGGAGGCACGGCTCAAGCCGCTCGGCTACGACGTCCAGTGGTTCGAATTCCCGGCGGGCCCGCAGCTGCTCGAGGCGCTGAACGCGAACAGCATCGACTTCGGCTACACGGGCGCGCCGCCGCCGGTGTTCGCGCAGGCGGCGGGCGTGAGCTTCGTGTACGTCGCCGCGGAACCGCCGTCGCCGCACAACGAAGCCATCTTCGTGAAGGCTGATGCGCCGATCCGCTCGCTCTCGGATCTGCGCGGCAAGAAGGTTGCGCTGCAGAAGGGGTCAAGCGCGAACTACCTGCTGCTCGAAGCGCTGAAGAAAGCGGGCGTGCGTTACGACGAGATCCGCCCGGTCTACCTGCCGCCCGCGGACGCGCGCGCCGCGTTCGAAAGCGGCAACGTCGACGCGTGGGCCGTCTGGGATCCGTATTACGCGGCCGCCCAGAATTCGCTGAAGATCCGCACGTTGTCCGACTACACGGGCCTTACGCCGGCCAACAACTTCTACGAAGCGACCCGGGCGTTCGCGGAGCAGCATGCCGACGTGGTCGGCGCGATTCTGAAGCAGTTGCGCGAGACGGGGCTGTGGGTCAACGGGCATCCGGCCGAAACGGCCGCGCTGATTGCACCGAAGGTCGGCCTGCCCCTGCCGCTCGTGGAAACGTGGATCAAGCGCGTGCCGTTCGGCGCAGTGCCGGTCGACGACAAGATCGTCGCGGTTCAGCAAGGGGTGGCCGATGCGTTTTATGCCGCGAACCTGATTCCGCGGAAGCTGAGCGTGGCGGACAACGCGTGGATCGACAAGCGTGTGGCGGGCGCGCTGGCGGCGAAGTAACGCGCGGCCGCACGCGTTCGAAAAGGCCGACGGGCGCGCTGCCCGTCGGCCTTTTTCGTGCTTGCCGGGATGGCGGGAAACGCGAAACATACGGTCGGCGTTTGGCCAGAAGGCGGGTTCGCTGTCGCCCGCTTCGACGAGATCATGCGAAGCGCGCCGCCGGTTTTCCCCTGCGAGCGGCTCGCTGAAAAAAATTTCGCGGCGCTTGTCGATTCCATCGGTTCCCGGCCGTCGTTGTCGATAGTGGCGGCAATCGTGCCGCCGCGACATGCAAAGGACAAAACGATGAGCAAGAAGATCTTCGTCAACCTGCCGGTGACCGACCTGAAGCGTTCGAAGGCGTTCTACGAGGCGGTCGGAGCCGTCAACAATCCCGCGTTCAGTGACGACACCGCCGCGTGCATGGTGTTCTCCGATACGATCTTCGCGATGCTTCTCACGCACGACAAGTGGCGCCAGTTCACCAGCAAGCGGATCGTCGATGCACACGCGGACGCGCAGGTACTGTTGTGCCTGTCGGCCGAGAGCCGCGACGAGGTATCGAGCCTGGTCGACAGCGCGAGCGGTGCCGGCGGCCACGCGGACCCCACGCCCGTACAGGACTTCGGCTTCATGTACGGCCGCAGCTTCGAGGATCCGGACGGACACATCTGGGAAGTGATGTGGATGGATCCGAACGCCGCCCCGCAGCACGACTGAGCGCACCTTCGTCGCGCACGCGTCGCCCGGCAGCGCGCGACGTCGCAATGGAAACGTAGGCGATGGCGTGTATCCGCGGGCCCGCTCGCGCAGGTCACGATCGTCGCCGGGGTTTTCCATGAGACGGCCGCCCGTTCGAGCCGCCCATGATCGTGTTTCAAACAGGCCGCCGCGTGCCGGCGGCCCCGCCGGCTTCCTCCCACGCCCTGGCGACGGCCCTTTCCGCGCATCCCGCAATGCGGAAACCGAACCGTTCCAAACCCCGCTCCGCCTTTTCTGGCGCGGCTTCGCGCCCTTAGAGCGGCGCTTCTAGTCCCTTGCGGTTTCCGGGCTCAGCCACTATCGTTACATCAACCAATGTAACATTCTAAAATGAGCCAAATCGGAGACACCCGGATGAATGCTCGCACGTTGCCTTTCGGCCCGCCCGGCCACGACGGCCCGGACGAAACCACCGACATCGCCATCATCGGCACCGGCTTCGCCGGCCTCGGGATGGCCATTCGCCTGCGGCAGACAGGCGTGACCGACTTCGTCGTGCTCGAAAAGGCGGCATCGGTCGGCGGCACATGGCGCGACAATCATTACCCCGGGTGTGCATGCGACGTGCAATCGCACGTCTATTCGTTCTCGTTCGCGCCGAACCCGCGCTGGACCCGCATGTTCGCGCCGCAGCCGGAAATCCGCGCGTATCTGGAAGACTGCGTGCAGCGCTTCGGCGTCGGCCCGCATCTGCGCCTGAACCACGAGTTGCAGCGCGCCGAATACGACGAAGCCGCGCAACGCTGGCGCCTCACGTTCGCGAACGGCAAGCGGCTGGCGGCGCGCGTGCTGGTGTCGGGAATGGGCGGCCTGTCGCGCGCCGCGCTGCCGGCGATTCCCGGCGTCGAGACCTTCAAGGGCCGCGCATTCCATTCGCAGCAGTGGGATCACGACTACGCGCTCGAAGGCAAGCGCGTCGCGGTGATCGGCACCGGCGCGAGCGCGATCCAGTTCGTGCCGCAGATCGCACCGCGTGTGAAGACGCTCGCGCTGTTCCAGCGCACGCCGCCGTGGATCATGCCGAAGCCCGACCGCAACCTGACGCGCTTCGAGAAATGGCTGTTCCGCGCGCTGCCGTTCACGCAGAAGGCGGTGCGCAGCGGTATCTACTGGATGCTCGAATCGCGCGTGCTCGGCTTCGCGATCCATCCGTCGCTGATGAAGAACGTGCAGAAGCTCGCGCTGCGCCACATCCGCAAGCAGATCCCCGATCCGGAGCTGCGGCAGGCCGTCACGCCGAACTACACGCTCGGCTGCAAGCGCGTGCTGATCTCGAACGACTACTACCCGGCGCTGTCGCGCAAGAACGTCGACGTGATCACGACCGGCATCGATCACATCGAGGCCGACGCGGTCGTGACGACCGACGGCAAGCGTCATGAAGTCGACTGCCTGATCTACGGCACGGGCTTCCAGGTCGCGGATCCGTATCCGCGCGGCGCGATCATCGGCCGCGGCGGCCTCGACATCGTCGATGCGTGGCGCGACGGCGCGCATGCGTATCTCGGCACGACGCTGCCGGGCTACCCGAACTTCTTCATGATCGTCGGCCCGAACACGGGCCTCGGCCACAACTCGATGGTGTTCATGATCGAGTCGCAGATCGAATACATCCTCGGCGCGCTGCAGGCGATGCGCCGCGAACGCGCGGAGGCGATCGAGGTGCGCCCGCTCGTCGAGGCGCAGTTCAACAACGACCTGCAGCACAAGCTGAAGAAGGCGATCTGGTCGACCGGCGGCTGCAAGAGCTGGTACCTCGATCCGCGCACCGGCAAGAACACGACGCTGTGGCCGGGCTTCACCTGGCGCTTCCGCCAGGCGACCGCGCACTTCTCGATCGCCGACTACCACGCGTATCGCGCGCCGCACCACGACACGACCGCACGGCCCGTCGCCGCGCCGGCCGCTTCCGCTTCCACTTCCGCCGAAGCGGCCTGAACCAGACAAGGAGCCACCGACATGAGAGATTTCGCCAACAAGGTCGCCGCGATCACGGGCGCAGGCTCGGGCATGGGCCGCTCGCTCGCGGTCCAGCTCGCGCAGGCCGGCTGCCACGTGTCGCTCGCCGACAAGAACGGCGTCGGCCTCGCCGAAACCGAGCGGATCGTGCGCGCGATCGCGCCGAAGGTGCGCGTGTCGACGCGCGTGCTCGACGTCGGCGACCGCGACGCGATGTTCGCGTGGGCCGACGACACCGCGAAGGAACACGGCAAGGTCAACCTGATCTTCAACAACGCGGGCGTCGCGCTGTCGAGCACGATCGACGGGATGGAATACAGCGATCTCGAATGGATCGTGAACATCAACTTGTGGGGCGTCGTGCACGGCACGAAGGCATTCCTGCCGCACCTGAAGGCGAC
This sequence comes from Burkholderia sp. IMCC1007, assembly GCF_027257875.1. Taxonomy (GTDB): domain Bacteria; phylum Pseudomonadota; class Gammaproteobacteria; order Burkholderiales; family Burkholderiaceae; genus Burkholderia. The sequence goes on from NZ_JAPVQY010000014.1 coordinate 79,517, forward strand.
CGGCGACGGCCACGTGATCAACACGTCGAGCATCTTCGGGATCTTCGCGCAGCCGGGGATGAGCGGCTACAACGCGACCAAGTACGCGGTGCGCGGCTTCACCGAGTCGCTGCGTCAGGAGCTCGACATGCAGCGCTGCGGCGTGTCGGCCACCTGCGTGCACCCGGGCGGCATCCGCACCAACATCGCGCAGTCGAGCCGCATCTCGAAGAACATGATCGGCTTCATGATCGAGAGCGAGCAGCAAGGCAAGGACGACTTCGAGAAGTTCTTCATCACGACGCCGGACGACGCGGCGCGCACGATCCTCGCCGGCGTGCGCAGGAACAAGCGCCGCGTGCTGATCGGCCGCGACGCGAAGGCCGCCGACTGGATGGTGCGCGTGCTGCCGGCCGCGTATCAGGCGCTCGTCGTGCTGAAGTCGCGCCGCGAGGCCGCCAAGGCCCGCCGCGCGGCCGCCCGCTACGGCGTGCCGACGGCCGCCCCGCTTCACGCCACCTACCGCAACGCAGGCAATCAGGGAGGAGAACAATCATGACGACGCCGAACATGATGCCGGTGCGACGCGACATCCGGTTCGCGCTGCCGCCCGAACGCGCGAAGGACTGGCATGTGCAGGGCGTGCCGGTCACGCACTTCATGAACGCGCTGTCGCTGCTGTTCCCGGCCGGCGAGCGCTTCTTCATGGACTCGGTGCGCAACTATCGCGACCGCATCGACGATCCGGAACTGAAGAAGCAGGTGCTCGGCTTCATCGGCCAGGAAGCGATGCACACGCGCGAGCACATCGAGTACAACGACCTGCTGCAATCGTCCGGCCTGCCCGCGCACAAGCTCGACAAGCGGCTGTGGACGATCCTCGGCTTCTTCAAGAAGGTGCTGCCGCACTCGATGCAGCTCGCGATCACGATCGCGCTCGAGCACTACACCGCGATCCTCGCGAACCAGCTGCTATCGGGCCACGAGCACCGGATCGACGGGTCGGTCGAAGGCTATCAGCAGATGTGGATGTGGCACGCGATGGAGGAAACCGAGCACAAGGCCGTGTCGTACGACGTATGGAACGCCGTGATGAAGCCGGGCATCGGCAGCTACCTGCTGCGCACCAGCACGATGCTGCTGACCACCGCGATGTTCTGGACGATCGTGTTCGACTTCCACGTGCGGCTGATGCTGTCGCATCGTCGCCGGCACGGCCGGTTCGGCGGCATGTGGCGTCTCGTGAAGTATCTGTACAGCCCGAAGACCGGCGTGTTCCCGAGCATCGCGCGCGAATGGCTCGACTATTTCCGGCCGGGCTTCCATCCGTGGGACCACGACAACCACCAGTACCTGCAGGGCCTCGACACGCTGCTCGCGAACATCGATGCGACCAACGCGCGCTATGCGGCGCAGGCCGCGCCGCGCCGCGTGCCGCTGCATCCGGTTGCGCAGGCATGACGTCATGGCGCTCGCACACGAGATGCTGACCGTCCATTCCGGCGACGTGAAGCTCGCCGTCCATGTCAGCGGCCCGCGGCGCGCGCCGCCGTTGATCCTGGTGCACGGCTACCCCGATTCGGCGGCCGTGTGGGCGCCGATCCGCGCACGGCTCGCGAAGCGCTATCGCGTGATCGCATACGACGTGCGCGGCGCCGGCGCGTCCGATGCGCCGCGCCGCCGCGCGGACTACACGCTCGCGCGGCTCGCGGACGACCTGAAGGCCGTCGCCGACGCAACCTGCGGCGGCCGGCCGTTCCATCTCGTCGGCCACGACTGGGGGTCGATCCAGTGCTGGGAGGCCGTGACCGACCCGGCGTTTCGCGGCCGGATCGCGTCGTACACGTCGATCTCCGGCCCGTGCCTCGACCACGTGTTCCGCGCGAAGATGCGGCTCAAGCAGAGCCTGAAGTCGTGGTACATCGCGTTCTTCCATCTGCCGGTCGTGCCGTCGCTCGTCTGGCGGCTCGGCGCCGCCGCGCTGTGGCCGCGCTGGCTGCAGCTCACCGAGCGCGTGCGGCCGGAGCGCGATCCCGCACAGTTGAAGAATGCGCTCAACGGGTTGCAGCTTTACCGCGCGAATTTTTTGGCGCGGGCAAGAAAGCCGCGCGAACGGCATGCGCAGGCGCCCGTGCAGATTCTCGTGCCGGTGCGCGATCGCTATGTGACGCCCGAGATGTCGAGCGATCTCGATCGCTGGCTCGGCGAGCACGTGCGCGAGGAAATCGAAGGTTCGCACTGGGTCGTGCTGCGCAATCCCGATCTGATCGCGTCGCGGATCGATCGGTTTGCGGCGGCGCAGGAAAAGCCGGTAGTCGCGACGGCGTTGGCTGGGCCGAAGGCCGCGGCCGCGGCAGGTCAGCGCACCGGCGGCAAACGCTTGAACAGCGTTTCGTAGTCGATCACGAGCCCGTCGGCGTCGATGTCCATTTCCGCGGTGAAATCGCGGAAGATCCCTTCGTAGCGGTAGCGCCGGCCGGGCTCGATGCACGCATAGGCCTGCTTGACCGGCTTCACGGTCAGGTCGGGCGTCGAGATGTAGGCGACGTCGAGCGGCCGCCGTTCGCCGCGCGCGAGGCCGAGGCGGCCGATCGGCAGCGAATTCGTGAACGGCGTGGCCGCGATGTCGATGTCGACGCAGCCGTCCAGTTCCGGCAGCGCACGGCCTGCTCCATCGCGCCAGTGCCCCGCCCCGTCGCCGCGTAGTTCGAGCGTGCCGCCGCCCATCACCCTGAGCACCGCATACGTCACCCGCCAGCGCGGATCGCACTCGACCCGGTACGCCAGCCCGTACGCGCGGCCGTACCGCTGGCCGACCACCGCGCTTTCGACGACGATGCCGCCGTCGCTCCGCTCGAACGTCAGGTGTTCGATCCCGTCGCCTTCGACCGACGCCCAGCGTACTTCGCGCATCGTTCCTTCTCCTTGTTTCGTCGCGCCACGCTCACGCGTCAGCGTGGCCACGAAAACAATAACAACAACCCAAATTCGCTAACAAATCGCGCAAATCTCGCGAAAACGCTAACACACGCGTCCCGCATCCGCGCCGACCGCGTCTCCCTGCCCCATTTCAGGGCATCGGCCACAAATCCTGACTATCCAGAATTCCCTATTCCGGTGCATCGGATTGTGTCCTATGCTCGCGGCTCGTCCTGTTCCGCCGCCGCCATGCCTACCGCCCGCCCAGCTTCGCCGACCATCGACCTGCGCATCCTGCTGCGCGGCATCGGCCAAATCGTGCTGCAGGCGAACGCGCTCACCGGCGCGATGCTGGTCGCCGCCCTCGCGCTGACCGACCTGCGGCTCGCGTGCGCGGCGCTCGTCGGCGCGGCTGCCGCGACCCTGACCGCCGTACTGACCGGCGCACCGCGCGCGGACGTCGAACAAGGGCTGCACGGCTTCAACGGTGCGCTGGCGGCGCTGGTGGTCGTGCTGTTCGCCCCGAGCGCGCTTGCGACACTGCCGCTGGTGCCGCTCGCCGCGATCGGCGCCGGGCTCGTGCAGCGCGCGATCCGCACGCCGCTCGCGAAATGGCGGCAATGCCCGTATTCGAGCCCGTGCCTCGTCGTCACCACGCTATGGCTGCCGTTTGTCGCGGCGCAGCATGCCGGCGCGGTGTCTACCGCTCCCGCTCCGACGCTCGAATCGCTCGCGCCCGCGCTGCTGTCGGGCATCGCACAAACCACGTTCGCGCAAGGCGCGTGGTCCGGCGCACTGATCGTCGCGGGCATCGCGGTCGCATCGCGACGCGCGGCCGCGCTCGCGCTGGCCGGCGCGCTCGCGTCGACCGCGCTGCTGGTCGCGCTCGGCGCGAGCGGAGGCACGTTCGCCGACGGCCTGCTAGGCTTCAACGGCGCGCTCGCCGCGCTCGCCTTGATGTCGCGCGGCACCCGCGCGGCACTGGCGGCGGCCGCGCTGGCCGCGCTGATCCAGTGGCTCGCGATGCAAGCCGGCATCGTCGCGCTCACCGCGCCGTTCGCGCTCGCGTCGTGGATCACGGTGGCCGTCGCGCGCCGCTTTACCCTCGGAGAAGCCGATGTCGTCATTCGCACACCGTCCTGATGCCGTGAAGCCCGGCGGTCCGATCTCGGACGCCGAGCGCCGGCTGCGCGTCGATCTTGCCGCCGCCTATCGCCTCGTCGCGCTGAACGGCTGGGACGACCTGATCTACACGCACCTGTCCGCGACGGTGCCGGGCGAACCCGGCCATTTCCTGATCAACCCGTTCGGTCTCACGTTCGACGAAGTCTGCGCGTCGAACCTCGTGAAGATCGACCTCGCGGGTAACCGGATCGGCGATAGCGAACACGCGGTCAACGTGACCGGCTTCGCGCTGCACGCGGCCGTACACGCCGCGCGGCCGGACGCCGTCTGCGTGATGCATCTGCACAATACCGCCGGCATCGCGGTGTCGATCCAGCGCGACGGATTGCTGCCCGCATCGCAGCACGCGCTGAGGTTTCACGGCGACCTCGCGTACCACGACTACGAGGCGCTCGCGTTCTCGCCGGCCGAAGGCGCGCGGCTGACCGCGAACCTCGGCGCGAAATCCGCGATGCTGCTGCGCAACCACGGCACGCTGACGGTCGGCCGGACGGTCGCCGAAGCCTATGTGCTGATGGATACGCTGATCAAGGCGTGCGACATTCAGGTGCGCGCGCAGGCATGCGGCGGGCCGCTGGTGCTGCCCGCACCCGCCGTCGCCGACCGCACGGCCGAGCAGTTGCGCGACGGCGGCGCGATCGAGGGCGAGCTGGAATGGCCGGCGCTGCTGCGCCGCCTCGACCGGATCGACCGGTCGTATCGCGACTGACAAGCCATCGCCGCTGCTATCCCGACGAACCTTTCCCACACCAACCATCGGAGCATCCAGTCATGCCGACTTTCAATATCCAGTTGTTCGAAGGCCGCACGGTCGAGCAAAAGCGCGCATTCGTCGAAGCAATCACGCGCGTCACGTGCGAGACGCTCGGCTGCGACCCGGGCTCGGTCGATATCATTCTTGCCGACGTGAAGAAGGAGAATTGGGCCACGGCAGGGAAGCTGTGGAGCGACGAACGCTGACGAGCGCCCCTGGTTCTACGTGCGTTCAGCCGGTGGACGCACGCTGCCGGATATCAGCTTTTTCTCTCGAAAATCGGCACCGGCAATTCGAATACGCTAATGCGAGCAGCTATCTCGATATATTGCCGTTGACAAAATAGAATCCTCCGATCAGGAAAACGCGTATAGGGTGACGGCATCTCCGGCAACGGCGGCCTGCTCCATAGCTGTCGGGCAGCGATTCGACGCAACGTTGCGATTTACGGAGGATTTGGCGGTCGTCTATACGACGGAGCCAGGGCCGACGAACTTCATTTTTATCGGCTCCGAAGCCAGATCTAGCGCACTTAATACGAGGCCAGAACCCCGTCACTCCTCCGCGTGTGCCCAATGGCGAGCAATGTGCCGGGCGAAATGCTCTGCAATGACTTTGCCAACCGGCAATTTCGGATTCAAGTTCTGGAACTGCGTCAACAGTTGTAACGCGTTGGCGGGATGTTAAAAGGTGAACCCAATGATTTCTGACAAACAAATCGCGAGTATGCTGAACGACATGGTCTTGCAAATGGGAGCCGAATTGGATCGCTCGCTGCTGACAGTCAAAGCATCGTGTCCCGATTCGGAATTCCTCGCGTATCGTGACTTCGTGTCGCAGCTGCTGACCACGATGCTGCTCGACTTCATGAATCCGCTCTACGCGCGGCATCCCGACCTGAAGCCGCCCGACCTCGCTTGACCCGCGCGCGCAACGCCGGGAAAACCCGTCGCGCGCGCCCGTTGCACGCCCCCGTTGCACGCCCCCGTTGCACGCGCCCGCTTCCCGCCACGCCGTTGTGCGCCCGCACATCGCGCCGTCACGCAATCGGCGCATCAATCGGCGCATAATGCCGGACAAACGCAGCAGCCAATGGCCACCCGACAGGAGACCGCCATGGAAGCGAAGAACGAGGAAGTCGTCGAACACCTGCTCTCCGACGTCGTCGAGTTCGCGCGCGGGCGGCTGCCCGAAGCGACGTTCCGGATCGTCGAACCGTTCTTGCGTCACTACTACGATTTCGTCGACGCCGACGATCTGCAGAATCGCAGCATCGCCGACCTCTATGGCGCCGCCATGGCGCACTGGCAGACCGCCCAGAAATTCGTGCCCGGCAGCGAACGCCTGCGCGTGTACAACCCGATCCTCGAACAGCACGGCTGGCACTCGGATCACACGGTGATCGAGATCGTCAACGACGACATGCCGTTTCTCGTCGATTCGGTGACGATGGCCGTCAACCGCCTCGGGCTCGCGCTGCACTCCGCGCTGCATCCGGTGTTCCGCATCTGGCGCGGCACCAACGGCGGCATCGAGCGCGTCGACGCCGGCGGCGCAACGTCCGACGACGGCCGGTCGCAACTCGCGTCGTTCATCCACTTCGAAGTCGACCGCTGTGGCGACACCACCTTGCTCGACACGCTGCGCGACGACATCGCGCGCGTGCTCGGCGACGTGCGCGCGTCGGTCGAGGACTGGCCGAAGATCGTCGACATCGCGCGCGCGACCATCAAGGACATGAAGGCCCGCGAATCGACCGCGGAAGACATCGAAGCGCGCGCGTTCCTCGAATGGATGGTGGCCGATCATTTCACGTTCCTCGGCCAGCGCGACTACGCGCTGGTGTCCGACGGGACGGGCTTCGGCCTGCGCGGCATGGAAGGCTCGGGCTCCGGCCTGCTGCGCGAAGCGCTGCGCCCGCCCGGCGCGCCGGACGTGACGCCGCTGCCGCCGGCCGCCGCGGAGATCATCACTGGCCCGTGGCCGATCTTCCTGACCAAGGCGAACTCGCGCGCGACCGTGCACCGCCCCGGCTATCTCGACTACGTCGGCGTGAAGCTCGTCGGCGCCGACGGCAAGGTGCTCGGCGAACGCCGCTTCATCGGGCTCTACACGTCGACTGCATACATGGTGTCGAGCACCGAGATCCCGATCGTGCGCCGCAAATGCGCGAACATCGTGCGGCGCGCGGGCTTCCTGCCGAAGGGGCATCTGGGCAAGTCGCTCGTCACGGTGCTCGAAACCTATCCGCGCGACGAACTGTTCCAGGCCGACGAAGACCAGCTCTACGACATCGCGCTCGGCATCCTGCGACTGCAGGAACATCAGCGCACGCGCCTGTTCGTGCGGCGCGACCGCTTCGACCGCTTCGTGTCGTGCCTCGCATTCGTGCCGCGCGACAAATACAACACCGACCTGCGCCGGCGCATCGCGAAGCTGCTGGTCGACGCGTACAACGGCGTGAACGTCGAATTCACGCCGCTGCTGTCGGAATCGGCGATCGCGCGCATTCATTTCGTTGTGCATGCGGAACCGGGCACGATGCCCGACGTCGACACGCGCGAGCTCGAAGCGCGGCTCGTGCAGGTCGCGCGCCGCTGGCAGGACGATCTGGCCGACGCGCTGCTCGACGCATTCGGCGAGGAGCAAGGCAACCGCCTGCTGCAGCGCTATGCGGATTCGTTCCCGGCCGGCTATCGCGACGACTATCCGGCGCGCACGGCCGTGCGCGACATCGAGCTGATCGAACGCGTAAAGGAATCCGGCCAGCTCGCGATGAACCTGTACCGCCCGATCGAGGCCGAGCCGCGCGCGTTCCGCTTCAAGGTGTATCGCGCGGGCGACCCGATCGCGCTGTCGCGCAGCCTGCCGATGCTCGAGCATCTCGGCGTGCGCGTCGACGAGGAGCGGCCGTACCGGATCCAGACGCAGGATGGCGCGCATGCGTGGGTGCACGACTTCGGGCTCGAACTCGCGGACGATACCGAATTCGACATCGAGCGCGTGAAGGGCCTGTTCGAGGACGCGTTCGACCGCATCTGGAGCGGCCGGATCGAGAACGACGATTTCAATCGGCTCGTGCTGCGCGCACACCTGAGCGCGCGTGAGGTCACGATTCTTCGCGCGTATGCGAAATACCTGCGGCAGGTCGGCTCGACGTTCAGCGACGCGTACATCGAGCGCGCGCTGACCGGCAATCCGGCGATCGCGCGACAGCTCGTCGAGCTGTTCCTGCTGCGCTTCGATCCGGCCACCGGCGGCTCGGGCGGCACCCGCGACGTGCAGGCCGAACGCTTGCTGAAGGCGATCGAGACGGCGCTCGACCAGGTGCCGAACCTCGACGAAGACCGGATCCTGCGCCAGTTTCTCGGCGTGATCAACGCGACCCAGCGCACCAACTACTTCCTGCGCGACGCGCACGGCGAACCGAAGCCTTACCTGTCGTTCAAGTTCAACCCGGCGAAGGTGCCGGGCCTGCCCGAACCGAAGCCGATGTTCGAGATCTGGGTGTACTCGCCGCGCGTCGAGGGCGTGCACCTGCGCGGCGGCCGCGTCGCGCGCGGCGGCCTGCGCTGGTCCGATCGCCGCGAGGATTTCCGCACCGAAGTGCTCGGGCTGATGAAGGCGCAGATGGTGAAGAACGTCGTGATCGTGCCGGTCGGCTCGAAAGGCGGCTTCGTCGTGAAGAACCCGCCGCCGCCGAGCGATCGCGAAGCGTGGATGCGCGAAGGCATCGCGTGCTACCAGACCTTCCTGCGCGGGCTGCTCGATTTGACCGACAACCTCGCCGGCAACGCGATCGTGCCGCCGCGCGACGTGGTGCGGCACGACCCCGACGACCCTTACCTCGTCGTCGCGGCCGACAAGGGCACGGCCACCTTCTCCGACTACGCGAACGCGATCTCGCACGAATACGGCTTCTGGCTCGACGACGCCTTCGCGTCCGGCGGCTCGGTCGGCTACGACCACAAGAAGATGGCGATCACCGCGCGCGGCGCATGGGAATCGGTGAAGCGGCACTTCCGCGAGATGGGCGTCGATACGCAAACGACCGACTTCACCGTGGTCGGCGTCGGCGACATGTCGGGCGACGTGTTCGGCAACGGGATGCTGCTGTCGCCGCATATCCGGCTCGTCGCGGCGTTCGATCACCGGCACGTGTTCCTCGACCCGAACCCCGATCCGGCGACGAGCTTCGCGGAGCGCCAGCGGATGTTCGCGCTCGAACGTTCGAGCTGGGCCGACTACGATACGGCCACGATCTCGGCGGGCGGCGGCGTCTATCCGCGCACCGCGAAAACGATCCCGCTGTCGCCGGCCGTGCAGGCCGCGCTCGGCATCGACGCGCACGCGCTGCCGCCGACCGAGTTGATCCGCGCGATCCTGCAGGCGCCGGTCGACCTGCTGTACAACGGCGGCATCGGCACCTACGTGAAGGCCGCGCACGAAACCCATCAGCAGGTCGGCGATCGCGCGAACGACGCGGTGCGCGTGAACGGCGCGGACCTGCGCTGCAAAGTGGTCGGCGAAGGCGGCAATCTCGGCTGCACGCAATTCGGCCGCATCGAGTTCGCGCAGCGCGGCGGGCGCATCAACACCGACGCGATCGACAACTCGGCCGGCGTCGATTGTTCGGATCACGAAGTCAACATCAAGATCCTGCTCGGGCTCGTCGTCAGCGACGGCGAGATGACCGAGAAGCAGCGCAATGCGCTGCTCGCCGAAATGACCGACGAAGTCGGGCTGCTGGTGCTGCGCGACAACTACTACCAGACGCAGGCGCTGTCGATCGCGGGCCGTTACAGCGTCGAACTGCTCGACGCCGAGGCGCGCCTGATGCGCTGGCTCGAACGCGCGGGCCGACTGAACCGCGTGATCGAGTTCCTGCCGACCGACGACGAGATCGCCGAACGGCAGGCCGCGAAACAGGGCCTCACGTCGCCGGAGCGCGCGGTGCTGCTCGCGTACAGCAAGATGTGGCTCTACGACGCGCTGCTCGAATCCGACGTGCCCGAGGATCCGCTCGTCGCCGCGATGCTCGTCGACTACTTCCCGAAGCCGCTGCAACAGCGCTTCAGCGAACCGATGCACCGCCATCCGCTGCGCCGCGAGATTTTGGCCACGCACCTGACCAACGCGCTCGTCAACCGGGTCGGCTGCACGTTCGTGCATCGGCTGATGGAGGAAACCGACGCGAAGCCGGGCGACATCGTGCGCGCGTGCATCATGGCGCGCGACGTGTTCGATCTCGATGCGGTGTGGCGCGACATCGACGCGCTCGACAACCGGGTCGCCGATGACGTGCAGGCGCGCATGTTCGTCGACGTCGCGCGGCTGCTGGAGCGCGCGGCGCTGTGGTTCCTGCGGCATCTGCAGTCGGGCGCGGTGGCCAACGGCGGCGTCGCCGGGCTGATCGCGCGCTGCCGCGATGCGGTACAGCGCATCGCGCCGCAGTTGCCGTCGCTGCTGCCGGCCGACGTGCTCGACGCGCTGTCCGAGCGGCAGCGCGTGCTGGTCGACGCCGGCGTCGACAGCGCGCTGGCGGTGCGCGTCGCGAGCGGCGACACCTCGGCCGCGCTGCTCGACATCGCCGAAGTGGCGACCACCTGCAACCGCAGCCTCGAACTCGTCGCGGGCGTCTACTTCGCGCTCGGCACGCTACTCAATTACGGCTGGATCGGCGAGCGCGCAGCGGCACTCCCGACCCCGACGCACTGGGACATGCTGGCGCGCGCGGCCGCGCTCGCGGAAGTCGCGCGGCTCAAGCGCGCGCTGGCGAGCAGCGCCCTGTCGGAATCGTCGGATTCGACCGCGCCCGAAACGATCGTCCACACGTGGCGCGAACGCCGCGAGGCCGCGCTGCAGCGTTACGAGCACCTGCTCGCCGACCTGCGCGCGTCGGGCGGCGCGAGCCTCGCGGTGCTGCTCGTGGTCGTGCGCGAGATGGCCGTGCTCGAGCGTGCGTGAGCCGCGGTCGCGGCGCTACACCGTCGCGACGAGCAGTTCTTCCGCGTTGTTCGGCGGGCGCAGGCCGTCGGTGCGATCGGCGAAGTAGCGGCGCGTCAGCTCGGCCGCCGAAACGTGTTCCGCCTTCGCAAAGCCGGCTTCCCGCGCGAGCGCCTGGATCTCGTCCGGCATGAAGAAGCTGACGAACGGCGTGCCGCTCGCACGCGCGCCCTTCGCGGCCCTCTCCAGGCCCGGACGCACGTCCGGATCGGCATGCTCGAGCGGCAGCAGGAACGTCATCGCGAACATCGAGCCCGGCGCGAGCGATGCGACTTCGCGCAGCGCCGCCGCGTTGGCTGCGCGCGTCAGGTACATGCTGACGCCGGTGGACACGACGACCGCCGGCTTGCCCGCATCGAAGCCGGCACCAACGAGCGCGTCGCGCCACGCCTGCTTCGCTTCGAAATCGACCGGCACGAATCGCAGCCAGTCGGGCACGCCGAAGCCGAGTTCGACCAGGCGGCGCTGCTTCCAGCGCTGCGGCGCCGGCTGGTCGACTTCGAACACCGTCACGCGCGCCGCCATGTCCGGCCGGCGCTGCACGAAACTGTCGAGGCCCGCGCCGAGGATCACGTACTGGCGCACGCCCCGCGCGGCCTGCGCGACGACGAGATCCTCGATGAAGCGCGCCCGCGCGACGATCGACGCGCGAAACGGCCGCGTGAACTGCGGGTCCATGTCGCCGCGCTGCTGCCAGCCCGGCGCCGGCGCGAGCAGGCGCAGGCCGACTTCGTCGGCGAGCACGTGCGGCGGCGCATCGAGTTCGACGTGCAGCGCACGCCACAGCGCGACGCGCGCGGCGGTGCTGTCGGGGGCGTCGGGGGCATCGTGGTGCGGGTCGGTCATCGTCGTCTCCTCATGCGTTCGGCTTGCGCCGCGCCTGCAGGCGCCAGACGCGGCCGTCGGGATCGCGCACGGTGCACGTTGCACGGTGCACGTTGAATTGCTTCACTTCTTCGTCGGTCATGAGAGCGAGTACGCTGGCAATCTGGCAAATATCAAACACGGAATCCAGAACCAGCCACCGCAGCGGCGCGGCGGCGCGGCGGACGGCCCGGCACCCGGCGCCGACGTCGCGCCGCCCGGCGCTCACATGCTGTTCGCGCGCGCCGCCACCCGCGCGAACAGCGCGTCGAGATCGAAGCCGGTCGTATCGATGCCGATCGTGTCGCGCAGGCACGCCCCCCATCGGGCCGCATCGTCGAAGGTCGTCGTGCGCCCCGCGCCCGTCGCGTCGCGCATCGTCAGCGCGGTGTTGAACAGCGCCGCGCGGCCCTCCGGCAGCACGCGGCACGCAATCAGGTCGTTCACGAAGATCGATTCGGGATACGTCGACGTGAACCAGTTCGCGGCTTCGTAATCGATCCACTCGGCCGGCTTCAGCGAAAAGCGGTAGGTGGTCTGCCAGCCGTCGGGAATCTGGAACTGCATGTCGAACTCGCCGTCGACCGGCGCGTCGACAACGCGAAACGCGCCGTGCGGCGTCGACTGTCGCTCGCCCGGCACGAAGCGCAGCGGCGCGGTCAGTGTCGCGCTGCCGAAGCCGATGTCCGCGAGCCAGGTCGCGCCGTCGAGATCGATGCGCAGCAGCATGTGCGTCTGCGCGGTGACGGCCTCCGGCGGCCGCATCCAGCGCACGCGCGCGATCAGCGGCGTCACGCGAAAGCCGATCGTCGTGAGCGCGGTGTAGAACAGCTTGTTGAGTTCGAAGCAGTAGCCGCCGCGGCGGTGCCCGACCACCTTGTCGACGATCGCCGGCAGATCCAGCGCGACGCGCGCACCGGTCAGCGGATTGAGGTTTTCGAACGGGATCGCCTGCGGGTGCAGCAGATGCAGCCGGCGCAGCACGTCGAGCGTCGGCTCGGCCGGGCCATCGTAGCCGATGCGGGCGAAGTAGCGCGGGAGGTCGAACGAGTCAGTCATGAACCGGCACCGATAACGGGAGACTCGCCACGATAGCATCGAGCGAAATCCCCATGTTATGCGGGGCCATCCCGGCGAGCCGCACGCGACGCCGGCACCGCGTCGCGCACGGCAGGCGGTGCCGTTACGGCAGCAGCTTCAGCGCGGACGATGCGACCGACGGCACCGAAATGCCCTGGCTCGTCGCGAACTGCACGGCCTGGCTGAGCGTCGCCGCGAGCGACTGCAGTTGCCCCGGCGCGCTTTGCGCGATATATGACGCGGCCTGCATGTTCTGCGGGCTCAGGCCCGACTGCAGCAGCGACGCGGCGCTCGTCGAGCCGAGATTGCCGAGCCCCGACTGCAGCTGCGAATACTGCGTGAGGCCCTGGCCGAGCGACGCGAGGCCCTTGCTGAACGCCTGCTTGTCGACCGGGCCCTGCGTCGCGCCGCCGCTCGCGAAGGCCTGGCCGAGCGCCTGCGACACCGACTGCTGCGCACCGCCCATCTGCGACAGCGCGGCCGGCGTCAATGCGTTGCCGCCGGCCAGCAGGCCGGCAGCCTGCTGCGCCTGCCCGGCCGCACCGGTCAGCCCCATCGCCGACGCGAGCGACGACTGGCCGACTAGTACCTGCTGGTTCGCGCCAACGTACGCCTGCATCAGCTGCGCGACGCCGCCCTGCGCGGGCGCGGCCTGCTGCTGCCCGCCGCCGAGCAGCGCCGATCCGATCGACTGCAGGTCGAGTTGCGCATGCGCGCTGCCGTTCACGCCAAGCAGGATGCCGAATGCGATGCCCGCCGTTGCGAGCTGCTTGCCCGTCGCGCGAATGTGCTTCATGTGTTTGCCTCGTGCCGGAATGATTGAGGCCGACATTTTCGAAGCGCGTCGCGCACCGCCGCAACGACTGAAACACATCGAAACGAAATCGCTCGCCGGTGCCGCTTGCAATTCCGCTGCCGCGTTACGTCACGGCCCGCATTCATTCGAACCGGCTGCGCGATATCAAGCGCGCATCGGGGATTCGTTCCTTTTCCGCATCAATATTGCTTGTTGCGGGTTTCCACATCGCGTTCTGACGCGCAAGACGGCGGGCGCGCATCGGCATGCGCCGCCGCCGACCGTTGCCGATCGGCCGGTCGCGCCGCGCGTCAGGCGGCCATCCAGTCACGCGGCCATCCAGCCCGGCACGCGCTGGCCGACCCAGTCGGCCGCCCGCTCGTAGCCGCGCGCGAGCTGCAGCACGGCAAGATCGGCGCGCGGCCGCCCGATCAGCTGCATCCCCATCGGCAGCCCCGCGTCGTTGAAGCCGACCGGCACGCTGATCACCGGGCAGCCGGCCAGCGTCCACGGCACGACCGTTTCCATCCAGCGGTGGTACGTATCCATCGCGCGGCCCGCGATTTCCTTCGGCCAGCGCTGCTCGACGTCGAACGGAAATACCTGCGTGGTCGGCGCGGCGATGAAGTCGTAGCGATCGAAGAAACTCAGCACGGCCTGATGCCACGCGGTGCGCTCGATGCTCGCGTCGAACACCGCCGCACCCTGCATCGCGAGCAGCCCTTCGACCTCGTAGATCGCCTCGGGCTTCAACAGCGCGCGCCGCGCCGGGTCGCGATAGTGCGCGAGCAGCCCGCCGCCTGACAGCAAGTGCCGATGCGCGAGCCACAGGCGCCAGATCCGGTCGGGCGCGAACGCCGGCAGCGCGGCGTCGACGTCGCAACCGATCTCGCGCAGTGTCGCCAGGCCCTTTTCGCACTGCGCGAGCACGCCGGGTTCGGTCGCCAGATAGCCGTTCCAGTCGCCGACCCATGCGATGCGCTCGCCGCGCAGATCCCTGTCGAGCGGCGTCGCGAACACGGCCGGATCCTCCGCGAGCGACAGCGGATCGTTCGGATCGAAGCCGGCCTGGATCGACAGCAACTGCGCGACGTCGCCGACCGTGCGGCCCATCGGCCCTTCGATGCCGAGTTGCTGCATGAACACGTCGACGCCCGGCCAGCGCGGCACGCGGCCCTGCGACGGACGGAAGCCGTAGATGTTGCAGAACGCGGCCGGATTGCGCAGCGAGCCGCCGAAGTCGCTGCCGTCCGCGACCGGCAGCATTCGCGCGGCCAGCGCCGCCGCCGTGCCGCCGCTGCTGCCGCCGGCGCTCTTCGTCAGGTCGTACGGATTGCGCGTCGCGCCGTGGATTTCGTTGAACGTATGCGAACCGAGGCCGAATTCCGGCGTATTGGTCTTGCCGATGAAGATCGCCCCCGCCGCACGCATCCGCGCGACGCCGACCGAGTCCACCTGCGGCACGTTATCGCGGAAGATCGGCGAGCCGTAGGTCGTGCGCAGCCCCTTCGTCATTGCGAGATCCTTCGGCGCCTGCGGCATCCCGTGCAGCCAGCCGTGATACTCGCCGCGCGCGAGTGCGGCGTCCTTTTCGGCGGCTTCGGCGAGCAACGTGTCGCGATCGCGCAGCGAAATCAGCGCATTCACCGCCCCGTTTACGCGCTCGATGTGATCGAGATACGCGCGCATCGTCTCGACGCAGGACACCGCCTTGCTGCGGATCGCCGACGCGAGTTCGCCGGCCGACAGGCGCACGATCGGGTCGACGGTGATGGAGGCGGGTGCGAGAAGCTGCGGGGCGCCGTGCGGCATGCGGAGTCTCCTGAAATCGGAAGGTGGCTGGCCGCGTGACGGCGGCAGACCGCCCCGGTTCGGCCGGAACGGGCCGCGCCGCGGCCGAGGATGCTCTACTCTACGCGACGCCGCATGGGCGACCTCCGATATTTTCCGTCGCGATTCATTGCGGATCCGACTAAATCGAGGCGGCGCTCCGCTCGACCGGACAACGTCCGTCGCGCCGCCGTTCGGCCGGCCCGCCGATGAAAACATTTATGCGCATAAACTTAAATTTCTTATATTTCCAATAGGCGCCCCTCAAACGCAGCGGGACGTTGACGACATTTTTACGCGGCCGCCCGATCTCTTTAGATTCCGTGATCCGGCGCCCCGCTACGCTGGAAGCATCTCGATGACGGGGCACTCTCCATGCTCAAGCTGCTGGTTCCGATCGGTCATTCGCCCCGCTCGCTTCAGGCCGTCCGTCACGCGACGTTCCTGTACCGCGAACGCTGCGCGTCGGAGATCGTGCTGATCAACGTACAGGCGCCGCTCGAGGCGACGCGGCTCGAGGCGTTCCATCCGCTGTCGCGGCTGCGCTCGATCGAGGAGAAACTCGCGTGCGACGATCTCGCGATGGCCGAGCGGATCCTGCGGGAAGCCGGCGTGCGCTACGGCGTCGTGAAGAAGGTCGGGCCGGTGGCCGATACGATCGCGGCCGTTGCGGCCGAAACCGGATGCGACGAAATCGTCGTCGTCGCGCCGCGCCACGATCCGTTTCACACGCTGCTGTCGATGTTCCGGCGCAGCATGCTGGCGCGGCTCGTGAGGATTTCGAATGTTCCGGTGACGGCGGTGCAATGAGCGGTGCGCCCGCTTCGTATCGCGGGTTGCTTCGCGAGTTCCTTCGCGACACGTGTTGCGCGGCATTGCGGCTCAAGCGCGCTTCAAGCGCGGCTGAAACGCCGCTGAAGCGACGTCGAAGCGACGTTGAAGCGCCGATGCACGGGCCCGAACGAACACAGGAATCGAAGCGCGCAACGGCAGAGCGACCGCTTTCGCGCGGTGCTTACTTGATCGCCTTGCGCCAGAACAACAGATAGGTCGCCGCGGACGACGCCACCAGCAGGATTGCCCACAACGGCGCCAGACTGATCAGCACGGAAGTCACGTTAAGCATTTGGATTCCTCAACATTTCGATAGCGATGTTCAATACGTAGCTGCTTCGTCAGGAACCGATGCGCTCATCGCTCGCCGCCCATCGCGTTCCGTTAAAACATGCATTCATGCTATCGCTCTGAGCAGCCGCTCGACCGTCGTGCCCCGCCCGTCCTCTGATATTCGTCAAAGGCGCGTCAATCGCGCGCCTGCACCCCTGTTTTTCCCGCCCGGAACACAAGAAAATGGGACTCGATCGCCGCTGCAGCGCAACGTTTCAGCAGACGTTTACCGGGGGAACCCCCAAGTGTTTCTTGGAACCGGTCCGCGTTACGCTAGGGCAACTAGGAGACGAACCATGAGACGAACCGTACACGTCGTTTTTTTCGCGCTGCTGGTTTACCTGATCGGCGACCGTGCAATGCTGCACGCGCAAGGCCGCGATGCGAGCCCGCTGGCGTGCTCGCAGGCTGCCGAACAGGTCAAATACGACGCACTCAGCCGCGGCTTCGGCAACGCGGCGGCCGGCAGCCAGAGCGAGGCCTTCAGGTCGAGTTGCCTGGTGACCGGGCGCGGTGCGCCGGACGTTGCGATGGCGTCCCGCTGACGCAAAACGACCGCCCGGTCGGTTGCGTGCGCATCGAACCGACCGCCCGAAGCGCGTCGTAGCCGGCACGCGTCGTCGTTTTCCCGTTGTGCACTGCCGCAACCGTCGACGTGCGGGTAACGCCCGCACGCCGTCGAAACGGCGCGCGCGGCACATGAGCGGCCCCGGCAGTACGTCACGCGCGCGTTCGCCATAACGGCGGCGGCGTGTCATCCGGCACGCCGTCCGCTGCAGCCCGACACGGGCCGCCGACGCGCGCGGCCGCGCCGCGCATGTCCTCCCTCTCCTGCATCCTCCGCTTCCGCACGCGCGGAACAGATCTGCGTTCCGTAGCAGTTCGCTCCCGCCGGTCATGTGCCGACCACGATCGCGCAACGCCGCCGCCCGGGCATGACGATTGCGAGTCGATTGCCCTCTTCCCATCGGGTCGCAATCATGGACGACAACGAATCCCTCGATTCGGCGGAACAGCGTCCCCGCACGGTGACATGGTTGCGGCGCCTCGGGCCGGGCCTGATCACCGGCGCCGCCGACGACGATCCATCCGGAATCGGCACGTACTCGCAGGCCGGCGCGCAATTCGGCTTCGAGCTGCTGTGGGCGCTGTTGCTGACCTATCCGCTGATGACGGCCATCCAGCTCGTGAGCGCGCGAATCGGCCGCGTGACCGGCAAGGGGCTCGCGTCCAACATGCGCGCGCACTACCCGCAATGGCTGCTGTACGCCACCGTCGCGCTGCTGGTGGTCGCGAACGTGATCAACATCGCGGCCGACCTGTCGGCGATGGGCGCGGCCGCCGCCCTGCTGCTGCACGGCCCGCAACAGCTCTACGTCGTCTGCCTCGGCGGCGTATCGGTCGTGCTGCAGATCTTCGTGCCGTACGAACGCTACGCACGCCTGCTCAAATGGACGGCGCTGATCCTGCTCTCGTACGTCGCGGTGGCGCTCATCGTGCCGGTGTCGTGGTCCGACGTGGGTCGGGCGATCGTGCGGCCGCACGTGCAGCTGAGCGCGGCCTACTTCACGACCGTCGTCGCCGTGCTCGGCACCACGATCAGCCCTTATCTGTTTTTCTGGCAAGCATCGCAGGAAGTCGAGGAATTGCGTGCCCAGCCCGACGAACACTCTTTGCGCCACGCGCCGCACCAGGCGCCCGCTCAATTGCGCCGGATCAGCTTCGATACCTGGGTCGGCATGGGCGTATCGAACGTCATCGCATTCTTCATCACGCTGACCGCAGCGGCGACGCTGAACCTGCATCACATCGACGTGAAGACGTCGGCGGATGCCGCCCGCGCGCTCGAGCCGCTCGGCGGCCATTTCGCGTACGTGCTGTTCGCGCTCGGGATCATCGGCACCGGCCTGCTCGCGTTGCCGGTGCTTGCCGGGTCCGCCGCGTATGCGGCCGCGGGCACCTTCCGCTGGCGCAACAGCCTCGCGCTGCAACTCGGTGTCGCGCGCGAATTCTATGCAGTCATTGCACTGGCGATCATCGGCGGCGTCGCGATCACGTTCATGCATTTCGATCCGATCCGCGCGCTGTACTGGAGTGCGGTCATCAACGGGGTGGCCGCCGTCCCGATCATGGTCGTGATGATGCTGATGGCCGGCAGCAAGCGCATCATGGGAGAGTTTGCGATCAAGGGCACGCTTGCATGGGGCGGCTGGACCGCGACGGCGGCAATGGCGATCGCGGCGCTGGGCATCTTCGTTCCGGGATGATCTGAACCATTCGCATGCCTGATCAACCGGACCGGCATGCGCCACACCATGCATGCCGCGCGACGACGAAAGGAGGCATCGTGACAAAGAAATCCGCAGGATCGGCACGGGCGCCAGCCAGCGACCAGCGGGAGGCAGTGCTCGCGACGCTGCGCAGCCGCAAGATGGCGCGCTCGATCCACGCGTACACGCGCGGCAGCGCCGACCGCTTTTATGCGTGGCTCGCGAACCGTCGCCCGGGCACGCTGCCCGAAGGCCCCGCGGTGTGGATCTGCGGCGACTGCCATCTCGGCAATCTCGGGCCGGTCGCGGCGAAGACGGGCGAAGTCGCCGTGCAGATTCGCGATCTCGATCAGAGCGTGATCGGCAATCCGGCTCACGACCTGCTGCGGCTCGGATTCTCGCTCGCGACCGAGGCGCGCAGCTCCGATCTGCCCGGCATCATCACGTGGCGGATGATCGAAGCGCTCGTCGACGGCTACGAGCAGGCATTCGACAGCCGGCGCCGCGACGAAACCAGCAACATGCAGCGCCCGACGGCAGTGAAGATCGCGATGAAAGCCGCGTTGCACCGATCGTGGCGCAAGCTCGACCGCCAGACGATCAAGAACGTCACACCGCACATTCCGTTGGGCAAGCGGTTCTGGCCGCTGTCCGAACAGGAGCGGACCGCGATTCACACCTTGTTCGAATCTGCAACGGCTTCCCCGATCAGCGCGGCACTCAGCCGTGCGGCGCGCAGCGACGCCAAAATGACGGTGCTCGACGCGGCCTATTGGGTGAAGGGCTGCAGTTCGATGGGCCAGCTCCGCTTCGCGATCATGCTCGACATCGACGACGGCTGTACCGATCGGCATCGGCCGTATCTGATCGACATCAAGGAGGCCGCGGTCGCCAAGGCGCCGAAACATCGCGGCGTGCGGATGCCGCGCGATGCGGCGCAACGCGTGCTCGAGGGCGCGCGGCATCTGTCGCCGATGCTCGGCAGCCGGATGTGCGCGGCGCGGCTCGACGGGCATTCCGTCATCATCCGTGAATTGATGCCGCAGGACCTGAAACTGGACGTGGAGCAACTGTCGGAGGACGACGCTGTGGAGGCCTCGCGCTACCTGGCCCTGATCGTCGGGCGCGCGCATGCGGCACAAATGGACGGCGCGACGCAACGTGCGTGGTGCGCCGAGTTGCGTCGGCAGCGCCCGAAGACCGTCGACGCACCGTCATGGCTATGGCGAAGCATCATCGAACTGATGTCCATGCATGAGCAAGCCTATCTCGAACATTGCCGGCTTCACGTACTCGGCAAGACGATCCGCTGAAGCGGCGCGCATCGCGAACCCTGCGCCCGTTCAGCCCGCCGCCGGGCGAATCACCAGTTCGTTGAAGCCGGTGCCCGCATCAGGTTCGCGGGAAAAACGATGCGCGGGCAACAGCAAGAGCAGTATCTCGGCCGTCGTGCGCACCACGCATCCGCTCGCGACATGCCCGCCCGATACGCGACCGTGCGCGTCGGACACCGACATATGCAGGTGCGCGCCGTCCGGCGATACCGAACCGGCGAGCGTCAGGATCTCGAGGTCGCCGCGCAGTTCGGTCGGCGCGTCCACGCCGGCAAAACGCAGCTGCGCGACGTTCAGGCTGCCGATGCCCTGGATGACGAACGCCGCGTGCGCGCCGAGCCCGCGCAACGCATGCTCGATCGACGCGCGCAGATCGTCGCCGGGGGACAGGCGCAGAGGATGGGCTTGCATGGTCGTAACGTACTCGCAGTTCCAGGTTTCAACAAAGAGTACGTTTCGCCATGCGATCCGGCAAGGGATCGGCCGGAAGGAACCCCGCTCGCCGCATTTCGTTCGCACCGCACGCGCGTATCGGCTAGGCATTCGGACGCGATTCGTCTAGTCTGCACGGTATTGCGCGGCACGCGCCGGCTCCTCGAACACGATCCGATGACCGCCATTCCGAACCGACCATCCCGCCTGCGCGGCGGCCTGCTTGGCTTGCTGATCGGCGACGCGCTGGGCGTCCCGTACGAATTCCACGCCGCGTCGGCACTCCCGTCAGCCGCCGCGATCGACATGACGCCGCCGCCCGGCTTTGCGCGCACGCACGCCGGCGTGCCGCCCGGCACCTGGAGCGACGACGGCGCGCAGGCGCTCGCGCTGCTCGACGCGCTGTCGAACGACCGCGGCCTGAATCTCGACACCTTCGCCGGCAACCTGCGCGACTGGCTTCATCGCGGCGCGTTCACGCCGGACGGCCGCGTGTTCGACGTCGGTCTGCAAACGCAGCGCGCCCTTCACGCACTGGCGGCCGGCACCGCGTCCGCCGCGGCCGGCCCCGCCGACGAGCGCGACAACGGGAACGGATCGCTGATGCGCTGCTTTCCCGTCGTCATGGTCGCCGCGTCGCGCGACGAAGCGATCCGGCTTGCGCGCAAGCAGAGCGTCGTCACGCACGCGCATCCGCGCTCGCAGCTGTGCTGCGCGCTGTATGCGCTGACGGCGCTCGGAATCGTCGACGGCCAGCCGGCGGCCGATGCGGTGCGCACGGCGGAAGACGAGCTGCTGGCGCGCTACGAAGGCACGGACGACGCGCTCGAACTGACGGTCGTGCTCGACGGCCGCTTCGATGCGCCGCAAGGCTCGGGCTACGTGGTCGACAGCTTCTGGTCGGCCATCCATTGCCTGTTGTCGACGGACAGCTACGAAGACTGCGTGAAGCGCGCGATCGCGCTTGGCAACGACACGGATACCACCGCGGCGATCGCGGGCAGCCTCGCCGGTGCATTGCATGGCGAGCAGGCGCTGCCGGACCGATGGGTCGCGATGCTGCGTGGAAAAGACATGGTCGAGGGCTGGCTCATGCAGGCATGAGCGTGTCGCATGCGCTGCGGCCGAGCGTAGGATCGGACGCAGTGGCCGCAGAATCGTGAAATCCGCGATCGCAGGATCACGTCAGATTGCGCGCGACACGCTCGGCAGCCTGCGCCGGATCGGTGAGCGGCGCGAACGACGAATAGCGCATGGCCTCCACATCCGACCAGATGTCGAAGAATGCGTGCGCATCGCTGTCAGCCGCTGCTGCCAGCCGCGCTTACGCCTCCAGCGCTTCGAGCACCTTGCCCTTCGTCTCGATCCCGACGAAGTGCACGGTCGCCGCCGCGATCAGCGGAACGATGCCGATCAGGTAGAACGCCGGCGCGAGGTTGCCGCCGATGATCGCATGCGGCACGATCATCGGTGCCGCGAACGACGCGACCTTCAGCCATGCGCTGCCGAGCCCGCAGCCCGACGCGCGGATGCTCGTCGGATACTGTTCCGGCGTATAGACGTACGCGGTGATGAAACCCGACGCCATCAACCCGAGCGACAGCGAGCAGAAGGTCGCGACGACGTACACCGACGACGCGTGATAGACGCCCGCCAGCGCCAGCGACAACGCGCACAGCACGAACGACCACACGATCACCGGCTTGCGGCCGAGCTTGTCGACCAGCAGCGCGGACGCGAGCGAACCGAACACGCCCATCACCGAGCCGATCACCGCGAGGTTCAGCGCGAGTTGCAGCGGCGCGTGATAGAAGTTCTTGTAGATGGTCGGCAGCCACGTCGACAACCCGTACTGGATGAACCCGCAGGTCGCCCACAGCGTCGCCACCGCGATCGTGCGCTTGCGATATGCGGCGCTGAACAGGTCGCTCATCCGGCGCTTCGGATGCTGGCGCACCATCTCGTCGAACGCAGCCGCTTGCGTGACCGGCGGCAGCTCGCCGCGCACCGACGCTTCGAACACGCTCACCGCGCGCCCGGCTTCCGCGAGCCGGCCGCGCGACGCGAGCCAACGCGGCGATTCGGGCACGAGACGGGTGAGCAGCAGCGCGAGGATCAGCGGCAGCCCGCCGACGAAATACATGATCTCCCAGCCGAAGCGCGGCACGAGCCAGGCGCCGAGCGCCATCGATACCAGCAAGCCGATCGGGAACACGATTTCGTACAGCAGCACGAACCGGCCGCGGCCGTGCGCACGCGTGATTTCGTTGATGTACGTTGCCGCGACCGGCAGCTCGCCGCCAAGGCCCAGGCCCTGCAGGATCCGCAGCAGCACGAAGATCTCGAACGTCGGCGCGAAACCACACGCGATGCTGGTAATGCCGATCACGGCCGAGCTCCACGCAATCGCCTTCACGCGGCCGTGCTTCTCCGCGAGCGCGGGAAACAGGAATGCGCCGATCAGCTGACCGATCGCGCCGGACGCGATCAGCATCCCGATCTGCGTCGGCGACAGCCCCCACTTGTGAATCAAGAGCGGCAGCGTCGCCGCGATCGTGATCACGTCGAAGCCGTCGAAGAACGTCGCGGTGCCGATCAGCACGCGTGCGCGGATCTGCATCGAGTTTGCCGGAAGCCGCTCGAGCCGCGCGATGATCGCGCCGGGCGTCGAGGCGGCAGCTTCCATCGTGGCCCTGCCGGCCACGACGTTGTCGAAAGTGCTCATGCGGGGTGTCTCCTGGATCCTTTTGCCGGGCTGGCCGATCAGGCAAGCGCTTTGGTCGTGTCTGCCAGGGCTTCCGTATCCACTGCCCGGCCCTGGTTCATCCACTTGCGCGCGAGCTTCAGCTCGCGTGCGTTGTTGACGGCGATGACTCCTCTCACGTGTCCATCGCCCACGAAAAACAGCGTCGCGCGGCGCGCGCCGAAATCGCCGCGCACGACGAGCTGTGCGTCGGCCGGCAGATCACCGAGGATCTGCAGGTTCACGTCGTACTGATCGGACCAGAACCACGGAATCTCCGCGTACGGCGCACGCACGCCGAGCACGGCTTTCGCGGCCGCGATCGCCTGGTTCTGCGCGTTCGCCCACGATTCGAGGCGCACGCGCCGCTTCAGCCAGCCATTGTGATGGTTCGCGACGTCGCCGCACGCGAAGATCGCCGGGTCGCTGGTCGCACCGAATTCGTCGACGACGATGCCATCGTCGATCGCCAGTCCCGCATCGCTCGCGAGCGTCGCGTTCAGCGCGAGGCCGATGCCGGCCACCGCGAAATCGGCGTCGATCGTCGTGCCGTCGGCGAGCGTCGCGCGCACCTTCGACGCGTCGTCCGGCTGCGCATCGAGCGACGCGAGCGCCGCGCCGAGCCGCACGTCGACGCCGTTCGAACGATGCAGATCGAGCAGGAAGTCCGACACGATGTGCGGCACCGAGCGGCCGCACAGACGCGGCGCGCCTTCGACGACGACCGCGTCGACGCCGAGCTTGCGCGCGGTCGCCGCGACTTCGAGGCCGATCCAGCCGCCCCCGATCACGAGCACGCGCCGGCTCGCGCGCAGCTTCTCGCCGAGCGCGGCCGCTTCGTCGAGCGTGCGCAGGTAATGCAGGTTCGGAGTCTTGACGATTGCATCGGGCAGGCGGCGCGACGTGCCGCCGGTCGCGATCACGAGCCGGTCGTATTCGACTTCGCGGCCGCCTTCGGTCTTCACCACGCGGCGCGCGCGATCGATCGACGCCGCGCGTTCCGGCTGCCAGGCCTCGACGTTCAGCGCAGCGAATTCGTCCGGACGCACGACGCGAACCGTTTCGATATCGGCGTCGCCGGCCAGCACAGCCTTCGACAGCGGCGGGCGCTCGTACGGCAGATGCGGCTCGTCGGCGATCATCACGAGGCGACCCGCGAAGCCTTCCGCGCGCAGCGTCTTCAGCACCCAGCCGGCCGCCTGGCCGCCGCCGATCACGACGACCGTGCCCGGCGCGGCATGCTCCTGTGTGTTCCCTTCGTTCACGATTTCCGCTCCGTCATGAACTTGCCTTCCGGCGCCTTCGCGTTCTTCTGCCGGCGCGTGTTGCCGTCGAGGCCGCCGTCGACGGCCCATTCGGCGAACACGGTCGGGCCCGGTTCGAATTCGCGCGGCTGCCACTCGGGCGTCAGCACGTCTTCGTCCGCGTAATACTCGATCAGCGCGCCGGCCGGATTCTGGAAGTACCAGAAGTACGCGGACGACACCGGGTGACGCCCCGGGCCGAGCTGCGTCTCCCAGCCGCAGCGGTCGATGTGCATGCCGCCGCCGAACACTTCGTGAATGTCGCGCACGGTGAACGCGACGTGGTTCAGGCCGCGCTTGCCATTGGGCAGCGCGAGCAGGAACAGGTCGTGGTGGCCGCCGTGCGGCGCGCAGCGCATGAACGCGCCGCGGCCCGGGTAGCGATCCGACGTCTCGAAGCCGAGCAGCTCGTGATAGAACTTCTCCTGCGCGTCGAGGCAGTTCGTGAAGAACACCACGTGCCCGACCTCGACCGGCTCGGCGCGCGCATAGATCGGGCTCGGCTGGTCGACGCGCAGCGTTTGGCCCCACACGTTCGACGGCGAGCCGGTGATGTCGAGTGCGCGCTTGCGCGTCACCTCGATGCGGATCGCCATCCCGTTCGGATCGATGCAGCCGACCGCATCGTCCTGCGCGCAATAGCCTGGCTGGCCGGCCAGCTTCGTGCGCAGCGCATCGACTTCCTGCTGCGTCGCGACGCCCCACGTGACTTCACGCAGCGTCGGACCTGCCTCGAACGCGGGCGGCAGCGACGGATCGTCGGCCTTCACGACGAGCACGGTGCAGCCGTTCATCGTTTCGAAGCGTGCGCGCGTATCGTCGTGCGCGACTTCCTTCAAGCCCCAGTCGGCGAAAAAGCGCCGGCACGTCGCGAGGTCGTCGACACCGTACGTGATCTGCTCGATACCCAAGATGGTCATTGCGTCATTCCCCTTCGCTCAGTTCGCCCACGGCAGCGGCGCGTCGTTCAAGCCCCAGTAGAGGCTCTTCTGCTGCATGTACTCGCGGATACCGAGACGCCCCTTCTCGCGGCCCATCCCGCTCTCCTTCCAGCCCGAGAACGGCGTGGAGATCGAAAACAGCTTGTACGTGTTGATCCAGACGGTGCCCGTCTCGAGTGCGCGCGCGGTGCGCCATGCGCGCTTGTAGTCGCGCGTCCAGATGCCGGCGGCGAGACCGAACACGCTGTCGTTTGCCTGCGCGATCAGCGATGCCTCGTCGTCGAACGGCATCGCGACCAGCACCGGCCCGAAGATTTCCTCCTGGCAGATGCGCGCGCTGTTCGGCAAGCCTTCGAGAATCGTCGGCTGATAGAAGAAGCCGTCCTCGCGCCCGTCGCCCGACGGCCGCTCGCCGCCGCACAGCAGGCGGCCGCCCTCTTCCAGCCCGAGCGCGACGTAGCGCTCCACCGATTCGCGATGCTTCGCGGTGATCAGCGGGCCCATCTGCGTGTCGGGACGCGTCGGGTCGCCCACGCGCAGCTTGCGTGCGCCGGCCACCAGCCGCTGCATGAATGCGTCGTACACCGAACGTTGCACGAACAGCCGCGAACCGGCGATGCACGCCTCGCCCGACGAGCTGAAGATCCCGTACAGCACGCCGTTGACCGCGTGGTCGAGATCGGCGTCGTCGAACACGATCGTCGGCGACTTGCCGCCGAGTTCCAGCGACACCGGCATCAGCTTCTCCGCCGCGATGCGCGCGATCCCGCGGCCCACTTCGGTGCCGCCGGTGAACGACACCTTCTTCACGAGCGGATGACGCACCAGCACGTCGCCGATCACCGAGCCCTTGCCCGGCAGCACGCTCAGCACGCCCTTCGGCACGCCGGCTTCCTCGCAGATACGAGCCAGCGCGAGCGACACGAGCGGCGTGACCTCGGCCGGCTTCAGCACCACCGCGTTGCCGCCGGCGAGCGCCGGCGCGAGCTTCTGCGCGTCGGATGCGATCGGCGAGTTCCACGGCGTGATCGCCCCGATCACGCCGATCGGCTCATGCACGCTCATCGTCAGGTAGTCGCCGCGCGACGGTGTCAGTTCTTCGTCGAGTGTTTCAAGGCATGCCGCGAAATAGCGGAACGTGTTGGCCGCGCTCGCGACCAGCACGCGCGTCTCGCTGATCGGCTTGCCGTTGTCGCGACGCTGCAGGTTCGCGAGCGCCTCGTGACGCTGCATGATCAGGTCGGCGATCCGGTACAGCACCAGCGCGCGCTGATGCGGCTTGAGCCCGGCCCAGTCGGCGCGGCGCCACGCGGCGTCGGCGGCCACGACGGCGTCGGCCGCGTCTTCCGCGTTCGCCGTCGACACTTCCATGTTCACCGACTGGTCGGCCGGATAGATGCTCGCGTAAGGCGCGCCACGGCCGCGCCGCCACTCGCCGCCGATCAGGATGTCGCCGTTGGGTACGAGGCTCGTATCGAAAGGAGTCATGTCACAAGTCCCACAAATCTGTCTGTGCGCTGCCGCCCGCGCCGTGGCGCAGGCGGGCGCTCAATGGCCCGGATGCCGGGTTGGCCTGCCGCCCCGCTCAGATCACGCAGCGGGCCGCGCGGTTGCGCAGCGCGCGGATCGCGCTGTAAGCGGTCAACGCGGACGTCTTCGGGTTGTCGGGCAACGGCTTGCCGCTCATTTCGAGCGACATCTCGCCGAACGCGCCGCGCGCGGTGATGCGGTGCACGTTGCGCGCGACGGCCGGATCGGCGATCAGGCGCACGCGCGTCGCGTCGAGGCCGAGGCCCGCGAGCGCGACCGTCGCCGCGACGTTCGCGTTCTTCGGATACAGCCGTGCGGCATCGCGCGCGGTGCCTTCGAAGATCACCTTCTCGTCGGTCATCGCGCGCAGGTCGCACAGTTCCTCGGCCGGCGTGCCGAGCCAGCCGAGCGGCGGCTTGCGGCCGACGTACAGCACCTCGTCCAGGCCGCCCTGCTTCGCCGACGCCAGCGCGTCGATCCCGCCGATCGCACCGGACAACAGCGTGAGCGTCGCATCGCCTTCGTCGGCGGCCTGCGACAGCACGTCGAGCAGCGCGAGATCGGACAGCGCGCCGATCGATGCGACCGCGCAATCGGTGCCGGCCTTCAGCAGCGGCACGACGTGATCGACGAGCGCGCTGTGACCCGCGCATTCGAGTGCGAACTCGGGGCGGCGGGCCAGCGCGTCGACCGACGACACGACTTCCACCGCACTGCCGAGCTCGCGCTGCACCGCGTCGCGCTGATGCTCCGGCACGATCACGTGCGCGACGCGCAACGACGCATCGTGCTCGACCGCGTGATACACCGCGGCGCCGATCGCGCCGAAGCCGATCATCGCGACGTCGACGGGCGCGTGCCCGTGTCCGTGGCCTGGATGGCGTCCGTTAAGCATATTGCCGCTCCGACGGCGTTTCTTCCTTCTTGACCGGCGGGCCCGCGAATGCCGATGCGAACGAGCCGACCGACAGCATGTCGACCTCGACCATCACCGGCCCTTCCTTCGCGATCCCTTCGCGCACGATCGCTTCCGCCTGGTCGAGCGACGTGATCCGGTAGTGCGTGAGGCCGAAGCTCGCGCAGAACTGCGCGAAATCGGGCTGGTGCAGCTGCACGAAACAGCGGCGGCCGCCGTAGTGCGCGTCCTGGATGTTGCGGATCACGCCGTAGCACTGGTCGTTCATCAGCACGATCATCACGTTCGCGTTTTCCTGCACGGCCGTGACCAGTTCGCCGACGTTGACCATCAGGCCGCCGTCGCCGACGAGGCACACCGTCTTCGCGGCCGCCCCCGCGAGCGCCGCGCCGATGCCCATCTGGATACCCTGGCCGATGCCGCCGCCGAGCGCATGCACGCCCGCGCGCGGCTCGAAGATCTTCAGCAGGCGGTTGCCCCACGTGCTGTTCGAGATCGTCACGTCGCGCACCCAGTTGTAGTCGCGGCCCACTGCGGCCTGCAGCGTGTCGACGAGCGTCTTGTACGGCCCGAGACCCTTCGACACGTCCGCGACGGCCTGCTCGCGCGCAGCGGCCAGATCGGCGGCGAATTCCGGGTCGACGGACAGGCGGCCTTCGAGGCGGTCGGCCAGCTCGGCCAGCACGCGCTTCGAATCGCCGTGCACGAACAGCGCGTTGCGATAGCCGCGGTTGTCGGCGAGCGCATCGGCGTCGACGCGGAACAGCGGCTGCGGCAGCGCGAGCTTGTACTTCAGCGTCTCGTTGCCGCGCAGGCGCGAGCCGACCACGACGAGTGCGTCGCAGGTCTTGTAGAACGCTTCGACCGACGCATGCACGTTGAACGCGCCGAGCGTCGCCGGGTGATCTTCCGGCAGCACGCCGCGGCCCTGCACGCTCGTCACGACGCCGAAGCCCAGCTTCACCAGGCGTTCGACTTCCTCGCGTGCATGACGCGCGCCGCCGCCGAGCCACAGCAGCGGGCGGCGCTTGGCCGCCAGCGCGTCGGCGAGCTTCGCGACGCGGGCGTCGTCGTGCTCGCGCACGGCGACGTGCGCCGGTGCGAGGTCGTCCGGCCATTCGATTTCGGCAGCCTGGATGTCGATCGGGATCTCCACCGACACGGGGCCCGTCGGTGCGGTCTGCGCGATGCGCACGGCTTCGCGGATCGTCGGCAGCACGGTTTCGACCGTGCGCACGCGGAACGCGGCCTTCGAGATCGCGTCGAGCATCGACAACTGATCCGGCGCTTCGTGGATGTAGGCCAGGTCCTGGTCGAGGTACGGCGTCTCGATCTGCCCGGTGATGTGCAGCAGCGCGGTGCCGGCCGTCAGCGCCTCGACCATTGCACCGGCCGCGTTGCCCGCCGCCGTGCCCGTGCTCGTGAACGCGACGCCGAGGCCGCCCGACACGCGGGCCAGGCCGTCGGCCATGTTCACCGCGCCCGCTTCACCGCGCGCGCCGACATACCGGATGTTGCCGCGCGAGTTGATCGCGTCGAGGATCGGCATGTTGTGGATCGAGATGACACCGAATGCGGTTTTGACGTCGCACTGCTCGAGAAAGGCGGCAATCAGCTCGCCCACCGTGGTTTTTTTAGACATGGCGTGCAAAACCTCCAGAAACGTCGATATGGCTGCCCGTCGTATAGGACGACAGATGCGTTGCGAGATAGAAAAGGGCCCAGGCAGCCTCGTCGGGCTTGCCGAAGCGGTTCAGCGGAATGTTCTTCTTGCGGGCGAGTGCGCGCGTCCAGTCTTCCCAGCTTTCGCCGGCCTGCGCCTGCGCTTCGTAGCGACGGCGCCACTGGCCCGACTCGACGATGCCGATCAGGATCGAGTTCACGCGGATGCGCTGCGGCGCGAGTTCGGTCGCGAGCGACTTCACGAGGCTCAGCACGCCGGCGCGCGCCGACGACGTCGCGACCATGTGCGGCTCGGGCTGCAGCGCGAGCAGCGAGTTCACGCAGGTGATCGACGGCGCGGCCGCATCGCGCAGCAGCGGCAGGAACGCACGCGTCGGGCGGATGATGCTGAAGTACTTCAGCTCGAGCTCTTCGCGCCATGCGTCGTCGGTCGTGTCGGCGAAGGTCGATACGCGGCCCTGGCCGGCGTTGTTGACCAGCATGTCGGCGCGGCCGAAGCGGTCGGACACGGCCTGCGCGAACGCGGCCACGTCGGCTTCGTCGAGCACGTTGCAGCGCACGGCGAGCAGTTGTGCATCTGCGTACTTGCCGCGCAACATCGCTTCGGCGCGTGCGAGGCGTTCGTCGTCACGGCCGCAAATCGCGACCGACGCGCCGGCCTCCAGGAACCGTTCGGCTGTCGCGAGGCCGATGCCGGACGAACCGCCCGTCACCACCGCTACCTGCCCGGTCAAGTCGATCTCAATCATCGGAGTCCTAAAGCCTTTAGAAACGTGTGCTCGTCATCCGAGCGGTAATTGAGCCGCCGCGACAATTCCGCCGCCGCGCGCTGCACCTTGTCGATCAGCCCGTCGGCGATCAGCGCCGCGTCGATCTCCGGCCGCGGCACCGTCACCGTGATGCACGCGACGATCTTCTGCGTGTCGTTGCGCACGGGCGCCGTGACCACCGAGATCCCGCGCTCGAACGACGAATTGCTGACGCCGTAGCCGCGCAGCGCATCCTCGCGGATCACTTCGTACAGCGCGTCGACCGTTTCCGGCGTCGCGCTCGTCATCCGGTTCAGCATGCCTTCCGGATACAGCGCACGCAGTTCCTTCAGCGACAGGTCGCCCATCAGCACGTGGCCGTGCGTCGTCGCATGCGCGGGCAGCCGCGTGCCGACGTTCACGCGAATCGAGCTGAACACCGGCGACTGGCTCTGCGCCTTCGCGACGAACACCACGTCGCGGCCGTCGCGGATCACGATGTGCGTCGTGAAGCCGGTCGCATCGCGCAGGCTCTCGATCACCGGCAGGCCGAGATCGGTCAGCTCCAGCGAGCTCAGGTATTCGAAGCCGAGCCGCAGCACGGCGATGCCGAGCTTGTAATTGCGATCCTTGTCCGCGCGCTCGAGGAAGCCGAGCGATTCGAGCGTCTGCAGCAGACGGAACACCGTCGTGCGCGGAATGCCGAGGCGCTTCGAGAGTTCCGGCGCACCGAGCACCGGCTCGCGCGGCGAGAATTCGGCGAGGATCCGCAGCCCGCGTTCGAGGCCCGGCACCACGTAGTTGGCGTCGGACTTCGCGCTGTCTGCATCCTGTTGTTGTTGCAACGGTTCGCTCATTCCAGCCCCCGTTGACGATCGCATTGGCGGCAGAAGCCGTCGATCAAGGCCGAGTACACGGCCGGTGCTTCCACATAACCGGCATGACCGGCCTGCGGAATCACCTGCAGCTCGACGTGCGCGGCCGCGGCGATCCGCTCGCATGCAGCCGGCGGCGTGATCGCGTCGTTCGCGCCGACCGCCACCGCCGTGCGGCCGCGAAAGCCGGCGAGATCGGACGCGAGATCCGCGTTCGCGAGCAGATGCGTGGCCTGTGCGTAACCGGCCGGCACGATGCGCGCCATGTTCCAGCGCACCCACGCGCGTGCCTCCTCGGGCGCGTTGCCCGACAGCATGTTGCCGCTGCGCTGCTCGGCGAGCCCGGCCGGGCCGAGTTCGTCGAGCATCGCGAGCCGCGCGTCGCGGCGCGTGTCGCGCGTTTCCGCAGGCGCACTGCCGTAGCCGCCCGCGGGCGAAATCAGCAGCAGGCCGGCGATCCGCGCGGGCATCACGCGGGCGAGACCGCCCGCGATGATCGCGCCGAGCGAATGCCCGACCAGCACGCAGCGTTCGATGCCGAGTGCCTCGAGCCACGCGTTCAGCGACGCCGCGTAATCGGCGGCCGCCGGCGATGCGCGGTGCACGGGCGTCGACACGCCGTAGCCCGGCGCATCCCACGCAAGCACGCGCCGCGACGCGCCGAGCGTGTCGAGCTGACGCACCCACGATGCGGCGCCCGAGCCGATCCCGTGCAGCAGCACGACGGGCAACGCGTGGCCCGCATGCTGCGCGCCGGCCTCACGGTAGCCGATCGTGCCCGCCGCGCCGGCTTCGCAGCGCTGTTCGGGAAACTGCCCGAGCAGCGCGGCGAACGCCGCGGTGCGGTCGCGTTCACGTTTGTCGATGACACTCATTGCTGGCTCCGCTCCGTCTCAGCGCTTGATCTTCGCGAGCGGCGAATCCGGCGGATACGTCGGCGTGATGGGCTTCGGCGAACCGAGCATCACGCACATCAGCGCATCTTCCTCGCCGATGTTGATTTCCGTGCGATACACGCCCGGCGGCACCGAGATCAGGTCGCGCTCGCCGAGGATCGCTTCCCAGGTCTCGCCGTCGCGCTCGCAGATCACCTTCATCTTGCCGCGCAGCACGAAGAAGATTTCCTCGACGTCGGTGTGGATGTGGCTCGGGCCGATGTTGCCGGCCGGGATGACCATCGTCGAGAACGTGAAGTTGCCGGCCGGCACCGTGTTGACGTCCTTCGCGACGCCCGTGCCGCCCGTGCCGACGTAGCGCATCTGCGCACGGCGGTACTTCGGGTCGTAGTCGGCCTGGAACTTCAGCGCGTCCCAGTCGTAGCGCCGCGTTGCGTAGCGCGCGACGCGCCCTTCCATCCATTCGTCGAAGCTTGCGCCTTCCGGCTGGTCCCACGACTTGCGTTCGAGATCTGCGTCCGCCATCGTCCTCTCCTTCATTCCGAGTGAAAACTTCAATTCAGTTCAATTCATTACGAAGCCGCCGTTCACCGGCAGCAGCTGGCCCGTCACGAAGCGCGCGCCGTCCGACAGCAGGAACAGCACCGGCCCCGTCACGTCCTCGGGCAACTGCGCACGCGTCAGCGCGCGGCCCTGCATGTAGAACGCGTGGCGCTCGGCCGGCACGTAGGCCGTCGCCTCGACTTCGGTAAGCCCCGGCGCGATCGCGTTGACCGTCACGCCGTGCGCGCCGAACTCGCGCGCCTGCGCATGCGTCATCGCGATCACGGCGCCCTTGCTGGCGACGTACGCGAGCAGCTTCGGCGCACCCCACAGCGCGGTGTCCGATGCGAGGTTCACGATCGCGCCGCGGCCCGACTTCGCGAGATGCGGCAGCGCGGCATTGCTGACGAGCCACACGCCGCGCACGTTCACGTTCATCACGGCATCCCAGGTCGGCACGTCGAGCTCGGTTGACAGCTTGCCGCCCGAGTTCGTGATCGCCGCGTTGTTGATCAGTGCATCGACGCCGCCGAGCGCCGCGGCGCCCTGCGCGACGAACGCGTCGACACTCGCCGGATCGGCCAGGTCGAGCGCGAAGAAATGCGCGGCATGGCCCGCTTGCGTGAGCTGCGCGGCCAGCGCGCGGCCCTCTTCGTCGAGCACGTCGCCGAACGCGACCTGCGCGCCCGCTTCGACGAGCGCCTTCACGAATGCGGCACCGAGACCGCGCGCGCCGCCCGTGACGAGCACGCGGCGACCGGGCAGCGCCACGACCGGAGCGAACTCAGCCATTCGTGGGCTCCGAAGCGGCATGCGCCGCGCGGTGCGCGTCGAGCGCGGCCAGGTGTTCCTGCGCGCGCTGGCGCAGCATCCGGCGCACGCGCGTGATGCCGACGTCGTGCTGATACAGGTATTCGTGATCGCGCGCATGGGGCGCGAGGCTCTCGAGGACGTAGCGGTCCTGCTCCAGCACGTCCCAGTGCAGGCCCTCGAGGCGGTTGCGGTACATGAAGCGCCACACGTCGCGCTGCCAGCCGCTGACCTTGCGGGTACGCCAGAAGTAGACCTGGCAGTTGTCGCCGTCGACCGGCGTCGCGAAGCCGATGATCCCGAAGTTGCCGCCCGGGCCGAACCTCTGCTTGTACGGAATCGCGAGGCGCATCCACAGGCAACCCGTTTCGCCGAGCTCGACCCAGTCGAAGTTGATGTCACGCTGGCCGACCTTCTCGAACATCAGGCCCGTTTCCGTCTTGCGTACGCGCATGTCGGCCTGCTTGTCGCCTTCGGCCATCGAGTGCGACGTCGCATGCAGATACGCGCCGTGCATCGGGTCCATCACGTTGTCGATCGCGTACTGGTAATTGCACTTCCAGTTCGACACGCACAGGAAGTGCGCGTATTCGTCGGCGACCAGTTCTTCCGGCAGGTTCAGCGGCGCCGGCTCGCCGTGCGCTTCGTCGCCGAACCACAGGAAGATCGCGCCGGCCTTCTCTTCGACCGGATACGACTTCACGCACTTCGTGCCTTCGAGCGGACAGTTCGCGACTGCCGGCACGCGATTGACCGTGCCGCCGCCGTCGACTTCGATGCCGTGATACCAGCACGCGATGTTGCCGCCGAGGTTCCAGCCGAGCGACAGGCGCGCGCCGCGGTGCGGGCAGCGATCTTCCAGCGCATGGACCTTTCCTTCGTGATCGCGCCACAGCACGATCTGCTCGCACAGGCGCGTGAGGCCGACGGGCGCATTCGATACCTGCCAGCTCGGCGCGACGGGATACCAGTAGTTCTTGATGCCGCGGTCGAGGTAATTGCGGACCGGGTCGTGTTGGACTTCGTGTTGTGCGGGGGACGTCATCAGTGTGCTCCGGATGCGGTTGTCGGGTCGGCGCTCAGGCGCGCGGCGCGGTCGGTACGCTCATTCCGCCAGCGCGGCCATTTCGGCGCGGAAACGCTCAGGTGTCCAAACCGTGCCGTCCGGCGCGCGGAAGCCGATGCGGTTCAGGCCCGCGACGACATCGTCGAGCTCGGTCGCGCCGCTCTCGAACACGCGTTCGAGCGCATCGCCGAGATCGTTCTCGTACTGGGTCGGTGCGGCCTTGCGGTTCTGCCAGACCTGGTTCTCCACCTGGCCCGGGATCTCGATCTGCCCCTTGCCGGCGACGTTGTTCGGCTGCGGTGCCACCCACGGCTTCAGGAAGGGATTGAAATTGACGGTTGTTTCTTTCATGTCAGTCCACCTTGATCTGGATTTCTTCACCGGCCAAGCGCACCGAGTACTGCTTCAGCGAGCGCCCGCCCGGACCCTTCAGGCATTCGCCCGTCTTGATGTCGAACACGGCCTCGTGCAGCGGGCATTCGACGGTGCCTTCGTCGACGAAGCCCTGCGTCAGCAGCGCGTATGCATGCGGGCACACGTTCTCGAGCGCATACACCTCGTCGCCGACGCGGTAGATCCCGATTTCGACGCCGTCGGTCCGCTTGAACTCGATCGGCGTGTCTTCCGACAGCGCGCCGGCGTGCCCGGCACAAATCCATTGTTCAGACATCTCACACCCTTCCTTCTGATCGACTCTGGGTTTGCTCCGGATTTGTTCCATACCCGGAACAGCAGTTTATGGATGGTGATTATAGAAGTGACTTTCCACGAGTAAAACAAAAAGCTGCATGTCCTAGGGAAAACACTGACCGCAGCATCCACAATCGTCGTAGCGGCCCTGATATGTCGGGGTTTTTTGTTTTCCGGCAGGCATTTACGGGATTTTTTCGGCATGCCCACACCCGTGTTGCCCGGGGGCGTCGGACACATCCGTCCCGATAAATTTATTTTTGATTATGTGCACGACGCCCCTATACTCCATTCCATCAGAGGCACACTGTTCCTTATATGGAACACAAAATGCCCGCCCCGGTGGTTGAAGAAACGCGCGATGGCCGGCCGTCCCCGCGTTTGCCGCCGCGGCACCTTTCGTCAGGTTCGGAGAGTCAGGAGATCAAATTGGTCAAGCATGCGGTAGCAGCAGCAATCATCGGAGTGGGCGTCATGTCGGGCGCGTGGGCGCAGAGCAGCGTGGTGCTGTACGGCAGTCTGGACGCCGGCGTCGCATACGTGAACAACGTCGGCGGTCACGCGAAATGGGCGATGATCCAGGGCAACACGCAGCCCGACCGGTGGGGCCTGAAGGGCAAGGAAGACCTCGGCGGCGGCCTGTCCGCGATTTTCCAGCTCGAAAACGGCTTCTATACGAACAACGGCCAGCTCGCGACCGCGAACACCCTCTGGAATCGCGCGGCGTTCGTCGGCCTCAGCTCGGAGCGCTACGGCACGCTGACCCTCGGCCGCCAGACGCCGCTCATGTTCGACTATCTCGATCCGCTCAGCACCGCGTATCTCGCGATGAGCTGGTACGCGTTCCATCCGGGCAACATCGACGGGCTCGCGGCCACCGGCAACGTGCCGTACAACAACTCGGTCAAGTACCGCTCGCCGAGCTTCGCCGGCTTCTCGGCCGCGGCGACGATGGCGCTCGGCAACACGACGAACTTCTCGACCGGCAAGTCGGTCGGTGTCGCGCTCAACTACGCGAACGGGCCGTTCAAGGCATCGGCGGTCTACTCGAACGAGCACGATCGCTCGATCCTGATCAGCCAGGCCGGCATCACGTCGTTCCAGGGGCAGAACACCGCGAACGGCTATCTCGCGAACAAGGTGGAGAACATCGGCGCGGGTGCGTCGTACCAGATCGGCGACTTCCTCGTGCACGGCCTCTACACGCGCGTGAAGATGCAATCGAACGGGTTTTCCGACACGTTCCAGAGCTACGACGCAGGCGTGAACTACCGCAGCAGCGCGTTCAACACGATCGCGGGCGGCGCGGCGACGACGACGCTGGCCGGCCGCCGCTGGACGCAGGTCGAACTCGGCGACATCTACGCACTGTCGAAGCGCACGCAGCTGTATGCGAACGTGCTGTATGAGCATGGTTCGGGCGGCGCGAAGGCCGCGTTCTTCACGGCCGGCGCGTCGAGCACCGCGAACCAGGTCGTCGTGCTGACCGGCATCCACCACTCGTTCTGAACGGCGACGGGCACGCGTGCCCGGTGCCTGAAGCGAAAAGAGCAGCCCGCGGGCTGCTCTCTTTCATTGGCGAATCGGCGACTCGCTCATTGGCGACCGGCTGTCGCTCGAGCCGCGGGACGCGGCTCGCTCGACCGGTCAGAACATCGCGACGCGGTGGCGCGCATGCGCGAACGTCGGGTCGCTTTCGAGCGGCCGGTAATTCAGCCGCTGCGACAGGTCGACCGCCGCGCCGCACACGGCTTCGACGAGCCGTTCCTTCTCGCCGGCCTCGCCGATTTCCGAGCGCGGCACCGTCGCGGTGATCGCCGCGACGATCGCGCCCGAATGGTCGCGCACGGGCGCGGTCACGGCCGAGATCCCGCTTTCGAACGCGGCTTCGCTGACCGCGTAGCCGAGCCGCGCGTAATGACGCACGCGTTCGTACAGTTCGTCGACGGTGCCGGGCGTGCGCTCGGTGAACTGTTCGAGCTTCTTCTCCGGATAGAGCTGCCGCAGCGCATCGCGCGTGAGGTCGCCCATCAGCACGTGGCCATGCACGGTCGCATGCGCGGGCAGCCGCGTGCCGACGTGCACCTTCACCGAACCGAACATCGACGTGTTGCTCTGTG
Source organism: Burkholderia sp. IMCC1007 (assembly GCF_027257875.1). GTDB lineage: Bacteria > Pseudomonadota > Gammaproteobacteria > Burkholderiales > Burkholderiaceae > Burkholderia. The sequence continues at coordinate 116,999 of NZ_JAPVQY010000014.1, forward strand.
CCTTCGCGACGAACACCACATCGCGCTGGTCGCGGATCAGCAGGTGCGTCGACAGGCCCGTCGAATCGCGCAGCCGTTCGAGCACAGGTGTGCCGAGATCGGTCAGTTCGAGCGAATTCAGGTATTCGAAGCCGAGCCGCAGCACGCCGACGCCCAGCCGGAAATAGCGATCGCCGTTCACGCGTTCGAGAAAGCCGAGCGCTTCGAGCGTCTGCAGCAGACGGAACGTCGTCGTGCGCGGGATGCCGATGCGCTTCGATAGTTCGGGCGCGCCGAGCACCGGCTCGCGCGCGGAGAATTCGGCCAGAATCCGCAGCCCGCGCTCGAGGCCGGGCACCAGATACGACGACCCGCCGCCGGACGATTCGTCGTCGGCCGCAACCTGCTTCGATGCGTCGTGGCTGACGTCGTCGCCGGCCGCCTTCGCCGGCGGTTTCGGTGCGCCGCTCATCGTTGAATTGACCCTGTGCACATGGACGGAATGGAAGCGTTCACGAAAGTCCCGCAATGCTTGATTATGGATTTTCGACCGGACCGGATCAACACGATCCGGCGCGGGCGGCCGGCGGCCGCGCGCATCCGACCGGCCGGCCGGACTGGCGTATAGCCTGATGCGATCGGAAGGATAACAGCGATAGGCGGGGATGCCCATCGGAACGTCGTCGTGGGAACGGCGCGCGGCGCGCAATGCGCGACGCACGTTCCGCCGACGCGCGTGGATCCGATGCGTGGCTAGCGCGCCGCGTAGCTGCGGTCGACGTACGAGCAGAAAACGAGTGGGAAAAAAGCAGGCAACGAACGGCCGCGCCGATCCGCGAGCGGGATCGGCGCGCGACGGTGTCAGGCCGTCACGGCGTCGTCGTATTCGGTGCGGGCGAGCTGGCCGGCGGCGTACGCCTCTGCTTCGCCGCGGAAGCCGTCCGTGCTGAACGCGACGACTTTCACACCGACGCCGGACGCACGCGTCACCGTCAGCGCCCATTGCCATCCACCGTCTTGTTCGAAGACGTGCAGCGAGGGTTCGAGGGATGAGTCCAGTACGGTCACGGGTTGTGCTCCTGCCCTACGCGTCGCATCGGCGGCGCTCGGACATGTCAAAAAGATGCGTCGACTGGCGACGCGTTTCAGCCATTCGTTAGTCTAGTCAATAAATGTTGCGACGCACCATCAGGGCTTACACCTGCCTATCGGTACCGGGCGATCGATCGAAAGTGGCCGAAACCCATATGGAACAAGCCTCTCGGGCACATTGCCGGCGGCCGGTGCGTCACTCGTGCGGCAACGTGCCGCATGGACCGCGCGATCGCATGTAGTGGCCGGAAAACGGGTCGGGATCGGACCAGACCGAAACCCGCCGCTCGGCACGGGTGCAATTCACCCCGGCGAGAGCACGCGCCGAAACGTCAGGTTGACGCGCTCGCCCTGCACCGCCGGCGCCTTCGGCACGCGATGCTGCCATTCGGCCTGCGTGCGGCCGCGCATGACGAGCAGGCTGCCATGCGCCAGCCGGTACGCGTGCACGGCACCGGTCGCACGATGGCGCAAGTCGAACACGCGCATCGCGCCGAGGCTCACCGATGCGATCACCGGCGCGAGCTCCGGCTCGTTGTCCGCATGCCAGCCGAGGCTGTCCTGCCCGTTGCGGTAGCGATTGAGCAATACGCTGTTGAAACCCGCGCCGCACGTCGCTTCGACCGCACGCTTAAGGTCGAGCACGGCCGGCGTCCACGGCGCAGGCACGTTGCGGATTCCCGAATACACGTAGACGGCATCGGGCTCGCCCTGCCATGCGGTGAGCCGCGGCAGCGGAATGCGGCCGCGCGGCGTGCGGATCGTGTCCTGCTGCCACGCGACCTCGTCGAGCAGCGCGGCCAGCACGCGATCGGCGTCGGCCGGCGCGAGCCACTCCGGGTACCAGTCCACGTCGGGCACGGGCGTATCGGCGAAAAGATCGGGCGTCGACATGGCGGGATCAGGCAGAGGAGGATGAGCGGTGCAAACGGACCATGTCTGCATGGTAGCCAACGGCGACGCGCGCCGCCATGCGCTGTCATTCAGACGCGTCCCGGCGCGCGGCCGCTTCGCCGGCGACGACCCCGCGCGCTACCGGCCTCGCGTCAGGCTGATCAGCGTGATCTCGGACGGCACGCCGAAGCGGTTCGGCGGCCCCCAGTAGCCGGTGCCGCGGCTGGTATAGAGCCACATCGCGCCGAACCGGTTCAGCCCGCCGATCACCGGCTGCTGCAGGCGCACGAACGGCGGCCAGGGCAGGAACTGGCCGCCGTGCGTATGGCCCGACAGCTGGATCGTGAAGCCGGCCCGGCTCGCCGCTTCCGCGCTGCGCGGCTGGTGCGCAAGCAGGATTTTCGTCGCGACGTCGCGCGGCGCGCCCGCGAGCGCCTGCTCGGGGTCGCTGCGATGCGCGGGATCGAAGCCGCCCGCCGTGAAATCGGTGACGCCCGCGAGCACGGCGCGCGCACCGTCGTGCTCGATCAGCACGTGTTCGTTGAGCAGCACCTTCAACCCGATGCGCCGGAATTCGTCAATCCACGCGTGCGCGCCGGCGTAGTACTCGTGATTGCCCGTCACGAGGAAGCTGCCGTGGCGCGACTGCATGCGGCCGAGCGGCGCTGTGTGTTCGCGCAGGCGCTTGACCGAACCGTCGACCACGTCGCCCGTCACGACGACGAGATCCGCATTCAGCGCATTGACCGCCCGCACGATCCGCTCGATATAACGCCGCTTGATGGTCGGCCCGACGTGAATGTCCGACAGCTGCACGATCGTCATCCCGTCGAGCGCGGCCGGCAGCCCGTCGACCGGAATCGACACGCGCTTGACCGCCGCGGTGCGACGCGCACCGACGAAGCCGATCGCGCTGACCAGCACCGCGCCCGCCAGCACGGCGAGCGCCGTGTCGGATGCGGCGCTGCTCCATGCGCCTTCATGCACCAGATGCCGCCACGCAACCACGCCGAGCAGCACCAGGTCGCGCAGGACGGTCAGCACGAGCAGCGACGAGAAGAACCCCATCGCGATCGGGCCAGCCCAGCCGACGAGCGTCGCGGCCCAGCCTTCGTCGAAGCGGCGCGAGAACATGCCGACCGGGATCAGCACGACGAAGCTCGCCAGCACCAGCGCCGCGATCGTGCGCGCAAGCGGCGACGCAAACGCGTCGGGAATGATCCGCAGCCCGACATACAGATGGAACAGCACGCCGATTGCAATGAACCGGACAAAGAAACTTCGCATGGAACGCTCATCCTCATGGCGATACCGCTTTCGCGCTGCGCGACGGACGGCGGCCGTGACATCGCGTGTCGACGGCCCCCGCGCCGCGCGGCGCACCTACGCAGGATGGTACACAGATACCGGCCGGCACGATGGGCGCGGGCCTCGGGCGGCGGCGGGAGTTCGCACGGTCCGCCCGGTTCGCACGGTTCGCACGGTCCGCACGGTCGCGAGCGGCTACGCATCGGTCGGCAGCACGCTACCGGGCAGTGCCGCGGCAAGATGCAAGACTGCGGGTGGCTGCGCACGCTCCGCACGGTCGCAAGCGGCGACGCATCGGTCGATAGCGCCCTACGGGGCGATGCCGCCGCAAGATGCAAGACGCAAGACGACAGCGCTGCGCCAAACGCGGGTCGTTGCCCTCTCGGCTACACGGAACGAATTCACCGGCGTTCGTGCAGCAATCCGGCATTCGCGCATCGATTCCACCGCATTGGCAAACAAAACCCGCAGGTGCGGTTCGTCTGACGATCCTTTACGGTCCGTTAGCAACCCTACCGAGCATTCACTGGCAAAATCCCGGGCCCGCCGCGACGGCGGCTGCCGGCCGCCGCACGGCTGGCGGTCCGCATCGCGCTGATTTATGATCGGCTCCGTACCTGGCATCGTCGTCGCGGCGACGATCCGCATTGCGCCGCGCCCGGCATCCACCCCCAACGTCGAGCTCGTCACTCCATGAGAAAAACAACGCCGCGCGCGCGCCTGCGCGTCGCCGCCGTCCTGGCGCCGGCCCTGCCGCTCGCGGGCTGTACATCGCGCGGCGCACCGTCGTACGTGCTGTTCGGCGCGTATTTCCCGCTCTGGCTCGTCAGTGCGATCGTCGGCATCGTCGGCGCGATCGTCGCGCACCGCGTATTCGTCGCGACCGGCTGGGCCGCCACGGTGCCCTACCAGCTCGCCGTATGCACCGCGATCGGCCTCGTGGTCGCGGTCATCGTATGGCTCACCGGCACGGGGCCGTTCGCATGAAGGCCGCCGGCGTCACCCGCCCGTCGACGAAAGGCCGCGTGATCGCGCTCGCGATCGTCGCGCTCGGCATCGCGGCGCTCGCGTATGCGTACCACCGCACGACGGCCTATCCGTCCACCGACGACGCGTCGATCGACGCGGACGTCGTACACGTCGCGTCGCCCGTCGGCGGGCGCATCGTCCGGCTCGCGGTGCACGAGAACCAGCGCGTCGCGAAAGGCGACCTGCTGTATGAAATCGATCCCGTGCCGTATCGATTGACGGTCGCGCAGGCACAGGCCGATCTCGAACTCGCGCGCGCGTCGCTCGGCACGCGTCGCCGGTCGTTGATCGGCGAGCGTTCGAATGCGGCAGTTGCCGCCGAACAGGTCAAGCGCGCAACGCAAAACTACGACCTCACGACGCGCGACGTGAACCGGCTCGCGCCGCTCGCCGCGCAAGGCTACGTCAGCGCGCAGCAGTTCGACCAGGCGAAGGTCCGCCAGCGCGACGCGGCCGTATCGCTCGCACAGGCGCAGGAGCAGCAGCGCGCATCCGCGCAGACGATCGGCGACGACGCCGACGCGATCGCGACGCTCCATGCGCGTGAAGCCGCACTCGCCCGTGCGCAGCACGCGCTCGACGATACGGTCGTGCGCGCGCCGCACGACGGGCTCGTGACGGGGCTGACCGTCCTCGCCGGCGAAACCCTCGCGCCGAACCAGTCGATCTTCACGCTGATCGACGCGAGCGAATGGTTCGCCGTCGGCAATTTCCGCGAAACGTCGCTGAACCGCATCGCGGTCGGCGATTGCGCGACCGTCTATTCGATGATCGACCGCAGCCGCCCGCTGACGGGCAAGGTCGTCGGCATCGGCGCGGGCATCTCCGACAGCGATCGCATCAACCTGCCGCGCGCGCTGCCGATCGTGCAGCGCTCGGTGAACTGGGTGCACGTCGCGCAGCGCTTTCCGGTGCGCGTGAAGCTCGACGAACCCGACGGCAAGCTCGTGCGCGTCGGCGCGAGCGCGATCGTCGAGGTGCGGCATGGCTCAGCCTGCCGCTGAGGTTCGGTCGCCGGGCCCGCGCGAAGTCCTGCGACTGCTCGCGCCGTTTCCGGGACGCACCGCGATGGCCGTGCGGGTCGCGCTGATCTGCGCGCTCGTCGTGCTCGTGACGAGCGGCTACGGCACGCCGGAAGCCGCGATCTCCGCGTACGTCGTGTTCTTCCTGAACCGCGCCGACCGCGTGACGAGCGTCGTGCTCGCGGTCGCGATGCTGCTGCTCATCACGCTCGTGATCGCGCTGGTGGTCGGCGTCGCGATCTTCAGCATCGAGTATTCGGTGCTGCGCGTCGCGTGCATGGCCGTGCTTTCGGTCGGGCTGCTGTACCTCACGTCGGCGAGCAAGCTGCGCCCCGTCGGCGCGATTCTCGCGATGATCGTCGGCTTCGGGCTCGACCAGCTCGGCCTCGCGCCCGTCGGCGAAGCCGCGACGCGCGCGCTGCTCTACGCGTGGCTGATGGTCGCGATTCCGGTCGGGGTCGCGATCGTCGTCAACCTGCTGATCGCGCCGTCGCCGCGCAAGCTCGCGCTCGCGCAGCTCGCGAAGCGGTTGCGGCTCGCCGCGCGGCGGCTGCGCGGCGACGAAGATGCGCGCGCGGCGTTCGACGCGAGCCTGCGCGAAGGCGACAAGCAGTTGCTCACGTGGCTCAAGCTGTCGACGCTCGAAGGGTCGACACCGGCCGCCGATGCGCCCGCGCTGAAGCAGGCCATCTCGTCGAGCACCGCGCTGCTTGTTGCGGTGGCCCTCGCGGACCGCGAACCGGACGCACGGCTGCCGGCCGCGTTCGCGGAACCGAGCGCGGCCACGCTCGACGAGATGGCCGGCATCCTCGAACGAGGCGGTTATCCGGTCGACGTGACGCTCGCGCTGCCGCCGACGGATACGCTGTCGCCGCTTGCACGCGTCGTCGCAACCGATCTGCATGCGGCGATCACGCAATTCGCGGAGCCGGGCGCGGCTGGTGCGGCTGGTGCGTCTGCTGCATCTGCCACGCCGACGGCGGCGGTGTCCGCTTTGTCGGCCTTATCGACTTCGTCGGCTTCGTCGGCCTCATCGGCTCCGTCAACTCCGTCAACTCCGTCGGCTTCGTCGGCTTCGTCGGCTTCGTCGGCTTCGTCGGCTTCGTCGGCTTCGTCGCCTTCGTCGCCTTCGTCGCATTCGTCGCCTTCGTCGGCTTCGCACGCTTCATCGGCTTCTTCCGCCTCGTCACCCTCAACAGCCAACCCGCCCGCAGCACCACCCGGCGGCTTCTTCCTGCCGGACGCCCGCACCAACCCCGACCACATCCGCTATGCGTTGAAAACGACCGTCGCGGCGATGTTCTGCTACCTGCTCTATTCGCAGCTCGACTGGTCGGGGATCCATACGTGCTTCATCACCTGCTACATGGTGTCGCTCGGCTCGACGGCCGAAACCGTCGAGAAGCTCACGCTGCGCATCGCCGGCTGCATCGTCGGCGCGCTGATCGGCACCGCGGCGCTGGTGTTCGTCGTGCCGGCGCTGTCGTCGATCGGCGAGCTGATGGCGCTCGTATTCGTCGGCGCGTGGCTGTCGGCGTGGGTCGCCTTCGGCTCGCCGCGCATCGCGTACGCGGGCTTCCAGGTCGCGTTCGCATTTTTCCTGTGCGTGATCCAGGGCGCGGGCCCCGGCTTCGACCTGACGCTCGCGCGCGACCGCACGATCGGGATCCTGCTCGGCAACATCGTCGTGTACCTCGTGTTCACGCGCATCTGGCCGGTCAGCATCGGCAAGCAGATCGACACCGCGTTCGCCGCGCTGCTCGACCAGTGGCGCCGCATCGCGCAGATCGCACAACCGGGCGAGCGCCGCACGCTCGCCGCCGAAGCGTTCGCGCGCCACGGCGCGATCGCGCAGGAGCTCGGCCTGATCCATTACGAACCGGAGTGGGTGCGCCCCGCCGCCGCGTGGCTCGGCACCCGGCGACGCGCGCTCGCGGAACTCGGCGCGCTCGAAGGGCCGCTGTTCCTGCTCGCCGAACGCGCGCCGGGCGACGCGGCGATCGACGCGCGGCTCGCACGCGTGATCACGCTGCGCGACGACGACACGGCGGCCAACGCCGCTGCACAACCTCCAGCACCGCCGCAAGCTTCGTCGCCTTCGTCGCCTTCGTCGCCTTCGTCGTCCTCGTCGTCCTCGTCGTCCTCGTCGTCCTCGTCGCCCTCGCCGCCTTCGGCAGCCGCAGGCGCGATGCCGTCGCGAACCAATGCGCCGATCGACACGCCGCGCGACGACGCCCCCACCGACCCTGCACGCGACGCGCTGCTGAACCTGATCGACACGCGGCTTGCGCACATCGCCGCCACCGCGCGTCAAGCCACCTCGAAGGAGCCCGCCTCTCATGCGCGTACCTGAACCGACGGCCGCGTCGCTCGCCGCTGCCGCGCTCGCGACTGCCGTCGCGCTGACCGGTTGCGCGACGTCGTCGATCGACCTGGCGCCGGACGCGCCCGACCATCCGTGGCAGCCGCAAACCTCGGCCGCCGGCGACATCGTACCGGCGCCACCGCTGGCATCCGCACAACGCGCACCGCACGACTACACGCTGCCGGCCTCGCCCGCGCTCGCGTCGGTCCCGCCGCCCGCCGCGCTCGATTCGACACATCCGTACACGCTGCCCGAACTGATCGATCTCGCCGAATCGACGAACCCGCTGACCCGCATCGCCTGGAACGACGCGCGCAACGCGGCGCTCGCGGTCGGCATCGCGAAGGCCGCGTACCTGCCGAACCTGTCCGCGACGGCAATGGGCGCGTACCAGACGAGCCACGGTTCGACGTCGACGATCCTCGGCGACGCGTCGAGCAACTCGACCGTGCACGGCACGATTTCCGCGCTGTCGCTGCAATGGCTGCTGTTCGATTTCGGCGGCCGCGCGGCACGCGTCGAGGCGGCCGAACAGGCGTCGGTCGCGTCGAACGTCGCGTTCACGGCCGTGCATCAGCAGGTGATCCACGACGTGACCGTCGCGTACTATCGCTACGAAGCCGCCCGCTCGCGCGCGGCCAGCGCGCAGCAGGGCCTCGCGAACGCGGACGCGATTCTCGCGGCGTCCCGCGCGCGGCTCAAGCACGGCGTCGGCACGGTCGTCGAGCTCGCGCAGGCGACGCAGAACCGCGCGCAGGCGAACCTCGCACTCGTGCAGGCGAACGGTGCGCAAAGCGACAGCTACCTCGCGCTGGTTTCCGCGCTCGGCATCTCGCCGCTGTCGAAGCCGTCGATCGCCGCGCTGCGGCAGCGGCCGTTGCCGCCCGCGCTCGCATCGTCGGTCGACGCGATCGTGTCGGACGCGATCGCGCGCCGCCCCGACCTGCAGGGCGCGTATGCGCTCGAGCAGGCCAATCGCGCGAAGATCAAGGCCGCGGAAGCCGCGTTCATGCCGAAGGTATTCCTGTCCGCGTCGGCGTCCTATGCGAGCGGCGGCACCGCGATTACCGCGCTGCCCGGGATCGGCGACCAGGCGCCGACCGTGAACCTGAACGGCAGCCACTACGGCGGCGGCGTGTTCGTCGGCGTGACGATTCCGTTGTACGACGGCGGCCTGCGCTCGGCGGTGCTGATGCAGGCGCGCAACGACGCGCAGAGCGCGTCCGCGCGGCTCACGCGGACCAAGGAAGAAGCCGTCCGCCAGGTCGTCGCCGCGCAGAACGCGGTGCAGACGAGCCTCGCGTCGCACGACGCGGCGACGGCGCTCGTCGATGCCGCGCAGACCAGCTACGACGCGGCGCTGACCGCGTACCGCAACGGCGTCGGCTCGGTCACCGATGCGACGATCGCGCAAAGCCAGCTGCTCGCGGCACGCAACGCGGAAGTCGACAGCTACGCCGGCGCGCTGTCCGCGGCCGCGGCGCTCGCGCTCGCGACGGGCACGATCGGTTCGTCGCAGTGACGCGCCGGCCGTGCCCGGCCGGCAGCCAAACTCGTTGACGCCGGCGCGCGCGGCCCACTAGAATGCCGCCCATTCTCCCTTCAGGAACCATCGTGGACAGTTGCAGCACTCCGTTGCGTGCGCCGCTTGCCGCCTGAACGCCTGTCCGCCGCAGTTCTCCTGCCCGGCTCGCGTTCCGCGAGCCCGCACGCCACCCGTTTCACACTGAATGACGCATTCGCACGCTACAGTAGCGCGCGATGACGGCCATCGTGTCGCGTTCGGCATCGCGCCGTCGCGACGCGGGCCGGCATGCGCTCCATGCACGGCAGGACAACCATGACTCTTGATTTCGCACTCCGTCTTTTCACCGCGTTCGCGTGCGGCGTCGCGATCGGCCTCGAACGCCAGATGCGGCAACGCACGGCGGGCCTGCGCACGATCACGCTCGTCGCGAGCGGCGCATGCCTGTTCGTCACGCTCGGCGTGCTGACGGGCAACGGCGTGGCCGGCGTCACGCAGATTGCCGCGTACGTCGTGTCCGGCGTCGGCTTTCTCGGCGGCGGCGTGATCATGCGCGACAAGGGCTCGATCCAGGGCATCAACACGGCCGCGACGCTGTGGTGCTCGGCCGCCGTCGGCGTACTGGCAGGGTCCGGCCACTACGTGCCGGCGCTCGCCGGGACGGGCGTGGTGCTGCTCACCAATACGGTGCTGCGCGGCGTCAGCCAGGCGATCAACGCGACGCCCGTGTCGAACGCCGACCTCGTGCGCGAGTATCAGATCACCGTGATCTGCCTGACCGCCGACGAAGTGCACATCCGCACCCTGCTGTCGAATTCGATGTACGCGAAGCCGCTGTCGTTCCAGAGCCTGACGAGCGAGGACGTGCCCGATCAGCCGGACCGGCTGAAGGTGACCGCGACGCTGAAGCTGCACCCGAAGGATCAGCAGAAGCTCGAACAGATCGCGAGCCGGATGAGCATGGAGAAGAGCATTTCCAGCGTGAGCTGGACCGCGAAGGAAGCGGAGCCGCTGATGGAATGAACGGCGGGTAGCGGCGCAGCATGGCCGCCCGACCGCCGATGCAGAGTCAGGGCGTGTCGATGAGCCCGGCCGAAATCGCCTTGACGACCGCCTGCACCTTGTTGGTCGCGCCGAGCTTCTCGAGGATGTTGTTGACGTGGAAGTTGACCGTGCGCTCCGAGATGCCGAGGATCTGGCCGATCTCGCACGCGGTCTTGCCTTCGGCCGTCCAGCACAGCACCTCGCGCTCGCGCGCGGTCAGCGTGACGCCCGCCTCCGGCGACAGCTTCGGCACCATGAAACGGCTCATCAGCGAATGCGACAGGTTCGCGAGCCAGTTCGTCTGCAGCGTCAGCATGTTGATCTCGGCAGGTGTCAGCGGATCGGCATGGCGCGCGATGCTCAGCAGCCCGAACGCGCCGCGCGCCGCCCAGCTCGACTGCGCGACGCCCACCGACAATCCGACCTCGCGCGCGTCCCGCCATAACGGACACGGCTCGATCTTGTCGACGTCCGGCCAGACGATCATGTTGGGGCTCAGCGCGCCGTCGCGAACCGTCGAGTCGATCTCGATGTAATTCTGCGCCTGGTAGTGCTCCATCCAGCCGTCGGGATATGTGTTGAAGATCGCAACCGCCGGCTTCGATACGGGCAGCGGCACGCGAATGCCGTAACAGCAATATTCGAAGCCCAGGCGTTTCGAGTAAGCGGCGATCTGCTGGAAGAGCTGGTGCTCGTCTTCCGCGGCGCTAAATTGTTGGTAGGCATCCTGCCAGCGCAATTCCATTCTTTCTCCGACAACGTCACGCTGTCATACCTGTCAGGTGCCAGCACCGGTTCGGGGCTGATACATTCCGCGCATGACTTCACCTTTGTTGCATCCGGTCCGCGGCCCGTGCCCGGACGGCTACGTGCGCCGGTGCGAAACCGCACTGGCCACGCTCGTGCTCGATCCTGTCGCGAGCGGCCGCGACGCATCGCTGCGCGACAGCGCGATCGATGCACGCGTGGCCGGCGACACCGAATGGCATCGCCCGGCCAGTGCCGGCGTCGCAACCCCACGCTCGGCTGGGACTGGTATCTCGAACGCGCGACGGGCACGTTCGAGATCGCGGGCGGCGACGTCCGCAGCAACATCATGGCCGTCGACGCCACCGGCGCCGACATCGGCATGACCGGCACCGCCGCCGCGCTTGCCGCGCGGCTCGCAGACATCGACCGGGCCGCCGCGGTCGCCGCGTCGTTGCCCGGCCGCAGCGACGTCTATCATGCCGCTCCGACGCTCCAGTGACAACCGGCCGCCCATTCGTCTGATGTTTCCGCGCGCCTGGCGCTCTTTATAAGCAAAAGCGCCCCGCATTTCAATCCCGTCGATCAAGAAACCGGCGCCACCGGAAAAACCGTGTCGGCGCCGCGTCTACCCTGTAAGAGTTACCAGTTACCGCCTCCTCGGGACGCGCGCTGTAATGCGGGCATACCAAGTACGGATCCGAGGACACCCATGCGGACCTTCGTTCACGATGAAGGGCGGTGGCCACACGAGCTTGCAGCGGAGCCAGGGCGCTATCGGCGCCATGGGTTCGTCGAACAGCTCGGTTGGGCGCACCGGGCGGGCCCACCGAAACAGGTAAAGGGTCGTCCGGTTGTCGCGTGCTGGATCGACATCGATCCGCAAACGTTTGCAGCACTGGGAATCGAGCCGGGAACGGGCTGCCCGGCAAGCCATCGCTGCCTGAGCCGGAACGCGCGTAGTCCGGCCGGGCGGTCACGTAACGAAGGAGAACCACCTTGGATCAGTCTCAGGTCTTTCGCGCGATGATGCCCGGCTTGACGGGCGCCCGCGGCGCCCGCATCGCGGTCGCCTACCCGTCGTTTCCGCAGCCGCTGCCGCTCGTGCGGCTCGATCGCCGCGGGCTCGTGTTCCGTGCGGCCGGCGCCGCGCCGCTCGTATGCGGGCTGCCGCGCGCCGCCACGTTGCTCGCGGCCGACGAGCCGCTCTGCTCGCTGCGTCTCGTGATCCGCGACGTCGCCGCGGTCGGCGACGGCCGGCACGACCTGACGATGCAACCGTCCGGCGCCGCCGGCGACGAGCTGCTGTGGCACGCGCTGCGCGAGCGCGAGCCGTATCGGCAGATCCGGGAGCCGCTCGCGCCCGTCGATGCGGCCATCGCGCCGAGCGGTGAGCCGCAGGGCGGCGGCGATGCCACCGCGCGCCCGTCGCGCAGCGCGGCATTCCGCTTGCGCTGCCACGCCGATGCGCTGTTCTTCGCCGACTGGCTCGAATATCACTTCGATGAATTGCGCGCGCTGTCACTGCGACACGGGCCGCAACTGCAGCTCAACCAGCTTCAGCGGAAGGTGTCCGACGACGAAGTCGGCGTGCGCTTCGTCTACGACATCGACGGACACGCGACGCGCCACGTATTGACCGACTGCGCGCGCGACGCCTGTACGTGGATCGAGACCGAGATGCGCGACAAGTACGCCGTGCCGGTCGCGCAGGAACGCTTCGTTGCGTTTCCCGCGCATGCGCGGGCGGCCGGTATGTGAGCTGCGACGGCGACCGCGCCGCTTCGCGCGTTGCGCAAAGACAGGATGACGGCCGGCTTGCCGCGCGCAAAACCTGCCTGCGGCCGCCCTTTGCCGAATGCCGGCAAGGGCCGCGCGACAAGCCGGTTCATCGTCATCGGGAACACGTGGCGGCGCTGCGTTGCACAATTGCAACTAGGGCTTGCCATCCCTCGGGTTTTCCCTTAAAGTTACGTCTGTCTCCTCCATGTCTCCAAACATGGATTCAGCCCGCTCCAGTAGCGGGCTTTTTCTTGCCCGCGATAATTTATTGGGGGCGCATCGCCGCTCGATCCTCCCGCCGCGGACACCTTTGCCGGCGCTGGCCAGCCGTAAAGGAAGGCGAACAGCAGTGCGAGAACCACGATCAGTGCGTGCAGCAGGTACAACCAGCCTTTTCGGGTAGTCGGGAGGCCTGACACGCCGCTCGCGCCCCACGTCAGCACCATCAGCGTCACGAGTGCCCGCCCCGCTAGCACGCATCGGCCCCTTCGCGACCCAACCGAACGCGACTTCCAACGCAGCCATCAAACGGGACTGGCGAAGAGCAACGCCCTCAAAGCTACGACTTGAGTCGCGCTGCGAACTCGTACGAGATTCCATAGCTATCAGTCGCTCGATGGATTTCACACGATGACCCTGGGCATGCTTTAGACAAGTCACATCGCAGCATCGACCTCGAATGCGCGACTCACCTCCCGCTTGCTCAGACTGCTGCAACCAGTTCCGGCACCGCCGCAAACAGGTCTGCCTCCAGGCCGTAGTCGGCCACGCTGAAGATTGGTGCCTCGGGGTCCTTGTTGATCGCGACGATCACCATCGAATCCTTCATGCCGGCCAGATGCTGGATCGCACCCGAGATGCCGACTGCAATGTACAGCTGCGGCGCGACGATCTTGCCGGTCTGGCCCACTTGATAGTCGTTCGGCACGTAGCCTGCGTCGACTGCGGCGCGCGATGCGCCGAGCGCTGCCTGAAGCTTGTCCGCCAGCGGCTCCAGCACCTTCGTGTAGTTCTCGCCGCTGCCCAGACCACGGCCGCCCGACACGATGATTTTTGCGCTGGTGAGTTCGGGGCGGTCCAGCTTCGTCACTTCACGGCTCACGAACTGCGACTTGCCTGCGTCTGCGGCCGCCTCGATCTTCTCGACCGATGCATTGCCGCCTTCCGCTGCAACGGGATCGAAGCCCGTTGCACGCACCGTGATCACCTTGATCGGGTCGCTCGACTGCACCGTCGCGATCGCGTTGCCCGCGTAGATCGGTCGCTCGAACGTATCGGCCGAATCGACTGCCGTGATGTCCG
>NZ_JAPVQY010000015.1 GCF_027257875.1 Burkholderia sp. IMCC1007
TTCGCTCCACGCTTCCTCCCCACACTCGGTCGCCCTCATGCAGTTGCGCTTCGCTTCGCTCGCTGTGATCAACTTGCGGTGGGACTTGCACCCACTAGAGTGCGCCCATGCTGGGCGCACAAAAAAAACACCCCGGTGCTTACCGGGGTGTTTATAGCACGAACCTTGCATTTTGCCTTCAACGAAAGCGCGGCAGCACCGCGCTTCGTCGAACCGGCATGACCGGGTGTTACTTCCGGTTGGCCAGCGCCTGCCACGTATCGATGATCGTGTCGGGGTTCAGCGAGATCGACACGATGCCTTCGTCGGTCAGCCATTCAGCGAAGTCCGGGTGATCGGACGGGCCCTGACCGCAGATCCCGACGTACTTGCCCATCTTGCGGCAGGTGTCGATCGCGCGCTTCAACAGGAACTTGACGGCCGGATCGCGTTCGTCGAAGTCGGCAGCCAGCAGTTCCATGCCCGAGTCGCGGTCGAGGCCGAGCGTGAGCTGCGTGAGGTCGTTCGAACCGATCGAGAAACCGTCGAAGTGTTCCAGGAACTCTTCGGCGAGGATCGCGTTGGTCGGCACTTCGCACATCATCACGAGGCGCAGGCCGTTCTCGCCGCGCTTCAGACCGAACTTCGCGAGCAGGCCGACGACACGCTCCGCCTGCTTCACGGTCCGCACGAACGGCACCATGATCTCGACGTTGGTCAGGCCCATCTCGTCACGCACGCGCTTCAGTGCACGGCATTCCATCTCGAACGCCTGCGCGAAGTCGTCGGCGATGTAGCGCGACGCGCCGCGGAAGCCCAGCATCGGGTTTTCTTCGTCCGGCTCGTAACGCGAACCGCCGATCAGCTTCTTGTACTCGTTCGACTTGAAGTCGGACAGACGCACGATCACGGGTTTCGGATAGAACGCCGCCGCGATCGTCGCGACGCCTTCCGTCAGCTTGTCGACGTAGAACTGGCGCGGCGACGCGTGACCGCGCGCAACGCTCTCGACGGCCTTCTTCAGATCCTGGTCGATATTCGGATACTCGAGGATCGCCTTCGGGTGCACGCCGATGTTGTTGTTGATGATGAACTCGAGACGCGCGAGGCCAACACCACCGTTCGGCAGTTGCGAGAAGTCGAACGCGAGCTGCGGGTTGCCGACGTTCATCATGATCTTGACCGGGATTTCCGGCAGTTCGCCGCGCTGCACTTCCGTGACTTCCGTCTCGAGCAGCCCGTCGTAGATCTTGCCTTCGTCGCCTTCCGCGCACGACACGGTGACGAGCGCGCCGTCCTTGAGGATGTCGGTCGCGTCGCCGCAGCCGACGACTGCCGGCACGCCGAGCTCACGCGCGATGATCGCCGCGTGGCAGGTCCGGCCGCCACGGTTCGTGACGATCGCCGACGCCCGCTTCATCACCGGCTCCCAGTTCGGGTCGGTCATGTCGGCCACCAGCACGTCGCCCGGCTGCACGCGTTCCATTTCGGACGGATCCTGGATCACGCGCACGGGGCCCGCGCCGATCTTCTGACCGATCGCGCGCCCCGTCGCCAGCACCTGCGACTGGCCCTTCAGCTTGAAGCGCTGCTCGGCCTTGCCGCTCGCCTGGCTCTTCACCGTTTCCGGACGCGCCTGCAGGATGAAGATCTTGCCGTCGCGACCGTCCTTGCCCCACTCGATGTCCATCGGACGCTGGTAGTGCTTCTCGATGATGACCGCGTACTTCGCGAGCTCGATCACGTCTTCGTCGGTGATCGAGTAGCGGTTGCGCTGCTCGTGCGGCACGTCGACCGTCTTCACGCGGCCCGGCTCGCCCGGCTGCGTGAATTCCATCTTGATCAGCTTCGAGCCGATCGAGCGGCGGATGATCGGGTACTTGTCCTGCGCGAGCGTCGTCTTGAACACATAGAACTCGTCCGGGTTCACCGCGCCCTGCACGACGGTTTCGCCCAGGCCGTAGCTCGACGTGATGAACACGGCGTCCTTGAAGCCCGATTCGGTATCGATCGTGAACATCACGCCGGCCGCGCCGACGTCCGAGCGCACCATGCGCTGCACACCGGCCGACAGCGCGACTTCCGCGTGCGTGAAGCCTTTGTGCACGCGGTACGAGATCGCGCGATCGTTATACAGCGACGCGAACACGTGCTTCATGCGGTCGAGCACGTCGTCGATGCCGACGACGTTCAGATACGACTCCTGCTGGCCGGCGAACGAGGCGTCGGGCAGGTCTTCCGCGGTCGCGGACGAGCGCACGGCAAACGACAGCTCGCTCGGCGAGCCGTTCTTCAGGATTTCGAACTGCTCGCGGATTTCCTGCTCGAGACGCGCCTGCATCGGTGCGTCGACGATCCACTTACGGATTTCGGCACCGGCTTCGGCGAGCGCCTTCACGTCGTCGATGTCGAGCGACTCGAGACGCTTGGCGATGCGATCGGTCAGATCGTTGTGCTTGAGGAAATCACGGAAAGCGAGCGCGGTCGTGGCGAAACCGGTGGGTACGCGAACGCCTGCCTCGGAAAGCTGGCTGATCATCTCGCCGAGCGACGCATTCTTGCCGCCCACGATCTCCACATCGGTCATCCGCAACTGCTCGAACGGGATTACATACGCCTGGTCCTTTGCGACGTTTGCTGCGTTAGTCATACAAGCCCCTAAGTGTGAAAAAAATGCTCGATTGCGCAAGTGGGCTCGGACGCGGGCGCTTGCAAAAAGGCGCGGCGCGTCTTGCGCAACCTGTTAGATAAACACTCGCAGCGGCGGAAATCTTCCGACCCGATTTGCAAAAATCCCGGCAGAAGGGCGATATTTGCAGACAAATCGCCAGACTTGCCGGGAATTCCGGAATCGTGCGGCCCAGCTACGGGCCGCCGTTCGCGCCCCGCCCCGCAATTGCTTATCCAACAGGTTGCCGCTATTCTACCGTGCCGGCTGCCGGATGTGGCGCGACCTTGTCACTGCGTCTGGAGGCGATCCTCCAGCCGTCCGCGCAACTGCCCTTCACGCTCGACGCCCAGATTCATGCTGCCTACCGTTTTCATCGTCTCCGACGGCACCGGGATCACTGCCGAAACCTTCGCGCACTCGATCCTCTCCCAGTTCGACCAGAAATTCCGTCTCGTGCGCGTGCCGTTCGTCGACTCGCTCGAGAAAGCCTATGCGACCGTCGAGAAGATCAACGAAGCGGCCGTGCACGACGGCCGTCGCGCGATCGTGTTCACGACGCTCGTCGACAGCGAGTCGAACGACATCGTCAAGCGCTCGAACGCGCTCGTGCTCGACATGTTCCAGCGCTTCGTCGAGCCGCTCGAGCAGGAACTGGAACTGAAGTCGAGCCATGCGATGGGCCGCGGCCACCAGAACGCCGATACCGAGGAGTACAAGACGCGGATCGAGGCGATCAACTTTTCGCTCGCGCACGACGACGGCCAGTCGAACCGCAACCTGTCGGAAGCCGACGTGATCCTGGTCGGCGTGTCGCGCAGCGGCAAGACGCCGACGAGCCTGTATCTCGCGATGCAGTACGGCGTGAAGGCGGCCAACTACCCGCTGATTCCGGAAGACTTCGAGCGCGGCAAGCTGCCGTCGGCGCTGTCGCCGTACAGCGACAAGCTGTTCGGGCTGTCGATCGATCCGCAGCGCCTGTCGGAGATCCGCAACGAGCGCCGCCCGGGCAGCAAGTACGCGGCCCCCGAGAACTGCCGCTACGAGATCAACGAGGCCGAGGCGATGATGCGCCGTGAAGGGATCAAGTGGCTGTCGTCGACGCACAAGTCGATCGAGGAGATCGCGACGACGATCCTGCAGGAAATCCGTCTCGACCGACAGTCGTACTGATCGCCTGCCCGCCGGCGGCCCGCAGGCCGCCATGGAAAACAAGAAGGCCGCGTCCAACGCGGCCTTCTTGCTTGTTGCGGCATGCCCGCGGGCATGCCGCACGGCACGTCGTCATCCGTGCCGTTGCTGTCGCACCTGCTCGAACAGGCATACCGCCGCCGCCGCCGCGACGTTCAGCGACTCCATGCCGCCGGGCTGCGGAATCGTCACGCGATGCGTGGCCGCGTCGCGCCAGAACGCCGACACGCCCGCGCCCTCGTTGCCGAACACCCATGCGACCGGCCCGGCCAGGTCGCAATCGTAGATCGCCTGCGCGCCGTGCGAATCGGTCAGCGCGACCGGCACGTCGAGCCGCGCGGCGAGCGCGTCCGGCGCGACGTCCTCGTGAATCGACAGCAGGAAATGCGCACCCATCCCCGAGCGCAGCACCTTCGACGACCACGCATACGCGGTGCCCGGCGCGCAGAACACGTGCCGCACGCCGGCCGCCGCCGCACTGCGCAGGATCGACCCGACGTTGCCGGCGTCCTGCACGCCGTCGAGCACGACCGACGTGTGCGTCACGCGCTCGGGCAACGGCTGCGCGGGCCGCTCGACGAGCAACAGGAAGCCGACGCCGCTGACCACGTTCGACAGCTGCCCGAACAGCGCATCGGGCAGCGTGACCACGCGCTGCGCGTCGATGCGCGCGATGATCGCCTGCGCTTCGGCGTGATCGAGCGCGCCTTCGGTCGCGACGCACAGCTCGGGCGTGGCGCCCGTATCGAGATACGCGCTCGCGAGGTGGAACCCTTCGAGCAGCGCGTGGCCGGCGCGGCGCTGCTGGGACGTCGACCCCGCGAGCGCCTTCAGGCGCTTGTACAGCGGGTTGTCGCGGGAAGTAATACTTTTCATCAGAGGGCCTGTTCCCGCTCAAAACGGGCTTGCGAACGTGCGTTGCCGGTCGCGGTGCAAGAAGCAACGCGTGCAGTTTGCGCCGAGCCAGCCAAACAAGCGACGCACGACGCCGCACTGCGGCCGGCAACGCACATTGCCGAAACTAAAAAACCCCTTTCCCGGGGCCTGGCCGCCAGAAAGGCCGGTCGCGGCGTCAGCCGCGTTGCGAATACGCCGGGCATCCGCCGCGTCCAATTCGTTGCGCCCGGCCCTTGTCGCGGCCGGCGCAAGCCCTTTATCCGCGGGAATTGGCCATCAGGTCGAACGCCTCGCGCACGGGTGCGAACGAGCGCCGATGCGCTTCGCACGGGCCGTGTTTGCGCAGCGCGGCAAGGTGTTTCTCGGTGCTGTACCCGGCGTGCACGTTGAAGCCGTATACCGGGAAGCGTTCGTGCAGTTCGACGAGCATCCGGTCGCGCGAGACCTTCGCGAGGATCGACGCGGCCGAGATGCTCGGCACGAGCGCGTCGCCGCTGACGATCGCCTCGGCACGCACCTTCAGCGTCGGACAGCGGTTGCCGTCGATCTGCGCGAGCGTCGGCAGCACCGACAGCCCCTCGACGGCCCGCTTCATCGCGAGCATCGTCGCGTGCAGGATGTTGAGCGTGTCGATTTCGTCGACGCTCGCCGACGCGACGCAATACGCGCGAGACCGCGAGACGATCAGTTCGTACAGCGCGTCGCGCTTCTTCGCGGACAACGCCTTCGAATCGTCGAGCCCGTCGATCGGCTGCGCGGGATCGAGAATCACCGCGGCGGCGACCACCGGCCCCGCGAGCGGGCCGCGGCCGGCTTCGTCGACGCCGCACACGATCTCGTCGGGGCGGCTGAAGTCGAACCCGGCCTGCACGTCGGTCGGTGCGCCGCGGCGTGAGATACGGACCGTCGTCATGCGCGCCCCTTGCGTTGCTCGAGCACGCGTACGACCGCTTCGGCGGCCTTCGCGGCCGTGTTCTGCCGCAGCGTCAAATGCATTTCGGTAAAGACTTCGGTCAGCGTACGGCGGTTCGCATCGTCGCGCAGCTGCGTGAGCGTCGCATCGGCGAGCGCCTCGGGCGTCGCGAAATGCTGCAGCAGCTCGGGCACGACGAAGCGCCCCGCCAGGATGTTCGGCAAGCCGACATACGGCAGATAGCCCTGCCGCCGCATGATCTGCCCGGTCAGCCAGGGCACCTTGTACGAGATCACCATCGGCTTCTTCAGCAACGCGGCTTCCAGCGTGACGGTGCCGCTCTTCACGAGGATCGCGTCGGCAGCCGTCATCGCGAGCTGCGAGCGGCCGTCGGTGATCGTCAGCGCGAGTTGCGGATGCGCGTCGACGAGCGGCTGCAGCAACTCGCGCAACGCGGGCGTCGCCGCCGGCATCACGAACCGCACGCCGGGCTCGCGCTGCTGCATCAGCGCCATCGCCGCGAAGAACGTCGGGCCGATCAGCCCGATCTCCGAGCGCCGGCTGCCCGGCAGCACCGCGATCACGGGGCCGTCGGCCGGCAGCCCGAGCGCGATGCGGGCGCCGTGCGTGTCGGGCTCGAGCGGAATCTCGTCGGCCAGCGGATGGCCGACGTAGGTCGACGCGACGCCCGCCTTGTCGAGCAGCGCCGGTTCGAACGGGAACAGGCACAGCATGTGATCGACGGACTTCGCGATCTTCTTGATCCGGCCGCCGCGCCATGCCCAGATCGACGGGCACACGAAATGAATCGACGGAATGCCCGCGTCGCGCACTGCCTGTTCGACGCTGAAGTTGAAGTCGGGTGCATCGACGCCGATGAACGCGTGCGGCCGCTCCGCGAGCAGCTGGCGCTTCAGTTCGCCGCGAATCCGCAGGATCTCGGGGATCTGGCCCAGTGCCTCGACGTAGCCGCGCACGGTGAGCTTGTCCATCTGCCAGTGCGAGTCGAAGCCATGCGCGAGCATCCGCTGCCCGCCGATCCCGTAATACTGGGTCGACGCGGGCAGACGCTCGTGAAGGCCGCCGAGCAGCGAAGCCCCGAGCAGGTCGCCCGACGGCTCGCCGGCCACCATCGCGAGCCGGATCTGATTGGTCGGGAGCGACATCGCTTAGCGGATGATGCCGCGCTGCGACGCGTCGATGAACTCGACGAACGCGCCGACTGCCGCGTCGCCTTCGCCGCCTGCCGTCGCCAGTTCGCGCAACTGCACCTTCGCTTCCTCGAGCGACAGGCCGCTCTTGTACAGCAAGCGATATGCGCTGCGCAGCGCGGAGATCGCGTCGGGCGCGAAACCGCGCCGGCGCAGGCCCTCGACGTTGATGCCGTGCGGTTCGGCCTTGTTGCCGGCCGCGATCACGAACGGCGGCACGTCCTGCACGAGCGCCGATGCGCCGCCCAGCATCGAGTGCGCGCCGATCCGCACGAACTGGTGCACGCCCGACATCCCGCCGACGATCGCGAAGTCGCCGATTTCGACGTGACCGGCCATCTGCGCGTTGCTCGACAGGATCACGTTGTTGCCGACGCGGCAGTCATGGCCGATGTGCACGTAGGCCATGATCCAGTTGTCGTCGCCGAGCGTCGTCACGCCGACGTCCTGCACGGTGCCCGTGTGGATCGTCGTGAATTCGCGGATCGTGTTGCGGTTGCCGATCACGAGCCTGGTCGGCTCGTCCTTGTACTTCATGTCCTGTGGACGGCCGCCGACCGACGCGTAATGGCCGATGCGGTTGTCCTCGCCGAGCGTCGTGTGACCTTCGATCACGCTGTGCGACCCGATCGTCGTACGCGCGCCGATCGTGACGTGCGGCCCGACGATCGCGTACGGCCCGATCTCGACGGACTCGTCGATCTGCGCGCCCGGTTCGACAATCGCGGTGGGATGAATCCTGGTCATGCGCCGTTGCCTCTCGATGTGATGTGTCGCGTTGCTCGCGTTGCGTTACCCATGCGTGCCGCGTCGCTCAAGGCGCCGCGTCGGCCGTCTTGACCGTGCACATCAGTTCGGCTTCTGCCGCCACCTTGCCGTCGACTTCCGCCACCGCCTTGAACTTCCAGATGCCGCGGATGTAGCGCTCGAACGTCACGTTCAGAATCAGCTGGTCGCCCGGCTCGACCACGCGCTTGAAGCGCGCACCGTCGATCCCGACGAAGTAGTACAGCGTGTTTTCCGGATCCTTCGGCTGCTCTTCCGAGAACGTCAGCAGCGCGGCGGCCTGAGCGAGCGCCTCGAGGATCAGCACGCCCGGCATCACGGGCCGCTTCGGGAAATGCCCCTGGAAGAACGGCTCGTTGATCGACACGTTCTTCAGCGCTTTGATCCCTTTGTGCGGTTCGAGTTCGAGCACGCGGTCGACGAGCAGAATCGGATAGCGGTGCGGCAGCAGCGTGAGGATCTTGTGGATGTCGAGATTGATTTTTTCGGTGCTCATGATGGTTCGTCTCACGCAGGTGCTGCGCGGTGGTGATGCAAAGGCTGAAGCGGGCCGCCACGCGGCCCAGTCTGGCAAACCGGGCCGGATGCGCTGGCCGTGCCCGGTTCGTGGTCTCGCATGATGAGGTCAGGCGTCCGTGCCGCCCTGGGCGGCAAGCGCGGTCTCAAGCGCCTTGATGCGGTCGCGCAGCTTGTCGAGATTGCGCACGAGCGCGGCGCTCTTGTTCCATTCGCCGTGGTCGACGGCGGGAAACGCGCTGGTATAGATGCCGGCCTTCGGCAGCGACTTCGACACGCCCGACTTCGCGGTGATGATGACATAGTCGCCGAGCGTCACGTGGCCGGCGATGCCCGCCGCGCCGCCGATCATGCAGTGGCGGCCGATCGTCGTGCTGCCCGCGATGCCCGCGCTGCCGGCGATCACCGTATACGCGCCGATCCGGCAGTTGTGGCCGATCTGGACCTGATTGTCGATCTTCACGCATTCCTCGATGACGGTGTCCGCCATCGCGCCGCGATCGATCGTCGTGTTCGCGCCGATCTCGACGTCCGGGCCGATCGTCACGCCGCCGACCTGCGGGATCTTGACCCAGCTGCCGGTGCGCGCGTCGCCTTCGCCGACGAAATCCGGCGCGAAGCCGAAGCCGTCGGAGCCGATCACGGCGCCCGAGTGGATGATCGCGCGCGGGCCGATCTTGCAACCGTGGTACACCGATGCGTTCGGATACAGGTGCGAATCCGCGCCGATCGTCGTGCCGCGGCCGACGAATACGTTCGCGTCGAGCTGCACGCCGTCCTCGATCACCGCGCCGGCTTCGACCGTCACGTGCGGGCCGATGACCGCGCTCGCGGCGACCTTCGCAGCCGGATCGATCGTTGCGCTCGGATGCACGCCGGCCGCGCGCGGCGGCGTGGCGAGATCGATGAACATCTGCGCGACGCGTGCGAAGTACGCGTACGGATTCGGCGTCACGATGAAATTGCGACCCGTCGCGGCCGCACCCAGCTTTTCCAGATCCTTCGGCGCGATCAGCACCGCGCCGGCGCGGGTCGTCTCGACCTGCGACAGGTACTTCGGATTCGCGAGAAACGCGAGTTGCTGAGGGCCTGCCTGGTCGAGCGGCGCGAGGCCGCTCACCTTGCACTGGGCGTCGCCGGCGATCTCGCCGCCGAACCGCTTTACGAGTTCCTCGAGCGTCAATGCCATTCGTCGTCTGCTCCGTTCAGTTCGTCGAGCCGGACGCGAGCGCCTTGAGCACCTTGTCGGTGATGTCGATGCGCGGGCTGACGTACACGGCTTCCTGCACGATCAGGTCGTAATTCTGCTGCTCGGCGATCTGCTTGATGACCCGGTTCGCACGCTCCAGCACGGCAGCGAGTTCCTCGTTGCGGCGCTGGTTCAGGTCTTCGCGAAACTCGCGCTGCTTGCGCTGGAAGTCGGTATCGAGCTGCGCGAGATCGCGCTGCTTCTGCGCGCGATCGGCCGACGACAGCGACGCGCCGTTCTTGTCCAGCGAATCGGACATCGACTTCAGGCGGGCCGCCATGTCCTGCAGATCCTTGTCACGTTTCGCGAACTCGGCTTCGAGCTTCGTCTGCGCCGCCTTGGCGGGCGCGGACTCGCGCAGGATCCGATCCGAATTGACCGCCGCGATGCGGGCGACGTCCTGAGCGTGTGCCGTCGCCGCGCCCAAGGCCAGCGCAACGGTCAGCGCACACATCACTCGTTTCGAAAACTTACCGGTTAGCAAAATTACCCTCTCGATGCTTGTTGTCATGCGTTCGGTCAGAACGCCGTCCCGATCTGGAACTGGAATTTCTGGTACTGGTCGCCTTCGTGCTTCTGCAGCGGGAAACCGAGGCTCAGCTTGAGCGGGCCGATCGGCGAGATCCACGCCAGACCGACACCGTAGCCGTAACGCAGGCCGTTCGCACCCGTACTCGTGCCGCCCGGCGCGTTGCCCCACACGTTACCGCCGTCGAGGAACGTGAACACGCGCAGCGTGCGGTCGTAACCCGTGCCCGGCAGCGGGAACGTCAGTTCGATGTTGCCGACCAGCATCTTCGAACCGCCGATCGGGTCGTTCGTCTTCGTGTCGCGCGGGCCCAGCGAGCTCGGCTCGTAGCCGCGCACGGAGCCGATACCGCCCGCGTAGTAGTTCTTGAAGATCGGGTACGGGTTGCCGATACCGTTACCGTAGCCGCCTTGCAGGTTCAGGCCCAGGATGAAGCCGCGCGAGAACGAATAGTAGTACTGCGCCTGCAGGTCGGCCTTGTAGTACTGGATCTTGCCGACCGGCACGCCGTACTCCATGTTCGCCTGCGTGAAGTAGCCGCGGCTCGGAATCAGCGCGCTGTCACGCGCATCGCGCGACCATGCGACCGTCAGCGGCACCGTGTTCGACACGCGGCCGAACTCGTTCACGTAGTCCTGGTAGCTCTGCGGCGTGTTCGAATCGATGTCGAGACGGTTCTGCTCGAAGCCTGCGCCGAAGTAGACAGTGTCGACTTCCGAGAACGGAATGCCGAACTTCAGGTTGCCGCCCGCGCTGATGATCCGGAAGCTCGAGCTCGTCGAATAGTAGAGCGGCTGGTACGTGCGGTAGTAGACGTCCGTGATCCGCTTGATGCCGTCGACCGTGAAGTACGGATCGACCTGCGTGACGGTCAGCGTGCGGTAGCTGCGCGCGGTGTTGACGTTCACCGACAGGCTCGTGCCCGAACCGAACACGTTGTCCTGCGACACGCCCGCCGACAGCACGACCTTGTCCGTCGACGAGAAGCCTGCGCCCAGCGTGATCGCGCCGGTCGGCTTTTCGTCGACCTTCACGTTCACGTCGACCTGGTCGTTCGTGCCTTCGACCGGCACCGTCGTCACGTCGACGTTCGTGAAGTAGCCGAGACGGTTCACGCGGTCCTTCGACAGCGCGAGGCGGTTCGAATCGAACCACGAGCTTTCGAGCTGGCGCATTTCGCGACGCACCACTTCGTCACGCGTACGCGTGTTGCCGACGACGTTGATGCGGCGCACGTACACGCGGCGGCTCGGGTCGACGACGAGGTTCAGGTTCACCTTGTGGTTCGCCTGGTCGATGTCCGGCTGTGCGTTGACGGTCGCGAATGCGTAACCGTATTCGCCCAGCTTGTCGACGATCGACTTGGTGGTCTGCTGCAGCTTTTCGGCCGAGAAGCGATCGCCCGGCTTGATCTTGATCAGCTTGTTCAGCTCGGCTTCGCGATCGAGCAGGTTGCCCGACAGCTTGATGCCCGACACGGTGTACGGCTGGCCTTCGTGCAGCGTGACCGTCAGGTACATGTCCTTCTTGTCGGGCGAGATCGACACCTGGGTCGAGTCGATGTTGAACTCGAGATAGCCGCGGTTCAGGTAGTACGAGCGCACGGCCTCGAGGTCGCCCGTGAGCTTTTCCTTCGAGTACAGGTCGTTCTTCGTGTACCAGGAAAACCAGTTCGGCGTCGACAGCTGCATTTCGTCGCGCAGCGTACTGGTGCTGAACGCCTTGTTGCCGATGAAGTTGATCTGGCGGATCTTCGCGCTCGGGCCTTCGGCGACCGCGAACAGGATCGACACGCGATTCGCGTCGACCGGCGTGACCGTCGTCTTGACCTCGGCCGCGTAGAAGCCGCGCGTCAGGTACTGACGCTTGAGCTCCTGTTCGGCCTTGTCGACCAGCGCCTTGTCGTAATAACGACCGTCGGCCAGGCCGACCGCGCGCAGCGCCTTCGTCAGGTTGTCCTTGTCGAATTCCTTCGTGCCGGTGAAGTCGATCGACGCGATGGCCGGACGCTCCTGCACCTGCACGATCACGACGTTGCCTTGCGTGGCGATGCGCACGTCGTTGAAAAAACCCGTCGCGTACAGTGCGCGAATTGCTTCGGATGCCTTGTCGTCGGTGAAGGTATCGCCCTGCTTGATCGGCAGGTAGGCGAACACCGAGCCCGCTTCGACGCGCTGCAACCCCTCGATCTTGATGTCTTGCACCACGAACGGTGCCGCTGCATGTGCCGCGAGGCCGTGAGCGGCGAGCGCGGCCGCTGCAACTGTCTTAGGTACAAAGCGATGAGGTTTGAACAACGTGCATCCCCAATATTTAGCTGCATCAAATCAGGCGGCTGCCCAGCGGCCGCCGCCTGACGCTTCAGAAATGGATTAACCGAGCCAGGTCGTTGAACAGCGCGATCGCCGATAACGCGACGATGCAGATCAACCCGGCTCTTTGCAGAATCAGCTGCCAGCGCTCCGAGATCGCTTTCCCGGTCGCGGCTTCAACCAGATAATATAACAGATGCCCCCCGTCCAAAACGGGAATCGGCAGCAAGTTCAATACGCCGAGGCTAATGCTGACAAGGGCGAGGAACGACAGGAAGGCCGACGGACCGAGTCGCGCGCTCTTGCCCGCGTAGTCGGCAATCGTCACCGGGCCGGACAGGTTCTTCAGCGACGCATTGCCCGTGATCATCCGCCCGAACATCTTCAGCGAATAAACGGAGATGTCCCACGTGCGGCGCGCGCCGAGCCGCAGGCTCTCGATCGGCCCGTAGCGCACGTCGACCGACGGCGTGTGCATCGACAGCGCCGCCCCGATGCGGCCGACCGCCTGCCCCGTGTCGTCGTCGCGCTGCGCCTGCGGCACGATCGACACGGCCCGCGTGGCGCCGCCCCGCTCGATCCGCAGCTCGAGCGCCTTGCCCGCATGGTGCTTCACCGTGTCGATGAAGCGCGATGCGCCGCCGATGGGCGTACCGTCGAGCGCGAGCAGCTTGTCGCCGGCCTTCAGGCCCGCCTGCTCGGCCGCGCTGCCGGGCTGCACGGACGCCACCGACAGCGCGCCGCCACCGGTCTCGAAGCCCAGGCGCGACATGAAATCGTCGTCGAGCTCGCTTTCGGGAACGTTGCGCAGATCGACGCGGAAGTCGAACGTCGAGCCGTCGTCGCGTCCACCGAGCACGATCTCGCGATGATCGAATGCGGCGGACAGCAGCTTCCAGCGCAAGTCCGACCACGACCGCACGGGCTCGGACTCGCCGCCGTGCTCGTCGCGGATCGATACGATCGTCTCGCCGCCGTCGAAACCCGCGCGCGCGGCGACCGTGCCGGCGGCCGGCGGTGCGAGCACCGCGACCGGCTCGGTCACGCCGGTTGCGAATACGGCGGAAAACAGCAGGATTGCCAGCAGGAAGTTCGCGATGGGGCCTGCGGCGACGATCGCGATGCGCTTGAACACCGATTGCCGGTTGAACGCCTGGCCGAGCTCCTCGGGCTTGATGTCCGGCCCCGGCTCGCGCTCGTCCAGCATCTTCACGTAACCGCCGAGCGGCAATGCGGAGAGCGTCCATTCGGTGCCGGTCTTGCGGCTGACCCAACGGGCGACGGGCTGGCCGAAACCGATCGAGAAACGCAGCACCTTCACGCCGCACCAGCGCGCGACGCGATAATGTCCGTACTCATGCACGACGACCAGCACCCCGATCGCCACCGCAAACGCGATCAGTTCGACCAGCACGTTCATGAGCACCTCATTCAGACAGTACGCTCCACGCGAGGCGCAGGCGCTTTGGCAATGATGTCGGCGGCGAGGCGGCGTGCATCGGCATCCGCCGCAAGGACGTCATCGAGCCCGTTCGGGTTGCGGTTCGGCAGCGCGTTGAGCACGGCGTCGACCGTCGCCGCGATCGCCATGAAGCCGATCCGGCGCTCGAGAAATGCTTCGACCGCCACTTCGTTCGCCGCGTTCAGCGCCGCGCTCGCGATGCCGCCCTCCTCGAGCGCCTTCAGCGCGAGCGCGAGGCACGGGAAACGCGTGTAGTCGGGCTGCTCGAACGACAGCTGCGCGATCTGCGCGAGGTCGAGCTGCTCGACGCCGGCGTCGACGCGCTCGGGGAACGCGAGCGCGTGCGCGATCGGCGTACGCATGTCGGGATTGCCGAGCTGCGCGAGCACCGAGCCGTCGCGGTACGACACCAGCGAATGGATCACGCTTTGCGGATGGATCAGCACGTCGATCCGGTCGCCCGGCAGGCCGAAGATCCAGTGCGCCTCGATCACTTCGAGGCCCTTGTTCATCATCGTCGCGGAATCGACCGAGATCTTGCGACCCATCACCCAGTTCGGATGCTTGCAGGCTTCGTCCGGCGTCACATCGACGAGCGTGGCCGGCTCGCGCGTGCGGAACGGGCCGCCCGACGCGGTCAGGATGATCTTCGAGATCCCGCCGTGCTCGTTCGCGTCGCGCGGCATGCACTGGAAGATCGCGTTGTGTTCGCTGTCGACCGGCAGCAGGATCGCGCCATGGTCGCGCACCGCGTCCATGAAGATCCCGCCCGACATCACGAGCGATTCCTTGTTGGCGAGCAGGATACGCTTGCCGGCGCGCGCGGCCGCGAGGCTCGGCGCGAGGCCGGCCGCGCCGACGATCGCCGCGACGACCGTATCGCAACCGTCGCTCTTCGACACGTCGACGAGCGCCTGCGGCCCGTACAGCACCGTCGTCTTGCTGCCCGCCGCACGCAGTTGCGCGTCGACGTGCGCGGCCGTCGCCGCATCGCCGACCACCGCGACTTCGGGTGCGAAGCGCAGGCACTGCTCGACGAGCTTGTCGCCGTTGCGGTGCGCGGTCAACGCGTAGACCGAGAAACGCTCGGGATGGCGGGCGACCACGTCGAGCGTGCTGTCTCCGATCGAGCCCGTGGAACCGAGCAGTGTCAGACGTTTTTGCATAACAGAAATAGTGGTTTAACCAAGCAGCAGCATCGCGAGCGGCAGCACCGGCAGCAGCGCGTCGACGCGGTCGAGCACGCCGCCGTGACCGGGCAGCAGTCCGCTCGAATCCTTCACGCCCGCCTGACGCTTGAGCAGCGACTCGAACAGGTCGCCGACCACGCTGTAGACGACCAGCAGCGTCAGCGCGGCCCACGCGCCGAGCATCCGGTAGCGTGCGGCAAATGCGGAAAACAGGGTCGGCTCGAACCAGTGCGCGCCCATCGCGACGCCGGCCACGACCATCACGGCAAGCCAGCCGCCGATCGCGCCTTCCCAGCTCTTGCCGGGACTGATCGTGATCGCCAGTTTACGCTTTCCGAAGGCCTTGCCCGCGAAGTATGCGCCGATATCGGCCAGCCAGACGACCAGAAGCAGCGACAACACGAACGGAACGCCCTGCGCACGCGCCGCGACGAGCGCGTGCCAGCAGGCCGCGAAGACCACCAGTCCGGCCGCGAGCAGGAACGGCCGCCATATGCCGGAAGCGAGCGTCGGCTTGCGCCGCAGCGCGAACGGGCCGACCAGCAGCCAGAACACCCCGGCCGCCATGAAAAGGGGGCGGGATGAAGCCGCATCGCGGCCGAGCGGCAGGGTCGCCGCGAGCGCCAGCGCCGCGACGACTGCGTAGACGACGGAACCGGCGCCGCCCAGCTTCAGCAGGCGCGCCCATTCCCACGCGGCGAACACGAGCACGACGCCGATCAGCGCGCCGAACGCCGTGAGCGGCGCGAACAGCGTCACCGGCAGCAGCACTGCCAGCATCACGATCGCCGTGATCACACGGGTTTTCAGCATGAAAGGGAGTCGGCGTTCTGCGAGTTCGGTTCGAGTTGCGCGCTGGTGCGCCCGAAACGGCGCTCGCGCTCGGTATACGATGCGATCGCGTCGGCCAGCGCCGCGCCGTCGAAGTCCGGCCAGTATTTGTCGGTGAAATAGAATTCGGCGTACGCGAGCTGCCACAGCAGGAAATTGCTGACGCGCTGTTCGCCGCCGGTACGGATGAAGAGATCGGGCTCCGGCGCGTAGGCCATCGCCAGGTGCGGCGCGAACGCGTCTTCGGTCACGTCGACCTCGCGTCCCTCGCGCACCGATTGCTCGATGAGTTTCTTCGTCGCCTGCAGGATGTCCCAGCGGCCGCCGTAGTTCGCGGCGATCGTCAGGGTGAGGCGGGTGTTGCGCGCCGTCTTGGTTTCCGCGCGGCGGATCAGGTCGCGGATGCGCGGCTCGAAGCGGTCGAGGTCGCCCACGACACGCAGACGGATCCCGTTTGCGTGCAGCTTGCCGACTTCGCGCTCCAGCGCGGTGATGAACAGCCGCATCAGGAACGACACTTCCTCGTTCGGACGCCGCCAGTTTTCCGAACTGAACGCGAACAGCGTCAGGTATTCGACGCCGGCGCGCGCGCAGCCTTCGACCACCGACCGCACGGCGTCCACGCCGCGGGTGTGGCCCGCGACGCGCGGCAAGCGGCGTTCGGTTGCCCAACGGCCGTTGCCGTCCATGATGATCGCGATGTGACGCGGCACGGCGCCGACGTCAGGCACGCGAACGGTAGAGCTGGTATAAGTCATGGCCGTTGAGACAGTTGCGGGAAGAAGGCGGCGCGCGAGGACGGTCGTCAGACCGTCATGATCTCGGCTTCCTTGGTCTGCACGAGCTTGTCGACTTCGGCGACGTGCTTGTCCGTCAGCTTCTGCACGTCGTCGTTCGCACGGCGCTCGTCGTCTTCCGAGATTTCCTTGTCCTTCACGAGCTTCTTGAGCGCTTCGTTCGCATCGCGGCGCAGGTTGCGGATCGCGACCTTGGCCGTTTCGCCTTCGCTCTTGACCACCTTGGTCAGCTCGCGGCGGCGCTCTTCCGTCAGCGCGGGCATCGGCACGCGGATCAGGTCGCCGGCCGTGGCCGGATTCAGGCCGAGATCGGCTTCGCGGATGGCCTTCTCGACCTTCGCGACCATGTTCTTTTCCCACGGCTGCACGCCGATCGTGCGCGCGTCGACGAGCGTCAGGTTCGCGACCTGCGAGATCGGCACCATCGACCCGTAGTAGTCGACCTGCACGTGATCGAGCAGACCGGTATGCGCACGGCCCGTACGGATCTTCGCCAGATCGTTCTTGAACGCTTCGATCGAGCGCTGCATCTTCTGCTCTACGCCCTTCTTGACATCAGCGACACTCATTTCAACCTCCGAACCTTCAAACCTTCAAAGAACGCGGGCCCCGCCCGGCGCGCTTCGCACCGCGGCCGGCGACCCACGCCGCTTGCCCGCATCCGCGGGAGTTTACACGTGGACGAGCGTACCTTCGTCCTCGCCCAGCACGATGCGCTTGAGCGCGCCCGGCTTGTTGATCGAAAACACGCGAATCGGCAGCTTCTGGTCGCGGCACAGCGCGAAGGCCGTCGCGTCCATCACCTGCAGATTGCGGCTGATCGCCTCGTCGAAGCTGATCGTCGTGTAGCGCGTGGCCGACGGATCCTTCTTCGGATCGGCAGAATATACGCCATCGACCTTGGTCGCCTTCAGTACGACCTCGGCGCCCACTTCCGAACCGCGCAGCGCGGCGGCCGTGTCCGTCGTGAAGAACGGGTTGCCCGTGCCGGCCGCGAAGATCACGACCTTGCCTTCCTCGAGCTGGCGGATCGCGCGGGGCCGGATATACGGCTCGACGACCTGGTCCATGCGCAGCGCGGACTGCACACGCGCGACGATACCGGCGTGGCGCATCGCGTCCTGCAGCGCCAGCGCGTTCATCATCGTCGCCAGCATCCCCATGTAGTCGGCCGTTGCGCGGTCCATGCCCGCCGCACCGCCCGCGACACCGCGGAAAATGTTACCGCCGCCGATCACGACAGCGAGCTGCGTGCCGAGACCCACGACTTCGGCGATATCCGCCACCATCCGCTCGATCGTCGCGCGATTGATGCCGAAGGCATCGTCGCCCATCAGCGCTTCGCCGGAGAGTTTGAGGAGGACGCGTTTATAGGCATTGGACATAGGGGCTTCCGAGCGACGAGAGGATGACAACCACGAACTGTAGGGGCGAAATACTGATTCGGGCAAGCGCCGCCGGTCGGACCGGGTTTCCCGGCCGGCCGGCGGCGCCGCCGGGGCCGGGGCGGCGGACCCCCCCCCCCGCACTAAACCGAAAAGATAATCGGGTGTTGCGCCCCCCCCCCCGCGGCGGGGCGGGGGCCCCCGGCGGGGCGGCCCCCGCCGCCGGCCGCGGCGGAGCGGACGCCCGCCGCGGATACTACCTGATGCTTACTGCTGCTTTGCTGCTGCGACTTGCGCGGCCACTTCGGCGGCGAAGTCGTCCTGGCGCTTCTCGATGCCTTCGCCGACGACGAACAGCGCGAACTTCTGCACGGCTGCATTCGCTGCCTTCAGCATCTGCTCGATCGTCTGCTTGTCGTTCTTAACGAACGTCTGGTTCAGCAGCGACACTTCCTTCAGGTACTTCTGCACGCTGCCTTCGACCATCTTCGCGACGATTTCAGCCGGCTTGCCCGATTCGGCAGCCTTCTGCTCGGCGACGCGGCGTTCCGTGTCGATCAGTTCCGCCGGCACGTCGGCCGCCGACAGCGCGACCGGCTTCATCGCGGCGATGTGCATCGCGACGTCCTTGCCGACCTGTTCGTCCGCGCCCGTGTACTCGACGATCACGCCGATACGCGCGCCGTGCAGGTACGTTGCGATCTTGTTCGCGGTTTCGAAACGGACGAAACGGCGGATCGACACGTTCTCGCCGATCTTGCCGATCAGCGCCAGACGCACTGCGTCGACCGTCGAGCCTTCCAGCGGCAGCGCCGACAGCGCAGCCACGTCGGCCGGGTTTTGCGTCGCGACGAGCTCTGCAACCGTCTTCGAGAATGCGAGGAAGTCGTCGTTCTTCGCGACGAAGTCGGTTTCGCAGTTCAGCTCGACCAGCGCGCCCGCGTTGCCGCCGACGAACGATGCGACGACGCCTTCGGCCGTCACGCGCGATGCCGCCTTGCTTGCCTTGTTGCCGAGCTTGACGCGCAGCAGCTCTTCAGCCTTGGCCAGATCGCCGTCGGCTTCCGTCAGCGCCTTCTTGCACTCCATCATCGGTGCGTCGGTCTTTGCGCGCAGTTCTGCCACCATGCTTGCGGTAATTGCCGCCATCATTCGCTCCTTGAGTCTGTATTCACAACGCCGCCCGCTTGGACGCGAACGGCCGAGATTCGTTTCCGGACCCGCGCCGATTCGGCGCGATCAGGTCCGGCGCACAAGCTTAAAAAAAGGGGGCCTGTTGAGAGCCCCCTTTTTGCGCCGGCTCGGGGCCAGTTACGCGTTTTCCTCGACGTACTCGTCGTCGCCACGCGCTGCCTGGACCACTTCGTTGACCGCGTTCGCACGGCCTTCCAGGATCGCGTCGGCCACGCCTTCTGCGTACAGCGCGACTGCCTTGCTCGAGTCGTCGTTGCCCGGGATCACGTAATCCACACCTTCCGGCGAGTGGTTCGTGTCGACCACGGCGATGACCGGCACGCCCAGCTTGTTCGCTTCCGTGACGGCAATCTTGTGGTAGCCGACGTCGACGACGAAGATCGCGTCCGGAATGCCGCCCATGTCCTTCACGCCGCCGATCGACTTCTGCAGCTTGGCGATTTCGCGTTCGAACAGCAGCGCTTCCTTCTTGCTCATCTTCTCGAGCTCGCCTGCCTCGACTGCCGCTTCCATGTCCTTCAGGCGCTTGATCGACACCTTCAGCGTCTTGAAGTTGGTCATCATGCCGCCGAGCCAGCGTGCGTTGACGTACGGCATGCCCGCACGTTGCGCTTCCTGGGCGATCGTGTCACGCGACTGGCGCTTCGTGCCGACGAACAGGATCGTGCCGCGGTTAGCCGCCAGCTGACGCACGTACTTCTGTGCGTCCGTGAACATCGGCAGCGTCTTTTCGAGGTTGATGATATGAATCTTGTTGCGGTGACCGAAAATGAACGGAGCCATCTTCGGGTTCCAGAAGCGCGTCTGGTGACCGAAGTGGACACCCGCTTCCAGCATTTGGCGCATCGTAACTGCCATTTAAATTCTCCACGAGGGTTGGGTCTTAAGCCGGCTGCCGTACCGCCGCGCGAACGTGCCCGGAAGGCTCTTCGTTCCGCGCGGCCGGCACCCTGGTTGCGCCGGCTTGCGATTCGGCACGTGCGAAAATGCGCGTGCCGCAAGCCTTTCATCGCCACTGCCGCCCTGCCCGCGGCACACCTCAGGCAAGTTCGGCATTTGGATGTCGACTTAGCCAGAGAGTATAGCACGCCGATTTGTCGGCTCTCAAGTCGCCCGCCACTTTCGCTTGCCGTGCGGCAGCGGGCCGGACAATCCGCGAAAACCCGCATCCGCACCGCCAGCAAGGGCTGCGAGGGCCGCCATAAGGTGCGATAATCCATCAATTCACCGCATTCCAGGCATACCTCGATGGCTATTACGCTCAAAAACGAACACGATATCGCCGAGATGCGCGTCGCCTGCCGTCTCGCGAGCGAAGTGCTCGACTTCATCACCCCGCACGTCGTCGCGGGCGTCACGACCGCCGAGCTCGACCGGCTCTGTCACGAATACATGCTCAACGAGCAGGGCACGATCCCCGCGCCGCTGAACTACCAGCCGCCCGGCTATCCGCCGTACCCGAAGGCCACCTGCATTTCGGTCAACGACGTGATCTGCCACGGCATCCCGGGCGAGAAGGTGATCAAGAACGGCGACGCGCTGAACATTGACATCACCGTGATCAAGAACGGCTACTTCGGCGACACCAGCCGGATGTTCATCGTCGGCGAGGGCTCGATCCTCGCGAAGCGCCTCGTGCAGACCACCTACGAGTGCATGTGGCTCGGCATCGACCAGGTCAAGCCGGGTGCACACCTCGGCGACATCGGCTACGCGATCCAGAAGCACGCGGAAGCACAGGGCTACAGCGTCGTGCGCGAATACTGCGGCCACGGCATCGGCACGGTGTTCCACGAGGATCCGCAGGTCGTCCACTACGGCCGCCCGGGCACCGGCATCGAGCTGAAGGCCGGGATGATCTTCACGATCGAGCCGATGATCAACGCCGGCAAGCGCGACATCCGCACGATGCCCGACCAGTGGACGGTGAAGACGCGCGACCGCAGCCTGTCCGCGCAGTGGGAGCACACGGTGCTCGTCACCGAAACCGGCTACGAAGTGCTGACCGTGTCGGCCGGTACGCCGGCGCGCCCCGTGTTCGCGCAACCGGCCGCCGCCGTCTGAGCGCCGTCGCGCCAGCCCGCCCCACCCCGCATCTGAACGGCCGCCCATGAGTGCTCACGCCGCCCCCTCGCCCGAAGCGCTGTCGCGGCGCGCCGAATTCAAGGCCGCCAAGACGGAGATGCTCGAGCGCTTTCGCAGCGCGACGAACGTCGCGTCGCTGATGCACGCGCTGTCGAAACTCACCGACGACGCGCTCAGGCGCGTGTGGGACGACTGCGGGCTGCCCGCGACGCTCGCGCTCGTCGCCGTCGGCGGCTACGGGCGCGCGGAGCTGGCTCCGCATTCCGACGTCGACATCCTCGTGCTGCTGCCCGACGCGCACGATCCCGCGCTCGACGCGCGGATCGAGCGCTTCATCGGCATGGCATGGGATCTCGGTCTCGAGATCGGCAGCAGCGTGCGTACCGTCGCCCAGTGCATCGAGGAGGCGTCGCAGGACGTCACCGTGCAGACTTCGCTGCTGGAAGCGCGCCGCATCGTCGGCAGCACCGCGCTGTTCGAACGCTTCACCGTGAGCTACCACGAAGCGCTCGACGCGCGCGCGTTCTTCACCGCGAAGGTGCTCGAGATGCGCCAGCGCCACGCGAAGTGCCAGGACACGCCGTACAGCCTCGAACCGAACGTGAAGGAAAGCCCCGGCGGGCTGCGCGACCTGCAGACGATCCTGTGGATCGCGCGCGCGGCCGGCTTCGGCAGCAGCTGGCGCGAACTCGACACGCGCGGCCTCATCACCGATCGCGAAGCGCGCGAGCTGCGCCGCAACGAAGGTTTCCTGAAGACGCTGCGCGCGCGGCTGCACGTGATCGCCGGCCGCCGCCAGGACATGCTGGTGTTCGACCTGCAGACGCAGGCCGCCGAGAGCTTCGGCTTCCAGCCGACGCAGGCCAAGCGCGCGAGCGAGCAGCTGATGCGCCGCTACTACTGGGCCGCGAAGGCCGTCACGCAGCTCGCGACGATCCTGATCCAGAACATCGAGGCGCAGCTGTTCCCCGCGACGAGCGGCATCACGCGCGTGCTGTCACCCGACCGCTTCGTCGAGAAGCAGGGCATGCTCGAGATCGTCGACGACGGCGTGTTCGAGCGCCATCCGGACGCGATCCTCGAAGCGTTCCTGCTGTATGAAACGACCCGCGGCGTGAAGGGCCTGTCCGCCCGCACGCTGCGCGCGCTGTACAACTCGCGCGAAATCATGAACAACACGTGGCGGCGCGATCCGCAGAACCGCCGCACGTTCATGCAGATCCTGCAGCAGCCCGAAGGCATCACGCATGCGTTCCGGCTGATGAACCAGACGAGCGTGCTGGGCCGCTACCTGCTGAATTTCCGCCGCATCGTCGGCCAGATGCAGCACGACCTGTACCACGTGTACACGGTCGACCAGCACATCCTGATGGTGCTGCGCAACCTGCGCCGCTTCGCGGTGGCGGAGCACGCGCACGAGTACCCGTTCTGCAGCCAGCTGATCGGCAATTTCGAGCGTCCGTGGGTGCTGTATGTGGCTGCGCTGTTCCACGACATCGCGAAAGGCCGCGGCGGCGATCATTCGACGCTCGGGATGGCCGACGCGCGGCGCTTCTGCCGCGAGCACGACATCGCCGGCGACGATGCGGCGCTGATCGTGTGGCTCGTCCAGCATCACCTGACGATGAGCCAGGTCGCGCAGAAGCAGGACACGAGCGATCCGGAAGTGGTCAAGCGCTTCGCCGAACTCGTCGGCACCGAGCGCCGGCTTACCGCGCTGTACCTGCTGACCGTCGCCGACATCCGCGGCACGAGCCCGAAGGTGTGGAACGCGTGGAAGGGCAAGCTGCTCGAGGATCTGTACCGGATCACGCTCGCGGTGCTCGGCGGCGCCAACCCCGACGCGCATTCGGAACTGAAGTCGCGCCAGGAGCAGGCGCTCGCGCTGCTGCGCCTCGAGACCGTGCCCGACGACGCGCACCGCGCGCTGTGGGATCAGCTCGACGTCGGCTTCTTCCTGCGTCACGACGCGGCCGACATCGCGTGGCAGACGCGCGTGCTGTACCGCCACGTGAACGCCGAGACGGCGATCGTGCGCGCGCGGCCGTCGCCGATCGGCGACGCGCTGCAGGTGCTCGTGTACGTGAAGGACCGCCCCGACCTGTTCGCGGGCATCTGCGCGTATTTCGACCGCAACGGGCTGTCGGTGCTCGATGCGCGCGTGAGCACGACGCGGCACGGTTATGCGCTCGACAACTTCATCGTCACGCAGACCGAACGCGACGTGCGCTACCGCGACATCGCGAATCTCGTCGAACAGCAACTCGCGACGCGGCTCGCCGAATCCGCGTCGCTGCCGGAGCCGTCCAAGGGCCGCCTGTCGCGGCTGTCCCGGACGTTTCCGATTACGCCGCGCGTCGACCTCCGGGCCGACGAGCGCGGCCAGTACTACATCCTGTCCGTGTCCGCCAACGACCGGCCGGGCCTCCTCTATTCGATCGCGCGCGTGCTGGCCGAGCATCAGGTCGGCGTCCACGCGGCGCGGATCAATACGCTCGGCGAACGCGTCGAGGACATCTTCCTGCTCCACGGTGCCGGCCTGTCCGACAACCGCCTGCAGATCCAGCTCGAAACCGAATTGCTGCGCGCGATCGCAGTCTGAATGAATCCCAGCGTTTATGCGCACCAAATTAACCGTCAAGAACCCGAAGCCGGCGTCGCCGACCCGCGCCCCTGTCCGCTCCGGCAGCCTCGTCGCCCGCAAGGCCGTACGCCCCGCCGCCCCGCCCGCGGCGGACAAGCCGCCGCGCCCGAAGAAGGCGTCCGCGCCGGCTGCCGCCGGCGAACGCGCATTCAAGCCGCGCGGCACGGAACGCCCGGATGCGGAACGCGCGCCAGCGAAGCGGGCACCGCGTGACGGCGGTGCGGAACGCGGCTATCGCAGCGATGCGAAGCCGGGTGGCCGCGGCGAACGCGGCGATGCCCGTCCGTATCGCAGCGCCGAAGGCGGCGCACGCGCGCCGTATCGCGACAAGGCAGCTGGCGACGGTGCGAAGCGCAGCTTCGGCGAAAAGCGCAGCTTCGGCGAGCGCGGCGCGTCGTCCGATCGCCCCGCACGTCGCAGCGACGACGATACGCGGCCGCGCCGTGCAGACGCCGAAGGCGGCGCACGCGCGCCGTATCGCGACAAGGCAGCTGGCGAAGGTGCGAAGCGTAGCTTCGGCGAACGCGGCGCGTCGTCCGATCGCCCCGCACGTCGCAGCGACGACGATACGCGGCCGCGCCGTGCAGGCGCCGAAGGCGGTGCACGCGCGCCCTACCGTGACAAGGCAGCCGGCGAAGGCGCGAAGCGCAGCTTCGGTGAAAAGCGCAGCTTCGGCGAACGCGGCGCGTCGTCCGATCGTCCCGCACGTCGCAGCGACGACGATACGCGGCCGCGCCGTGCAGGCGCCGAAGGCGCCGCACGCGCACCCTACCGCGACAAGGCAGCCGCCGGCTACGGCGAGAAGCGTAGCTTCGGCGAACGCGGTTCATCGTCCGATCGCCCCGCGCGTCGCAGCGACGACGATGCCCGGCCGCGCCGCGCCGGTGCCGAAGGCGGCGCACGTGCGCCCTACCGCGACAAGGCAGCCGGTGAAGGCGCGAAGCGCAGCTTCGGCGAGCGCCGCACGCCGTCCGATCGTCCGCCCCGTCCCGCGCGCGACGGCGAACGCAGCAGCACCGAGCGCCGCTCGAGCGGCGCGCCGCTGAAAACCGCGCAGCCCGTGAAGCACCGTGCGGCCGACATCGATCACGGCGACGAAACGGGCCTGATGCGGCTGTCGAAGCGCATGTCCGAGCTCGGCCTGTGCTCGCGCCGCGAAGCCGACGAGTGGATCGAGAAAGGCTGGGTGCTCGTCGACGGCGAACGCATCGACACGCTCGGCACCAAGGTCCGCCCCGACCAGAAGATCGAGATCGACGAGCGCGCCAGCGCCGCGCAGGCCGCGCAAGTGACGATCCTGCTGCACAAGCCGGTCGGTTATGTGTCCGGTCAGGCGGAAGACGGCTATGAGCCCGCCTCCGTGCTGATCACGCGCGCGAACCAGTGGAGCGGCGACCGCTCGCAGATACGCTTCTCGCCGCAGCACCTGCACGCGCTCGCGCCGGCCGGCCGCCTCGACATCGATTCGACCGGCATGCTGGTGCTGACGCAGAACGGCCGGATCGCCAAGCAACTGATCGGCGAGCAGTCGGACATCGACAAGGAATACCTGGTGCGCGTGCGCTTCGGCGAGCGCCTCATCGACATCGATCAGCACTTCCCGGCGGAGTCTCTCGCGAAGCTGCGCCACGGCCTCGAGCTCGACGGCGTCCCGCTGAAGCCGGCGATGGTGAGCTGGCAGAACGGCGAGCAGCTGCGCTTCGTGCTGCGCGAAGGCAAGAAGCGCCAGATTCGCCGCATGTGCGAACTGGTCGGCCTCGAAGTGATCGGCCTGAAGCGCGTGCGCATGGGCCGCGTGATGCTGGGCGCGCTGCCGCAGGGGCAATGGCGCTATCTGTCGCCCGACGAGTCGTTCTGACGTTCTGACGGCGAGCACGCTGCGCGTGCGACGCAAAGAATAAGCCCGCGCAAGCGGGCTTATTCGTTTCCGGTACAGCGACGGCACGCTACGCCGCACGGGCGTTGGCGTGCCGGTCAGTCGTCGTCGGCCGGATCGAGCCCCGGGAACAGCACCTCGGTGAAGCCGAAGCGCGTGAAGTCGGTGATCCGCATCGGGTACAGCTTGCCGATCAGGTGATCGTATTCATGCTGGACCACGCGCGCATGGAAGCCGTCGGCGACGCGATCGATCTTCGCGCCGAACCGATCGTAACCGCTGTAGCGCACCTTCGCGTAGCGGCTGACCACGCCGCGCATGCCCGGCACCGACAGGCAGCCTTCCCAGCCCTCTTCCATGTCCGGCGGCATGTATTCGATCTTCGGGTTGATCAGCACGGTCTCGGGCACGGGCGGCGCGTCGGGATAGCGATTGTTGCTGCCGAAGCCGAAGATGATGATCTGCAGCCCGATGCCGACCTGCGGCGCGGCGAGCCCCGCACCGTTCGCGTGATGCATCGTCTCGAACATGTCCGCGACGATCTCGTGCAGCTCGGGTGTATCGAACCGCTCGACCGGTTTAGCGACTTCGAGCAGGCGCGGGTCGCCCATCTTCAGGATCTCGCGAATCATGGCGTGTTGCCCTCCAGGAGTTGGTGCAGTCCGTCTTCGTCCAGTACGGGAATGCCGAGTTCCTCGGCCTTCGCGAGCTTGCTGCCCGCCTCGGCACCCGCCACCACGTAATCCGTCTTCTTCGATACCGAGCCCGCGACTTTCGCGCCCGCCGCTTCGAGCATCTCTTTCGCGGCGTCGCGCGTGAGGTTCGGCAGCGTGCCCGTCAGCACGACGGTCTTGCCGGCCAGCACGCCCTGCGGCGCCTTCGGCGCGGGCGGCCCTTCCGGCCACGTGACCTTGCCGGGCGCGCGCAGTTGCTCGATCACGGTCCGGTTGTGCTCTTCCGCGAAGAACTGGTGGATCGATTCGGCGACGATCGGCCCGACGTCGTTGACCTCGAGCAGCTCGTCGATCGACGCGTCCATGATCGGCGTCAGCGAACCGAAATGCTTCGCGAGATCCTTCGCGGTCGACTCGCCGACATGGCGGATGCCGAGCCCGTAGATGAAGCGCGCGAGCGTCGTGTGCTTCGCCTTCTCGAGCGAGTCGAGCAGGTTCTGTGCGGACTTGTCGGCGAACCGGTCGAGCTCCGCGAGCGTCGCGAAGCCCAGATTGAACAGGTCGGCCGGCGTGCGCACGAGATTCAGCTC
The DNA here is from genome assembly GCF_027257875.1 of Burkholderia sp. IMCC1007. GTDB lineage: Bacteria > Pseudomonadota > Gammaproteobacteria > Burkholderiales > Burkholderiaceae > Burkholderia. Next base: position 26,980 of record NZ_JAPVQY010000015.1, read on the forward strand.
GACGAGCTGGTCGATGATCTTCTCGCCGAGCCCGTCGATGTCGAGCGCGCGGCGCTGCGCGAAATGCCACAGCGCCTGCTTGCGCTGCGCCGGGCAGAACAGGCCGCCGGTGCAGCGCGCGATCGCCTCGTCCGGCAGCCGCTCGATCTTCGACCCGCACACCGGGCATTCGGTCGGCATCACGAATTCGGCCGCATCGGCCGGCCGGCGATCGAGCAGCGCGCCGACCACTTCCGGAATCACGTCGCCCGCGCGTCGCACGATCACGGTATCGCCGATCCGGATGTCCTTGCGGCGTACTTCGTCCTCGTTGTGCAGCGTCGCGTTGGTCACCGTCGCGCCGCCGACGAACACCGGTTCGAGCCGTGCGACGGGCGTGATCGCGCCGGTGCGGCCGACCTGCACGTCGATCGCGACGAGTTTGGTCAGCGCCTCCTGCGCAGGGAACTTGTGCGCGAGCGCGAAGCGCGGCGCGCGCGACACGAAGCCGAGGCGATCCTGTTCGTCGCGCCGGTTCACCTTGTAGACGACGCCGTCGATGTCGTACGGCAGCGACTCGCGCTTCTCGCCGACCTTGCGGAAGAACCCGAGCAAGCCATCGGCGCCGTGCACGACTTCGCGCTCGCGATTCACCGGCAGGCCGAGCGACTCGTACCAGTCGAGCAGCGCGCTGTGCGTGTCGGGCATCGGCATCCCGTCGAGCACGCCGATGCCGTACGCGAAGAACGACAGCGGACGCTGCGCTGTGATCTTCGGGTCGAGCTGGCGCAGGCTGCCGGCCGCCGCGTTGCGCGGGTTCGCGAATTCGCGCAGCTCAGCCGCGCGCTGGCGTTCGTTCAGGCGTGCGAAATCGCGCTTGAACATCAGCACCTCGCCGCGCACGTCGAGCACGGCCGGCACGTGCTTGCCCTTCAGCTTCAGCGGGATCGAGCGGATCGTGCGCACGTTCTCCGTCACGTCCTCGCCCGTCGTGCCGTCGCCGCGCGTCGCGGCCTGCACGAACACGCCCTGCTCGTAGCGCAGCGAGATCGCGAGGCCGTCGAACTTCAATTCGCACGCGTATTCGACAGGCTCCGTCACCGAGCCGGCGAGATCGGTCGTCTTGGCGAGCGCGTCGGCCACGCGCTTGTCGAACGCGACGATGTCCTCGTCGGCGAAGCCGTTGTTCAGCGACAGCATCGGCGCATCGTGGACGACCGGCGTGAAGCCGCCGGCTGCTTCGCCGCCGACACGCTGTGTCGGCGAATCGGGCGTCACGAGTTCGGGATGGTCGGTTTCGAGCTGCTGCAGCTCACGGAACAGCCGATCGTATTCGGCGTCGGGCAGATCCGGCTGGTCGAGCACGTAGTAGGCGTAGCTCGCCCGCTCGAGTTGGTCGCGCAGCCACGCGGCGCGCGCGTCGGGCTGGCTGGCTGGCGGTTCGGCTTGGGTTCGGGCCATGCTGGCGGCAGATTCGTTCTGAAAAATCGGATGTTCGATTATCTCAGTTTGATGCCGCGGCGGCGACACGCAATACGTGCCGGACGGCCCGTCGCAGCGCACACCGGCGGCGTGCATGCTGCGTTGCAGCGAAGGCGACGGGCGGCGGCACGGGATGCCGCCGGCCCGCACGACGCGTTACTGGCTGAACAGGCGACGCGTGACCGGCGAACCGGCCGGGATGCCGGCTTCCTCGAGCTTCGCGTACAGCTTCATCAACTGCTGATCGATCGCGACGAGCGTCGATTCCGGCAGCGGCCGGCGCGAATCGTCGACGACGCGCGCACCGATGCGCTCGGACAGCGACTTCGCGTAATCGCACATCAGCCGGAACGGCAGGATGTCCTCTTCGGCGACCGGCACGTCGAGCACCAGCGTGATCATGTTGCCGCCCTTGTACGTGAGGTCGTCGCGCAGGAAGTTCGTGTCGCCGAACTGCAGCATGAACACGGGGTTCTGCTTCGCGTCGAGCTTCACGAAGCGCGTGCCGTCGCGCGACAGCAGCAGCCCGTCCTGCGATGCAACGGCCTGCACGTAGTTCGCCGACCACGGCGCGCCGTCAGACATCACGTTGATCGACAGCTGCGCGTCGCACTGCGCGGCAAAGCCGTCGAGCTCGCGCGCCATCGCGACCGTCTCCATCATGTCCGGGAATTCCGGCGCGCCGTCGATCGCGTCGGCGAACTGCTGGACGCCCGTCACGAATTCGGAGAATTCGAGCTCGTTGAGCGCGCCGCTGCGGTTCGCGAGCTGCGCGGCCGCGCGCAGCTCTTCATAGCGCACGCCGTTCTGCAGCAGCTCCCACTGACCGCCTTCCGGCTTGCCTTCGATATGCACGGGCTTGCTGCCCGCGCGGCGCAGCCGCTGGGCGGCCGGCAGGATCTTGTCGCCCGGCAGCGGTCCGCCCAGGCGAATCGGCACGATGCAATCGATCCGGCGGTCGACGATCGCGGGCGGCGCCGACGAGATCGTCGTCGCCGCCGGCAGCACGGGTTCGTCCGGCTCGGCCGATGCCGCGGGCGCCGCTGCTTCGGAAGCGCCGGCGACCGACGCTTCGTGAACGGCCTGTTCGGTCGATGCAGCCGACTCGCTCGACTCCGGCGACGCGGCGGTGCCGGTCGCCTCGGCCTGCAGGTCGGCCGGCGTGTCCGCCGGCGCGACGCCGCCGAACGTCGGCTCGACGCGCGCGGCCTCGGTCGGCGCGCTCGGGGCGGCCGCCGGCGCCCGTGCCGCGGGTTCACGCCGCGTGGGCTGACGCACCGGCTCGATGAACGGCCGCTCATCGTCGCGCTCGGGGCGCTGCATCGCCTCGGCCGCTTCTTCCGGCATCGGGCGCGGCATCTTGCGCCGCACCTTCGCGCCCTGCCACGCGTTGTAGACCACGACGCCGCCCACCACGACGGCGCCCGCGCCGATCAAACCGAGTGTCAACTCGTCCATGCACGCTCCATCAGCAATTCTTTTTCGTCGGAACCGCGAACGGGCGCCCATGCGCCGCGCGAACGCGGTCCGGTTTCGTCAAACGTCAATTCTGCGCAAAACCCGCGGCGGTTTCCATGTCCACCGCGACGATCCGCGACACGCCCTGCTCCTGCATCGTCACGCCGATCAGTTGCTGCGCCATCTCCATCGCGATCTTGTTGTGCGAGATGAACAGGAACTGCGTCTTGTCGGACATCGCACGCACGAGATTCGCGAAACGCTCGGTGTTCGCGTCGTCGAGCGGTGCGTCGACCTCGTCGAGCAGACAGAACGGCGCCGGGTTCAGCTGGAACATCGCGAACACCAGCGCGGTGGCGGTCAGCGCCTTCTCGCCGCCCGACAGCAGGTGAATCGTCGCGTTCTTCTTGCCCGGCGGCTGCGCCATCACCTGCACGCCGGCATCGAGGATTTCGTCGCCCGTCATGATCAGCTTCGCCTGGCCGCCGCCGAACAGGCGCGGGAACAGGTCGCTGAAGTGACGGTTGACCTCGTCGAAGGTGCCCTGCAGCAACGTGCGGGTTTCCTGGTCGATCTTGTGGATCGCGTCCTCGAGCGTCGTGATCGCGTCGGTCAGGTCGGCCGACTGCGCGTCGAGGAACACCTTGCGCTCGCTGGCGGCCTTCAGCTCGTCGAGCGCGGCCATGTTCACCGGGCCGAGCGCGTTGATCGCGTTGTTCAGGCGCGTGACTTCGCCCTGCAGGTACGACGGCTTGAGATCCGGCGTCAGCTTGTCGCGCAGCGCTTCCTCGTCGACCTCGGCCGCCGTGAGCTGCTCGGCGAACTGCTCGACGGACAGGCGCGCGGCCTGCTCCTTCAGCTGCAGCTCGGTGATGCGATCGCGCAGCGGCTGCAGCGAACGTTCGGCGACGAGACGCTGCTCGTCCGATGCGCGCAGCTTCGCGGTCAGGTCGTCGAGTTCGATCCGGGCCGCCTGCAGCGCTTCTTCCTTGACCGCGCGAATTTCGAGCGCGTCCTGCAGGCCCGTATGCGCGGTCTGCTCGTTGATCGTCTCGAGTTCGGCGCGCGCGTCTTCCAGCGATGCGGCAACGCGTTCGCTCTGCTCGTGCGCGACCTGGATGCTGCGCTTGAGCTCGTCGATCCGCGTGACGGCGTTGCGCGCGGCGAAGCGCGCGTCGTTCGCGCCGCGCTCGAGGTCGCGCGCTTCCTGGCGTGCCTGCGTCAGCGATTCGTCGAGTGCTTCGAACGCGAGCTGGTTGTCTTCGAAACGCGCCTGCAACTCGGCCAGTTCGCCGTCGAAGCGCTCGAAATTCGCTTCCGATTCCGCGCGCAATGCGCGCTGCTCGTCGATCTGCGCGCCGATTTCCTCGAGTTCCTCGCGGATCTGCGTGCTGCGCTGCGTATAGCGTTCATGTGCCTGCGCGAGCTTCAGCACGTCCATCTGCAGCGCGTGCACGCGCTGCGTCGCGCGTTCGGCCTGCGCGCGCACGTCGCCCAGCGCCTGCGTGGCCTGCGTGTGTGCGGCTTCCGCCCGCACGGCGGCCGTGCGCGCGTCGTCGGCGAGCAATGCCTGTGCGCGCACCTGGCGCGTCAGGTTTTCGATTTCCTGCTGGCGGGCCAGCATCCCGGCCTGCTCCGAATCGGCTGCGTACAGCTGCACGCCGACCCGCGTGACGATATGGCCGGCCTTGACGACGAATGCGCCGCCCGCCGGCAGTTGCGCGCGCGTCGCGAGCGCCTGCGCGATGTCGTCGGCGACGTACACGTTGCCGAGCCAGTCGTTCAGCACCGCGCGGATGCCCGCATCGTCGATACGCACGAGCGACAGCACCGGGCGCAGCCCGGCCGGGGCGACCGGCGCTTCACCGGCCATCGGCGGCGCGTAGAACGCGAGCTTCGCCGGCGGCGCATCGGTCGCGAACGCCTTCACCCAGTCGAGATTCGACACTTCGAGCGCGGCGAGACGCTCGCGCAGCACCGCCTCGAGCGCCGCTTCCCAGCCCGCCTCGACGTGCAGCTTCTTCCACAGGCGCGGCAGCGCGCCGAGCTCGTGCTTGTCGAGCCACGGCTGGATCTTGCCTTCGGTCTGCACGTTCTCCTGCAGCTGCTTCAGCGCGGCGAGCCGCGCCTCGAGCTGGTGGATCTGCGCGCTTTCGGCCTGCACGCGCTCATGCGCGGCGCGGCGTTCGCCGTCGAGGCGCGGCACCGTTTCCTGCGCATCGGCAAGCCGCGCCTGCGCTTCCGCGAGGATCTCTTCCTGTTCGGCGAGCTGCATGCGCAACTCTTCGAGCTGCGCTTCGTCGGGCGCGTCGAGGCCGCCCGCTTCGCTCTTCAGACGCTCGTGGCGCTGCTGAAGCTGCTGGAGCTGCTGGTCGGCGTTGCGCTGATGCGCGGCTTCGAGCTTCAGCGACTGTTCCGTCTGCGCGATGCGCGCGCGCTCGTCGTTGAGCTGCGCCTGCGCGTCGCGCCACTTCGCCTCGAGGGCCGGCAGCGCGTCGTGCTTCGCCGCTGCGTTGTCTTCGGCGAGCGCGGCCTTCTCGTCGGCCATCGCGCGCGCCTCTTCGGCTTCCTCGAGCTCGTCCTGCGCCTTCTCGGCCTGCGCGCGCCATTGCTCGCGCTGCGCGTTCAGCGCGGCGATCTGCGCCTGCACGCGGTTGCGCGATTCGACGATGAACTTGATCTCCGCCTCGAGGCGGCTCACTTCGGCGTTCGCCTCGTAGAGCGCGCCCTGTGCGCCCTGCATCGCGTCACTCGCCGCGTAATGCGCGACCCGCAGCGTCTCGAGCTGCGACTCGACCTCGCGCAGCTTTGCCGTCTGCGCGTCGAGGTCGATCTGCGCCTGCTCGATCGCACGCTGCTGCTTCTGCTGCTCGCCCGCGGCCTCGTTCTTGCGCAGCAGCCACAACAGGCGCTGCTTCTCCTCGCCGTCGGCGACGAGCTCCTTGTACTTGGTCGCCACCACCGCCTGCGCCTCGAGCTTCTCGAGGTTCGCGCCGAGTTCGCGGACGATGTCTTCAACGCGCGTCAGGTTCTCGCGCGTGTCGTGCAGACGGTTCTCGGTCTCGCGGCGGCGCTCCTTGTACTTCGACACGCCCGCGGCTTCCTCGAGGAACACGCGCAGCTCTTCCGGCTTCGCCTCGATGATCCGCGCGATCATCCCCTGCCCGATGATCGCGTACGCACGCGGGCCGAGGCCGGTGCCGAGGAAGATGTCCTGGATGTCGCGGCGGCGCGCCGGCAGGTTGTTGATGTAGTAGCTCGACGTGCCGTCGCGCGTCAGCACGCGCTTCACGGCGATTTCGCCGTACTGGCCCCACTGCCCGGCCGCGCGGCCGTCGGAGTTGTCGAAGATCAGTTCGACGCTGGCCCGGCTGCCGGGCTTGCGGGCGGTCGAACCGTTGAAGATCACGTCCTGCATCGATTCGCCGCGCAGCTCGGACGCGCGCGACTCGCCGAGCACCCAGCGCACGGCATCGATGATGTTGGACTTGCCGCACCCGTTCGGGCCTACCACGCCGACAAGCTGGCCCGGAACCTGGAAATGCGTGGGATCGACGAAGGATTTGAAGCCAGCGAGTTTGATCGAGCTCAGACGCACGGCGGTATCGGATGTGAAGAAGGTGTGAAACGGACGGGGCCGCACGGCGCGGGGCCGGAAAGCCCCTGCGCGCCACGCGCCCCGGAATTCAAAAGCGGGGCCGCGCGCATCCAGCGTTGGGCCCCGCAAACGGCGTCCATCATACCATCGCGCGTGCGCCGTCCCGACCGTCGCCGGGTTTGCCCGGTGCCGGCGCGGCACGATGGACCCGGCTCGACAGCAGCGTGGCGAGCACGATGCACGCGCCGCCCGCCCACTCGCGCGCGCTCGGCAGTTCATTCGCGAACACCCACGCCGACAGCGCGGTGATCACGATCTCGAACAGCATGATGATCGAAGCACGGTTCGCCGGCACGCGCGCGAGCCCGTATTGCACGAGCAGGTTGTTCACCGCGATCGTCGCGCCGATCGCGACGACGATCAGCGCGGCAATGCCGAGCGAACCGCTTGCCGGCACCGGCGGCAAGCCTTCGAACAGCGACGCGATCGCGCCGAACACCGCCGCGCCGCCGAACAGCGTCGCCGTGCGCATTTCGGCGCGCATCTCCGGCAGCTCGCGGCTCGCCTTGATCACGAGCACGTTGCTCATCGCGAAGCTCAGCCCGGCCGCGAGCCCCGCCCATTCCGCAGGATTGGCCGGCAGCGGCACGCCGAGCTGCGGCGACCATAGCATCAGCATCGCGCCGCCGATCGACAGCGCCGCGAGGCCGGCGCCGGCCCAGGTCAGCCGCTCGCGCAACAGGAAGTGCGCATAGATCGCGGTCCATGCCGGGGTCAGGTAGAACAGCAGCATCACGCGCAGCACCTCGCCGTGGATCGTGCCCCACACGAAGCCGAGGTTCGTCACGCCGGCCGTGATCGCGATGCCCGGCAGCACCCAGTGCCAGCGCAGCGTCGAGATCGTGCTGTGGCGCACGACGATCACGAACAGGAATGCGACGAGGCTCGTCAGCGCGCTCGCCAGCGTGCCGGTGAGGCCGAGCGACGCGAGAATCCGCAACGGATACCAGATCAGGCCCCATACCGACGCGCCGATCAGGATGGCCAGTGTCGGCAGGCTGCCGCGTACCGCGTTGTTCATCAGAATTTGCTCCGAGAAACCCCGCCATTGATGGCCGGAAGGAAAGGCGTGCTGTTGACAGGCAGCTTCTTCCACGGGGTAGGATCACCGGCATGATCCTTGTCTACCGCTACCGGGTGAAGTCGCTCAACGGACTGCTCAACAAGCAGAGCCGTGCGGTGAACTACGTCTGGAACTTCTGCAATGACACGCAGAAGCACGCGCTCAAGTGGGGCAAGAAGTGGCCGACAGGATTCGACCTGAACGTGCTGACGACCGGCAGCAGCAAGGAAGTCGGCATCCACTCCGGCACGATCAACGCGACGTGCGAGCAATATGCGAAGTCGCGCAGTCAGCACCGTCGGCCCTACCTGCGCTATCGCGGCAGGAAATCGCTGGGCTGGGTGCCGCTGAAGGGGCGTGACCTGAAGCGCGAGGATGACGCGTTCCGTTTCGCCGGCAACACCTTTCGCGTGTTCAACAGCCGGCCGCTTCCCGAAGGTAAGATCAGGGATGGAACCAACTTCGCGCAGGACGCGCGTGGTAATTGGTTTCTCAATATCGTGATCGAGATGCCCGATGTTCAGGCCCGCCCGATCCGTTCCGGCGTCGGCATCGATCTCGGCCTGAAAGACTTCGCCACACTTTCGACCGGCGAGAAGCTGCCCAATGACCAATTCGGTCGACGAGCGGCGGAAAAGCTGGCGAAAGCGCAACGGGCGCGAAAGCACAAGCGGCATATCGCGAAGCTGTACGCCAAGGTCGCGAATGCCCGTGCCGATTTCCAGCATAAGCTCGCGCTCGATCTGGTGCGGCGTTTCGATTACATCGCGGTCGGCAACGTGTCGGCCGTCAAACTTGCCAGAACCAGGATGGCGAAGAGCGTCTACGACGCATCCTGGTCGTCCTTCCGAAACAAGCTCCGTTACAAAGCGATCGCGCACGGGGCCACATTCGAGAAAGTCGACGAAAGCGGTTCCACCCAGTCTTGTTCGTCGTGCGGGTCGAAAGACAGCACGACGCGGCCGAAAGGTATCGCGGGACTGCGAATAAGAGCATGGGCCTGCAGTGACTGTGGTGTCGAACATGATCGTGATATCAACGCTGCGCTGAACATTCTCCGATGCGGACGTGCATCGCCAGGTGTGGGAATCCTCCGCCATTAGGCGGACGAGGACGTCAATTGCTTCGATACCCTTTATTCGACCGGCACGGCCGCCGTTCCGGCAGGCCGTGACCGCATTCCGTCACGCTATAATCGTCCGTTGCGACCCGCGCGCCCCGGCGCCCGCTCGCAGCCGCGCGGCGCGCCCGCCGCTTCTTTCGCTCCAACCGGCCGCGATGGCCGCTTCGCCCGTGAACCCTCGACTCGACTCGCTCCAGCCCTATCCCTTCGAAAAGCTGCGCGCCCTGTTCAAGGACGTGACGCCCGGTGCCGGTACGCCTTCCGGCAACCTGAAACCGATCAGCTTCGGCATCGGCGAGCCCAAGCACGCGACGCCGGCGCTGATCCGCGACGCCGTGGTCGCTTCGCTCGACGGCCTCGCGTCGTATCCGGCCACGGCCGGCTCGGACGCGCTGCGCACGTCGATCGCGCGTTGGCTCGAACGCCGCTACGGGCTGCCGGCGATCGATGCGGCCACGCAGGTGCTCCCTGTGTCGGGCTCGCGCGAGGCGCTGTTCTCCCTCGCGCAGACGGTGATCGACGCGCGCCCACGCGCGGACGGCAAGAAGGCGATCGTACTCTGTCCGAATCCTTTCTATCAAATTTACGAAGGCGCGGCGCTGCTCGCCGGTGCCGAACCCTATTTCGCGAACAGCGACCCGGCGCGCAACTTCGCGTGCGACTACGCGGCCGTGCCCGATGAAGTGTGGGCGCGCACGCAGCTGCTGTACGTGTGCTCGCCGGGCAACCCGACGGGCGCCGTGCTGACGCTCGACGATTGGCGCGAGCTGTTCGCGCTGTCCGACCGTCACGGCTTCGTGATCGCGTCCGACGAGTGCTATTCGGAAATCTATTTCGACGAAGCGGCGCCGCCGCTCGGCGGCCTCGAGGCCGCGCAGCGCCTCGGCCGCGGCTTCGAGCGCCTCGTGATGCTGTCGAGCCTGTCGAAGCGCTCGAACGTGCCGGGCATGCGCTCGGGTTTCGTCGCCGGCGACGCCGCGCTGCTCAAGAAATTCCTGCTGTACCGCACGTACCACGGCGCCGCGCTGTCGCCGGTCTGGCAGCACGCGAGCATCGCCGCGTGGAACGACGAGGCGCACGTGCGCGAGAACCGCGCGCTGTACGTGCAGAAGTTCAATACCGTCACGCCGATGCTCGCCGAGGTCATCGACGTGAAGCTGCCCGACGCCGCGTTCTACCTGTGGGCCAACGTCGCGCGCACCGGCCTGTCGGACACCGAGTTCGCCCGCCGCCTGTACGCCGACTATAATGTGACGGTTCTGCCCGGCTCGTACCTGGCGCGCGATGCGCACGGCACGAACCCGGGCCGCGATTTCATCCGGATCGCGCTCGTCGCGGGCACCCCCGAATGCGTCGAGGGCGCGCAACGCATCGTCGATTTCTGCCGGGCTCTCGCGCAGTAAGACGTCCATCCCGATCAATTCCATTCATCTCCTGCGAAAACGAACATGTCGCAACAACTTCAGCAAATCATCGATACCGCCTGGGAAAACCGCGCCGAGCTGTCGCCGAAGGCCGCACCCGCCGACGTCCGCGAGGCCGTCGCTCACGCGATCGAGCAACTCGACAAAGGTGCGCTGCGCGTCGCCGAGAAGATCGACGGCAACTGGACGGTCCACCAGTGGCTGAAGAAGGCCGTGCTGCTGTCGTTCCGCCTGGAGGACAACGCACCGATGCCGGCCGGCGGCTACTCGCAGTTCTACGACAAGGTGCCGTCGAAGTTCGCGAACTACACGGCTGAAGACTTCGCCGCGGGCGGCTTCCGCGTCGTGCCGCCGGCCATCGCGCGCCGTGGCTCGTTCATCGCGAAGAACGTCGTGCTGATGCCGTCGTACACCAACATCGGCGCATACGTCGACGAAGGCACGATGGTCGACACGTGGGCGACGGTCGGTTCGTGCGCGCAGATCGGCAAGAACGTGCACCTGTCGGGCGGCGTCGGCATCGGCGGCGTGCTCGAGCCGCTGCAGGCGAACCCGGTCATCATCGAAGACAACTGCTTCATCGGCGCGCGCTCGGAAGTCGTCGAAGGCGTGATCGTCGAGGAAAACTCGGTGATCTCGATGGGCGTATACCTCGGCCAGAGCACCAAGATCTACGATCGCGAAACGGGCGAAGTCAGCTACGGCCGCATCCCGGCCGGCTCGGTCGTGGTCGCCGGCAACCTGCCGTCGAAGGACGGCTCGCACAGCCTGTACTGCGCGGTGATCGTGAAGAAGGTCGACGCGAAGACCCGCGCGAAGGTCGGCCTGAACGAGCTGCTGCGAGGCGACTGATGGCGAAGCCGCACACCGTGGTCGTCTACGGCATTCCGAACTGCGACACCGTGAAGAAGGCCCGCGTGTGGCTCGACGAGCACGGCGTCGAATTCGAGTTCCACGATTTCAAGAAGCTCGGCGTCAGCGCACCGCTCGTCGAGGACTGGCTGAAGGACGTGTCGCTCGACGCGCTCGTGAACAAGCGCGGCACCACGTGGCGCGGCCTCGACGACGCCATGAAGGCGGCCGCGGAAACGAAGTCCGGCGCGGTCGCGCTGATGATCCACAAGCCGTCGGTCATCAAGCGTCCGGTGCTCGTCGTCAACGGCCGCGTGAAATCGCTCGGCTTCGTGGCCGATCAGTACGCGGCGCTGTTCGCCGCCTAGGGCCGCGCGCTGCGCCCGCGGGCGCCGCCCGACGTCTCATCGCTGCCGGCCACCGCGCCGGCATTTTTTATCCAAAGTGGTCCGAACCATGTCCGCCACCCTAGCCCTTACCGAACAGTTGATCGCCCGCGCATCCGTCACGCCCGACGACCAGCATTGCCAGCAGATCATGACCCAGCGCCTCGCCGCGCTCGGCTTCGAATGCGAGACCATCGCGTCGCACGGCGTGACCAACCTGTGGGCCGTCAAGCGCGGCGCCGACGGTCGCGACGGCAAGCTGCTCGCATTCGCGGGCCACACCGACGTCGTGCCGACCGGCCCGCTCGAACAGTGGACGTCGCCGCCGTTCATCCCGACCCATCGCGACGGCAAGCTGTACGGCCGCGGCGCGGCCGACATGAAGACGTCGCTCGCGGCGTTCGTCGTCGCGTCGGAGGAATTCGTCGCCGCCCATCCCGGCCACCGCGGCGCGATCGCGTTCCTGATCACGAGCGACGAGGAAGGCCCGGCCACCGACGGCACCGTGAAGGTCGTCGAGCTGCTGCAAGCGCGCGGCGAACGCCTCGACTACTGCATCGTCGGCGAGCCGACGTCGACCACCGAACTCGGCGACGTCGTGAAGAACGGCCGCCGCGGCTCGATGTCGGGCGAACTGGTCGTCAAGGGCGTGCAAGGCCACATCGCGTACCCGCATCTCGCGAAGAACCCGATCCACCTGCTCGCGCCGGCGCTCGCCGAGCTCGCCGCCGAACAGTGGGACGAAGGCAACGAATACTTCCCGCCGACCACCTGGCAGGTGTCGAACCTGCACGCCGGCACCGGCGCGACCAACGTGATCCCCGGCCACGCGGACCTGATGTTCAACTTCCGCTTCTCGACGGCGAGCACGGTCGAAGGCCTGCAGGCACGCGTGCATGCGATCCTCGACAAGCACGGCCTCGAATACACGCTGAAGTGGTCGGTGAGCGGCCTGCCGTTCCTCACGCCGCGCGGCGACCTGTCGAACGCGCTGGAAAACGCGATCCGCGCCGAGACCGGCATCACGACCGAACTGTCGACGACGGGCGGCACGTCCGATGGCCGATTCATCGCGCGCATCTGCCCGCAGGTGATCGAGTTCGGCCCGCCGAACGGCAGCATCCACAAGATCGACGAGCACATCGACCTGCGCTTCGTCGACCCGCTGAAGAACGTGTACCGCCGCGTGCTCGAACAACTGATCGCCTGATGGAGCCTCGCATGACGACACCTTTTGCAACCGTTCGCGACCTGCTGCGCTATGCAGTCACGCGCTTCTCGAAAGCGAAGCTCTCGTTCGGCCACGGCTCGGACAACGCGTACGACGAAGCCGCGTACCTCGTGCTGCATACGCTCGACCTGCCGCTCGACACGCTCGAACCGTTCCTCGATGCGCGCCTGCTGCCCGATGAAATCGCCGCGGTGCTCGCGGTGATCGAGCGGCGCGCGACGGAGCGCGTGCCGGCCGCCTATCTCACGCATGAAGCGTGGATGCACGGCCATCGCTTCTACGTCGACGAGCGTGTGATCGTGCCGCGCTCGTTCATCGGCGAGCTGCTCGACGACGGGCTGCAGCCGTACGTCGCCGATCCCGAGCAGGTCGGTGCAGTGCTCGAGCTGTGCACGGGCTCGGGCTGTCTTGCGATCCTCGCGGCCAGCGCGTTCCCGAACGCCGAGATCGACGCGGTCGACCTGTCCGACAAGGCGCTCGAAGTCGCCGAAATCAACGTGCACGACTACGGGCTCGACGATCGCATCGCGCTGCATCGCGGCGACCTGTACGCGCCGCTGCCCGCGTTCCGCGCCGAACCCGATACGCGCTACGACGTGATCCTGACGAACCCGCCGTACGTCAACGCAACGTCGATGGCGGCCCTGCCGCCCGAGTACCGGCACGAGCCGGAGATGGCGCTCGCCGGCGGCGACGACGGGATGGACATCGTGCGACGGATCATCGCCGAAGCGCACAAGTGGCTGCACGACGACGGCGTGCTCGTCGTCGAGATCGGGAACGAGCGCGAGAACGTCGAAGCCGCGTTCGGCGGTCTGAATCTCACGTGGTTGCCCACCAGCGCCGGCGACGACAGCGTGTTCCTGATCCAGGCGTCGGACCTGCCGCGCAAGGCCTGAAGGCGCGCGGCGACCGAACCGTGCGGCGCGGCACACCGCTGTCCCGCACGGTTCGGTAAGATGCGCGTGAGCGGCCGCCGCGCCGCACGACTTCAGGAGTCCGTCACGCGCCTATGACCCTCGACTGGCTACATCTCGGCACCCTCATCCTGGCCATCCACGTGCTCGGGATCGTCGCGGCGTTTCACGCAGTCATGAACACGCGCACGTCGCAAGGCGCGATCGCGTGGGCCGTGTCGCTCGCCGCGATGCCGTACCTGACGCTCATCCCCTACCTGTTCCTCGGCCGCAGCAAGTTCTCCGGCTACGTCGACGCACGACGCCACGAGATGGAAGCGTTGCGCACGCACACACCGCGCGCGCCGTGGCTCGAGGCCGACGCGGCCGACGGGCCGGTCGCCGATGCGATCGGCCGGACCGCGATGCTCGCGCTCACGCGACTCGGCGGGACGCCGTTCGTCGGCGGCAATGCGGTGCGCACGCTCGTCAACGGCGATGCAACGTTCTCCGCGATCCTGTCGGCGATCGACGACGCGCGCGACTACGTGGTCATCCAGTTCTTCATCGTGCGCGACGACGCGCTCGGCCAGATGCTGCGCGACGCGCTGCTCGCCCGCGCCGCGGCCGGCGTGCGCTGCTACCTGCTGTACGACAGCATCGGCTGCTTCGACCTGCCGCGCAGCTACGTCGACGCGCTGCGTCGCGGCGGTGTCGAGGTCCACCCGTTCGCGACCCACCGCAAGTTCGTCAACCGCTTCCAGCTCAACTTCCGCAACCATCGCAAGATCGTCGTCGTCGACGGCAATCGCGCGTTCGTCGGCGGGCACAACGTCGGCGTCGAATATCTCGGCGCGAACCGGCGCCTGTCGCCGTGGCGCGACACCCACATCGAGATACGCGGCCCGGTGGTCGCCAGCATTCAGTACGTGTTCGCCGAAGACTGGCACTGGGCGACCCAGACGCTGCCGCCGCCCGCCACACCGCCAGCGGCGCGGGCGGACGACACGATGCATTGCCTCGCGGTGCCGATGGGGCCGGCCGACAAGCAGGAAACCGGGTCGCTGTTCTTCGTCGAGGCGATCAACGCGGCGCGCGAACGCGTCTGGATCACGACGCCGTACCTCGTGCCCGACGAAGCGGTGGTCGCCGCGCTGAAGCTCGCGGTGATGCGCGGCGTCGACGTACGGATCCTGATCCCGAGCCGGCGCGACCACTACGTCGTGTTCGAGGCGTCGAAGCTCTACGCGCGCGATCTCGTCGATGCCGGCGTGAAGGTGTTCCGCTACCGGCCGGGCTTCCTGCACCAGAAAGTCCTGCTGATCGACCGCGTGGCGGCCGCGGTCGGCAGCGCGAACCTCGACAACCGCTCGTTCCGGCTCAATTTCGAGATCATGGTGCTGACCGTCGATCGCGCCTTCGCCGGCGAGGTCGAGGCAATGCTCGACGCCGACTTCGCGCAGGCGTACGAGGTCGATGCGAGCGAGTATCGGACCTCGCCGGCGTGGCGGCGCATCGCGATGCACGTCGCGCGCCTGTTCGCGCCGATCCTGTAGCGAACGCACGAACGCCGCCGCCGGCCGGCCGGCACGGCGGCGCGCGTCTACCCTTTCCTGCCCTGCGCCGCCCGCGCGGCGACCCGCAGCCCGTTCGGGCCACCGGCCGCCTCATGCGGTTACAGCAGCTTGTCGATATCCGCGGCGATTTCCTCGGGCTTCGTCGACGGTGCGTAGCGCTTGACGATGCGCCCGTCGCGGTCGACCAGGAATTTCGTGAAATTCCACTTGATCGCCTTCAGGCCCAGGATGCCCGGCGCTTCATCGGTCAGATAACGGTACAGCGGATGCGCGTGATCGCCCTTCACGTCGATCTTCGCGAACATCGGAAACGTGACGCCGTAGTTGCGCTCGCAAAACGCGCCGATCTGCGTCGCGTCGCCCGGCTCCTGCTTGCCGAACTGGTTGCACGGAAAGCCGAGCACGAAGAAGCCGCGGGCCGCGTACTGGTCGTACAGCTTCTGCAGCCCCGCGTACTGCGGCGTGAAACCGCACTCGCTCGCGGTGTTGACGATCAGCAGCACCTTGCCGCGGTACGCATCGAGCGAGGCCGGCTGGCCGGCGAGCGTCTCTGCGCTGAACGAATACAGGGTGGACATCGGACACTCCTTTTACGAAACCGGTCGACGTGGAGTCTAGGCGAAATCGCGCCGTTGCGGCATCCGCCGAGCGGCCGATGCCCGGGGCGAGTCGCGCGCAGTCTAGAATAGCGGTTTTGGCCAGTCATTCACGCCGTGATCCGTTTCAATCAGTTCAGCCTTGCGCGCGGCACCAAGCCGCTGTTCGAGTCGGCCTCGTTCGTCCTCAATCCCGGCGAGAAAGCCGGCCTGATCGGCGCGAACGGCGCCGGCAAATCGACGCTGTTCTCGGTCCTGCGCGGCGAGCTGCATTCCGACGCCGGCGATTTCTCGATGCCGCCGTCGTGGCGGATCGCCCATGTGTCGCAGGAAACGCCTGCCGTCGACCGCTCCGCGCTCGACTACACGCTCGACGGCGACACCGCGCTGCGCGAGATCGAAGTGCGCATCGCCGCCGCCTCGGCCGCGCATGACGGCGCAGCCGAAGCTGACGCGCACGCGGCTTTCGCCGACGCCGACGGCTATACCGCGCCCGCGCGCGCCGAAGCACTGCTGCTCGGCCTCGGCTTCACGCTCGCGCAGACGCGCGAATCGGTGGCGAGCTTCTCCGGCGGCTGGCGCATGCGCCTGAACCTCGCGCAGGCGCTGATGTGCCGCTCCGACCTGCTGCTGCTCGACGAACCGACCAACCACCTCGACCTCGACGCGATCGTCTGGCTCGAAGACTGGCTGCACCGTTACGCGGGCACGCTCGTCGTGATCTCGCACGACCGAGAATTCCTCGATTCGATCTGCAACGTCACGCTGCACCTGGAAAATCGCCAGGTGAAGCGCTACGGCGGCAACTACTCGCAGTTCGAAGTGCTGCGCGCGCAACAGCTGGCGCTGCAACAAAGCGCATACGAAAAGCAGCAGAAGACGATCGAGCACCTGCAGAGCTTCGTCGACCGCTTCAAGGCCAAGGCGACCAAGGCCAAGCAGGCGCAAAGCCGGATGAAGGCGCTCGAAAAAATGGAGCTGATCGCGCCCGCGCACATCGCGTCGCCGTTCACGTTCGAATTCCGCACGCCCGATGCCGCGCCGAACCCGATGATGGTGATGGAAGACGTCCGCTGCGGCTACCATGCCGACGACGGCGCGGAAATCCCGATCGTCGAACGCGTGGCGCTGTCGATCCAGAACGGCCAGCGCATCGGGCTGCTCGGCGCGAACGGCCAGGGCAAGTCGACGCTGATCAAGACGCTGGCCGGCACGCTCGCGCCGCTGTCGGGCCATGTGCGCGACGGCAAGGGGCTGACGATCGGCTATTTCGCGCAGCACCAGCTCGAAACGCTGCGCGAGGACGATTCGCCGCTCGCGCATCTGGCACGGCTCGCGCCCGACACGCGCGAGCAGGAACTGCGCGACTTCCTCGGCGGCTTCAATTTCTCGGGCGACATGGCGACGAGCGCCGTCGGCCCGTTCTCCGGCGGTGAGAAGGCACGGCTCGCGCTGGCGCTGATCATCTGGCAGAAGCCGAACCTGCTGCTGCTCGACGAACCGACGAACCACCTCGACCTCGAAACGCGGCACGCGCTGACGATGGCGCTCGCGCAGTTCGAAGGCACGCTGATCCTCGTGTCGCACGACCGCCACCTGCTGCGCGCGACGACCGACCAGTTCATGCTCGTCGCGAAACACCGGCTGCAGCCGTTCGACGGCGACCTCGACGACTACCGCGACTGGCTGCTGCAGCATGCGGCCGAGCAACGCGCGGCTGCAAAGGCCGACAGCGCGACCGCCGCGGGCGCGGATCCGGGCGTCAACCGCAAGGATCAGAAGCGTCAGGCGGCCGAGGAACGCCAGCGGTTGTCGCAGTTGAAGAAACCGCTGCAGAACCGCATCACGAAGCTCGAAAAGGAAATGGAAACGCTGCACGCGGAGAAGGCGCGCCTCGACGCGTTCGTCGCCGATCCGGCAAGCTACGAGGCCGCGCGCAAGACGGAACTGACCGACGCGATCCGCAAGCTCGGCGAAGTCACGACCCGGCTCGAGACGGTCGAGGCGGACTGGCTCGCCGCGCAGGAAGAACTCGAGCAGATCGGCTGAACGCGGCCATCGGCGCCGAGCGCGTCATCGGCCGCGCAGCGTGTCGGGGCGTCAACGCCCCACTAACTTGCCCGGCCGCACCGGCCCCGAAAACGACGAGGCCGGGCGCCCTGGCCCGGCCTTGTTGTCATTGCTGCGTTCGACGTGGCTGCGTCGGCGGCGCCCGTATGCCCGCCGCACCATCCGCTCAGCGACGCGGCAGCGTATCGCGCGGCATCTGCTCGTCGTCGTCCATCAGGTACCGGCGCCCTTCGGTCGGCCGGCGGATCGCCGCGGCGACTTCCGCTTCCGTCACATCCTCGGACACGACCTTGCGCGCGAGGCGCCCTTCTTCGTCGATCCACTCGACGATCCGGCATCCGCCGCCCCACGGCTGGCGAATCGGCTCCGACACGCGGCAGCCGCGCAGGTTGTAAAGGCGTCCGCCAGGCGCTTCCCCATACGATTTCAACATAGGTTCCCTTCGCATTGCGCGGTTCGACAATCCGGCAAAGGATAGGGAAAAGCGATGTCCGGCGGGTTACAGAAGCCTACATATTCTTTACAGAGAATTACGCGACAGATCGGCCGGCGCCGCACGAACCGTGCGCGCGCCGGACCGCTCATTCGAGATCGCGTACGCGGTCGATCGCCTGCTCGAGCCGCTCGACGGCCATCACGTTCAGCCCTTCGATCGGCTGCTTCGGGGCATTCGCCTTCGGAATCAGCGCGGCCGTGAAGCCGAGCTTCGCGGCTTCGCGCAGCCGCTCCTGCCCGCGCGGCGACGGCCGGATCTCGCCCGCCAGCCCCACTTCGCCGAACACGATCAGCCCTTTCGGCAGCGCCTTGTTGCGCATCGACGAGTGAATCGCGAGCAGCACTGCGAGGTCGGCAGCCGGCTCGGTGATCTTCACGCCGCCCACCGCGTTCAGGAACACGTCCTGGTCGAAGGCCGCGATGCCCGCGTGCCGGTGCAGCACCGCGAGCAGCATCGCGAGCCGGTTCTGCTCGAGGCCGACCGCGAGCCGGCGCGGGTTCGGCACGTGCGCGGTATCGACGAGCGCCTGGATTTCGACGAGCAGCGGGCGCGTGCCTTCCTGCGTGACGAGCACGCACGAACCGGGCACGACCTGCTCGTGCTGCGACAGGAACAGCGCGGACGGGTTCGCGACACCGCGCAGCCCGCGCTCGGTCATCGCGAACACGCCGAGCTCGTTGACCGCGCCGAAGCGGTTCTTGAACGCGCGCACGAGCCGGAACGACGAATGCGTGTCGCCCTCGAAGTACAGCACCGTGTCGACGATGTGCTCGAGCACGCGCGGGCCTGCGAGGTTGCCCTCCTTCGTCACGTGCCCGACCATGATGATCGCGGTGCCCGACTGCTTCGCGATGCGCGTGAGCTGCGCCGCGCATTCGCGCACCTGCGCGACCGAACCGGGCGCCGACGTCAGCGCTTCCGAATAGACGGTCTGGATCGAGTCGATCACGGCGACATCGGGCCGCTCGGCATCGATTGCCGCCTGGATCTTCTCGAGCTGGATCTCGGCGAGCAGCTTCAGCTCGTCCGCCGGCGCGCCGCCGTCGAGCAGCGCGAGCCGTTGCGCGCGCAACGCGATCTGCGCGGCCGATTCCTCGCCACTGATATAGAGTGCGCGCCGCTCGCTCGCGATGTCCGCGAGCGACTGCAGCAGCAGCGTCGATTTGCCGATGCCCGGATCGCCGCCGATCAGCACGACGCCGCCTGGAACCAGCCCGCCGCCGAGCACGCGATCGAATTCACCGATCCCCGTCGAGAAGCGCGGCACGTCGGCCGCCTCGATGTCGACGAGACGCTGCACGGGCGCCCGCTTCGCGAGCGACTGAAAGCGATGGGCCGCCGGCGACTCGGCAACCGATTCGACGAGGGTGTTCCAGGCCTGGCACGACGGGCATTGCCCCTGCCACTTCGGCGTTTGTCCGCCGCATTCGCTGCAGACGTAGACGGTTTTCTGTTTGGCCACGCGCGACGCCCTTATTCCGCGCGTACCGGTACGCGGGCGGCGACCGCGCACATCAGTTCATAGCCGATGGTGCCGCAATGGCGCGCGACGTCGTCGATCGGCAGCGCGTCGCCCCACAGCTCGACCCGCGCGCCGACGCCGGCCTGCGGGCACGGCGTCAGGTCGACGGTGATCATGTCCATCGACACGCGGCCGACGATCCGCGTGCGGATGCCGTCGACGATCACCGGCGTGCCCTCGGGCGCGACGCGCGGATAGCCGTCCGCGTAGCCGCACGCGACGACGCCGATGCGCATCGGCGTTTGCGCGGAAAACGTCGAGCCATAGCCGATCGCCTGGCCCTTCGCGATCGTCTGCACGGCGATCAGCTCGGACTGGAGCGTCATCGCGGGCTTGAGCCCCGTGTCGGCGATATCGGCCGACCGCCCCGACGGCGACGCGCCGTACAGCACGATCCCCGGGCGCACCCAGTCGAAATGCGTATCCGGATGCCACAGCACGGCGGCCGAATTCGCGAGGCTGCGCGCGCCGGCAATGCTGAGCGCGCCGCGCTCGAACGTCGCGAGCTGCTCGGCCACGCCGCGCTCGTTGTCGGCATCCGAAAAATGGGTCATCAACGTGATCTGGCCGATGCCCGGGCACGCACGCGCGCGTTCCCACGCGGCACGGTATTTTTCCGGCGTGTAACCGAGCCGGTTCATCCCGCTGTTCATCTTGAGCTGCACGTTGACGGGCTTCGACAGCCGCGCCGTCTCCAGCATCCGCATCTGCTCGTCGTTGTGGACGGTCGTGGTCAGGCTGTAGCGGTCGATCACGTCGATGTCGGTCGAGCGGAAGAACCCTTCGAGCAGCAGGATCGGGCCGGCCCAGCCGAGCTCGCGCAGCTTCACGGCCTCGTCGAGATCGAGCAGGCCGAAGCCGTCGGTGCCGCGCAGGCCGGGAAACACGCGTGCGAGACCGTGGCCGTACGCGTTGGCCTTGACGACCGCCCAGACCTTGGACGGGCCGGCAAATCGGCGGACGACGGAGAGATTGTTCGCGAGAGCGGCGGTATGGATGGTGGCGGAGATCGGGCGCGGCATGGGAAATTTACGTAAAGACGCTTGCGAATCATCAGCTTACCGCGCCTTTTGAGCACCGAAGCCGACAATTTGCGGAACGATCGGGGAATCTTGCTAGTCCGAATTGCCGTATTTTCGTGTTATAAAGCCGTGCGCACAACCCATTTCGAACGGAATAAGCCGATCGCATACCAGGCGGCCTACGCGGCCCTGCCGCAGCGACGAAAGCATCGCATCAGATGAAAAAAGGTTTTTACACCATCATGGCCGCGCAGTTTTTCTCGTCGTTGGCCGACAATGCGCTTCTCATCGCCGCCATCGCCCTGCTGAAAGACTTACACGCCCCCAACTGGATGACACCGCTGCTCAAGCTGTTCTTCGTGTTGTCCTATGTGGTACTGGCGGCCTATGTCGGTGCGTTCGCCGATTCCCGCCCGAAGGGCCGCGTGATGTTCATCACCAACACGATCAAGGTGGTCGGCTGCCTGATCATGCTGTTCGGCGCGCATCCGCTGATCGCGTATGGCATCGTCGGGTTCGGCGCCGCGGCCTACTCGCCCGCGAAATACGGGATCCTGACCGAGCTGCTGCCGGCCGACCGGCTCGTCGCCGCGAATGGCTGGATCGAAGGCACGACCGTCAGCTCGATCATTCTCGGCACCGTGCTCGGCGGCGCGCTGATCAGCCCGCACATCGCGTCGCACGTGATCGCGCACACGCCCGCCTGGATCGGCACGCCCGCCGAAGCGGCGATGGCGATCATCATGGCGATCTACGTGGTCGCCGCGATCTTCAACCTGCGGATTCCCGACACCGGCGCGCGCTACCCGAAGCAGGAGCGCGGCCCGGTCAAGCTCCTCACCGATTTCGCCGACTGCTTCATGGTGCTCTGGCGCGACAAGCTCGGCCAGATCTCGCTCGCCGTCACGACGCTGTTCTGGGGCGCGGGCGCGACGCTGCAGTTCATCGTGCTGAAGTGGGCCGAAGTATCGCTCAACATGTCGCTGTCCGAAGGCGCGATCCTGCAGGCCGTGGTGGCGGTCGGCGTCGCGGGCGGCGCCATCGCGGCCGCCGCGCGCATCCCGCTGAAGAAGTCGCTCAGCGTGCTGCCCGTCGGCATCATCATGGGCATCGCCGTCATGCTGATGGCGTTCTATACGCGCCACCTGTTCCCGTCGAACTGGGCACTGCACCTCGGCCATCTGCGGCTGCCGGTGTACCTGATCGTCGCGTACCTGTTCCTGATCGCCGTCGGCGCGCTGTCCGGCTATTTCGTGGTTCCGATGAACGCGCTGCTGCAGCATCGCGGCCATGTGCTGCTGTCGGCCGGCCACTCGATCGCGGTCCAGAACTTCAACGAGAACCTGTCGGTGCTCGTGATGCTGTGCCTGTACGCGGTGCTGGTCTGGCTCGACGTGCCGGTCGGTGTCGTGATCGTGCTGTTCGGCACGTTCGTGTGCCTGACGATGTGGCTCGTGATGCGCCGCCACCAGGCGAACCAGCGTCAGTTCGATTCGGTCGCGCTGATCGGCGAATCGCGGCACTGACGCTACACTTCCCGTTTCCGTCCGTCGGCGCCGGTCCTCGAACCGGCGCCTTGCCATCATGACGCACCCGATACCCAACGTCCTGACGATCGCCGGCTCCGACTCCGGCGGCGGCGCAGGCATCCAGGCCGACCTGAAGACGTTTTCCGCGCTCGGCGCGTACGGCGCGAGCGCGATCACCGCGCTGACCGCGCAGAACACGCGCGGCGTGACCGGCGTCCACGTGCCGGACGCGTCGTTCGTCACCGCGCAACTCGACGCCGTGTTCGACGACATCCGCATCGACGCGGTCAAGATCGGCATGCTCGCGAACGCGGCGATCGTGGATGCGGTCGCCGATGCGCTGCGGCGTTACGCCCCGCGCTTCGTCGTGCTCGACACGGTGATGATCTCGAAGAGTTCGCACGCGCTGCTCGCGCCCGATGCGGTCGACGCGTTGCGCGACGTGCTGCTGCCGCTTGCGACCGTCGTCACGCCGAACCTGCCCGAAGCAGCGGCACTGCTCGGCGATGCGCCGGCAACGACGGAAGACGACATGGTCCGGCAAGGCCGCGCGCTGCTGAAGACCGGTGCGCGCGCCGTGCTGATGAAGGGCGGTCACCTGCCGGATGCAGCCGCGAGCCCCGACTGGCTCGTCGATGCGGCGCATGTCGTGCGGCTCGACGGCACACGCGTGCCGGTCAGCAACACGCACGGCACGGGCTGCACGCTGTCGTCGGCGATCGCGGCACTGCTGCCGCAGCAGCCCGATCTCGACAGCGCGGTACGCGAAGCGAAGGCCTATCTCACCGGCGCGATCGCCGCGAGCGGCCAGCTCGACGTCGGCCACGGCGTCGGCCCCGTCCATCACTTCCATCGCTGGTGGTAAGCGCCGCGTGACGCGGCGTCAGTCGTCTTCTGCCGCGAATGCCTGCGCGCGTGCGGGCCAGTCGTCCGGCACGATGAAGCCGCGCGATATTTCGCGCCATGCACCGTCGCCGTCCGGTCGATGAACGCCGATCAGCGCGGGGGCCTGGCGTGCCGTCAGCACCGGCGGCAGCGTGAGCGCCTTCGACAGCGGCTCGGGCGCGGCGTCGGCCGCACCATACCGCGGCGCAAGCCATGCAAGTCGCGCCAGTACGTTCCATCCCACGCCGTCCGGTTGCGCGGCCGCCCAGGCCGGCCACTGCGCATGCGTGAGCCAGAAGCCGCGACAATGATCCGCCGCGATTTCCGCGGACACCGGCGGCAGCGGCGCTCCATGCGGATAGAACAACCATCCCTTGACGAACATCTGCGCATCGGACGGCGCGCCGTAGCCGAGCAGCGCAAATCCGTGGCGAGCGCTCAACCTCAGCTGATGGTCGAGCAGCCGGCTGCGCTTGCGGTCGAGGCGGTCGACGAGATTCGGGCCGACGAAATCCGCGAGCGATGCGTCGCCGCGCACCGGCGCGCACAGATAGCACTTCACCGCGAGTTCCCAGTGCAGGCGCTGCCCGGCCACCGCGTCGACGAGGAAGTCGACTTCGCCGAGCGTCTTGCCGTTGCTGCGCAGCGGCAGGTTGGCGGCGACGAGCCGCAGCGACGGCCCGTGCGTGAGGAAATATTCGAGCAGGCATTCGGCATAGCGGCCGAGCCGCACGGGACGCAACACGTCGAGCGCCCGGTGCAACGGCTCGGGCGCGGCGTCGAGCGCGACGAGCCACGCTTCGACGGCCACCCGTTCGACCGCATCGGACCACGGATGCGCGAGCGGCGCGCCGGGCGCCGCGGTAAGCAGGCTCGGGCTCGCGAGGAGCCAGCCCAGGTCGCGAACCGCGACATCGCGCAGCGTATCGACGAACGCGAACGCCGCGCCGGTCGTCATGGTGCCGGCGGCTCGTTCGCGTCGGCGCTGCCTGCACGCCGGAACGTGTCGCGGGCGAGGCACAGGTCGGCCCACGCCTTCGACTTGTCCTGCAGGCTGCGCAGCAGATAGGCGGGGTGGTAGGTGACGACCACCGGCACGCCCTCGTACTGGTGCACGCGCCCGCGCAGCGACGCGATGCTCGCGTCCGTCTTCAGCAGCGTCTGTGCGGCGAAACGCCCGAGCGCGACGATCAATTTCGGCTTCACGAGCGCGACCTGGCGCTGCAGGTACGGCTCGCAACGCGCGACCTCGTCGGGTTCCGGATTGCGGTTGCCGGGCGGCCGGCACTTGATCACGTTCGCGATGTAGACGTTCTCGTCGCGCTTGAGCGACAGCGACTGCAGCATGTTGTCGAGCAGCTTGCCGGCCTGGCCGACGAACGGCTCGCCCTGCCTGTCCTCGTGCTCGCCCGGCGCTTCGCCGACCAGCATCCAGTCCGCGTCGCGATCGCCAACGCCGAACACGGTGTTGGTGCGTTTCTCGCACAGACGGCAGCTCGTGCAATCGGCCACGCGCGCGGCAAGCGTATCCCAGTCGAGCGCCGCAATCGGCGTGGCGGCGGGACGCGCGTCGGCAGCCGGCAGCGGGTCGCCCGGCGGCGCGGCGTCGAACCATGCGAAATCGTCTTCGGTGATCGGCGGCATGTCGTCCGCGGCGGCAGCCGGCATGCGCTGCACGGGAGCACCGCCTTCGTCGAGCGCCGCGCGGGCAGCATTGCCCGCGCCATCGGCCGGCACCGCATCGCGCGCAGGCCCGCCAACCGGCGGCACATCGTCGCGTACGCGTTCACGGGCTGCCGGGACCTGCGCGTCGCGCGCCTGCTTAACCACCGGCTGCGGCACTTGCGCGACGGTTGCAGCCGCAACGGCAGACGGCTCGTCC
The DNA here is from genome assembly GCF_027257875.1 of Burkholderia sp. IMCC1007. Lineage (GTDB taxonomy): Bacteria > Pseudomonadota > Gammaproteobacteria > Burkholderiales > Burkholderiaceae > Burkholderia. Next base: position 52,111 of record NZ_JAPVQY010000015.1, read on the forward strand.
GCCGCAGCGGGCGCTTCGATCGCTTCGGTCGCCGCGCGTTGCCCGCGCCGCACCCAGCGCTGCGCGAGCCCCATTTCCTCGAGCGCTGCTTCAGCCCACGCCATGCGCGTCCCCTTCATCCTTGTTCAGCGTCAGACGCATCACGATCGCATCCTCCCGGCTGCGATGCCGCGCCGGATAGTAGTTCTTGCGCCGGCCGATCGTGACGAAACCGAAGCGCTCGTACAGATGGACCGCGCGCTGATTGGACGGTCGCACCTCGAGCAGCACGCCGTCGAGCCCTTCCGCACGCGAAACGCGCACGGCCTCACGCAGCAGCGCGAGACCCGCGCCAGAGCGCTGGGCGGCCGGCGCGACGCACAGGTTCAGCAGGTGCATTTCGTCGATCACCGGCATCAGCACGCAGTAGCCGACGAGCGCGCCGGTCACGTGCCGCAGGCACACGCCGAAGTAGCCGTTGCGCAGCGAATCCTCGAAGTTGCCGCGGCTCCACGGGAATTCGTACGCGACCTGCTCGATCGCGACGACCTCGTCGAGATCCGTATCGGTCATCGGCGACAGATAGCGGTCGCTCAGCAGTACGCCAGTCATCCTTTCGCTCCGCCCGCTTGCGCGGCACGCGCCGCGAGCCGCTCCGCGGTGGTCTGCGCGACCTTGTCGCGCACGTATTCGGGCGCGGCCTGGTCGGCCGGCACCGCGCGGCCGGCGCGAAACGCCCGCAGCGCGGCATGCGCGACCGCCAGCGCATGCGGCAGCGCTTCGCCGTCGATCACGGCCGCGCGCGCCGCGGCCGGCAACTGCGCGCCGAATGCAGCCGCCGCGTTGCCCGCTAGCGTAAACGGCGCGTCGGGTACGCCGACGGCGCCCGGCGCATCGAGCGAAGCCGGATGCAGCGTGCGCCAGTCGCCCGTGCCGTCGTCCCACACGAAGTCGGCCCAGTACGCTTCGTCCATTCGCGCGTCGAGCGCGGCGAGCACGCGCGTCGTGCCGGGCGCACGCAGCCGCGCGTGCTCGGCGCACGCGAGCAGCGTGCCGACCGGCACGACCGGCAGCCCGCGCCCGAACGCGAGACCCTGCGTGATGCCGGTCGCGGTGCGTAATCCGGTAAACGAGCCGGGGCCCGCGCCGAACGCGATCGCATCGCAGTCGGCGAGCGTCAGGCCCGATTCGGCGAAAAGCGCCTGGATCGCCGGCAGCACGCGCGTGCTCGACACGGCGCCCGTCAGCTCGTGGCGGGCCCAGGTTTGCGGGGTGGAAACGGCGTCATCGGCGTGAGCCGAGCGCAGCAGCGCGACCGAGCAGTATTCGGTCGACGTATCGATGGCGAGGAGCACTGTTTGCGTCATGGCCGACATTGTAATGCGGCGCCCCGCTCCCACGGGCGATCGGGCCTGATTCCGCCCGCTGCGCGCGCGCCGCCAGCGGTTTGGAAGGATCGCTCGACCCCGCGCCGCGCGTCGCTTGTTAAGATCGCCCGACTCGAAACCCTTACGGAGACACCCGATGAGCGACCTCACCGCCCGCTTCGACCAGGCGCAGATCGACGTCAAGCAACTGACCGAGCGTCCGGGCAACCTGACCCTGCTGCGCCTGTACGCGCTCTTCAAGCAGGCCACCGACGGCGATGCGCACGGCGACAAGCCGGGCTTCACCGATATCGTCGGCAAGTACAAGTACGATGCGTGGGACGCGCTGAAAGGCACGTCGCAGGACGCGGCGAAGCAGCAGTACATCGACCTCGTCGAATCGCTGAAGAACGGCACGGCGTCCTGATTACTCCGCCCCACCCGCAATAGGCAATCAAATCAGTGGCGCAGCGCAGCAATATTCTCTATAATGCGGCCTGCGTCACTTCCCGCGCTCGGCTCGTAAGCCGTTCCGGCCCGACGCCTCGTAGCGTTAAGCTCCAATCCGGTTTAGAACCTGTCCCCTCCTGCTTCGACCCTCGCGGTCGTCAACTAGGCTGGCGGCCTCGCTCCAGAAGCGCGCCGCACCCAAAACAGCTTCTAATGCCTCATCCGCCGAAGGTTCGGCGGATTGCACCCGTTTCCCGATTTGCTCGCTGAATCCGACGACTTGGGTATGCGCGATTGGCGCCGACGTTTCACCCACTGTGTTTCAAGGATTGTTATGACTTCGAGCATCAACACCAGCCCGCTCAACGCGATCGCCGACCAGGCGCTCGGTCTCGACGACGCCGCCGCACCGGCCGCGGTCGAACCGACGTCGGACGAGCCGACTTTCGCGTCGCTCGGGCTGTCGCCGGAGATCGTCTCCGCGCTGCAGGCCGCCGGCTACGCCAAGCCGACGCCCGTCCAGCAGCGCGCGATTCCGGCCGGCATCGCCGGCCGGGATCTGCTGGTATCGAGCCCGACCGGTTCGGGCAAGACCGCCGCATTCATGCTGCCCGCGATCGAACGCTTCGCGCAACTCCAGAAGACGCTGGCGCAGCAACCGCGCGCGCCGCGTGAACCGAGCCAGGGCGACCGCCGCGTGCGCCGCCCGCAGCCGGTCGCCCGCCCGGGCCTGCTCGTGCTGACGCCGACCCGTGAACTCGCGATGCAGGTCACCACGGCCGCGTCGACCTACGGCAAGCACCTGAAGCGCCTGCGCACGGTCAGCATCCTCGGCGGCGTGGCCTACGGCCAGCAGCTGATGCTGCTCGCGAAGAACCCGGAAATCCTGGTTGCGACGCCGGGCCGTCTGCTCGACCACCTCGAGCGTGGCCGCATCGACCTGTCCGAGCTGAAGATGCTCGTACTGGACGAAGCCGACCGCATGCTCGACATGGGCTTCATCGACGACATCGAAACGATCGTCGCCGCCACGCCCGAGTCGCGCCAGACGATGCTGTTCTCGGCCACGCTCGACGGCAAGATCGGTTCGCTGACGAGCCGCCTGCTGAAGGATCCGGAGCGCATCGAAATCCAGCAGCGCCTCGAATCGCGCGCGAACATCGCGCAGACCGTGCATTACGTCGACGACCGCGACCACAAGGATCGCCTGCTCGATCACCTGCTGCGCGACGACGCGCTCGACCAGGCGATCATCTTCACGGCGACCAAGATCGACGCCGACCAGCTCGCCGGCCGCCTCGCCGACGCAGGCTTCGAATCGGCTGCACTGCACGGCGACCTGCCGCAGGGCGCGCGTAACCGCACGATCCGCGCGCTGCGCGAGCGTCGCGTGCGCGTGCTGGTTGCGACCGACGTCGCGGCACGCGGCATCGACATCCCGGGCATCACGCACGTGTTCAACTACGACCTGCCGAAGTTCGCGGAAGACTACGTGCACCGGATCGGCCGTACGGGCCGTGCCGGCCGTTCGGGCACCGCGGTGAGCCTCGTGCACCACGCCGAACAAGGCGCGCTCAAGCGCATCGAGCGCTTCGTGCGCTCGCCGCTGCCGGTCAACGTGATCGAAGGCTTCGAACCGCGCAAGGCGCCCCCGCGCAACGATCGTGGCAACGGCGGCCGCGGCCGTCCGGGCGGCGGTAACGGCGGTCGTCGTTTCGGCGGCAAGCCGGGCGGCGGTCATGGCGGCAACGGCCGCAGCTACGGCGGCGGCAATGGCGGCGGCTGGAGCGGCAAGCCGAGCGGCAGCCGTGACGGTGGCCCGCGTCGCGACGGCCAGCGCAGCAGCGGGCCGCGTCGCAGCAACTCCGCGTCGTAAGCACGCACGGGCGGCCTCTCGGCCGCCTCGCCTATCCGGCAGACCGGCGCATCCGCGCCGGTTTTTTTTCGTCCCGCCCCGCATTTCACGATGCGGAAAATTTTTTTGCGTCGTAAAAAGGCATGCTGCGCGGCACAACCCCGCGATTGCGGGATGGAAAAATACGTTCCTCATTGCGAAACGCGCATCGCAATCAATTGATTAATAACAACTAAATTTTTCCTCCTATCCCGAAAAAGTCCCTGTCTCGCGCCGGCCGATTTGCCTAGACTCTTATACAAGACTTCACGAACGGGAACGCCACACCGGCCCGCTTCGCGAACCGCATCGCCACCGTCCGTTTTGACCCATTAGGCAACACGCACATCAAGGAGCTCATCATGTCGCGTCAGCAACAGGCACAGGAACTGCAAAAGCAATGGGAAACCGATTCGCGCTGGAAGGGCATCAAGCGCAGCTACACGGCTGAGGACGTGGTCCGCCTGCGCGGCTCGATCGTGGTCGAGCACACGCTCGCCAAGCGCGGCGCCGAAAAGCTGTGGAGCCTCATCAATGAAGAGCCGTTCGTCAACGCCCTCGGCGCGCTGACCGGCAACCAGGCCATGCAGCAGGTGAAAGCCGGCCTGAAGGCGATCTACCTGTCCGGCTGGCAAGTGGCGGGCGACGCGAACGTCGCCGGCGAAATGTACCCGGACCAGTCGCTGTACCCCGCAAACTCGGTGCCGCTCGTCGTCAAGCGCATCAACAACACGCTCACGCGTGCCGACCAGATCCAGTGGTCGGAAGGCAAGAACCCGGGTGACGAAGGCTATGTCGACTTCTTCGCGCCGATCGTCGCGGATGCCGAAGCCGGCTTCGGCGGCGTGCTGAACGCGTTCGAGTTGATGAAGGCGATGATCGAGGCCGGCGCATCGGGCGTCCACTTCGAGGACCAGCTCGCTTCCGTGAAGAAGTGCGGCCACATGGGCGGCAAGGTGCTCGTGCCGACGCGCGAAGCGGTCGCGAAGCTGTCGGCCGCGCGGCTCGCCGCCGACGTGATGGGCACGCCGACGGTGCTGGTCGCGCGGACCGACGCGGAAGCCGCAGACCTGATCACGTCCGACATCGACGACAACGACAAGCCGTTCCTGACGGGCGAGCGCACGGTCGAAGGCTTCTTCCGCACCAAGCCGGGCATCGAGCAGGCAATCTCGCGCGGCCTCGCGTATGCGCCGTACGCCGATCTCGTCTGGTGCGAAACCGGCAAGCCGGATCTCGAGTACGCGAAGAAGTTCGCGGAAGCGATCCACAAGCAGTTCCCGGGCAAGATGCTGTCGTACAACTGCTCGCCGTCGTTCAACTGGAAGAAGAACCTCGACGACGCGACGATCGCGAAGTTCCAGAAGGAACTCGGCGCGATGGGCTACAAGTTCCAGTTCATCACGCTGGCCGGTTTCCATGCGCTGAACTACTCGATGTTCAACCTCGCGCACGGCTATGCCCGCACGCAGATGAGCGCGTTCGTCGAGTTGCAGCAGGCCGAGTTCGCGGCGGCCGACAAGGGCTTCACGGCCGTCAAGCACCAGCGCGAAGTCGGCACCGGCTACTTCGACGCAGTGACGCAGACGGTCGAGCGCGAAGCGTCGACGACCGCGCTGCACGGCTCGACCGAAGACGAACAGTTCTTCGACGGCAAGAAGGTCGCCTGACGCGTGCAAGCGACGCACCGGTGCCCGTCGGTCATGCGACGGCGCGGCATCGGGCGATACCGAATAAGAATCAGGGAGGAGACGGCAGGCGCGCGGTGATTCGCGCGACCGGCCGCGCGGCTTCGTGCCGCCAGTCGCAACGCGCGCCGGCTTCGCCCGGCGCGCCCTTTTTCTGCGGCGCTGCGGCCCGCGCGGCGCAGACGGCGCCAGTCCTACCGATAGACGATCACCGGAATTTTCGTATGGGTCAGCACGCGCTGCGTTTCGCTGCCGATCAACAGGCTGCCGAGCCCGCGGCGTCCGTGGGACGCCATGAAGATCACGTCGCAGCCGCCGCGTTCGGCCGCCTCGATGATGCCGAGATAAGGCGACGGATGCACGCTCGTCCAGCTGTCGCAGACGACGCCGGCCTGCTGCGCGGCCGCCTGCACGTCGTCGAGATGTGCGCGCGCCTCGCGCTCGCTGCGCGCCCGGAAATCGGCGGGCGGCTCGATGATCACTTCGGAAAACGGCGAGTACGGATATTGCGGCAGGCACGCATAGGCCGTGATCTGCGCGCCGACCGCGCGCGCCAGATCGATCGCGCCGTCGATCGCCTTTTGCGACAGTTCGGAACCGTCGGTTGGAACGAGGATGTGCCGGAACATCGCGCCCTCCTGCGTCAGTCGCACCGCGTGCGCCGCGAACCCGTGCGATCCGGCCGCGACGCGTCGCGCATGCCAGCTTCGATTGTAGTGCGCGAAACGGCGCGACCGGCGACGGCAGCGGGTTCGCCCTCATATCGGAAACACGCGGGCCGGCACGGCTCGCCGGCGGCTCCGGCTCGCGCGGCAGACGCCCTACTCGCCCCAATATCCGGGCCTTTCGTACGTATGTTTCAGGTAATCGAGAAAGAGACGCACACGCAGCGGCAGGTGGCGGCGCTGCGGAAACACCGCATGAATGCCGATCGGCGGCGCCGCGAACGCGTCCAGCACGCTGACGAGGTGGCCGGCCGCGATGTCGTCGCCGACCTCCCACCACGATCGCCATGCGAGGCCGTGACCGGCGAGACACCACTCGTGCAGCACCGCGCCGTCCGAGCACTCCATCGTGCCGTTCACGCGAATCGACACGACCTTGTCGCCGTCCTGGAACGCCCAGCCGCGCTGCTGGTTCGCGTTCGCGGCAAGCGCGAGACAGTTGTGGCGCGCCAGTTCCGCGAGCGTGAGCGGCGTGCCGCGCCGCGCGAGATACGCGGGCGACGCGACGCACACGCGGCGGTTCTCGCCGAGCTTCAGCGACACGAGGGACGAATCGGGCAGCTCGCCGAGCCGCACCGCGCAGTCGAATCCCTCGTTGACGAGGTCGACCATCCGGTCGGACAGATCCAGCGTGACCGACACGTCCGGATGCGCGCCGCTGAATTCGGGTACGAGCGGCGCGACGTGACGCCGGCCGAACCCGGCCGGCGCCGAAATGCGCAGGTGGCCGCTGGCCTTCACGCCGCCGGCGGACACGCTCGCCTCCGCGTTCTGCATGTCGTTGATGATGCGCTGGCAATCCTCGAGGAATGCCGAGCCCTCGAAGGTCAGCGTGAGCTTGCGCGTGGTGCGCACCAGCAGCTTGACGCCGAGCCGCTCCTCGAGCGCGTCGAGGCGGCGGCCGATGATCGCCGGCGCGACGCCTTCCGCGTGTGCGGCCGCCGACAGGCTGCCCTTCGCCGCGACCGCGGCGAACGTTTCGATCTGCTTGAACCGGTCCATGACTCTGTCGAGAGGACGGCATCGCCGCCCTTCAAATAGCGTGAGCCGCCCAGATTAGGTATATGAAAGTAAAAGATCAAGTGATGATTAGCGTCTTTTTTAGCACCTTCGATCACGAATAGAATCGACCCGACCTCTGAAACCGGAGCGCAAGGCTATGTCGGCCACAACGACACTCTCCTCTCCCGACGCAATCATCTTCGACGCATTCGGCACGTTGTTCGACGTGCGTGCGGTGCTGGCCGCTGCGGAGCAGATGTTTCCTGGACACGGGGAACGGTTGTCGCAGCTGTGGCGACGCAAGCAAATCGAATACTCGCAGTTGCGCACGCTGGCCGATCCGGCCGGCGCGCACTATCGCCCGTTCCGCGACATCACCCTCGACGCGCTCCGGTTCGCCGCGCGGCGGCTCGGGCTCGCGCTGAATAGCGCGGCCGAAAAGCGGCTGATGGACGAATACGCGTGCCTGTCGACCTATCCCGACACGGTGCCCGCGCTGCGCAAGCTGCGCGCGCTCGAACCGCGCCCGCCGCTCGCGATCCTGTCGAACGGCACCCCGCAGATGCTCGACATCGCGATCAAGAGCGCCGGCATGACCGGCCTGTTCGATCGCGTGCTGTCGGCCGATGCAGTCCGCGCGTACAAGCCGAGCCCCGTCGCGTACGCACTCGGCACAGCCGCGTTCGGGGCGAACCCGCGCGACATCGTGTTCGTGTCGTCGAACGCGTGGGACGTCGCGGGGGCCGCGTGGTTCGGCTACACGACGTTCTGGCTCAACCGCACGGGCGCGCCCGCCGAGGAACTCGGCGCGCCGCCCGACGGCACCGGCACCGGCATGGCCGACCTGCTCGCATTCCTCGCCGCCCCGGCTCCGTCCGGCAAACCCGCAAACCGCGCGCGCCCCGGCCCGGGCGCATGACGTTCGCAGCGCTGCCGCCTTCCCCCTTCACCGAAACCGCAACTGACCGACCAAGGAGATGAGACTCATGAGCACCCCGATCACGCTGCCGCAAGGCATGGCGATCACCGGCGACATCAAGCCGGGTTACGAAGCGATCCTGACGCCCGAAGCGCTCGCACTCGTCGCAGCGCTGCACCGCGCGTTCGAGCCGCGCCGCCAGGCGCTGCTGCAGGCCCGCGTCGAGCGCACCCAGCGCCTCGATGCCGGCGAGCGCCCCGATTTCCTCGCCGACACGAAGGCGATCCGCGAAGGCGACTGGAAGGTCGCGCCGCTGCCGGCCGACCTGCAATGCCGGCGTGTCGAGATCACGGGCCCGGTCGAGCGCAAGATGATCATCAACGCGCTGAACTCCGGCGCTGATTCGTACATGACGGACTTCGAGGATTCGAACGCACCGAACTGGACGAACCAGATCGACGGCCAGATCAACCTGAAGGACGCGGTGCGCCGTACGATCTCGCTCGAGCAGAACGGCAAGTCGTACCGGCTGAACGACAAGGTCGCGACGCTGATCGTGCGTCCGCGCGGCTGGCACCTCGACGAGAAACACGTGACGGTCGACGGCCAGCGCGTGTCGGGCGGCATCTTCGATTTCGCGCTGTTCCTGTTCCACAACGCGAAGGAGCTGATCGCGCGCGGCTCGGGCCCGTACTTCTACCTGCCGAAGATGGAAAGCCATCTCGAGGCGCGCCTGTGGAACGACATCTTCGTCGCCGCGCAGGAAGCGGTCGGCGTGCCGCGCGGCACGATCCGCGCGACGGTGCTGATCGAGACGATCCTCGCCGCGTTCGAGATGGACGAGATCCTGTACGAACTGCGCGAACACAGCTCGGGCCTGAACGCCGGCCGTTGGGACTACATCTTCTCGGCGATCAAGAAGTTCAAGAACGACCGCGACTTCTGCCTGGCCGAGCGTTCGAAGATCACGATGACGGTGCCGTTCATGCGTGCGTACGCGCTGCTGCTGCTGAAGACCTGCCACAAGCGCAACGCGCCGGCGATCGGCGGGATGAGCGCGCTGATTCCGATCAAGAACGATCCGGAAGCGAACGACAAGGCGATGGGCGGCGTGCGCTCGGACAAGCAGCGCGACGCGACCGACGGCTACGACGGCGGCTGGGTCGCGCACCCGGGCCTCGTGCCGATCGCGATGGAAGAGTTCGTCAAGGTGCTCGGCGACAAGCCGAACCAGATCGCGAAGCAGCGCGACGACGTGCAGGTCGAAGGCAAGAACCTGCTCGACTTCCAGCCGGAAGCGCCGATCACCGAAGCCGGCCTGCGCAACAACATCAACGTCGGGATCCACTATCTCGGCGCATGGCTCGACGGCAATGGCTGCGTGCCGATCCACAACCTGATGGAAGACGCGGCGACGGCCGAGATCTCCCGCTCGCAGGTGTGGCAATGGATCCGCTCGCCGAAGGGCGTGCTCGACGACGGCCGCAAGGTCACGGCGGAACTCGTGCGCGAATACACGAAGGCCGAGCTCGACAACGTGAAGCACTCGGTCGGCGGCAACACGCAGCCGTACGAGCGTGCCGCGGCGATCTTCGAACAGATGTCGACGTCGGAAGGCTTCACCGAATTCCTGACGCTGCCGCTGTACGAGGAAATCTGACGGCCGGACCGGGCCCGGCCGGGCCTGGTCTGCGTCGTTCTGCCCGCCGGCCGTACGGCACGGCGGCATGAAAAAAGCGCCCCGCGGGGCTAATGCCGTTCAGTTAAGAGCTGAACGGCATTTTTGTTTTGGGTGTTGTAAACGGTGACGGGGGCTGTTAACCTGCGTCGCCATGCTTGATGACACCCTGAATTTTCTCGCTGAAGAACAGGAGACGCCCGACTGGGCTCGCCTGGGCGAGCACTTGCCCTACGAGTGGATTGAGCAGGTGGTGGCTTACACGGGACGGGCGAGCATCCGGCAACGCCGCTTGCCCGCTGAGCAGGTTGTTTGGCTGGTTATTGCGCTGGCATTGTATCGGCATCAATCGATCAGTGAGGTTGTCGACGATCTCGATCTTGCGTTACCGGATATGCAGGCGCCGTTCGTCAGCAAGAGCGCTGTCGCTCAGGCCCGGCAGCGCCTGGGCGCGCAACCACTGAAGGCGCTGTTCGAATTGTCGGCCAAGGCGTGGGCTGAGCAGGACCGCAAACAATACCTGTTCAAGGGGTTGAGCCTGTTTGCAATGGATGGCACGACGCTGAGGACGGCGGACACCCCCGAGCATCGGGCTCATTTCGGCGCCCAGGTTTATGCCGGCAACACCGTCGCCAGTTATCCGCAGGTCCGTGGCGTGACGCTGACTGCCGTGCCCACGCACCTGATCCGCAGCGCGACGTTCGGTCCATATGGCAGGAACGAGATGCTATATGCCAAGGATCTGCTCGACGCCATCCCCGATGATTCGCTGACAGTATTCGACAAGGGGTTTCTATCTGCAGAAATCCTGTGTGGCTTGAGCAGCGTGGGTTCGAACCGTCACTTCCTCATCCCGGCCAAGGCCAACACCAAATGGGAAGTCATCGAGGGAACACCTGATGATGCCGTGGTAAGCATGCGCGTGTCGCCCCAGGCACGCAAGAAATGCCCGGAGCTGCCTGAGGTGTGGCAGGCGCGAGCCGTCACCATGATCGACTCAAGTGCCCGAAAGCGCGTACTGCTGACGTCACTGTTCGACCGAAAACGCTACACGAGCGCCAATATCGTGGCCTGCTATGTGCGCCGCTGGCAAATTGAAACCAGCTATCGAGAACTCAAGCATGCGATGATGGGCATGGCGCCGATCCTGCGTAGCCGCAGCGTTGAGGGGGTGTATCAGGAAATCTGGGGCACGCTAATTGCCTACAACCTCGTGCGATTGGAGATTGCCAAGGCCGCGCTTGCGGTGAAGTGCGAGCCGACCGAGATTAGCTTCGTGCGCGCCTTCCACGTCATCCAGTACGAATTGCACTGGGCCGCTGTTACCCGTGCGCAGGGCAAACTCCCAGCCCTACTGCAACGACTGCGACTACGTCTGGTCGCGCTCCTCAAAGAAGAACGGCCCGCTCGAAAATTCGAGCGGGCCGTGAAGGCTGTACCCAAACGCTATGCCGTCCGTGTCCTTAAAAAGAACCTTAACTGAACGGCATTACCCCGCGGGGCGCTTGTTCTTTTTGCGGCGCGGTTGCCGGCCGCACGGACGCTCAGGCGGCTGCCCGCTCGCGCCGATGCTGGACCCAGTCGCCCGACGCGATGCGCGGACGGTCGGCCACCGCATGTGCGGCAACCGGATAGTAGACGCATGCGTACTGGCGGCCGCCGAGTTCGACACTCACCGGTTCCTGACGGAACAGCGTGTCGACGCCCGGATAGACGCGCTCGATCTCGTCGAGCACGGGCATCAGCGGCTCGTCGATCTCGTAGACGTCGCCCCATACGAGCGACTGATCGGCCGAGCCGGCGATCATCCCCGGATACGTGCCGAAATCGTACAGTTCGCCCGGCAGCGCGACCGCACCGAGCAGCGTCGGCGCGGCGATCCCGTGCCGCGCGGCCACATGGCCGATGTCGTTGGCTTCTCCCGCTCTCAACGTGCCGTAGACGAATACGTAGCGCATCTGGTTCTCCTCTTCGATTCAGGTGTTGCCGGACTGGACGCTGTTTGCGCGTCGCTTGCCCGAAAAACGCGCAAAACACGCAAAACGCGTCCACATCGATAGACCGCGGCGGCGGCCCGAAGGTTCTGTTCGGCAGGCGGCGCTGCCCGGCAGCGGCTCGTGCCGCACGCCGGAATGTGCACGGCTCCATACAAAGTTCATTTGAACGGTGCACTATCGGCCGAAAAACCGCCGCATGCGCCTGCGCGGCGCCTTCTAAAATAACGGCATCGCCGCCGCGCCGCCCGAGTCGTCCATGAATCCGCCAGCCCAAGCCGACGCATCGAATCCGTACGACGTAATCGACATCCCGCCCGAGTTCGCGCCCACGCGCGTTCACCCGATGCGCGTTCGCGCGCGGCAGGTGGATGCCGGCCGCCGGATCCCGCTGCACACGCACGCGTGGGCGCAACTCGCGTACGCGTCGCGCGGCGTGCTGCGCGTCGCGACGACCGGGACGACGTGGATGGTGCCGCCGTCCCGCGCGATCTGGGTGCCGCCGCACATTACGCACGAGGTCGTGATCGTCGAGGAGGCGTATCTGCGCACGCTGTATATCGACGAGTCGATCGTGCCGGACGGGCTCGACGCATGCCGGGTCGTCGAAGTGACGGGCTTGCTGCGCGAACTGATCGTCGCGCTCGACGCGCGCGATCTCAGCAGCAGCCGCGAGCGGCTGCTGTGCGGGCTCGTGCTCGACGAACTGAGCCACGCCGAACCGCTGCCGCTCGCGGTGCCGATGCCCGACGAAAAACGGCTGCGCACGCTGTGCGAATCGGTGCTCGCCCAACCCGCGCACGCGGAGTCGCTCGAACACTGGGCAAGCGAGGTCGGCGCGAGCACCCGCACGATCTCGCGGCTTTTCAAACAGGAACTCGGTGTGAGCTTCTCGCAATGGCGGCAGCAGGCGCTGCTCGCGCGCGCGATCCCGCTGTTGAACCAGGGTCGACCGCTGTCGCATATCGCGCGCGAGCTCGGCTATCAAAGCCAGAGTGCGTTTTCGGCGATGTTCCGGCGCGCATTCGGCGAGAGCCCGCGTGCATTCATGCTGCGCGGCTACGAACATCGCGGCCCGGAAGGCAGCATCACAGCGGACGACGAAGGGGCCGACGACGAGGCGATCGGCGCTGGCCGCTGAGCCGCGCGTCGAATCTTTATGCGCTCAGACCGGGCGCACCATGTGACGGATCGATCCGAGCTGCGCAAGCCTCGGCCCGGTGACGCGGTAGCCCATGCGCTGGTAGAGCCGGGCGGCGGGATTGTCGACGAACACGCGCAGCTGCAATTCGTGCAGCCCGCGGGCGCGGGCCCAGCGATGCGACATGTCGAGCATGTAGGTGCCGGCGCCCTGCCCGCGATGACCAGCCGCGATCTGCACGTCGCGGATATGCAGCGAATCGCTTTCCTCGGTCACACGCAGCACGCCGATACGCTCGCCGTCCGCCTCCAGGATGAAGTTCTCGGACTCGCGCCAGCTCGCATAGAACAGGTCGCTGCGCCAGACGAGCCCATGGCGCTTGTAATAGCCGCCCATGTTGCCGTGCGTCAGCGCTTCGGCAAACGGGAAGTCGCCAGGCTCCGCGGGCCGGAGCTGGTACAGCAGTCGCAGGTCGGTCGGATCGAGCATCGCGCAGGGGTCAAGAACGCATCCCGCCACGATAGCGCAGTCGCGGGCGGATGCAATCGCGAATTTCTCGTAGCGGCGCCAGCGGTGGCGCTCGCGCTGAAGCACAAATGAAGAAGCCCGCACAAAGGTGGGCTTCTTCATTTCCGAATGCACAAACAACAATGCCCGCACAAGGCGGGCATCGTTGTTTGTTTGGCGGAGCGGACGGGACTCGCCTACATCCCGCAGGCCGCGGCTGCGCGTGCACGCGCAGCCCTTCTCGTCCCGCCGGAAGCCGCGCAGGCGGCTTCCTCCACTCCGCAGTCACGCGCCCGCAAGCGGGCGCAAAACCGAATGCACAAACAACAATGCCCGCACAAGGCGGGCATTGTTGTTTGTTTGGCGGAGCGGACGGGACTCGAACCCGCGACCCCCGGCGTGACAGGCCGGTATTCTAACCGACTGAACTACCGCTCCAGTCTTACTGCTTGCCTGGCAGGCGTCGGTTACTTCCTGCCGGCGCATCGTTTGTTCGAACGACGCCGAAATCTGGCGTCCCCTAGGGGATTCGAACCCCTGTACTCACCGTGAAAGGGTGATGTCCTAGGCCTCTAGACGAAGGGGACAACGTACTGCTTACATCTTTAACGCAAAAGCCCGTTCAAAGCGTTCATTTTGAATGGGCTTGTTCTGGCGGAGCGGACGGGGCTCGAACCCGCGACCCCCGGCGTGACAGGCCGGTATTCTAACCAACTGAACTACCGCTCCAGCTTTCTGCACCACCACCTGCAGGACCACGTTCACGCCCTGCAAGCGTTGCGACACTTCTACGAAACGCCGCTGAATCTGGCGTCCCCTAGGGGATTCGAACCCCTGCACTCACCGTGAAAGGGTGATGTCCTAGGCCTCTAGACGAAGGGGACAACGTACTGCCTACATCCTTAATACAAAAGCCCGCTCAAAAACGTCTTGAACGGGCTTCGTTCTGGCGGAGCGGACGGGACTCGAACCCGCGACCCCCGGCGTGACAGGCCGGTATTCTAACCGACTGAACTACCGCTCCAGCTTTCTTACCCAACCTGCAGGACGTCGGTTACGTTCCTGCAAGCCTTGCAACACTTCTACGAAACGCCGCTGAATCTGGCGTCCCCTAGGGGATTCGAACCCCTGTACTCACCGTGAAAGGGTGATGTCCTAGGCCTCTAGACGAAGGGGACATGATCTTTTCAGATTTGTCTGACTTTCGCTATTTACTTAGTAGCGTCAACAGCGAAGGCCGAAATTCTAACTGCTTTAAATCATTTTGTGAAGCATTTATTACTACTACCACTGCTTCGCAAATCAATCTTTTGTTCTGATGGTGGAGGTAAGCGGGATCGAACCGCTGACCTCTTGCATGCCATGCAAGCGCTCTCCCAGCTGAGCTATACCCCCTTGCAGAACAGAAATGAGATTATATGGACCGAATTCGAACTTGTAAATACCCTTTTTGCGATTCGAGCGAAATTTTTGCGAAGACGCCGCGACATCCCGTGCCGACGGCTTCGCGCACGCCCGAACCTCAGGCCAGCGCAGCCTCGATGCGCGACACGACGATGTCGCGGCCGAACAGCACCAGCACCGCGTCGATCGACGGCGTATGCGTCGTCCCCGCCACCAGCAGGCGCACCGGCATCGCGAGCTGCGGCATCTTCAGCTTGTGCGCGCCGAGCGTCGCCTTCAGCGCGGCGGACACCGCTTCCTTCGTCCAGTCGGCCGCCTTCAGCGCGGCAACGAGATCGGCCAGCGCCGGTCGCACCGCGTCGGTCACGTGCTGCGCGATCGCGTCGGCGTCCGGTGCCGGCACGCGATAGAACATCGCGGCACCTTCGGCGATTTCCTTGACCGTCGTCGCGCGATCCTTCATCAGGCCGACCACCGCGTCGAGCGCCGGGCCCGTCGCGATGACCGCATCGTCGATGCCGAGCGCATCCAGGAACGGCTTCGCCAGCGCGGCAAGGCGCGCGTTGTCGGCTTCCTTGATGTAGTGGGCATTCAGCCAGCTCAGCTTGCTGTGGTCGTACTGCGCGGGCGACTTGCCGAGGTGCTCGAGATCGAACCATTCGACGAACTGCTCGCGCGAGAAGATCTCGGCGTCGCCGTGCGACCAGCCCAGACGCGCGAGATAGTTGACGACGGCCTCCGGCAGGAAGCCTGCGTCGCGGTACGCCATCACGCTCATCGCGCCATGCCGCTTGCTCATCTTCTCGCCCTGCTCGTTCAGCACGGTCGGCAGGTGCGCATAGACGGGCGGCTCGCCGCCGAGCGCGCGCAGGATGTTGATCTGGCGCGGCGTGTTGTTCACGTGGTCGTCGCCACGGATCACGTGCGTGATGTTCATGTCCATGTCGTCCACGACCACGCAGAAGTTGTAGATCGGCGTGCCGTCCGGACGCGCGATCACGAGGTCGTCGAGCTCCTCGTTCGAGATCTCGACACGGCCCTTCACCGCGTCGTCCCACACGACCGTGCCGGTCAGCGGATTGCGGAAGCGCAGCACCGGCTTCACGCCGGCCGGCGGCTCCGGCAGCACCTTGCCCGGCTCCGGACGCCACGTACCGTCGTAGCGCGGCTTCAGGCCGGCTTCGCGCTGGCGCTCGCGCAGCGCGTCGAGTTCCTCGGCCGACATGTAGCACGGGTACGCGAGGCCCTTCTCGAGCATCTGCGCAAGCACCTCGCGATAGCGGTCCATCCGCTGCATCTGGTAGATCGGGCCTTCGTCGAAATCCAGGCCGAGCCACTGCATCCCTTCGAGGATCGCGTCGACGGCTTCCTGGGACGAACGCTCGACGTCGGTATCCTCGATACGCAGCACGAACGTGCCTTTCATCTTGCGGGCGAACGCCCACGGATAGAGCGCGGAGCGGATGTTGCCGAGGTGAATGAAGCCGGTGGGACTCGGCGCGAAGCGGGTACGGACAGGACGGGTCATAAACGGTAACTCGAACGCCTGGGGCGCATGAATGATTCGACGCGGGATCGACGGCGACAGCCCGGACAGCAATGGGGCCGGCCGCGCCCGGAACGGGAAAGAAGCCGGAATTATACTCGCGCCCGTCATCGCGCCAAGCGCGCCGCTTGCTTTATGATGTGCGCGCCGCGGCCGCCAGCCGGCGCCGCGCCGGCCGCACGTTCGCAAGTCGCTCGGCCACTCGGAACCTATCGCCGCCGCGGGCCGCACGGCCCGCCGCCCAGCCGCCGGAGAACCATTCGATGTCGTCCCCTCGCCTGTCGCGCCGCCACTTCACGATCGCGTGCGCGTCCGCCAGCCTCGCTGCCTGCACGTCGTTCGGCGACAAGTCCCGTCCCGACAACGCCGCGACTTCCGCGCAGTCGCGCGAGAAACCCGTGAAGATCGGCATCGCGCTCGGCGGCGGCGCCGCGCGCGGCTTCTCGCACATCGGCGTCTTGAAGGCGCTCGAGGCGCGCGGCATCCCGATCGACATCGTCGCGGGCACGAGCGCAGGCTCGGTGGTCGGCGCGTTGTACGCGTCCGGCATGAGCGGGCTGCAGATCAACAAGATCGCGCTCGACATGGATCAGGCATCGATCAGCGACTGGGCGCTGCCGTTCCGCTCGCGCGGGCTGCTGCAGGGCGTCGCGCTGCAGAACTTCCTGAACAAGGCGCTCAACAACCGGCCGATCGAAAAGATGACGCGGCCGCTCGGCGTCGTCGCGACCGATCTGCAGAGCGGCCAGCCGATCCTGTTCCAGCAGGGCAACACGGGGCTCGCGGTGCGCGCGTCGTGCAGCGTGCCGTCGGTGTTCGAACCCGTGAAGATCGGCAACCGCGAGTACGTCGACGGCGGCCTCGTGAGCCCGGTGCCCGCATCGTTTGCGCGCAAGATGGGCGCGAACTTCGTGATCGCGGTCGACATCTCGGCGCGCCCGGACGGTGCCGCGACCAACAATCCGATCGAGATGCTGCTGCAGACCTTCACGATCATGGGGCAGACGATCAAGACCTACGAGCTCGACAAATATGCGGACGTCGTGATCCGCCCGAACCTCCCGGCGATGGGCGGCAGCGACTTCAACCAGCGCAACGCGGCCGTCCTCGCGGGCGAGGAAGCCGTCGCGCGCATCATGCCCGAGCTGCAGCGCAAGCTCGCGGCGGCCCGCGGCGTCGCTGCCGCGTAACGCGACGACGCGCCGCCTTGCGCGGCGCGCGGCCATCGACGGCAGCCCGGCCGCCCAGCCGCCGTCGGCGGCCGCTCCGTTCGGCGCTCGCCACTCGTCACTCGCCCTGCGCGCGCAGCAAAACAAAAACCCTGCCGCCTTTCGGTGACAGGGTTTTCTTGATCCGGCGGTTTGCCGGCGAGCGTCAGTTGTTGCCGTTCGCCGTATCGTCGCCGATCGTCGCGCGCACGCGCTGGCGCAGATCGTCGGCCTTCATCGGAAACTCCGATTCGAGGCGCCGTGCGCCGGTGAAACGCTTTTCCCAGTAGCCGCTGTCGAGATCGTCGACGCGAATGGTGCTGCCGGTCGACGGCGAATGCACGAACTTGTTGTCGCCGATGTAGATGCCGACGTGCGAGAACGTACGGCGCATCGTATTGAAGAACACGAGGTCGCCCGGCTTCAGGTTGCTCATGCTGACCTTCTCGCCGACGCGGCTCATCTCCTCCGCGCGACGCGGCAGCGACATGCCGAGCGTGTCCTGGAACACGTAGCGGACGAAGCCGCTGCAGTCGAGGCCCGAATCCGGCGAGTTGCCGCCCCAGCGGTAACGCACGCCTATCATGTTGAGCGCGCCGACGACCACGTCGCCTGCCTTGCCCGCCATGCCGGCGAGGAACGACTTTGCGCCGCCGGTCGACGGCTGCGCGCTGGTCTGCTGGAGGGAGGAAGGCGACCCGATTTGGGCCGAATTCGTGACGTTCTGGTTAAAACTGCTGACTTCGTCGGCGAACGCGCCGGAAGCTGCTGCGAACAGGGCGCCGATGAATAGCCCGGCGATGGTGCGCGCGCATGCCTGGGTCAGGGATCGATGCTGCATTGGTCGATGGAATGTGCTTAAAAATCAGCTGATTGGCGGAAAATTTCGGTCGATACTAGCCAGCGCGTAATCGTTTGTCAAAACAAATTAAAAAATACAATCGAGATAGTCAGACCATTGGGCGCCTATCACGCTTTCCAGACCGCTTTCAACAGCTTTTGTGTGTAAGGATGTGACGGATTCGTGAAGATATCGGCCACCTCCCCGGACTCCACGACCACCCCGTCCTGCATCACCGCGACCCGGTGCGCCATGGCGCCGATCACCTCCAGGTCGTGGCTGATGAATACATAGCCGAGGTTGTATTTTTGTTGCAAATTCGCGAGCAGCTTCAGCACCTGCTGCTGGATCGACACGTCCAGCGCGGAAGTTGGCTCGTCGAGGATCAGAATGCGCGGCTCCAGCACGAGCGCGCGCGCGATCGCGATCCGCTGGCGCTGCCCGCCCGAGAATTCGTGCGGATAGCGGTGCAGCACCGTGCGGTCGAGGCCGACTTCGCGCAGCACCGCGAGCGACTTCGCACGGCGCGCGTCCGGCGTCAGTTCCGGGCGATGCAGCTCGAGCCCCTCGCCGACGATCCGCTCGATCGTGTGGCGCGGCGACAGCGAACTGAACGGATCCTGAAAGACGACCTGCATGTTCGAGCGCAGCGCGGTCTGCTCGCGGCCGCGGTAGGACGACAGCGCACGCCCCTGGAATTCGATTTCGCCATGCGCCGTCTTCTGCAGACCGAGCAGCGCCATTGCGAGCGTCGATTTCCCGGAGCCGGATTCGCCGACGATGCCGAGCGTCTCGCCCTGCCGCACCGATACGGATACGTCCGAGACCGCCGTCACCGGGATCGTGCCGAACCAGCCGGCAAAGCCCGGCCGCTTGCGCGCGAACTGGACGCTGACGTGGCGCGCATCGAGCACGACGGGCGCGATCGGCATCACCGGCGCGACCGCCCGCTGCGGCCGGCTGTTCAGCAAACGCCGCGTATACGGATGCTCCGGCTCCGCGAAGATCCGCTCGACCGGCCCGCTTTCGACCAGCTTGCCGTGCTCCATCACCGCGACCCGGTCGGCGAAGTGCCGCACGAGATTCAGGTCGTGCGTGATCAGCAGGATCGCCATCCCGCGCTTTTCCGCCTCCTCGCGCTGCAGTTCGAGCAGCAGGTCGACGATCTGCGCGCGGATCGTCACGTCGAGCGCGGTGGTCGGCTCGTCGGCAAGCAGCAACCGCGGCCGGCATGCGAGCGCCATCGCGATCATCGCGCGCTGGCGCTGGCCGCCCGACAGCTGGTGCGGGTAGCTGTCGACACGCCGCTCCGGCTCGCCGATGCCCGTGCGCGCGAGCAGTGCAATCGCGCGCTTGCGCGCTTCGGCCGCCGTCACGCCGTCGTGCAGCACGATCGTCTCGCCGATCTGCGCGCCGATCGTATACAGCGGATTGAGCGCCGTCATCGGTTCCTGGAAGATCATCGCGATATCCGAGCCGCGCAGCCCGCGCATCTGGCGCTCGCTCTTGCCGGCGAGATCGTGCCCCGCGAAACGGATCTTGCCGCTCACGTCGGCGTCGCGCAGCAGCCGCAGGATCGACAGCGCGGTCACGCTCTTGCCCGAGCCCGACTCGCCGACCAGCGCGACGCGTTCGCCGCGGCCGATCGCGAGCGTCACGTCGTCGACGGCCACCGTGTCGCCGAAGCGCACACGCAGATGCTCGAGCGACAGCAGCGGCTCGCCGTGCGTCGATGCGGTCGTGTCGCTCATCGCTGCCCTCCCGCCGCGCGCACCGAGTCGGAGATCCGCGTGTCGAGCGCGTTGCGCAATGCGTCGCCCATGAAGGTCAGCAACAGCAGCGTCGCGACCAGCACGCCGAACGTCGACAGCGAGATCCACCACGCATCGAGATTGCCCTTGCCCTGCGCGAGCAGCTCGCCGAGGCTCGGGGTCGGCGGCGGCACGCCGAGCCCGAGGAAGTCGAGGCTCGTGAGCGCGAGGATCGCGCCGCTCATCCGGAACGGCAGGAACGTGATCACGGGCGTCAGGCTGTTCGGCAGCACGTGGCGCCAGATGATCTGCCAGTTCGTGAGCCCCATCGCGCGCGCCGCGCGCACGTAGTCCTGCGTCCGGTTGCGCAGGAATTCGGCGCGCACGTAATCGGCGAGCCCGATCCAGCCGAACAGCGACAGCAGCACGATCAGCAGCACGAAGCTCGGCTCGAAGATCGACGCGAAAATGATCAGCAGGTACAGCTCGGGCAGCGAGCTCCAGATCTCGATCAGCCGCTGCCCGACGATGTCGATGCGGCCGCCGAAGAACCCCTGCACGGCACCCGCGGCGATCCCGAGCAGCGTGCCGATCACGGTCAGGATCAGCCCGAACTCGACCGACACGCGGAAGCCGTACACGAGCCGCGCGAGCAGGTCGCGCCCCTGCGCATCGGTGCCGAGCCAGTTCGCGCGCGACGGCGGCGCGGGGTTGGGCACGGTCGAGAAGTAGTTCAGCGTGTCGTAGTAGTAGCGGTTCGGCGGGTAGACGACGAAGTTGCCGGGCGCCGCGAGCCGTTTGCGTACGTACGGATCGAGATAGTCGGCCGGGGTCGGGAAGTCGCCGCCGAAGGTCGTCTCCGGATACGCATGGAACATCGGGAAATAGTAGTGGCCGTCGTAGCGCACGACAAGCGGCTTGTCGTTCGACCACAGCGGCGCCGCGAGGCTTGCCGCGAACGCGATGACGAAGATCACGAAGCTCCAGTAGCCGAGACGCTGCTGGCGAAAGCGCTGCCATACGCGGCGCGCGGGCGATGGCGACACGCGCGCGCGCGCCACGTCGATGCGGGACGACACGGCGACCCGGCTCATCGCGCACCTCGCCCGGCGACGCCGGACATGCGGGCAGGCGCGCCGGCCAACGGCGTGCGAACGGACGGATTCATGTCAGCGCTCCAGGTTGTCGAATTGAATGCGCGGGTCGACCCACACGTAGCACAAATCGGAGATCAGCTTGGTCGCGAGCCCGATCAGCGTGAACAGGTACAGCGTGCCGAGCACGACCGGATAATCGCGCCGCACGACCGACTCGTACGACAGCAGCCCGAGGCCGTCGAGCGAGAACAGCGTCTCGATCAGCAGGCTGCCCGTGAAGAACGCGCCGATGAACGCGGCCGGAAAACCGACGATCAGCGGCAGCATCGCGTTGCGGAACACGTGCTTCCACAGCACGGTGCGCTCGGCGAGCCCTTTCGCACGCGCGGTCAGTACGTACTGCTTGCGGATCTCGTCGAGAAACGCGTTCTTCGTCAGCATCGTGACGACGGCGAAGCTGCCGACGACCGACGCCGTGATCGGCAGCGCGATGTGCCACAGATAATCGAGCACCTTGCCGACCAGCGACAGCTGCGCGAAGTTGTCCGACGTGAGGCCGCGCAGCGGAAAGATCTGCAGGAACGAGCCGCCGCCGAACAGCACGAGCAGCAGCACGCCGAGCACGAAGCCCGGAATCGCATAGCCGACCAGCACGACGAGGCTCGTCGCGACGTCGAACGGCGAACCGTTGCGCACGGCCTTCGCGATGCCTAGCGGCACCGAGATCAGGTAGGTGATGAAGAACGTCCACAGCCCGATGCTGATCGACACCGGCAGCTTCTGCACGACCAGCGACCACACGCTCTGGTGGCGGAAGTAGCTGTCGCCGAGATCGAAGCGCGCGAAGCGCTCGAGCATCAGCCAGTAGCGTTCGAGCGGCGGCTTGTCGAAGCCGTACAGCGCCTTGAGCTGCGCGAGCTGCTGCGCGTCGACGCCCGTATGCGCGCGCATCCCGAACGGCGTCGCGCCCTGCTCCGTCGCGCCCTTGCGCAGCTCCTGCACGGCCTGCTCGACGGGGCCGCCGGGCACGAACTGGATCACCGCGAACGTGAGCGTGAGCACGCCGACGAGCGTCGGGATCATCAGCAGCAGGCGTTTGAGGATGTAGCTCCACATAGGGCGTCGACTCGCGATCGATAGGCTGGTTGAACGAAGGGCCGGGAGGTGTCAGTGACCGGGCCTGGCCCACCACGTCGACACGATCCAGCCCTCGGCCGAATAGTACAGCGGCAGCATGTGCGGATAGCCGAGCGTGCGCTTGTACGCGATCCGGTGCGTGGTGCTGTACCACTGCGGAACCGCGTAATAGCCGTGCATCAGCACACGGTCGAGCGCATGCGTCGCATCGAGCAGCTCGTCGCGCGTCTGCGCGGTGCCGAGCGCATGCAGCAGCGCGTCGACGGCCGGCGACTTCAGGCCGATGATGTTGTCGGAGCCCGGCACGTCGGCGAACTTGCTGTCGAAGCGCGAGAACTGTTCCGCACCGGGCACCTGCACGCCCGGATAGCGGACCGTCGTCATGTCGTAGTCGAATGCATCGAGCCGCTTTTGCAGCAGCGCATAGTCGGCTGTGCGAAAGCGCGCGTCGATGCCGAGCTTCGCGAGATTGCGCTGGTAGGCCGTCACGATGCCTTCCATCGCCGCGCCCGAGTCGTCGAGGATCTCGAACGTGAACGGCTCGCCGTTCGCATTGCGCAGCGCGCCGTCGCGATAGGTCCAGCCGGCTTGCGCGAGCAGCGCGCGCGCCTTCAGCAGGTTCGCGCGCAGCGAGCCTGGCGGATGCGTGTCGGGCTGCGTGACCATCGGGCCGAACACGGCCGCATCAAGTTGCGCGCGCAGCGGTTCCAGCAGTGTCAGCTCGCCCGGGCCCGGCGTGCCGGTCGCCTGCAGGTCGGTGTCCGCGAAATAACTGTCGAGACGCGTGTATGCGCCGTAGAACAACTGGCGGTTCAGCCATTCGAAATCGAACGCGAGGTCGAGCGCCTGGCGCACGCGCACGTCGCGAAACAGCGGCCGGCGCAGGTTCATGAAGAAACCCTGCATGCCCGCGCCGTTGTGCTGGCGGAATTCGCGCTTCACGAGCTCGCCGCTGTCGAAGCGCTTGCCGACGTCGCGCCGCGTCCAGTTGCGCGCGACGTACTCGACGAGCACGTCGTACTCGCCGGCCTTGAACGCCTCGAGCCGCGCGACGCCGTCGCCGTACAGCTTGTAGACGATCCGCGCGAAGTTGTGGGTGCCGACCCGCACCGGCAGGTCGGCACCCCAGTACGCGGGATTGCGCCGGTACGTGATCGTGCGGCCGTTGTCGTAGCGCTCGATCAGGTACGGCCCGCTGCCGATCGGTTGCTCGAATGCGAGCTGGTCGAACGGAATGCGCGAGCCGTCCGCGCGCAAGCCCCACTTGCGCGAGAACACCGGCACGCCGCCGGCGATCAGCGGCAACTCGCGATTCGTACTGCGGAACTCGTAGCGCACGGTCGCCCGATCGACCACCACGGCCTTCGCGATGTCGGCGAAATATGCGCCGAACTGCGGTGCGGCGAGCTTGCTCTTCAGCGTGTCGAACGAAAACTTGACGTCGTCGGCCGTGACCGGGTCGCCGTTCGAGAAGCGTGCGCGCGGGTTCAGATGGAATGTGACCGAGCGGCGGTCCGGCGCGATCGCGATGTCGTCGGCGAGCAGCCCGTACGCGGAAGCCGGTTCGTCGAGACTGCCGGTCGCGAGGCTCTCGAACAGCATGTCGATGCCCGGCGCCGGGTTGCCGCGCATCGTGAACGGATTGAACTTGTCGAACGACGTGAGCCGGCTCGGGTTGGCGAGCACGAGCGTGCCGCCCTTCGGCGCGTCCGGATCGACGTAGTCGAAATGCTTGAAGCCCGGCGGATATTTCGGCTCGCCGTATTGCGCGATCGCATACGCTGCGTGTGCGGCCGTCGCGGCCAGCAGCGCCTGTATGGCCAATACTGCCGCCGTGCGGCCGGCAGCCCGCACGGCATGTGCGACGCCGAAGCGCAGGTGCGCGGCGACAGTCCGGGGCAAACCGTTGGTCATAGAGGCCCTGTCGATCGATTGTGGGGTGTAACGAGGGTCGATTCTACCCATTCAATTCGACGTCGAGCCAACTTGCGGGTTTTCGCGTAGGGCGCCGGTGCATCGCGCGTCGCGCGCGCGGCCCGCGCGGGCAAAAGAAAACCGCCACGCGGGCGGTTTTCGTTCGATGCGCGCACGCGTCACGCGTGCGCCGCAGGTCGATCAACGCCAGCCGTTGTGACGGCCGTTGTCCCAGTGACCGCGGTCCCAGCGATCGCGATCGCCGCCCCAGCCGCGGCCATGGTGGCGATACCACTCGTCGCGACCCCAGTAGCGGCGGCCATCCCAGTAACGGTCGCCGTGCCAGCCGATCACGATCGCCGGTGCCGGCGCGTAGACGGGCGCCGGCGCGTAGACCGGTGCCGGCTGATAGACGACCGGCGGAGGCGGTGGCGCATACACGGGCGCAGGTGCGACGTAGACCGGAGCCGGCACGCCGACATTGATCCCGACATTGACTCCCGCCATTGCTGCGCCCGACACGAGCAAGGCCGTCATACCGGTCAAGAGCGAGGCAACACGCAAAGTCTTCATGGATTCCTCTTTGAGTTGTGTCATGTGTGATTCGACTATAAGGGCAAGCGCCGGCCCCGCATATTTCAAGTTTGTAAGAACTGATGCGCGGCATCGCAACGGCACGCGCGCGCTAACGTCTTGTAACAATTGGCGGCCCGACCCGCGCCAGGCGCCGCTGCGGGCCGCCTGCCGGGCTCCTCGGCCGCGCTCGCACCGGATCATACTGCCTCCCCACGCTCGTGCGCGCCGCCAGTGCAATTGATAGGGTGCGCGCGGATTTCGCGGGCGAAAAAAAAGCGGCACGCGCGTGCCGCTTCTCCATGGCCGGCGCGTTGCGCCGCGACGTCGCTCAGCGCGACATCATGTTCATGCTGACGTTGTGCATCACCCACAACGTGCCGACGATCAGGATCGCCGCGGTCAGCACGGTATAGCTGAACGCCATCACGTTCCAGCGCTGGCCCGACGAACCGTTCATGTGCAGGAAGTACACGAGGTGCACGACGATCTGCACGAGCGCGAGCACGGCAAGCGCGATCAGCGACGCGTGCGGCGACAGCACGCCTTGCATCACCAGGCCGAACGACGCGGCCGTGAGCAGCACCGACAGGATGAAGCCGGCGACATAGCCGCCGACGCTGCCGTGCCCTTCTTCGAGTTGAGACGAATGCGAATGGGCCATTTAGATCACGCTCGCGAGATAGACAAAGGAAAACACGCAGATCCACACGATGTCGAGGAAGTGCCAGAAGAGGCTCAGGCACGTCAGGCGACGCAGGTCGCGATCGGTCAGGTCGCCGCCGCGCAGCACGATCTGCCCGGCGAGCACGACCATCCACAGCAGGCCGGCCGTCACGTGCAGGCCGTGCGTGCCCACCAGCGTGAAGAACGCCGACAGGAACGCGCTGCGTTGCGGGCCTGCGCCTTCCGCGATCAGGTGCGAGAACTCGCGCAGCTCCATCGCGAGGAACGCCGCGCCGAGCACGAACGTCACCGCCAGCCACGCGAGCAGCGCACCGCGTCGCTGCTTGTACGCGGCCAGCATCGCGAAGCCGTAGGTGATGCTCGACAGCAGCAGCGCGGCGGTTTCCACCGCGACGCCCGGGATGTCGAACAGGTCCTTCGCGGTCGGGCCGCCCGCGTACTGGTTGCCCAGCACGGCGAACGTCCCGAACAGCGCCGCGAAGATCACGCAGTCGGTCATCAGATACAGCCAGAAGCCGAACACCGAGTGCGACGGCGGATGGTCGTCGTGCTCGAGCAGGGTTGCGCTCAACGTTTTCTGCAACATCAGTTGGCCTCCAGTTCGACGTCGTCGACGCGCGTGGCCACGCGCACCGCCGGTTGCTTCTCTTCGATCTTGCGCACCTTGGTCGCCGGGATGTAATAGCCGTCGTTGTCACGCGAGCTATAGATCACGAGCGTCGCGACGATCCCGACCAGGCCGCCGATCGCCATCCACCAGATGTGCCACACCAGCGCGAAGCCCAGCACGAGGCTGAAGATCGCGACCACGAGACCCGCACACGTATTCGACGGCATGTGGATGTCGCGGATCGACGCCGGGTTCGGACGGGCATCGCCACGTGCCTTCATGTCGGCGTATGCGTCCAGCGTGCGCACTTGCGGGATCACCGCGAAGTTGTAGTCGGCCGGCGGCGACGTGGTGGCCCACTCGAGTGTGCGGCCGCCCCACGGATCGCCCGTGGTATCGCGGTATTCCGGCAGGTTGCGGTTGCGGATGCTGACGACCAGTTGCAGCAGCTGGCATGCGATGCCGATCGCGATCAGCACGGCGCCGAACGCGGCGACCAGCAGCCACGGATGCCACGCCGGGTTGTCGTAGTGGTTCAGACGGCGCGTCATGCCCATGAAGCCGAGCACGTACAGCGGCACGAACGCGACATAGAAGCCGACCTGCCAGAACCAGAACGCAGCCTTGCCGAGCTTCTCGTTCAGCTTGAAGCCGAACGCCTTCGGGAACCAGTAGTTGAAGCCCGCGAGATAGCCGAACAGCACGCCGCCGATGATCACGTTATGGAAGTGCGCGATCAGGAACAGGCTGTTGTGCAGCACGAAGTCCGCACCCGGGATCGCCATCATCACGCCGGTCATCCCGCCGATCGTGAACGTGACCATGAAGCCGATCGTCCACAGCACGGGCGTCGTGAATTCGATCCGGCCGCGATACATCGTAAACAGCCAGTTGAACACCTTCACGCCGGTCGGGATCGCGATGATCATCGTCATGATGCCGAAGAACGCATTCACGTTCGCACCGGAGCCCATCGTGAAGAAGTGGTGCAGCCACACGAGGAACGACAGCACCATGATCGCGCAGGTCGCGTACACCATCGTCTTGTAGCCGAACAGCGGCTTCTTCGAGAACGTCGCGATGACTTCCGAGAAGATGCCGAACGCCGGCAGGATCAGGATGTAGACCTCGGGATGGCCCCACGCCCAGATCAGGTTCAGGTACAGCATCGCGTTGCCGCCGGCTTCGTTCGTGAAGAAGTGCATGCCGAGGTAACGGTCGAGACCGAGCAGCGCCAGCGTCGCGGTCAGGATCGGGAACGACGCCATGATCAGCACGTTCGTGCAGAGGGCCGTCCACGTGAACACCGGCATCTTCATCAGCGTCATGCCGGGCGCGCGCATCTTGATGATGGTCACGAAGAAGTTCACGCCGGTCAGCAGCGTGCCGACACCCGAGATCTGCAGCGCCCACAGGTAGTAGTCGACCCCTACCCCCGGACTGAACTGCAGCTCCGACAGCGGCGGATATGCGAGCCAGCCCGTCTGCGCGAACTCGCCGATCACGAGCGAGATGTTGATCAGGATCGCACTGACTGCCGTCATCCAGAACGACAGCGAGTTGATGAACGGGAACGCGACGTCGCGCGCGCCGATCTGCAGCGGCACGACGAGGTTCATCAGGCCGACCATGAACACCATTGCCATGAAGAAGATCATGATCACGCCGTGTGCCGTGAAGATCTGGTCATAGTGGTGCGGCGGCAGGTAGCCGGGCGCGTTGTACGCGAGCGCGAGCTGCATGCGCATCATGATCGCGTCGGCGAAGCCGCGCAGCAGCATGATCAGCGCGACGATGATGTACATCACGCCGAGTTTCTTGTGGTCGACTGTCGTCAGCCATTCCGTCCACAGCCACTTCCAGCGGCCGGTGATCGTCAGGCCGCCGAGAACGGCCAGCACGGCCAGCCCCATGAAGGCGCCGGCCACCATGATGATGGGCTGATCGAACGGGATCGCCGATAGTGTGAGTTTGCCGAACATGCGTTACCCCTTCGTGCCGCAGGCGGCGTCCTTCAGATCGAGGACGTGGCCATCGTTGTATTTCGCGATGATGTTGTGGAAGAGCCGCGGATCGACCGACGAGAAGTAGCGCACCGGCGCCTTCTCGCTCGGCTGCGCGACCGAGCCGTACACGGTCGCGTCGAGACGATCAGGCGATGCCTTGACCTTCTGCACCCATGCATCGAACTGCTCGCGCGGCTCGGCCAGCGTGCGGAATTTCATGTCGGAGAAGCCGCGACCGCTGAAGTTGGCCGACGTGCCCGCGTAGTCGCCGGCTTCGTCGGCGATCAGGTGCAGGCGCGTCTGCATGCCGGCCATCGCGTAGACCTGGCCGCCGAGCTGCGGGATGAAGAACGAGTTCATCACCGAATCCGACGTGATGCGGAAGTTCACCGGCGTGCCGACCGGAATCGCGAGCTGGTTCACCGACGCGATGCCGAGTTCCGGATAGATGAACAGCCACTTCCAGTCGAGCGCGACGACCTCGACGTCGATCGGCTTCACCGACGACTCGAGCGGCTTGTACGGGTCGAGCTCGTGCGTGGTCTTCCACGTGAGCACGCCGAGGAACAGGATGATCAGCGTCGGCACCGTCCAGATCACGACTTCGATCGCGGTCGAGTGCGACCAGTTCGGCGCGTAGGTGGCGTTGCGATTCGACGCACGATAACGCCACGCGAACCATAGCGTGAGCAGAATCACCGGCACGACGACGATCAGCATCGCCCACGTGGAGGTTGCGATCAGCGCCTTTTCGGCGGCACCGACACTTCCTTTCGGATTTAGTACATCTAAATTACAGCCTGACAGGCTCAGCGCCGCGCCGATTGACATCAGCGCCGTCCAGCCTTTTGAAGCTTTTCTTTTCATCACACAGCCCGAGGGGTCATTGAATCCGTAGCGTTTGCCCGATGCGCATGCGAGCCACGAAACTGGCCGAATCATACGTCGCGCGATGACGATGAAAAACCGGTGGATGCGGCAAATCATCATTGCAATATCTGTGATGGGACAGATTGTCGCGGGGCAATTTCGCGCAGCCGGGAGTCGGCAGGTGCGCTCGGCACCTGCTCCGATGGATGTGCGCGCAACGGCCGCATCGTCGAGCGATGCAGCCGTTGCGCGCATGCACTGCGATCAGTTGCGTGCCGAGGCCATGTAGGCCGGCTGCGGCGGCGTGATGCCGTCCCCTGCCGGTACCTTCGAGCGGCTCGCGTCTTCGATCAGTTGCGCGACGGTCGGATCGATCGCGTCGGTGAACGGCTTCGGATAGATGCCGACGCCCAGCACGATCAGCGCGAACGACGCGAACACCACGATCTCGCGACGGCTGAGGTCGGAGAGCTTGGCGACGCGCGCGTTATCGACCTTGCCGAACACGACGCGCTTGATCATCCACAACGTGTACGACGCGCTGAGGATCAGCGTGAGCGCCGCGATGGCGCCGATCCAGAAGTTGAAACGGATCGCGCCCATGATGACCATGAACTCGCCGACGAAGCCCGACGTGCCCGGCAGGCCGACGTTGGCCATCGCGAACAGCACCGCGAACATCGCGAAGCGCGGCATCACGCCGGCCACCCCGCCGTATGCGGCGATCTCGCGCTGCTTGGTGCGATCGACCAGCACGCTCACGCAAAGCAGCATCGCGCCCGCGACGAAGCCGTACGAGACGAGCTGCACGATCGCGCCTGCGACGCCGATCTGGTTGAACAGGAACAGGCCAAGCGTGACGATCCCCATGTGCGCGACGGTCGAATACGCGAGCAGCTTGGTGAGGTCGGTCTGCGCGAGCGCGACGAGGCTCGCGTAGACGATCGCGAACAGCGACAGCGCGATCACGGCCGGCGCGAAGAAGTGGGCCGCATCCGGCGTAATCGGCAGCGCGAAGCGCAGGAAGCCGTAACCGCCGAGCTTCAGCATCGCGAGCATCAGCGCGGCGCCCGTCGGGCCGTCCGTGTAGACGTCGCGCAGCCACGTGTGAACCGGCCACATCGGCACCTTGACCGCGAACGCGGCGAAGAAGCCCAGGAACACCAGCAGCTGCGGCGAGAAGCCGAGCTCCAGCGTGCGCCATGCGTTCATGTCGAACGTATGCGACTTCGCATACAGGTAGAGCATCGCCATCAGCAGCAGCAGCGAACCCGCGAACGAGATGAAGAAGAACTTCACCGCCGCATACACGCGATGCTCGCGGCCCCACGTACCGATCAGCAGGTACAGCGGGATCAGCGTCGCCTCGAAGAAAATGAAGAACAGCAGGCCGTCCTGCGCGACGAACACGCCGACCATCAGCCCCGACAGGATCAGGAACGACGCGTAATACTGCGCGATGCGAACCGTGATCGATTCCCACGATGCGATCACCACGATGAGCGTCGTGAACGCGGTCAGCACGACGAGCCAGAGCGATGCGCCGTCGATGCCCACGCGCCAGCCCGAGTTGAATGCCGCAAGCCAGTCGCGGGTTTCGACAAACTGCATCGCAGCCGAATGCGAATCGAAACCGGTGACGAGCGGGACGACCGCTGCCAGCCCGATCAGTGCGCCGATGAGCGCGATCCACCTCGTGCGATTGGGATGATGGTCGCTGCCGGCACGCAGCAGGCACGCGCCAACCAGGATCGGAGCCCAGATCGCCAGGCTCAGAAAGGGAAAATCATGCATGTCAACAAACCTAGAGAGGGTCGCACGCTGCATCGGGACAGGCGTGACGAAAGAATCGAAATCAAATCGTAAGCTAGATTTCGCGAATCGCCCTTGTTGGCAAACTGTAAAGCACCGTCAAAACGAAGTTTGACGTGGCTCAAGCGCAATCGGGTTAACGAGGATAAATCGAACGGAGAAATTTTGCATCGCAACAGACGCTAGTTCTTCGACGCGTTTGCAAACACCTGATTTTTATATGTAATTTTTTGTAGCATCGAAGGTCTGGATGCGGGCGAATCAGTGCGATGCCGCATTTTTGTCGTCAGGTCACTGTTTTTGCGTGCCCGAACAGGATGCGGGGAACGATCGGCATATCCGGCTCGAACCTTACACCTATACTTTCGTTTTACTTACATCTTGCCGTCATCAAGGCTGCACTGAAGGCGCGCGATAAGCGCGTCGCAGCCCCTTCCGGCTGGCGCTGATGACTCAACCGGTCTCATCTGCGCATCGGCACCGCACGCTCGTGGTTGTGTTGCGCAGGGATATGGACGACGCGGCTGCCGTGCGTCGCATAAACCTGCGAAGTCGCAAGCATGATCGCATCGACGATGTAGCGCGCGTCGATCATGCGGCCCGCAGCAACAACTCGACATGGATCGCCTGCTGCGCGCCGCCGCTCGCGTAGACGGACGACGATCGTCGAAGCATCTCGATGCACGCGCACATGCGCTCGACCACTTCGCGCATCGGCGCGACGCTTCGCCCGGTTCGCGTCGGTGCCGGGCGACAGGAACGCCGGCGGCTCGCGATACGCATCGTACGCATAGCCGTGACGCATGCAGCAGCGCAGCGCATGAGCGCCGCCGAACTCGGGCATTGATTGGCTGTCCGGACGAAGTGCGATGCCGACTCGTATGTCCGAACACGAAGCGGAAAAGAAAAAGCCCCGCAAGTCCGAGAACTTGCGGGGCTTTGTCACCGCTTTTGGCGGAGACGGAGGGATTCGAACCCTCGATCCAGGTTTTGGCCCAGATGCTCCCTTAGCAGGGGAGTGCCTTCGACCTCTCGGCCACGTCTCCCAAACTTTCGCTCGCACCAGGGAGGCAGTGCGACGAGAACGAAATAATATAGGGTTTCGAACCGTGCGTCAATTTCCGCGATGCATTTTCTTCAATGCATCACGAAAAAATTCACGCGGGCTGATCGAGTTCGAATGCCTTGTGCAGTGCGCGGACAGCGAGCTCCATGTACTTCTCGTCGATCAGCACCGAAATCTTGATTTCGGACGTCGAGATCATCTGGATGTTGATGCCCTCTTCCGACAGCGTGCGGAACATCTTGCTCGCAACGCCCACGTGCGAACGCATGCCGACACCGACGACCGACACCTTCGATACCTTCGGGTCGCCCTGCACGCGCTCGGCGCTCACATGACCCTGAACCTGGTTGGTCAGGATGTCCATCGCCTTCTGGTAGTCGCCGCGGCCGACCGTGAACGTGAAGTCGGTCTTCCCTTCGACGCTCTGGTTCTGGATGATCATGTCGACGTCGACGTTCGCGTCGGCCACCGGGCCAAGGATCTGATACGCGATGCCGGGCTTGTCGGGCACGCCCATCACAGCAATGCGTGCTTCGTCGCGCTGGAACGCGATGCCGGAAATGACTGCCTTTTCCATGGTCTCGTCTTCTTCAAAAGTAATCAGGGTGCCCGAGCGCATTTCTTCGTCGAGCGCAATCAGCGGATCGGTCAGGCTCGACAGCACACGCGTCTTCACCTGGAATTTGCCGGCGAATTCGACCGAGCGGATCTGCAGGACTTTCGAACCGAGGCTCGCCATTTCCAGCATTTCCTCGAACGTCACGCGATCGAGGCGGCGTGCCTCTTCGACCACGCGCGGATCGGTCGTGTAGACGCCGTCGACGTCCGTGTAGATCAGGCACTCTTCGGCACCCAGCGCAGCCGCCACCGCCACCGCCGACGTGTCCGAGCCGCCACGGCCCAGCGTCGTGATGTGGCCGTCCGGATCGACGCCCTGGAAGCCGGTGATGATCACCACCTTGCCGGCGTTCAGATCGGCCTTCACGCGTTCGTCGTCGATCGAGTGGATGCGCGCCTTGGTGAACGCGCTGTCCGTCTTGATCGGCACTTGCCAGCCTGCATAGCTCACGGCTTCGACGCCGATTTCCTGCAGCGCGATCGACAGCAGGCCGACGCTCACCTGCTCGCCGGTCGATGCGATCATGTCGAGCTCACGCGGGCTCGGCTGGCTCGAAATCTCTTTCGCGAGACCGAGCAGACGGTTGGTTTCGCCGGACATCGCGGACGGCACGACCACCATCTGGTGCCCGGCCTGATGCCATTTTGCGACGCGTTTCGCGACGTTCTTGATGCGCTCGACCGAGCCCATCGAAGTGCCGCCGTATTTGTGTACGATGAGTGCCATTGTCGTTCTGAACTGGAGGAGAAACCGCACGGGCGCGATGGGCAGGCCGCGTTGCCGTTCGGTCACGCGGCTTGTGGCTGTGGACGGACGACGAGGGGGACGGCTGGGACGCAACACGCAAGCGTGACGGATTTTGCCCGGAAGGCCGATCAGGCCGCGCAAACCGGGTACGTCACGCGGAAAACCTGCACAAATCGCTCAAAAATCGAGCCGAGCAAACGACCGAGCGTACCCGATAGATGCCCGCTTGACAAGCCGCTCGCCGCGCCGGCAGGCGTTCCGGCGCTGTTTACCAAATGGTGAAAACCGGCGAGCGATCACGCCGCCGGGAACCCGCCGCGGCTACGCGATCAGCAGGTCGGGACGCCATTCGATCCGGCGCCACGCGCCGTCGCCGTGCAACCCGTCGCCGTGATTGACGCCGAGCCGCGGCACGTAGACGAGCCGGTCGCCCGCGAACAGCAGCGGCACGTCGCGCTGCCAGGCCGGCACGCCGCGCTCCTGGAACAGGTTCTTCAACGTGCGGCCCGGGCCGCCGGGCGACGTGCGCATCCGCTCGCCACCCGCACGGGCGCGCGCGCCGAGCGCCGCGGCACGCAGCAGCGCCTCCGGCACCGCCCCGTCGCTGCAGGCTTCGGCCGGCGCGAACACGAACGTGCCGCGCCACGCCGGCAGGCGCCAGATTTCCTGTCCGTCCCACGCGAGCACCGATTCGGGATGCGGCGTCCCGGTGCCGTCATCGGCCGGCTCGGCACTGTCGCCCGCCTCCCAGTACACGACATCGCGATACAGCCGCAGACACCGGCCCGCATGATCGACACGCAGCGCATGCGCGTCGTGCGCGGCACGCAACTGCCGCATCATGTTCGCGAGCCGGCCGGCGGACGCACTCGGCAAGCCGAGCCGACGCATCCAGAAGCGCAGCAGGTTCGCGCCGCGCGTGTCGTCGAACGCGACCAGCGCATCGCGCGACAGCGCGCGCCCGCCGTCGCGCGCGGCGGTCGCGAAATCCAGTTCGGCCAGATCGTCGAGCAGCCGCTGCGCGGCGGCCGCATGCTGGGCCGCCCGGCCCAGCGCATCGCGAAAGCCCGGGAAATGCACGGCGAGCGTCGGTAGCACGTCGATGCGCAGCGCGTTGCGCGCATAACGCGTATCACCGTTCGATTCGTCGTCGATCCACGTGAGCTCGCGCTGCGCCGCATAGCGCTCCAGTTGCGCGCGCAACAATCGCAACAGCGGGCGCACGCGCTCGACGCTCGCGCCGTCCGGGCGATAGCGCGGCGCCATCGCGGCGAGTCCCGCAATCCCGGCGCCGCGCAGCAACTGCAGCAGCACCGTCTCGGCCTGGTCGTCCGCATGCTGGGCGACCCATAGCGCGACCGCGCCGTGACGCTCGCACATCGCGTCGAGCACCGCATAACGACGCTCGCGCGCCGTCGCCTCGATGCCGAGGCCGCTGTCGCGCGGCACGTCGACACGCTCCGCTTCGAACGCGACGCCGAGCCCTTCGGCCGTTGCTTGCGCATGCGCGACCCACGCGTCGGCGTTTTCGCTCAGGCCGTGATGCACATGCAGCGCCACGCAACGCGCAGCGCCCGCGACGCGCACGGCCGCATCGAGCAGCACCGTCGAGTCGAGGCCGCCGCTGTATGCGATGGCGATGCGTGCATCGGGCGGGAGCTCGGCAAGCGCAACGCCGACCGCGTCGAGTACGACGCGGTCGGCGGAGAATTCGGTCGGGGGGATCACGAGAGAAGCGCGCGCCGAGCGGCGCGCGATGCGAGCACGCCGGTCATGCGCCGGGCGTGGTTTCCTTGAACTTGCCGTAGGCCATCAGGCGCTCGAAGCGACGCTCGCGCAGCGCATCGATGCTCATGCCCTGGAACTGGCGCAGCGAATCGGCAAGCGCGCGGCGCAGCAGCGCGGCCATGCCCTTCGGATCGCGATGCGCGCCGCCGAGCGGCTCGTTGATGATCTTGTCGATCAGGCCGAGCGCCTTCAGGCGGTGCGCGGTCAGGCCCAGTGCTTCCGCGGCTTCGGGCGCCTTCGCGGCGCTCTTCCACAGAATCGACGCGCAGCCTTCCGGCGAGATCACCGAGTAGGTCGAGAACTGCAGCATCATCACGGTGTCGGCCACGGCGATCGCGAGCGCGCCGCCCGAACCGCCCTCGCCGATCACCGTCGTGATGATCGGCGTCTTCAGCTCGGCCATCACGTACAGGTTGCGGCCGATCGCTTCGGATTGGCCGCGCTCTTCGGCGCCGATGCCCGGGTACGCGCCCGGCGTGTCGACGAACGTGAAGATCGGCAGCCCGAACTTCTCGGCGAGACGCATCAGCCGTTCGGCCTTGCGATAGCCTTCCGGACGCGGCATCCCGAAGTTGCGCGCGGCGCGCTCCTTCGTGTCGCGGCCCTTCTGATGGCCGATCACCATGCACGGGTGGCCGCCGAAGCGCGCGAGCCCGCCGACGATCGACAGGTCGTCCGCGAATGCGCGGTCGCCATGCAGCTCGTGAAAATCGGTAAACAGCTCCGCAACGTAATCGAGCGTGTACGGACGCTGCGGATGCCGCGCGATCTGCGAGACCTGCCACGGCGACAGGTTCGCGTAGAGGTCTTTCGTCAGTTGCTGGCTTTTCTTCGACAGCCGCTCGATTTCTTCCGAAATATCGACAGCCGAGTCGTCCTGCACGAATCGCAGCTCTTCGATCTTGGCCTCGAGTTCGGCGATCGGCTGTTCGAAATCCAGAAACGTGGTCTTCATGTGTTCGAATCCTTGGGTCTTGCGGCAGCGCGTATTCTACCCGCGCGGGCGATACGCAAGATCGGCTCTCAACTATTGATGTTTAAAACCCGATAGCCTCGATCAGGCGTCGGCGTCAGGCGCGTCGAGGCTGCGCCACATGTACCAGGTCGCGACGGTGCGCCACGGTTCCCAGTTGGCAGCCACTTCCCGCGCCTCGCTACGCGTGACGGGTTCTCCGCTGAAGTAATTGACGCTGATCGCGCGGATCAGGCCCGGATCGTCGAGCGGCAGCACGTCCGGCCGCGACAGGTTGAAGATCAGGAACATCTCGGCCGTCCAGCGGCTGATGCCGCGGATCTGCGTGAGTTCCGCGATCACGTCCTCGTCGTCCATCGACGTCCATTTGTCGACGTGCAGCGCGCCGGACACGAAATGTTGCGCGAGATCGAGAATGTATTCCGTCTTGCGCTTGGACAACCCGCACGCAATCAGCTTGTCCGCGCCGAGCCGAATCACCGGCTGCGGTGCGAGTTTCGGACACGCATCTTCGATGCGCGCCCACAGCGCCTGCGCGGACGGCACCGAGATCTGCTGGCCGACGACCGAACGCGCGAGCGTGACGAACGGGTCGCCGCGCTTCACGAGATGCGCGGGACCGAACTTCGGAATCAGCTTCTTCATGATCCGGTCGCGCTTGACGAGATCGGCGCACGCCTTGTCCCAGTAGGCGGGACGCACGACGCCATCGGCGCCGTCGGCTGCCGCGTCGGATGCGCGCGTCTTGCGGGCCGCGTCGGCGGCCGCCATCGCAGCGTCCGGCTGCCCCGCGTCCGCGCCTTTCGCGCGCGCGGGCTTCGCATGACCGTTGAGCGCGCCGTTCGGCACGGCGCGCGTCGCGTCCGCCTTCGCCGCTGGCGCGCGCTTGGCTGCCGGACGCGCGGCGACCGGAGTCGCACGCCTGACCGGCGCTTTTCTGGCCGTTGCCATCCTGCCTCCTACCTGACGGATCGGTCAGTGGAACGCACCGCGCTCATACGCGACGCCATTCGGTCGATCCGCCCGGTTTGTCTTCAAGAGCGATCCCGGTCTCGAGCAGTTCCGCCCGGATCCGGTCCGCTTCGGCATAGTCCTTCGCTTGTTTCGCCGCGATGCGCGCGGCGATCCTCGCTTCGATCTCGTCGGCTGCGAGCCCGCCTGCCTGCGCGGCGCCGGCGCCCTGCTGCAGGAACGCGCGCGGTTCGCGGCCAAGCAGGCCCAGCAGGCCCGCGAGTTGTTTCAGTTGCCGCGCGAGCGACGCATCGCGCGTGCGGTTGACTTCGCCCGCCAGCTCGAACAGCGTCGCCACCGCGACCGGCGTGTTGATGTCGTCGTTCATCGCCGCCGCGAAACGCTGTGCATGCGGCTCGTTCCAGTCGAGCGCGAGCGCGTCGGGCTCGACGTCCTTCAGCGCCGTGTACAGGCGCGTGAGCGACGCGCGCGCATCGTCGAGATGCACGTCGCTGTAGTTGAGCGGCGAACGGTAATGCGTGCGCACGATGAAGAAGCGCATGACTTCCGCGTCGTAACGCTCGAGCACTTCGCGGATCGTGAAGAAGTTGCCGAGCGATTTCGACATCTTCTCGTTGTC
Source organism: Burkholderia sp. IMCC1007 (assembly GCF_027257875.1). Classification (GTDB taxonomy): domain Bacteria; phylum Pseudomonadota; class Gammaproteobacteria; order Burkholderiales; family Burkholderiaceae; genus Burkholderia. The sequence goes on from NZ_JAPVQY010000015.1 coordinate 89,695, forward strand.
GACCTGCACGAAGCCGTTGTGCATCCAGTAATTGACGAACGTCTGGCCGGTCGCGCCTTCGCTCTGCGCGATCTCGTTCTCGTGGTGCGGGAATTGCAGATCCTGCCCGCCACCATGGATGTCGAAATGCTCGCCGAGCAGCGTGCAACCCATCGCAGAGCACTCGATGTGCCAGCCCGGCCGGCCCATCCCGTACTTCGACGACCACGACGCGCCGTCCGGCTCGTTTTCCTTCGCGCGCTTCCACAGCACGAAGTCGAGCGGATCCTGCTTCGCATCGTTCGCGGTGACGCGTTCGCCCGCCCGCAGATCGTCGAGCGACTTGCCCGACAGCTTCCCGTAGTTCGCGAACTTGCGCACCGAATAATTGACGTCGCCGTCGCTCGCCTGATATGCGTAGCCGTTCGCCTCGAGCTTCTCGATCATGCCGAGCATCTGCGGAATGAACTGCGTCGCGCGCGGCTCGATGTCGGGCCGCTGGATGCCGAGCGCCGCTTCATCCTCGTGCATCGCGCCGATGAACCGGTCGGTCAGCGACTTGATCGTCTCGCCGTTCTCGACCGCGCGGCGGATGATCTTGTCCTCGATGTCGGTGATGTTGCGCACGTACGTGACCCGATAGCCGATCGCACGCAGCCAGCGCTGGACGAGGTCGAACACGACCAGCATGCGCGCGTGGCCCACGTGACAATAGTCGTAGACGGTGATCCCGCATACGTACATCCGCACTTCGCCGGGCTGGCGCGGCACGAAAACTTGCTTGTCACGCGCGAGCGTGTTGTAGATGCGCAGTGATTCCATAGAGATGAACCGTGAGCCGAAGGAAACCGCCCTGGCGAAGCTCGCCCAGCATGCGAAACGGACGGACCACCTGCCGCGGCACGACGCCGCGCGTCCTCGATATCACATGGGGCGGTCAGGCTGCAAGCACAGCGGTGACGGCCACGAGAGGCAAAAGAAAGACTGCCTGCGGCTCGCCGGAACGCGCAGACGTTTTGTTAGAATGGCTCGGAGTATAACATTCCGATTTACGCCTATGAAACCTCATCGCGGCCGCGCGCCGAGCGCTGCGACCCTCGTTGCGACCGCCGTCATGGGCGTCGCGCTGGCGCTTTTCGCAGCCCCCGCGGCGCATGCGCAAAAGGCCCCGGCCGTCGCCGACGGCACCCCGGAAATCGACGCGTCGATCACCGGCAAGCAGTGGAAACAGGCACTCGCGCAGCTCGACGCCCGCATCGCGGCGAACCCGCACGACGTGCAGGCGCAGTTCAAGCGCGGCACCGTGCTCGCGCGCCTGAACCGCGATGACGACGCGATCCAGCAATTCGTCGCGATCACGCAGGCGTACCCCGAACTGCCCGAACCCTACAACAACCTCGCGGCGCTCTACGCGAAGCACGGGCGCTACGACGAAGCGCGCAGCGCGCTCGTCACCGCGACGCAATCGAACCCGAGCTACACGCTCGCGTACGAGAACCTCGGCGATCTCTATCTGCGCCTCGCGGCCGAGTCGTACAAGCGCGCGCAGTCGCTCGGCCGCACGAGCGGCGCGACGGCCCAGCGCCTCGCCGATCTGCAGAAGATCATCTCGCCGCCCAGGCCCGCCGCGAACGCGCGCGCCGTCACGCCGGCTACGCGCGAGTACACCGACCGCGCCGCCGCGAACGTGAGCACCACCACGCTGCCGATGTCGCCAACGTTCCAGTTCAACGGGCCGTCGGGCGCGCTGGCGGCGCCGTACGTCGCGCCGTCGCAGTAAGCGGCGCAACCTTTCTTCCCTCCCAACCTGAGGATCGCAATGAAACGTCTGTTGCTGGCGCTTGGCGGCGCCGCCCTTCTCGCGACCGCACCCGCGTTCGCGCAATCGGCTACCGCGCACCCCGTCGTGCAGCTGAAGACCTCGCAGGGCGACATCCGCGTCGAGCTCTACCCGGAGAAGGCGCCGAAGACGGTCGCCAACTTCCTCGATTACGTGAAGGCCGGCCAGTACAACGGCACGGTCTTCCATCGCGTGATCAAGGGGTTCATGATCCAGGGCGGTGGCTACAAGACCAACTTCGAGGAGAAGCCGACCCGCGCGCCGATCCCGCTCGAAAGCCGCAATGGTCTGAAGAACCTGACCGGCACGATCGCGATGGCGCGCACGAGCGATCCGAATTCGGCCACCGCGCAGTTCTTCATCAACACGGTGGACAACAGCGGCCTCGACTACCCGAACCCGGACGGCAACGGCTATGCGGTGTTCGGCAAGGTCGTGTCGGGCCTCGACGTCGTGAAGAAGATCGAAGGCGTCGCGACGACCTCGCGCGGCCCGATGCAGGACGTGCCGGCGCAGCCGGTCGTGATCGAATCGGCCAGCATCGTCTCGAAATAAGCCAGCACCTGCCGGCACGTCCGGCGCCACACGCGGCCGCGTCGCACGACCGGCCGCGTGCCATTTAAACCGCCTTACCGAAGGAATTCATCATGGTTGAACTGCATACGAACCACGGCGTGATCAAGCTCGAGCTCGACGCCGCAAAGGCACCGAAGACGGTCGAGAACTTCCTGAACTACGTGAAGAAAGGCCACTACGACGGCACGGTGTTCCACCGCGTGATCAACGGCTTCATGATCCAGGGCGGCGGCTTCGAGCCGGGCCTGAAGCAGAAGCCGACCGACGCGCCGATCGACAACGAAGCGAACAACGGCCTGAAGAACGACAACTACACGGTCGCGATGGCGCGCACGAACGATCCGCATTCGGCAACCGCCCAGTTCTTCATCAACGTGAACGACAACGACTTCCTGAACCACTCGTCGCCGACGCCGCAGGGCTGGGGCTACGCCGTGTTCGGCAAGGTCGTCGAAGGCCAGGACGTGGTCGACAAGATCAAGGGCGTCAAGACGGGCAACGCGGGCTTCCATCAGGACGTGCCGACCGAAGACGTCGTGATCGAAAAGGCCGTCGTGGTCTGACGCGCGGGAAAGGAGACACTTCGATGTTGCAGGAGAGTCCGCCGCGAAGCGTCTCCGCGGGCGTGCCTGGCGAGCGCGAGTACGCGCAAGCAGCACGCCCGTTCCTGTTTCTCTCCGATCTGCATCTGAGCGAAGCGATTCCGAAGACGGTCGCCGCGTTCGAGCATTTCGTGAAACACACAGCCGACAGCGCCGATTCGGTGTTCATCCTCGGCGACCTGTTCGAATACTGGATCGGCGACGACCTGCTCGACGACGATCCGTTCGCGGCACGCATGGCCGCGCTGATGCACACGTTCTCGGAGCGCGGGATCGCGCTGTACGTGATGCACGGCAACCGCGATTTCCTGCTCGGCCGGCGCTTCATGAAGGCGGCCGGCGCGATGCTGTTGCCCGATCCGGCGCTGGTCATGGCATTCGGCCAGCGCATCGTGCTCACGCATGGCGACGCGCAATGCACGGCCGATCGCGGCTATCAGATCTTCCGGCGGTTCGCGCGCAATCACGTCGCGCAGTGGCTGTTTCTCGCATGGCCGTTCCGCTGGCGCCGCGCACTCGCGCAGCGGATGCGCTCGAACAGCGAAGCGGGCCGGATGCGCCCCGCCTCGTCGGTCTACGACGTCACGCGCGAAGGCGTAGCCGCCCTGTTCCGGAAAAGCCGCGCGAGCGTGATCATCCATGGCCACACGCATCGCCCTGCGCGGCACCTCGAACCAGGCGGCATTCGCTGGGTGCTGCCCGACTGGGATCTCGACCACGGGATGCCGCGCGGCGGCTATCTGCGCGTCGACGCGGAAGGCATCCGCGCGATGCCGCTCGACTGACGCAACCGCACTGCCGCCCGCCGCCGGCGTGCGCCGCGTTACGACTGACGCTCGACCGCCTTGCCTTCCAGCACCGCCGACAGCCGGCGCAGATCCAGACGCGCCGCGTCCGCGCCCTGCAACGTTTCCAGATGCGTGCCGAGCCGCTCGAGCGCCGCGACGATCTCGTCGACGCGGCGGCTTTCCTTCGCCGCGTGATCGATCAGCCCGTGAATCGCGAGCGACATCGGATCGTCGGCGTTCGGCGTGATCCCGTATGCGCAGAACGCGGCGCGCTCCGGCTGCGGCTTCGGCTGAGCCGGCATCACGACGCGCGCCGGATTGCCGACCGCCGTGCCGCCCGCCGGCACCGGCTTCACGACGACGGCATTCGAACCGATCTTCGCGCCCGCGCCGACCGTGAAACCGCCGAGCACCTTCGCGCCCGCGCCGACGATCACGCCGGCCTCGAGCGTCGGATGGCGCTTCGCGCCGCGCGTGAGCGACGTGCCGCCGAGCGTCACGCCCTGATAGATCGTGCAGTCGTCGCCGACGATCGCCGTCTCGCCGATCACGACGCCCATCCCGTGATCGATGAACACGCGCCGGCCGATCGTTGCGCCCGGATGGATCTCGATGCCGGTCAGGAAGCGCCCGGCCTGCGACACGAAGCGCGCGAGCCAGTAGCGCTTTGCGCGCCAGCACGCATGCGCGAAACGATGCAGGACGAGCGCGTGCAGCCCCGGATAACAGGTCAGCACTTCCCAGGCACTGCGAGCGGCGGGATCCCGCTCGCGAATCGTCGCAACGTCTTCGCGCAGTCTAGTGAACATGATCTGATCGGGGAAAAGGCCGGCGCGCCCCGCCGGCGATGGCCGGCCGTTATCGCACCGGGTAATTTGCTTATGACGTTCGGCGATTGTAGGGCCAGTCGCACGCGGCCGCACAGCGCCGTGCGTTCACCCCGCCGTCGGCGCGGGTATTCGCGCCGCACGCCTGCAGTGAACGCCTTCCGCGATCGAGCGGCGAACCGGCGCGAGCCGACCCGGCGCCGTCGGACGATCGATACGGCACGACCGCTGCGGGCTGGGACGCCGTGTTCACACCGCCCGACCTCCCGCGCGCCGACCGCTCAAGCGTCGCCGTGGGGCGTACCGGACTTCAACAGGATGTGCTTCGCGATGCCGCGCAGGATGTTGACCTCCTCGCGCTCGAGGCCCGTGCGTGCGAACAGCCGCCGCAGCCGCGGCATCAGCTTCTTCGGATTGCGCGGATCGAGGAAATCGAGCGCGACCAGCGCGTCCTCCAGATGCGCGTACATCCGCTCGATCTCGTCGCTCTGCGCGAGCGTGCCGAGCTCGACCTGTGCCGGGTGCGACGACGCGCTGCCCTGCTCCAGAAACGCGACGCGCAATTCATACGCGAGCACCTGGATGGCCTGCGCGAGGTTCAGCGAACTGTAGACCGGGTTCGCCGGGATATGCGCGAGGGCGCTGCACTGCTCGACGTGCTCGTTCGCGAGACCCGTGCGCTCGTTGCCGAACACGAGCGCGATATCGCCGGTGCCGACCTGCGTGCACGCCTGCTCGGCGGCCGCGCGCGGCGCGAGGCGCGGCGGCCCGTATTCGCGCGTGCGCGCGGTCAGCGCGATCGACCAGTGAACGCCGGACAGCGCGTCGCCGAGCGTGGGCACGACATGCGCGGACGCGAGGACGTCGTCCGCGCCGCTCGCCATCGCGATCGCCTCCGGGTCGCTCTGTACGTGCGGCACGCGCGGCGCAACCAGCACGAGCCGCGAGAAACCCATCGTCTTCAGCGCGCGGGCGGCCGCCCCGACGTTGCCGGGATGGCTCGGCTCGACGAGCACGAAGCGGGTTGACGTGAAGCCGCCGGACGGCGGCAGGGAGGTGGCCGCGCCCGATTCGGACGGTGCGGCGGGGTTCTGCGGGGTTTCCACTACGATGCGACTCGGTTCATCAGAATGGCAGTATGGTATCGCCATCGCCCCGGCAAACCCACTCGTCCGGACGGACAGTGGGGTTTCCCCGCATTCCGGTCACCTGAGGCGCTCGAAAATCGGGTAAAATCATGCGCTTACGCGTCGCACCTCGTGCGGCGCGGGTCGTACCCCGTTCTTTGTCAATTTGCGTCTCATCTCGCCGGGCATGCTTGCGCCGTTCCGGGCGGGTTGTTCCACTTCGTGGCGGCTCGTGCCGCCGGCTACAGGATTCAGGCTCATGCATCCCATGCTCAACATCGCTGTCAAGGCTGCGCGCCGCGCCGGACAGATCATCAATCGCGCCTCGCTCGATCTCGACCTGATCGAGATCCGCAAGAAGCAGCAGAACGACTTCGTCACCGAAGTGGACAAGGCCGCCGAAGAGGCGATCATCGAGACGCTGAAGACCGCCTACCCCGACCACGCGATCCTCGCGGAAGAATCGGGCGAGTCGGAGAACGAATCCGAATTCAAGTGGATCATCGATCCGCTCGACGGCACGACCAACTTCATCCACGGCTTCCCGTACTACTGCGTATCGATCGCGCTCGAGCACAAGGGCGTCGTCACGCAGGCCGTCGTCTACGATCCGAACAAGAACGACCTGTTTACGGCCACCCGCGGCCGCGGCGCGTACCTGAACGACCGCCGCATCCGCGTCGGCCGTCGCGACCGCCTGTCGGACGCGCTGGTCGGCACAGGCTTCCCGTTCCGCGAGAAGGACGGCCTCGACGCCTATGCGCGCCTGTTCACGGAAATGACGCAAGCATGCACGGGCCTGCGCCGTCCGGGCGCCGCGGCGCTCGACCTCGCGAACGTCGCGGCCGGCCGTCTCGACGCATTCTTCGAGCAAGGCATCAACGTGTGGGACATGGCCGCAGGCAGCCTCCTGATCACCGAGGCCGGCGGCCTCGTCGGCAACTACACAGGCGATGCCGATTTCCTGCATCGCCACGAGATCGTCGCTGCCAACCCAAAGATCTACGCGCAGATGATCCCGATCCTGAACCGCTACAGCCGCCTGCACCCGGCAGCGGAGTAAGCCCGAGCCGCGCCCGTGCGGCGCGGCTTTCGCGCGAACCACGCCGGTACCGTCATGACGGAGCGCCTGCTGCCGTTCGATTGCCCGGAGGGATAAACGAGATGTTCCCCACGCAAGAATCGCTTCAGGCGCCTGTCCCGACATTGCGCGCGTTGCCCGGCCTGGTCAGGGTGCTGCAGCTCGCCGAGCTTTTCGCGGCACCCACCGGGTTGCCGGCGGAATGCCCGCGCGGCGCACCACGCCGCCGGGGCATGCCGGCCACCGCCCGTCTCAACATCGCCACGACTTCGTGGCAACCGTATCCGAATACTCATGTTACGGCTAAGCGAACTTAAACTCCCTCTCGACCACCCCGAAAGCGCCCTCGAAGCCGCGATTCGCGCGCGCCTCGCGGACCTCGGCGTGGCGGCGGACGGGCTCCTCCGTTACACGGTGTTTCGCCGCGCGCACGATGCACGCAAGCGCTCCGACATCAAGCTCACGTACATCGTCGACGTCGAGGTGAAGGACGAAGCAGCGGTGCTCCCGCGACTCGCCGGCACGCCCCATTGCGGCGTGGCGCCCGACATGGCGTACCACTTCGTCACGAAGGCCCCCGAGCATGGCAACTTCCTGCGCCCGGTCGTCATCGGCATGGGGCCGTGCGGCCTCTTTGCAGGACTGATCCTCGCGCAGATGGGCTTTCGCCCGATCATCCTCGAACGCGGCAAGGCCGTGCGCGAGCGCACCAAGGACACGTTCGGCCTGTGGCGCAAGAGCGTGCTCAATCCCGAGTCCAACGTGCAGTTCGGCGAAGGCGGGGCCGGCACGTTCTCCGACGGCAAGCTGTACAGCCAGATCAAGGATCCGAACCACTACGGCCGCAAGGTGCTCGACGAATTCGTCAAGGCCGGCGCGCCGGAGGACATCCTGTATCTGAGCCGCCCGCACATCGGCACGTTCCGCCTCGTCAGCATGGTGGAAAAAATGCGCGCGACCATCCACGAGCTGGGCGGTGAAGTGCGCTTCGAAACCCGCGTCGAGGACATCGAAATCGATCAGGGCAAGGTCCGCGCGCTCAAGCTGTCGAACGGCGAAACGCTGCGGTGCGACCACGTCGTGCTGGCCGTCGGCCACAGTGCGCGCGACACGTTCCAGATGCTGCACGATCGCGGTGTCTACGTCGAAGCGAAGCCGTTTTCGCTCGGTTTCCGGATCGAACATCCGCAGGGGCTCATCGATCGCAGCCGCTTCGGCAAGTTTGCGGGCCACAAGCAGCTCGGTGCGGCCGACTACAAGGTCGTTCACCACTGCAGCAACGGCCGCGCGGTCTACAGCTTCTGCATGTGCCCCGGCGGCACGGTGGTCGCGGCGACCTCCGAGCCGGGCCGCGTGGTCACCAACGGGATGAGCCAGTATTCGCGCGCCGAGCGCAACGCGAACGCGGGCATCGTGGTCGGCATCACGCCGGAAGACTATCCGGGCGGCCCGCTGGCCGGCATCGCGTTCCAGCGCAAATGGGAAGAGCGTGCGTTCGAACTCGGCGGCGGCGACTACAGCGCACCGGGGCAACTCGTCGGCGACTTCATCGCGGGCCGGCCGTCGACGTCGCTCGGCTCCGTGGTGCCGTCGTACAAACCCGGCGTGCGTCCGACCGATCTCAGCACGGCCCTTCCCGACTACGTGATCGAAGCCATTCGTGAAGCGCTCCCGCAGATCGACAAGAAGATCGCCGGCTTCGCGATGCACGATGCGGTGCTGACCGGCGTGGAGACGCGCACGTCGTCGCCGATCCGGATTCGCCGCAAGGACGACTACCAGAGCGTGAACACCGCAGGGCTGTATCCGGCCGGCGAAGGCGCGGGCTATGCGGGCGGCATCTATTCGGCGGCCATCGACGGCATCGAAGTCGCGCAAGCCGTGGCGCTCGACCTGATGTCGGCGCACACGTCCTGAGTTGCGGGGAAGGCTCGGCACACGAAGGCGCGTGTGCCGAGTCGAATCTGATGACAGCACGACATGGGGCGCTTGCGCTGCGCCGTCACGTGAGCGCGGCGAGCCGCATGTAGCGGCCGCCTCGTTGAAACCGTCGACAAGCAGCGCTGAACGTCAGGTCACCCGCGTCGTTGCGGATCTCCCGGGGCCCGGTCGCCCCCGCCTACATCGCAATTCCTCTGGCTGCAAACGCTCTCCTCCTGGTTTGCGCACCGCACCGACCTTCCCAGTGATCACCGCGCACAGTGCCCGCTCCGAAGCTGAACCACGTGCGCGTTCGCGCGTGCCTGCTACAGGCGCCTTTTCACGACGACCGGGTGTTGTCGAAGGGTCATTGCAGAACAGGTGGATTCCGATACCCGCTTGATCCGGTCAGGTTACCTCCCGGCTTTTCAATGGCGCGGCGCTTCAGTAGACTCGCGTCTCCGTTGGCGCGGCATGCGCGCGCCGATTGAAAATCCAGATTGATAATAAAACCCGACGGATCGTTCATTCGGGTAGAAGAAAAGACGGTCGGACGCATTGCTTCGGCAATCAGTCCGGACCCGCGACGACTCGTATCAGGAAAATGCAATGCTAAGAGTAACGAAAGCCGTTTTCCCCGTAGCCGGTTTAGGCACACGCTTTCTGCCGGCAACCAAGGCCAGCCCGAAAGAAATGCTGCCCGTCGTCGATAAACCGCTGATTCAGTACGCCGTCGAGGAAGCGATCGCCGCCGGGATCACCGAGATGATCTTCGTCACCGGCCGAAGCAAGCGCGCCATCGAGGATCATTTCGATAAATCGTACGAGGTCGAGGCGGAACTCGAAGCGCGCGGCAAGGAAAAGCTGCTGGATCTCGTGCGCAGCATCAAGCCGCGCAACGTGGACTGCTTTTACGTACGGCAGCCCGAAGCGCTTGGTCTCGGGCACGCCGTGCTCTGCGCCGAAAAGCTCGTCGGCGATCATCCGTTCGCCGTCATTCTGGCCGACGACCTGCTCGACGGTAAGCCGCCCGTCATGAAGCAAATGGTCGATGTATTCGATCATTACCATAGCTCGGTCATCGGCGTCGAAGAAATCCCGCCGTCCGATACGAAATCGTATGGGGTCGTCGACGGTAAAGAATGGGAAGATTCGATCATCAAGATGTCCGGAATCGTGGAAAAGCCGGCGCCGGATGTCGCACCGTCCAATCTGGGTGTCGTCGGCCGCTATATTCTCAAGCCGCGGATTTTCAAACACCTGCGCGGACTGAAACCCGGCGCGGGTGGCGAGCTTCAATTGACCGACGGGATCCAGGCGTTGCTCGCGGAAGAGCAGGTTCTCGCGTATCGGTACGCCGGTACCCGATACGATTGCGGCAGCAAGCTCGGCTACCTGAAGGCGACGGTCGATTTCGCGCTCCGCCACCCCGAGGTCGCGCGTGATTTCACCGCGTATCTGGCTGCACGGGCATCCGCGACGTCGGCAGCATGACCTGAAGGCAGATTCGATGTCGCCGGCATTCAGGATGCGCTCTGCGTCATCCATTGCCGGGGCATCGGAATTACCGCGCCGCGTCGGTCTCGATCGATGCGCGGCTCACTACAGCACCTGTCGCTGGATTGCTGTCTGTCCGCGTGCCCGTCTCGACAGCGCGCGGCGCAATGAGGCAGGCGTTCGACGACGATCCTGGTGTTGCCATACCGCACGAGGAACGGCTCGTTCGTGCAGACGCGATCAGCCCACTTTGAATCTGTCCCTGCACTCCGCACTGCTGCGGCACCACCATCAGCCCGCCCATTCAGCGAGCCGCTGAAAAAGATAAAGACGGCCCGCGGCTCGCCCGCCACCCCGCCGAAATACAATACGCGGCGACCGTCGAACAGCCGACCGAAACCGTCCGATCGGCGAACATCGGCCGTAACGAGCGGAGCCACTGGTAAACTCGGGCAACTCAAGCAACAACTTTACGCCGGATCTATGACCACGCTGTCGCCCGAGGCCTTCGCAGGCCACACTCCGATGATGCAGCAGTACCTGCGCATCAAGGCCGATCATCCCGACACGCTCGTCTTCTACCGGATGGGCGACTTCTACGAGCTATTCTTCGACGATGCGGAGAAGGCCGCGCGCCTGCTCGACCTGACCCTCACGCAGCGCGGCGCATCGGCCGGCACGCCGATCAAGATGGCCGGCGTCCCGCATCACGCGGTCGAACAGTATCTGGCGAAGCTCGTGAAGATGGGCGAGTCGGTCGCGATCTGCGAGCAGATCGGCGACCCGGCCACGTCGAAAGGGCCGGTCGAGCGCAAGGTCGTGCGCGTCGTCACGCCCGGCACGCTGACCGATGCCGCGCTGCTGTCCGACAAGAACGACGTGTACCTGCTCGCGATGTGCTCGGGCCACAACAAGCGCGGTGTCGCGGTGAATATCGGCCTCGCGTGGCTGAACCTCGCGAGCGGCGCGCTGCGGCTCGCCGAAATCGAACCGGACCAGCTCGGCGCCGCACTCGAACGCATCCGGCCGGCCGAGATCCTGACGGCGGACGGCGCGACCGACGCCGTGCCGGCGGGCGCCGGCGCGATCAAGCGCGTGCCCGCATGGCACTTCGACATCGCGTCGGGCACGCAGCGCCTGTGCGACCAGCTCGATGTTGCCGGGCTCGACGGCTTCGGCGCGCACTCGCTGACGAGCGCCTGCGGCGCCGCCGGCGCACTGCTGCTGTACGCGGCCGCGACGCAAGGTCAGCAGTTGCGCCACGTGCGCAGCCTGAAGGTCGAGAACGAAACGGAATACATCGGCCTCGATCCGGCGACGCGCCGCAATCTCGAATTGACCGAAACGCTGCGCGGCACCGAATCGCCGACGCTCTATTCGCTGCTCGATACCTGCTGCACGACGATGGGCAGCCGGCTGCTGCGCCACTGGCTGCATCATCCGCCGCGCGCGTCGGTCGCCGCGCAGTCGCGCCAGCAGGCGATCGGCGCGCTGCTCGATGCCCCCGCGAACGCGAGCCTGGATGCACTGCGCAGCGCGCTGCGCCAGATCGCGGACGTCGAGCGGATCACCGGACGTCTCGCGCTGCTGTCCGCGCGGCCGCGCGACCTGTCGAGCCTGCGCGACACGTTCGCGGCGCTGCCGGCATTGCGCGAGCGCATCAGCGCGATCGTCGCGAACGCGGATGCGCTCGCGCGCGTCGACGCGGCGCTCGCACCGCCCGCCGAATGTCTCGACCTGCTGACGAGCGCGATCGCGCCCGAGCCGGCCGCGATGGTGCGCGACGGCGGCGTGATCGCACGCGGCTACGATGCGGAACTCGACGAACTGCGCGACATTTCCGAGAACTGCGGACAGTTCCTGATCGATCTCGAGGCACGCGAGCGCACACGCACTGGCATCGCGAACCTGCGGGTCGAATACAACAAGGTGCACGGCTTCTACATCGAGGTCACGCGCGGGCAGACGGACAAGGTGCCCGACGACTATCGCCGTCGCCAGACGCTGAAGAACGCCGAGCGCTACATCACGCCCGAACTGAAGACCTTCGAGGACAAGGCGCTGTCCGCCCAGGAACGCGCGCAGGCACGCGAACGCGCGCTGTACGACGGCGTGCTGCAGGCGTTGCTGCCGTTCATTCCGGAATGCCAGCGCGTCGCGTCGGCGCTCGCGGAGCTCGACGTGCTCGCCGCGTTCGCCGAGCGTGCCTGCTCGCTCGACTGGGTCGCGCCCACCTTCACCGACGAAATCGGCATCGAGATCGAACAGGGGCGTCACCCGGTCGTGGAAGCGCAGGTCGAGCAGTTCATCGCGAACGACTGCCGGTTCGGCGCCGAGCGCAAGCTGCTGCTGATCACCGGCCCGAACATGGGCGGCAAGTCGACGTTCATGCGGCAGACCGCGCTGATCGCGCTGATGGCGTACGTCGGCAGCTACGTGCCCGCGAAGTCGGCGTGCTTCGGCCCGATCGACCGCATCTTCACGCGAATCGGCGCGGCCGACGACCTCGCCGGCGGCCGCTCGACGTTCATGGTCGAGATGACCGAAGCCGCGGCGATCCTCAACGACGCGACGCCGCAAAGCCTCGTGCTGATGGACGAAATCGGCCGCGGCACGTCGACGTTCGACGGCCTCGCACTCGCATGGGCCATCGCACGCCATCTGCTCGCGCAAAACGGCTGCTACACGCTGTTCGCGACGCACTACTTCGAGCTGACGCAACTGCCGGCCGAATTCCCGCAAGCGGCCAACGTCCACCTGTCGGCCGTCGAGCACGGTCATGGCATCGTGTTCCTGCACGCGGTCAACGAAGGTCCGGCGAACCAGAGCTACGGGCTGCAGGTTGCGCAGCTGGCAGGCGTTCCGGCACCCGTGATTCGCGCCGCACGCAAGCATCTCGCGTATCTCGAACAGCAATCGGCCACGCAGCACACGCCGCAGCTCGACCTGTTCAGCGCGCCGCCGGCGGCGGCCGACGAATTCGAATGCGCGGATGCGCCGGTGCCGTCCGACCTCCCGCATCCTGCGCTCGAAAAGCTGCGCGACATCGACCCCGACGATCTGAAGCCGCGCGACGCGCTCGATCTGCTGTACGAACTGCGCACGCTGGTCCGTTCGCACGATGCCGCCGGGCACGCGTAACCGCATCCCGTCGGGCCGGCCGGCCCGCGTCGCCGCCGCGCTCGCCGCGGCGGCGCTGATGCTGGCGCAGGCCGGCGCGCTGGCCGCGTCACCCAAGCGCGCAGCCCCGCCCTATTCGTTCGCGGTCATCTCGGGTGTCATCGGCTCGCCCGCCGACGAGCCGGCGGCGCAACGGCTCCTCGAATCGATCGCGCGCGAGCGCAACGTGGCCTTCGTCGTCTATGCAGGCGACCTCAAGAGCGCGAAGGAAGCGTGCCGCGACGCGCTGTATACGGGGCGCGGCGCGATCCTGGACGCGTCGCGCGTGCCGCTCGTGTTCATCCCCGGCCACGACGACTGGGCAACGTGCAACACCGCGGCAGGCGGCAACTACGATCCCGTCGAGCGCCTGGACTTCCTCCGTCAGACACTGCTCGCCGATGCGGCCGTGCCCAACGCCGGCGCGCTGCCGATCACGCGCGAAAGCGAAGTGGCGCGGTTCCGGCCGTATCGCGAGAACGCGCGCTGGCTGCACGACGACGTCGTCTATGTCGCGCTCAACGCGCCGGCGCCGAACAACCACTTCCTGACGGCCGGCGGCCGCAACGGCGAATTCGAAGATCGCATCATCGCGAACAACTTCTGGATCGACCATGCGGCCGAATTTGCGAAACGACGCGAAGCGCGTGCGATGGTGGTGATTTTCGAGGGCGATCCGCAGTTCGATCGCTACGATCGCGCGGAACGGTTTGCATGGCTGCGTTTCAACCGGCCGCGCGTGCGCGACGGCTTCCGTGAACTGAAACGAACGCTGGTGAAGGCGGCAGCGGCATTCCGCGGCCCGATACTGGTGATGCACGCAAGCAGCGAACCGCTCGCGAACGGATTCCTGATCGATCGCCCGCTGCATGCGGACGACGGTGCGCTGGTGGGAAATGTGACGCGCGTCGCGATCGGACCGCGCCATCCGACGAGCCAATGGGTGAAGGTGAGCGTGTCGCCGGCCCGGCAGACGATCTTCAACGTGAGCCTGCAGGACGTGCCGAAGAATCTGCCGATCCCGCCCGCGCTGCCGCTCGTGCCGCACGACGATGTGCCGCTGCCCCAGATGCCGGAAATTCCGGCGTTGCCGGCCCTGCCCGACTCGTCGTCGGTCGCGCCGCCGCTGCAAGGCGACGGCACGATGCCGGGCGGTGCGTCATCGCCCGCGCCGCCCCCTGCTTCAGGGCCGGCGCCGGGCTTGCCGGGCAGCTCAGTGCAGGGTGCGCCCTGACGGCGCGTCGCCGTCCTCGTCTTCGTCCTCGTCGACGATCTCGAGCCCTTCCGCGCCGTGCGCGTGTTCATGCTCGATCTCGTCTTCGGTCGCTTCGCGCACGTCCTTCACGGTGAGCGCAAAACGCAGCGCCATGCCCGCGAGCGGGTGGTTGCCGTCGAGCACGACCTTGTCTTCCGCGACGTCGGTGACCGTGTAGATCAGCGAATCGACTTCCTCGTCGCCGTCTTCCGGCGTGCCTTCGAACTGCATGCCCACTTCGAGCGGCTCGGGAAAACGATCGCGCGGCTCGATCTTCACGAGCTCGGGATCGTAGTCGCCGAAGGCGTCCTGAGGTTCGAGCTGAACCTGCGCCTGGTAACCCGGCTCCTGCCCGTCGAGCTGTTCCTCGATCTTGGGGAACGTGCCATCATAGCCGCCGTGCAGATAGACCATCGGCTCGTCGCTCTCTTCGATCAGATTGCCTTGCGCGTCCGACAGCTTGTACGCGACCGACACGACGGTGTTTTTTGCGATTTTCATCCAATTCTCCCAAATACAAGTCTCATTATACGATGCGCAACCGGTCTCAAACCGAACCGCGGAATGCCGCTGTCGCCGCGCTCGGCGCGCCGCCCCCCGATCTTCCCACGCCGCTGCTCGGCGGCCTCACACCGGCGCAATTCATGCGCCGCTACTGGCAGAAAAAACCGCTGCTGATCCGCCAGGCGATTCCCGGCGTGAAGGCGCCGGTCACGCGCAACGCACTGTTCGAACTGGCTGCCGACTATGACGCGGAATCGCGACTGATCACCCATTTTCGTAACAAGTGGCAACTCGCGCACGGTCCGTTCGAACCGGGCTCGCTGCCGCCCGTGTCGCGCAAGTCCTGGTCCCTGCTCGTGCAAGGGCTGGACCTGCACGTCGACGCGGCACGCGCGCTGCTCGACCGCTTCCGCTTCGTCCCCGACGCACGCCTCGACGACCTGATGATCTCGTATGCGACGGACGGCGGCGGCGTCGGCCCGCACTTCGACTCGTACGACGTATTCCTGCTGCAGGTCGAAGGCCGGCGCCGCTGGCGCATCGGCGCGCAGAAGGATCTGTCGCTGCAGCCGGACGTGCCGCTGAAGATCCTCGAGCATTTCGAGCCGAGCGACGAATGGGTGCTGGAACCGGGCGACATGCTGTACCTGCCGCCCCACATCGCGCACGACGGCGTGGCCGAAGGCGAATGCATGACCTGCTCGATCGGCTTTCGGGCGCCGTCCGCCGGGGAGCTCGGCGCGCAGTTCCTGTACTACCTCGCCGAGCGCGGCGGCCTGCGCGACGCGCTCGGCGACACGCTCTACCGCGATCCGAAGCAGCCCGCGGTTGGCGCGCCGGCCGAATTGCCGCCGGCCATGGTCGAACGCGTTGCCGAGATCGTCGATGCGATCCGCTGGCGCAAGCGCGACATCGCGGAATTCCTCGGTTGCTACCTCAGCGAGCCGAAATCGAACGTCGTATTCGAGCCGCCGGCACGCCCGCTGTCCGAGGCCGCGTTCGTTGCCCAGGCGTCACGCCGTGGCGTGTATCTCGACAGACGCGCCGCATTGATGTATAACGCGCGCTCGTACTTCATTAATGGCGAGGAAGAACCGCTCGAGCAGGCCGGTGAATGGCTGCCCGAACTGGCCAACCTGCGTCGGATGGAGGCGAAACGGTTTGTAACACTATCCCGGGTTCCTTCAATGACAGCCTTGCTGCACGAGTGGTATTGTGCGGGCTGGCTGCGGGTCGGAAACCGGATTTAGTGGGCCGCCCCGTATGCCCATGCAGATCAAATTCTGTATGGGAAAGACAACGTATTGACCCCGCATTTGTCGACGGTCGATAGGAAAGTGCATATAATTTCCGCCCAAGCCGTAGGGAAGATTCACGCTCTAGAAGTGCGTCTCCACCAGCGGCCCAGGTCGGTGTTGGAGCACATTACCGGTATTGTTTCGCGCTGTTGCTTACCTTTAACCATAAAAGGACGTGATCATGAAGAAATCCCTCCTCGTAGCTTCCCTGTTGGCTGCTGTTGCACTGGCTGCTTGCAACAAGAGCGCTGATCAAGCTGCTTCGTCGGCTGCAAGCGACGCTTCGGCTGCTGCTTCGTCGGCTGCTTCGGCAGTTGCTGGTGCTGCGAGCGACGCTTCGGCTGCTGCATCGTCGGCATCGGCTGCTGCGAGCGACGCTGCTGCTGCAGCATCGGACGCTACGGCTTCGGCTGCTGCGGCTGCTCCGGCTTCGGGCGCAAGCCAGTAAGCCTCAGCGTCAGCTGAAAAAAAAACCGGCCCGAGGGGCCGGTTTTTTTACGTCTGCCGGCGGCGCTCGCACCGGCAACGGTCCGATCGCGCCGGGCGCCTCCGCCCGAGCCGCTCAGCCGAGCGCGAGCCAGTCGAAGCCCGCGTCCTGCGTGGCCACGACCACCTCCTCCCCGTCCGTGCCCAGCACGCCGGCCAACGCCTGGCGGGCCAGCTCCGGCCGATTGTTCTGCTGGCTCAGGTGCGCCGCAATCAGATGCCGCAAGCGGCTGCGTTCGAGCGACGCGAGGATGCCGGCCGCCGCATCGTTGCTCAGGTGGCCGTGATTGCCGCCGATCCGCGCCTTCAGCGACTGCGGATAGCGGCTTCCCGCCAGCATCGCGGTATCGTGGTTGGATTCGAGCACCAGCGCGTCGCAGCCGCTCAGGACGGTCGTGATGTGCGGCGTGGCCATCCCGACGTCGGTCAGCACGCCGAGCCGGCTGCAGCCGTCCATAAAGACGAACTGGAGCGGTTCCCGCGCGTCGTGCGGCACCGTATAGGGCATGACGGCCAGATCGCGTATCGAAGCCGTCTCGTCGCCCCACAGCACGTGGAGATCGACGTCGGCCTCGTCCGCGCCCACCGCGCGTGCCGTGCCCCAGCTCATGTAGAGCGGCAGCGACGCGCGACGCGCGAGCGTCAGCGCACTGCCGACGTGGTCGCTGTGTTCGTGGGTGACGAGGATCGCATCGAGATCGTCGATGCCGAGATTCAGGCGGCCGAGCCGGCGCTCGACCTCCTTCGCTGAAAAGCCGCAGTCGAGCAGTACGCGGGTGGTCGTCGTGCCGCTCGAGGCCTCGACGACCAGCGCGTTGCCTTCGCTGCCGCTACCGAGGCTGGCGAAGCGCACGCGTCAGTTCAGTTGCGCGTGGAGCAGCGAGATGATCCGCTGTGCATCCGACGAGTTGTCGATCTGGCCGTTGGCGTCGACCACCGCGACCTGCGTGCCGCCATTGCCCTGCGCGCGCACGTTGACCAGGAATTCCCTGCCGGGCTTGGCTGCCGTCGGGCCGCCGTAGAACAGCTTGCCGAACAGGCCGTCGCGCTTGAGCTCTTCCATCGTATTCGCGTAGCGGACGGTGTACAGGCCCTTCTCGCGGTCGCGATTGTCGACCGCGAAGTTGGTGCGGTCGAGCGCGAGACCGACACGCAGCCACGCACGATCGAACGACTCGGCCAGGTGCAGCGTCGCCGCGCCGTTGCTCGCGTCGCTGACCTGCGACTGCGCCGTCGCCGGATGCGCGTCGGCCAGCAGTTGCTTCGCCTGCGCATCGGTCAGGCCGAACTTCTGCATCAGCTTCGACAGGAACACGGCCTCGAGCACCGGATTGCGCGGACGTTCTTCCCAACGCGACGACGTGCCGCCCTGCGGGCCGACCATCATTTCCTCCATCGCGCTGTGCGTGATCGAGATATCGGTGTCGCCGTTCGGCGTGCGGGTCACGAGCGTACGGAAACGGTCGCGCGTGCCGGACGAGTAGGCGAAGTCGATGACCTTGCCGATCGTGCGGCGGAACCAGTCGTCAGGAATGTTCCCGCGGTTCTCGGCCCAGTCGGTGGCCATGATGCCGGTCGACGGCGCGTCGGTCTTCAGCGAGAAGCCGTTTTCCTGCCAGAATTCCTTCAGGATCGGCCACAGCTGCTCGGGCGTGCGCCCGTCGACGACGAGCCAGCGGCGGTCGCCATCGCGCTCGATGTGCATGCCGAGCGGATCCTGCGCGCTCGGCACGCCGTCGGTCGCGTTGCCGGCGGTCGTCGTCGCGCGCGGCGGCAGCGTGCCGAGGCCGGCGTTGGTCGGCGGCGCGACGAACTGCTGCGTCGTCGGCACGGGCTTCAGGTCGCTCGGCACCGCGAGCGGCGGCGCCGAACCGGTGTTCTTGTAGTTGACCTTGTCGGGGGCCAGGTAATCGTTCAGCGTATCGCAGCCGGCGAGCGCGCCCAGCGCCAGCGCCACCACCGAAACCTGGATGGCGCGAGAGGAAAAGGCGAAACGTTTCATGAAATCCTTCGTCTTGCTAGAACGCTCGTCAGGAGCGGCGCCGGACGGAGCCGGCCGGTGCGGGTTGATGAGGGGTCGAGCCGGCGGCCGCAGGGCGCGGCCGCCTGTGCATCAGGCGAGGACGCCGGCCTCGACGAGGGCCGAACGCACGACATCGTGGCAGCGCTCGTCGAGCGGCGTGAGCGGCAGCCGGATGCCGCCCTGCATCTTGCCCATCGCCTGCAGCGCCCACTTCACCGGAATGGGGTTCGCCTCGATGAACAGGTTCTTGTGCAGCGACAGCAGCTTCATGTGCAGCTCGCGCGCCGTTGCGACGTCGCCGGCCAGTGCCGCGCGGCACAGGTCGCTCATCGCGCGCGGCGCGACGTTCGCCGTTACCGAGATGTTGCCGTGGCCGCCGAGCAGCATCAGCGCGATCGCGGTCGGATCGTCACCGCTGTAGATCGCGAAATGCTTCGGCGCGGCCTTGATCAGGTGCGCGGCGCGATCGATGTTGCCCGTCGCTTCCTTCACGCCGATGATGCCCGGCACCTGCGCGAGGCGCAGCGTCGTCTCGTGCGCCATATCGGCGACCGTACGGCCCGGCACGTTGTACAGGATCACCGGCAGGTCGACCGCTTCGGCGATCGTCTTGAAGTGCCGGTACATCCCTTCCTGCGTGGGCTTGTTGTAGTAAGGCACGACCTGGAGCGTCGCGTCGGCGCCGACGGCCTTCGCGTGCTTCGTCAGCTCGATCGCCTCCGCAGTCGAGTTGCCGCCCGCGCCGGCGATGATCGGGATGCGCTTCGCCGCATGCTCGACCGCCGTGCGGATCATCAGGATGTGCTCTTCGACGCTGAGCGTTGCCGACTCGCCGCTCGTGCCGACCACGACGAGCCCGTCGGTGCCTTCCGCGATATGCCAGTCGATCAGTTTGCGGAACGCCGGCAGATCGAGACTGCCGTCTTCGAGCATCGGAGTGACGATCGCGGGGATGCTGCCGCGGATTTGAATGCCGTCTTGGGTGCCGTTAGCCATGAAACGCGATTGATTGATGTACCGGTAAACGTTGAGATTGTAGCGGATTAGCCGGGCAGTTCGTAACGTGGAATTCCCGCCCCCGCCTTCGGGGTCGCGCCCTCGCGTACTGCGCAGATGCGCTGAACGAACGCCTCGCGCGGCGCGGCGACGAAGCCGTCCTCGTACGCGACCACCCGCAGGCGGCCGCGCACCGCGTCCAGCAACTCGCCGGGGGCGAGCAAGAACGCGGGATTGGACGGTTTGCCGACCGTTTCGTTTCCTTGCGCGAAGGTTTCGTAGATCAGCACGCCGCCCGGCGCCAGTGCGTCAAGCAGATGGGGCCAGAGCGGGCGATGCAGATAATGGGTGACGATCACGGCCGAGAACGACTGCTCGACCGGCAGCGGCCATGGCGCGCCCTCGAGATCGGCGTCGCGCACGTCGACGCCGGCAATCGCGCGCAATACGGCGAGCGCGGCCGGGTCGCGGTCGACCGCGACGACCGGATGCCCGCGCGACGCGAACCAGCGCGCGTGGCGCCCGCCGCCCGCAGCGACGTCGAGCACCGCGCCGCCCGCCGGGATGAGCCCGGACCAGCGGGCGACCCAGCGCGACGGCTCGGTCTGGGCGACGTGGCCGCCCGCGGCGGCAATGACGGGTTCGCGCATGCCGTCGGCTCAGGTGTACGACAGGCCCATCGCGTCGCGCACGTCGCGCATCGTCTCGACCGCGTGCTTGCGCGCCTTGTCGCAGCCGTCCGCGACGATCGCGCGCAGCAGCGACGGATCGTCCATGTACTTCTGCGCGCGCTCGAGCATCGGCTGCTGTTCGCGCAGGATCCCTTCGACGACCGGCTGCTTGCAGTCCAGGCAGCCGATGCCCGCCGAGCGGCAGCCCTTCTGCACCCACTCGTGCGTCGCTTCGTCGGTATAGACCTGATGAAGCTGCCACACCGGGCACTTGTCGGGGTCGCCCGGATCGGTGCGGCGCACGCGCGCCGGATCGGTCGGCATCGTGCGGACCTTCTTCGTGATCGTGTCCGCGTCTTCGCGCAGGCCGATCGTGTTGCCGTACGACTTCGACATCTTCTGGCCGTCGAGGCCCGGCATCCGCGACGCTTCGGTCAGCAGCGCCTGCGGCTCGACCAGGATGATCTTGCGCGCGCCTTCGAGATAGCCGAACAGGCGCTCGCGGTCGCTCATCGACAGGCTCTGCGATTCCTGCAGCATCGCGCGCGCCTGTTCGAGCGCCTCGTCGTCGCCCTCCTGCTGATAGGCATTGCGCAGCTCGTGATAGAGCTTCGCGCGCTTGCCGCCGAGCTTCTTCGCGGCTTCGAGCGCCTTCTCCTCGAAGCCCGGCTCGCGACCGTACAGGTAGTTGAAGCGGCGCGCGATCTCGCGCGTCATCTCGACGTGCGGCACCTGGTCTTCGCCGACCGGCACGAGCGAGCCGCGATACAGCAGGATGTCGGCCGCCATCAGCACCGGATAGCCGAGGAAGCCGTAGGTCGACAGATCCTTGTCCTTGAGCTTCTCCATCTGCTCCTTGTAGGTCGGCACGCGCTCGAGCCAGCCGAGCGGCGTGCTCATGCCGAGCAGCAGCGCGAGCTCCGCATGCTCGGGCACCTTGCTCTGGATGAACAGCGTCGCCTGCGCCGGATCGATGCCGGACGCGAGCCAGTCGATCAGCACGTCCCACACGTTCTTCTCGATGACCTCGGGCGTTTCGTAGTGCGTCGTCAGCGCATGCCAGTCGACCACGCAGAAGAAACACGGGTACTCGGACTGCAGCTTCACCCAGTTTTTCAGCACGCCGTGGTAGTGGCCGAGGTGCAGCGACCCGGTGGGTCGCATGCCGGAGAAAATACGATCTGGGAACATGATTGTCGTTAGAAAAGCGAGGCGAAGGGAGACAGGATGGCACTCAGGATGCCGGCCGCGGCGCTCACGAGCGGACGCAGCCAGAAGTTCGTCAGCACGCCCGTCGCGACCAGCACGAGGACGATGATGAAACCGTACGGCTCGAGGCGCGACAGCGCGACCGATTGCTTCGGCGGCAGCAGCGCCGCCAGAATGCGGCCGCCGTCAAGCGGCGGCAGCGGGAACAGGTTCAGCACGCCGAGCACGAGGTTCGCGCTGACGCCGGCGTAGGCCATCCGCGTGAAGAACGGCTCGTCGACGCCGCTCGCGGCCAGCACGACGCTCACCACGCCCCAGATCAGCGCCTGCACGAAATTGCAGGCCGGGCCCGCAAGCGACACCCACAGGCTGCCCCAGCGCGGATCGCGCAGGTTGCGGAACGATACCGGCACCGGCTTCGCATAGCCGAACAGGAAGGCACCGCCGGTCAGGAAATACATGGCGAGCGGAATCGCGATCGTGCCGAGCGGATCGATGTGGCGCATCGGGTTGAACGACACGCGCCCCATCATGTACGCGGTGTTGTCGCCGAGCAGGCGCGCGGCATAGCCGTGCGCGGCCTCGTGCAGCGTGATCGCGAAGATCACGGGCAGCGCGTAGACGGCGATGGTCTGTATCAGGGAAGCATCCATATCGCGGTATTGTAACAAGCGCACTCGCGCAAAAATGAATGGCGCGCTTACGCGGCCGAGAGGCCGAACGGTTCGAGCGCGCCGCGCCCCGCACGCACGAGCTGCGGCGCGTCGCCGGTCAGGTCGATCACCGTCGACGGCTCGCGCGGACACGCACCGCCGTCGATCACGAGGTCGACCTGCTTCTCGAGCCGCGCGCGAATGTCCTCAGGGTCGTTGAGCGGCTCGTCGTCGGGCGGCAGGATCAGCGTCGTGCCGAGCAGCGGCTGGCCGAGCGACTCGAGCAGCGCGAGCGTGATCGCGTGATCGGGCACGCGCAGCCCGATCGTCTTGCGCGACGGGTGCGACAGCCGGCGCGGCACTTCCTTCGTCGCCTGCAGGATGAACACGTACGGGCCCGGCGTCACCGACTTGATCTGCCGATACTGCCGATTGTCCACCATCGCGAAATTGGCCAGCTCCGACAGGTCGCGCACGAGCAGCGACAGGTGCTGCTTCTCGTCGAGGCCGCGAATCCGCCGCACCCGCTCGACCGCATCCTTGTCGTCGAGATGGCACGCGAGCGCATAGCTCGAATCGGTCGGCATCGCGATGACGCCGCCCTTGCTGACGATTTCCGTCGCCTGCTTGATCAGGCGCGGCTGCGGATTATCCGGATGAATCCTGAAGAACTGGGACATGGGAGCAGGTAAAGAAGGAAGAATCGGATGCGCGCGTCGGCGGGCACCACGAACGGCAGACGGCCGATTTGCGTCAGAGCCAGCGCTCCCAGACCGGTTTCAGGTCGGGCGGCAACGGCGGCAGGCTGCCGAGCTCGATACGGCCCTCGCCCGGCGCATGAAAATCCGAGCCGCGCGACACTTCGAAGCCGAAGCGGCGTGCGACGTCCGCGTATTCGCGGTACTGGTCGGGCGTATGGCTGCCCGTGATGACCTCGATCGCGCGGCCGCCGAGATCGATGAATTCGCCGAAGAATGCGTCGAACTCGACCGGCGTATAGCGGTAGCGGCCCGGGTGCGCGACCACCGCATCGCCGCCCGCGGTGCGGATCCATGCCACCGCGTCGGGCAGCGCCGCCCAGCGGTGCGGGACGAAACCGGGCTTGCCGTCGCCGAGCAGGCGGTCGAATACGTCGGAGGTCGATGCGGCGTGGCCGTTCTCGACGAGAAAGCGCGCGAAGTGGGTGCGCGAGATCAGGTCGGGATTCGATACGTACTTCAGCGCGCCTTCGTACGCGCCCGGAATGCCGAGCGTCTCGAGCTGCGCGGCGATCGCCTGCGCGCGCGCAGCACGGCCGTGACGCGTGCGGTAGAGGCCGTCGACGAGCGTCGGGTTCGAAGGGTCGATGTTCAGCCCGACGATGTGCACGGTGCGCGACGCCCACGTGACCGAAATCTCGACGCCGCTCAGGTAACGCATCCCGAGCGCTTCCGCCTCGCTGCGCGCCGCCGCCTGACCGCCGATTTCGTCGTGGTCGGTCAGCGCCCACAGGGTCACGCCGCCGGCATGGGCGCGGCGCGCGACGTCGGCAGGCGACAGCAACCCGTCGGAAACATTCGAATGGCAGTGGAGATCAGCGTTCATTGTCGGTAGGGCAGGTGAAGCTTCATTCTACTGCAACGCGGCAATTCCGCCGCCCACCTGCCCCGCCGCTGCCGCCGCCGGCCTACGCGCAGAACGCTTCGATCAGCGCGGCGACCTGCTCGGGCTGGTCGTGATGGACCATGTGGCCGGCATCTTCGACGCGCTTTTCGCGCCAGTCCGGAAACGCGCTGAAACGCGCCTTGAACTCCGGCAGCGGGATGTCGCCGGCAAGGTACGCGAGCGTCGGCGAATTGACGGCCTCGACGTGCAGCACCTTTGCGCGCACCTTCGCCCAGACGGCCATCACCTCGTCGAGCCGGTACAGCATCGGGCCCGCCATCTTGTGTGCCGGGTCCGCCAGCAGGTGATACAGGCCGTCGTCGCCACGCTTCGACCAGTGAGCGGCGAGAAACGCGGCGCGGCGCGGATCGAGCCGCGGATTGGTCTTGATCAACCGGGCCGCCACGTCGTCGAGCGACGCGTACGGGCGCAGCACCGGCGGCTCGCGCAATTCGTCGAGCCAGCCGCGCAACCGGCGCGGCGCGTGCTCGGCTCGCGCCGGCGCCAGCCCGAATCCTTCGAGATCGACCACCCGCCGCACCCGCTCCGGCCGAGCGCCCGCGTACAGGCACACGACGTTCGCGCCCATGCTGTGCCCGACCAGGTTGACCTCGCCGGTCGGCGCATAGTGGTCGACGAGCGCGTCGAGGTCGCCCAGGTACTCGTGGAACCAGTAATGGCCGCCGCCCTGCCGCGCGACCGGCCAGTCGGACAGGCCGAAGCCACGCGCATCCGGCGCGATCACCTGCCAGTCGCCGGCGAGCGCGTCGACGACGAACTGGAACGATGCCGCGACGTCCATCCAGCCGTGCAGCATGAATAGCGTCGGCGCGTCAGGCCGGCCCCAGCGCCGCACATGCAGCCGGACGCCGCGAACCGTGACGAAATCGGAAACAGAACTCGAGGCATTCATTGCAGCCGCCAAAAAAGAATGATCGTTCGATTATAGCGACCGCCCGTTCGTTCCGGCGCTCGGGAGTGGAGGCCGGTCTCTAGCGGCAGCGCGCCCCGGGGCGCGACGACGCAGCGCCCGGGTGCCGATGATGATCGTCGGGCAAGCGCCTGCGGCCGCGCTAACCCGCGGCCTTCCCGGCTTCCGCGCCCGCGCCATCCTGCATGGCCAGTTCGTCCAGCTCCGCCTGCTCGAATCCCGCGGTACGGCGCGCATCGAAATTGAACGGGCCGCGCAGTCGCGGCGCATGGTATTGCGCGGCGAGTTCGCGGTACGCCGGCACCGGATCGCGCCCGGCCTCGTCGCACAGGTGCCGGAACCAGCGGTTGCCGATCGCGACGTGGCCGATTTCGTCGCGCAGGATCACATCGAGGATCGCCGCCGATGCATCGTCGCCCGCCTGCACGAGCCGCGCGCGAATGGGCGGCGACGCGTCGAGCCCGCGCGCCTCGAGCGTGCGCGGCACGAGCGCCATCCGCGCGAGCACGTCGGCCCGGGTCCGTTCGCACATTTCCCACAGGCCGTTGTGCGCCGGAAAATCGCCGTACACGTGTCCGAACGCGGCGAGCCGGTCGGACAGCAGCGTGAAGTGATAGGCCTCCTCGGCCGCGACCTTCAGCCAGTCCGCATAAAACGCGTCCGGCAGCCCGCGAAAGCGCCACACGGCGTCGAGCGCGAGATTGATCGCGTTGAACTCGATATGGGCGAGCGCGTGCAGCAACACCGCGCGCCCGGCGGGCGAGCGCATGCTGCGCCGCTCGAGCTGGCGCGGCTCGACGAGCGGCGGGCGCGCCGGGCGGCCGGGCAGCCCGGCCGGCTCGCTCAGGTCGAGCAACGGCGAGATCGTGGCCCGTCCGGCCAGCCATGCGTCGTACAGCGCGCGGACCTGCGCGGCCTTCGCGGCCGGCTCGGACATCTGCAGCGCGTCGAGCGCGGCGCGACGCACGCAGGCGGGCGCGGCAGCGAAAGAAGAAGACGCCATGTTCATCAAACCGGGACACCGTCCGAGCGCATCGCGGGAGCGTACGCGCGCGACGGTTTACAATATGCGTTTGCGCCGCGACGCAACGCGCCGGGCACACCAGACGCGCCATTCTACCGGCGCCCATCATCGAAGAGACCAGGAGACTCCGTGACGATCTACAAACTGGGCGATACGGCCCCGACGATCCACGAAAGCGTATTCGTCGCCGATACGGCGGCCATCATCGGCAAGGTCGTGCTCGAGGAAAATGCGAGCGTGTGGTTCGGCGCGACGATTCGCGGCGACAACGAGACGATCACGGTCGGCACGGGCAGCAACGTCCAGGAAGGCGCGGTACTGCATACCGACCCCGGCTTTCCGCTGACGATTGCCGAAAACGTGACGATCGGGCATCAGGCGATGCTGCACGGGTGCACGATCGGCGAAGGTTCGCTGATCGGTATTCAGGCGGTGGTCTTGAATGGAGCGGTCATCGGCCGCAACTGTCTGGTTGGTGCCGGCGCGGTCGTGACGGAAGGCAAGACGTTCCCGGACAACTCGCTGATTCTCGGCGCACCGGCGAAAGTCGTGCGCGAGCTGTCGGCAGACGACATCGCGCGACTGCGCGCAAATGCGAAGACGTACGTCGAGCGGCGTGCGCATTTCAAGGAGCAACTCGTGCGGATCGGGTGATACGCACGGATTTCAAGGAAGAAGAGTGAGCGACCAGTTACAGAAATTCATGTTCAATTCGGCACCGGTGCGCGGCGAGATCGTGTCGCTGCGCAACACGTGGCAAGAGGTGCTCGCGCGCCGCGACTACCCTGCCCCGGTGCGCACCGTGCTCGGCGAGATGATGGCCGCGTGCGCGCTGCTGTCCGCGAACCTGAAATTTCACGGCACCCTGATCATGCAGATCTTCGGCGACGGGCCGATCCAGATGCTGGTCGTCCAGTGCACGTCGGATCTGTCGATACGGGCCACGGCGAAGTTCGCCGGCGACTCGGCCCAGACGATCGGCGACGATACGAGCTTCGCGTCGCTCGTCAACGCGAGCGGCCACGGCCGGTGCGTGATCACGCTCGACCCGGCCGACAAGCTGCCGGGCCAGCAACCGTACCAGGGCATCGTGCCGCTGAACGGCGTCGACGGTCCGCACGAGTCGGTTTCGCAGGTGCTCGAGCATTACATGCACCACTCGGAGCAGCTCGACACGCGGCTGTGGCTCGCGGCCGATCGCGATCGCGCGGTCGGCATGCTGCTGCAGAAGCTGCCGGGCGACGGCGGCATCGTGCCGCGCAACGCCGAGACGGACGCCGACACGTGGGAGCGCGTGTGCACGCTCGGCAGCACGCTGTCCGCGAAGGAACTGCTCGAGGTCGAACCGGAAGTGGTGTTCCGGCGGCTGTTCTGGCAGGAAAACGTGCAGCACTTCGAGCCGACCGGCGCACGCTTCCAGTGCTCGTGCTCGCGCGAGAAGGTCGGCGCGATGCTGCGCATGCTGGGCCGCGACGAAGTCGACAGCGTGATCGTCGAGCGCGGCCACGTCGAAATCCACTGCGAGTTCTGCAACCAGCGCTACGAGTTCGATCCCGTCGACGTCGCCCAGTTGTTCGCCGCACCGGAGCTCGCGACCGGCATCACGCCCGCGACCGAGCAGCGTCACTGACGCGCGCGCCCGTGCCCGCGACGCGGGTGCGGGCGCATAATGACGCAAGAGCGTCGCACCCACGGCTCAGGCGCCACAGGCCCGGCCTTCGGCGCAAGCCGCTTCCCGCGGTCGGCGCGCTGCTGGAGAAACACATGGATTACCCGTTCCGCTCCGTCGTCCTGACCAGTGTCGTCGCCGGCACGCTCGCGCTCGCCGGCTGCGCGGTCCAGCCCACGTCCACGATCCTGAGCCGCCTGCCCGAAGCGGGCGCAGCGGGCGGCCAGCCGCCCGCGTTGTCGAGCGCCGAACGCAAGCGCTACGACGAGATCGACAAGCAGGTGCTGCGCGACCAGAACAACGCGATGGCGGCCGAGGCCGCCGCACGCGCGTGGTCGTATTACGCGCCGCCGCCCGTGACCGTCTATGGCGGCTATTACGGCGGCTGGGGAAACCGGTGGGGAACCGGCATCGGCTACGGTTACGGCTATCCGGGCTGGTGGTGGTAATGCTTCGGCGGGTCGATCGACGCGTGCCAGGAAATAAAAAAGCGCGGAATCTCCCGCGCTTTTTCAATGGTTCGGACCGCTGCGCTCAGTGATGAGCGGCCTTGCCCTTCTCGCCATGGTGCCGCGGCGATCTCGCGATCGACTGAGGATTCGGCACGACGCGCACGGGCGCCGCAGAGACTTCCCCGCGTGTCGAGGTGCCCGCCGGCGCGTTGTTCGGCGGGCCGGCCGGCGCATTCGGCGACACGAACTGCACGAATACTTCGCCGTCCTTCACCATCCCCATCTCGTAGCGCGCACGCTCCTCGATGGCCGCGGTGCCGCTTTGCAGATCCTGCACTTCGCCGGCGATTCGCTCGTTGCGCAGCTTCTCGTCCGCATTCTTCCGGAGCTGGTCGTCAAGCTGCTGACGCAATTCGTGCACCCGCAGCCAGCCGCCGTGTCCCCACCATAGGGGGTACTGAATGAGCGCCAGCAAGACAATCAGGACGACAGTGACAAGCCGCATGTAAGAAACGCAGATATAAGAAGCGCCGCTCCGCGCACAGGCACAGAGCGGCGTCGAGATGACGAACCCGATAGTAGCGCGTTAGCGCAGGTTATAGAAAGCCGATTTGCCCGGGTAGCTCGCGATGTCGCCGAGATCTTCCTCGATGCGCAGCAGCTGGTTGTACTTCGAGATGCGGTCGCTGCGCGACAGCGAGCCCGTCTTGATCTGACCGGCGTTCAGGCCGACCGCGATGTCCGCAATCGTCGAATCTTCCGTTTCGCCCGAGCGGTGCGAGATCACGGCCGTGTAGCCCGCGCGCTTCGCCATTTCGATCGCCGCGAACGTTTCGGTCAGCGTACCGATCTGGTTGATCTTGATCAGGATCGAGTTCGCGATGCCCTTCTCGATGCCTTCCTTCAGGATGCGCGTGTTCGTGACGAACAGGTCGTCGCCGACCAGCTGCACCTTCTTGCCGAGGCGATCGGTCAGCAGCTTCCAGCCGTCCCAGTCGCTTTCGTGCATGCCGTCCTCGATCGACACGATCGGGAACTTGTCGGCGAGCGTCGCGAGGTAGTCGGTGAATTCGGCCGACGACAGTTGCAGGCCTTCGCCCGCGAGCTGGTACTTGCCGTCGTGGTAGAACTCGGATGCCGCGCAGTCGAGCGCGAGCAGCACGTCTTCGCCCGCACGGTAGCCGGCCTTCTCGATCGCCTGCAGGATCGTCGACAGGCACTCGTCGTTGCTGCCGAAGTTCGGTGCGAAACCGCCTTCGTCGCCGACTGCCGTGCTCATGCCGCGGTCGCTCAGGATCTTCTTCAGCGCGTGGAACACTTCCGCGCCGCAACGCAGTGCTTCACGGAACGTCGGCTGGCTGACCGGGACGATCATGAATTCCTGGATGTCGAGGCTGTTGTTCGCGTGCGCGCCGCCGTTGACGATGTTCATCATCGGCACCGGCAATTGCATTGCGCCCGATCCGCCGAAGTAGCGGTACAGCGGCAGGCCTGCCTCTTCGGCAGCGGCCTTCGCGACGGCCATCGACACGGCCAGCATCGCGTTCGCGCCGAGGCGCGACTTGTTGTCGGTGCCGTCCAGCTCGAGCAGCGTCTTGTCGAGGAACGCCTGTTCCGACGCGTCGAGGCCCATGATGGCTTCGGAGATTTCGGTGTTGATGTGCTCGACTGCCTTCAGCACGCCCTTGCCGTTGTAGCGACCGGCTTCGCCGTCGCGCAGTTCGATCGCTTCGCGCGAGCCCGTGGACGCGCCCGACGGGACCGCCGCGCGGCCCATCGTGCCCGATTCGAGCAGCACGTCGCATTCGACGGTGGGGTTGCCGCGCGAATCCAGAATCTCGCGGCCGATGATATCTACGATTGCACTCATGGGTTTCCTCTGAGAATGACGATGGATTCTTCAAACTGCGACGGCACGCATGCCGGAAGCGCTTTCGCTACTGACGCGCGAAGCCGCCGCAAGGTTCATTCGATCTTTAGTTGAAGTCGTTTTCAAGAAACGGATTGCGCTTCACCGCCTGGTCGAGCGTGACGAGGGTCTCCAGCAACGCGCTCATCCGGTTCAGCGGCACCGCGTTCGGGCCGTCCGACTTCGCTTCGGCCGGATTCGGGTGCGTCTCCATGAACAGGCCCGCGACGCCCGTCGCGACCGCGGCACGTGCGAGCACCGGCACGAATTCGCGCTGGCCGCCCGAGCTCGTGCCCTGCCCGCCCGGCAACTGCACCGAATGGGTCGCATCGAACACGACCGGCGCGCTCGTCTCGCGCATGATCGCGAGCGAACGCATGTCGGACACGAGGTTGTTGTAGCCGAACGAAACGCCGCGCTCGCATGCCATGAAGCGGTCTTCCGACAGACCGGCCTCACGCGCCGCGTCGCGCGCCTTGTCGATCACGTTCTTCATGTCGTGCGGCGCGAGAAACTGGCCCTTCTTGATGTTGACCGGCTTGCCCGAACGCGCGCACGCATGGATGAAATCGGTCTGGCGGCACAGGAATGCGGGCGTCTGCAGCACGTCGACGACCGACGCGACCTGCTCGATCTCATCGATCGCGTGCACGTCGGTCAGCACCGGCAGGCCGAGCTGGCGCTTCACCTCGCCGAGGATCCGCAGACCCTCGTCCATTCCGAGGCCACGAAACGACTTGCCCGAGCTGCGATTCGCCTTGTCGTACGACGACTTGTAGATGAACGGAACGTTCAGCTTCTCGCAGATTTCCTTCAGGCGGCCGGCCGTGTCGATCGTCATTTGCTCCGATTCGACGACGCAGGTACCCGCGATCAGGAAGAAAGGCTGGTCGAGACCGACCTCGAAATCGCACAGCTTCATGCTTTCACTCCGCGCGCTTGCTTGTTGGCGAGCGCCGCTTCGACGAACGACTTGAACAGAGGATGACCATCACGCGGCGTGGACGTGAATTCCGGGTGGAACTGGACGCCGACGAACCACGGGTGCATCGAACGCGGCAGCTCCATCATTTCCGGCAGGTCCTCGCTCGGGGTACGGGCGCTGATGATAAGGCCGCCGGCTTCGAGCTGGGGCACGAAGCGGTTATTGACTTCATAACGGTGGCGATGGCGCTCGTTCACATCCTTGCCATAGATCTCCTCGGCCATCGTGCCGGGCTTGATCGGGCAACGCTGCGAGCCGAGGCGCATCGTGCCGCCCAGATCGGATTCGGCGCTGCGCATCTCGACCTTGCCTTCGCGGTCGTACCACTCGGTGATCAGCGCGACCACGCGCTCCGGCGTGTCCGGATCGAATTCCGTGCTGTTCGCCTGCTTCAGGCCGACGACGTCGCGCGCGAACTCGATCACCGCGAGCTGCATGCCGAGGCAGATGCCGAGGTACGGCACCTTCGCTTCACGCGCATAGCGGATCGCCGCGATCTTGCCTTCCGTGCCGCGACGGCCGAAACCGCCCGGCACCAGCACGGCGTCGAGATGCTTCAGGCTGTCGACACCGTTCGTCTCGACCTCTTCCGAATCGATGTACTCGATGTTGACCTTGGTGGCCGTGTGCAGCGACGCGTGACGCAGCGCTTCGATCAGCGACTTGTACGATTCGGTCAGTTCGACGTACTTGCCGACCATGCCGATCGTCACTTCGTGCTTCGGGTTCTCGAGCTTCTCGACGAGCTCCGCCCACATGCTCAGATCGGCGTCCTTCGGCGAGAGCTTCAGCTCTTCGCAGATGATCCGGTCGAGGCCCTGGTCGTGCAGCATCTGCGGAATCTTGTAGATGCTGTCGGCGTCCCACACCGAGATCACGGCGTCTTCCGGCACGTTCGAGAACATCGAGATCTTCTTCGATTCGTCGTCGGGGATGCGGCGGTCCGCACGGCACAGCAGCACGTGCGGCAGGATGCCGATCTCGCGCAGCTTCTGCACGCTGTGCTGGGTCGGCTTCGTCTTCAGCTCGCCGGCCGTCGCGACGTACGGCACGAGCGTCAGATGCACGAAGCACGCGCTGTTGCGGCCGAGGCGCAGGCTCATCTGGCGCGCGGCTTCGAGGAACGGCAGCGACTCGATGTCGCCGACGGTGCCGCCGATCTCGACGATCGCGACGTCCGGTTCGCCGCAGGTGGCCGATGCCGCCCCGCGCTCGATGAACGCCTGGATTTCGTTCGTGATGTGCGGAATCACCTGCACGGTCTTGCCGAGATAGTCGCCGCGGCGCTCCTTGCGGATCACCGATTCGTAGATCTGGCCGGTCGTGAAGTTGTTGGCCTTGCGCATCTTCGTGCTGATGAAGCGCTCGTAGTGGCCGAGGTCGAGGTCAGTCTCCGCCCCATCTTCCGTCACGAACACTTCGCCGTGCTGAAACGGACTCATCGTGCCGGGGTCGACGTTGATGTAGGGATCGAGTTTGAGGAGGGTGACTTTCAGACCGCGCGATTCGAGGATCGCGGCGAGAGAGGCGGCGGCAATACCCTTGCCGAGGGAAGAAACTACGCCGCCGGTGACGAAAACATATTTGGTCATCGCTGGATGCTCGCGGGAAAAACGGATTATACCGTAAAGCCCGCTCTTCTCTCAGTAATCGACGCGATGATCGTGCCCTTTCGCGCGGCGCCGCACCCGCCGTGCGCGCCCGCGCGAACCGGCCGGCCGGAACGCCGGAATGCGCAACCGCACCCGCGCGACGCGGTGCGCCGGACGATGCGCGTCAGGCGCGCTTCGCGAGCGCCACGCTGTCGCGCGGCCGGCCGCCCTCTTCCGCTTTCAGCGAATTCAGCATCCGCTGCAATGCGCGCGCTGTCTCGATCGGCCGCTCCATCGGGAACAGATGGCTGCCCTCGAGCCATTCGATGCGCCCGCGCGTCGCGCGGCGCGTCGCATCGAGCCCGACCTGCCGCACTTCGCGCGAACGCGTGCCGGCGAGAAAGCCGAGCGGCACCGGCGAGCCGTGCGCGAGCCGCGGGCCGAGCGTGTGCGGCAGCGTGCGGTAGATCAGGTATTCGACCTGCCGGTCGAACGCGAGCGCGCGTTCGCCGTCGGCGCCCGCCTGCGGAATGCCGTGATCGATGTAGTCGGACAGCATCCGTTCGTCCCAGCGCGCGAACGCCGGCTTGTCGTGAAAGTGTCGCCACGCTTCATCGCGGCTGGCCCAGCGCGTGCGCCGGTTGCGGGTCGCCGCGGCCGGCGACAGTCGCTCGTCGAGCCCCGCCCACTGGCTCGCGCGCAGCGCGCCGGCGCGCCAGCCCGCGATGATCGGGGAATCGATCATCACCACGCCGCGCACCCATTGCGGCTTTTTCAGCGCGGCCATCAGCGACAGGTAACCGCCGAGCGAATGGCCGACGAGCCACACCGGACGCTCGTAGCGGCTGCCGATGTCGTCGAGCAGTTGCTCGACGAGATGCGGCCAGTCGCGCGTCACCGGGTAGCGGCGATCGTGACCGATGCGCTCGATGTAGCGCAGTTCGTAGTCGTCGGCCAGTTCCGCGAAGATCGTCCGGTACGTCGAGGCCGGAAAGCCGTTCGCATGCGAAAAATGGAGGATGTCCTTCAAAAGCCGATGTCTCCTTTATCGACCGAGCGCGGGCTTCGGCACGTGCCCCGGCCCCCCGTGCTTCGCCACGTTCTTCCCGACACGCGCCGCCGCGCCGTCACCGATCCATCCAGTACCGCCGTTGCGCATCGCGATAACGCTCGAACCCGAAGCTGCCGCCGCCGGGCGCGACGTCGAATCGTACGGCCCCGTCGCGATCGGTACGCGGCAGCGGGATCCCGCGCGCTTCGTAACGCGCGAGGACCGTCCGGTGCGGATGCCCGAAGCGATTGCGATAGCCTACAGGAAATACCGCGACGCGCGGCCCGACCGAATCGAGGAAAGGCTCGATCGACGACGTGCGGCTGCCGTGGTGCGCAACGACGAGGATCTGCGCGGCGAGTGCGTCGTGCGCGTCGGCCACGAGCCGACGCTCGGCGCTCGCCTCGATGTCGCCCGTCAGCAGCGCGGACGTGCCGCCCGCGTCGACGCGCAGCACGCACGACTGTCCGTTCGACGAGCCCGCACGCACGCCGCCGGGCGGCCAGAGCATCGTGAAGACGACGCCGTCCCATATCCAGCGCTGCCCCGCCGCGCAACGCAGGCGATCGGTCACGCCGGCCGCTTCCGCATCGCGCCACAGCCGGTGTTGCGGTGTAATGCCGGCGAGCACCTGGCGCACCTCGGCTGCCGCATAAACGGCCGCCGCGCCGCCCGTGTGATCGGCGTCGGCATGGCTGAGCACCAGCGAATCGATCGTCCGGATCGCGCGCGCCCGCAACGCCGGCGCGACGATCCGCGTGCCGGCATGGCTCGACTCCGCACCCGGCCCCGCATCGAACAGCAAGACCCGATGAGCGGTCTCGACCAGCACCGACGCGCCCTGCCCGACGTCCAGCACGGTCAGCCGGAAGCCGCCCGGCGGCGGCGCATCGGGTGCCGGTGCGACGAGCGGCAGCCAGGTGAGCGGCGCCGCCCAGCGCAGCGGCCAGCCGCGCGGCATCAGCGCCCAGGCCACGCCCACGCATGCGAGCACCAGCACCGGCCAGTCGGGCATGCGCAGCCAGAACACGCCTGCCGGCCAGTCGGCGAGGTGCCCGAGCAGCGCCATCATCGGTGCGAGCGCCGCATGCGCGAGCCGGAACGCATAGGCGTCGAGCGGTGCGGGCAAGCCGATTCCGGCCAGCACGATCGGCGTCACGACGGAGCTGACCCACGGAATCGCAAACGCATTGCCGACCGGACCGGAGACCGACATCTGCGCGAACCATGCGGCCGTCAGCGGCGCGAGGCCGATCGTCACCGCGTACTGCACACGCGTCGCCTCGGCGATGCGGCGCCTCGCGCGCCCGCACCAGGCGCGCAGCCGGCGCCGGCGCTCGGCCGTTGCGGCGCCATCGATCGCGCCGTCATCGTCTTCGCCATCGCCGCCGTCGAATTCGCGCACCGCGCGCCAGCCCGCCACCGCCATCAGGATCACCGCGACCGCACCGAACGACAGCCAGAACCCGGCCGACAGCACGGCCCACGGATCGGCAAGCAGCACGCCGCCGAGCGCCGTGCACAGCACCGCGGAGATCGGCACGCTGCGCCCGGCGAGAAACGCCGCCGCACCGGTCGCGATCATCCACCACGCGCGCTGCGCCGGCACGTTGAAACCGGCGAGCGCCGCGTAGCCCGCGGCAGCCGTCAGCGCCGCGACAGACGCCACATAGGGTGCCGGCATCATCAGCGCCGCGGCGCGCCCGCGCCAGCGCAAGCGACGCCAGACCATCGACACGAACCCGCCCGCGATCGCGCCGACGAGCCCGACATGCAGGCCCGAGATTGCGACCAGATGGCTCGTGCCCGTGTTGCGCAGCACGCGCCAGTCGTCGTCGCCGATGCCCGATTGATCGCCGACCGCGAGCGCGGTGACGATGCCGCGATGATGCGCATCGCTGCCCAACGCGTCGCCGATACGCGTACGCAGCGCGTCGCGCAGCCGATCGATCGACGAATGCCACCCCGATGCGCGAGCATCGAGCAACACCGCGCGCTGCGGCGCCACGACGTAGCCGATCGCACGAATGCCGGCGGCCAGCCATGCGGCCTCGCTGTCGCGCACGCCGGGATTGGCCTCGGCATGCGGACGCTTCAGACGCACGACCAGCCGCCAGCGCTGCGCGGCGCGCAACGCGGGAATCGCATCGCGTGCGTCGGGCGGCCCATACGTGCGCCACGACAAGCGGATCAGCGGCGGAAAACGGGCCAGCCCCGCATCGTTCGACTCGACCGCGAACAAGAGCCGCGCGCCCGTGTCGTCGATCACCGGCAACCCGCTGATGACGCCCGTGACGACGATGTCGCGCCCTTCGCGCTCGACGGGAAGACTATCGCGCAGCCGCCACTCGGCGCGTGCGGCCGCATAGCCGAAGCCGATCGCGCCCGCCGCGCTCGCGCACAGCATCCAGCGCAGCGCACTGATCGCGCGGGTCCGACGGCGCCGCGCACACCATGCGAACGACGCGCCGCACACGGCGAGCACAGCCGCGCCGGCCGCCCAGACGCCCGCGCCCGGCAACGCCGGCTGCCGCTGCAGCACGACGACGCCGAGCGCGAACGCGATCCACCACACGCGCATCGCGCCTCCTCGTCCATTCGGCGCCGTCGTTGTAGATCGGGCGCCTGCCGGCAACGATTATGCGGACGAAAGTGCGAGGCGCGGCAGCGCGGCGAGCGCGTTAGCCGTTGTGGATAGGGACAGTGCGTGCGCGTCGACCCCGCGCAGCTCGGCGAGCACGTCGCCGATGCGCGGCACCTGGTCGGGCGAGTTGCGGGATTTGTACGCCCATTCGGGCGCGATGTCGGGTGCGTCCGTCTCGACGACGATCGATTCGGCCGGCAATTGCGTCGCGAGCCGGCGAATCTGCAACGCACGCGTGAAGGTCACGTTGCCGCCGAAGCCGAGATGCAGCCCTTGCGCGAGATACGCTTCGGCCTGCTGGAAACTGCCGTTGAACGCATGAGCGATGCCGCGCCGCACGCCGAAGCGGCGCAGGCCGGCGAGCACGCGGTCCTGCGACTTGCGCACGTGGCACAGCACCGGCAGGTCGAATTCGCGAGCGAGCTTGAGCTGCCCCTGATAGAAGAATTGCTGGCGGTCTTCGTCGAGGCCCGGCACGAAGTAGTCGAGGCCGATTTCGCCGATCGCGACGAAGCGCGGATCGTTGATGCTCGCCTCGATCTCCATGCGCAACCGGTCGAGATCCTCGTCGCGCGCATGCGGCGTGAACATCGGATGGATGCCGAGCGCATAGACCGCCCCCGGCGTGCGCTGCGCCAGCTCGCGCACCGTCGTGAAATTGTCGCGCCCGACGCTCGGGATCACGATGCGCGACACGCCGGCCGCGCGCGCCGCCTGCGCGACCGCGTCGCGGTCGGCATCGAATTCGGCGGCATCGAGATGGCAATGCGTATCGATCCACATGTCGGCTTTCCTGCGCCCGGGTTGCCGCGCCGGAGCCCACCAGCCGCCCCGCGCGGACGTTCGTTTACACCGGCAGCGCCGGCTCCTCGTGCAGCACGCCGTCGCGCAAGCGCATGATGCGGTCGCAGCGCGCGGCGAGCTCGGGATCGTGCGTGACGATCACGAAGCTCGTTTCGAGCGTCTCTGACAACTCGAGCATCAGGTTGAACACCGTATCGGCCGTCCCGCCGTCGAGGTTCCCGGTCGGTTCGTCGGCGAGCACGCACGCCGGCTTCGTCACCAGTGCGCGCGCGATCGCGACCCGCTGGCGTTCCCCGCCCGACAGCTCGCCCGGCCGGTGTTTCGCACGCGGGCCGAGACCGACACGCTCGAGCATCGCCTGTGCCTGCTCGCGCGCGTCCTCGGTGGTCATCCGGCGGATGCGCAGCGGCATCGCGACGTTGTCGAGCGCGGTGAATTCCGGCAGCAGGTGATGGAACTGGTAGACGAAGCCGAGCGCGCGGTTGCGCAGCTCGTTGCGCTCGCGCTCGGCGAGCTGCGTAAACGGCTTGCCGAGCAGCGACACCTCGCCCGCGCTCGGCTCGTCGAGGCCGCCGAGCACGTGCAGCAGCGTGCTCTTGCCGGAGCCCGACGCGCCCACCACCGCGAGCTTCTCGCCGCGCCGCACCGTCAGCTCGGTGTTGTTGAGCACCTGCACGTTGAAGCCGCCCTGCACGAACGCCTTCGTGATTCCGCGCGCCTGAAGCACGTATTCCTGCATACCTGCCGAATCCTGTCGGTTGTGTTGTTGTCGTGATTCCGCGAATGCGGTCGCGCGGTCATTCATAGCGGAGCGCCTCCGCAGGCTTCACCTTCGCGCCGCGCCAGCTCGGATAGAGCGTCGCGACGGCCGACAGCACGAACGCGATGAGGCCGATCCGGATCACGTCGCTCGCGACGAGCTCGGACGGCAGCTCGCTGATGAAGTACACCGACGGCGGCAGGAACTGCACGCCGAACAGATGCTCGATCATCGGGATCAGCCACGGAATGCTCCACGCGATCAGGCAGCCGAGCGCGACGCCCGTCGCGGTGCCGACGAAGCCGATCGTCACGCCCTGCACGACGAAGATCTTCATGATCGAGCCCGGCTGCGCGCCGAGCGTGCGCAGGATCGCGATGTCGGCCTGCTTGTTGGTCACGGTCATCACGAGTGACGATACGAGGTTGAACGCGGCCACCGCGATGATCAGCGTGAGGATGATGAACATCATCCGCTTCTCGATCTGGACGGCCGAGAACCACGTCTTGTTCTGCTGGGTCCAGTCGCGGATGTACAGGCTGCCCGACAGCGTATGCGACAGCTCGACCGCCACCTGCGGCGCCTTCTGCATGTCGGTGAGCCGCAGCCGCACGCCGGTCGGTGCGCTCATCCGGAACAGCGCCTCGGCATCGCGAATGTTGATCATCGCGAGCGTGCTGTCGTATTCGTAGTGGCCCGACTCGAACACGCCGACGACCGTGAACTGCTTGAGCCGCGGCATCATCCCGGCCGGCGTGATGGTGCCTTCGGGCGCGACGAGCGTGATCTTGTCGCCGACCGTCACGCCGAGGTTGCCGGCGAGCGCGTCGCCGAGCACGATGCCGAACTGGCCGGGTACGAGCGCGGCGAGCTGCCCCGCCTTCATGTCCTTGCCGATGTCCGACACCTGCGGCTCGAGCGACGGCTCGACGCCGCGCAGCATCACGCCGCTCACCGCGTCCTGGCGCGTGAGCAGCGCCTGCGCGTCGACGTACGGCGCGGCGCCGATCACCGACGGATTGCGGCGCGCTTCCTGCGCGGTCAGTTGCCAGTCGGGCATCGAACCCGTCGGCGAGAACACCTCGACGTGCGCGAGCACCGACAGCATGCGGTCGCGCACTTCCTTCTGGAAGCCGTTCATCACCGACAGCACGACGATCAGCGCCGCGACGCCGAGCGCGATCCCGAGCATCGACACGAGCGCGATGAAGGAAATGAAGCCGTTGCCGGTCGTGCGTTTGCCGGCGCGCGTGTAGCGCCAGCCGATCTGCCATTCGTACGGAAGTTTCAAGCGAATCCTTTCTGCTGGTTACGGCGGGGAGGCGGCCCGCGGCCGGACCGCCGTCCGGCGGCGCCCTGCCGACCGGGCGCGGTCGAAAAAACGGTCGCCGGACGCAAGCGGGCCGTCAGCCGGCCCGATCACGCGCGCAGTTTGCCATACAATGCGCACCATCATGCACGACCGACGCCTCCATTTTCTCGTTCCGTTCGCGCTGCCCTCGGCGGCCGATGCGGCCTCGTCCCTGCACACCCTGGACAGTCCCGCGCTCGAAAAGTTGCTCGCCCGCGCGAGTGTCGTCGAGCGCGTGACCGGCGAAGACTTCCAGCGCACGCTGCCGCACGAGCGCTGGCTGGCCCGCCAGTTCGGCGCGACCCAGGGCAACGCCGCCGACGAGGCGCCGCTCGCGCCCTACATGCTGCTGGCGGACGGCGGCGACCCGGGCAACCACGCCTGGGCCTGCGTGGAGCCTGTGCACGTCGAAATCGCGCACGACCACCTCGTGCTCGTCGATCCGTCGAGCCTCGCGCTCGACGACGGCGACGCGGCCGCATTGCTGGCCGTCGCGCGCCCGCTGATCGAGGAGCTCGGCGTGCGGCTCGAAGCGCCGCAGCCGACGCGCTGGTATCTGTCGAGCGAACAGCTCGCCCGCCTCGCCGGCGCCGCGCCGCTGCGCGCCAGCGGCCGCAACATCGAGATCTGGCTGCCGCACGAGGCGCACACCGGCGAACGCTCGCGGATGTGGATGAAGCTGCAGAACGAGGTGCAGATGGCCTGGTTCCAGCATCCGGTCAACGAGGCCCGCGAAGCGCGCGGCCTGCCCGCCGTCAACACCATCTGGTTCCATTCGCAAGGCACGCTGAAGCCCGTCGGCAAGCCGTTCGCGCGCGTGCTGTCCGCATCGCCCGCGGCGCTCGGTCTCGCGCGCGCCGCGGCCGCCGACGCGGATGCGCCGCCGGCCGCGTTCGGCGCG
>NZ_JAPVQY010000016.1 GCF_027257875.1 Burkholderia sp. IMCC1007
GGAATATGAATCACTTCATAAACCTGACTTACTTTAGTGTGAGACTCTTGATACTTTCGCTATCTGATCCGAGGATCAGCTCGCTGCCATCAAGCGCCCACACTTATCGGCTGTTAATTTTTAAAGAGCATAGCATGTCTGCGAGGAACTTCGTGTTTCTCAGCAGCGCTGCGTTTTCAGCAGCAGAGAAGCGAGATTATGAACCGCCCTTTTCAACTCGTCAACAACTTTTTTAACTACTTCGTTGCGACGGTTGGGGTTCAACTCCTTGTGCGCCAAGGCTCGACAGCAACCTCGACCGCACCGCTTCCCTTCTTGTCTCCCGCGCTGCGTTTCCGTTAGCGCGAAAGAGGCGTGATTCTAAGCACCGCCCGCTGATCGCGCAAGGGGTTTCGCGAAAATATTTGAGGCCCCGCACGCTGCCGCGCGCGGGGCCTCAAATATAGAGGCAACCGAATCGAATCGTCAGGCCACGCGCACCTGGCGCGCGACTATCTCCATATAGTGATCGAGACTCGGCGTCGCCTTGCCTTCTTCCTTGGCCGTATCGTCCCAGCGGCGCAGACGCAGCGCGTCCTCCGCGAACGGGCGCTGCAGGAACGCGGCCGTCTCGTCTTCACTGAAGATACCGCCCTGCAGCGCGAGGCTGCGCACCGAGTCCGGCGACAAGCTCTCGAAGTAGCCAACATCCGTCCGGCACAGGCAGCGCTTCGCGTCGACGTGCAGCCGGATCGGCTCCAGCACCGCGTCGTTGAACAACGGCCGCAGGAACGGCAACACGTAATACTGATGCAGATCGTCGATCCCGCGCGCGCTCGGCGTCTCGCCCTGCCGATTCAGCAGATGCCCGAGATCGTGCAGGAACGCCGCCGCGACCAGCGCCTCGTCGGCGCCCGCCTCTTCCGCCAGCGAACCGCTCTGCAGCGCATGCTCCAGTTGCGTGACCGGTTCGCCGCTGTACGCGACATGGCCATGCTCGCGATACAACCCGTGAATCTCTACGACAGTCAGTGCCATCCGCTCACTCCCAAGGCAGCGAAAACGTCTTCAGGTTCGTGAAGCTCTTCATCGCTTCCTGAACGCCTTCCTTATAGCCAAGCCCCGAATCCTTGATCCCGCCGAACGGCGACAGCTCGATCCGATATCCGGGCACTTCCCACACATTCACCGTGCCGACGTTCAGCTCGTTCACGAAGCGCACGACCGCGGCCGTACTGTCCGTGCAGAGGCCCGACGACAGCCCGAATGCCGTCCCGTTGCTGATCCGGATCGCGTCGTCGATCGTGTCAAACGCGATCACGGGCGATACCGGGCCGAAGGTCTCCTCGCGCACGATCGTCATCGTCGGATCGACGTTGTCGAGCACGGTCGGCGCATACAGCGCGCCACGCCGCACGTTGCCGGTCAGCAGGCGCGCGCCCTGCGCGACGGCCTCGCTCACCCGTGCCTCGAACAGCCGCGCCGCCGCGTCGTCGATCACCGTGCCCATCTCGTTGGCGGGATCGAACGGATCGCCGTACGTCCACGCGCGCGTCTTCTCGACGAGCAACTCGGTGAATGCCGGCGCAATCGAGCGCTGCACCAGCATCCGCTTGACGGCCGTGCAGCGCTGGCCCGAATTCCGGTACGAACCCAGCACGGCCAGCGACGTTGCCCGCTCGAGATCGGCGTCGTCGAGCACGATCAGCGGATCGTTGCCGCCCAGCTCGAGCACGATGCGCCGGTAGCCGGCCCGCGCCGCGATCGCCTTGCCGATCGATACTCCGCCCGTGAACGTAATCAGCGATGCATGCGGATGCGTGACGAGTTCGTCCGCGATCTCGCGCGGGTCGCCGGTCAGCACCTGCAGCATCGGTTCGGGCAGGCCGGCCTCGTAGAGCAGGTCCGCCAGATAGAACGCCGACAGCGGCACCTTCTCGGACGGCTTCACGATCACGCGGTTGTTGGTCGCGATCGCCGGCGCAATCTTGTGCGCGACCTGATTCATCGGATGATTGAACGGCGTGATCGCGACGATCACACCATCGAGCGGCTGCCGCTGCGAGAACACGCGGCGCGCCTTGCCATGAGGCGTCAGGTCGCACGAGAAGCTCTGCGCGTCGTCACGCAGCGCTTCGACCGACGCGAACTTCAGCACGTCGGCGACGCGGCCGATTTCGTAGCGCGAATCCCGTTTCGACAATCCCGACTCGAGCGTAATCAGGTCCGACGCTTCCTCGGTGCGCTCGCGCAGCAGCGCGGCCGCGCGCTCGAGGATCTGCGAACGCTCGTAGCGCGTGAGCGTCGGCCGGTACGCCATCGCGTAGTCGAACGCGGCGCGCACATCGTCAACGCTCGCCAGCGGCGCCGTCCCGACACGCGTGCCGGTATACGGATCGGTGACATCGAACGCGCGCTCGCGCGCCGCGCGCGTACCGCACCAGCGCAGCGCCTCGGCGCGAAACGCGGGGTGATCCTGTCGGGGATGAGCCATCATGATGGGATCCGGTTCAGCACGAAAGCGAACACGTCGAAGTTGCGCGGACGACGTGCAGCGTCATCCCGCTCGATCCGACGATTGAACAGCAACGGCACTTCCTGCTCGGACACGCCGCCGTGCGAACGCAGCGGGACCGTGAGACCCGACAGGTCATGCTCGCGCTCGCGCGTGCCGAGCGTCATGTCGCGTCGTGCGATCACGACGAGGTCGCCAATCCGGTCTGCCGGCAGCTCGAAGCGCGCGGCAGCTTCGGCGTTGTCGAGCACGAGCTCGACGCCGTCGAGGCCGCCCACGCGCCACATCGCGTCGGTCCGGTCGACGCCGGGTGCCAGATACACCGTCGCGAACGAGCCGAGCGCGCCGTGGTGCACGACGTACGGGTCGGTGATCGGCAGGATCACGCGCGCGGCATGCGTGCCGAACCAGCCGTCGAACGCATCCTGCAGATAGATCACGTTCGGGCGGCCGGTAGCCGGATCATGCTTCGCGTTCATCCCGTGGTCGGCAGTGAGCCCGATCGCCCAGCCGAGCGCGTCGAGCTGCGCGAGATAACCGTCCATCATCGCGTAAAACGCATTCGCGCCGGCGCTGCCCGGTTCGCACTTGTGCTGCACGTAGTCGGTGGTCGACAGGTACATCAAGTCGACCTGACGCGTCTGCGCAAGCCGCACGCCGGCCGCGAACACGAATTCGGACAACACCGCGCTGTATACGTCGGGCGATGGCAGCCCGACCCAGTCGAGCACGTCGACGATGCCGTTTTCCGCGAGATTGGCCTGCGCCGCCTTCTCCGCGGAGAAGCAGATGCCTTTCATCTGCCAGCCGAGCAGCCGGCGCAGCTTGTCCTTGGCGGTGACGACGGCCACCCGCGCACCCGCGTCGGACGCCGCCGCGAGCAGCGTGCCGGCGCGCAGGTAGGCCGGGTCGTTCATCATCACTTCGGCGCCGCGACCGCCGTCGGCGGCCGGGTCCCAGAAGTAG
This sequence comes from Burkholderia sp. IMCC1007, assembly GCF_027257875.1. Lineage (GTDB taxonomy): Bacteria > Pseudomonadota > Gammaproteobacteria > Burkholderiales > Burkholderiaceae > Burkholderia. The sequence continues at coordinate 3,461 of NZ_JAPVQY010000016.1, forward strand.
TTGCCGCAGATCCCGTGGACCGACGGCGGCACGCCGCACACGATCGACAGGTTGTTCGGGTTGGTGAAGGTCGGCACGACGCAGTCCGCGCGCCACGCAGTGCCTTGCGCGATCATCCGGCCGATGAATGGCGCGACGCCTGCTGCCACCGCGCGTTCGAGATAGTCGTACTCGCAGCCGTCGACGCATACGACGACGGTCGGCTCGACCGGCAGCCGGTAGCGCCGGCCGTTGACGTCGATCGAGCGTCCCGCGAGATCCGTCGACACGTTGCCCGTAGCCGCTTGCTCGCCGGGCTGCCGCAACGCGAACGCGGCGTTCATGATGCCGCCCGCTTGCCGCGCGGCACGCGCGCGGCGATCAACAGCAGCGCCGCGAGCGACGCGCCGAGCATCAGCAACGACAGCGCCGATGCCGGCAGGTAATAGCCGCGCTCCACCTGGCCGATCACGACGATCGGCACGGTCGCGAAACCGGGCGGATAGACGGTCAGCGTCGCACCGAGCTCGCCGAGCGACAACGCGAAACCGAGCGCGAGGCTCGCGCGCAGCGCGGGCACGAGCTGCGGCAGCAGCACGCGGCGCAGCACCATCGCGGGCGGCGCACCGAGGCTCGCCGCGGCTTCGCGCAGCACGGTCAGCTCGGGACGCAGCGCGGCGGCCGCGCACCGATAGCAGAACGGCAAGATCAGCGCGAGCTGCACGAGCACGACGATCGCGGCCGAGCTCGACAGGTCGAGCGGCTTCTGGTGATACGCGATCAACACCGCGAGCCCGAGCACGACGCTCGGCACGCCGTTCGGCACCATCACGAGCGCGTCGACGACCGCGCCAAGGCCGCGCCGGTCGCGCCCTTCGAGCGCAAGCGCGAGCCACAGCCCGAGGATCGTGCCGATCGCCGACACGCCGAAGCCGATTTCGAGGCTCGTCAGCAGCGCGTCGTATTCCGGCGACCCGAGCCGTTCGAACCAGCGCAGGCTGTAGCCGGCCGGCAGAATCGTGCCCGACCACTGCGTCGACACGCTCGACAGCGCGACGACGATCACCGGCAGCACGAACAGCCAGAAGCACGCGAACGCGGCGAGCGCGAGCGCCGCGCGCGACGCATGCTTGAGCAGCGTGTCGCCCCAGCCGATCTGGTGGCGCGGCACCGCTTGCCCGATACGGAATTCAGCGGACATCGTTCCCTCCCGTCGCACGCCGGTTCACCCGGCGATAAACCGCATACAGCGCCAGCGACAATGCCAGCATCACCACGGCGCCGGCCGACGCGGTCGGCAGGTCGAGGTCGACGGTCGCGCTGCTGTAGATCGCGACCGGCAGCGTGACGAGCCGCGCGCTGCCGAGCACCAGCAGAATCCCGAACTCGTTGAGCGTCAGCAGGAAGCACAGCACGGTGCCGGCGGCGATGCCCGGCCACGCGATCGGCAGCACGACGCGGCGCGCGAGCATCCAGCCGGATGCGCCGAGGCTGCGCGCCGCTTCGATCAGCCGCAGGTCCAGCGTCGCGAACGACGCGAGCGTCGGCCGCACGACGAACGGCGTGTAGAACACGGTCTGCGCGAGGATCACGCCGCCGATGCCGAACAGAAAGTCGAGCGGCGGATTCTCGAGATGGAACAGATGCTGCAGCCCGATGCTGATCGAGCCTTGCGAGCCGTACAGGAAGATCAGCGTGAACGCGACGAGGAACGACGGGAACGCGACGTACAGCTCGAGGAAGCGCGTGACGAGCGCCGCGCCAGGGAACGGCTTGAAGAACAGCAGCGCGGCGAGCAGCACGCCGAGCACGGACGCCGTGCCCGCGCTCGCGAACAGCACGCCGAGCGTCGTCAGCAGCACGTTGCGCGTATCGGGGTTGCCGAAGAACGTCCGGTACGCGGCGAAGCTCAGCCCGTGATCGCCGGACACGCTCAGCAGCACGAGCCGCACGAGCGGATAGACGACGAGCGGCCCCAGCACGACGATCGCGAGTGCGGCCAGGTGCAAGTCGCCCATGCGCTTGCGGCGCCGCGCGACGGCAGCGTGTGCCGCGGCCGACGCGAGCACGTGCGGCGGCAGGCCGGCTTCAGGGCTCGATAAGGACGACATCGTCAGCCTCGCAATGCAGGGACACGCGCGCACCGCGCTCGGGGGCCGCGCCGCGGCCGCGTTGCATCGTCACGCGCACGGGTTCATCGGGCGCCGCGTCGATCACGACCGCGATCGACAGATCCGCGCCCTGCCATTCGACGGACGACACCGTGCCGTGCAGGCCGCCGGCCGCGAGCGGCATCACGGTCAGCCGCTCGGGGCGCACGCAGGCGACCTTGTCGCGCACGTCGTGGCGCGGATCGCCGAGCGGGAAGATCACGCGCGGCGGCAGCAGGTTCGCCGGGCCGAGATAGCGCGCGACATAGCCGTCCTGCGGCGCGTCGTACAACTGCTGCGGCGTGCCGAGTTGCGCGATGTGGCCGTCACGCATCAGCAGCGCGCGGTCGGACAGCACGAGCGCGTCGTCGCGGTCGTGCGTCACGCAAACGACGGTCAGGTTCGGCAGCCGCTCGTGCAGCGCCTTCAGTTCGCTGCGCACGGATGCGCGCAGGTTGGCATCGAGCGCCGACAGCGGTTCGTCGAGCAGCAGCACGTCCGGCTCGATCACGAGCGCGCGCGCCAGCGCGACACGCTGCTGCATCCCGCCCGAGAGCTGCGCGGGCAGGTGGTGGCCGGCGTCGCCGAGCTGCACGAGCTTCAGCGCATCGGCGACGCGGCGCGTCACTTCCGACGACGCCATCCTGCGGGCGCGCAGCCCGAATGCGACGTTCTCGAACACCGACAGGTGCGGGAACAGCGCGTAATTCTGGAACAACAGACCGAGGTTGCGCTTGTGCGGCGGCGCATAGGTCAGGTCGCGTCCGGCCACGGTCAGCGTGCCGGTCAGGCCGTCGGCCTTCACGAACCCGGCGATGAAGCGCAGCAGCGTGGTCTTGCCGCAGCCGCTCTTGCCGAGCACGGTCAAAAATTCACCGGCGCCGATCGACAGCGACAGATCTTCCAGCACCGTGCGTGCGCCGTAGCGCACGCTCAGGTGTTCGATCCGCACGCCGCCCGGCGCGCCGGACCGCAGCGTGGCGCGCGGCTCGGCGGCGCCGAATGCGCCGGGATGGGTCAGGACGGTTTCCACCGGGTTCATCCTCTCGCTCACGAATACAGGCGGCGTGCGCCGATCACTTCGGCTTGACGACGTCGAGCTGCTTGCCCGAGCTGCCGATCACGTCCTTCTTCCAGCGCTCGATCCATTCCGGCTTCTTCGCCATCACCTGGTTCCAGTCGACCGGGATCAGCTTCACGCCCGCGATCGCCTTCTTGACCGCTTCGCCGTTCTTGCCGGTCAGCGGCACGTCGGTGCGGCCCGGGATGCCGTACATGTCCGGCACCTTCGACTGCACGTCCGTCGACATCAGGTAGTCGATCAGCTTCTTGCCGGCGTCCTGGTTCGGGCCGCTCTTGATCAGGCCGATGCCGTACGGCAGCTGGAACGTGGTCGGCTGGTCGCCGGCCTTCGCCGACAGGAAGATCGGCTTGACGGACAGCGCGCCGTGCTCGGCGTCGTCGAGGTCCATCTGCAGGTCGCCGTTCGCGACGCTGATCTCGTTGCGCGACAGCAGCACGTTCAGGTAGCCCGTGCCCTTCGTGTGGAACTTCACGCTCTGCGACAGCTTCGCGAGGTAGTCGAACGCCTTGTCCTCGCCCATCAGCGACGTCGTCAGGATCAGCACGGCCATCCCGTCGCCGGCCGTGGCCGGGTTCGAGTACGCGACCTTGCCGGCATAGCTCGGCGACAGCAGGTCGGCGAACGTCTTCGGCTGGTTCTTCACGACGTCAGGATTGATCGCGAACGAGAAGTAGTTGTTCACGAACGTCGCCCAGGTACCGTCTTCCGCCTTCGCGATCGCGGGCACGTTCTTGTAGTTGACGCTCTGGTACGCCTGGAGCAGGCCCATCTGGCCGGCTTGCTGGATGAACGGCGGCAGCGTGACGATCACGTCCGCCTTCGGCGAATTCTTTTCGATGTTCGCGCGGTTGACGACCTCGCCGCTGCCCGCCGTCACGATGTTGACCTTGACGCCTTCCTTCTTCTCGAACGCCGGCAGCACGTCGCGATACAGGTTCTCGAGACCGTCCGCCGTATACAGCACGACCGCGTTCGCCGCATGCGCGGGCATCGCCACGCCTTGCAACAGACCGGCGGCGCAGGCGGCCAGCGCGAGCTTGCGGAACGCGCCGGCAGCGGCGCGCGAGGAATTCTGCAGTGTCATCTCACTTCTCCGTAGGCGGAACACCAAGCGGCCGGGGCACGATCCGGCTCTTTCAGTCGGGCAGACCGACAACCGGCCTGCCTCGCTGCCGCGCTGCAGGTGGTTTCGCGCGGCAACCGAAGGATCACAGCGTTCGATGACAAACCCGTGACGACTGCCACAATTTCCAAAAAATGACACATTTTGCCAATATCATGCAAGTCATTCAGAAATGCCGACCGGCGTTTCGTCCGACCATTGCTGGAGAAAAACCATGTCCGAACCGATTCTGCTGACGCCCGGCCCGCTCACCACCTCCGCCGCAACGCGCCACGCAATGCAACATGACTGGGGCTCGTGGGACGCCGCATTCAACGCGTTGACCGCCAGCGTCTGCGCGGATCTCGTCGCGATCGCGCGCGGCGGCGACGCGTACGTGTGCGTGCCGATGCAGGGCAGCGGCACGTTCTCGGTCGAGGCCGCGCTCGGCACGCTGGTGCCGCGCGACGGTGTCGTGCTCGTGCCCGACAACGGCGCGTATTGCGCGCGCATCCTGAAGATCCTCGGCCGGCTCGGCATCGAAGCCGTCGCGTTGCCGCTCGGCGAGGACGCGGCCGTCGATCCGGCCACGGTCGAAGCGGCGTTCGCGCGCGAGCCGCGCATCACGCACGTCGCACTGGTGCATCTGGAAACGAGCGCCGGGATCCTGAATCCGCTCGACGCGATCGCGGCGGTGTGCCGGCGGCACGGCAAGCGGCTGATCGTCGACGCGATGAGTTCGTTCGGCGCGCTGCCGATCGCGCTGGCGGACAGCGGGATCGACGCGCTGATCTCGGCGAGCGGCAAATGCCTGGAAGGCGTGCCGGGAATGGGGTTCGCGATCGTGCGGCGCGACGCGCTCGACGCGTGCGCCGGCAACTCGCCGTCGCTCGCGCTCGATCTGCACGATCAGTACGCGTATCTGCGCAAGACGGGCCAGTGGCGCTTCACGCCGCCGACGCATGTGATCGCCGCGCTGCGCGCCGCGCTCGACCAGTACCTCGCCGAAGGCGGCCAGCCGGCGCGCGGCGCGCGCTATGCGCAGAACTGCCGGACGCTGGTCGAATCGATGCGCGCGCTCGGCTTCGTGCCGTTCCTCGACGCGAGCGTGCAGGCGCCCGTGATCGTCACGTTCCACGCGCCCGACCATCCGGCCTACGATTTCCGCCGCTTCTACGACACGGTGCGCGACGCGGGCTTCGTCCTGTACCCGGGGAAGCTGACGCAGCGCGAGACGTTCCGCGTCGGCTGCATCGGCGCGATCGACGCCGACGACATCCGGCGCGCGGTCGCGGCGATCGGGCAGGCGGTCGAATCGCTCGGGATTGCCGTGCAGCGCGCGTGACGATCGTGCGTGATGATCGCGCCAGCCGGGCGCGCAGACAAAAACGCCCGGCGGCCTTTCGGGCCGCCGGGCGAACGCACCGACAGTGCGTGGAGCCGGTACTTACAGTTCGATCCGCTTGATGTCGCCGACGACGAAGATGTACGACAGCGCGCCGATCAGCGCGATCACGCCAATGAACACGAGCGCGCCGACGAACGACCCGGTCGATGCGACGATGAAGCCGACGACGAGCGGCGTCACGATGCCCGCGAGGTTCGCCGCGAAGTTGAAGATGCCGCCGGTCACGCCGAGCAGGCCGTCCGGCGCGATGTCGGACACGAGCGTCCAGCCGAGCGCGGCCATCCCCTGCGCGAAGAACGCGACCGACATGATCGCGATCACGGCCTCGTTGCTCTGCACGTAGTTGGCGAGAATGATCGTCGAAGCCAGCAGCAGGCCCGCGATGATCGGCAGCTTGCGCGCGAGGTTCGCCGACTTGCCGCGACGCAGCAGCCAGTCGGAGAAGATCCCGCCGAACATCACGCCGACCGACGCGGCGATGAACGGCATCACCGCGAAGAAGCCGATCTTCAGCCAGCCCATGTGGCGTTCGGTTGCGAGATAGGTCGGAAACCAGGTCAGGAAGAACACGAGCGTCGAGTTGCCGGCGAACTGGCCGAGGCAGATGCCCGCCAGCTGGCGCTTTTTCAGCAGCCGGCCGGCCATCGCCCAGCTGAACTGCTTCTGCTCGCCCTTGCCGCCCTTTTCAGCCGCGCCGCCCTTGCGCGCGCCATGCACGAGACCGCCGCCCGCCTCGATGTATGCGAGCTCCTCGGCGTTCGCGCCCGGATGGTTGCGCGGCTCGTGGTAGAACTTCCACCAGACCAGGCCGAACGCAATGCCGATCGCGCCGACGACCCAGAACAGCGAACGCCAGCCGAACGCGCCCATCAGCGCGAACAGTACGGGGCTGAAGAACGCGAGGCCGATGTACTCGCCGACGGTATAAGTGCCGGTCGCCATCGCGCGCTCGCTCTGCGGGAACCACGTCGCGACGACGCGGCTGTTGGTCGGGAAGCACGGCGCTTCCGCGATGCCGAGACCGAGGCGGCACGCGAGCAGCGTCCCGACGCCCGGCACGAAGCCCTGCAGGAACGTGCACAGCGACCACAGCGTCATCGACCAGTAATACGTGACCTTGCTGCCCAGCCGATCGAGAAAGAGACCGCCCGGCACCTGCGCCGCGACATACGTCCACGAGAACGCGGAGAACATGATGCCCATCACCGCCGCGTTGATGCCGAGCTCCTTGGTGAGCTGCGGCGCAGCGACTCCCAGCACGGTCCGGTCGAGATAGTTGATCATCGTGCCGATCGCGAGCAGCGCGAGAATCTTGTAGCGCGCCGACGTTCGCCGGACCGTGCCGGCCGCCTGCGCGGGCGGCGCGTTCGAGTGAGTGGTGTGCTGCATGGTCGTCTCCTGGTCTTTCTTTGCGTATCGATGGGGTCAGCGCGCGACGAGCGACTGAAAGTGCTCGAACATCCGCTCGGCGTCCGGCGTGCGTCCGGTAAAGATCTCGAATGCGTCGACCGCCTGATACACGGCCATTCCGCCGCCGGGCAGCGTGGCGCAACCGGCCGCGCGCGCGGCGTGAAGCAGTTCGGTTTCGAGCGGGAAATACACGATGTCGGCCACCCACATCCCCGCGTGGAGCAGCTCGGCCGGCAGCGGCAGGCCCGGGTGCTTGACCATGCCGGTCGGCGTCGCGTGGATCAGGCCCGTGGCCGCCTGCATCGCGGCCGCGAGATCGCTGCCGGGCGTGACGCGCGCCGCGGGAAAGCGCTGCTGCAGTTCGGCCGCGAGGCCGGACGCGCGCGTACCGTCGACGTCGAAAATCGTCAGTTCGGCCGCGCCCATCTGCAGCGCGGCATGCGCGACGGCCGCACCCGCGCCGCCCGCGCCGAGCTGGACCACGCGTTCGAGCGACGCGTCGGGCAGCCCGCGGCGGAACGATTTCGCGAAGCCGGACCAGTCGGTGTTGTGGCCGATCCGCTTGCCGTCCTTGAACAGCACGGTATTCACCGCGCCGAGCGCGCGCGCGTCGTCCGACAACGCGTCGAGATGCTCGATCACGCGCTGCTTGCACGGATGCGTGATGTTCAGCCCGTTGTAGCCCATCCGCTGCGCGGCATCGAGCAATTGCGGCAACGCGTCGACGGTCACGCCGAGCGCGTCGAGATCGATGCGCCGGTATACATAGCCGAATCCCTGCTGGAAACCTTCTTCCTCGTGCATCGCGGGCGACAGCGAGGCGCCGATACCCTGGCCGATCAGGCCGATCAGAAACGACGGACGGCTCATCGTGCGGCGCCTCGGGCAAACAGGGTCGACAGGCGCTGCAGCGCAAACAGGTAGCCATCGGTACCGCAGCCGCAGATCACGCCTTCGGCGACCGCCGATACATACGAGTGGTGACGGAATGCCTCGCGGCGATGCACGTTCGAGATATGCACCTCGATCACGGGCTTCGCGATCGCGGACAGCGCGTCGGCCAGCGCGACCGACGTGTGCGTGTAGGCAGCCGGGTTGATCACGATGCCGTGGGTGTCGTGGCGCGCGGCATGCAGCCAGTCGATCAGTTGATGCTCGGCGTTCGACTGACGGAAGTCGACCTCCAGCCCGAGCCCCTCTGCCGCCGCATGGCAGCGCTGCTCGACGTCGGCGAGCGTTTCCGCGCCGTAGATATGGGGCTCGCGGGTCCCCAGGAGATTCAGGTTCGGGCCGTTCAGCACCAGCACCTTGTGCTTGCTCATGACGATTCTGCTCCAAAACAGGGGCTGAACAAAGATCGGTTCAGCCCGGTAACATCAGTAGGCGGCTAGTGTGCGCCGGCGCGCGCACGCTGTCTTTTCGGGTTTTCGCTAATTTGTACCATCTAGTTAGTTTGTATAATTCGTCTCACTTCCCTAGTAAATTAGGGATATGGCGCACATTCGGAACTCAACGACTGGTTCATTCCGGTCCGGTCCGGCCGGCGCCACATCCCGCTCATCCGCAGGATTCGCCCATGCAGCGCTCGATCGCCACCGTGTCACTGTCCGGCACGCTCGCCGAAAAGCTCGCCGCCGTCCACGCAGCCGGTTTCGATGGCGTCGAAATCTTCGAGAACGACCTCGTCTACTTCGACGGATCACCCGCCGACGTCCGCCGCATGGCCGCCGATCTCGGCCTCGACATCGTGCTGTTCCAGCCGTTTCGCGACTTCGAAGGCGTGAGCGCCGCCCAGCTCGCCCGCAACCTGGACCGCGTCCGGCGCAAGTTCGACGTGATGCACGCGCTCGGCACCGACCGCATCCTGGTGTGCAGCAACGTGTCGCCCGACACCATCGCCGACGATGCGGTGCTGGTCGACCAGCTCGGCGCGCTGGCCGAGGCGGCGCGCGAGGCCGGCGTGATCGTCGCGTACGAGGCGCTCGCGTGGGGCCGCGTCGTGAAGCGGTACGGCCACGCATGGCAGCTCGTGAACGCGGTGAACAGTCCGCACCTCGGGCTCGCACTCGACAGCTTCCATACGTTGTCGCTCGACGACTCGCCCGACGCGATCGCCGACATTCCCGGCGACCGGATCGCGTTCGTTCAGATCGCCGATGCGCCGATACTGGCCATGGACGTGCTCGAATGGAGCCGCCACTACCGCTCGTTCCCCGGCCAGGGCGACTTCGATCTCGCGCGCTTTACGGCCCGCGTGATCGAGTCCGGCTATACGGGGCCGCTGTCGCTCGAGATCTTCAACGACGGGTTCCGCGCCGCGCCGACCGCGATCACGGCCGCCGACGGCCATCGTTCGCTGCTCTATCTGGAAGAGCTGACGCGCACGCGGCTCGCGCAGGACGGCCGCGCCCCGGCGCCCAGCCAGCCGCTGTTCGCGCCGCCGGCGCCGCCTGCACACGTCGGCTTCCAGTTCATCGAATTCGCGGTGAACGCGCAGGCGGCGGCCACCGTCGGCGAATGGCTCGGCCGGATGCGCTTCCGGCTCGCGGGCCGCCATCGGTCGAAGGACGTGACGCTGTTCCAGCACGGCGCCGCATCGATCGTGCTGAACGCCGAGCGCGACTCGTTCGCCGACGCGTTCTTCCAGCAGCATGGGCTGTCGCTGTGCGCGTCCGCGTTCCGCGTCGACGACGCGAAAGTGGCGTTCGAACGCGCGGCCGGCTACGGCTATGCGCCGTTCTCCGGCCGGGTCGGGCCGAACGAGCGCGTGCTGCCGAGCGTGAAGGCGCCGGACGGCAGCCTCGAGTATTTCGTCGACGAGGCGCCGAACACGCCGACGCTCTATGAATCGGACTTCGTGCTGACGGACATCGACGGCCCGGGCGAGGTCGGCCTGCTGACGGGTATCGACCACGTGTGCCTCGCGCTGCCGGCCGACGCGCTCGACACGTGGATCCTCTTCTTCAAGACGGCCTTCGGCTTCGAGGCAGAGCGCAGCTGGCTGGTGCCCGACCCGTACGGGCTGATGCGCAGCCGCGCGGTGCGCAGCGCCGACGGCTCGGTGCGGATCGCGCTGAATGCGTCGGTCGACCGCCATACGGCCGTCGCCGAATCGCTCGACCGTTATCACGGGACGGGGCTGAACCACGTCGCGTTCCGGACCGAAGACATCGTGAACACGATTGCCGCGTTCGCCGCCGACGGCGTGCCGTTCCTGCGGATTCCGGCGAACTACTACGACGATCTCGCCGCGCGCTACGCGCTGTCGGACGAACTGATCGACACGCTGAGCGCCCACCACCTGCTGTACGACCGCGACGAGCACGGCGGCGAATTCCTGCATGCGTACACGGAACTGGTCGACAACCGCTTCTCGCTCGAAATCGTCGAGCGGCGCGGCGGCTACGATGGTTACGGCGCGGCGAATGCGGCCGTGCGACTTGCCGCGCAGGCCCAGCGCAGGAAATGAAGGAACGCATTCGGTGTCGTTTTGGCGCCGAACCGGCTGAAAAACCGGTGCGGCGTGGCGACGCACGTCGCCCCGCGCACCATGATGGTGAATGCCGGGGCTTCGCCCGCGGGGCAAGGGGCCCCGCTCGCGGCCGGGCACGGCCGCCCGGCGGGGGTTACATCCGGTAACGCGCGCCGCAGTGCAGCATCCGCGGCGGCACCGCGCTTTTAAGAATCGCTTAAGTCTTCGTCGGCACCATCCGGAACCAGTACCCGATGGTTATCCCGAAATGGAGGACAGCGATGAGCGCCGTAGAAGCACCCGCGGGCCGTCCGGCCGCACCCCCTGCAAAGAAGACGATGCTGCGTCGTCTGCTCAGCCATCATGAAATCGCGACGCTGCTCGTGCTGCTGCACGCACCGATCAGTGCGAACGCCAAAGCCGAACTGCCTGCGCTGCAGGAAGCCGGCCTCGTCGAGATGGTCAAGCTCGACCCTGACACGGCGCCGAGCTTCCGGCTGACCGAAGACGGCACGGCCGTCCTGAAAGGGCTCGGCTACCGCTGAGCCGCCACTTTCACCGCTTTCCACTTCTCCGCCCGCCTTCGAGCCGGTTTTCCGCCCGCTTCCCAGCCTTACACGCCTTACCCGCCTTACCCCGATTCCTGCGACGCGCCCGCCATGCCGGCGCGTCGCGTCATCCTGCCCGATCCTGCAGCATCAACCGGTATTCGGTCGGCGTCACGCCGACCGTCGCCTTGAACTGGCGCGTGAACGCGCTGTGATCCGTATAGCCGCATAACGCCGCGACATCCGTCACCTTGTCGTGCGTGACGAGCAGCGCCGTGGCCGCGTCGAGCCGCGTTTTCAACAGCACCTGGCGCGGCGTCAGGTGAAACACCTTGTGGAAGTAGCGCTCCAGCTGCGCGACCGACATCCCGGCCATCTGCGCGAGCTGCTTCAGGTTAAGCGGCTGCACATAGTGATCCTGGATGTGCTGGACCACGTCGGCGAGCTTGCTGTACGCCGGGTGCGAGCCCTCGTGCGCCTTCAGGTCGCGCGAGATGCCCGCAAGCCCCACCACCTTGCCGGCCGCGTCGCGCAGCGGCTCCTTGCAGGTCAGGCACCAGCCCGGCTGGCGCCCCGGATACAGATGCAGCTCGAGCTGGTCCATCAGTTGCTGGCCGGCATTGATCGTCGCCATGTCCTGCTCGAAATAGGTGCGGCCGAAGCGGCGCGGAAACACTTCGTCGGTCGTCTTGCCGAGCAGGTCGCGCTTGTCCTTGTAACCGCAGCGCATCGCGAGCGTGCGATTGACGAGCGCGTAGCGTCCGTTCGCGTCCTTCACGAAGAACGCGACGTCGGGCAGCGCATCGAACACCGGCTCGAGCAGGCGGAAGTGCGCGAGCATCGCGCCGAAATCGGCATTGTCGGGCTGGTAGCGCAACGTGTCGGACAGGCTCATGGGCGGTACGGCAAGCAAGTTCGTCATCCCGGCATCTGCAAAGCGAGTGGCTGATGGCGTCGATTATAGGAGCGACCCTCGAACGCGTGGCGGCGTTCCCGGGCGGCAGTGCCATGCGCGCGCACGGCGGAGTGCGGCGGGCAGTCGTCGGCCGGCGACGGCCGACGCGGCGTGGTGCGTCATGCAGTTGTGTGCGCAACGACCGTGCCGCGTGTGGCGCCGCGCTTCGATGCTCGCTTATGCACGTTTCGCATATTCCGCACGTTTCGCACCTTTCGCACGTTTCGCCGCATCGCACCGCCTCTGCGCCGCGGTGCCGGTGCGAACCGCAGCGGCACTTCGGCCGCACGCGCCCGAACCCGCCATCCTAAAAACGCGGGCGCGTCGCGTCTTGGCGCGTTTGCGCATCATGGATGACGATTTCAGCACATATCAGGGTATTCGACGATATGCCGAAATCGTCGCCGGCCGCGCACGGAACGCGCAAGACGCGCGTATTTTCGCTACCTAGACTTCGCTCAACGGTCACGAGACGACATCCCGCCGCCGCCGCGCACGCCGATTCCGGCACAGCGCGCAGCGCCCGGCGAACCCGCACGGCATTCACCCAAGCCGGCGAACCGATGCGTCTCGCCCGGCTTACCGCACCGGCCCGCCAGCCGGCAGCGGCCCAACCATGCCATCAAGGGGAAGTGAAAGTGAAGCTGAAGGTATCGCACGTCGCGCTGGCTGCTGCCTGCGCACTGTCGGGCGCACACGCCATCGCCGCCGACGTCGTCAAGATCGGTTTCGCCGCACCGCTGACGGGGCCGCAGTCGAACTACGGCGCCGACATGCAGAAGGGCGTGCAACTCGCAATCGCCGACTTCAATGCAACGCATCCGACGATCGGCGGCAAGCCGGTCACGTTCCAGCTCGACTCGCAGGACGATCAGGCCGACCCGCGCACCGGCACCACCGTCGCGCAGCGGCTGATCGACGACAACGTCAGCGGGATCATCGGCCACTTCAACTCGGGCACGAGCATTCCTGCATCCGATCTGTACGATCGCGCAGGGCTGCCGCAGATCTCGATGGCGACGTCGCCGCAATACACGGCGCGCGGCTACAAGACGACCTTCCGGCTGCTGACGAGCGACGCACAGGCCGGCCGCATCGTCGGCACGTATGCAGTGAAGACGCTGCACTTCAAGCGCGTCGCGATCATCGACGACCGCACGGCCTACGGCCAGGGCATCGCCGACGAATTCGCGAAGGCCGTCGAAGCGGCCGGCGGCACGATCGTCAAGCGCGACTTCACGAACGACAAGGCGCTCGATTTCTCGGCGATCCTGACCAACCTGAAGGGCATGAACCCCGACGCGATCTTCTACGGCGGCGGCGATGCGCAATCGTCGCCGATGATCCGCAAGATGCGCCAGCTCGGCATGAAGTCGGCGTTCGTGACCGGCGAGATGTCGCGCTCGCCGACCTTCCTGAAGGTCGGCGGCGAAGCTGCCGAAGGCGCGATCGTCTACATGGGCGGGCTGCCGAAGGAGAAGATGCCGGGCTTTGCCGGCTACGCGGCACGCTACAAGGCACGCTTCAACGAAGACGTGATCACCTACTCGCCCTACTCGTACGACGGCACGATCGCGCTGCTCACCGCGATGAAGAACGCGAACTCGACCGACCCGAAAGTCTATGCGCCGTATCTCGGCAAGCTGTCGGTCAAGGGCGTGTCGGCGCCGAGCATCGCGTACGACGCGAAGGGCGACCTGAAGGATGCGCCGGTCACGATCTACAAGGTCGAGCACGGCACGTTCAAGCCGGTCGACACGATCGCCGGCAACTGATCGGCGGCAACTGATCGCCCGGCTTCTACCCAGCCCAGCACGGCGCGGCAAGCGGTTCATCCGCGTGCCGCGCCGCGTGCATTTCAGGTTCGGCAAAGTCCGAAGCGTTCCTCGGCGCAGCCCCGCGCGCGCGTATTTCGCGCTCCTGTAGAATCCCCCCACCCGCTTTCACGCTTCGTCTTCGTTGCGCCCCATCCCGGTGCAACGGCGCGTGTCGCGTGCCCTATCCGGCGCCCGGCACAGTTTCGACGAGGCAGGCGCGCCTAGCCAGTCCAGCCAATAGCGGGCCCTGGAGACGCAGCACCGACAACAACATTCGAATACCGATCGTCCTGACCATGCAAGCTTCCGAATTGAGCGGCGTGCCTCGCGCCGCCGAACGCGCGCTCACGCGCAGCGACTACAAAACCCTTGGCCTTGCCGCACTCGGCGGCGCGCTCGAGTTCTACGACTTCATCATCTTCGTGTTCTTCGCGCCCGCGATCGGGCAGCTGTTCTTCCCGCACGACATTCCCGACTGGCTGCGCCAGTTGCAGACGTTCGGCATCTTCGCGGCCGGCTATCTCGCGCGCCCGCTCGGCGGCGTGATCATGGCGCACTTCGGCGACCTGTTCGGCCGCAAGCGGATGTTCACGCTGAGCGTGCTGATGATGTCGGTGCCGACGCTGCTGATGGGCCTGCTGCCGACCTACGACACGATCGGCATCCTCGCGCCGGTGTTGCTGCTGCTGTTCCGCGTGCTGCAGGGCGCGGCGGTCGGCGGCGAAGTGCCGGGCGCGTGGGTGTTCGTGTCCGAACACGTGCCGTCGCGCCACATCGGCTATGCGTGCGGCACGCTGACCGCGGGCCTCACGGCCGGCATCCTGCTCGGCTCGCTCGTCGCCGCAGGCGTCAACAGCCGCTATTCGGGCGCCGAAGTCACCGCGTTCGCATGGCGTCTTCCGTTCCTGCTCGGCGGCGTGTTCGGCCTGTTCTCCGTGTATCTGCGCCGCTGGCTGCACGAAACGCCGGTGTTCGCCGAGATGAAGGCGAAGAAGGCACTCGCAGCCGAGATCCCGCTGAAGGCGGTGTTGCGCGACCACGGCCGCGCGGTGATCGTGTCGATGCTGCTCACGTGGATGCTGTCGGCGGCGATCGTCGTCGTGATCCTGATGACGCCCGCGCTGCTGCAGAAGCAGTTCCACCTGGCGCCCGCGACCACGCTGTTCGCGAACAGCATCGCGACGCTGTGCCTGACGGCCGGCTGCATCACCGCCGGCTCGCTCGCGGGCCGGATCGGCGCGAAGCGCGTGCTCGGCATCGGCGGCATCGTGCTGGCCGCGTGCTATTACCTGCTGTTCGTGCGGGTCGCGGCCGACGCGTCGACGCTGCCGCTGTACTACGGGATCGCCGGCTTCATGGTCGGCACGATCGGCGCAGTGCCGTTCGTGATGGTGCGCAGCTTCCCCGCAGTCGTGCGTTTCTCGGGCATCTCGTTCTCGTACAACGTCGCGTATGCGATCTTCGGCGGCCTCACGCCCGTGATCGTGTCGCTGATGATGAAGTCGAATCCGCTCGCGCCGGTGGTGTACGTCGCCGTGATCTGCGTGCTCGGCGGCATCGCCGTGCAGTTCTCGAAGGATGCGAAGGACCTGAAGGACGCACGCTGAACGCCGGCGCGCACGCGCCGCTTCATGAACAAAGGGCCGAATCCCGCGGCGTGCGGGATTCGGCCCTTTTGATTTGCTTCAGCGCGACAGCGCGAATCGGCTCAGCTCAACGCAGCACGCCGTACGACGAACTCGGACGGCGCAGGGCATCGATGCTCGCACCGCCGGCGCCCGTGACGAACAGCAGCAGGAAGCCGCCGGAGATCGCGACGTTCTTCCAGAAGTGGATCACCATGTCGTGCTGGACGGCAGCGTTGGTCGCGTCCCAGAAATTGTGTCCGACCATTGCGGTCGCGATCGTGTAGACCGCCAGCAGCAGCGCGAGCGGCCGCACCTTGTAGCCGACGATCAGCAGCAGGCCGCCCAGCCCCTCGATCGCGACGACGATCGGCGCGACGACTTGTTGATACGGCACGTTCATCGCATGCAGATACGCAACGAAGTCGCTGTAGCCGAGCAGCTTCATGATGCCGCCCCACAAGAACAACGCCGCCAGTGCCAGGCGTGCGAAAAAAATGACGCCGGAATCGACGGTACGCGTCATGCCTTTCTCCTCGTATGCAATTCGGCCGCCGCACGGTGCGTGCTCGCGCGGTGCGGGCCGCGCAACCCTGCCGGGCCCGCGGCAAATGGGCCAGCATAGAGGGTCTTCCCCGCGGTGTCCAAGAAAAAGGTTGTAGCAAATCTTTACACCGCGGCGCGGGCGGCGGGCTGGCGGCGCGACGAAAAAAGCGTTTAGCTTGCGTCGCTCAACAGCACGCCTTTCTTGAAAATGAAGCAGCCGTAGCCGCGCAACTCGCCAGTGACGATCACCGCATACGCCTGCTGCGCGCGCTCGTAGAACGCGAACCGGTCGATGCCGGCGAGCGGCACCGCGCGGCCTTCCGCGCGGTCGATCTCGGCCTGCACCTCGCGCTGCACGGGCGGCACCGCGCCCGGATCGCCGACGACTTCCATCCGCCATGCGGGCGTGTCGACGAACGTGTCGAGCGGTAGCACCGACAGCACCGCGCGCGCGACGCGCGCCGAATCCGCGCCGTCGATGCGCAGCGCGCGACCCACGACGGTGTGCTGCGCGACCGATTCGGCCGGAAAGTTCGCATCGCAGATCGCGACTTCATCTCCGTGGCCCATCGCGCGCAGCGCGTGCAGGATGTCGGCGTGCAACAACGGATCGAGATTCTTCAGCATGTCGGCAAGTCTCCGGGATCGGGAACGAATCGCATAACGTTACCCGATCCCGGTGGCGGCCGGGCGTCGTCGTTCGCGTCACGACGCCGCGGCCGGCATTTCGTCGATGAAACCCGTGACCGACTTCAGCCGCCCGGACGCATCGACGATGCCGAAATCCGAACCCTTCACGATCGCCGCGCCGTCGGGCGACACGAGCGCCCACGAGAATCGCAGGTGCTGGCCGAACCCGTCGACGTCGGTCGTGAGATGAAAGCGGTACGCGGGGAAACGTTCCTGCACGGCCGCGATCATCGTGTCGATGCCCGCGTGGCCGTCGCCGGCCATCAGCGGATCGCGATACGCCGCGTCGCTCGCGTAGGTCGCATCGATCAGCGCGCGACGGCGCGCGACGTCGGATTCGTTCCATGCATCGATGTAGCGGTCGATCAGGTCGGCATGAGCGGACTGGGCGGTTTGGGCGGTGTTCATGGCGAGGCTCCTTGAGTCGGTGAGTGACGATGTCGCGAACCTTTCGTGTCCGCGTGCCGCTATCGTCGCCGGCCTCGTGCGGACGGTCGATTACGTGCGAGGTAACGAGAAATCGCGCTGCCGCGTCGCGCGCTAGAATCGGCGTGCCTGGTCTCCGGACATCATTCGCCATGCAGCAAGCCCTCCTGATCGTCGACATCCAGCCGACGTTTGCGCCACCCGAACGGCTCGTGTCCAGCGTGCGCGCGCTCGTCGGCCGCCTGCCGACCGTCGCGACCGTCGAGCGTCACGACGAATCGCGCGTGCCGTTCGAGCGCCAGCTCGGCTGGCGCCCGTCCCGCGACGACGACAGCCTGATCGCCGCCGATCGCATCTTCGTCAAGCACGGCTACGGGTTGCCCGCCGAAGTCGTCGAGCACTTGCGTGCGCTCGCGCCGGAACGCGTGCTCGTCTGCGGCATTCAGACCGATACGTGCGTGCTCGCGGCCGGCTTCGCGCTGTTCGACGCGGGGCTGCAGCCGACGCTGCTCGCGGATCTCACGGTCGGCTCGTCGCTCGATCGCAGCGGCGCACTCGGCGTGCGCCTGTGGCAACATCACTTCGGCCGCGTCGAGTATGCGCACGCGTTGTTCGACCTGCCGGCCGACGACGCATCGCCGTAACGCGCCGGCCACGCCAATGCAAAACGGGCGCCCGAAGGCGCCCGCATCGTCAGCCATGCCCGCCGCGCGTATCAGGTCACCGGCGCCGGGTTGAACAGCGTCAGCGCGTTCGCAAGCTTCCATTGCTCGGCCCACGTGCGGCGCTTGCCGCTCGCGACGTCGAGCATCAGCCGGAACAGTTCCCAACCCACGTCCTCGATCGTGGCCGCGCCGGTCGCGATCTGCCCCGCGTCGAGATCCATCAGGTCGTGCCAGCGGCGCGCGAGATCGCTGCGCGTCGCAACCTTGATCACCGGCACCTGCGCGAGACCGTACGGCGTGCCGCGGCCGGTCGTGAAAATGTGCAGGTTCATCCCGGCCGCGAGCTGCAGCGTGCCGCAGATGAAGTCGCTCGCGGGCGTCGCCGCGTACAGCAGCCCCTTCTGCCGCGCGCGGTCGCCCGGACGCACGACGCCGGCGATCGGCGCGCTGCCCGACTTCACGATCGAGCCCATCGCCTTCTCGACGATGTTCGACAGGCCGCCCTTCTTGTTGCCAGGCGTCGTGTTCGCGCTGCGGTCGACGCGGCCGCGCTGCAGGTAGCGGTCGTACCAGTCCATCTCGCGGATGATCTCGCGCGCCACCTCTTCGTTCGCCGCGCGCGACGTGAGCTGCGCGACACCGTCGCGCACTTCGGTCACTTCGGAGAACATGATCGTCGCGCCGGCCCGCACGAGCAGATCGGCCGCGAAGCCGACCGCCGGGTTCGCGGTGAGCCCGGAGAACGCATCGCTGCCGCCGCACTGCACGCCGACGACGAGATCCGACGCCGGGCAGGTTTCGCGACGGCGGCGGTTCAGCCGCTCGAGGTGCGATTCGGCCATCGTCATGATCGACTCGATCATCGAGTTGAAGCCGACGTGCGCGGCGTCCTGCAGGCACACGACGCCACCGTTGTCCGTCGCGCCGTCCGCCGCGACCGGAATCGAGCCGGGCGGCAGCAGGCGCTCGGGCTGCAGCTTCTCGCAGCCGAGGCTGACGGTCATCACCTCGCCGCCGAAGTTCGGGTTCAGGCTGATGTTGCGCAGCGTGCGGATCGGAATGTCGGCGTCGGGCGCATCGATCGCGACGCCGCAGCCGTACGTATGCTCGAGCCCGACCACGTCGTCGACGTTCGGGTAACGCGGCAGCAGTTCTTCCTTGATCCGCTTCACCGCATGCTCGACGACGCCCGACACGCACTGCACGGTGGTCGTGATCGCGAGGATGTTGCGCGTGCCGACCGAGCCGTCGGGATTGCGGAAGCCCTCAAACGTATAGCCTTCGAGCGGCTCGAGCGGCGGCGCGGCGCGCGTCGCGAGCGGCAGATCGTCGAGCCCCGGCGGCTCGGGCATGCGCATCGTGCGTTCATTGACCCAGCTGCCGCGGCGCAGCTCGGTGAGCGCGTAGCCGATCACGACGTTGTAGCGGACGATCGGGTCGCCGGCCGCGAGATCGGCGAGCGCGACCTTGTGCCCTTGCGGCACGCCTTCGCGCAGCGTGAGCCCGTCGGCGAATGTCGCCCCTTCGGGCAAACCGCCGTCATTCACGACGATCGCGACGTTGTCGTCCGGGTGCACGCGGATATAGAGAGGGGAAGCAGTCATCGGAATTCCTGGAAGCTACCGGTGATATCGTTAGTCATCATACGACATTCAACACCTATGCAGGGTAGTACGTAAACCCTTATCCGGAAAGACCCCTACCCGCAATCCGCCTGCAACCCGCTTGCGTCACGCTTCCCCTCGTTGTACGATGACATACAACGACATCGCCAATGTGGCTCGTATGCCGTTCCCGACGAACCCAGCACTCGCGCTAGACGGACGACCAACCATGACCTCACCGCAAGAACTCAAACAGATCATCTCCCACGGCCTGCTGTCGTTTCCGCTGACGGACTTCGACGCGGACGGCAGCTTCCGCCCGACCACCTATGCCGAACGCCTCGAATGGCTCGCACCGTACGGTGCGTCCGCGCTGTTCGCGGCCGGCGGCACGGGTGAATTCTTTTCGCTCACGCAGCGCGAATATTCGGACGTGATCCGCGTCGCGACCGAGACCTGCAAGGGCAAGGTGCCGATCCTCGCCGGCGCGGGCGGCGCGACGCGCGTCGCGATCGAATATGCGCAGGAAGCCGAGCGCCTCGGCGCGAGCGGCGTGCTGCTGATGCCGCACTACCTGACCGAAGCGAGCCAGGAAGGGATCGCCGAGCACGTCGAGCAGGTCTGCCGTGCGCTGAAGATCGGCGTCGTGGTGTACAACCGCGCGAATTCGAAGCTGAACGCCGACATGCTCGAGCGCCTGGCCGACCGTTGCCCGAACCTGATCGGCTTCAAGGACGGCGTCGGCGAAATCGAGAGCATGGTCACGATCCGCCGCCGCCTCGGCGACCGCTTCGCGTACCTCGGCGGCCTGCCGACGGCCGAAGTCTACGCAGCCGCGTACAAGGCGCTCGGCGTGCCGGTGTACTCGTCGGCGGTGTTCAACTTCATCCCGAAGACGGCGATGGCATTCTACGAAGCGATCGCGAAGGACGACCACGCAACGGTCGGCCGCCTGATCGACGAGTTCTTCCTGCCGTACCTGAAGATCCGCAACCGCCGCGCGGGCTACGCGGTCAGCATCGTGAAGGCGGGCGCGAAGCTGGTCGGCCACGACGCGGGCCCGGTGCGCGCACCGCTCGTCGACCTGACCGACGCCGAAGTGGCCGAGCTGGACGTGCTGATCAAGAAGATGGGCCCGCAGTAAGCAGGCATGGCCGGCGCGGCGCCCTCTGTGGCGGCGCGGCCGGCTATCGGGTTGCCTGTTTTGCATCGCGGCCGGCTTTTTGCCGGCCGCGCGCGTTTGTGGCGACAGTCGCGCGACGCGCCCGGCCGCGCAGTGCCGCGCGCCATTCAATTCACATCTGCGCGATGACGCCGATGATCCGGTGACGCACGTTGCCGAGCCGGATCCCGGTCGCTTCGATCTGTCCCTGCACATCCGCACGCGCACGTGCATTCGACTCGGCGCCGAGAATCTGCCCCAGCACGTCGCGATCGACGACCGCATCGAAGAACCGGCCGACCGTGATCGTCGCGGACTGCTTCGCGGTGGTGAGCTGGCCGTTGGCCTGCATCAGCGCTTCGGTGCGCAGATTCTGGTCGCGCTCGTCGATGCCGCGGCGATACTCGAGCGCGAACACCAGCGCTTCCATGTCCTGCCTGAAACGGCGCACGGCGAGGCCGAACATCAGCGAATGCGCGTCCGAGCCCGTCACAGGCCGCCCCTGGTTGATCGTCACGTCGAATTCGCTGCCGCCCAGGTCGCGCTGGAATTCCAGCAGCGCATTCGCGAGCACGCGCCCTTCGCTGTACTGGCCGATCCGGCTGCGCACGGACTGCGCGACGTCGCCGATCGCCTTCCATAATCCTGCGGCGAACAGGTGATCGCCGCGCTTGCTGATGTTCATCGGGTGGCTCCTTGTTGGTCTTGTGCCAGGCTCTCAGGCTCGGCCGCGGGCCGGCCGGCCCGAGGCTTCGCTACTGTAGGAGAAATTGCGGGGAGGCGGAAGCCGGCGCCCACCCCGCCAAGGAGGGCACATCATCGAATGCATCATTTGATGCGATAATTGATGCATTGACTTTCTGGGGAGTTGCTCATGCGTACCACCTTGTCCCTCGACGACGCACTGCTCGCCAAAGCGCAGCAATTAACCGGCGTCACCGAAAAATCGGCGCTGGTGAGAGAAGCGCTGCGCGCGTTGATCGCGCGCGAAAGCGCACGACGACTCGCCCGCCTCGGCGGCACCGAGCCCGGCCTTGAATCCGTTCCACGCCGCCCATCGGAGCCCGCATGATTCTTGTCGACACTTCAGTGTGGATCGACCACCTGCGGGCCGGCGATGCAACGCTCACGACATTGCTGGAAGCTGAACGGGTGTTGATCCATCCATTCATCATCGGCGAGCTCGCGCTCGGCAGCATGCGCAATCGCCACACCGTACTGGATGCGCTGCGGGACCTTCCCACCGCGGCACCCGCAAACGACGACGAAGTCCAGCGCATGATCGATGTCGTGCCGCTTCACGGACTCGGCATCGGTTACGTCGACGCCCATCTGCTTGCCTCGGTCAGACTGACCGCCGGCAGCAAGCTGTGGACACGCGACCGGCGCTTGCTGGCCGCAGCCGAACGCCTGCAACTCGTCGCCCATCCCGCTCACTGACCGCGCGAGACCAGCGGCGTGCAAGCCGGCCATCAATGCAAAAAGCGGAGGAAGCCACCCGGCCACCTCCGCTTTCACTGATCCGCCAAGCGGCCCGGGCTTGCGCCGCGAGCCGCCGCACGCTCACTCCGCCTTGCCGTCCCGCAGACGCGGAATCGCGAGCGGATTGCTTTCCTGCAGCCCGTCGGGCAGCAGATCGTCCGGGAAGTCCTGGTAGCACACCGGCCGCAGGAAACGCGCGATCGCGGTCGCGCCGACCGACGTGACGGCCGGGTTCGACGTGGCCGGGAACGGCCCGCCGTGCACCATCGCGTCGCACACCTCGACGCCCGTCGGGTAGCCGTTGACGAGCAGACGCCCGGCCTTGCGTTCGAGGATCGGCAGCAGACGGCGCGCGAGCGGCTTGTCGTCGGCGTCGATCTGCAGCGTGGCCGTCAGCTGGCCTTCCAGCGCTTCAAGCACGCGCGCGACTTCGTCGAGATCGCGGCAGCGCACGATCAGCGATGCCGGCCCGAACACTTCGTGGCTGAACGCCGGCTCGGCCAGGAACGCCGCTGCGGCGACCTCGTACAGCGCGCCGCCCGCCTGGCATTCCGTCTGCGCCGCTTCGCCCGCGCCGATTTCGCGCACGCCCGGCAGTTCGGCCAGCTTGCCGCGGCCGTTGCGATACGCGTCGGCGATGCCGCGCGTGAGCATCACGCCGGCCGGCTTCTTCGCGAGCGCCTGCGCGGCGACGGATTCGAACCGGTCGAGATCGGGGCCATCGATCGCGAGCACGAGGCCGGGGTTCGTACAGAACTGGCCGACGCCCTGCGTCAGCGAATCGACGAAGCCGGTTGCGATCGCGTCGCCGCGCGCGGCCAGCGCGGACGGGAACAACACGACCGGATTGATGCTGCTCATTTCCGCATAGACGGGAATCGGCTGCGGGCGCGCGTTCGCGAGCTGCACGAGCGCCATGCCGCCCTGGCGCGACCCGGTGAAGCCGACGGCCTGGATCGCCGGATGGCTGACGAGTGCCGCGCCGATCACGCGGCCGGAGCCGATCAGCAGCGAGAACACGCCGGCCGGCATCCCGCATTTCGCGACGGCGGCGCGGATCGCGCGGCCGACCAGTTCGGACGTGCCGAGGTGCGCCTCGTGCGCCTTGACGATCACCGGGCAGCCGGCCGCCAGCGCCGACGCGGTGTCGCCGCCGGCCACCGAGAACGCCAGCGGGAAGTTGCTCGCGCCGAACACGACGACGGGCCCGAGCCCGACCTTCTGCAGCCGCAGGTCGGAGCGCGGCAGCGGCGTGCGCGCGGGCAGCGCGGGATCGACCGACGCGGCGAGGAAACGCCCGTCGCGCACGACGCGCGCGAACAGCCGGAGCTGGCCGACGGTGCGGCCGCGCTCGCCCTGCAGGCGTGCGACGGGCAGGCCCGTTTCGGCGTGTGCACGCTCGATCAGCGCGTCGCCGAGCGCGACGATTTCGTCGGCGATCGCTTCGAGAAACGCCGCGCGGGCCGCGAGCGGCTGCGCGCGGTAGGCGTCGAAGGCGTCGCGCGCGAGCGCGCACGCGCGCTCGACGTCGGCCTGCGTCGCGACGCCGAACGCCGGCGCGTCGATCGGCGCGCCCTTCGTCGGGTCGAACGCGCGCAAGGTACCGGCCGAGCCGGCCACCGCGTCGGCGCCGATCAGCATCTCTCCAGTCAGTTGCATGGGGTGTGCTCCGTGGTTCGGGAATGATGGGCTCATTGTAGCTCAACAGATACGATGTCTGCCGACGCTATTTCGATATTCGCGCGGTGCGCCGAACCTGGCATCGCCACCCGCGGAAGCCTTGTATGTCCGGTGTAGCCGCGCTTTTCTTCCCTTTTTGCGTCATCCTCCAAAGGGAAAACCCGAGGTTTCTGCATCCGGGCGCTGCTCATAGAATCGCAGTTATGTTATATGACGACGTACATTAAAGTGCCCAATCAAACCACCCCTCGCGATCTCCCGATCGATCTCGCCGGCACCGCGCGCCGCACCGCCGTGCGGTACTGGATCCTGGCGATGCTGTTCATCGTCACGACGCTCAACTATGCGGACCGCGCAACGCTGTCGATCACCGGAACGCCGATCCGCAAGGCATTCGGCATCGATCCGGTGACGATGGGCTACATCTTCTCCGCGTTCAGCTGGGCGTACGTGCTCGCGCAATTGCCGAGCGGCTGGCTGCTCGACCGCTTCGGCGCGCGGCGCGTGTATGCGACGAGCATCTTCCTGTGGTCGGCGTTCACGCTGCTGCAGAGCACGATCGGTCTCGGCGGCAGCGCGGCGTTCGCGGTAACGGCGCTGTTCGTGATGCGCTTCGCGGTCGGCATCGCCGAAGCGCCCGCGTTTCCCGCGAACGCGAAGGTCGTCGCGAGCTGGTTCCCGACCGCCGAGCGCGGCACGGCGTCGGCGATCTTCAACGCCGCGCAGTATTTCGCGGCCGTGGTGTTCTCGCCGCTGATGGCGTGGCTCACGCATGCATACGGCTGGCATCAGGTGTATCTGTGGCTCGGCCTCGCCGGCATCGCGCTCGCATTCCTGTGGTTGCGCGTGATGAAGGATCCGGCCGACCATCCGGCCGTGAACCGCGCGGAACTCGAGCATATCGAGCAGGGCGGCGGCCTCGTGCGCACGACGAGCCGGCCGGCCGCGGCGCGCAGCAACAGCACGGCGTCCGCGGGCAGTCGTGTCGCGGGCTGGTACTACGTGCGCCAGCTGCTGTCGAACCGGATGCTGCTCGGCGTCTATCTCGGCCAGTACTGCGTGAACGTGCTCACCTACTTCTTCCTCACGTGGTTCCCGATCTACCTCGTGCAGGCGCGCGGGATGTCGCTGCTGAAGGCCGGCTTCATGACGTCGCTGCCGGCGATCTGCGGGTTCCTCGGCGGCGTGCTCGGCGGGATGCTGTCGGATACGCTGATCCGTCGCGGCGTGTCGCTGACGCTCGCGCGCAAGATCCCGATCGTCGGCGGAATGCTGCTGTCGATGGTCATCATCGGCTGCAACTACGTCGACAGCGAAGTGCTCGTGATCGTGCTGATGGCCGTGTCGTTCTTCGGCAAGGGGATCGGCTCGCTCGGCTGGGCGGTCGTCGCGGACACCGCGCCGAAGGAGGCGATCGGCCTGTCGGGCAGCCTCTTCAACATGTTCGGCAACACGGCCGGCATCGTCGCGCCGATCGCGATCGGCTACCTGGTCGGCGCGAGCGGCTCGTTCAACGGCGCACTCGTGTTCGTCGGGCTGAACGCGCTCGTCACGGTGTTCAGCTATCTCGTGATCGTGAAGGACATCAAGCGCGTCGAGCTGCGTCATCGCGACGCGTGAGTGTCGGCGGGAAAGGGAAGAAGACGACGGGAGCCGCGCATGAGCGCGGCCGCCGTTCTTGCATCGATCAGGGCACCGAATGCGCAACGCGCGGCATGTCGTGCGCGCGGCGGGTCCGGCGCCGCCTGGCGGGATGTGTCGGGATGGCACGGGGGTGATGTAGCGCAGCGCCGGGGACGGCCTGGAAGCGGGACACACGCGCGGCACGCGCCGGCACGCTGGGCGGCGCCGGCCGGACCGGAATGCTTACCTCGCAGGTAATGCCCGGCGTGCGCAGGATTGCCTATCATCGTGGGCATGAACTCGACCACCGCCCTTCACTCCGTTCCCCCGTCCGCCGGCCGCGCGTCCGGCATCGGCCCGCTGCTGCGCACGTGGCGTCAACGCCGGCGCCTGAGCCAGATGGCACTTGCGCTCGAAGCGGGCGTGTCCGCGCGGCACCTGAGCTTCGTCGAATCGGGGCGTGCGCAGCCGAGCCGCGACATGGTGCTGCATCTCGCGGAGCGCCTCGACGTGCCGCTGCGCGAGCGCAACGCGCTGCTCGTCGCGGCCGGCTATGCGCCGCTCTTTCGCGAGCGGCCGTTTTCGGATCCGCAGCTCGAGGCGGCACGCGGCGCGGTCGAAGCGGTGCTGCGCGGCCATGAGCCCTATCCGGCGCTCGCGGTGGACCGCCACTGGACGCTGCTCGCCGCGAACCGGATGCTGGGCGCGCTGGTCGCGCAGGCCGATCCGGCGCTGCTGCAGCCGCCCGTCAACGTGCTGCGCCTGAGCCTGCATCCGGACGGCCTCGCGTCGCAGATCGTCAACTGGCACGAATGGCGCACGCATATCCTGCATCGGCTGCAACGGCAGATCGACGCGAGCGGCGACCGCACGCTGCATACGCTGCGCGACGAACTCGCCGCGTACCCGGCGCCGGCCGGGCAGCCCGATGATTCGCACGCGCGCACCGATTTCGCGGATATCGCCGTGCCGCTGCGGCTACGCACGGCGGCCGGCGAGCTGACGTTCTTCAGCACGACGACAGTGTTCGGCACGCCCGTCGACGTCACGCTGTCGGAACTGGCGATCGAGGCGTTTTTCCCGGCGAACCCGCAGACGGCGGATGCGATGCGCGCGCTGGCGGACGCGTTGCCGGCGAAGTAAGGACGATCAGCGGCGCTCGAGCGCCGGCTTCACGCGCAGCGCGAGTAGCACCGTGCCGCCGTGAACGAGCAACTCCGCATGCCGCCGCGCTGCCGCGTCGAATGCGTCACCGTGACCGACATCGCCGCCGGCTTGCTGTCGAATGCGCTCGGCCATCGATCAGAACTCGTTCTGTATCTGCTTGTAGCCGACCACCAGCGTATTGTTCGTGCGCGCAATCGTACAAGCGCTCCGGGACGGACCGCAGCGCACCGTTGGCCGGCGGCCCTGCGCCCGCCTCCGTCGCGCCGGACGGCCCGCCGCCCGGCGATCAATGACGGAGCGCGTGCTCACTCACGTATAGAGCGACGCCGCCGGCAACTCGCCCGTCAGCGCATACCGCCCGACGTCGCGCAGCCGATAGTCGAGCGGATCGTGCAGCGTATGCGTGCGCGCATTCCGCCAGAAGCGGTCGAGGCCGAGCGTCGCGGCCGTCGCACGCGCGCCGCACGCATCGAACAACGCCTCGCCATTCTCGAGCGCCGCGCGCTGCGCGACGATCTTCGCTTCCGACACGGCGAGCGCAACTTCGGCGCGTTCGTCGGCCGTCAACGCATCCTGCCGCGCCCACGCGTGCTGCAACGCGATTGCCGCGCGATCGGCCAGCGACGCGGCGGCCACGGCCTGCACGCGCATGTCGCCGAAGCGCTGCAGCGTATAGGGATCGTCGCTCGCCTGTGCGACGCCCGAATGTATCCACGGCCGGCCCTGCTGCTGCACGTAGTCGCGCGCCTCGGCGAGCGCGCCTTCCGCGAGCCCGACGAACAGGTTCGTCAGCACGAGCTGCGACACCAGCGTGCGCAGCGTCGCGCGCGGCGTCGGCGGCGCTTCGGAGCGATGCAGCACTTCGTCCGGCGCGAGCGTCACGCCGTCGAAGCGCACGCTGCCGCTGTCGGTCTGGCGCTGGCCGATCGGATCCCAGTCTTGGTTGACGGCGATCCCGTCGCGATCGGTCGGCACCACGCCGAACACGGAGCGGCCGGTTGCAGGATCGTGCGCGGACACCGTCATCCGCTGCGAACCGCGTGTGCCGGAGCAGAAGCCCTTCACGCCGTCGAGCCGGTAGCCGCCGTCCGGCGTCGCGGTGGCGACGAGCCGCGTGTCGAGCGGATTGACCGCATTGCCCCACCACCAGCGATGCTCGACCGTGCCGCGCAGATACCGTTCGCGCTGTGCCGCGCTGCCCCACACGTCGACGCTCACGACCTGCAGGATCTGGAACCCGACCAGGTGCGCGAGCGCGCTGTCGACGCGCGCGATCCGCCGGATCGTGTCGTAGATCTCGGGCCACGCGGCTTCCTGTCCGCCGAATTCGCGCGGCACGGCGAGCGTCAGCAGGCCCGCGTCGGCGAGCCACTGTTTCTCGTCGGCCGCGTGGCCGCCCGCGCGATCGCGCTCGGCGGCCGTCACGCGCAGCGCGTCGATGGCACGCGCCAGCGCCGCGGCATCGACGCCGTGCGCCCCGGTATCCGGCGCAAGCGTTGCCGGGCCACGTGGATCGTTCATGCGACAGGTTCCTGTTCGATGGTTTCGTGCGCAACGACCGCGGGTGACAGCGGCACGAGCGCGTCGACGCGGCGGCCGGTCAGCCGCGCCAGGATCTCGCGCCGCCAGTCGTCGTAGATCGCGCGATATTCGGCGATATCCGCGCCGAACACCTGCGCAGTATGCGCGTATTCGTCGTGCAGATAGCCGTCGAGCCGCGCCTGCGTTTCCTCGTCGGCGGCGATCACGCGGTCGATCAGCGCATCGCGTTCCGCGGCCGGCAGCGCGTTCAACGTGTCGAACCACCACTGCACGATCTGCACGCGATGCCACTCCTCGTCCGGCCGGATCCGGTTCTCGCCGTGCTCGCGCATCGCGCCGTCGGCGATGCGGCCGGTCTTGCGCTGGATCCACAGCTTCGCGAGGATGTGCAGCTCGTAATGCCATTCGAACGCGAGAAAGCCGGCCACGTCGCGCACCGCGATGTCGCCGATGCGTTCCCAGTGCGCGGCGACGAGCCGCTCGACTTCCGGCAGCGGATCGCGGCCCGTCAGCTCGGTCACGCGCTCGCGGCCGATCACCGCGTGTGCGCCGTCGTCGCCGAGCTGGCGCGACAGGATCAGCTGGAAATGCGGATCGTCGCGAAACAGCGTGTCGATCGCCTTCGCGACGACCTGCACGATAAACAGGTCGTGCGACGCCATCTTCGTGTAGTAGTCGGCGACGGCAGCCAGCTCGGCGTCGTTGCGCGGCTCGCGCGGCGGCGTGGCGAGCTTGTCCGGGAAGTCGGGACGATGGCGTCGCGCGACCTCCAGAAACAGCGTTTCCTCGAATTGTCCGCTCCACTCGCGCGGCGCGCCGATGGGTAAGGTCATGGGTATCGTTCTCTCAGGGTCTTCGATGAAAAGAGCCGGCGCTCGTGGCGCCGCTCAGGTACGCCGGGTCACGTGTCGGACCAGGCGGTCGCCGGTGATTTGCACGGCGGAAACGAGGGCGATCAGGATCACGATCACGGTCGCCATCACGCTCGTGTCGAAACGTTGATAGCCGTAGCGGATCGCGAGATCGCCGAGGCCGCCCGCGCCGACGGCGCCCGCCATCGCGGTCGAGCCGATCAGCGCGACGACGGTGATCGTGAAGCCGCCGAGCATGCCGGGCAGCGCTTCGGGCAACAGCACGTGCCATACGATGTGGCGGCGCTTCGCGCCCATCGCGAGCGCGGCCTCGATCAGCCCGCGATCGACTTCGCGCAGGCTCACTTCGGCGATCCGCGCGAAGAACGGAATCGCGGCGATCGACAGCGGCACGACGGCCGCCCACACGCCGATCGTCGTGCCGATCAGCACGCGCGTGAACGGCAGCAGCGCGACCAGCAGGATGATGAACGGCGTCGAGCGGAACACGTTGACGAGCGCGCCGAGCACCGCGTTCACGCAGCGCCGCGCGTAGATGCCGCCGGGCGCGGTGGTCACGAGGATCACCGCGAGCGGAATGCCGAGCAGCGCGGCGATCGCGGCCGACGCGGCGACCATCGACAGCGTGTCGCGGATCGCGTCGAGCAGTTCGGGCCACCAGAGGTCAAACATAGCCGAGCACCTCCGCGTGATTCGCGTGGCGGCGCGCGCGCTCGAGCAGCGCGGCGACCGCGCCGCCGCGTGCCGCCGACGGGCCCGCTTCGTCCGCGCGCGGCGACGCCGCGATCACCAGACGCCCCTGCGCATGCCCCTGGATCCGCTCGATCCCGCCGTGCAGGAAACGCACCGAGCCGCCGAGCGCCACCGCGAGCGCGCCGACATCGGGCTCGCCGCCGCTCTCGCCCGTATAGCGGACGTCGAGCACGACCTGCGCGCCGTCGGGCAGCGCGGCCGGGTCGGGCAACGGCTGCACGCGCGCCGCCAGTTCGGCCGGCAAGTCGTGCTGCAACGTGCTAAGCAGCGCGCGCGTCGCGCCATGCTGCGGATCGCCGAACACGCGCCACACGGGGCCGATTTCGACGACCTCGCCCTGTTCGATCACCGCGACCGTGTCGCACACCGCGCGGATCACTTCCATCTCGTGCGTGATCAGCACGATCGTCAGCCCGAGACGGCGGTTGATGTCGGCGAGCAGCGCGAGGATCGATTGCGTCGTCTCCGGATCGAGCGCCGACGTCGCTTCGTCGCACAACAGCACCTCCGGATCGTGCACGAGCGCCCGCGCGATGCCGACGCGCTGCTTCTGGCCGCCCGACAGGCTCGCCGGATACGCGTCGCGCTTCGCGGCGAGCCCGACGAGGTCAAGCAGCGCCTCGACCTTGCGCATGCGCTCGGCCTTCGGCACGCCGGCGATCTTCAGCGGCAGCGCGACGTTCTCGAACACCGTCTTCGCGGACAGCAGGTTGAAATGCTGGAACACCATCCCGGTGCGGCGCCGCAACGCGACGAGGCCATCCTCGTCGAGCGCGCCGACGTCGACGCCCTGCACGCGCACGCTGCCCGAACTCGGGCGTTCGAGCCCGTTCACGAGCCGCAGCAGCGTCGACTTGCCGGCGCCGCTGCGGCCGATGATGCCGAACACCTCGCCGCGCCGCACGTCGAGCGTCACGTCGCGCAACGCGGCAGCGTGGCCGCGCGGCGTCGCGAACACCTTGCCGACGTGCGCAAGCGACACGGCCGCGCCGTCGGCCGGCGCGTGCGCTTGCTCATGCGCGTCCGCGCTCAAACCGGCACCGGCCCGCACGGCCGATGCCTCGATGAAACCCAGCGTATCGAACAATTGCGCCATCGCTTCGCTCCGTCACGTTCAGGCATGCGCGGGATGCGCGGGTTCGGCCTGCGGCGAGGCGGCCGTCCGGTACTGCGCGCCCGTATGCCACGCGGGCAGTCGCGCGCCGCCGCCGAACAGCTTCTCGCGCAGCGTCGGCGCCGGATCGTAGTCTTCCTTGTAGACGCCGCGGTTCTGCAGTTCCGGCACGACCCAGTCGACGAAATCCTCGAACGACTCGGGCATCACGGTGCGCGTCAGGTTGAAGCCGTCGATCCCGGTCTCGTCGATCCACGCCTGCAGTTCGTCCGCGACCTGCGACGGCGAACCGACGATCGGCGCATAGCGGCCGCCGAGCGACATCTGTTCGAGCATGCGGCGCACGGTCCACGTGCCGGTCGTGCTCTTGCGCGAGATCGCGTCGACGGCCGACTGGATCGAATCGGTCTTCACGTACGAGATCGGCTCGTCGAGGCCGTACTTCGCGAAGTCGATGCCGGTCGAGCTCGCGAAATGCGCGAGGCCGGCTTCGGGGCTCGCGTAGCGCCGGTACTCGTCGAACTTCTCGCGCGCGAGCAATTCGGTCTCGGCCGTCACGACGCTCACGCCGGCAAAGATCTTGATCGACGCCGGGTCGCGCCCCTGCCGCGCGGCCGCCGCGCGAATGTCGAGCGCCGCCGCGCGCGCCGCGGCCTTGCTCTGCCCGTTCACGAACACGCATTCCGCGTGACGGCCCGCGAACTCGACGCCGCGCGCGGACGAGCCGGCCTGGTACAACACCGGCGTGCGTTGCAGCGACGGTTCGCTCAGATGGATCGCATCGATCGAATAGAACGGCCCGTCGTGCTTCACGCGCCGCACCTTGCCCGGCTGCGCGAACACGCGCGCCTGCGCGTCGCGGATCACCGCATCGTCGTCCCAGCTCTGTTCCCACAGCTTGTAGACGACGTCCATGTAGTCGTCGGCGCGCTCGTAGCGGTCGTCGTGGCCGATCTGCTGCGCGAGGCCCATCCCGCGCGCGGCGCTGTCGAGGTAGCCGGTCACGATGTTCCAGCCCACGCGCCCTTTCGTCAGATGATCGAGCGTCGACATGCGGCGCGCGAACAGGTACGGCGGCTCGTAGGTCAGGTTCGCGGTCACGCCGAAGCCGAGATGCCGCGTGACCTGCGCCATTGCCGGCACGAGCAGCAGCGGATCGTTGACCGGCACCTGCACCGACTCGCGCAGCGCGGCGTCGGGGCCGCCGCCGAACACGTCGTACACGCCGACGATGTCCGCGAGAAAGATCCCGTCGAACTTGCCGCGTTCGAGCGTCCGCGCGAGATCGGCCCAGTAGTCGAGATCGGTGTAGTGCGCGGAGCGGTCGCGCGGATGCGTCCACAGCCCGTGGTTGATGTGCCCGACGCAGTTCATGTTGAACGCGTTGAGCAGGATCTTCTTGCGGTTCGCCGTCGTCATGCCGCCTCCGTCACCACGCGATCGCATACAGCGAGCCGAACGCGTTGTCGAGCGCACGGCGCACGGCCGGCGAGTGCTGGTAGATCGAGATGAACTTGCGGATGCGCGGATCGTTCGCGCTCTCGGGCCGCACGACCCACTGGATCGCGAAGTTCTTGTTCTCGGTGCCGTCGAACAGCAGCGCGCTGTTCGGGTCCGTCGTGCCGGCGAGCTTGATGAAGCTCGGGTAGCCCTGCGCGAGATCGACGTCGTCGAGCGAACGCGCGAGCTGCGACGCTTCGAGCGGGATGATCTTCAGGTGCTTCGGGTTCGACACGATGTCATGCGTGGTCGCACGGTAGTCGGCGCCCGGCTTCAGCGTGATGAGCCCCGCGCGCTGCAGCAGCAACAGCCCGCGCCCGCCGTTCACCGGATCGTTCGCGATCGCGACGCGCGCGCCGTCCTTCAGCTCGGCGAAGCTCTTCACCTTCTTCGAATAGAGGCCGATCTTCATGATCGTGCCGGGCGCGATCGAGATGAAGTTGTAGCCGCCCTGCTTCTTCGCGTTCTCGAGAAACGGGATGTGCTGGAAGTAGTTGACGTCGATGTCCTTGTTCGCGAGCGCCGCGTTCGGCGTATTCCAGTCGGTGAATTCGACGATCTTCACGTCGAGGCCCTGCTCCTTCGCCTCCTTCGCGGCGATCTTCAGCGCGTCGATCTGCGGGCTGGTCGAGATGCCGACCTTCAGCGGCGCGGTGTCGGCGCGCGCGCCGTTCGGCAGCACGAAGCCGAACGACACGGCGAGCAATGCGGCCGCCAGCAGACGGGCCGGCCGGGTCAGTCGTGCAATGCGGCCGGAGGAAAAGCGGGCGGTAAAAACGGGATGCAGCATGGAACCACTCTCCTGTGCAAAGACGGTATCGACGGATGAGCGACGCCGCGGCGAACGCGCGGGCGTTCTCCGGACTGTCGTCGTCGCATCGGAAAAGGATCAGCCGATGATAGAGAGCGGCGGGAGGGCGGTCTACGAAGCGATTGTGCGAAGAAAATCGCGCGCGGCGATATGGCGCGCAAATCGACGCGCGATCGGCGGACGACCGGGGCGTGATCACGCTCCATGGGGGCGCCCGGCCGGCCATCTGGCCGAAATCTCGGCCTGGGCGCCGGGCCGATTCCGAGATCTCAGCCAGGGCGCGGCGACGTACCTTTCCGCAGACGAAATAAATCCGTTATGAATCAATTAATTAGAAACATTACGGCGGGCCGGAAATTCTGGCACGGGGGTTGCGTAATAGACGCCACACGATGCCGCGAAGCAATGCAGGCATTCCAAACATCAGGAGACACGTCTTGCAGACCTCTATCCAAACCCCGTCCCATCCCGAGCCGATTGCCGCAACCGGTCCCGCCACGCGCGAGCGCTTCTGGCCTGAAGGCTGGTGGAAGCTGATGGAAATCCGCATCGGCATCATCCCGCTGCCCGTCTACGTGATCCTGTTCGCGCTGATCGTCGGCTTTGCGGTGACGGGCAAGGTGCCCGGCGAAATCTCGATGGCGATCGCCGTCCTCGCGTTCTTCGGCTTCACCTGCGCGGAACTCGGCAAGCGCCTGCCGCTCCTGCGCAACATCGGCGCGGCCGCGATCTTCGCGACCTTCGTGCCGTCGGCGCTCACGTACTACCACGTGCTGCCGAAGCCGGTGCTGAACCTGACGGTCGAATTCACGAAGTCGACCAACTTCCTGTACCTGTTCATCGCGTCGATCATCGTCGGCAGCATCCTGAGCATGGATCGCCGCGTGCTGATCCAGGGCTTCGTGAAGATCTTCATCCCGCTCGCGGCCGGTTCGGTCGCCGCGGCGATCGTCGGCACGGCGGTCGGCACCGCGCTCGGCCTCGGCGCGCGCCACACGCTGTTGTACATCGTCGTGCCGATCATGGCGGGCGGTGTCGGCGAAGGCGCGATTCCGCTGTCGATCGGCTATTCGGAACTGATGCACCTGCCGCAAGGCGAGATGTTCGCGATGGTGCTGCCGCCGGTGATGCTCGGCAGCCTGACCGCGATCATCCTGTCGGGCGCGCTCGACATGCTCGGCAAGCGCCTCCCGCACCTGACCGGCAACGGCCGCCTGCAGGTCGGCGAAAGCGGCGACATGACGCCGGAAAACGAAGAGATCCGCGGGCACGTCGACGTCACGCACATCGCGGGCGCCGGCATCACCGCGATCACGCTGTACCTCGTCGGCCTGATGGCGCACAAGCTGTTCGGCCTGCCCGCGCCGGTCGCGATGCTGTTCCTCGCGGTGCTGGTGAAGCTCGCGCGCGCGGTGTCGCCGCCGTTGCAGGAGGGCGCGTTCGTCGTCTACAAGTTCTTCTCGACCGCCGTCACGTATCCGCTGCTGTTCGCGATCGGCGTCGCGATGACGCCGTGGGACAAGCTGACCGCCGCGTTCACGATCGTCAACGTGGTCACGATCGTGTCGACCGTCGCGACGCTGATGGGCACCGGTTTCGTGGTCGGCCGCCTGCTGAAGATGTACCCTATCGACACCGCAATCGTGAACGCCTGCCACAGCGGGCAAGGCGGCACCGGCGACGTCGCGATCCTGACCGCCGCGAACCGGATGCAGCTGATGCCGTTCGCGCAGATCGCCACCCGCATCGGCGGTGCGATCGTCGTCACGGTGACGCTGATCCTGGTCGCGCACTTCGGATGATGCGCGGCCGCGCGCACCGTCGCGCAGGCTGCTTCGCACGCGCCGCCGCCGGCTCTGCCGGCGCGCGGCGCGCGTCGTTCCGGGCCCGGGCCTGTTCACGCTGAGCGCTGGCAACAGGCCCCGATGGCGGGCTTCGATGAGGACGAACGTGCAGAAGAGCTTCAAGGGAATCCCGTGGTGGGGCTGGGCGTCGGCCGCCGCGCTGTATGTCGGCGTGACGGGCGCGGTCGTCGATTTCGCGTGGGAACGCGCGATCGACGCGCTCGAGGAAACCGGCGCGCACCGGCTCGACCTGTATGCGTCGAGCCTGAAGAGCGAACTCGGCCGCTTCGAGATCCTGCCGGGCCTCGTCGCGCGCCAGGACAGCGTGCGCGCGATGCTGAAGGCCGCACCGCACGACGCGCCGCCGCTCGTGCGCACCGTCGACACCTACCTCGAAGCCGTGAACCGCGACGCGGGCAGCGGCGCGGTCGACGTGATCGATCTGCACGGCGAAGTGATCGCCGCCAGCAACTGGAACGAGACGGTCAGCTTCGTCGGCACGAACGTGTCGTACCGGCCGTACTTCAAGGACGCCCTCGCGCACGGCAGCGGCCGCTTCTTCGGGATCGGCACCAACACCGGCGTGCCGGGCGTCTATTTCGCGAGCGCGGTGCGCGACGGCGGCGTGCCGATCGGCGCGGCCGCGGTGAAGATCAGCGTCGACTCGCTCGAATCCGCGTGGCGCGCGCCGGGCGTCGCCGCGATGGTGGTCGACAGCAACGGCGTGGTCGTGATCTCGACCGAACCGGCGTGGAAATTCACCGCGCTGCGCCCGATCACCGCGCAGCAGCAGCGCGACATCCAGGCGTCGCGGCAGTACGCGGGCCGCACGGTCGACGCGCTGCCGTACCGCCGCATCGGCGATCGCAGCACGGCCGCGTGGTTCGGCACGTTTCCCGATCCGCGCCGCCCTGGCCGCAACACGCGCTATCTCGTGATGTCGCGCCCCGCGCCGCAGGCCGGCGATTCGCTGATGGTGCTGCTCGACATCGCCGGCGCGCGCCGCCAGCAGCAGACCGCGTTCGTGTTCGTCACCGGCGCATTCCTGATCGTCGCGCTGCTCGCCGGCTATGCGATCCAGCGGCGCCGGGCGATCGTCGCGCGGCTGAACGCGCAGGACGCGCTGCGCCGCGCGAACGACCGGCTCGAACTGACCGTCGCGCAGCGCACCGCCGCGCTGACGGCCGCGAACGAACGCATGCAGCGCGAGATCGTCGAACGCGAGCGCACCGAGCAGCGGCTGCGCGATTCGCAGCAGGAAGTGGTGCACGCGGGCAAGCTCGCGGTGCTCGGGCAGATGGCCGCCGGCCTCACGCACGAGCTGAACCAGCCGCTCGTCGCGATCCGCACGCTGTGCGACAACGCGCGCACGTTCTTCGAGCGCGGCCAGCCGGCACCGGCCTACGCCAATCTCGAACGGATCGGCAAGCTCGTCGACAGCATGGCCGTGCTCACCGGCGAGCTGAAGACCTTCGCGCGCAAGCCCGACGTCGAGCGCGTCGCCGTGTCGCTGAACGAGGCCGTCGCGCATGCGCGGCTCATCTACGATGCGCGGATCCGCGACGAAGGCGTGCAGCTCGACGTGAACATCGCGCCCGGCACGGCCGTGTCCGCCGAATCGAGCCAGTTGCAGCAGGTGATCGTGAACCTGCTCGGCAACGCGCTCGACGCCGTGCACGACGCACCGGTGCGCCGCATCGTCATCGACGCGGCCGGGCCCGACGACGACGGCCGCGTGCACTTCACGATCGCCGACAGCGGCGCGGGCATCGCGCCCGAGGTGCTGCCGCACCTGTTCGAGCCGTTCGTCACCACCAAGCCGCGCGGCCAGGGCCTCGGGCTCGGGCTCGCGATCACGTCGCGCATCGTCGAGGCGTTCGGCGCGAAGATCGCCGCGACGAACCGCGACGAAGGCGGCGCACAGTTCACCATCGAATTCGCGGCGGCCACGCCGCAACTGAGGACAGAGCATGGAAGATGAGATTCGGGTGCTGGTTGTCGAGGACGATGAAAACGTCCGCATCGGCGTCGAGCAGGCAGTCGAGCTCGCCGGGTTCCCCGTCGACGCGTTCGCGTCGGCGGCCGACGCGCTCGCGCACGTCGCCCCCGGCGCCCCCGTCGTGATCGTGTCGGACGTGCGGATGCCGGGCATCGACGGGCTGCAGCTGCTCGAGCGCGTGATGGCCGTCGATGCGCAGATTCCGGTCGTGCTGATCAGCGGCCACGCCGACATTTCGACGGCCGTCGGCGCGATGCAGGACGGCGCGTACGACTTCATCGAGAAGCCGTTTTCGTCGGACGTGATCGCCGGGCGCGTCGCGCGCGCGGTCGAGAAGCGTCGCCTGACGCTCGAGGTGCAGGGCTTGCGCGCGGCGCTGAACAACTGGCACGGCATCGAGGCGTTCGTGCTCGGCAAGTCGCCCGCGATGGCCGACGTGCGCAAGAAGATCCTGCGCCTCGCCGATACGTCGGTGTCGGTGCTGATCACCGGCGAGACGGGCACCGGCAAGGAGCTGATCGCGCGCAGCCTGCATGACTTCGGCGGGCGGCGCGATGCGCATTTCGTCGCGTTGAACTGCGGCGGCCTGCCCGAGCAGATTTTCGAGAGCGAGCTGTTCGGGCATGAAGCCGGCGCGTTCACCGGCGCGATCAAGAAGCGCATCGGCAAGATCGAATGGGCGCACGGCGGCACGCTGTTCCTCGACGAGATCGAGACGATGCCGATTCCGCTGCAGATCAAGATGCTGCGCGTGCTGCAGGAGCGCGTGGTCGAGCGGCTCGGCGCGAACGAGCTGATCCCGGTCGACTGCCGTGTGATCGCCGCGTCGAAGGCCGATCTCGCCGAACTCGCGGCCGACGGACGCTTCCGCGCGGACTTGCTGTATCGCCTGAACGTCGCGCAGATCGAGCTGCCGCCGCTGCGCGAGCGACGCGAGGACGTGCCGCTGCTGTTCGAGCATTTCGTGCTCGCGGCCGCGCGGCGCTTCGGGCAGCCGGCGCCCGTCGTCACCGCTGCGCAGGTGTCCGAACTGATGACGCACGCGTGGCCCGGCAACGTGCGCGAGCTGCAGAACGTCGCCGATCGCTTCGTGCTCGGGCTGACCGGCGACAGCCTGCTGTCGTCCGGCGGCACGCCGACGGCAGGCGGCACGCTCGCGGAACAGCTCGCGTATTTCGAGCGGATGCTGATCGAGGACATGCTGCGGCGTCACAACGGCAACGTTGCGGACGCAAGCGAGTCGCTTGGGATGCCGAAGAAAACGCTTTATCACAAGCTGCGCAACCTGCGGATTCCCGCGCGCGGCGACGCGGCGGCCGACGGCGGCGAATGACGCGAACGAGGATACGCACAACAGTATGGATCGCATCATCGATATCGCCGCACACGGGCGCGTCACTGGCCGGCCCGGTGGCCATCTGATACGCGGGGTCACCCGCGCGCAGAAAACCTTCCGACCGAGCGACTGGCCCGAGCGGCTCGCGGGCGTCATCACACTGTTCGTCGGCGAACGACGGCCCGGTTATCCGTGCGCGCTGTCGCGGCTGGCGATGCCGGTCGTCGACGGTGGCGTCAAATGCCTTGTCGTGTCGGATGAATTGCGGGACGTGTGCGCCGATGCATTCGAGTTCGCGATGCAGTTCGCGGCCGACAATGATCTTCCGGTCGAGCTTCAGGCGGCGCCGGCGTTGACGGTGGGTTGATGTGCAGGCGTGCGGCGGCTTGGAAACTCCAACGCGATTGAGTTGCGGGGCCGTTAGCCCGTCACACGCTCTTGAAGTAGTAAGTCGACCGGTACTTGTGGTGCTGGCGCTATTCAAGGAGCTGGGACAGTCCCAGCCCCTTGAAAAAATGAGTAGGCAACTCGACGGCCGACTCGATGGTGATATCGAACGCGTCTCCCCTCGCTCGATTAGAGCACTTCGACGATACGCACGATCTCTTCAGGTTCCAGTCGGCGCGTATAGTCGCTGTCGACAAAGGCATACGCGACGCGTCCGTCCTTGCCGATGACATACGTCGCGGCGAGTGGCAGCTCGTAGCTCACATCGCCATTGAATTCCGGCAGATCGACGCCAAGGTCCCGATAAATCGGCCGCATGTCGGCGGCCAAGGAAAACACAAGGCCGAAGGATCGTGCTACGTGGTTCCCCGTATCGCTCAGCACAGGAAAGTCGAGCGCGCCTGCCTTCACCGTGGCCGCCGTCGACTGCACGGTCTGCGGCGAAACGGTCACCAGGGTTGCGCCTGCCTCCCGGATTTTCGGGAGCGCACGCTGAAGCGCCGCTAAGGTCAGGTTGCAGAACGGACACCACTGTCCCCGATAGAAGGCCAGGACGACCGGGCCCGTCTCGAGCAATTCGTTCAACCGCACCGGGCGACCTTCGGCATTGGGCAGTTCAAAGACCGGGGCGCGAGCGCCTGCCTTCAATGCCGTTTCCACAATTCCAGAGGCTGCAAGATCCGCAGCCGCCTTATTCATTTCCTGCAGTGCCTCGGCTGGCACCTGATCGGCGATTCCGGCCTTGAGCGCATCGATTTGAGCCGACAGTGACATGATGAGAATCTCCTCGATAACTGGCTAACGCTTATGTTCAACGCCGCTGACAACGCGACCTTCCTTCCGCAGAGTCCTTAGGGCTCTACTGACTATGCGATCAGTAGCAGGTATGCAGTCACGTCCCCACCGTTCGCAAAGTTCAAGCACCCATTCGGGCGAGGTCTTGCTGGCATCGTTCAACCAATTGGCGACCGAATCCTGAACATATCGCGCATCGTCCGCCTTGAGTGCTTCAAGTAGCGACTCCGCAATTTCCGGATGGGTCTTGAGCAGCGGGATATGCTCGCACCAAACCCCGCGTGGTCGAATGCTCTCCGATGCGAACCGCCGAACGTTCGGATCCGGCGACGCCGTCCAAGCGTGCAATATGAAGATGGCACCTTGCACGTCCGTAGCGACGTACGGGCGAACAGCGATCCACGCCCATTCTCGCACGCCAAAGTGACTGTCCGCCGCGTACGGCCGGACAGCGTCCAATCGTGCGCGGAGCCCCAAGTCAGCGGCCGCGCGTGTGACCGCGAATGCCGCCCACGATCTCACGGTGTCCGAGATGTGATGACGAAGACCGTCACGTGCGACTGTCGCCTTCCGTGCCGGCATATTGAGAACGGCATCACCAATCGCCGACCCGATAGCCGCCATCTGATGGCTGATCCCCTTGGAAGCGACTTTCTTCTGCGCGATGAGAACGCTGTCAAGCGCTACGTCGAGCCCCATCGAAGGCAGCACCGCTGCCGCCAGCGCCGCTTGGTCGACCGCCAGGCATTCAGTCAAATTCGTCGTCGCAGCCAGCCCGCTATTCAGTGCGGCTTTTCTCTCAGTACTAAACCGGACACAGCATCACTCCATTTCTATCGTGCTAGTGGTGTAGCGACACCATTCGGCCGCCGGCTCCCATCGCGCGGTGGAAAGAGACGAAGGCGAATCGCATCACCATGTTTTCTACGAGGGTATAGTTCGTCAACAAATTGTACGGCGCCTAATCACATTCTCAACGGTACTGAATCTTGTCAAGCGCGTGGTTTATTGACGATCGACTCGGACTCCACAAGACGAGGCGGGCGTCTTCAGGGAATGCCCACATGAGAGCGGATATTCGTCAAATGTCAGAGACTGTTTCGGCGGCCTCAAATCACCGCGCACGTGCCGCTTACAACTTGACCACCTGCATCACACTCTCTACAGTTTGGCGCCATCTAATAAGGGGCTTCACCATCGTGTATATGGAACAGAAATATCTGGCGCTGCTGCATGAAGCGACACGCCGCAATGTCCCGAACCTTGACGGGATTCGCTTGTGCTTCGAGGTGCTTTCTCTGTCCTCGGCCATCGATCGTGACTGCGCGTCGCTGCTCG
This sequence comes from Burkholderia sp. IMCC1007, assembly GCF_027257875.1. GTDB lineage: Bacteria > Pseudomonadota > Gammaproteobacteria > Burkholderiales > Burkholderiaceae > Burkholderia. The sequence goes on from NZ_JAPVQY010000016.1 coordinate 44,407, forward strand.
CGCCGCATGGTCTTTCCGAAGGTCGTTTTGTCATCCTCTTCTTGCTTGACGCGGCCGGGGATGGGCTGGCACCCAACGTGCTGGCCGAACAGGCCGGAGTCACGCGCGCGACCGTGACCGGTTTGCTTGACGGGTTGGAGAATGACGCGTTGATCGAGCGCACGGCTGACCCAACGGATCGCCGTGCGCTTCTGATTCGTCTAACGCGCAAAGGCAAACGGCTCGCCACGAAGATATTTGATCAGCACAGCCGGTGGATCGGCGGCTTGTTTGCCAACCTGACAGCAAAAGAGCGCGCGCAACTTGCCGCGTTGCTGATGAAAGTCTCGTGCAACACGGGCGTCCGAACCGCTGCCGAGTTGACGGGGCGTCGGTAACGCAATCTTCAGGTCACGCCCGCGCGCCCGGTGCGCTGATGCGCAGGCCGCATCCAGCGGCCTTTTTCCCTCTTTCCCGCTGCGCGGCGCACGTGCGCAGGCGCTCACCCATGCTTTCAATCGCCAAACAAACCGTCAGACGATTGAAGGATTCGACATATCGACCACGCTACGACAAGGGTTTTCAGCCGATCCATCAATAAAATTGATCGTCACGATGAAAATTATGCGTTTTCCTTGCAGGTCGCCGTGATGCATAGTTGCGTCGTGTTGACGCACCTTTGAGTCTTTAGTCATGAACATGCGAATCGAGCCGTCCGTGCTCGCGAACCCCGACCTGCAATTTGCGACGCTTTCGTCAGGCATCAGCCTGCCGTATGTCGAGCGGGGCAGCGGCGCGCCGATGGTCTTCGTACACGGATCGTTGTGCGACTACCGCTACTGGGATCCGCAACTCGCATCGCTGTCGTCCGACTACCGCTGCATCGCGCCGAGCCTCAGCCACTACTGGCCGGCCGTCGAAGCAGGCATTCAGGACGAATTCAGCTGGCAGAACCACGTCGACGAGCTCGCCGAGTTCATCGACGCGCTCGATCTCGGCCCCGTGCATCTCGTCGGCCACTCGCGTGGCGGCAGCGTCGCGTTCAACGTCGCGCGCCAGCATCCGCATCTCGTCGACACGCTCACCCTCGCCGATCCGGGCGGCCCGCTGCAACAGCCGGGCGTGCGCGAAGCCGCGCTGCCGGCCGCCGCGATCGCGCTGCGCACGAAGGCCGTGAACCTGATCGAGCAAGGCGACGTCGAAGCCGGCCTCGAGATGTTCGTCGATTCGGTGAGCCTGCCCGGCGCATGGAAGAAGAGCACGTCGCGCTTCCGCACGATGGCGATCGACAACGCAAGCACGCTGCCGAAGCAGCTGCGCGATCCGCTGCCCGCGTATTCGGCGCACACGGCCGGCGATATCGGATGCCGCACGCTGCTGATCGACGGCCAGCGCAGCCCGAAGATGTTCCGCAACAACGTCGACACGCTGTCGCAGTGGATCGGCAATGCGCAACGACAGACCGTCGCCGGCGCATCGCACGGAATGAACGCGGCAAGCCCCGCGGTGTTCAACCGTTACGTGCACGAGTTCATCGCAGCGTAACGCTCACGGGCGGTATACGCCGCCCGGCTTCTCCCTCTCCTGCCGAAACGAAACGGCGCGGATCCTCGCATCGTTTCGCATCCGTCTACATCATGCAGCGGGTTCCGCCTTGCGCGTCACCGCATCCGGCAACCCGAACACGCTGTCGAACGACCAGTTGTACGCGAACGTGAAGATCGGGAAGAAGGCGCGTGGATAAGCAGACGGTGCGTGCGGCAGGACGCCGCCGCACCATCGGAAGGTGCCGGGCGGAATTGACCGTTAGTTGCGACGCACGCAGCAATAAAAATTCTTCGCAGATTTCCGTGGACGTCGCCTTCCGCCCCCGCGTGGTCACTTATCGACACGTTGCTCGGAAAGTCAGCGAATTAGCTGTCCGAAAACCCGAGCCCACACCGCCCGAAGGCGTCGCGCGCGGTCTTCGAGGAGGTATGAGGCCGCAAGCGTCAAGACACCTGAGATTACACCCGTCAAGATGTGCTCGACATAGGGGATACGGTAATGACTCGTGTGCGAGTAGGCGTCGCCCACCGTCGTCAGCACGCCAACGACGAGCGCATTGCCGTATCGATGCGCGTAGAGTTTCTCCACAGGCGTGAAAGTCAAAAGTACAGCCAGGAGTCCTGTAAGCACGCCCGTCTGAAATGCGATAGTCCAGTGGGCAATGCTCATGATATTTCCCCAGCTCCCCGGCATGCATGTCATGCACGCACTGGTCGGCTGCCAGAAACGCTGGACAAACAGTCTGACGCGGTGCTTCCACTCGGTTGACATGATGCATTCCCATCAATGCCGTCGTTACGGCCGACGCCACCACACGTATCGCTGAAGCAGTTTCCAAACTCTTTGACGAGCTTGCGGCCGCCGTCACGGAGGGTCGGCTGTGCGCCGTAGAGGCCCGGCAATCACCTGGACATGGGGGAATACTACTCCACGACTAGACGGCCGCCGTTTCGACCAAGATCGGGATTCAAGTCTGGTGTCTATCGATGCGGCTTCGTCCGCGACGCGCATCGAACGAGGCGCTTGCGCGCGAAGTCGACGGCCGGCATCGACCCGCTCCGGACCTTGACTCCGTGGTACCTCTACGGCGCCGTGAGGAAGAATTCACGGTTGTCTGCGAGTCGCGCGATCATGAAGTCGATAAACGTTCTCACACGCACCGGTTGCTCGGTTCGATGACGGTAGTAGATGTAAATTGACTCGCGCTCGGTCATATATTGCGTGAGCAGCGGTACGAGCCGCCCAGCGCGAATGTGGGAAACCGCCGAAAAGCTGCCGAGCTGACCGATCGCGAGGCCGGCCACGACAGCTTCCGTTTCCGCGTCGATATCGTTCGCGCACAGCGACGCTGCGATCTCCCGATACACGATCTCGCTACCGATCAGAAACTCCCACGGCGCCTGCTTACCCATGTTCGCGCGTCGGTACCCCGAGCAGCGATGGGCATCGTGGTCGTCGATGGTTTTCGGCTTGCCATGCTGCTCGATGTAGGCTGGCGCTGCGCATACGATCAGTTGAATCGGGAGCAGGCGCCGGGCAATCGCGCCTTCGGAAGGGGGCGATCCAACACGGAACCCCACATCCGCGCGATCGGTGACGAGGTCGGTGAAGTGAAAGCGGATCGCGGCGGCGTTGCTGCGACGGCAGCGGTGCCGTGGTCGCGACGCGTTTCCGAACATCATGCCGGGCATCGAGGACTTGCTGATTGTTTGAGCGCATCGGCCGCATGAATGTCCGTCCGAGAGCGGCTGCAAGCGGCCGAAGCTTGGCCGCACGACGCCCGACGCGGTTGGCAGAAGCCGGCCCACTGCCATCATTCGCGCCTCCACCGCTGCGACGATCGCTTCCAAGACGCAATGCTACACGGTCGGACGTAACCGCTGGTTACCGGCTTCCGATTCGCCTCTGTGGCTGTTGCCGACGGCTGCTCAGGGCTTTCTGGCAGATGCAAGTACACACGGCATCGGGACTCGCACGTCACCGTCGTTCGTATACGGTGCCGCATCGTCGGACACGGCTTGCTGGATCGCGGCCAGCGCCTCTGGTGACTGTGCCCTCAAGATCGCGGCGACGCGCACGCCACCGCGCATCAGGACGTCGAAAGGTGTTTCGGGTGCGCGAATACGCAACGTCTGATTGACTTCCTGAATGCGAGGCTCAACGAAGCCCGCTTCAAGCAGCGCGCGTTCCGACTCGTGCGAATCGCTGAAGCGAAAGAACGGAGGCCCAGCTGGTAGTTGGACCTCCGTACGACCGTGCTTCTCAATGGCCTTGAGCACCATCCGGAATCCAACGGACTGGTCCGGCGGTGCCCAAACAGTAAAAGCGATTTTGCCGCCCGGGCGCAGCACGCGAAACGCTTCGGTGAGCGCAGCCTCGGGACGAGCAAAATGGAGCATTCCGAAGCTGATACCGACTGCGTCAAAACTCATGTCCTCAAAAGGCAGGTCTTCGGCGCCCCCTGCACGGAACGTGAGGGCGGGAAAAAGCCGTCTCGCTTGCTGGACCATTGCGTCCGCGAAATCGACGCCAACTACATCGGCCCCGCGACGCGCCGCCGCTGCCGCTAGATAGCCAGGGCCCGACGCGACATCAAGGAACCGCACGTTGGCACGGACGTCAAGCGCATCGAGCAGCGCATCATTGGACTGCGTCGTCAGTTCGCCAAAATACGAGTGATATGGCTGCGCGACTGTTTCCCACCCCCGACGCTCAAAGACACTGAATTCGTCTTGTTCCATGTCATGCCTCCATCCGGGCTCGCCCCGTTTGCGTCCCGACATCGGGGCGACGCGATCCGAGCCGACGCTTACTGACCAGGCTAGTGCCCGTCGGCCAGTTAGACAAGACTGCACGGGATGACGTCCTTTCGCGACACCCTGCCTGCGCTACGCAAACCCGTACACCTTCGCGGGGTTGGCAACGAATATCAGCCGCTGCCAGTCCGGACGCCCGATCCAGCCGGCGATCACATCCAGCATGCTTGCGTCGTCCGGCTTGTCCGTCTTCTGCGTCGGGTGCGGCCAGTCGGTGCCCCACAGCATGCGCTCCGGCGCGATGTCGATCAGCGCCTTCGCGACCGGCGCGACGTCGTCGTAGGCGGGCGCCCCCGTCTTGCTGTCGACGTACGGGCCCGACAACGTGATCCACGTATTGCCTTTTTCAACGAGGCGTTGCGCGCTACGAAACGCGGCCGACGACAGCCCGCCGGGCTGCGGCACATGCGCGATATGGTCGATGACGAGCGGACAAGGCAGCACCGCAAGATGGCGCTCCAGCTCCGGCAGGCGCGCGCCCTGCACCACCAACTCGATATGCCATCCGAGGTTCGCGATACGCGCGGCGAGCGGCGCGAGCATGTCGAGCGTCGTCGCGCCCGGATAGCTCAGGTTGAACCGGATCGCACGGATGCCGCCGCGATCGAGCGCCCGAAGTTCGTCGTCGCTCACGGTGCTGTCGACGACGGCCACGCCGCGCGCGGCGTCGCCGAACTGCGCGAGCGCGGCCAGCGTGCAGCGGTTGTCCGTCCCGTACGTCGACGGCGTCACGACCACGTTGCGCTTCACACCGATGCGCGTCTGCACGCTCCGATATTGCGCGACGGTCGCATTCGGCGGGCGCAGCGTCGTGCCCGGCGCGACCGGGAACCGGTCGTCGTAGATATGCATGTGACAGTCGATCGCCCCTTCGGGCAGCCGAAACACCGGCCGCGCGATACCGCTCGACCACGTTTCCTCGGCAGCGGCCGGCCTCGGCAATACAGCCGAAGCCAGCGTCGCACCGGCGATCCGGAGGAACCCGCGTCTTGCCATCCGCGCCATGATCAGATGGCCCCCGTCTTGCCGACCAGCTTGCCGGCCGCATGATTGCGCGTGAGCAGCAGCAGCGTCGCGACGCTCACGAGCGTGAGGATCGCGAGCGGCATCAACGCGAGCGCGTAGCTGCCCGTCGCCGCCTTCACCCACCCGTACACGTTCACCATCAGCCCGCCGCCGAGCAGGTTCGCGATCGCATTGACCGTCGCGAGTCCGGCCGCCACGGTGCTGTTGGACAGCATGTCGGTCGCGAGCGCCCAGAACGGGCCCTTGAACGAATACGCGCCGACCAGCACCGCGCAGAGCATGCAGATCGTCGGCAGCAGCGATCCGCTCAGCGACGTCGCGAACAGGCCCACGCCGATCAGCAGCATCGGCACGACCGTGTGCCAGCGCCGTTCGCCGACGCGGTCCGAGCGCCGGCCCCAGTAGACCATCAGGACGGAAGCCACCGCGTACGGCACCGAATTCAGCAGGCCGGTCTGCATGACGGTCAAGCCGAACGACTTCAGCAGCTGCGGCTGCCACACGGACAGCGTGCTGCCTGCCGCGGAAGCACACGTGTCGACGAGCGCAAGGCACAGCACGTACCGGTTGCGGAACAGTTGCGTGAGCGGCAACGACGGCACCTTCTTGTGGGTCTTGTGGCCGGCGGCAAGCGCGCTCGTGAGCCACGCGCGCTCGTCGTCGTCGAGCCACTTCGCGTGTTCCGGCTTGTTCGTCAGCATGAACAGGCACGCGATGCCGAGCAGCACGGTCGGAACGCCTTCGAGAATGAACAGCCAGTGCCATCCACGCAGGCCCCAGAAGCCGTCCATCTGCAACAGCAGCGCGGAGATCGGCGAGCCGATGAAGCTCGCGGCCGGAATCGCGACCATGAACGTCGCGACGATCCGCGCACGATACTGCGCGGGAATCCAGTACGACAAATAAAGCAGCACGCCGGGGAAGAAGCCGGCCTCGGCCGCGCCCAGCAGGAAGCGCAGCACGTAGAACGTCGTCGCGTTGTGCACCAGCGCGGTCGCCGCCGACACGATGCCCCACGTGATCATGATCCGGGCGATCCAGATCCGCGCGCCGTATTTCTGCAGCGCGAGGTTGCTCGGCACTTCGCAAAAGAAGTACGAAATGAAGAACAGGCTGCTGCCGAAGCCGAAGACCTTCGCGGACATCCCGAGGTCCTCGTTCATCTGCAGCGACGCCATCCCCACGTTGCCCCGATCGATGAAGGCAAGGAGGTAGCAGATCATCAAAAAGGGAATGAGTCGCCAGACGACCTTTCGTATGGTCCGGCGCTCGATCGCGGACGCTTCCATGAAACCCGTTTGCATGTTGTCTCCGTTTATTGTGCGCCTGAGCGCGAACTTGTGAACCGTTGCCACGCGATGACCGCAATGACGCCGCACGCGAGCACGGCGGCCATGGCGGCGAAGGTGTGTCGCACGCCGAGCGCCTCGGATGCGCTGCCGACGAGCAGGTAACCGAACGGCATCGTGCCGTTGTAGGCCATGCCGTACATGCCGACGAGCCCGCCGCGCACGTGTTCCGGGCACTGGCGCTGAATGGTCGCGTTCGTCGACGTGGCCGCGAACGTGAGGCTGAAACCGAGCGCGTAGAACGCGGGGATCGATCCCGCCACATCGGTCGTCGCGGCGAGCACGGACAGCGCGCCGACTGCCGCCCACGGTGCGTACGCGATGAACCGGCGCGACGCGCGCGGCCCGAACGCCGACGACAGCAGCACCGCCGCGCTCAACGAGCCGGCGCCGGCGCACCCGAAGAACACGCCGGTAAAGCGCGCCGCGTCGTGAAAGCCGTGGTCCGCGAGCAGCGGCACGAGCGTCTGGTAGCTGCCGGCGAACAGGCCGATGCACGCGAGAATCGGCAGATAGCGGGCCGAGAACGCATCGGACAGCACGTAGCCGACCGCGTCGCGCAGGCCGCTCTCGGCGCGCGACGGCCGCTTCGCCGTCGCGGTCCGGATCGACCGCACGCACGCCGCCATGAAGCACAGCGCGAGCGCATAGATCGCAAACGACGTCCTGGGCCCGAGCGTCGGATAGACGAATCCGGCGATGGTCGGGCCGACCATGCGCCCGACGTTGTAGACCATCGTGTTCATCGCGACCGCGTTGGACGTGTGCGTCGCCTCCTGCAGGCTCGTCAGCAGCAGCACCTGCCGCGCCGGCGTTTCCACTGCGCTCGACACGCCGATCGCCAGCGCATGCGCGAGAATCAGCTTCACGCCGAGCAGGCCGAGCAGCGACAACGTGAAGAGGCTGCCCGTCAGCAGCAGCGACGTCGTCAGCACGCAGAGCGTCACGCGGCGCGCGTTGGCCGAGCCGATGCGGGAGCCCGCCACCGGCGCGACGATCAGCTGCGGCCCGTACAGCAGGAAGTTGAGCAGCGCGAGGATCGCCGCCGAGCCGGACAGGTGATAGATCAGCAGATTCAGCGTGACGTTCTGCGTCCAGCTGCCGAGCACCGACGCGACCTGCCCGCTCAGATAGCGCCGCAGCGATGCCTCCGACAGCGCGGGAAACAGCCTGCTCACCCACCCCGCTTGCGTTGCGACGTTCATGACAGCGCCTTTCCGCGCGTTTCGGGCGCGAACAGCACGACCACGGCCGCGGCGATGAACGCGACGATCGTCGTCGCGAGCCCGAGCACGAAGCCGCCCGACGTCGACGCCAGCGCACCGATGATCAACGGCGCGATGAAGCCGCCGAGCCGGCCGCCGTTGTACGCGAGGCCCATGAAGAAGCCGCGCGATGCCGTGTTGCCGATGATCTCCGCGAGGAACGGCCCGGCACCCGCGAAGATGCCGTTCACGCTGAAGCCGGTCAGAAAGATCGCGGTCATCAGCAGCAACGGATTCGCCGACACGATGTACACGCCGACGGCCATCGCACCGACCAGCAGGTAGGCCAGGAACATCGGCCGCCGGCCGAGCCGGTCGACCCATGCGGAGAACAGCAGAAACCCGGTGATCGCGCCGAACTGCAGCGCCAGCACGAACTTCAGGCTATGCACGAAGTCGAGATGCTTCACCGTGACGAGGAACGTCGGGGTCCACGTGAATACGCCCCAGTACAGGTACTGCAGAAAGAAGATGAAGCAGAAGGCGGTGAGCAGGCCGCGCACGTTCAGCTTCTCGTGACTGGCCGTGTCCGGCTTGCGGGCCTGCGACTTCGCGTGCCGGCGTTCGAGCCAGATCGGCGATTCCGGCGTCTTGCGCGCGACCCAGAACAGAATGAAGAACGGCGATGCACCGATCAGGAACAGCAGACGCCAGCTGTCGCCGCCCAATCCGCCATGCGCGGCACTGACGATGCCCGAGATCGCGATCGCGAGAATCGCGCCGATCGGCAAGCCCATCTGCATCAGCGCGCCGCCCTTGCCGCGCCGGCTCGGATGCCAGGTCTCCGCGATGAGCGCCGCGCCGGCGGTCCAGGTTCCACCCATGCCGAGCGCGCCGCAAAAGCGCAACGCGGCAAACGAGTGCGCGTCGGGCGCAAATGCGATCAGGCCGGAGAACAGCGAGTAGATGCCGACGCAGAGCAGCGCGGTGCGCACGCGCCCGATCCGGTCCGACACGAAGCCGAACAGAATGCCGCCGATGATCTGTCCGGCCGCCGTGACGCTCGTGAACATGCCGAGCTGCGCCTTGCTCAGCCCGAACTGCAGCGCGAGCGTCGGCAGCAGCAGCGACAGCAGGAACGAGTCGTAGCTCTCGAACGTCCAGCCGAGCCCCGCGAGCGACAGCGATCGCCACTCGATTCCGGTCATACGCGTGGACCCTTCTTGCGCGGCTGCGGACTCCAGGTCCTGCGTCGCCACGGTTGCACTCGTCTTCATGGGTTGTCTCCGGGAAGCGCGATGCGATACGTCGATGCGGCCGTCCGGCTGAACAGCGCGGCCTTTTCGTCGGCCGACATCGCGAACGCGAGTCGTTTGAAGGCGTTCCACAGCACGCGATAGCTGAACATCCCCTTGTCGACAGGGAAGTTGCTTTCGAACATGCAGCGATCGACGCCGAAGCATTCGACGCAAGCGTCGAAATACGGCTGCCACGCCGCCGCCAGTTCGGGCGACGACGGCGGCAGGTCGCGCGCGGCGAAGTCGAAACCGAACACGGTCATGCCGGCGCCGCCGAGCTTCATGCGCGTGTTCGGCAACGCGGCGAGACGCGCGAGTTGCCGCGTCCATTGCGCATGCACTTCCGCGCGCCGGCCGGCATGCGGGCCCACGCCCAGCGGACCGCCGAAATGGTCGATGACGATGGTGACGCCCTCGCATGCACGCGCGAGCTCGTACAGGTCGTCGAGCTGCGTGTGATAGACCCACGCATCGAGCGACAGCCCGTAGCGGCCGAGCGTCGTCACGCCCTGCCGGAAAGCCGGATCCGACATCCGGTCGCGCGGCGGCGTCACCGGGCTCGATCGCACGTCGGGGCTCGCATGCCACGCGAGCGGATTGCGGATTCCGCGCAGCCGCCCGCCGGACACCTGCAGCATCGCGTCGAGCACCGCATCGAGTTCCGCGCCGAGCGACAGATCGGCGCCGCCGACGATGGCCTCGCAGCACCGCGCGGGCCCGTATGCGCCGCTTGCGAACATCGCGGCGACGCCGCTCGCGAATTCCACTTCGCCGACCGGCTTGAACGCCTCCGGCCCGCTTGCACGCAACATCGAGCGACACTGCACGTAGACCGTCGACACGACCCGATGCCCGCTGCGCACGTCCGCGCCGAACTCGTCGGCGAGATAGCGCCCGGTCTGTCGGTCCCACAGGTGGTGATGGGCGTCGACGATCGCAAGCTCGGGTTCGAGCACCGGCTCGTCGCGCAACGCGAGCCACTCGGGCCTGACGGGCAGATGGGGCGCGTGAACGGTCTGCATCGCGCTCGCCGTCAGAACTTCTGGCGCATGCCGATCACCACGCCCGTCTGGTTGTGATCGGGTGCGACCGTGCCATAGCCGTTCACGCCGAGCGCGGAGCCGCCCTTGTTGCGCGCGAACCCCGCCGTCGCGTAGATATCGGTGCGCTTCGACAGCAGATAGTCCGCGCACAGCACGGCGAGCCACGGATCGGCACTGGTGGAATGCACGTCCTGGTAATAGGCCGTTGCCGTGACCACGAACGCCGGCGACACCGCGTATTGCGCGCCGGCCCAGTACAGGTTCGCCGCGCTGGCTTCGGAGCCGTTCGCGATGCGGATCGGGTTTGCCGGCAGGAACGCGTTCGACGCGTGAAGATAGCGATAACCGGCGAACCCCTTCACCGGTCCGATCGCATACGACGCGGCGGCCGTGGCGCGCCGCTCGGTGCCCGTGTTGGTCGCGACGGTGTTGCTGTTGCGCTGCTCGTACGACACGCTTGCGGCGAACGGTCCTTGCGCGAAAGTCAGCGCCCCGCTGAAAAAGCGCCCGGTGAGTTGCGCGCCCGGCACCTCAGTGCCGTACCCGGTGTCGTAGCGCGTGCTATACATCGCCTGCGCCGTCAGCGGACCGAACACGCCGGTGTACTTCGCGGCATTGTCGATACGCGCGGCCGCCGCGTAGTCGAGCGACAGCACCGAGTATCGCGACGACGCGCCCATCGGGTCGAACGCCACGGCCTGTTCGTAGAAGAGCGAGTTCTGGCGGCCGAAGGTCAGCTGCTGACCTCGGTACGACAGCCCGACCCACGCCTGCCGGCCGAAAATTCGCGACGTCGTGGCGGCGTTCGCACCGAGGCCCTTCGTCGACTGCGCAGTCGTGCCGTCATTGATGTTGAAGCCGCTTTCCAGCTGGAAAATGGCCTTCATGCCGCCGCCGAGATCCTCGACGCCCTTCAGTCCCCAGCGCGAACCGGACAGATTGCCCGACGCTTCGCGCGTCTGCGCGCCGCCGCTACTCGCATTGTTGATGTGTTCGATGCCGACGTCGGCAATGCCGTACAGCGTGACGCTGCTTTGCGCATGCGCGGCACCGCATCCCAAGGTCGCGCTCGCGACGGTGACGGCGCCGAGCACGAGGCGGGATGTCGGACGGGCATTCTGGCTGGGCTGATTCAACAACATGGAGTCTCCAAACTGTTTTTTGTGGGTTGGTCTTACGAAGAAAAATTCACGGCTGGCGGGCTGCGGGCGCTTCGCCGGCGCCCGAGCCCGGATCGCCGAGCCATGCGATGGTCAGTGCGCCGAGCAGCAGCACACCCGACACGGCGATGAGCGGCGCGGTGAAGCCACCGGAGAATTGCTTGAGCGCGCCGATCATCGACGGCCCGACGAAGCCGCCGAGATTGCCGACCGACACGATCAGCGCGAGGCCGCCCGCGGCGGCACGCCCGGTGAGGAATCCTGACGGGATGGCCCAGTAAGTCGCCTGGAACGCGAGGATCCCGCTCACCGTGACGCACAGTGCGATCAGCTTGAGAACCGGCGCATGAATGAAGGCGCTCGCGCACAACGCGACGGCGGCGACGGCCAATGCACCGGCGACATACGGAATGCGGTTGGCCGCGCGATTGGCGAGACGCGCCCACCAGAGCATCACGCCGGCGCCGAGCGCGTACGGAATGGCGGTCAGCCAGCCGACCACCGCGTGTTCGACGCCGAACTGCTTGATGATCTGCGGCATCCACAAGCCGACGCCGAGCGAGCCGACGATCCCGCAGAAGTTGATGAACGCGAGCACGAACACGCGCCAGTTCGTCATCGCGTCGCGCAGTTTGCTGCCGTGCTTCGCACCGATGTCGCGCTGCTCGAACGCGAGGCGCTTCGCGAGCGACGCCTTTTCTTCGTCACTGAGCCACGCGGCTTTCTCGGGACGGTCGGCCAGCACGAACAGGCATGCGATGCCGAGCAGCACCGCCGGTACGCCTTCGATCAGCAGCAGCCACTGCCAGCTGCGCAGCCCATGCAGGCCGCCGAATTCGAGCAGCGCACCGGAAATCGGCGAGCCGATCATGTTCGCGACGGGAATGCCGACAAGGAAGGCGGCCGTCACCTTCGCGCGCCACTTGCCGGGAAACCAGTGCGTGAAATACAGATAGATGCCGGGCGTGAAGCCCGCCTCGGCGAGCCCGAGCAGAAAGCGCGCGGCCGCAAAGCTCTTCGGCCCGACGACGAACGCCGTGGCCATCGAGAACAGGCCCCACGTGATCATGATTCTCGCGATCCACACGCGCGCGCCGACCTTCTGCATGATCAGGTTGCTCGGAATCTCGAACAGGAAGTAGCCGATGAAGAACAGGCCGGCACCGACGCCGAACTGCTCGGCCGTCAGACCGAGATCCTTGTTCATCGTCAGCGCGGCAAAACCGACGTTGGTTCTGTCGAGATAACTGATTACGTAGCAGACGAAGATGAACGGCAGAATGCGCCGGAATGCCTTGGCGAGCGTGCGCTCGCTGGCCGCGTAATCGTCGCCGGCAAGCTGCGCTGCGGATTGCGCGTCGGCGCGCGGTGCGTCATCGCCGGCATGCAGCGCGTGCGAAATGGTCATGCTTGTCTCCTCCATCGCGCGGCTTGCGGCGCGATCTTTCGGCATACGGGCGGGAAGCCGACAGCGCGGCTTCCCGGCTCGTGGGTCTCAGTCCTGCTTCGCTGCCTGTTTCGGCAGCGGGCCGGCAATGCTCATGTCCGCTTTCAGCACGGAGCCGGACGTCGATTCGGTGATGAAAAGCGTCTTCATGTCGGCGCCGCCGAAGCACACGCTCGTGAGCGACGCCCCTTTCGGCCCGGTCAGGATCTCGACGGGCTCCGCGCAGTGGTTGAGTACCCACACGCGCCCGAGGCCCGGATTCGCGACGAACAGGCGGCCTTCGAGATCGACGGTGAGGCCGTCGGGGCCGCTCGGTCCGTAGGACGTGAAGAACTGGCTGACCTTGCTGACCGATCCGTCGGCCTGCAACGGCATGCGCCACACGGCATTGCCGCGCGTCATCGCGACGAACAGCACCTTCTCGTCGCGCGACAGAACGAGCCCGTTCGGGCTCGGGCAGGTGTCGAGCAGCATGTCGAGCTTGCCGTCGGGCGACAGCCGATACACGCGGCCCGTCGGATCGTGCAGCCCGGTCTGCCCCTGGTCGGTGAAATAGATGTTGCCGGCCGAGTCGAACGTCAGGTCGTTCACGCCCTTGAAGCGCTCGGTGTTGCGGCGCTCGAGATACGGGCGAATTTCACCGCGCTCGATATCGAGCAGCATCAGCCCGTTCCGGTAGTCGGTGATGATCAGGTGCGATGCGTCGAAGCGCTTCATCCCGTTGGGCTCGCCGTCGTATTCGACGACGAGATCCCAGTCGCCCGACGGCGCAATGCGGAAGATGCGCCCGTGCGGAATGTCGGTCACGAACAGATAGCCGTCCGGATCCCAGACCGGCCCTTCGAGAAAGGAATCCGTGACCATGCCGCCGCGATTCGCGCGCGCCCATTCCGTGCGGACATCCGGCTTGCGAAACTTCTCCGGCATGCGCGTGAACACGTCGGCTTCGCGCACTTCAGGGTTCGTCAGATAAAACATGCGTACCTCGATGTTCAGGGTTCAAGCCGCGCTGTGCGCGCGTTCGTCCAGCACCGCGAGGATGTTGGCGGCCGCGCCCTTGCCCATGTTCACGTACGCGGCATCGCTGACGCCGCCGATATGCGGCGACAGAATCACGTTGGGGATCTGCTGGAACGGGTGCGGCACCGTCATCGGCTCGACGTCGAAGCTGTCGAGGCCCGCCGCACGCAACTGGCCGCTCGCCAGCGCGTCGGCAAGCGCGGCTTCGTCGATCAAGCCGCCGCGTGCGGTATTGACGAGAATCGTCCCGCGCTTGAAACGCGCAAGCGTGTCGCGGTTGAGCATCCGGCGGTTGTCGGCCGTCAACGGACAATGCAGCGACACGACGTCCGACTCCGCGTACAGCGTGTCGAGCGGCACCAGCTTCACACCGGCCGGCGCTTCCTTCGCGAACGGATCGAACGCGAGCACCTTCATCCCGAACGCGGCGCCGATCGCGGCCACGCGCCGGCCGATCGCACCGAGCCCGACGAGGCCGAGCGTGCGCCCGTCGAGTTCGACGGACTTGTGCGTCGACTTGTCCCAATGGCCTTCGCGCATGCGGACATCGAGCTGCGGAACCGACTTCGCGCATGCGAGCAGCAGCGCCCATGCGTGCTCGGCGACGGCGGCCGCATTCGCGCCGACCGCGGCGCGCACCGCGATGCCGCGCGCGGCAGCCGCGTCCTGGTCGATCACGTCGATGCCGCTGCCGTGCTTCGAAATCACCTGCAGGTTTTCGGCCGCGTCCATGATGCGGGCGTTGATCTTGCCGTACCGGACGATGATCGCGACCGGCTTGTGCCGGGTGCAGAGCGCCACGATGTCGTCTTCGGTCGGTTGCTTGCCGGCGAACACGACGTCGAACTGCGCGAGCATGTCGAGCGCTTGCGGTGCAAGGTCGGCGGCGGTCACGAGGACCACGGGTTTGGGCGAATCGATCTGCATCACAGTGCCTCGCCTTCGGCCAGCATGCCGGCTGCGCGCAGCTCCTTCTCGATCCAGCCCGGACGAAGGTCGCCCTTGTGGATCGCCGCGATACGTGCGGTTTCGAAGTCGAGCTTTTTCTGCGCGAGATCGACGATGCGCGCGACGTCGGCGCGCGGAATGACGACGACGCCGTCGGTGTCGCCGACCACCAGGTCACCCGGATTGACCGTCGTGCCGCCCAGCGAGATCGGCGCATTCACGCGCCCCGCGATGCTCTTGGTCGGGCCGCACGGATTGAGGCCGGCCGAGAAGATCGGATAGTCGCCGTTGGCCAGTTCATGCGCGTCGCGTACCGCGCCGTCGATGACGATGCCGGCGATGCCGCTCGCCTTCGCCTGCGCCGCCATGATTTCGCCGAGCAGTGCGCACGAGATGTCGCCCTTGCCGTCGACCACGATGACGTCGCCGGGTTGCGCGACGGCGAGCGCCGCATGGATCGCGAGGTTGTCGCCCGCACGGACTTCGACCGTGACCGCGGGGCCGGCGACCTTCATCGTCGGCGACAACGGGCGCACGCGGCCATGCACCGTGCCGCGGCGGCCGGCGACGTCGGCCAGGATCGCGGCCTGATAGCGCGCGGCGGCCTGAACGAGTTCGGGCGACACGCGCTCGATGTCGCGATTGATCGGGGAAGTGCTGACGGATGGCTTGCTCATGATTCGACCTCGGGTTGATCGTTGTACTCTGTACAACACTGGTGTACGTGGTGAAACCACTATAGCCAGACGAGACGCTTCATGACACTGGCGTTTACCCTTTTACGTGGTAAACCTGCGTTTTACTCTGTACAATCTCTGGCGAATATCGACGGGAGACGAGCAATGGGAAATGAAGGGGTCGTTGCCGTGGAAAAGGCGCTTTCGCTGCTGGACTGCTTCAAGCCCGGCGCGGAATCGCAGTCGCTCGCGATGCTGTCGCAGGCATCCGGCATGCACAAGACGACGGTCTATCGGCTGATGAACTCACTGGAGCGAATGGGCTATGTCGTGCGCGCGCAATCCGGCAACTATTCGCTTGGGCATCGCGTGCTGTATCTGGGCAAGCTGTACGAGCAGTCCTTCCATCTGTCCACGGTGGTTGAACCGGCGCTTCACGCGCTGGCCGCGCTGACGAAAGAAAGCGCATCGTACTACGTGCACGACAACGGGCAGCGGCTTTGCCTGTTTCGGGCCGAGCCGTCCGAAGGTCTGCGTGAAACGCGGCTCGCGGGGACGATACTGCCGCTCGATGACACGGCCATCAGCCAGGTGATCCGTTTCTGGGGGCTCGGCGAGCCGATCTATGACGAGCCGCCGCCACTGCCCCTCTTCACCGCGGGTGCGCGCGACGTGCACACGGCAGCGTTCGCGGTGCCGGTCTTCGGCGCCGGCGACAAGTTCATGGCGGCGCTGACGCTTTCCGGTCCCGCGTCTCGACTGAGCGTCGCGCACGAGTCGGGCGAGCTGGATCGACCGCAACTGGACGCGGCGGCCGATCTATCCCGGAAGCTGGGCGCGAGTGTCGCGCTCTGCGAGAACATCTACGGCACCTGATCGCCGCTTTGGCAAAGGCCGCGTTCAGGTCGACGGGCCGTTCGTCGCCCGGCTGCGGACGCCTTCGCACAACGCCACGCTCGCGCATACGCGGTACAAATTTGCGATGAACCATACAAAAACCCCGGCATGCAGACCTGAGCCTGCATGCCGGGGTTTTTCGCTTCACGGCCGGCGAGCGACGAAGCGCCCACCGCTCGCGCTCAACGCGCAGCCACTTCCGCCTTGACGGACGCCGCATCACCCACCGCCGTCGGCGCCGGCGCATTCCCCCAGCCGCCGCCCAACGCGCGGATCAGATTGACGGTCGACACCGCCTGCGCGCCCGTCAACTGGTTCGCCTGCAACTGCGACTGCAACACCGACCGCTCGCTGTCGATCACGTCGAGATACGCGACCTCGCCTTCCTGGTATTGCGTGCGCGACAACGTCGCCGCCCGACGCGACGCGTTGACGGCCGCATCCTGCGCGCGGATCTGATCGTCGAGCAGACGCAGGTCGGCGAGATTATCCTCGACCTCGCGGAACGCGACGAGCACCTGCTGCCGGTAGTTCGCGACCTGCTCGTCGTACTGCGCGCGCGCCTGCTGCACGCCGGCCGCACGCCGCCCGCCGTCGAACAGCGGCAGCGTCAGCGCGGTGCCGGCGAACGGCCCGAGCAGGAACGTGCGGCTCGACCACAGGAACAGGTTGCCGAGTGTCGACGCTTCATACCCGAACGCCCCCGTGATATCGAGCTTCGGGAAATACGCCGCTTTCGCCAGCCCGATCCGCGCGTTCGCCGCTGCCATCGCACGCTCGGCCGCCGACACGTCCGGACGGCGTTCGAGCAGCGCGGACGGCAGGCCCGGCGGAATCTTCACCGCGACCGGCGCGATCGGCGTTTCCTTGAATGCGAAATCCGCGGGCGCCTTGCCGAGCAGAATGGCCAGCGCATGCTCGGATGCCGCGCGCCGGCGCGCGACGCCGACCGCATCGGCCTGCGCCGTCGCCAGTTCATTCTTCGCGCGCGACACGTCGAGCTCGCTGATGTCGCCTTCGTTGAAGCGGCGCTGCACGAGCTTCAGCGCCTGATCGCGCAGTTCGACCGTGCGACGGTACAGATCCTGATCCGAGTCGAGCTGGCGCAGTTCGAAGTAGTTCTGCGCGACGTCCGCCTGCAGCGCGAGCTGCACCGAGCGGAACAGCGCTTCGCTCTGCGCCTGGTCGGCACGCGACGCCTCGACGTTGCGGCCCACGCGACCGAACAGGTCGGCTTCGTACGACACCGTGCCCTGCGCGCGCCACAGCGTCGCGGTGGTCGGGCCGGTGCCCTGCGGCTGGAACTGCGACGCCGACGACAGCCCCTCGCGCGTCGGCCCGAACCCGGCGCCGATCTGCGGAAACCACTGCGAGCGCGCGGTGCGGGTCGCCGCGCGCGCTTCCTCGACGCGCGCCGCCGCCGCCTTCAGGTTCTGGTTCGCGGCGAGCGCCTGCGTCTCGAGCGAATCGAGCACCGGGTCGCCGAACACCTTCCACCATTCGCCGCGATGCTCGCCGTCCGCGGGTTCCGCGGTCTTCCACGTGCCGGCCTGTTCACCGGCCGCGAGCGTCGGCGCTTCCTTGAACGCCGCGGGCGTCGACACGTCGGGGCGCTTGTAGTCAGGCCCCACCGCGCACGCGGCGAGCAGCGTCGCGAGCAGGGTGCTCGCGGCCGCCACCTTCGCGAAACGCATCAGGCCATTCGAGTTGTGCATGTTGTCCATCTTGTTTCCCTCAAGCATCGGAAGCCGACGCACCCGACGGCGGCACGCCGTAACCCGCCGAGTCCTTGCCCGCGACATGGATCTTGCCGCCCGCGAGCGTACGCAGCACGACGTAGAACACCGGCGTCAGCATCAGCCCGAACAGCGTCACGCCTAGCATCCCGAAGAACACCGCGACACCCATCGCATGGCGCATTTCCGAACCGGCGCCGGTCGACGTGACGAGCGGCACGACGCCCATGATGAAAGCGATCGACGTCATCAGGATCGGGCGCAACCGCAGCCGGCTCGCCTCGATCGCGGCCTCGAGCGGCGTCCTGCCGTCGTGTTCGAGCTCGCGCGCGAATTCGACGATCAGGATCGCGTTCTTCGCCGACAGCCCCACCAGCACCATCAGGCCGATCTGCGTGAAGATGTTGTTGTCGCCCTGCGTGAGCCACACGCCCGTCAGCGCCGACAGAATGCTCATCGGCACGATCAGGATCACCGCGAGCGGCAGCGTCAGGCTTTCATACAGCGCGGCGAGCACGAGGAACACGAGCAGCACGCTGATCGGGAACACGTACATCGCCGAATCGCCCGCGAGGATCTGCTGGTACGTGAGGTCGGTCCACTCGAAGCGCACGCCGCGCGGCAGCGTCTCGTGCGCGATGCGCTCGACCGCAGCCTGCGCCTGCCCCGACGAGAAGCCGGGCGCCGGGCCGCCGTTGATGTCGGCCGCCGTGTAGCCGTTGTAGCGCACGACCATTTCCGGGCCGAACGTCGGCGTCACCGTCACCAGCGACGACAGCGGCACCATCTCGCCCTTGTCGTTGCGCGTCTTCAGTTGCAGGATGTCGTCCGCGCGCTGGCGGAACGGCGCGTCGGCCTGCACGCGCACCTGGTACACGCGCCCGAAGCGGTTGAAGTCGTTCACGTACAGCGAACCGAGATACACCTGCATCGTGTTGAACACGTCGGTGACCGGCACGCCGAGCTGCTTCGCCTTCACGCGGTCGAGATCGACGTTGAGCTGCGGCACGTTGATCTGGTAGCTCGTGAACAGCGGGCCGAGTTCAGGCGCCTGCTGCGCGCGCTTGATGAAGTCGTTGGTCGCATCCGACAGCTTCGCGTAACCGACCGCGCCGCGATCCTCGATCTGCATCTTGAACCCGCCGAGCGTACCGAGGCCGAGCACCGGCGGCGGCGGGAACACCGCGACGAACGAATCCTTGATCGCACCGTACTGCTGGTTCAGCGCACCGGCGATCGCACCCGCCGACAGCGCCTTGCCGTGCCGCTCCGAGAACGGCTTCAGCGTGACGAACACGATGCCCGCGCTCGAGCTGTTGGTGAAGCCGTTCACCGACAGCCCCGGGAACGCGACCGCGCTCTCGACGCCCGGCTGCTTCAGCGCGATCGAGCCCATGTCGCGGATCACCTTCTCGGTGCGGTCGAGCGATGCACCGTTCGGCAGCTGCGCGAACGCGATCAGGTATTCCTTGTCCTGCGCGGGCACGAAGCCGCCCGGCACGACCTTCGACACGAGCACGGTCGCCCCCACCAGCACGAGGTACACGCCGAGCATCAGCGTCTTGCGCGACAGCACGCCGCGCACGCCGCGGCCGTAATTCTCCGCGCCGCGATGGAACACCTTGTTGAAGCCGCGGAAGAAGCCGCCGAGCACGCGGTTCATCACGCGCGTGAGCCAGTCTTCCTTGTCGCCGTGACCCTTCAGCAGGATCGCGGACAACGCCGGCGACAGCGTCAGCGAGTTGAACGCCGAGATCACCGTCGAGATCGCGATGGTCATCGCGAACTGCTTGTAGAACTGGCCGGTCAGGCCCGACATGAACGCGAGCGGCACGAACACGGCGACGAGCGTCAGCGCGATCGCGATGATCGGCCCGCTCACTTCCTGCATCGCCTTGTAGGTCGCCTGCCGCGCGTTCATCCCGCTCTCGATGTTGCGCTCGACGTTCTCGACGACGACGATCGCATCGTCGACCACGATCCCGATCGCGAGCACCATCCCGAACAACGACAGCGCGTTGATCGAATACCCGAACGCGAGCAGCAGCGAGAACGTGCCGATGATCGACACCGGCACCGCGATCAGCGGAATCAGCGACGCTCGCCAGGTCTGCAGGAACACGATCACGACGATCACGACCAGCGCGATCGCTTCGAGCAGCGTGTGCACGACGGCCTTGATCGACGAGCGCACGAACTGCGTCGGGTCATAGACGATCTTGTAGTCGACGCCCGCCGGCATGTCCTGCTTCAGCTCGGCCATCGTCTTGCGCACTTCGTCCGAGATCTGCAGCGAGTTCGCGCCCGGCGACTGGTTGATCGCCATCGCGACGGCCGGCTTGTTGTCGAGCAGCGAGCGCAGCCCGTACTCGGATGCGTCGAGCTCGATCCGCGCGATGTCGCGCAGGTGCGTGACGCCGCCGTCCGGCGTCGTCTTCACGACGATGTCGCCGAATTCGTCTTCCGTCTGCAGACGGCCGCGCGCGTTCACCGACAGCTGCAGCGGCGTGCCGGGCAGCGACGGCGACGCACCGATCACGCCGGCCGCGACCTGCACGTTCTGCTCGCGGATCGCCTGCACGACGTCCTCGGCCGACAGCCCGCGCTGCGCGACCTTCTGCGGATCGAGCCACACGCGCATCGCGTAGTCGCCCGAACCCCACAGCTGCACCTGGCCGACGCCCTGGATCCGCGACAGGCGATCCTTCACGTTGATCAGCGCGTAGTTGCGCAGGTAGGTCATGTCGTAGCGGTTGTCCGGCGAGATCAGGTGGACCACCATCGTCAGCGTCGGCGAGCTCTTCACCGTCGTGATGCCGAGCCGCTGCACGTCTTCCGGCAGGCGCGGCAGCGCCTGGTTCACGCGGTTCTGCACGAGCTGCGTGGCCTTGTCCGGATCGGTGCCGAGCTTGAACGTGACGGTGATCGTCATGTTGCCGTCGCTGTTCGCCTGCGACTGCATGTACAGCATGTCCTCGACGCCGTTGATCTGCTCTTCCAGCGGCGACGCGACCGTCTCGGCGATCACTTTCGGGTTCGCGCCCGGGTACTGCGCCTTCACGATCACGGAAGGCGGCACGACTTCCGGATATTCCGAAATCGGAAGCAGGAACATCGCGATCACCCCGCCAAGCAGGATGATCACCGATAGGACTCCTGCAAAGATCGGCCGGTCGATAAAGAATTTGGAGATGTTCATGGGTTGCTCTGTCTGGTTGAACGCGGAAAACGTAGCGGCGTGCCGCTTACGAATCCGCCTTCGCCGGTGCGGCCGGTTTCGCGTTGTTCGCGAGCGGCGCGGACGGCGCATCGCCGCCCGTCATCGGGACCATGTGCGGCTTCACCTGTGCGCCGGGGCGCACGCGCTGCGTGCCGTTCACGATTACGCGGTCGCCGGCCGACAAGCCGCTCACGATCACGCGCCGGTTGCCGTGCTGGTTGCCTTGCTGCACTTCGCGGTACGACACGCGGCCCTGCTGGTCGACGACGAACACGAACTTCTTGTCCTGGTCGGTGTTGATCGCCGCGTCGTCGACGAGCAGCGCCTCGTGCGGCGCGCTGCCGCCGACCTTCACGCGTGCGTACAGGCCCGGGACGAGCGTGCCGTCCGCGTTGTCGAAGCGTGCGCGCACGCGGATCGTGCCGGACGACGTATCGAGCCGGTTGTCGACCGAATCGATCTCGCCGCTGCGCGAGTAGCCGGATTCGTTCGCGAGGCCGAGCTCGACCGGCACCTTGCGGCCGCTGCGCGCGCCGTTGATGTATTGCAGGTAGGTCTGTTCGTCCGCGTCGAACGATGCGTAGATCGGCGACACCGACACCAGCGTCGTCAGCGGCGCGGCCGACGCGCCGGCCGACACGACGTTGCCGAGCGTGATTTCCGCCCGCGACACGCGCCCCGACACCGGCGCGGTGATGCGCGTATAGCCGAGGTTGATGCGCGCCGTTTCCAGCGCGGCTTCGGCGGCCTTCAGGTTCGCGTTCGCTTCGCGCGCGGCGTTCTGCTTCTCGTCGTAGTCGCGCTTCGCGATCGCGTTGTCGCCGATCAGCCGCTGCGCGCGCTGCCAGTCGCTCTGCGCGTAGCCGTTGCGCGCCTGCGCGGCCGCGAGCTGCGCGGCGGCGCGATCGACTTCCGCCTGGTACGGGCGCGGATCGATCACGAACAGCACGTCGCCCTTCTTCACGAGCGCGCCGTCCTTGAAGTTCACTGCGACGATCGTGCCCGACACCTGCGGGCGCACGTCGACTTTCTCGACCGCTTCGAGACGGCCCGAATAGCTTTGCCAGTCGGTGACGGTCTGCGGCACGACGGTCGCGACGTCGACTTCGGGCAGCGGCGCCGCCGCTTTTTCGGGCGCGTTGGCGTTCACGCGCATCGCGCCGAACGTGCCGAGACCGACGACGGCGAGCGTCACGATCGCCGCGGTCGCGATTCGGGAACGGGAGGTACGTAGGATGGCCATGTGGATCTCCAGTAAGCGTGGATTGGTCTGGTTATTCGGAACGGTTCGGCTGGCGCACTTGGAAGCGGCACTGGAAGAAGCGCACGGCTTCCTCCAGCGCGGCTTCGTGCGTCGCGAGCGCCGCGTGGGTGACGTCCGGATAGCGGATCACCTGCGTGAGCACGCCCGATGAAATCAGGCAGCCCGCATATTTCTCCGCTTCGACGTGCAGCACGTCGTTCTGCGCGGTGACGACCAGTGTTGGCGGCAGGCCCGCGAGGCGCACCGATTCGAGCGGCGCCGCGTACGGATGCATGCGCTGCGCCGCCTGCGGCAGATACGCGCGATAACAGGCCGCGCATTCGCGCGCGGTGATGTCGGACGCGAGACGTTCGGCGTCGCCGATGCGCGTCATGCTCGGATCGAGCATCGGCCCGAACAGCGCCTGCGCGGCGATCGACACTTCGCCGCGATCGCGTGCGATGAATGCCAGACAGTTCGCGAGCTGGCCGCCCGCGTCATGCCCCGCGACCCCGATCTTCTTCGGATTGCCGCCGAACGCGCGGGCACGCGTCGCGGCCCACACGGCGGCGCGATACGCATCCTCCGGCGCGGCCGGAAAAGGAAACGCCGGCGCGAGCGAATAATCGACCGACACTACGAGAGCTGGTAAGCGTTCTGCTAAAAAACGCGCGGCGAAATCCGCGTCGTCGAGCGTGCCGCGCACGAAGCCGCCGCCGTGGAAATAAAGCACTACCGGCAATCCGGTCTTGTCGGCGCGCCGATAGAGGCGCAGCACGATGTCCTGCGCGTAGCCGGGGATTTCCACCTCCGCGACCGTCAGTGCCCCGCCGGCTCTGGCTTCGGCGGGCAATGCGGCTTGCAGGAATTTGCTGAATTCAGAAGCGTCCATGACGATGCGGCATCCATTTCGAGATGGAACGAATTCTGAGTCCGGCAGACATCGGGATAAATGCCTATAATCCGGCAACACAATTCAACGCCCCCGAACAATCCCAGGCTGCGTCGCCTACAAAGCGGCGCAGCCTCTTTGTTCCTGAGGCTCATTAGATCGTGGAGGTTGTGATGGACCGGCTTCAGGCCATGCAGGTGTTTACTCGCGTCGTCGATACAAGCAGCTTCACCAAGGCAGCAGAAACGCTCAGCCTGCCGCGGGCGTCCGTCACGACGATCATCCAGAATCTCGAAGCCTTCCTCGGCGTGCGTCTGATGCACCGGACCACGCGCCGGCTGTCGCTGACGCCGGACGGCGCCGCGTACTACGAGCGATGCGTGCGGATCCTCGCCGATGTCGAGGAAACCGAAGCAAGCTTCCAGGCCAACAACCGGAAGCCGCACGGAAAGTTGCGTATCGACATGCCGGGCTCGATCGGGCGGCTGCTCGTGATCCCGTCGCTGTGCGAATTCCATACGCGCTATCCGGACATCGATCTGCAGCTCGGCCTGTCGGATCGTCCGGTCGATCTGCTGCAGGAAGGCGTCGACTGCGTGATCCGCGTCGGCGCGCTGCAGGATTCGTCGCTCGTCGCGCGCCGCGTTGGCCTGTTCGAATGCGTGACGGTCGCGTCGCCCGACTATCTCGAGCGCTACGGCGAGCCGCAGACGATCGACGACCTGAGCCAGCACAAGGCCGTCAACTACTTCTCGAGCCGCACGGGCCGCACGATCGACTGGACGTTCCTGATCGAAGGCAAGGAAGTCGAGATGAAGATGGAGGGCATCGTGTCGGTGAACGACGCGGATGCGTACGTGACCTGCGGGATCGAGGGCTTCGGGCTGATCCAGCCGCCGCTCTTCATGGTTCTGCCGCACCTGCGCGAAGGCCGGCTCAAGGAAGTGCTGCCCGGCGTCAAGCCGCTGCCGATGCCGATCTCGGTCGTGTATCCGCACAGCCGGCATCTGTCGCCGAAGGTGCGCGTGTTCGTCGACTGGATTGCCGAAGTGTTCGACCGCTGCCCGCTGCTGAGCGGCAAGGGCAGCCTCGATGCGACGTGCAGCAAGCGCACGTTCGAGGAAGCCGAGCGCGCGCCGATGCTCGATACGCCGGTCATCAACGAGTGGGTCGCGTAATCGTCTGAAGCGCGGCCCGGCGCGGTCACTTCGGCCGCCAACCGCGAATGAACTCCGCGACCTGGCCCCGCCGCACGCCGCGGCCGGGCTGCGGCCCGCGCGCCAGCATCCGTGCACACTCGCTGCGCTGCAGATTCACATGCCGCGCGCAATGGCGATCGACCGCCGCGATCTGCTCTTTCAGGAAGTCGATCGTGCGGACGATGCCGTCGCGCACGCTCCCGTGGCACCACGTCAATAGTTGATATTCCGCGATTTGCATGCGCATCAGCTGGCGGCGGCGCTGCACCAGCGCCTGCACATGCCGGAGTTGCAGATCGGGCAGCGGCTCGACGAGACGCCCGCTACACGGATGCCGATCCAGCGCCTCGGCCAGCGCCACCAGCAGGCGCGCCCGCGTGCCCTTCGCTTCGAGCGGGCCGCCGGCTCGGCGCGGGATGCAGTCCCGCGCGTGATGCGGCCTGGTGATGGCCAGCGGCAATCCCAGCGCCTGCAGCACGCACGCCACCTCGCATTCGGACCCGCCGGCCGACTCCACCACGATGAGCGCCTTGTAAATCAACATGACATGCTCCCCGAACCGCTCGTTTATGTCGTTGCGCCGACTCGCCGACACCATGACCCAAGCGTAGTCGCGCGGCTCGCGCAGATTGACAACTTTTGTCAACAAAAACGCCTCTCCTGTTTTCCATCACTGCCGCAAAGTTGATCAATATCTCTAATTTCGTGGATGTCTTGCGTTCAAAATCGTTGACAATTTTTGCGACGCATCGATGCGAACATGGCAACACATTGCGTGACGCCGATCGCCGCGTTCCTGCGTCGACGTGTCCGTTCCCGGCTGGACGTTCGATATGTGCTGATCGTCACGATCGATATCGAAGGAGTACGTAACATGAACGTTCTCTATCTCGAGGATGATCCCGCCTATGTCGAACTGATCACCTCGATACTGGAAACGTCCGGCTATCGCGTGCATGCGGTCAGCAATGGAAACCAGGCGATTCGTCATCTGGAGAGCTCGGTGGTCGATCTGCTGATTCTCGACTGGCGGGTGCCCGACATGTCCGGATTCGAAGTCCTCCAATGGACCCGCGAACGGATCGGGGGCCGTCTGCCGATCCTGTTCTTGACCCAACCCGCGCGACGATGAAGTCTTCTGGGCGATCAACGCGGGCGCCGACGACTACATGGTCAAGCCGATCAATCAATCCGAGCTGCTGGCGCGCGCCAACGCACTGCTCAGGCGCGCGTATCACGGCGGCGGCCGGCACGACGCGCTCAGGCTGGGCTGCTACCTGATCGACACGCGAACGCGAACCGTGCTGCTGCATGGCGCACCGATCAAGCTGACGCCGCGGGAATTCGATCTCGCCGTGCTGCTGTTCCGCAATCCGGACCGGATCATGCCGCGCGACGCGCTGATTCGCTCGCTGTGGGGCCGCGACATGGCCGGCGTGTCGCGCAGCCTCGACACGCATATCTACCGGCTGCGCATGAAGCTCGCGCTGCAGCCGTCGAACGGCGTACGCCTCAGCGCGGTCTATACGCTGGGCTACCGGCTCGAAGCGATCTGACCCGCCGCCCACCATCGGGCGGCGTAGCCGGCCGTTCCCGCCGGCACGGCGCGCGATGAACGGCACGCGCGGCGGCATCCTGCCACCGTGCGCAAAGGACTATTGCTTTACTCGCACCGATCGGCGCGACGCGCTCCGTCCGATCTGCTATATCCGGCTCTCGGCGCCGCGGGGCAAGGCTGTGCGCATGTCCTCACTGCGCGTACGGATTCCGATTGTTCCTGTACAGCGACAATTCAATTCGCGTCTGCCGCATTTATCGCGCCGGAACAGATACCTAGAGTAAACCCTGTCGCGCACCTGTTGCGCATGGAACAGCCCCGCTAGACGGGACCGGAGCAAGCGCTCGCGCGCCAACTCCGACCAACACAGGAGTTATGCCATGAACCGCCGCCATCTTCTCTCCGCCGTTGCCCTCGCACTGGCCGTGTCCGCACCGGCCTTCGCCGATACGGACACCGCGCATGCCGGCGACTACGGCAACACGTCGTGGTACGCGCAGCACAACAACGGCCCGCGCACCCGCGCCGAAGTCAGCGCGGAAGTCGTGCAGGCACGCAAGGACGGCACGCTCGCGTACCTGCGCAAGGCGACCTCGTATCCGCAAGGGCTCGAACTCGCGCAAGGCCCGTATCGCTCGATGCCGGAAAGCAACCAACTCGCCGGCGGGGCCCGCTGAACGCCGATCAACGTACAACGCCGCGCAGCGGATGATCCGCTGCGCGGCGTCGCGATACCGCCTATTCAATTAGTCAGTTAGTTGCAGGAGTCTGTGATGAACGATCAACTTCCTTCGCCGCTCGATCATTGGGACGACACGACGCCCGTCTGGACGCCGTTCCGTTCCGCGCCGCAATCGCACTGACCCGTCCGCTGATCCGCGCGTTGACCCGTGCGTTGATCCGTGCGCCGACCCTTCGACGCGAGCGTCCGGCCATCAACGGCGCGGCACACCGTCGCGCCATTCGCCCCAGTGCGCGACGATGTCCTGCACCAGCGGATTGCCCGCGCGGTACAGGTTTTCGGTCGCCGGGGCGAAGCCGCCTTGATCCGCGTAGTTCAGCAGGTTGTCGGCGCTCGTCTGCCCTGCGTACGGCCGATCGAAATCGGACCCCGTACGCAGCACGGCAACGCGCGACAGGTCGACGCGCTTCACGCTCGCCGCGCGCTTGAGCGCTTCGAATGTCGCGTTGTCTTCCTGCGCGGTCATGCAATAGGTGCCCTTGCCGTCCGTCAGGATCTTGGTCCACTGGCGCGCGCGCTCGCCGATCAGCGTGCCCGAGAACCACGTGTTGCCCGATGACGTATCGCACTGGATCACCGTCGGCGGCTGGTTCGCCGGCGCATACGTGAACTTCGCGCGCGCGGCCTGCGCCTGTGCGCTGTCGGCGAGCACGACGTTGCGCGACAGCGCGTACGCGGCGTCGGTCAGCTGCGGGTTGAGCTGGAACACTTCGGTGCGATAGTCGAGCGGCGGCTTGTCGTTTGGGCTCTTCGTGTTGATGCCGAGATAGCCCGTGTTCCAGCCGGCCGGAATCTCGCGGGCATCGAGCTCCCACTGCAGGCTGAAATCGACGAGGTATTTCGACCACGCGGCCGATCCGACCGTGCCCTGTGCGGGGTCGACGCCCGCGATACCCGACACCAGGAAATACGTGCGGCGCAGATCGAAGCGTTGCGAGAACGTGAGCGCCATGATGGTCGCCGACGCGTTCGCATAGCCCATCCCGGTCGTGACCACACATACGTCCTGCTTGTTGCAGTGGACGGCCGGATAGTCGGGCGACAGGCCCGGCACGGTGACGTCGCGCCACGGGCCGAGCCGGTCGAGCCACGCCTGGCCCTCCGGCCCGAACATCGTGATGATCATGACCTTGACCGGGCGGCCCGGTGCACCGGTCTCGGCGAATGCAGTGTGGCCCGCATCGTTGCCCTGGTTGTTCTGCGCGATCGACGGTGCGGTCGCACAGGCCGCAAGCGAGAATGCAGCGGCGGAAAGAATGGAGCGAGTCAGCATCGGCGTTCCTTGTTTCGGTGATGTTTGGGTGAGAACGGCTGTCGGAGACTGCGCGACGGAGTATAGAACGCGCTTGCGCGATGCGGAACCCGACTACGAAACGGCCTGCGGCACTTGCCGACGCGACGTACATGAGTTGCGTCGCATCCCGGCCGATGCGATAAAAGATCAGGAATGCTATCCGGTTCGTTCGCACAGCGAGGAACATCCGTCATCGGCGTTCGCTGCCGCGAACCGCTATACGCGCACGATCGCCGCCACGCCATAACCGAGCACGACGAGCGCGGCGGCCACATGGCTCGCCGCGAGCCATCGCGGCGACTTCACGATGCGCCCGATCATGCTGCCGCCGAAGGCGAACACGAGTTGTCCGACGAGGCTGCCGGCAAACACGCATGCGGCACCGGCGAGCCAGTGCCGCTGCGCACCGGCGGCAGCGGTGGCGTAGCCGTAGAACAGCAGGATGGTCAGCGGATTCGCGAGCGTGACGAAGAACATCGACGTGAACGGGCGGGTGCCCGGCGGCGGCGCAGCGCCGTCCAGCGTGCGGCGCCGATCCTTCAATGCCCGCCACATCATGCGCGCACCCATTGCGAGCAGCACGCATGCGCCGACGATACGGAACAGCGGCAGATGCGATGCGAGCGTGCCCGCAAGCATCGCGCCGATCGTGAACGCAACGACCGCATAGCAGCCGTCGGCAGCAGCCACGCCCACCGCCGCGCGCACGCCGCTCGCGGTGCCGGCGCGCATGCCGTAAGTCACGATCATCAGCGCGACGGACCCGACCGACAGCGCGATCATCAGCCCGAACAGGAAATCGCTCATCGGTTCATCGATGCCGTCGACGCAAGGCATCGATTCTACCGACCGTCGGCGAACCGACGGGACAAAAACGCATCAGGCCGCGTCAGCCGGGTCAGGCGACGTCGACGCGCGAAGGCCCGTCGACCATCTCGCCGATCACGGCCGCGCGGTCGAAACCGTCGGCACGGAAGCAGGCGAGCACGTTGTCGACTGCTTCCGGTGCACACGCGACCAGCAGGCCGCCGGACGTCTGCGGATCGGTCAGCAGCGCCTGCGCGACCGGCGGCAGCCCGTCGGCAAGCCGCACGTCGCTGCCGTATGCCGCCCAGTTGCGGCCCGATGCACCGGTGAACACGCCGTCGGCGACGAACGCCTCGACGCCCGTCAGCCACGGCAGCGACGCGTAGTGCACGCGCGCGGTGAGGCTCGCGCCGCGTGCGAGTTCGAGCGTGTGACCGAGCAGCCCGAAGCCCGTGACGTCGGTCAGCGCATGCACGCCCGGCAGCGCGGCAAGTTCGGCGCCGGGACGGTTCAGTTTGGTGGTCGTCGCGACCATCTGCGCATAGCCGGCATCGTCGAGCTGGTTCTTCTTCAGCGCGGCCGACAGCACGCCGACGCCGAGCGGCTTGCCGAGCACGAGCACGTCGCCCGCGCGCGCGGCCGCGTTGCGCTTCACGCGCGACGGATGCACGACGCCGATCGCCGCCAGCCCGTAGATCGGCTCGACCGAATCGATCGAATGGCCGCCCGCGACCGGGATGCCGGCCTCCGCGCACACCGATTCGCCGCCGCGCAGCACGGCCGCGATCGTCTCGTGCGGCAGCACGTTGATCGGCATGCCGACCAGCGCGAGCGCGAGGATCGGCTTGCCGCCCATCGCGTAGACGTCCGACAGCGCGTTGGTGGCCGCGATACGGCCGAAGTCGAACGGATCGTCGACAATCGGCATGAAGAAATCGGTGGTCGCGACGATCGCCTGCTCGTCGTTCAGCCGGTAGACGGCCGCGTCGTCGGCGGTCTCGGTGCCCACGAGCAGATCGGGGAACAGCGCCGGCGGCGTCGCCCGCTTCAGCAGCTCGGACAGCACGCCCGGCGCGATCTTGCAGCCGCAGCCGCCCCCGTGCGACAGGCTCGTGAGGCGCGGAACGGCGGGCGGGGTGAGGGTGGCTTCGGTCATCGTCGGCATCCGGTGAATAACAACGTTCTATTATCGACAATTCGGCGCGAGCGCGCCCGATACCCACATAATTGACGGCGCCGGCCCTCCCGTTCCCTCTCCCCGTTCATGGATCACCTCTTCATCGGCCTCGTGCTGTGCTCCGCATTGCTGCATGCGGTCTGGAATGCATTCCTTCACGTCAGCGAGGACCGGCTCGTCCAGCTCGGCACGATGTCGCTGCCGTATCTCGCGTTCGGCATCGCCGGCGCCGTGCTGCTGCCCGCGCCGGCACGGGCAGCATGGCCGTATGTCGCGGCATCGGCGGTGCTCGAGGTCGCGTACTGTTTCACGCTGGCGCGCGCGTATCGCAACGGCGAATTCGGCCAGATCTATCCGATCGCGCGCGGAATCTCGCCGCTGCTCGTGTCGGTGCTCGCGCTCGCCGTGCTGCACGAGCAACCCACGCCATTCGGCTTCGCCGGCATCGCGCTCGTGTCGTGCGGGATCATGTCGCTCGCGCTGCGGCGCGGCTTCCGGTTAGCGGGCGAAGGCGTGCCGTACGCGCTACTCACCGGCGTGTTCATCGCGTCGTATTCGATCTGCGACGGGATCGGCTCGCGCGTGTCCGGCAGCGCGCTCGGCTATATCGCATGGGTGTATTTGCTGTGGAGCGTGCCGCAGCTCGTGCTGGTCTGCGCGGTGCGCGGGTCGCGCTCGGTGCTCGGCTCGCGCGCCGCGCTCTCGCAGGGCGCGATCGCCGGCACGATCTCGCTCGCCGCATACGGGATCGTGATCCTCGCGTACCGGCATCTGCCGGTCGCGACGGTGTCGGCGCTGCGCGAAACGAGCTCGATCTTCGCGGTCGCGATCGGCTGGTTCGTGATGCGCGAGCGGCCCGGCCCGCAGCGGCTCGTCGCGTGCGCGCTGGTGGTCGCGGGTGCGGCGCTGATCCGGCTCTGACGCATGCGCCCACACGCATAGTCCGTGCCGTCATTCAGCGCGTGCGCGCTGGTGGTCGCGGGCGCGGCGCTGATCCGGCTTTGACGCATGCGCCCGCCTCCGCGGTCGGTGCCGGCGTTCACGATAGTTTCGGCAGGGAGGGCCATCCCGCTCCACCACTTTTTGCAATGCCGTTCGTACTCTTTTGTCCTAAGGGAAAGAGGCATGAATCAGTTGGTGATTCGTGTTCGATGACGTATGAGCAGGCAGGCCAGTCGCGCGCGGAAATTCTCTCCGCACTACCGAGAGAATTCGTCCTCTGGCGGTCGAGGCGAGATCCACGGATCGGCATTCACGCATCGATCGGTCTCCGACGGAATCGCAACGAAGCAATCCGGCTATGCATGCTCATCAAGCCACTTCAATCATCCCGCCGAACGCCCGCTCGTCGATCGCTTCGGCCAACGTCGCGAATGCCGTCGCGATCTCATCCTCCGGCACGCACGCATAACCGAGCAGCAACCCCGACGCCGCACGTTCGCGATCCGCGTAATAGCCGGACAGCGGCCGCACGACGATGTTGCGCTCCAGCGCCGCCTGCGCGACCGCGCGATCGTCGACGCCATCGGGCAATTGCGTGACCAGATGCAGCCCCGCGTCGCTGCCAAGCGCCTGCAGCGTATCGCCGTAGCGGCGCGCGACCGCGTCGAGCAGCACCTCGCGGCGTTGCCCGTACAGCGTGCGCATCTTGCGGATATGCGACACGAAATGCCCTTCCGCGATGAATTCGGCGAGCACGGCCTGCTGCAGCAGTTGCCCTTCGCGATACAGCTCGGCGCTCGCGGTCGCGAAGCTTTCCGCGAGCGGCTCCGGCGCGACGAGATAACCGACCCGCAGCCCCGGAAACAGCGTCTTGCCGAAACTGCCGACGTAGATCACCTGCCCGGCCGTATCGAGCCCCTGCAGCGACGCGAGCGGCCGGCTGCCGTAGCGGAATTCGCTGTCGTAGTCGTCCTCGATAATCCAGCAGCCGTGCTGGCGCGCGTATTCGAGCAGCATCCGCCGCCGCGCGAGGCTCATCACCATCCCGAGCGGATACTGGTGCGACGGCGTGACGAGCATCAGTTTCGGCGGCTCGGCCAGATCGGCCGCCGACGGCGCGATGCCTTCGTCGTCGACCGGAATCGGCCGCGTGGTGAGCCCCGACACGTTCAGCACGCTGCGCACGCCCCAGTAGCACGGATCCTCGGTCCAGATCGCGTCGCCCGGGTCGGTCAGCAGGCGCACCGCGAGCTCGATCGACTGGTGGATGCCGGTCGTGATCACGATCTGCTCGGGCGTACAGCGCACCGAGCGCGACGTGCGCAGGTAATCGGCCAGCGCCTCGCGCAGCAGCGCGAGCCCGCCGCCGGGCGCGTAGGTCAGCAGGTCCGGGCGCAGGCGCCGCCAGTACTTGTTGTGCAGCCGCGTCCACACGCGCGCCGGAAAGCGCGACACATCGGGCACGCCCGGCATGAACGCGCCGCCCTGGCGCTTCGACACGCCGGCCCCTTCGACGAGCCGCGTGCCGCGCGCGGACAGCCGGCGCGCGGACGGCGTCACGACGGCCGGGCCGGCCGCCGCGTCGGGCGGTGCGCCGACGATCTCGTCCGGCGCGCTGTCGGCGACGAACGTGCCGCGCCCCGTCGCCGAGTTCACATAGCCTTCGAGCGCAAGCTGTTCGTAAACCTGCGTGACCGTGTTGCGGGCGATCCCGAGCTCGGCCGCGAGCAGCCGCGACGACGGCACGCGCGTGCCGGCCGGCAGTTCGCGCGACAGGATCGCCTGCTGCAGCAACCGGTGCAACTGCCGGTAGATCGGCTGTTCGCCGCCGCGCACGAGGCGCTGCGCCAGCCAGTCCGACAACACGCTTGCGCGCATGATTGGCTCCTGAATATTTATTGAAATGGCTCTGATTGCCAGAGCCAAATGTGATTATAGTCGCCTCCATGGGCTGCCCAGGCGCCCGATTTCCTACCCACCGGACAGAACATCAAGGAGATGACCGTGAAGAATGCCGACCTGCAGGCCCGCAAGAACGCCGCCACCCCGCGCGGCGTCGGCGTGATGTGCGATTTCTACGCAGCCCGCGCCGAGAACGCGGAGCTGTGGGATGTCGAAGGCCGCCGCTTCATCGATTTCGCCGCCGGCATCGCGGTGCTGAACACGGGCCACCGTCACCCGAAGATCGTCAAGGCGATCGCCGACCAGCTGAACAACTTCACGCACACCGCCTACCAGATCGTCCCGTACGCGTCGTACGTCGAGCTGGCGGAAAAGATCAACGAACGCGCGCCGGGCGACTTCCCGAAGAAGACGGCGTTCTTCACGACCGGCGCCGAAGCCGTCGAGAACGCGATCAAGATCGCGCGCGCGGCAACCGGCCGTCCGGGCGTCATCGCATTCTCGGGCGGCTTCCACGGCCGCACGATGATGGGCATGGCGCTGACGGGCAAGGTCGCGCCGTACAAGCTGAACTTCGGCCCGTTCCCGGGCGACGTGTTCCACGCGCCGTACCCGAACGCCGTGCACGGCGTGACGACGGCCGACTCGATCAAGGCGATCGAGATGCTGTTCAAGGCCGACATCGATCCGAAGCGCGTCGCCGCAATCATCTTCGAGCCGGTCCAGGGCGAAGGCGGTTTCTACGCGGCGCCGGCCGAATTCGTGCGTGCGCTGCGCAAGATCTGTAACGAGCACGGCATCCTGCTGATCGCCGACGAAGTGCAGACGGGCTTCGCGCGTACCGGCAAGCTGTTCGCGATGCAGCACTACGACGTGCTGGCCGACCTGATCACGATGGCGAAGAGCCTCGCGGGCGGCATGCCGCTGTCGGGCGTCGTCGGCCGTGCGGACGTGATGGACGCGGCCGCGCCCGGCGGCCTCGGCGGCACCTACGCGGGCAACCCGCTGGCCGTCGCATCGGCGCACGCGGTGCTCGAGATCATCGAAGAAGAGAAGCTGTGCGAGCGCGCGACCCAGCTCGGCGACGTGCTGAAGGCGAAGCTGAACGCGCTGCAGGCCGACGTGCCGCAGATCGGCGACGTGCGCGGCCCGGGTGCGATGATCGCGGTCGAATTCCTGAAGCCGGGTTCGGGCGAGCCGGATGCCGAATTCACGAAGCGCGTGCAGACGCGTGCGCTCGAGCGCGGGCTGCTGCTGCTCGTGTGCGGCGTGTACTCGAACGTCGTGCGCTTCCTGTTCCCGCTGACGATCCCGCAAGCCGTGTTCGACGAAGCGCTCGTGATCCTCGAGGAAGTGCTGAAGGAAACGGTCGGCGTGCCGGCCTGAGTTTCCGCTCACTTCGACTGAATGTGCCGCCGCCGTCATGAAGACGGCGGCGGCCGTTTTCATCCGTCCTTTTCAAAGCAGGTGATTCACATGAGCACTGTTCAGGAAACCCTGGCACTGAAAGATCCGTCGCTGTTCCGCCAGCAGGCGTACGTCAACGGCGAATGGCAAGGCGCGGCGAACGGCGAGTCGTTCGAAGTCCGCAACCCGGCCACCGGCGGCCTGCTCGGCACCGTGCCGGCGATGGGCACGGCCGAGACGCGTCACGCGATCGAAGCCGCGAACGCCGCATGGCCGGCGTGGCGCAAGAAGACCGCGAAGGAACGCGCGGCGATCCTGCGCAAGTGGCACGACCTGATGATGGAAAACGCCGACGACCTCGCGCTGATCCTCACGACCGAGCAGGGCAAGTCGCTCGCCGAAGCGAAGGGCGAGATCGGCTA
Source organism: Burkholderia sp. IMCC1007 (assembly GCF_027257875.1). Classification (GTDB taxonomy): domain Bacteria; phylum Pseudomonadota; class Gammaproteobacteria; order Burkholderiales; family Burkholderiaceae; genus Burkholderia. The sequence goes on from NZ_JAPVQY010000016.1 coordinate 79,361, forward strand.
CGCGGCGTCGTTCCTCGAGTGGTTCGCGGAAGAAGGCAAGCGCGTGTACGGCGACACGATCCCGACGCCGGCGAGCGACAAGCGCATCGTCGTGACGAAGGAAGCGATCGGCGTGTGCGCGGCGATCACGCCGTGGAACTTCCCGGCGGCGATGATCACCCGCAAGGTCGGCCCGGCGCTCGCCGCAGGCTGCCCGATCGTCGTGAAGCCGGCCGAAGCGACGCCGTTCTCGGCGCTCGCGATGGCCGTGCTGGCCGAGCGCGCGGGCGTGCCGGCCGGCGTGTTCAGCGTCGTCACGGGCGACCCGAAGGCGATCGGCGGCGAACTGACGTCGAACCCGATCGTGCGGAAGCTGTCGTTCACCGGCTCGACGCCGGTCGGCCGCCTGCTGATGTCGCAATGCGCGGCGACGGTCAAGAAGGTGTCGCTGGAACTCGGCGGCAACGCGCCGTTCATCGTGTTCGACGATGCCGATCTCGACGCGGCCGTGCAGGGCGCGATCGCGTCGAAGTACCGCAACAGCGGCCAGACGTGCGTGTGCACGAACCGCTTCTACGTGCATGAAGCCGTGTACGACCAGTTCGCGCAGAAGCTCGCGGCGGCCGTCGGCGAGCTGAAGGTCGGTCGCGGCACGGAGCCGGGCGTCACGCAGGGCCCGCTGATCAACGAAGCAGCGGTGCTGAAGGTCGAGGCGCACATCGAGGACGCGCTCGCGAAGGGCGCGACCGTCGTGACGGGCGGCAAGCGCCACGCGCTCGGCCACGGCTTCTTCGAGCCGACCGTGCTGACGGGCGTCACGCCGGCGATGAAGGTCGCGAAGGAAGAGACGTTCGGGCCGCTCGCGCCGCTGTTCAAGTTCGGCAGCGACGACGAGGTGATCCGCCTCGCGAACGACACCGAGTTCGGCTTGGCCGCGTACTTCTACAGCCGCGACATCGGCCGCGTGTGGAAGGTGGCGGAAGCGCTCGAATACGGGATGGTCGGCGTGAACACGGGCCTGATCTCGAACGAAGTCGCGCCGTTCGGCGGCGTCAAGCAGTCGGGCCTCGGCCGCGAAGGCTCGCACTACGGTATCGACGACTACGTCGTGATCAAGTACCTCTGCCTGGCCGTCTGACGGTTCCGGGCCTGTCGCATCCGTGACAGGCCCTGACCGCCCGGCCGGAACCGGGCGGTCACGACGCGGGCCGGTGCCCCTCTCCGTCGCGCCCGCGTCACCTGCCTGCTCCGCTCAACGAAACACGTTCACCGCATCGACGAGCCGCGTCGCCTGCTGCTTCAGGCTTTCCGACGCAGCCGCGCTCTGCTCGACCAGCGCCGCGTTCTGCTGCGTGATGTTGTCCAGATGCACGACCGCCTGATCGACCTGCGCGACGCCGGTGCTCTGCTCGGCCGTCGACGAGCTGATCTCCGCGATCAGGTCCGACACGCGCTTCACCTGTGCGACCACGTCCTCCATCGTCCTGCCCGCGTCGTCGACGCGCCGCGCGCCCGATTCGACCCGCTCGACGCTCGCGCCGATCAGCGTCTTGATCTCCTTCGCCGCATTCGCACTACGCTGCGCGAGCGCGCGCACTTCGCCCGCGACCACCGCGAAACCCCGCCCCTGCTCGCCCGCTCGCGCGGCTTCGACCGCCGCGTTCAACGCGAGGATGTTGGTCTGGAACGCGATCCCGTCGATCACGCCGATGATGTCGGCGATCCTGCGCGAGCTGTCGGTGATGTCGCTCATCGTCGCGACGACTTCGCCCATCGCCTGCCCGCCGCGCTCGGCCGCGTCGCTCGCCGACACCGCGAGCCGGTTCGCCTGCAGCGCGCTCTCCGCATTGCTGTCGACGGTGGTCGTCATCTCGGCCATCGAGGCGGCCGTCTGCTGCACGCTGGACGCGGCCTGCTCGGTGCGCGCGCTCAAATCGTTGTTGCCCTGCGCGATCTCGTTGCTCGCGCGCTGCACGTTGTGCACCTGTTCGCTGACGTCGTCGACGAGCCAGCGGAACATCAGCCCGAGCTGGTTGATCGTGCGCAGCGTCATGCCGATCTCGTCGACGCGGTTCATCCGCACGCCGCGGCGGCTTTCGCCGGTCGCGACGTTCAGCGCCTGGTCGTGCAGCCGCTTCAGCGGGCGCACGATCTGCGCGTCGAGCCACAGCCCGGCCGCAATCGACACGCCGGCCGTCGCCGCAGCAAACGCCGCGAGTTCGGCCCCGGTCAGCCCGCATGCCCAGCCCGCGCCGACCACGGCCGGCGCCAGCACGCACAGCGCCGAATGAACGCGCGCGCGCACCGACATCGTCTGCGGCAGCGACGCGATGCGCAGCAGCCCGGTGCGGACGATCAGCCCTTTGTGGAACTTGCGCGGGCCGGCCTTGCCGTCGCGAAATGCGCGATACAGCGCGTCGGCGGCCTCGATCTCGTCGCGCGGCGCCTTGGTGCGCACCGACATGTAGCCGTGCGGCGCGCCGTTGCGCATCACCGGCACCGCGTTCGCGCGCACCCAGTAGTGGTCGCCGTTCTTGCGGCGGTTCTTCACGAGCGCGGTCCACGGCTCGCCGTTCTTCAGCGTCGCCCACATGTCGGCGAACGCCTCTTTCGGCATGTCCGGATGCCGGACGACGTTGTGCGGCTGGCCGACGAGCTCATCGTTCGAGAAGCCGCTCACCTGCGCGAACGTCGTGTTCGCGTACGTGATGGTGCTGTCCGCATCGGTGGTCGACATCAACGTGACGTCGTCGGGAAATTCGAATTCTTGTTGGGTGACAGGCTGGTTGTTGCGCATGCAGGGCTCCGAAAGGCGGATCGCGAGGCACGATCGGCGGCGCGGAAATCACGCTCAGTAGCCGAAAAACGGTTTATCGCTTGACGACGGTCTCGCCCTTACTGTCGGCAATTTCGGCAAAAACCTTACCCCTCGAATGCGAAAAAATACCGAATTCGTTTATCAATATGACCTGGATCAAATAATCTCGCGATAATCGATGCGCGCTTCGCTGCCGCGGCTCGATGCGTTATCGGAGAACGCCGAGAACGCCGGCCGGCAAGCCGATGCCGGCAACCGCTGCGCGCAGCGAAACGATCCGCCCCATTTCGCCCAATTCAACCGCCATTCGAAAAATTCGATGAAAAAGATTCGGCATGAACTGAATCGGCCATGCACGCATATGACATGCCGCCCGCAACCCGCCAGCGATCGGGCAAGCGGATGACGCACCGCACCGCCACCGAACGCGACGCGCTGTCTGCGCGCCTGCTCGCACGCGACGAACTGCCGCTCGTGTGGACCATCGACCGGCGCGAGATCATCCACCATCTGTATGCGCTGCGCGACGGCGAACTGCGTCTGGTCCCGGACTTCTACGACGTGCAAGGCTGGCCCGACGGCGAAGCCGAACACTACACGCCGATCCTGCTCGACTGTCACGATCGCGGCGGCTGGTGCCTCGGGATGTTCGACGGCGCGCGGCTCGTCGCGGCGGTCATCGTCGACAGCGATCCGCTCGGCGCGCAACGCGACATGCTGCAACTGAAGTTCCTGCACGTGAGCCACGACTGGCGCGGCTGCGGGCTCGGCGCACGGCTCTACCGCGCGGCCCGCGCGCAGGCGCTCGCGATGGGCGCGAAACGCCTGTACGTGTCCGCGACGCCGTCGCAGCACACGATCGACTTCTATCTGCGGCTCGGCTTCACCGTCAGCGCGTCGCCCGACCCGGCGCTGCATGCGCTCGAGCCCGAAGACGTCCATATGGAAGCACCGACCACCTGACGCCAGCCAGGGAGCCGCCGGCCAGCGAATGCGAGCCGCGCGTGGAATTTCCGCTCGCCCCACGCCGCCAACACGGAGAACGACCTTGCAGAACGCGCCGCCACACCCGGCCCAGCCGAAGATCCTCGTCAGCATGTGCGTGCTCGGTCACCCGGTCCGCTACAACGGCTCGGCCCGAACCGCCGCTCACGCAGCGCTCGAGCGGTGGCAACGCGAAGGGCGCCTGGTGCCGGTCTGCCCGGAACTGGCAGGCGGATTGAGCGTGCCGCGCCCGGCCGCCGAGATCGCGGGCGGGGAATCCGGGCAACGCGTGCTGAACGGTGCCGCGCGCATCGTCGACGTGCATGGCGCGGACGTCACCGCAGCATTCGTCGACGGCGCGCACACCGCGCTGGCGCTCGCACGCGCGCACGATTGCCGCTTCGCGATCCTCGCGGACGGCAGTCCGTCGTGCGGAAGCAGCTTCATCTACGACGGGAGTTTCGCGGGCCGGCGGCATGCCGGCGCCGGCGTCACCGCGGCGTTGCTGCGCGAGCATGGCGTCGAGGTGTTCGCGGACACCGAGATCGACGCGCTCGTCGCCCGCCTGGCGCGCGTCGCGCAACAAGCGGAAGGCTGAATGACGAAGTGGCCGTCACGACGATCTCGTGACGGCCACTTCATTGGCACTGGAGCAGCGGCGCAGCGGCGCGGATCCCGATCCTGCCGCTGCCGCCGCGTGACGCGATCAGACGCGTTCGATCGCGATCGCGATACCCTGGCCGACGCCGATGCACATCGTGCACAGCGCGAAACGGCCGTTGGTGCGATGAAGCTGGTACATCGCGGTCGTCACGAGACGCGCGCCCGATGCGCCGAGCGGATGGCCGAGCGCGATCGCGCCGCCGTTAGGGTTCACGCGAGGATCGTCGTCGGCGACGCCGAGCATGCGCAGCACCGCGAGGCCCTGCGATGCGAACGCTTCGTTCAGCTCGATCACGTCGAACTGGTCGATCGTCATCCCGAGTCGCGCGAGCAGCTTCTGCGTGGCGGGTGCCGGGCCGATGCCCATCACGCGCGGGGCGACGCCGGCCGTCGCGATGCCGAGCACGCGCGCGCGCGGCGTGAGGCCAAAGCGCTTCGCGGTGGCTTCGTTCGCGAGCAGCAGCGCGGCGGCGCCGTCGTTCACGCCCGACGCGTTGCCGGCCGTGACCGAGCCGTCGGGGCGCACGACGCCCTTCAGCTTCGCGAGCGTCTCGAGCGACGTTTCGCGCGGATGCTCGTCACGCGAAAAGACGACGGCGTCGCCTTTCTTCTGTGGAATCGTGACGGACACGATTTCTTCGGCGAGCGTGCCGTCCTGTTGCGCACGCGCGGCCTTCTGCTGGCTGCGCAGCGCGAACAGATCCTGATCGGCGCGGGTGATGTTGTAGTCGACCGCGACGTTCTCGGCCGTCTCCGGCATCGAATCGACGCCATGCAGCTTTTTCATCAGCGGATTGACGAAGCGCCAGCCGATCGTCGTGTCGTAGATGTCGGCCTGGCGCGCGAACGCGCTCGCGGCCTTGCCCATCACGAACGGCGCGCGCGTCATGCTTTCGACGCCGCCGGCCACCATCAGCGCGGCTTCGCCCGACTTGATCGCGCGCGCGGCCACGCCGACCGCGTCCATCCCGGAACCGCACAGGCGGTTGATCGTCGAACCCGGCACGCCCTCCGGCAGGCCCGCGAGCAGCGCGGACATGCGCGCGACGTTGCGGTTGTCCTCGCCGGCCTGGTTCGCGCAGCCGTAGATCACGTCGTCGATGACCGTCCAGTCGACGTCGCGGTTGCGCTCGACGAGCGCCTTGAGCGGCACCGCGCCGAGGTCGTCGGCGCGCACGCCGGACAGGGCACCGCCGTAACGGCCGATCGGGGTACGAATCGCATCACACAGAAAAGCTTCAGTCATCAGTGTCTCCGGTCTCATGCAACGCTGGGAAGTGAATGAAACGCGCCCCTTGCATTGCCCGCCGGGATGCGCTTAAATGTTCTATATACGAACATAAGATCGTGTATCGAACGTTCAACGCATCATAGGGAGTGCGGGGACGACCTGTCAAGCGCCCCGGCCGCCGTGCGGTTGGCGTGTCAGGCCCCATGCGCTATCTTCTCGGCTGCACGACAAATCCACCGTTCATGACAACCGAAGACATCCAGAAACCCGGCGACTCCTATGTGCAGTCGTTCGCGCGCGGCCTCGCCGTGATCCGCGCGTTCGACGCGCAGCGTCCGGAGCAGACGCTCACCGAGGTCGCGTCGGCCACCGGCCTCACGCGCGCAGGCGCGCGCCGGATCCTGCTCACGCTGCAGACGCTCGGCTACGTCGAGGCCGACGGCCGGCTGTTCCGGCTCACGCCGAAGATCCTCGAGCTCGGCTTCGCGTATCTCACGTCGATGCCGTTCTGGAATCTCGCCGATCCGGTGATGGAGCAATTGTCCGCGCAGATCCACGAAAGCTGCTCGGCGGCCGTGCTCGACCGCACCGAAATCGTCTACGTACTGCGCGTGCCCACCCACAAGATCATGACGATCAACCTGTCGATCGGCAGCCGCCTGCCCGCGTACTGCACGTCGATGGGCCGCGTGCTGCTGGCCGCGCTCGACGACGCGACGCTCGACGAGACGCTCGCGCAAAGCGGCATTCGCGCGCACACGCCGCGCACGATCACCGATCTCGGCGAACTGAAGGCGACGATCGCGCAGGTGCGCCAGCAGGGCTGGGCCGTGGTCGACCAGGAACTCGAAGTGGGACTGATGTCGATTTCCGCGCCGATCCGCAACCGCCGCGGGCAGGTAATCGCCGCGATGAACATCAGCGGCAACGCACAGCGGCACACCGCGAAGCAGATGGTGAAGGAGTTTCTCGGGCCGCTGCAGCAGGCCGCACAAACGGTGTCGGATCTGGTGGCGCGGCGCGGCTGAGCGGCCGGCCAGGCTCCGCGATGCGGCAAATCGCGGACAAAAAAAGACGGGCGGCATGCGCCGCCCGCTCAACTCTCTGACTCTATTGCAACTTCTTCTCACGGAACACGGAGCAAACTCCGCACCGCTCAATTTAGTCACGCGGCTCAAGCCGGTCAATTTGACAAGAACGAAATTGGCCGGCGTCTTTCGTACACCAAGGCGCCGCGGTGCGGCCGCCGCTCACGCGCCGAGCAGCATCCCGTTGCGCACCGGCACCGTGCCCGTCACGCGGCACGGGCCGTTCGCCGGCGCGCTCGCGAAGGTGCCGGTGCGCGACCAGGCGGAATCGCAGGAGATCTGCGTGCTGCGGCGCGCGACCGTGCCGTTGGCGCCGGCCGCGCAGGCACTCGCGACGATGCTCGCGTCGTACTTGAGAACCGTGCGCGGGCGGTAAGCGCGGCGTGCCGCGCGCCGCCCGCGTCGCGTCGCGTCACATCACATCACGTCTCGTCAGTCCATCGACGACTCGCGCGCCGTCTCGCGCAGCATCGCGACCGCGATCAGCGACAGCACCACGCACGCGGCCACATAGCCGGCCGGCGCGAGCTTGCTGCCCGTCGTCTTCACGAGCCACGTCGCGATCAACTGCGCGGTGCCGCCGAAAATCGTTACCGCGAGCGCATACGCGATCGAGATGCCCGTCGCGCGCACGTGGCGCGGCAGCGACTCGCACATCAGCGCCATTTCCGATGCCGACCCGAGCGAATAGAACAGCAGCATCAGCGCGGTCAGCGGCAGGATCACCGACAGCGTCGGATGATGGTTCATCAGCCAGAACGCGGGGAACAGCAGCAGCACAAGCACGCCGCGCCCGACGAAGATCGGCATGCGCCGGCTGCCCAGGCGATCCGACAGCCAGCCGAACAGCGGACACGTGACCAGCATCACGCACCCCGATGCGACACCGACGAACATCGACAGCTTCATCGGCAGACCGAGCGTATGGATCGCATAGGTGGGCATGTAGAAGGTCAGGATGTAGGTCGACACCGTGCCGCCCATCACCGTCAGCATCAGCAGCACCACCGTGCGCGTGTGCCGCGAGAACAGTTCGCGCAGCACGCCGCGTTCGATCCCGTGATGGCTGTCGCCGGGCGCGTCGTCCGCGAGCCGGCGGCGCAGGTACATGCCGACCGGCGCGATCAGCAGGCCCGCGAAGAACGGCAGGCGCCAGCCCCAGCCTTCGAGTGCGTCCTTCGTCAGCGTGTTCGACAGCAGCGCCGCGAAGCCCGAGCCCATCAGCGCGGCGCCGCCTTGCGTCGCGAGCTGCCAGCTCGCGCGAAACGCGCGGCGCGACGTGCCGCCCTGCTCGATCAGCGTGGACGTCGCCGCGCCGAACTCGCCGCCCTGCGAGAAGCCCTGCAGCAACCGCGCGAACACGACGAGCAGCGGCGCGGCCACGCCGACCTGCGCGTAGGTTGGCGCGATCGCGATCAGGCCGGTGCCGAGCGCCATCAGCATGATCGTCAGGTTCAGCGCGGCCTTGCGGCCCTTGCGGTCCGCATAGACGCCGAGCACGACGCTGCCGAGCGGCCGCGTGAAGAAGCCGGCCGCGAACGTCGCGACCGACAGCAGCAGCGACGTGGTCGGATCGCTCGACGGGAAGAACAGCCTGCCGATCAGCACCGCGAAGAAGCCGTACACGGTGAAGTCGAAGAATTCCAGCCAGTTGCCGATCACGGCCGCGGCGATCGCGCCGCGCTTCGTGGCGACCGGTGCGCCGCGCGCATCGGTTCCGGCGGCCCCCGTCGATGCCGGGTGCAGCGCGAGTTGGTCTTTCTGCATCGTTCGTGTCTCCTGTCAATGCGGCCGGAAGCGCCGGCCGCCCGCGCATCCGGCCGCGCTCACTGCTCCAGGTAGCGCTCGACGAGACGCGTCCAGAACGCCGCGCCGATCGGCAGGTTGCGGTCGTTGAAGTCGTACTTCGGGTTGTGCACCATGCAGCCGTCCTCGCCTTCGCCGTTGCCGAGCCGCACGAACGAGCCCGGCCGCTGCTGCAGCATGAACGCGAAGTCCTCGCTGCCCATCAGCAGGTCGGCCTGCTCGACCACGTGCGCGTCGCCGACGAGCTCGCGCGCGACCTGCGCGGCGAAATCCGTTTCGGCATCCGTATTGACGACGACCGGATAGCCTTCGATGTACTCGACGTTCGCCGTCGCGCCGTAACTTGCGGCCTGCGACTCGGCGAGCTCGACGATGCGGCGCTTGAGCAGCGCGCGCACTTCCGGGCTGAACGAGCGCACGCTCAGTTCGAGGCGCGCGCCGTTCGGGATCACATTGTTCGCGGTGCCTGCGTGCATCGAGCCGACCGTGACGACCGCCGGCTGCGACGGGTCGACGTTGCGCGCGACGATCGTCTGCAGCGCCATCACGATGCTCGCCGCGACGACCACCGGGTCGACCGTCAGATGCGGGCGCGCCGCGTGGCCGCCGACGCCTTCGATCGAGATGATCGCCTTGTCGCCGGCCGACATGAACGGGCCGCGCCGCGTGAGGAACACGCCGGGCGCCGCGCCCGGATGGTTGTGCATGCCGTACACGGCATCGCACGGAAAGCGCTCGAACAGGCCGTCGTCGATCATCTTCTTCGCGCCGCTGTCGACGCCGTGCTCTTCCGCCGGCTGGAAATACAGGTGCACGGTGCCGGAGAAGTTGCGCGTCTTCGCGAGATGCTGCGCGGCGCCGAGCAGCATCGTCGTGTGGCCGTCGTGGCCGCACGCGTGCATCTTGCCGTGCGTGCCGCTCGCGTACGGCAGGCCGGTCGCTTCGAGGATCGGCAGCGCGTCCATGTCCGCGCGGATGCCGATGCTGCGCTTGCCGTCGCCCACGCGCAGCGTGCCGACCACGCCCGTCTTGCCGACCCCGCGCGTCACTTGCCAGCCCCATTGCTCGAGCTTGTCCGCGACGAGCGCGGCGGTTGCGTGCTCCTCGTACGCGAGTTCGGGGTGATGGTGGATGTGGTGGCGAATTTCGCGCAGCCCGCCGGCGGCGGGCATCAGGTCTTCGATTTCGGTGAAGCGGACGTCGGTGGTCATCAAGCGGCTCCTGCTGTTTGTCAGCGTGTCAGCCGCACGCGGGCGATTGCGTGCGGGAAAGCAAGCCACTATATCGAGCCGATACCGGTTCAATAAGATGCGGAATTTTTCACCGTGATAAGGTTTTTTAATCAGGGTTAGTACGGGCAAGCTGCCGTCGCCCGGCATCGCCCGATGTGCCCCTCGACTCCCGTCACCACATCACCTATTGATTTCCGAGACGAACGGTCTATTATTCGCCCATGGACGCTCGAACCGACCCGCCTCGCCGCCGCGGCAGGCCCCCCAGACAACACGAGGACCTCGTCGCCACGCGTGACATGCTGTTGCGCACCGGGCTGGAGGTGCTCACCGAAAAAGGCTTTTCGGCCACCGGGCTCGACGAGATTCTCGGCCGCGCCGGCGTGCCGAAGGGCTCGTTCTATCACTACTTCGACAGCAAGGAGGCGTTCGGCCTCGAGCTGATCGACCGCTACGCCGAATTCTTCGCCCGCAAACTGGATCGCCATTTCAGCCAGCTCGAGCGCACGCCGCTGCAGCGCGTGCGCGCGTTCGTCGACGATGCATGCGAAGGAATGGCCCGCTACGCATACAGCCGCGGCTGCCTGATCGGCAACCTCGGCCAGGAAATGGGCGCGCTGCCCGAGAGCTTCCGCGCGCGGCTGCACGCCACGTTCGAGGACTGGCAGCGCCGTCTGGCCGACTGCCTGGCCGCCGCGCAACAGGCGGGCGAGCTGGCGGCCTCGGCCGACGTCGCCGAGCTGGCCGCGTTTTTCTGGATCGGCTGGGAAGGCGCCGTGCTGCGCGCGAAGCTCGAACGCAGCGACGCGCCGCTCAAGCTGTTCGCGCAGTTTTTCTTCAATGGCCTGCCGCGCCACTGAGTTTTTTTGCCATTAACTAGACGATCGGTCTAAAAAGGAGAAACGCATGTTCCAGGGCATCGTGATCGACAAGGACGAAACCGGCCAGCACGCGCGGCTGCAAACGCTGGACGACGCGCAGCTGCCCGCGGGCAACGTGACGATCCGCGTCGGCTATTCGACACTGAACTACAAGGACGGGCTCGCGATCACCGGCAAGAGCCCGGTGGTCCGCAAGTTCCCGATGGTGCCGGGCATCGATCTGGTCGGCGAAGTCGAGCACAGCACGCATCCGGATTACCGCGCGGGCGACCGCGTCGTGCTCAACGGCTGGGGCGTGGGTGAAACGCACTGGGGCGGCCTCGCGCAGAAGGCGCGCGTCGACGGCGACTGGCTCGTGCCGCTGCCGGCGGCGTTTTCGCCGCAACAGGCGATGGCCATCGGCACGGCCGGCTACACCGCGATGCTGTGCGTGATGGCGCTGGAACGGCACGGCGTGCGCCCCGGCGACGGCGACATCGTCGTGACCGGCGCGGCAGGCGGCGTGGGCAGCGTCGCCACGGCGATCCTCGCGCGGCTCGGGTATCGCGTGGTCGCCGTGACCGGTCGACCGGCGGACGCGGACTATCTGCGGCAGCTCGGCGCCGCCGAGATTCTCGATCGCGCGCAATTCAGCGAACCCGGCAAGCCGCTCGGCAAGGAACGCTGGGCCGGCGCGGTCGACGTGGCGGGCAGCCACGTGCTCGCGAACGTCTGCGCGACGACGCGCTATCGCGGCGTCGTGACGGCCTGCGGCCTCGCGGCCGGCATGGATTTCCCGGCCACCGTCGCGCCGTTCATCCTGCGCGGCGTCACGCTCGTCGGCATCGACAGCGTGATGTGCCCGCGCGCCGAGAGGCTCGACGCGTGGCGCCGGCTCGCGACCGATCTCGACGTCGAGAAGCTGGGCGCGATCGGTCATCAGGTCGGCCTCGCCGACGCCCTTGCGCTCGCCGGCGAACTGATCGGCGGCAACGTGCGCGGGCGCATCATCGTGGACGTCAACGCGTGACGCGCGCCGCGGCAACCCGTCGTCTCTTTTCAGGCCGGCGGCTCGTGCATCGTGACCGGCCGGGCCACTTCATCCAGGAATCCTCATGACTTCTGCAGACAACGCTCCCATCAGCCGCTTCCCGGTGCCCGCACTGGAAGCGCTGCCCGACGACATTCGCGAGCGAATCGCGGCCGTGCAGGAAAAGTCGGGCTTCATCCCCAACGTGTTCCTCACACTCGCGCATCGCCCGGACGAGTTTCGCGCGTTCATCGCGTATCACGACGCGCTGATGGACAAGCCTGGCAATCTCACGAAGGCCGAACGCGAAATGATCGTCGTGGCGACCAGCAGCGTGAACCAGTGCCAATACTGCGTGATCGCGCACGGCGCGATCCTGCGCATTCGCGCGAAGGATCCGCTGATCGCCGATCAAGTCGCGACCAACTACCGCAAGGCCGACATCACCGCGCGGCAGAAGGCGATGCTCGACTTCGCGATCAAGGTGTCGCAGAGTGCTCAGCAGGTCGGCGAAGCGGACTTCGACACGCTGAAGTCGCATGGCTTCACCGAAGAGGACGCGTGGGACATCGCGGCGATCTCGGCATTCTTCGGGATGTCGAATCGCATCGCGAACGTGACGAACATGCGGCCGAACGCGGAGTTTTACGCGCTGGGCCGCTGAACGCCCGGCAGCGGAAATCGTGACGTGATCGGCGCGGAAAGGCGGCACGCGTCGGCGCGCCTGCCTTCCGTGCGCGTCGGGCGGCAGCGCTTACCCGATGTCCTTCAGCGCATCGAGCCCGTCCGGCAGCTTCGCGTCCGGAAACATCGTGGACAGCGTCGCGTCCCGCCACCGCGCCGCGTCTTCCGCGCGCTGCTGCTCGGCCTGCTCGCACACGAACAGCGCATCGCCGCCGAGCAGCAAGCGCATCGGCACGTCGTCGCGGCGCGATAGTTCGACGATCAGCGCCGCGATCCGCGCGGGATCGCCGATCTCGTGGCCACCATACGTGCCGAGCAGGTCGAGGATCTTCCCGACCGACGGCTGGTAATCGGGCAGCAGCGCGTCGACGTCGCGCTTCGCCTGCGCGGCCCATTCGGTCCGCATCCCGCCCGGTTCGAGCGTGCACACGCGTACGCCGAACGGCGCGACTTCCTTCGCGAGCACGTCGCTGAATCCGCCGACCGCCCACTTCGCGGCCTGGTAGGCGGACAGTCCGGGCGTCGACGTACGCCCGCCGACCGACGACACCTGAAAGATGTGCCCCGCGCGCTGCGCGCGCATCGTCGGCAGCACCGCGCGCGTCAGGTTGATCACGCCGAACAGGTTCGTTTCGATCTGGTCGCGGAACACGTCGGCGCCCATCTGCTCGAACGGCGCCGTATGGCCGTAGCCCGCGTTGTTCACCAGCACGTCGATGCGACCGAACGCGGCACGTGCCGCCGCGACGGCCTGCGCGGCCGCCGCTTCGTCGGTGACGTCGAGCGCGACCGGCAGCAACCGGTCGCCATACCGTTCGGCCAGATCGGCCAGTCGCGCCGGATCGCGCGCGCCGGCCACCAGCCGGTCGCCCGCCGCAAGCACGGCTTCCGAAATCGCTCGCCCGAGGCCGCGTGCGGCCCCCGTTACCAACCAGACTTTCGACATTTTCTGCTCCTTGATCGCGATGAAACGATGAGAATGAATGATTACTCACTCATTAATATGGGCGATGAACTGATCCTTCATGACCCGCGTCGCCCTTCCTGAAAAAACAGCTCACTGCCGCCGGCGTCACGTGCGCAATCGCACGCGCGGCGGAACTCCTTGACTCACACCGCGTGCAACACCGCCCACAGCGCGCGAAACCCGGCTTCCCGGTACGCGGCGGCGCGCGCCGGATCGCGTGCGATCGATTCCATCGCCGTTTCCGCGATCGACGTGAACAACGCCGAGCAGAACGCATGTGCGTCGTCGCGGTTCAGCGCGCCCGACGCGGCGATCTGCTCGCGCAGCAGCGTGCCGATCGCGCCGAAGCCTTCGGCGCCGGCCGCGCGATGCGTGTCGTCGATGCGGCCGCTCACGCGGAGCTGCTCGAGCGCGCGCCGACCGTCCGGATTCGCGACGCCCCACGCCACATGGCCGTTCCACGCATGCCGCAGAGCCTGCTCGGCCGGCGCGTGTTCCGGAAACCCGGTCATCATCGCTTCGCGCATGTCGGCCTTCAGGCTCAGGTACAGCGCGTTCAGCAATGCATCCTTGGTTTCGAAGTACGTGAACACCGTGCCTTCCGCCACGCCGGCGAGCCGCGCGATGCGCGCGGTCGTCGCGGTCGCGCCGTCCTCGGCGAGCGCGCGCGCGGCCGCCGCCAGGATGGCTTCGTGCTTGTCGGGACTGCGCGGTCGGGCCACGTTCGATTCCTTTAATGAGTGAGCGCTCAATCATAATCAAGCCAGTATCAGGAATGCAAGCGCTGTTACATCCGGCGGAACACATACGCAATCCGTCAAAACGGTGCACTATTGCGTTTTGCCGTACCGGCGCCGGCGCATCCGGCGCCTGATTGCCTCGACGTTCGTTTCACGTTCCCCGTTTCAAACCGCGAACCTCCCATGACGAATCAGCCTTCCCAGACCGCGGCCGACCGGCCGGTCGACATGATCATCTTCGGCGGCGGCGGCGACCTGGCCGCCCGCAAGCTGTTGCCCGCGCTGTACATGGCGCACCTGCACTGCAACCTGCCGCCCGAGACGCGCATCATCGCGGTCGGCCGCCGCGACTGGGGCATCGACGGCTACCGCAAGTTCATGGACGAGCAGTCGCGCCCGTTCATCGACGACAAGGCCTTCGACGCCGACGCGTGGGCCCGCTTTCTCGACCTGTTCAAGTACGTGCTGATCGACGTGAACGCGCCGGCAGACTACGCGCGGCTCGCCGAAGCGGCGCGCGGCGACGCGATCCGCGTGTTCTACCTGTCGACGTCGCCGGAGCTGTTCACGACGATCTGCGACAACCTGTCGGCCGCGCACCTCGTCGACGCGCGCTCGCGCGTCGTGCTCGAAAAGCCGCTGGGCCACGATCTCGCGTCGGCGAAAGCGATCAACAACGACGTCGGCAGGCATTTCGAGGAATCGCAGATCTATCGGATCGACCACTATCTCGGCAAGGAAACCGTGCAGAACCTGATGGTGCTGCGCTTCGGCAACCCGATCTTCGGGCCGCTGTGGCAGGCGCCGAGCATCCGCAGCGTGCAGATCACGGTCGCGGAGACGGTCGGCGTGGGCAGCCGCGCGGGCTTCTACGACCACACCGGCGCGCTGCGCGACATGGTGCAGAACCACCTGCTGCAGCTGCTGTGCATCGTCGCGATGGAGCCGCCCGTGTCGCTCGATCCGGACGCGGTGCGCGACGAGAAGCTCAAGGTGCTGCGCTCGCTGCGGCCGATGTCGCTGTCGGACGTCGCGCGCGACACGGTGCGCGGGCAGTACACGGCCGGCGCGGTCGACGGCCAGCCGGTCAAGGGCTATCTCGACGAGGAGAACGTGCCGGCGGACAGCCACGCGGAAACCTTCGTCGCGCTGCGCGCATACATCAACAACTGGCGCTGGGCGAACGTGCCGTTCTTCCTGCGCACCGGCAAGCGGCTGCAGCGCCGCCAGTCGGAAATCGTGATCGAGTTCGCCGACATGCCGTTCTCGATCATCCCGAGCGGCCCGCGCCACTACAGCAACCGACTCGTGATCCAGCTTCAGCCGGAAGAGTCGATCCAGCTCCAGATGCTCGCGAAGGAGCCGGGCAGCGGGATGAAGATGGTGCCGGTGAGCCTGAACCTCGACCTGCAGCAGGCGATTCCGGAACGGCGCGCGGAAGCGTACGAACGGCTGCTGATCGACGTGATCCGCGGGCGGCTCACGCACTTCATGCGCCGCGACGAGCTCGAAGCCGCCTGGTCGTGGGTCGAGCCGATCCTCGACGGCTGGAAGCAGCTCGGCGACCGGCCGCGCCTCTACACGTCCGGCACGTTCGGGCCGGCGGCCTCGTCGGCGCTGCTCGCGCGCGACAACATGTCGTGGTCGGAAGAGGCATAACGGCAGCAAGCGGCGCGGGACGCCCGACCGACGATGGCAGGCCGGCGGCCCGAGCGCCGTTGGCATGCCGGGTCACCTCGCGGTGCCCGCCCACGCGCGCGTCGCCGTTACCTTCGGCGCGAGGAAGTCGGGTGAGCCGCCCCGCGTCGGTACCAGCTCCCGCTTCCGCTTCCGCAACTCAGTGCCCCCCCGCTACACCGTCCCCATCCACGCGGCCTTGCGCCGCGTCGGCGCATCGCCGGTGCCGCCCAGCACCTCGATCATGTAATCGACGAACGACGCGATCCGCGACGAAATCGCCGTGTTCCGGTAATACACCGCGTTGATCGGCTGTTCGACGTCGAGCGTGTGCCGCGCAAGCACCTGCACGAGCCGCCCGGCCTCGCGATCCTGCGCGGTCATGAAATCCGACAGGCACACGATGCCCGCACCCTCCAGCGCGAGCTGCCGCAGCGTCTCGCCACTCGACGACCAGATGTCGGGCTCGATGCGCAACGGCTCGCCGTCCGTGCCGAGGATCGGCCACACGTTCAGCGATTCGGGCAGCGTGAAGCCGAGCAGCGTGTGCTTGTGGAGATCCTCGACCTTGCGCGGCTGGCCGTGCGCTTCGATATACGCGGGGCTCGCGAGGATGCGCAGCCGGCTGTTGCCGATGCGCCGGCTGTGCAGCGTCGAATCCTTGAGCCGGCCGATCCGGATCGCGACGTCGGTGCGCCGCTCGAGCAGGTCGATGATCCCTTCGTTGCTGTTCAGCTCCAGATCGACCTTCGGGAAGCGTTCGCGGTAGCCGCGCACGAGCGGCACGATCACGTGCAGCATGAACGGCGTCGCGGCGTCGACGCGCAGCCGCCCCGACGGCATCTCGCGCCGCGCGAGCATCTGCTCCTCGGCGTTCTCGACCGATTCGATGATCGCGCGCGCGTTCTGCAGGAACGCGCGCCCTTCCTCCGTCAGTTCGAGCCGGCGCGTGGTCCGGCGCAGCAGCGTGGTCTTCAGCTTCTCCTCGAGCCGCGCGAGCGTGCGGCTGGTGGCCGACACGGTGAGGTCGAGCTGCTGCGCGGCGGCGGTGATCGAACCGGTGTCGACCACGGCCGCAAAGGCCTGGAGTTCGTCGAGCGTGATTTTCATTGTTGATTTGAAATCAAAACAATTTGGTTTATAGACCAGTTTTTCCGCAAAAGTAAAGCCGGCACACTGCGATCCATCCTTACTGGAACCTGGATCCCATCATGCCACTCGCCCTGCTTGCGCTGACCATCAGCGCGTTTGCCATCGGCACGACCGAGTTCGTGATCGTCGGGCTGATCCCGACGATCGGCGCCGATCTCGGCGTCAGCGTGCCGTCGGCCGGCCTGCTCGTCAGCCTCTACGCGCTGAGCGTCGCGATCGGCGCGCCGCTCCTCACCGCGCTCACCGGCCGCGTGCCGCGCAAGACGCTGCTCGCCGCGCTGATGGCGCTGTTCACCGTCGGCAACCTCGTCGCGTGGCAGGCGCCGAGCTACGAATCGCTGATCGTCGCCCGCGTGCTCACCGGCCTCGCGCACGGGGTGTTCTTCTCGGTCGGCTCGATCATCGCGACCACGCTCGTGCCGAAGGAGAAAGCCGCCAGCGCGATCGCGACGATGTTCAGCGGGATGACGGTCGCGTTCGTCGCCGGCATTCCGCTCGGCACCTTCATCGGCCAGCACTTCGGCTGGCGCGCGACGTTCCTGATCGTCGCGCTGTTCGGCCTCGTCGCATTCGTCGGCGCGGTGGCGTTCGTGCCGCGCGGCCTCCCGCAGACGCCGCCCGCGCCGCTCGCCCGCCAGTTGCGCGTGTTCACCCAGCCTCGGCTGCTGCTCGTCTATGCGATGACGGCGGTCGGCTACGGCGGCTCGCTGATCGCGTTCACGTACATGGCGCCGCTGCTCGAACAGATCGCCGGCTTCACGCCGTCGCAGGTCAGCCTCGTGCTCGTCGGCTACGGCGTGTCGGTGGCGTTCGGCAACGTGTGGGGCGGCAAGCTCGCCGACCACGTCGGCCCGGTCAAGGCGCTCAAGCGGATCTTCCTGCTGCTCGCGATCGTGCTGTTCGCGCTGACCTTCACGGTGCACGTGAAGTGGCTCGCGGTGCTGACGATGCTCGCGTGGGGCGCGGTCGCGTTCGGCAACGTGCCGGGGCTGCAGGTGTACGTCGTCAAGCAGGCGCGCCACTTCGCGCCGGACGCCACCGACGTCGCATCGGGCTTCAACATCGCCGCCTTCAACCTCGGCGTGGCCGGCGGCTCGTCGCTCGGTGGCCTGATCGTCGCGAACGTCGGCCTCGGTCATACGCCGTGGATCGCCGCCGTCGTCACGCTCGGCGCGTTTGCGCTCACCGCATTGAGCGGCCGTCTCGACAGCCGCGAGGGCCTGCCGGCACGCACGGCCGAACCCGTCGAACTCGCCCATTGAACGTCACCTTTTCACAGGAGCCATCAGCATGAACGCATCGACCCAACGTCCGCCGTTCGCCGGCAAGACTTTCGAAGTCCGTTACGACGGCCTCACCGCGCTCAACGCGTACGACGAGGACGGCCTCCACATGCGCTACGAGATCACCGAAGGCCCGTATGCGGGCGCGAAGGGTGAAGTCGAATACACGTGGCAGCGCGTCGCCGGCGACACCTACGCGATCTCGTGGCAGGAAGCCGATCGCGCAACCGTCGTGCACATCGACGATTTCGCCGCCGGCACGTCGCGCTCGTTCTTCACCGCGTCGTCGCTGGATTTCTACCGGCTCGACGGCAGCCTGCGCGCGGTCTGAACCGACGGAGATCCCGACCATGCGAACCTCACTCGACAAGCTTGCCGACGGCGGCTTCAGCATCGGCGTCGAGCTTCCGCTCGATAACGACTGGACGCCGTCCGGCAACGCGAAACGCCGGCACGACAACCGCCACCCCGGTGTGCCGGACCTGGAGATCCACGCGGAACTCGCGCAACTGGCCGACACGCTCGGCTTCCGCGCACTCTGGGTGCGCGACGTGCCGCTGTACGACCCGTCGTTCGGCGACGCCGCGCAAGTGTTCGAAACGTTCTCGTATCTCGGCTACCTCGCCGGCATCACGCGCGACATCCTGCTCGGCACGGCGGCCGTGGTGCTGCCGCTGCGCGAGCCGCTGCTGACGCTGAAATCGGCCGCGACGATCCAGGAACTGAGCCGCGGGCGCCTGCTGCTCGGCGTCGCGAGCGGCGATCGGCCGGTCGAATATCCGCTGTTCGGCCGCGACTTCGCGTCGCGCGGCGCGAACTTCCGCGACCAGATCGCGCTGCTGCGCGACGGCGCGCGCGGGCATCTGCCGCCGGGTCTCGAAGTGCTGCCGGCCGCGCGCTCGCCGGCGCCGCTGCTCGTCGCAGGGCTCGCACAGCAGACGCCCGCGTGGATCGGCGAACACATGGACGGCTGCCTCGCGTATCCGGGCACGCCGGCCGATCACCTGCAGCGCGCGGCGAACTGGCGCGCGGTGGCCGGCGACAAGCCGTACGTGAGCTTCATCCACCTCGACCTCGCGGAAGATCCGCACGAGCCGCTGCAACGCCACCGCTTCGGCGCCCGCGCCGGACGCATCGCGCTGACGGAAGAACTCGCGGCGATGCGCGACGCGGGCGTGCAGCACATCGGCCTGCATTTCCGCCGCAACCGGCGCCCGCTCGACGAGACGATGTCGGAGATCGCGGCGGACGTGCTGCCGGCGTTCCACGCGAACACCGCGGCGAACGCGCAGGCGCGCACCGCCTGAGGCCGGCGCCGCATCAGCTGGCCGGATGCACGGCCAATATTTGACTTTAAATCAAATATTTTTGACCTCTAAAGGCGTTTATCTCATCAGTCCGACGCGCCAGAATGGCTTCCATACCGCAACGGTTCACCCCTTTTCAGGAGCACCTCATGAGCAACATTCCCGCATTCGGCCTCGGTACGTTCCGCCTGCAAGGCCAGGTCGTCATCGACTCGGTCCGCAACGGCCTCGAAGTCGGCTACCGCGCGATCGACACCGCGCAGATCTACGGCAACGAAGCCGAAGTCGGCGAAGCGGTCGCCGCGTCGGGCGTGCGCCGCGACGACCTGTTCGTCACGACGAAGATCTGGGTCGACAACTACGCACCGGAAAAGCTGGTCGCCAGCCTCGAGGAAAGCCTGCGCAAGCTGCGCACCGACTACGTCGACCTGACGCTGATCCACTGGCCGGCCCCGGGCAACGGCGTGTCGATCCAGGCATTCATGACCGCGCTGGCCGACGCGAAGGCGAAGGGCCTCACGCGCCAGATCGGCATCTCGAACTTCAACATCGAACTGACGAAGGAAGCGATCGCGGCCGTCGGCAAGGACGCGATCGCGACGAACCAGATCGAGCTGAGCCCGTACCTGCAGAACCGCAAGCTGGTCGAGTTCCTGAACGCCGAAGGCATCCACGTGACGTCGTACATGACGCTCGCGTACGGCAAGGTGCTCGGCGATCCGGTGATCGGCGCGATCGCGCAGCGCCACAACGCGACGCCGGCGCAAGTCGCGCTCGCATGGGCGCTGCAGCTCGGCTACTCGGTGATTCCGTCGTCGACGAAGCGCGAGAACCTCGCGAGCAATCTGCTCGCGCAGACGCTGCGCCTGACCGACGAAGACATGGCGCAAATCGCCGCGCTCGAGCGCAACGGCCGCGAGGTCGACCCGGCCGGCCTCGCGCCGAAGTGGGACTAAGCGCACCGCCCCCTCAATCGACCCGTCCGCGGCCAACTGGCCGCGGCACCGACAGGACACCATCATGACCCAGGACCCGCTTTTCCAACCGCTGCAATTCGGCGCGCTGACGCTGCCGAACCGTATCGTGATGCCGCCGATGACGCGTTCGCGCGCCAGCCAGCCCGGCGACGAAGCCAACGAACTGATGGCCGCGTATTACGCGCAGCGCGCGAGTGCGGGCCTGATCGTCAGCGAAGGCACCTACATCGCGCCGCTCGGCAAGGGTTACGCATGGACGCCCGGCATTCACACGCCGTCGCAGGTCGCCGGCTGGCGCAAGGTGACGGACGCCGTGCATGCCGCGCACGGCCGCATCTTCGCGCAGCTGTGGCACGTCGGCCGGCTGAGCCACACGAGCCTGCTCGGCGGCCAGCAACCCGTGTCGTCGTCGCCGCTTCAGGCGCAGGGCGTGAACGTGTTCATCGCCGGTGAAGACGGCAGCACGCCGGGCTTCGTGCAGGCATCCGAGCCGCGCGCGCTGTCCGTCGACGAGATCCGCGAGATCGTCGACCAGTACCGCGCCGCCGCCCGCAACGCGATCGAAGCCGGTTTCGACGGCGTCGAGTTGCACGGCGCGAACGGCTACCTCGTGAACCAGTTCATCGACTCGAACGCGAACACGCGCACCGACGCGTACGGCGGCTCGCTCGAAAACCGGCTGCGCTTCCTGCGCGAAGTCACGCAGGCGCTGATCGAAGGCACCGGCGACGCATCGCGCGTCGGCATCCGCCTCGCGCCGCTGACCACGCTGAACGGCTGCGTCGACGACGATCCGCAAACGACCTACCTCGCCGCCGCGAAGCTGCTCGGCGAACTCGGCGTCGGCTACCTGCACATCGCGGAAGCCGACTGGGACGACGCGCCGCTGATGCCGGTCGAGTTCAAGCAACAGCTGCGCGCCGCGTACCCCGGCGTGCTGATCTACGCCGGCGCGTACACCGCCGAGCGCGCCCGTGAAGCGATCGCCGCCGGCTGGGCCGACCTCGTCGCGTTCGGCCGCCCGTTCGTCGCGAACCCGGACCTGCCCGAGCGCCTGCGCACCGGCGCCGCGCTCACGCCGCACGACCGCAACACGCTGTTCGGCGGCGGCGCACAGGGCCTGACCGACTATCCGACGCTCGCGCAAGCCGCGGCCTGAACCACTCAAAGGAGTCCCGAATGAAAGCCACGCTCGCCCGGGTCGCGCTCGCCGCGCTCCTGCCGCTCGCGGCAGCGCAGGCGGCGCACGCTTCGCCGGCCGCGCCCGCGGCCGACTGGTATCCATCCGTCTACGGCGCGAACGACGAAATCGGCGCGGCCAACCTGCTGACGCCCGACGTCGTCAGACAGGCGGTCGGCCTCGTGAAGGCCGGCAAGACCTATCCGCTCGCCGTGCCGGTGGACAAGAACCTGCCGGCGTTCCGCCACCGCAGCTTCCGGCTGTACAACGTGCAGGTCGGCCAGCAGGCCGGCAAGAGCCTCGGCCCGAACAAGTTCACGTTCAACGACGAACTCGTGAACGCGTGGACCGGCGTCGGCACGCAGCTGAACGGCATCGGCCACATCGGCATCGACAACGTCTACTACAACGGCAACCAGGCGGCCGATTTCGTGACGGTCGACGGCGTGAAGAAGCTCGGCGTCGAGAAGGTGCCGCCGATCGTCACGCGCGGCGTCGTGCTCGACATGACCGCGTACTACGGCAAGCCGATCGTGCCGGGCGGCACCGAGTTCACCGTTGCCGACATCCAGGCCGTGCTGAAGAAGGAAGGGCTGACGCTGCGCAAGGGCGACGTCGTGCTGTTCAACACCGGCTGGCTCGAGCTGATCGGCAACGACAACAAACAGTTCCTCGAAGTCGAGCCGGGTATCGGCATGGAAGCCGCGAAGTGGCTGGCCGACCAGGGCATCGTCGCGTTCGGCGGCGACACATGGGCGTCGGAGGTCTATCCGAATCCGCATACGCAAGACGAATTCCCGATCAACCAGTACATGCTCGCGAAGCGCGGCATCTACAACCTGGAGCTGATCGACAGCCGCGCGCTGGTGCGCGACCAGGCATGGGAATTCCTGTTCGTGCTCGGCCAGCCGCTGTACGTCGGCTCGACGCAGGTCAACATCAACCCGGTCGCGATCCGCTGATCGCGCGCGCCGTTCGTCAACCGGTTATCCGAGAGTTCACATGAGAATCACGCTCCCGTCCCGCCTCGGTTTCGGCACTGCGCCGCTGGGCAACATGTATCGGGACATCCCGAACGAAGAAGCACTGGCCACGGTCGATGCGGCCTGGGAAAGCGGTATCCGCTATTTCGACGCGGCGCCGCTGTATGGCGCCGGCCTCGCCGAACTGCGCCTGGGCGAGGCACTCGCCGGGCGTCCTCGCGACGAATATTCGCTCGGCACCAAGGTCGGCCGCCTCGTGCTCGACGAGCACGAGGATGCATCGCAGCGCGACCTCGGCGAGAAGGGCGGGCTGTTCCAGCACGGCCTGCCGAACAAGATCGTCTACGACTACACCGAAGACGGCACGCTGCGCTCGATCGACGCGAGCCTGAAACGGCTGCGCACCGACCGTCTCGACACCGTGTGGATTCACGATCCGGCGATCGACTTCCACGGCGAGCGCTGGCTCGACGTGTTCGACGTCGCGATGTCGGGCGCCGCGAAGGCGCTCACGCGGCTGCGCGACGAGAAGGTCATCAAGGGCTGGGGCCTCGGCGTGAACCGGATCGAGCCGTGCGAGCTCGCGCTCGAGCGCTCGGACCCGGACGGCTTCCTGCTGGCCGGCCGCTACACGCTGCTCGACCATGCGGACGCGCTCGAACGGCTGATGCCGGAAAGTGCGGCGCGCGGGCTCGGCATCATCGTCGGCGGCCCGTACAACTCCGGCGTGCTCGCCGGCGGCACTCACTTCGAATATCAGCCGGCCACGCAGGAGATGCTCGATCGCGTCGCGCGCATCCGGCAGATCAGCGAACGGTTCGGCGTCGACGTGCGCGCGGTGGCGCTGCAGTTCGCGCTTGCGCATCCGGCCGTCGCGGCCGTGATCCCCGGCGCGAGCCGGCCCGATCGCATCGACGAGAACCTGCGGCTCGCGTCGGCGCAGATTCCGGCCGCGCTGTGGGACGCGCTGAAGGCGGAACGCGTGATCGCCGCGCACGCACCGACGCCGGCCGGCGCGGGCTGAGCGGGCGGCTGAACCGTGCGACGTCCGTGTCGCCGGCACGCGTCGCGCGCTCAACCGGTTCGACACGCAGGCCCGGGGCGCGCGGCGTCGCCTGTGGCGGCGACGCGCGGCCACGGCCGGTCGCGAATCGCTCGCCAGCGCGTCCACATGGCGATGCGCGACGAATGGCCCGCAGCAAGCAACGATTTCCCTTTCCGGCGCCGCCAGCCTCGGCCGATGGCGCCGTTCTTTTTGCAGCGATTGCAGGAATTCAGAATGAGCACGCAAGCATCGAAACTCGCCCTCGTCACCGGCGGCTCGCGCGGCATCGGCCGCGCGACCGCGTACGAACTCGCACGACAGGGTTACATCGTCGCGGTCCACTATCGTGCGGACCGCGCCGCGGCGGAACACACGGTCGCCGGCATCCGTGAGCTCGGCGGGCGCGGCTTCGCGATCCAGGCAGACCTCGACGCGCCGAACGGCGTCGCGACGCTGTTCGACGCGCTCGACCGCGCCGTCGCCGAACAGAACCTGCCGGCCACGCTCGACGTCCTCGTGAACAACGCGGGCGTCGCCGACGGCGGCACGCTGGACGACACGTCGGTCGAGCTGTTCGACCGCCAGTTCTCGCTGAACGTGAAGGCGGTGTTCTTCACGACGCAGCAGGCCGTGAAGCGCATGCCGCGCGGCGGCCGGATCGTCAATCTGTCGAGCGTGCTGTCGAGCCGCGTGTTCGAGGCCGGCGGCAATTTCAACGCGATTTCCGCGTACGCTGCCGCGAAGGCGGCCGTCGACACACTAACGCGCCACTGGGCAGTCGAACTCGGCCCGCGCGGCATCGTGGTCAACGCGGTCGCGCCCGGCCCGGTCGATACCGACATGAACGCGAGCTGGCTGCGCACCGACGACGGCCGCGCGACGATGACGTCGGCGAGCCCGCTCGGCCGCGTCGGCACGCCGGAAGACATTGCCGGCGTGATCGGCTTCCTCGCGAGCCCGGCGTCGCAATGGACGACCGGCCAGGTCATCGACGCAAGCGGCGGCTACCGCCTGTGATGCCAAGGCCGCCGGTTCGCCCGGCGGCACGGATCGGGCGGGGCGCAGGGCGTTCCCGACCGTCCGCACGTTGCGCGGCGCGCTCGACGACGCCGCGCCGCTCGATCGCGACGCCCTGGACGCGCAGGCGGTGAAGGCCGAGGGCAACCAGGTTTGCAGCGCGTTCATGCGCGAAGCGCTGCCCGGCAGGCCCGACGCCACGCACGCGCACGCGCTCGCGCGCGCTCGCGCGCGAGTTGGTCATGACGATGCTGACGACGAGCAGCAACGCGTTCTCCGAAACCGACCGCACGCCGCCGGAAACCGACACCCGTTCGACCGCGATGGCCGACATGTTCCGCGCGGACTTCGCGTAGCTCGCGCATCTCGCACATCTCGCACATCTCGCGCATCTCACGCATCTCACGCAATTCGTGCAGTTCACCGCGGATCGATGCAACGAGCGGCCAAAATGAGTGCCAGCGCAGCCGGCGCGGCCCCCGCATCATCCGAATGCACGTTGCGCGTGGCCGCGCATTGCGTCACACGGTGCCGTCTCCACACGCCTGCACAGCCTGACTGAAAGCCGTTCGCAAGATTCGATGCATCTCCCTCTCCCGCCCTGCCCGCCGCCCCCGCATTCAAATAATCGCCTTAACGGATTCGAACTAGGCGTATACACGCGTTCCGCGACGACGAAGCCCCGTTACACGCCGATATAAGCGCTGACACATGCGCTGCATGCTCTTCCCCCAATGGGACGTGATGGGCCGTTCGCCTAACCTTCGCTACGGCAAAGCACACGTGACGAAATCAACCGCGGCACGCGTCGTCCGACGCGACACGGTCGCACCCGTCGACGCGCGTGCGGCGGCACGTATCACACGGCGTGCGTCATGCGTCCCCGCGACGTTGCCGATCATTCCAACCAGATTCGAGACACCCTGACGACGGTCCGCTACGGCCGTTTCAGCACGCTGATAAAGGAGCAAGCTCATGAGTGATACCCCGGTGCAGCCAACGGTCGGCGTCGGCGCGGAAGAAACGGACTTCGGCACCAAGGGAGTCGTCGACCGGTATTTCGACATTTCGTCGCGCGGCAGCACGCAGCGCCGCGAGATCGTCGCGGGCGTGACCACCTTCCTTGCGATGGTCTATTCCGTGTTCGTCGTGCCCGGCATGTTCGGCAAGGCCGGCTTCGACACGAGCGCCGTGTTCGTCGCGGTCTGCCTGACCACCGCGTTCGGTTCGCTGCTGATGGGCCTGTGGGCGAAGCTGCCGATCGCGATCGGCTGCGCGATTTCGCTGACCGCGTTCACCGCGTTCGGCCTCGTGCTCGGCAAGGGCCTGCATCCGACCGTCGCGCTCGGCGCGGTGTTCCTGATGGGCCTCGTGTTCACGGGCATCTCGGTCACCGGCGTGCGTTCGTGGATCCTGCGCAACCTGCCCGCGGGCGTCGCGCACGGCACCGGAATCGGCATCGGCCTGTTCCTGCTGCTGATCGCGTCGAACGACGTCGGGCTCGTGATCAAGAACCCGGGTGCCGGCCTGCCGGTGTCGCTCGGCCAGATCACCGCGTTCCCGGTCATCATGTCGGTCGTCGGCCTCGCCGCGATCTTCGGGCTCGAGAAGCGTCGCGTGCCGGGCGGCATCCTGCTCGTCGTGATCGCGATCTCGCTGATCGGCCTCGTGTTCGATCCGGCGGTGAAGTACCGCGGCATCTTCGCGCTGCCGTCGCTGAGCGCACCGGGCCATGCGTCGCTGATCGGCGCGATGGACATCAAGGGCGCGCTGTCGATGTCCGTGCTGCCGAGCGTGCTGGCGCTCGTGATGACCGCCGTGTTCGACGCGACCGGCACGATCCGCGCGGTGGCGGGCCAGGCCGGCCAGCTCGACGAGAACGGCCGCATCATCAACGGCGGCCGCGCGCTGACCGCCGATTCGGTCAGCTCGATCTTCTCCGGCTTCCTCGGCGGTGCGCCGGCCGCGGCCTACATCGAGTCGAGCGTCGGCGTGGCCGCCGGCGCGAAGACGGGCCTCGCGGCAGCCGTGGTCGGCCTGCTGTTCCTGGTCGTGATGTTCCTGTCGCCGCTCGCGGCGCTCGTGCCGTCGTACGCCACGGCCCCCGCGCTGATGTACGTCGGCCTGCTGATGCTCGGCAGCGTGAGCAAGCTGCACATGGACGACATGGTCGACGCGATGTCGGGGCTCGTATGCGCGGTGTTCATCGTGCTGACCGCGAACATCGTGACGGGCATCATGCTCGGCTTCTCGACGCTCGTGATCGGCCGCATCGCCAGCGGCGAATTACGCAAGCTGAACGTCGGCACGGTGCTGATCGCCGCCGTGCTCGTCACGTTCTATCTCGGCGGCTGGGCAATCTGACCGCGCAACATGCGCGACGTCGCCGACAGAAGGACGGCGCGCATCGGGGCGATACCGTCTCCTCCACCATCATCGTTGATGGTCTCCAAGCCTGGGAACGTACGTTTCCAGGCTTTTTTTGTCGGTGCGGCATCGATCTCCGACACACGACCAAACGGACTACGAACCGTTGACGCGCGGCACGGCGCGACGCCTCAAATCCACTGATCGTTCTCGACCGTGCGCTCGCTCGTCGCGCTGTCGCCGGTATTCACGACGCCGCGCGGCTCGATCAGCAGCAGTTTCACTTCGCCCTGCGCACACGGCCTGTGCTCGACGCCTTTCGGCACCACGGCCATTTGCCCGGCACGCAGTTCGATCGAATCGTCGCCGTGCGGGCCGCCGCGAACATCGATACGCAGGATGCCGTCCAGCACGATGAAGGTCTCGTCGGTATCGGCGTGCCGGTGCCAGACGAATTCGCCTTCGAGCTTGACGACCTTGAATTGGTAATCGTTCATTTCCGCGACCACGCGCGGTTGCCAATGGCCGTCGATCCGCGCGATCTTGCCCGCCAGATCGATCGTTTCGCCCTGGCCGCGTGCGGCGGGAGTCGTATGGGAATGCGGTGATGCCGACATCGTTCTCTCCGTATGGGTGGGGATGCACTGGCGAGCATAGGCCGCGGCCCACGGACCGTATTGAACGATCGTGGGACGCCGCTCACCCGCGGCGCATGACGCCCGCGACCTGGAGCCAGTGGCCCGGCGTGTGACCGAACGCCTTCAGAAAGTGGCGTGTCATGTGGCTTTGATCGGCGAAGCCGGCGTCGGCGGCCGCGCCCGCCAGCGACGCGCCCGCCCGCAGCAAGCCGCGCACGGCACCCAGCCGGCGCATCGTCAGATAGCGATACGGGCTCGTGCCGTAGAAGGTCCGGAAATCGTGGGAGAGACTCCAGCGGTCTCGTCCCGTCACGATTTCCAGTTCGTCGAGCGTGACGACGCGCGTGAAGTTCGCATGCAGATAGTCGCGCGCACGGCGCGCCGCCAGATAATCGCCTTTCCCTCGCGAACGCGGCATGTCGGCGGCGGCGGCAAGCGCGTGGGCGAGTTCGACCAGCGCTTCGCTCTGCTCGAGCGGCTCGAGCACGTGCCCGACGTGCTGCAGCAGGCTTTCCGTCGCGGCCGCGATACGCGGATCGCGCGTCACGCCGCCTTCGATGAACGGCAACGCGCGGCCGCCCAGCACCGCCTGGAACAGCGCGGGCTCGACGTAAATCATCCGGTAGCGGAAGCCCTCGCCCGTACCGGCCTGGCCATCGTGAGCCTCGTCGGGATGCAGCACCATCGTATTTCCCGGGAGACTATCGCGCCGACAACGGCGATAGTTGAAACTCTGTACGCCGGCGAGCGTGCGGCCGATCGCGTACGTATCGTGCCGATGCATCGCATACGCATTGCCTTGAAACCAGGCTTCGATGCGCTCGATGCCGTCGATCGGCGTCGCATGCATCATCCAGTCGTCGCGCGACGAGGCTGCTTTCCGGGACATGGCGAATTGAAAAACGCAGGGGAAACGGGACGTGTGTCGATGCCAACCGCACATCGTTGCGCTCAGCATGCCACATCGGCGCGGCGGGCACTGCCGTGCGTCGACGCTCGCCTGATACGCGCGGTCAATCGTCGAACGGCAACGCGATACGCCGTATCGCAACGTCCGTAGACAACATTCGTCGGCAACATCCGTCGACGACATCACGCACACGCTCGCGCCGTCATTCGAATCCTGAGCCGCTATCCACCGATCGCGGCAACGACATGCCGTGCGTCGCGCCCGGAATTTTGCCGCGCCCGGCGTGCGCCGCCGCAGCACGCTACCCTATCGATCTTCGCGCCGGCACCCCGGCCCGCCGCCAGATCGGAACCCGCTCGATGACCCGCATCCGAAACCAACTGAACACCACGCAGCTGCAGGCGTTCGTGTCCGCCGCGCATCACAAGAGCCTGCGCGCCGCCGCGCGCGAGCTCGGCGTCACGCAGCCCGCGATCACGCATACGATCCGCGAACTCGAAACCGCGCTGAACGCGGAATTGCTCGTGCGCAGCGTGCGCGGCGTCGAGTTGACCGCGTGCGGCCATGCGCTGCTGCCGCGCGCCGAACAACTGCTCGGCGACATGCGCCGCACGGTCGAAGCCGTCGAGCAGGTGAAAGGGGAAATGTCGGGGCGCGTCGCGGTGGGCACGATGCCGTCGATCGCGCTGACCGCGCTGCCGCGTGCGGTGATGGCATTCCGCCGCTCGATGCCGAACGTGAGCCTGCATCTCGAGGAAGTGACGGTACCCGACGCGCTCGCGCAGCTGCGCAACGGCACGCTCGACATCGCTGCAATGCACCATGTGCCGGCGCTCGACCGCGATTTCACGCAGGTGCCGCTGCTGTCGACCGAGTTCACCGTCGTGATGCGCGACGGGCATCCGCTCGCGCACGCGCGCCGGTTAGAGGAATTACTCGAAGCCGAATGGATCGTCACGGTCGGCGCCGAGCAGTTTCCGCACAGCGTGATGATGGCGATGTTCGATGCGCGCGGGCTGCCGCTGCCGAAGCGCCTGCTGCGCTCGCCGATGTCGTTCGCGGTGACGCTCGGCCTCGTCGCGCACTCCGACGTGATCGGCTGCTTCACGCGCCCGCTGGCCGCGATGGTGGCGCCGCTCGGCATCCGCACGGCCGAACTCGACGAAAGCATGCCGCGCTTCGACCTGTCGATCATCGCGCGGCGCGACCTGCTGCCGACGCCCGCCGTCTCGCAATTCGTCACGTGCCTGCAGCGCGCGGTCAACGAAACGCTCGGCTGAACCGTTCCTTCGTCTGAAACGGCCGCGCAGGTCCGCACGGCCGTCGGGTCCGGGTATCGGGGCATGTCCTAGGCGCCCCGCCGGGATTTTGTCTTGATAATCTTGCGCACGTCGCGCGCCCGCATCGGGCAGGCGAAACGGACAGTCCGACGCGAAACCGCGCCGGGCCGAAGGCTTACGGCGCGGCACAACCGCGCACCCATCGAACAAAACGAGGAGTCACCGAGTGAAAAAGATTCTTGCGGCTGTGACCGTTGCCGTGCTCGCCGTGTCGGCCGGCAGCGCCTACGCGAAGGAATGGACGACTGTGCGCTTCGGCGTCGACGCGAGCTACCCGCCTTTCGAATCGAAAGATGCAAGCGGCAAGGTAGTCGGCTTCGACGTCGATCTCGGCAACGAAATCTGCCGCCGCATGCACGCGAAGTGCGTGTGGATCGAAAACGACTTCGACGGGATGATCCCGGCGCTGAAGGCCCGCAAGTTCGACGGCGTGCTGTCGTCGATGTCGATGACGCCGGCACGTCAGGAACAGATCGCGTTCTCGTCGAAGCTGTTCAACACGCCGACGCGCCTCGTCACGAAGAAGGGCACGGGCCTGCAGCCGACGGCCGAATCGCTGAAGGGCAAGTCGGTCGGTGTCGAGCAGGGCACGATTCAGGAAACCTACGCGAAGACGTACTGGGCGCCGAAGGGCGTGAACGTCGTGCCTTACCAGAACCAGGACCAGGTCTACGCCGACCTGATCTCGGGCCGTCTGGACGGCGCGCTGCAGGACGCGGTACAGGCTGAGATCGGCTTCCTGAAGACGCCGCGCGGCGCGAACTTCGATTTCGCCGGCAAGGACATCGACGATCCGAAGACGCTCGGCAACGGCGCCGGCATCGGCCTGCGCAAGGAAGACACCGACCTGAAGCAGCAGATCGACAGCGCGATCGCCGGCATGCGCAAGGACGGCACGTACGACAAGATCGCGAAGAAGTACTTCGATTTCGACGTCTACGGCAAGTAATCGCGCGTAACGGCGCGCTTCGCGTCCGCGCAGACGGGCTCCGCAAGGAGCCCGTTTTTTTTGCCCGCATGCGGGCGGACATGGCGCAGAGCGCCTGGCGCAGGCGCCGCCACGGCGTTATTTTTTACGCGCCAACCTGATGATTCGAAAAGGAAAAGAGCGGGTTCGGGGCGCGGTTTGATCGGTTCGACGCAGGCAACGTACAATCGATCTTCCACGCATACCGGATCCCTCGCGGCTGCGCCGCACTCTCCTCATCATGCAAACGCAGACCCATCCGCTGATTTCCCCCGCCGTCGGCACCGAACGCCAGATTACGAGCTTCCACTACGGCCCGCGCGGCGGCAAGAAGGTCTACATCCAGTCGTCGCTGCACGCGGACGAACTGCCGGGCATGCTGGTCGCCGCGCTGCTGCGCCGCAAGATCGCCGCGCTCGAGACGGCCGGCAAGCTGCGCGGCGAAGTCGTGATCGTGCCCGTGCCGAACCCGATCGGCCTGTCGCAGCACGTGTTCGGCGACCATCTCGGCCGCTTCGAGCTCGGCTCGATGCAGAATTTCAACCGCAATTTCTACGATCTCGCGGCGCTCGTGCTGCCGCGCATCGAAGGTCACCTGACGAACGACGCGCAGCGCAACGTCGCCGCGGTACGCGCCGCGATGCGCGAAGCGCTCCACGAACAGAAGCCGCGCACCGAGCTCGACTCGCAGCGTCTCGCACTGCAGAAGCTGTCGTTCGATGCGGACATCGTGCTCGACCTGCATTGCGACAGCGACGCGGTGATGCACCTCTACACGAACCCCGACCTGTGGGAAGACGTCGAGCCGCTGGCGCGCTATCTCGACGCGCAGGCATCGCTGCTCGCGCTGAATTCGGTCGGCAATCCGTTCGACGAGATCCACAGCTTCTGCTGGTCGGACCTGCGCAACCGCTTCGGCGACCGCTTCCCGATCCCGAACGGCGCGATTTCCGTCACGGTGGAACTGCGCAGCGAACGCGACGTGTCGTACGAACTCGCGGAGAAAGATGCGCAAGGGATCGTCGAATACCTGACCGAGCGCGGCGTCATCGACGGCACGCCCGCGCCGCTGCCGCCGCTCGCATATCCGGCCACGCCGCTCGCGGGCACCGATCCGCTCGTCGCGCCGGTGTCCGGCGTGATCGTGTTCCGCACGCCGGTCGGCGCGTGGATCGAGGCCGGCCAGGAAGTGGGCGACATCGTCGATCCGCTGACCGACCGCGTGATCACGCTGAAGAGCAGCGTGTCCGGCGTGCTGTACGCGCGCCAGATCGTGCGTTTTGCGACGGCCGGCATGGAAGTCGCGCGCATCGCGGGCGCCACACCGATCCGCACCGGGTCGCTGCTGTCGGCCTGAGCGGCCGAGCTGCGTAATCGGTCCAAGCAGCCCTAGCGGCCCAGGCGGCCTGAACCGCCGGCCCGCGCGCCGCGCAACGGCGCGCACCAACGAAATCGCCCGCTTGTGCGGGCGATTTGCTTTGCGGCTTCACGGCATGTGCGGCTGCAGTGCCGGGCAGCGGCGTGCGTCGACGCTCAGAACGCCGGCACGATCGCGCCGCCGAACTTCTGGTCGATGAACTTGCGCACGTCGGCCGATTCATAGGCCGCGACGAGCTTCTTGACCCACGGCTTGTCCTTGTCCTGCGCGCGCACCGCGATCAGGTTCGCGTACGGCCCGCGCAGGTCCTCGATCGCGATTGCATCCTTCACCGGCGTGAGCCCCGCCTTCACCGCGTAGTCGGTGTTGATCGACGCGGCGTCGAGGTCGGGCAGCGCGCGCGGCAATTGCGCGGAATCAAGCTCCACGAGCTTGATCTTCTTCGGATTCTCGGCGACGTCGAGCGGCGTCGCGTTCACGCCGTTCGTGCCGACGCCCGGCTTCAGCTTGATCACGCCGTATTTCTGCAACAGCAGCAGCGCGCGATTGCCGTTCGACGGATCGTTCTGGATCCCGACCTTCGCGCCGACCGGCAAATCCTTCAGCGACTTGAGCTTCTTCGAATAGAAGCCCATCGGCGCCGTGTAGGTCAGCCCGACGTTGACGATCTTGTAGCCGCGCTGCTTGATCTGGCTGTCGAGAAACGGCTGGTGCTGGAAGCCGTTCGCATCGAGATCGCCCGCATCGAGCGCCGCGTTCGGCTGCACGTAGTCGTTGAACTCGATAACCTTGATCGCGAGGCCTTCGCGCGCGGCGACCTTCGTCACCTCGGTCCAGATCTGCGCGTCGGGGCCGCTCATCGTGCCGATCTTCAGTGTCTGCGGGTCGGCGTGCGCGCCGGGCGCCGCAAAGGCCAGCGCCGCGGCAAGTGCGCCGAGGCCGGTCAGGATCGAACGTCGCATGGTGTTCCTCTTGTCCCGTATCGTTGTTGAACGCGCATCGTGGCACGGGGCCGGAACAACACCAACCAAGCTTATTTCATGTGCTTATTCCAGCGCTCGATCGACGCTCAGGCGGAATCGGTATAACTCCCCGCTGTACAACCGGGCAAAATCCGGTGTCGCATCGGCACCACACATTGGTTATATGACAGTCGCTGTCATATTCATTACGTGGCCCGCCGATAAAGTTGCGACCGGTCCGTGAAAGCGCCCATAGAGAGCGCCGGAACCGCAACTGGACACGCCATTTATTCGCTCGGAGAATCCTTTGAACAAGAAACTGTTGACCATCGCCGCCCTCGCAGCCACCGCCGGAACCGCACATGCACAAAGCAGCGTGACGCTGTACGGCGTGATCGACGCCGGTGTCAGCTACGTGAACCACAGCAAGACCGCCAACGGCGGCAGCGGCAAGCTGTTCAAGTACGACGACGGCGTGGCCCAGGGCAGCCGTTGGGGCCTGCGTGGCACCGAAGACCTCGGTGGCGGCCTGAAGGCGATCTTCGTGCTCGAAAACGGCTTCAACAGCGGTAACGGCACGCTCGGCCAGGGTGGCGCACTGTTCGGCCGCCAGGCTTATGTCGGCCTGAGCCAGGCGCAATACGGTACGGTCACGTTCGGCCGTCAATACTCGTTCTCGACCGACATCCTCGGTTCGAACTACTCGACGGGCGGCAACACGGTCGGCGGCAACTACGCGTACCACGTGAACGACATCGACCAGCTCACGTCGAGCCGCATCAACAACGCAGTGAAGTTCCAGAGCGCGAACTACGCCGGCTTCACGTTCGGCGCGTTGTACGGCTTCTCGAACTCGACCGACTTCGCCGGCGCACCGGCGACGACGACGGGCACCACGACGACGGCCGGTTCGTCGCGCGCATACAGCTTCGGCCTGAACTACGCGAACGGCCCGTTCGCTCTCGGCGCCGCGTACACGGACATCCGCTTCCCGAGCCAGTCGACGCCGGCGTTCTCGACGTCGATCGCGAACATCGCGCTGACCAACATCCGCGACCTGCGCACGTACGGCGTCGGCGGCCGCTACGTGTTCGGCCCGGCAACCGCATGGCTGCTGTGGACGCGCACGCAGTTCACCCCGGTCGCCGCAGGCGCATCGGGCACGTTCTACAACGCATACGAAGCAGGCGTGAAGTACGCGATCACGCCGGCCCTGTCGGCAGCGGTGGGCTACACGTACACGAACGCAACGCAAAGCGGCAACTCGGCGCACTGGAACCAGGGCAACGTGGCGCTGGACTACGCGCTCAGCAAGCGTACGGACGTGTACGCGCTGGTCGTCGGTCAGAAGGCGTCGGGCAACAACGTGCAAGCGCAGATCGGTTCGAGCACGAGCTACTTCAGCACGTCGGGCACCGGTTCGACGAACCAGATCGCCGCTCGCATCGGTATCCGTCACAAGTTCTAAAGCATCCGCTTAATTTATCCCGCTTCACATCCGCTTCACATCCGCTTCACTCGCGGATCACGACGGCAGCAAGCGCCCCGCCCCACGCGGGGCGCTTTTTTATGGGCTTTTAAGTTTCACTTAATTCTGGGCTGAGAGGATGCCTTCACCCCCCCTGTTGGCCGCCTGAGCATCGGCGGCTTTTTTTTGAGACCCACTACGGCACCGCCATCAACTGCCCACAAGACAGGATCTGAGGCCATGATGATCGAAGATACCGTTTTCAGCCGTCTGCACGCGATTCTGACGCGCCAGCATTCGCTTCCCGTCCAGAGCTGCCGCGTGTCGGTGGAAATGCAGCGCCCGTGGGGCCGCCCATACCGGCTCGTCGAATGGACGATGCATCTCGACGCACCCGCGCGACGCCAGATCGTGCCGGCCGAATCGACCGACGAAGAGATCGCCGAAGTCGTCGCATCGCACGTGCCGGGCCGCCTGTACGGCGACGGCAGGCTGCAGTTCTGACGCCGTTCCTTTCCCGCCCGTCATCCGCCTGCCGGCCGCGCCGCGCGTGTGATGCGGCACTCGGCCTCGTTTGACGCGGCAACGAAGTCTGCTACGCTGCGCGTTTTCGTCCACGCACCATACGATGGAAAACGCATTCAACGAACGCGGCGTGATGGTCACCCGCAATGGCCTGTCGGCCGCGGGGCAAGTCTTTCCGCTGCGCGACATCCGCAACGTCGACGTCGTCAAGATCCCGAAGAATCGTCTCGTTCCGTCGCTGATCTCGCTGATCGGCGCGGCCACCGCCATCGCCGGCGGTATCGGCGCATCGAGCGCGGCGCTCGTCGTCGGCGTGATGCTCGTCGTCGTCGGCTATCTCTCATGGGCCACGCAGGACATCACGTACCGGCTGATGGTCGAGATGCCCGACGGCAAGCGCGAAGCACTGTCGAGCGTCGACGCCGAGTTCGTCGAACGCGTCGCACAGATCGTGCGCGACGCGCGGGCGGCGACCGCCGCCGGCTGATTTCCACCGCGCGCGGCAACCGACCACCTACTATGAAATGAGCGGCACACCGCCGCATCGTTCGAGGAGGTCGGCATGAACGCCCAATCGTTGTCCGGCATGCTGCGCGCGCAGGAACTGTTGCTCGTCTCGATGATCCGCTCGCTTCCTCCGGACGCGCGCACCGCACTCGTCGACCTCTACGCGCAACAGCTCGCGTTCGCCGAACAGTCCGGCTTCGAAGGGCACGGCGATCGCGCGACGCATGACGCGTTCATCGCGCATGCGCGCAACCTGCTGATCCGCATCGAATCGCTGGCGTAGGGCCGGCTTCTCCCCGGTTTTTCCCTGCGCGGCGCGTACGCCCCGCGCACGGCGGCGCTCGTCCGCACGCGCCGCCCTTCTTCCTTGTATTGATAATGCTTCTCATTTACACTGCAGCAATTGTCAGTTCCCTTTCAATTCGCCGTTTGCCGCGTGTCGCGCGCAAGCGGGCCAGCCAGGTGGACGCGTCACCCAGCCAGCCTTCGGGCTTGTCATCGTCAATGGGAGACCACCTGTGCATTGCTATCCGCTGGCACGGCAACCGATCTGTGCCGCGCTCGTCGGCGCGTTCGGCGTGGCCGCCGCCTCGGCTCACGCCGCTTCGTCGCCGCAACGCGCCAACCCGCCACCTGCCGTCCTGACCACTGTCGCCGCGTCCACGCGCGGCGATGCGGCGCTGCTCGACCCCGTCACCGTCACGGCCACCCGCACCGCCACCGCCGCGAGCCGCACGGCTGCGTCCGTGTCGGTGATCACCGACGACGATCTCGACGAGCAGCAGGCCACCAACATCAAGGACGCGCTGCGCTACGAGCCGGGCGTCACGGTACGCCGCACCGCGTACCGCCCCGGCAGCGCCGCGCTCGGCGGCGGTCGCGACGGCGATTCCAGCATCAACATCCGCGGCCTCGAAGGCAATCGCGTGCTGCTGATGGAAGACGGCATCCGCCTGCCGAGCGCGTTCTCGTTCGGGCCGCTCGAAGCCGGCCGCGGCGACTACGCGGATCTCGACACGCTCGAGCGCATCGAGATCCTGCGCGGGCCGGCGTCGGCGCTGTACGGCAGCGACGGGCTGACCGGCGCGGTGAACTTCATCACGAAGGATCCGCGCGACCTGCTGTCGCTCTACGGAAAGCCCTACTACTTCTCGCTCCGGCCGAGCTACGACTCGACCGACCGCAGCATCGGTGCGACCGTGTCGGCCGCGGGCGGCAACGATCGCATCCAGGGGATGATCATCGCCGACGGCCGGCGCGGCCACGAGCTCGACACGCGCGGCAGCAACAACTCGGCTAGCACGCTGCGCACGACGTCGAATCCTCAGGATGTCTATTCGGAATCGCTGCTCGGCAAGCTCGTGCTGACGCCCACCGCGCGCGACACGATCCGGTTCACCGCCGAAACGGTGCAGCGGCGCGTGAGCACCGACGTGCTGTCGGCGATCAACCCGCCCGGCATGCTCGGCCTCACGACGAACGACCGGCTGGAGCGCAACCGCTTCAGCGTCGACTACGGCTTTCGCGACGCGTCGTCGCGCTGGTTCCAGACCGCGCACGTGCAGTTCTACTACCAGGACGCGAAGCAGGATCAATATGCGTTCGAGACGCGCGGCACGCAGCGGTCGCGCTCGCGCGACAACCAGTACAAGGAGCGCACCTTCGGCGGCTCCGCGTTCGCCGAAAGCGGCTTCGCGACCGGCCCGCTCGCGCACAAGCTGCTGTATGGCGTCGACGGCAGCCTGTCGCGCATGACGAACCTGCGCGACGGCACGGTGCCGGGCGTCGGCGAAGCATTCCCGAACAAGGCGTTTCCCGACACCGACTTCACGCTGTTCGGCGCGTTCGTGCAGGACCAGATCGGCTATGGCCGGCTCCTCGTCACGCCGGGGCTGCGCTTCGACACGTACCGGCTGCGCCCGACGCGGAACGATCCGCTGTTTACCGGCACCGCGGTGTCGACGCGCGCGAACGAAGTGTCGCCGCGCGTCGCCGTGCTGTACGAGATCACGCCCGCGCTGATTCCGTATGCGCAATATGCGCACGGCTTCCGCGCGCCGACGCCCGACCAGGTGAACAGCAGCTTCTCGAATCCGGTGTACGGCTACACGTCGATCGGCAATCCGAACCTGAAGCCCGAAACCAGCGATACGTTCGAAGCGGGCCTGCGCGGCAAGGCCGGCACCGGCTACGGCGTCGTGCGCTACAGTGCGGCCGCGTTCACCGGCCGTTACCGCAACTTCATCTCGCGCACGACGATCGCGGGCAGCGGCCTCCCGGCCGACCCGTTCGTGTTCCAGTACGTGAACTTCGCGGATGCGCGCATTCACGGCTTCGAAGGCCGCGCCGAATGGATCATGCCGAACGGCATCACGCTGAAGATGGCGATGGCGTTCACGAAGGGCTCGACGCAGAACGACGGCGCGGCGAGCCAGCCGCTCGACACGATCAACCCGTTCTCGGCCGTGTTCGGCGTGCGCTACGAGCCGAGCGAACGCTGGTTCGTGCAGACCGACCTGCTGTTCCAGGCCGCCAAACGCGACACGGACATCCCGGCGAACGCGTGCCCGGGGGCGAGAACGTCGTGCTTCGCGCCGCCGTCGTCGTTCGTCGTCGACCTGCGCGGCGGCTACCGCTTCAACAAGCACGTGAGCGCGACGGTCGGCATCCGCAATCTGTTCGACCGCAAGTACTGGAACTGGTCGGACGTCCGCGGCCTCGCGTCCGACGCGCAGGTGCTCGATGCGTATTCGTCGCCCGGCCGCAGCGTCGCCGTCAGCATGAAAGTCGATTTCTGATGCGCGCCACCGCGCGCTGCTACCCAACCGTTACTCAAAGGAGTCCGACATGATGCATTCCGCCCTTCCCGGTCAGCCGGCCACGCCGGCGCGTGCGGCCGCCGCGTTGCGCGACGCGTTCGTCAAGCTCAAGGCCGAGCGCCAGTTGCGCAACCGCGATGTCGCGCAGGCGCTCGGCGTCAGCGAAGGCGAGGCGCTCGCCGCGTTCGTCGGCGAACACGTGGTGCGGCTCGATGCGCGCTTTCCGGCGATGTTCGAGGAAATGCCGCGCCTCGGCCGCGTGATGGCGCTCACGCGCAACGACGCGGCCGTCCACGAGAAGGACGGCGGATACGCGCAGATGAGCCACGACGGGCCAGTCGGCCTCGCGCTCGGCGACATCGACCTGCGCATCTTCTATCGTCACTGGGCGTCCGCGTTCGCCGTGCACGACGACACCACGCACGGCCCGCTGAAGAGCCTGCAGTTCTTCGATGCGCAAGGTCATGCGATCCACAAGGTGTACCTGCGCACGCACAGCGATCACGCCGCGTACGACGCGTTCGTCGAACGCTGGCGCGCGGCAACGCAACAGCCGGGGCTCGACGTCGCGCCCGCCGCGCCGAAGACGCCCGAGCGCGCCGACACCGACATCGACGTCGCGGGCTTTCGTGCCGCATGGAACGCGATGACCGACACGCATCAGTTCTTCGGCATCACGCAGCGCTTCGGCGTGACCCGCATGCAGGCGCTGCGCCTCGCCGAGCCGCGCTACGCGTACCCGGTCGCGACCGCGCATGCGCTGCGCCACGTGCTCGAATGCGCCGCGCGGAGCGGCCAGCCGATCATGGTGTTCGTCGGCAACGCGGGCATGATCCAGATCCACACGGGCCGCGTCGCGAACGTGCGCGAGGTCGGTGCGTGGATCAACGTGCTCGATCCGGGCTTCAATCTGCACGTGCGCGAGGACATGATCGCCGCCGCGTGGGTCGTGAAGAAGCCGACGAGCGACGGCATCGTCACGTCGCTCGAACTGTTCGATCGCCAGGGCGACCATGTCGCGCTGCTGTTCGGCGAACGCAAGCCCGGCCGGGCCGAGCGCGACGACTGGCGCGCGCTCGTCGCGACGCTGCCGGCCACCGCGCACGGAGAGGTTCGGTGAGCGCTCGATCGTTCGATGTCCGGCGCCGCGTCGTGTTCGCGAGCGCGGTGGCCGGTGCGCTCGCGGGCGTGCTGCCCGGCCGCGCGCTGGCGCAGGCGGCGCCGAAGCGCGTCATCGTGATCGGCGGCGCGCTTGCGGAAACCGCGTTCGCGCTCGGCGGCGCCGACGCGCGCGGCTACCGGCTCGTCGGTGCCGACACCACCTGCACGTACCCGGATGCCGCGAAGCGGCTGCCGAAGGTCGGCTATCAGCGCGCGCTGTCGGCCGAAGGGCTGCTGTCGCTGCGGCCCGATCTCGTGCTCGCGTCGGCGGAAGCCGGCCCGCCCGCCGCGATCGCGCAAGTGAAACGCACCGGCGTCGCGGTGACGACGTTCGACGAGCGTCACGACGTCGACTCGGTGCGCGCGAAGATCAGCGGCGTCGCACAGGCGCTCGACGTGCGCGATGCCGGCACCGCGCTGCTGCAACGCTTCGATCGCGACTGGCAGGCCGCGCGCGATGCGGTCGCCACGCATGTGCCAGGCGGCGCGCAGCCGCCGCGCGTGCTGTTCGTGCTGAATCACACCGGCAATCAGGCGCTCGTCGCCGGCCAGCGCACGGCCGCCGACGCGATGATCCGCTATGCGGGCGCACGCAACGCGATGCAGGGCTTCGATCACTACAAGCCGCTGACCACCGAAGCGCTCGCCGCCGCTGCACCGGACATCGTGCTGATCTCCGACGAAGGGCTCGCGGCGGTCGGCGGCCGCGCCGCGCTGCTCGCCGCGCCCGGCTTCGGCGCCACGCCGGCCGGCCGCGCGCAGCGCGTCGTGTCGCTCGACGCGCTGTTCCTGCTCGGCTTCGGCCCACGCCTGCCACTCGCCGTCACGACCCTGCACCGACGCCTGTCGGATGCGCTCGCCTGATTCCGGATGGCTCCGATGCCTGCTCATGCTTCGCCCTTCTCCGCATCGTCACACGCGTCGCGCGCCGACGGCAACACCGACGCCGACGCCAACGCCAACGCCAACGCTAACGCTAACGCCAACGCTAACGCCGGCACCGACGCCAACGCCAACGCCGACACCGTCGCCAACACCGACGCCAACGCCAACGCCAACGCCAACGCCGCGCGCGTCGGCGCGTCGCGCCGCGTCGCGCCGTTCGCGCTCGCCACGCTGGCCGTCGTCGTGTGCGCGATGTCCGTCGTCGCGCTGTGCGTCGGCGCGTACCGCATTCCGTTCGCCGACGCGTGGGCCGCGCTGAGCGGCGATCCGGCCGCGCAGCAAGCGCGCGCGGTGCTGTTCGACATCCGCGCGCCGCGCGTCGTGCTCGCGCTGCTGGTCGGCGGCGGCTTCGGCGCGGCGGGCGCCGCGATGCAGGCGCTGTTCCGCAATCCGCTCGCGGACCCGGGGCTCGTCGGCGTGTCGAGCGGCGCGGCGCTCGGCGCGACGACGACTATCGTGCTCGGGCCCGCGCTGTTCGCCGCGCACGTGAGCGCGGCGGTGTTGCCCGTCGCCGCATTCGCGGGCGCGCTCGCGGTCGCGGCGCTCGTCTACCGCCTCGCCGCGTCGCGCGGCCGGCTCGCGCTGCCGCTGCTGCTGCTCGCGGGCATCGCGATCAACGCGCTGGTCGGCGCGGCGATCGGGATGCTCACGTTCGTCGCCGACGACGCGCAACTGCGCTCGCTCACGTTCTGGAGCCTCGGCAGCCTCGGCGGCGCGCAATGGCCGGCGCTGGCGGCCGTCGCGCCGTGCGTCGCGATCGGCTGCGTGCTGCTCGCGCGCGACCGCGATGCGCTGAACGCACTGCAACTCGGCGAAACCGAGGCCTTGCATCTCGGCGTGCCCGTACAGCGGCTCAAGCGACGTGTGCTCGTCGCGGTCGCGCTCGCGGTCGGCGCGCTCGTGTCGTGCGCCGGCATCATCGGTTTCATCGGCCTCGTCGCGCCGCACTGCGTGCGCGTCGCGTGCGGCCCCAACCAGCGCGTCGTGCTGCCCGGCGCCGCGCTGCTCGGCGCGCTGCTGACACTCGCCGCCGATCTCGCCGCCCGGACCGTGGCCGCCCCCGCCGAGATTCCGCTCGGCGTGCTCACCGCACTGCTCGGCGCGCCGTTCTTTCTCGCGCTGCTGTGGAAAAACCGCGGCGCGCTCGGCGGCTGAACCCTACATGCACGGATCATGCTGACCGCCCACCATCTCGACGTCACCCGCCGGCATACCGCCGTGCTGCGCAACCTGTCGCTGTCGATCGAACCCGGCCGCGTGACCGCGCTGCTCGGCCGCAACGGCGCGGGCAAGAGCACGCTGCTGAAGACTTTCGCAGGAGAACTGACCGGCAGCGTCGCGCCGAACGCCGTGCGCGTGACCGGCGACATCACGCTGAACGGCGAACCGCTCGCGCGCATCGACGCGCCGCGGCTCGCGTGCCTGCGCGCCGTGCTGCCGCAAGCCGCGCAGCCCGCGTTTCCGTTCAGCGTCGACGAAATCGTGCTGCTCGGCCGCTATCCGCACGCGCGGCGCAACGGTGCGACGTCGCACCGCGATCGCGACATCGCATGGCGTGCGCTCGAACGCGCGGGCGCCGACGCGCTCGTCGGACGCGACGTGACGACGCTGTCGGGCGGCGAGCTTGCACGCGTACAGTTCGCGCGCGTACTCGCGCAGCTGTGGCCGGACGATGAAGCGCCCGAAGCCGCCGCCCGCTACCTGTTGCTCGACGAGCCGACCGCCGCGCTCGATCTCGCCCACCAGCACCGGCTGCTCGATACCGTGCGCGAGGTCGCGCGCGAATGGCGGCTTGGCGTGCTCGCGATCGTCCACGATCCGAACCTCGCCGCGCGGCACGCGGATACGATCGCGCTGCTCGCCGACGGCACGATCGTCGCGCACGGCGCGCCGCGCGACGTGATGACGCCCGCTCATATCGCGCAGTGCTACGGCTTCGCGGTGAAGATGGTGGAAACGGGCGACGGCGCGCCGCCGGTCATGGTGCCGGCATGACGCCGTTGCGTGAACCGGCTGCGTGCCGCGCGGCCGGCATCGTCATTGGTATCACCTTCCAGGAGACGCACGTGCCGCTTCCGATGACCCGCATCATCCTGTACGTGCAGATCCTGCGCAACCGCTCGCTCAATGCTCGAGATCCGCGACGCCGAACGTCCGCATCTTCCATCCGAGCCGCACCGCGAGCATCCGCATCGTGAAGCCCGCCGCCAGCGCGGCCACCGTCGCGACACCCGCGTCGATGCCGACGTGCTGCATCCCGACATACAGCGCGCCCGTGAAGAACGCGACGCTCGCGTACAGTTCGTCGCGCAGGATCAGCGGCATCTCGTTGCACAGCAGGTCGCGCAGCATCCCGCCGCACACGCCGGTGATCGCACCGGCGAGCACGACGATGACCGGCGCGCCGCCGGTCGACGCGCCGATGTCGCAGCCGATGATCGTGAACGCCGCGAGGCCGACCGCGTCGACGGTGACGAACAGCGTCTTCATCCGCGCGACGTGCCGCGCGGCCCACGATGCGACGGTCGCCGCGGCGAGCGTGATCAGCAGGTACTCGGGATGGGCGATCCAGCCGAGCGGATAGTGGCCGAGCAGCACGTCGCGCACGGTACCGCCGCCGAGCGCGGTCACCGCGCCCACCAGCGCGAGCCCGAAGCGGTCCATCCCGCGCCGCATCCCCATCAGCGCGCCCGACATCGCTTCCGCGACGATCGCAATCAGATAAAGCGTATGCATCGTGTGCGTCAATCTTCGGTACGGAACCGGTCGAGCACGCGCGCACGCTCGGCCGCGTCGACGGCTGCCGGCATCGGGGCGTCGGGTTTGCCGTCATTGCCCGGTGCATCGGACGCCGATGCGCCGCCGCACGCGTAGCGGCTGCGGATGAACGGCGGCACGTCGGCGACACGTCGGAGCTGCAGGCGCCATGCACGGCGATGCGGCGATGCGGGAGCCGGAGACGGCGGCGCAGCGGAAGTGGTGTGGTCGGTCATTCGGGTTCCTTCTTCGATGCGGCGACGGCGGGCGCGCATCACGCGCCGATCCGTCACGAAGGCGCGCATTGTCGAAGGGATACCGCGATACCGGAACAATCTTTAGCCAATATTGGGTTGGCTAAATTTTATTTAGGAATGGATGTTCGTTCGGACGGTGCGCCCGTGCGGCGCGCGCTTCGCTTCGCCTGTACCATCGTCATCATGTTCGACACCTACCTGCGCCTGTGGGACCTCGTGCCCGATGGCGGCCCCATCCTGACCGCGAGCGGCGGCGTGTTGCCTGTCACCTGGCACGCGCGCCCGGCGATGCTGAAAGTTGCCACGTGCGACGAAGAGCGTCGCGGCAACGCGCTGATGACGTGGTGGAACGGGC
This sequence comes from Burkholderia sp. IMCC1007, assembly GCF_027257875.1. Lineage (GTDB taxonomy): Bacteria > Pseudomonadota > Gammaproteobacteria > Burkholderiales > Burkholderiaceae > Burkholderia. The sequence goes on from NZ_JAPVQY010000016.1 coordinate 123,420, forward strand.
ATGGCGCCGCGCGGGTCTGGCTGCGCGACAGCGATGCGGTGCTGCTCGAGCGCGCGCAGCCCGCGCCGACGCTCGCCGGCATGTCGGCCGCGGGCCACGACGACGACGCGCTCCGGATCGCGTGCGACGCCGTCGCGCGGCTGCACGCGCATCGCGCCGACGCGCCGCCCGCGCTCGTGCCGCTGCACGACTGGTTCTACGCACTGCTGTCGTACGCGGCGGACGACGACGTGCTGCGCCGCTCGGCCGCGACCGCGCATCGGCTGCTGGCCGGACCGCTCGTCGACGAAGCCGTCCTGCACGGCGACATCCACCACGGCAACGTGCTGAATTTCGGTGACCGCGGCTGGCTCGCGATCGATCCGAAGGGCCTGCGCGGCGACCGCGCATTCGACTACGCGAACCTGTTCTGCAATCCCGCGCACGACATCGCGGTCGATCCCGCGCGCTTCGAGCGTCGCGTCATGCTCGTCGCCGAGGCCGCGCAACTCGGCCGGCACCGGCTGCTGCAATGGATCCTCGCGTGGGCCGGCCTGTCGGCGCTCTGGCTGATGGAAGACGCGCAGCCGCCCGACACGCGGCTGCAGGTCGCGGCACTCGCCGCCGCCGCGCTCGGCGCGTAGCACGCGGCGCAGGCGGCGTAGGCGGCGTAGGCGGCGTAGGCGGCACGATAACTTCGACGGCACCAACCGCCGCCGCACCAACAAAAAACCCGCCGGCATTCACCGGCGGGCTTTCACATCCGACTCTGTACGCGATGCTCAGCGCGCGGGGTTCAGCGTCAGGTTCATGTGACGGTTCACATCCTTGTACAGCAGGTAACGGAAGCGGCCGGGGCCACCCGAATAGCAGGCCTGCGGGCAGAATGCGCGCAGCCACATGAAGTCGCCCGCTTCCACCTCGACCCAGTCCTGGTTCAGGCGATAGACGGCCTTGCCTTCGAGCACGTACAGGCCGTGCTCCATCACGTGCGTTTCGGCGAACGGAATCACGCCGCCCGGCTCGAACGTCACGATGTTCACGTGCATGTCGTGACGCATGTCGCTCATGTCGACGAAGCGCGTCGTCACCCATGCGCCGTTGGTGCCCGGCATCGGGATCGGCTCGACGTCCTGTTCGTTCGTCACGAACGCTTCCGGCAGCGGAATGCCGTCGACGACCTGGTAGTGCTTGCGGATCCAGTGGAAACGCACGGCAGCATCGCTGACGTTGTGCAGCGTCCAGTCGGCGCCCGGCGGAATGAACGCGTAGCCGCCCGGCTTCAGCGTGTGATGCTTGCCCTGCAGCGTCAGTTCGGCCTCGCCTTCGACGACGAACAGCACGGCTTCGGCGTTCTTGTCCTGCTCGGGCTTGTCGCTGCCGCCGCCCGGATTCACTTCGACGATGTACTGCGAGAAGGTTTCGGCGAAACCCGACAGCGGACGCGCGATCACCCACAGGCGCGTGTTGGTCCAGAACGGCAGCCAGCTCGTGACGATGTCGCGCATCACGCCCTTCGGGATGACGGCGTACGCCTCGGTGAACATCGCGCGATCGGTCAGCAGATCGGTCTGCGGCGGGTGGCCGCCATGCGGCGCGTAATACGTTGTCTTAGACATAAAGCATCCAGGCAATGGGTTGGTCCGGCCCCGGGTGACAACGGCAACCGCGGCGCACAGGCGCGTGGGGCACGCATGCGACGGCGGAACATCGTTGCCGGGGTGGCTTGAAAGCGCGTGCGCCTTCGTTCGGTCGGCCAGGCTTCGCGACGGGTACGCCGGGTTCAGCGGGCGGTGCGACCCATGCTTGTGGGTCCGGCGGCCGGGCCGCTGACACTTGCGATCATGCGGCGGGGACGGGGGACGGCACGGTTCGATTCCGTACGCGGGCAGCGTTGACGATAGCGAAGTCGATCCTGATCGACCAATTAAATGTTGCGATGACATCCATTCGATTTCCCACTGCCCGTCGACACGTCCCAGCGGCCGGTGAACATGTATCGCGGACGGTTGGTCCGTCAGGGAAATCCTGAGGGCCGACGGCGTTCGGTGGAGCGCGTGAACGGCGGCGATGGCCGTTCGGCATGTGTCGCTCGCAGGTCGGCGAGCGACGCGCGCGATACGCTGCGACGCAGATGGACGATGAGCCGACGGCCAGGCCGTGCGCGTCGACGCACCCGTGTGCGCGAACCATGCGACCGTTCAGACCGCGATCGAGCGATGCTTCGATCGACGAGACTGCGTGGTCATGCGAGCGTGCTCGGCTGCATGTCGATGCAACTGGGGATGTCGTCAACAAGCGGGAGAGGTACTGCGGGAGGAAATGCGCGAAGCCGTCGAACGGGGCCGGGCGGGAACTGCTGAATGAGGCGAAGGTCGCTGGTGTTGCTGGTGTTGCTGGTGTTGCTGGTGTTGCTGGTGTTGCTGGTGTTGCTGGTGTTGCTGGTGTTGCTGGTGTTGCTGGTGTTGCTGGTGTTGCTGGTGTTGCTGGTGTTGCTGGTGTTGCTGG
>NZ_JAPVQY010000017.1:0-75470 GCF_027257875.1 Burkholderia sp. IMCC1007
CGTCGCCGGCCACGCCGGTCGGGCCCGCCATCGCGCGTCCGCCGCTGCTGGCCGAGCCGGTGCCGGCGGCCGGCGGCGAGCGCCGCCGCTTCGGCATGCTGCCGACCACGGCCGACCCCGGCACGCTGGTGCAGGGCGGCCGACGCCAGGCATTGACGTTCGCGGATCTCGGCGCGCGCGATCCGCTGCAGTTGCGCGGCACGGACGGCCAGAACGGCATCGCGTTCTCGGTCCGTCGCGACGAGGTCGTCACGGGCGCGACGCTGCATCTGGTCTACAGCTACTCGCCCGCGCTGCTGCCGGATCTGTCGCAGCTCAAGGTGCTCGTCAACGGCGAAGTGGCGGCGACGCTGCCGTTGCCGGCCGCCCAGGCCGGGATGACGGTCGCGCGCGATGTGTTGATCGACCCGCGCTTCGTCACCGAATACAACCACCTGAACATCCAGCTGATCGCGCATTACACGAACGGCTGCGAGAATCCCGCCAGCTCGTCGCTGTGGGCGACGGTGAGCAACGCGAGCCGGCTCGACCTGACCTACGCCACGCTGCCGCAGCGGCCGGAGCTCGGCGTGTTGCCCGCGCCGTTCTTTGATGCGCGGGACGTCCGGCGCCTGGAATTGCCGTTCGTATTCGCCGCTCGACCGCCGCGGCAGACGCTGGAAGCGGCGGGCATCGTCGCCTCGTGGTTCGGCGCGCTGGCCGCGTATCGCGGCGCGCGCTTTCCGGCGTGGCCCGGAAGCCTGCCCGAATCGGGCAATGCCGTGGTGTTCGCGTCGGCCGACGATCGCCTGGACGGCGTGACGCTGCCGGCGATCGACGGGCCGACGCTGGCCGTCGCCGAGCGGCCGGCGCCGGCTCACGGCGAGCTGTTGCTGGTGCTCGGCCGAACGCCGGACGAAGTGAAGGCAGCCGCGCTCGCGCTTGCGCTCGACAGCAAGGCGCTTGCGGGCACGCAGGCGACGGTGGGTCGACTCGCGAACGTCGCGCCGCGCGTGCCGTACGACGCGCCGAACTGGCAGTCGTCGACCCGCCCGGTGAAGATCGGCGAACTGGTCGACCGGCGCGGGCTCAGCGTGTCCGGATACGACGCCGGCGCCGTGCGGATCGACCTGCGCGTTGCGCCCGACCTGTTCACGTGGGATACCCGCGGCGCGCCGATCGACCTGCGTTATCGATACACGCCGACGCTGCGCGCCAGCCGGTCGTCGCTGAACCTGAGCGTCGGCGACACGTTCGTGAAGGCGCTGCCGATCCCGCCCGGGGAAACATCCCGCTGGAGCCTGAGTCGCTACCTGCCGTTCGTCCGCAGCGGTATCGACCGCGCGACGCTGCACGTGCCGCCGTCGCTGCTCACGCCGCGCACGCAGTTGCAGCTGAACTTCTTCTACGAGATCCCGGATATGGGCAACTGCACGGGACGGCTGCTGCAGAACGTCGCGGGTTCGATCGATCCGGACTCGACGATCGACGTGTCGTCGTTTCCGCATTACAAGGCGTTGCCCGACCTCGCCGCGTTCGCGAACAGCGGCTTTCCGTTCACGCGGATGGCCGACCTGTCGGACACGGCCGTCGTGCTGCCCGCCGCGCCGACGCCCGACGTCTACGGCTTGTACCTGCTCGCGATGGGCCGCATGGGCGTGTCGACCGGCTATCCGGTCAGCGGCGTGACGGTGACGGACGCGGGCGGTGTCGGCGCGTTCGCGTCCAAGGACTTGTTGATTCTAGGCGCGCCGGACACCCAGCCGCTGCTCGCCCGCTGGGCGGCACGCATGCCGTTCGGCGCCGACCCGGGCGGCAGCGCCGGCCCTACCGACGCAGCGCGGTCGCCGCGTGCCGAACGCGAACGCGTGCGTGCCGGCCTCTCGCTCGTCTCGGACGGCGCGAGCGCGCTGATTGCGGGCTTCGAGTCGCCGTTGCGCAACGCGCGCAGTGCTGTCGCGTTGATCGGCGCGACGGGGCAAGCGGACGACGCGCTCGGCCGTGTGCTGCTCGACGACGACATGCTCACGTCGATCCAGGGCGCGATGGTGGTGATTCGCGATCGCACGGTCACGGTGACGTCGCACGAAACGTCGTACCACGTCGGCGCGCTGCCGCCGATCACGTACCTGCGCTGGGTCCTGTCGGGCCGGCCGCTGCTGCTTGCGCTGTTCAGCGTGCTGGCCGCGTTCGCGGCGGCGGCGCTCTGCTATCGCTTTTTGCGTGCACGTGCGGCGCGCCGGCTGAAGGAGTGACATGGGCAACCGACGGTTACGCGGGCTCGGCATCGCCCGGGCGGCCGGTGTCGCGAGCCTGCTGCTCGCGCTGGCAGTGACGCACGCGGCGGCCGCCGGCAGTGATCCGCTGAAGGTACTCGTCGATCAGGGCCGGTACTGGCAGGCGCACGGTCGCGGCGATCTCGCGGCACAGGCGTGGAAGAAGGTGCTGGGCGTCGATCCGGATCAGCCCGACGCGCTGTTCGGCATGGGCATGGTGCTCGCCGATCGCAAGGACGTCGACGGTGCGCGTCGCTACCTCGAACAGTTGCGCCGTATCGCCCCCGGCTTTGCGCCGATCGACGAGCTTGGCCGGCGCCTGGGCGACGTGAGCGCGCGGGACGGCGAGATCGGCGATGCGCGCCGCCTCGCGCAAACCGGGCAGAGCGTGCTGGCCGCGCGGCAGTATCAGCGCGCGCTGCAGGGCGCGCCGTCGTCGCCGGCGCTGCAGCTCGAGTACTTCCAGGCACTCGCGGCCACGCCGAGCGGATGGAGCGACGCGCGGCGCGGCCTCGAACGTCTCGCGCGCGACAACCCCGACGATCCGCGCTACGCGCTCGCCTATGCGCAACATCTGACCTATCGCGACGCGACGCGCCGCGACGGCATCGCGCGGCTCGAGCAGTTGTCCGCCGACGGAAAGGTCGGGAAAGAGGCACGCCAGGCCTGGCGCCAGGCGCTGCTGTGGCTCGCGGCGAGGCCGTCTGACCAGGCGCGCTATCTCGCCTACCTGAAGGTGGTGCCCGACGATCCGCCGGTCAAGGCGCGCTACGACAGCATGGTCAGACAGGCTCAACCGGGGCGCGCGGGCGATCAGCGAGACGCGGCGAACGAAGCGCGCGGCCGCGCGATCGACGAAGGCTTCGCGGCACTCGAGCGCGGTGATCTCGACGTGGCGCGGGCCCGCTTCGATGCCGTGCTCGACAAGTCGCCGAGCGACGGCGACGCGCTGGGCGGGCGCGGGATCGTCGAACTGAAGCAGGAGCGCTTCGCGCAGGCACGCAGCGATCTGGAGCGCGCGTCGCGCGGCGGGAACGCGGCGCGCTGGCGCTCGGCGCTCGACAGTGCGACGTACTGGTCGTACACGAGCGGCGCGCTCGGCGCGCAAAGCAACGGCGACTTCGCGCAAGCGAAAGCGCTGTTCGAGCGCGCGATTCTGGCCGACCCGTCGAACGTGACGGCACAGGTGCTGCTCGGCGACGCACTGCTCGAGCATCGCGATGCGGGTGCGGCCGAGCAGGCGTACCGGATGGCGCTGCGGCGTCAGTCCGACAACCCGGACGCGATTCGCGGCCTGGTCGGCGCGCTGGCCGCGCAAGGGCGCGGCGACGAAGCGCTGCAGTTCGCGACGCAACTGAGCGCCGAGCAGCAATCGAAGGCCGGCGGCCTCGACCGGTTGCGCCGTACGGCCGAGGCGGCGCAGGCACGGCAGGCCGAAGCGCGCGGCGACCTGGGCGCGGCGCGCAGCCTGTTCGAGGATGCGCTCGCCGGCAGCCCGGACGATCCGTGGCTGCGACTGGACCTGGCGCGCGTGTACGTGCGGCAAGGGGCGATCGCGTCGGCACGCAGCATGATGGACGGCTTGCTCGCCGAGCGGCCCGACATGCCGGACGCACTCTACGCCGGCGCGCTGCTGGCCGAGCAGACGCAGGACTGGAGCGTGGGGCTGCGGCGGCTGGAGCGCATCGCGCCCGCGCAGCGCACGGCGGCGATGACGACGTTGCAGCACCGCCTCTGGGTCGGCCAGCAGGTCGCACTCGCGACACGGATGGTGCGCGACGGTCAACGCGCGCAGGCGCTCGGCGTGCTGCACGACGCGGAGACCATCGGTCAGTCGGTGCCGGCCCTCGCGGCGCAGCTGTCGGCGGGCTATGTTGAAGCGGGCGACCTGTCGCGTGCGCGCTGGATCGTGCAGCAGGCGCTTGCCCGCGAACCGGGCGACGCCGGCGTGCTGCTGCAATATGCGCGGATTCTGCTGGCGGCCCGCGACGATGCGCTGCTGGGCGATGCGATGCGCCGGCTTGCCGCGATGCCGCTGTCGCCCACGCAGCGCGGCGACTTCGAACGCCTGAACCTCGAGATCGTCGTGCGCCGGGCGGATGCGGTCCGCCAGGCGGGCGACCTGGCCGGCGGCTACGCAGTCATCGCGCCCTGGCTGGCCGCGATGCCCGACAGCCCCGAGCTCCAGGCGTCGCTCGCACGGCTGTATACGTCGGCCGGCGATGCGCCGAACGCGCTGAAATGCTATCGGGTCGCGCTGGCGCGCCGCCCCGACGATGCGGGATTGCTGGTCGCGGCAATCTATGCGGCAACCAGTGCGAAGGCATGGCACGACGGCGAAGCGTTCGCGGCTGCCGCACTGCGTATCGCCCCCGACGATCCCGGGCTGCTTGCGGCGACAGGCCGCCTGTATCGCGCGGAGGGGAATCTCGCGCTCGCCGCACAGTATCTGCAGCGTGCGCTGCTGGCGGCCAATACGCCGCCAGCGGGCAGCCGGCCGGCGCGGTCGAACGTTCCGCGCGGCTGGGAAGACGCGATGCGTCGCATCGGCGCGAACCCGCTGCCCGGTACCAATCCGTTCGAAGGCAAGACCGCCGTCGATGTCGCGCGGCCGTCGACCGGTTTCGGCGCCGCGGCACCGCCGCCGGGCGTGCCTTTCTGGTCCAACCCGTCTTCTTCCGCTCCCACCGTGCCCTATACGATGCCGCCCGCGCCGCCCGCGACCTATGTCACACCGTCCGCCGTGCCGGACGCGCGTACGGCGCCGGCCGCCGCTCCATTGCTTGCGGTCGCGCCGGATCCCGGCGGTTACGGCGAGGAGGCTGCCGGTGCGGGCGAATCGGGGCGGCCCAAAACGGTGCGGCGATCTCCAGCGTATCGCGCGTATCGAGCACCGGTCGCCGAGGTTCCGGCGACGGCAGTGTCCGACGAATGCCTGTCGCCGGCCGATTCGACCGACGCGTGCGCCGGCTATGTCGCCACGCCGTGGCCGATGTCGCCCGCGTCGCGCGCGGCGACGATGACCGGTTCGCCGGCGGCGTCCACGTCGGCGTCCCGGGCGAGCCGATCGTCGCGCGGCGGCCCCAACGCTCCGGCGGCGCGGTCGTCCGTTCTTGCGTCGGCATACGGGCAACCCGATGGATCGTCCCGCTATATCCCGCAACCGCCGGCCGGCTATGCGCAAAGCGAGGCCGCGCCGCGATCACCGCAGCCGGGTGCGGATGCGGGCGCCAACGGACCGATGCTCGATGTCGCGTCGGAGCTTGCGCAGGTGAATCGCGAGCAGAGCAGCGCGGCGACCGGCGGCCTCGTGTTCCGAAACCGGACGGGCGAAGCCGGGCTGTCGGGCGTCACCGATATCGAGGCGCCGCTGGAAGGGCGGATCAAGGCAGGCAACGGTCACGTTGTCGTGACCGCGACGCCCGTCATGCTCGACGCGTCCAGCGCGAGCACGGACGTGCCGACCCTCGCCCGTTTTGGCGCGGGGCTCGCGACGGCGGCCGGCGGCGGCTCGCCGGGTTCCCAGACGGCGAGTGGCGTCGGGCTTTCCATCGGCTATGAAGGCAAGCAATTGAAGGCCGACATCGGCGCGACGCCGGTCGGCTTCCCTTACCACGATGTCGTTGGCGGCGTGCGCTACACCGGCGCGATCACCGATCGGGCGGCCTACACGCTGGCCGTCACGCGCCGCGCGGTGACCGACAGCCTGCTGTCGTTCGCGGGCGCACGCGATGCGAGCGCCGGCCTCAAATGGGGCGGCGTGACGCGCAGCGGCGCGCGTGGTGCGCTGAGTTGGGACGACGGCACGAGCGGCACGTACGTCGAGGGCGCGTTCGACTACTACGACGGCCATCACGTGGAACGCAACTTCTCCGGCAAGGGCAGCGGCGGCGCCTATACGCGCCTGTTGGCCGACGCCGACCGGACGCTCACGGTGGGCGTCAATGCGACGTGGATGCGTTTCAGCAAGAACCAGTCGTATTTCACGTACGGTCAGGGCGGCTATTTCAGTCCTCAGCAATACGTGATCCTGAATATCCCGATCGAGTATGCGGGGCGAACGGGGGCATTTGCGTACGATCTGAACGGCTCGTTCGGCGTCCAGCATTACCGGCAGAACGCGGTGCCGTATTTCCCGCTCGATGCCGGCATGCAGGCGCAAGCGGCCGCGAACGCCGCCGCGAGCCAGGCCGTGGGGCTGGACGCCGGGGCCGTCTATCCGGCACGCAGCAAGACCGGCATTGCGTATTCGCTCGCCGCGCGCGGCGAGTACCAGGTCGCGCCGCAGCTCGCCGTCGGCACGACGGCATCGTTCGGCAACGCGTATCAGTATCGCGAGTGGACGGCGGCCGTCTATCTGCGTTACAGCTTCACGCCGCAAGTGGGCATGCCGTCGTTCCCGCCGCGTGCGTTCACGTCGCCGTATCTCGCGGAACCGAACTGAACGGATTCGCTCGGATGCACCCAGTGCCGTTTCGGATGAAACGACGCGCACGCCGGCGTCGTCGTCGCGGCGCGTGCTGGCGGATCCGTTCAGAGCTTTGTCCGCCCCGCGCGGGGTTCGCGACGTAGAGTGTGTCATCGAAGGTCCGGCGGGTGCTCCATCAACGTAGTCGGGCGAATCGATCGGCAATGTGCCCGTGCCGGCTACTCTGAACCGACCATGGCTGAACAACACGATATTTCCGATGCGATCACCGAATTCAATCGATCGTATCTCATGCTTGCGAAGTGGTTGCTCCTCGCGAACCGCGACGAGGCCATCCGACAACTGGGCGTCTCGGAAAAGACGGCGGCGCGAATCGCCGCGCTGACGCTGGCCCAGATCGATCATCTGGCCGCGCGCGGCGAACTGTTTTGCGCGTTTCGCGACGAGGTTGCCCCGGGGCGTGCGTGAACCGGTCGAGCGGTGTTTGCGTCGCGGCACCGACGCGGCCCCGTCGACATTCGCATGCCCTTGCCGGCCGCCGGGATCTCGAGCCCGAACGAAGTGCGCGGTGACGCGCCAGACCGAAAGTTTCCCCAGCACGCAACCGACAGAGAACCGATGATCTCCCAATCCATCTTCAAGGCATATGACATTCGCGGTGTGGTCGGCAAGACGCTCGACGCCGACACGGCGCGCGCGATCGGCCGCGCGTTCGGCAGCGAAGTGCGCGCGCAGGGCGGCGATGCGGTCGTCGTTGCGCGCGACGGCCGCCTGTCGGGGCCCGAGCTCGTCGGCGCACTCGCCGATGGGCTGCGTGCGGCGGGCGTCGACGTCGTCGACGTCGGCATGGTGCCCACGCCGGTCGGCTATTTCGCGGCAAGCGTGCCGCTCGCGCTGAAGCAAGGCGAGCGCCGCATCGATTCGTGCATCGTCGTCACGGGCAGCCACAACCCGCCCGACTACAACGGCTTCAAGATGGTGCTGCGCGGCGCGGCGATCTACGGCGAGCAGATCCAGGCGCTGTACCGCCGCATCGTCGACGCGCGCTTCGAGACGGGCAGCGGCTTGTTCGAAGAATTCGACGTCGCGGACCAATACGTCGCGCGCATCGTCGGCGACGTGAAGCTCGCGCGCCCGATCAAGCTCGTCGTCGATGCCGGCAACGGCGTCGCGGGCCCGCTCGCCACGCGCCTGTTCAAGGCGCTCGGCTGCGAGCTCGTCGAGCGCTTCACCGACATCGACGGCACGTTCCCGAACCACCATCCCGATCCCGCCCACCCGGAAAACCTGCAGGACGTGATCCACGCGCTGAACGACACCGACGCCGAGCTCGGCTTCGCGTTCGACGGCGACGGCGACCGCCTGGGCGTCGTCACGAAGGACGGCCAGATCATCTATCCGGACCGCCAGCTGATGCTGTTCGCGGAGGAAGTGCTGTCGCGCAACCCGGGCGCGCAGATCATCTACGACGTGAAGTGTACGCGTCACCTCGCGCAATGGGTGAAGGCGAAGGGCGGCGAGCCGCTGATGTGGAAGACGGGCCACTCGCTCGTGAAGGCGAAGCTGCGCGAGACGGGCGCGCCGCTCGCGGGCGAGATGAGCGGCCACGTGTTCTTCAAGGATCGCTGGTACGGCTTCGACGACGGCCTCTACACGGGCGCGCGCCTGCTGGAGATCCTCACGAAGACGGCCGACCCGAGCGCGGTGCTCAATGCGCTGCCGGATGCGATGAGCACGCCCGAACTGCAGCTCAAGCTCGACGAAGGCGAGAACTTCCGCCTGATCGAGAAGCTGCAGAAGGAAGCGAAGTTCGACGGCGCGGACGAAGTCGTGACGATCGACGGGCTGCGCGTCGAATATCCGGACGGCTTCGGCCTCGCGCGTTCGTCGAACACGACGCCGGTGGTCGTGCTGCGTTTCGAAGCCGAGACGCAGGAAGGGCTCGAGCGCATCCAGGCGGACTTCCGCCGCGTGCTGACGGCCGCGAAGCCGGACGCCAAGCTGCCGTTCTGACCGACGGACGCGCGTATCGTCGACGCGTGCGGTATGTCGGGGTCGAAGTCCGGGTCGAGGTCCGTCGCTGCGCCGCGCGCACGAACACCGCACGACCCGGCGACAACATAACGAACCGTCCGGGGCGAGCGTCCCGTGCGGATTTCATGGTTTTGGAAAAATCTGGAGAAGAACGGATGTCGGGTTATCGCGAATTGAAGGCGCAAGCCGATGAGCTGATGAAACGTGCCGAGGAAGCAAAACTGGCCGAACTCGAGGCCGTTCTGCAGGAGGTCCGCGCGCGCATCGCAGAATACGGATTGACCCCGAAGCAGCTATTCGGCCGTCTGCGCAATGCGGGAAGCCCGGCGAAGCCCGTGTCGGCCATCCCGCCGAAGTACCGCGATCCGAGCACCGGCGCGACGTGGACGGGCCGTGGGCGCGAGCCCGCGTGGATCAGGGGGAAGCGCCGCGAGCGTTTCCTGATCGAGCGCCAGGACGCGTGAGGGGCCGTGGCGACGCGCGCCGCGGCGAGCGCTGATGGCCGCGCGTGACCGGGGATTGCGCCCATACAATGGAGGCGTCCGTCGGCACGCGCTTCGCCATGATTCGGCTGATGCGCGGGCCGGTCCACCCGCGCACGTCCAAGGCCAACATGGAAATCAAATGGATCGAGGATTTCCTCGCCCTCGCTCAATATCAGAGCTTTTCCCGCGCGGCTGAATTTCGCAATGTCACGCAGTCGGGGTTCAGCCGCCGCATTCAGTCGCTCGAGCAGTGGATCGGCGCGGAGCTGATCGATCGCAGCAGCTTTCCGCCGGTGCTGACGCCGGCGGGCCGGCTGTTTCGCGAAACCGCGGAAGACGTGCTCAGCCGCTTGTTCGACACCCGCGCGATCATCCGCACCGAGCAGCGGATCGCCGGCAAGAGCCTGCAGATTGCCGCCGGCCACACGATCGCGCTGAGTTTCCTGCCGACCTGGCTCAAGGCGCTGGCGCCGCATTTCGGCGAGGTGCGCGCGCGCGTCATTCCGACGAACGTGCACGACTCGATCCTGATGCTCGTCAACGGCAACTGCGAGCTCATGTTCGCGTATCACCATCCGGAGCTTCCGCTTCATCTCGACCCGGCCAAGTACGAGCACGTGACCGTCGGCATCGATACGCTGATGCCGGCGTGCCGGCCGAACCGCCGCTCGGCGCCCGCGTTCCGCCTGCCCGGCACGAAACAGAACCCGCTGCCGCTCATTTCGTACACGGAGACCAGCTACTTCGGCCGGTGCCTCGCGCTGCTGCTCGACCGTGCAGCGGATGCGCCGGCGTTGCGGCTGCACTACGAGTCCGATATGGCCGAAGTGCTGAAAAAACTGGTGATGGAGGGCGAGGGCGTGGCGTGGCTGCCCCGCAGCGCGATCTCCGCCGAACTGGCGGCCGGCGAACTCGTACCGGCCGGGCCGGCAGCGTGGAACCTCGACGTCGAGTTGCGCGTGTATCGCGACGCGTCCAACCGCAGCGAATTCCTGGACAAGCTCTGGCAGCATCTGCGCGCGGAGCCTTCGCGGCTCTAGCAGGCCAGGGTTTTCCCGGCTTATGCGAGACTCGCATGCGGCCATGTAGTACCGGCATCACCGATTGATCGGCGCTCCCTACCATTCGTTCCAACGGCCAATGCGACGCGTGACCGGCGTCGCGCGGCCCTCTTCGCAGCGCGCGTGCGCCGCCTCGGCGCGCCGCGGTGCCACCCAAGGACGAATGGACATGAAAAATCGCCTTACCTTGAGCATCGCAATCGGCATGATCGTCGGCGTGATCGCCGGTTATGCGTGTCACGCGAACATCTCGGACCCCGGCACGCTGAAGGCGGTCGCCGGCTATTTCTCGATCGTCACCGACATCTTCCTGCGCCTGATCAAGATGATCATCGCGCCGCTCGTCTTCGTCACGCTCGTTTCGGGCCTGGCCGGGATGGACAGCGGCGACGACGTCGGGCGCATCGGCCTTCGCTCGATCGGGTGGTTCGTCTGCGCGTCGCTGATTTCGCTGAGCCTCGGCCTGCTCATGGCGAACGCGCTGCAGCCGGGCGCCGGGCTGAATCTCACGGAAACCGCCGGCGAGGTCAACACCGGGTTGAATACCGCCGCGCTGAACGCCAGGGACGTGATCACGCACGCGTTCCCGACCAGCCTGCTCGATGCGATGGCGCGCAACGACATCCTGCAGATCCTCGTGTTCTCGGTCTTTCTCGGCATCGGGCTGAGCGCGCTGAAGCACGACAGGCGGGTCGGCGTGGTGATCCAGTCGATCGACGGCATGGTGCCGGTGATGCTGCGCCTGACTCACTACGTGATGCGTGCGGCGCCGCTCGGCGTATTCGGTGCGATCGCGTCGTCGGTCACGCTGCGCGGGCTCGACGTGATCTACACGTACGGCAAGCTGATCGGCGCGTTCTACCTCGGGCTGCTGGTTCTGTGGACGATGCTCGTCGGCGCCGGCTACGTGTTTCTGGGGCGACGCGTCGGCAGCCTGCTGCAAGCCGTGCGCGAACCCGCGCTGATCGCGTTCTCGACCGCGAGCAGCGAGGCGGCCTATCCGCGCCTGACCGAGCAGCTCGAGCAGTTCGGCGTCGACAAGAAGGTGGTGGGCTTCACGCTGCCGCTGGGTTACGCATTCAACCTCGACGGTTCGATGATGTATCAGGCGTTCGCGGCCATCTTCATCGCGCAGGCGTTCGGCGTGCACATGCCGCTGTCGGAGCAGATCTTCATGTTGCTGGTGCTGATGTTGAGCAGCAAGGGCATGGCAAGCGTGCCGCGCGGCTCGGTGGTCGTGGTGGCGGCCGTCGCGCCGATGTTCCATCTGCCGGTTGCGGGCGTCGCGATGGTGCTCGCAATCGACCAGATTCTCGACATGGGCCGCACGATGACGAACGTCATCGGCAACAGCGTCGCGACGGCCGTGATCGCGAAATGGGAAAGCGCACGTGCGGCGAAGACGCAAGGCGCGGTGTTCGACCAGCCGGAGCTGAATGCATGACGCGCGCGGATCTCGTGAACGCCCGGCGGAAATTCGGCGTGGTCGGCGGGCTCGGGCCGCTCGGCAGCGCCGACGTGTTCTTCAAGATGGTGAAGGCGACGCCTGCTTCGTCCGACGAGGATCATGTCGATCTGATCTTCGAGCAATATCCGTTCAAGGGTTCGGGCTCCGGCAGCGCCGCGACCACCGAACGCAAGCTGTACGTGTTCGACATGATTCGCGCGTTCGAGAAGCGCGGCGTGACCACCGTCGTGCTGCCGTGCTTCCTGAGCCACACGTTCATCGACGAACTGAAGGCGAATACGCGCCTGCAGATCGTCGATATCGTCGAGGCCGTGCGATACCACGTGCAGCGCAAGTATCCCGACGCAACGCGCATCGGCGTGCTGGTTTCCGACTACGTACGCAACAGCGGGCTCTTCGACGCGTATTTCCCGTCGCCGCAATTCAAGATCGTTCATCCGCGCTTGCACGACGGGCTCGACCTCGTGACCGAAGCCATCTACGGCGCCGATGGAATCAAGCGCGGCAATCTGCGGGGCCGGCCGGTCGAGCTGTTGCGCCGCGCCTGTGAGGACCTGGCCGATCAGGGCGTACACGTGATCGTTCCCGGGCTGACCGAGATCGCGCTCGTTGCCGACGAAATCGGCGCGCAGCGCGTGCCGCTCGTGGATTCGAACCTCGCGTACGCGCAATACGCGGTGACGGGGCCGGCCGGCTCGCGTGCCGCGACGTTCAAGATCGGCGTGGTCGGTGGTGTCGGGCCGGCCGCGACGGTCGACTTTCTGAACAAGATCGTTCGCAACACGCCGGCGTCGCGCGACCAGGAGCATATCAAGCTGCTGATCGAACAGAATCCGCAGATTCCCGATCGCACCGAGAACCTGGTGGGCTCCGGCACGGACCCGACGATCTCGCTGTATGCGACATGCAAGAAGCTCGAGGACGGCGACGCCGACGTGATCGCGATTCCGTGCAACACCGCGCATGCGTTCGTCGAGCGGATCCAGCCGTACCTCGGGATCCCGATCGTGAACATGCTGACCGTCACGGCCGCGTATCTGCGCGACACCTATCCGTCGCTGCGGCGGGTCGGCGTGCTCGCGACGTCCGGCACGATCGCAAGCGGCGTCTACCAGAAGGCGCTGGCGTCGCACGGGCTCGAGCAGGTGGCGCCGCAGCCGGCGCTGCAGGCACGCGTGATGGACGCGATCTACGGGAAGCACGGTGTGAAGGCTGGTTTTACGACCGGACAGTGCGAGGAAGATATCGGCGCTGCGATCGACGCACTGATTGCCGACGGGGTGAGCGTGATCGTGCTCGGATGTACGGAGTTGCCGCTTCTGCTGCCTCGCGGCGAATATGTGACGCCGAACGGCGGCAGAGCGACGCTCGTCGATCCGACCGACGTGCTTGCGCGGACCTGCATTGCGCGTGCGATGGCGGCCGGCGGTTGAGCCGGTTTATGGGATCCCGCCCGCTTTTCCGACTTTGCCCGGTTCGTGGAAAACTGTATGAATATACAGTATAGTATCCGTCGAACTTCGAGCCGCACGGGCATGACTCGTGCGACGCGTGCGCCGCGCGTGCGGGCATCCCACCGCAGCATTCCGGCACCGTGAACTCTGGCTAACTCATTCAGACGGGCAGGCAAATTGTCATCCAGCAATCTGATCCGCATTCGCGGAGCACGTCAGCACAACCTCAAGAATCTCGATCTCGACCTGCGCACCGGCGAAATGACGGTCGTCACGGGCCCGTCGGGCTCCGGCAAGTCGAGCCTCGTGTTCGACACGCTGTACGCGGAAGGGCAGCGGCGCTACGTCGAAACCTTCAGCGCGTACGCGCGGCAGTTCCTCGACCGGATGGATCGCCCGCAGGTCGAGCGCGTCGACGGCGTGCCGCCCGCGATCGCGATCGACCAGACCAATCCGGTGCGCAGCTCGCGCTCGACCGTCGGCACGATGACGGAACTGAACGATCACCTGAAGCTGCTGTACGCGCGCGCGGCCGAGCTGTTCGACCGCAAGACCGCGCGGCAGGTGCGGCATGACACGCCCGAGACGATCTACGCGGAGCTGGTCGAGCGCACGCGCGCCGACGATCCGCGCGTGGTCGTCACGTTCCCGGTCGAATTGCCGGAGGCGGTGTCCGACGAGGAAATCGCGCAATGGCTGTCGGCGAGCGGCTACACGCGCGTGCAGGCGCAGCGCGAAGTCGCGTCGCCCACCGGGCCGCGCAAGCTGCTCGACGTGGTAGCCGACCGCTTCCGCGTGCAGCAGGCCGACAAGGTGCGCGTGGTCGAGGCGATCGAGGCGTCGCTGAAGCGCGGCGGCGGCCGCGTGAACGTGTACGTGCTCGCGCCCGAAGCGGAAAACGCGGTGGCCGAGCCGGTGATCTGGCGCTTCTCCACCGGGTTGCACGACCCCGACAGCGACCTGCGCTACGCGGAGCCGCAAGCGGCGCTGTTCTCGTTCAACTCGGCCTACGGCGCGTGCGAAACCTGCCGCGGCTTCGGCCGCGTGATCGGCGTCGATCTCGGCCTGGTGATTCCCGACGCGCGCAAGACGCTGCGCGGCGGCGCGATCAAGCCGATGCAGACGCCCGCCTGGAAAGAGTGCCAGGACGACCTGATGCGCTACGCGGCGAAGGCCGGTATCCGGCGCGACGTGGCGTGGTCCGAGCTGACGGACGCCGAGCGCGACTGGGTCGTCAACGGCTCGCCGGACTGGAACGGCAAGTGGCAGAGCCAGTGGTACGGCGTGAAACGCTTCTTCGGGTATCTCGAATCGAAAGCGTACAAGATGCATATCCGCGTGCTGCTGTCGAAATACCGCAGCTACACGCCGTGCGACGTGTGCGGCGGTGCGCGCCTGAAGACGGAATCGCTGCAGTGGCGGCTCGGCTCGAAGGAAAACGCCGATGCGGTGCTCGCGCCGGCCGATCGCTTCATGCCGCGCGGCGTCGACTGGAGCCGCGCGCAGCTCGAAGCGCTGCCGGGCCTGACCGTGCACGACCTGATGCTGCTGCCGATCGAGCGCATCCGGCGCTTCTTCGACGACATCGTGCTGCCGAGCGCGCTGCTCGACGACGCATTGAAGCTGCTGCTCGCCGAAGTGCGCACGCGTCTGAAATACCTGTGCGACGTCGGGCTCGGCTACCTGACGCTCGACCGGCAGAGCCGCACGCTGTCGGGCGGCGAGGTGCAGCGGATCAACCTGACGACGGCGCTCGGCACGTCGCTGACGAAAACCCTGTTCGTGCTCGACGAACCGAGCATCGGGCTGCATCCGCGCGATCTCACGCGGATCGTCGAGGCGATGCAGCGGCTGCGCGACGCGGGCAATACGCTGGTCGTGGTCGAGCACGATCCGTCGGTGATGCTCGCGGCCGATCGATTGATCGACATGGGCCCCGGCCCGGGCGAGCGAGGCGGCACGATCGTGTACGACGGCACGCCGGGCGACATCCGGTCGGCGCACACGCTGACGGGCGAGTATCTCGGCGGCCGCAAGCAGGTCGCGCATGCGTCGAACTGGGCACGTCGTCCGGTCGATGCGAGCACGCCGCGCATCGTGCTCGAAGGCGCGACCGAGCACAACCTGCGCGACGTGACGGTCGAGATTCCGTTGCAGCGGCTCGTCTGCGTGACGGGCGTGTCCGGCTCCGGTAAATCCACGCTGTTGCAGGACGTGCTGTATCCGGCGATGGCGCGGCATCATGGCAAGGCGACCGAGTCGCCGGGCGCGTTCCGCAATCTGACCGGCGCCGACCAGGTCGGCGACGTCGTGTTCGTCGATCAATCGCCGATCGGCAAGACCACGCGCTCGAACCCGGCCAGCTACGTCGGCGCGTTCGATGAAATCCGCAAGCTGTTCGCGAAGGCGCCGCTCGCGCTGCAGCGCGGCTACGGCGCCGGCACGTTCAGCTTCAACTCGGGCGACGGCCGTTGTCCGACCTGCGGCGGCTCGGGCTTCGAGCACATCGAAATGCAGTTCCTGAGCGATGTCTACCTGCGTTGCCCGGATTGCGACGGCAGCCGTTACCGTGCCGAGCTTCTCGAAGTGCGCATCGAGCGCGGCGGCCGTGCGCTGAACATCGCCGACGTGCTCGACCTGACCGTCAGCGAAGCGGCCGCATTCTTCGCGGCTGACGCGGAAGTGCTGCGCGTGCTGCAGCCGATCGTCGACGTCGGCCTCGAATACGTGAAGCTCGGCCAGCCGGTGCCGACGCTGTCGGGCGGCGAAGCGCAGCGCCTGAAGCTCGCGGGCTTCCTCGCCGAGTCGGCGGCGGCGGCCAACGGGCGCCGGGTTGCGACGGAAGAGGCGCGCATCGCCCGCGCGAAGCTGTTCATGTTCGACGAGCCGACCACCGGCTTGCACTTCGACGACATCGCGAAGCTGATGCAGGCGTTCGGCAAGCTGCTCGCGGCCGGCCATTCGCTGATCGTGATCGAGCACAACCTCGACGTGATCCGCGCGGCCGACTGGCTGATCGATCTCGGCCCGGAAGGCGGCGACGGCGGCGGCCTCGTGCTGTGCGCCGGCACGCCCGACGACGTGAAGGCCTGCGCCGAATCGCATACCGGCGTGGCGCTGCTGCAGTACGACCGCGAGATGGATGGCGAAGCGGCGCGCGCCGACGGCGGCGTGCCGCTGCAGGCCGTGCTGAACGCCGCGCGCGCGCGCCGTGCGATCGAAGGCGAGGACGTCGTGCGGATCGTCAACGCGCGCGAGCACAACCTGAAGGCGCTCGACGTCGACATCCCGCACGGCAAGTTCAACGTGATCACCGGCGTGTCGGGGTCCGGCAAGTCGACGCTCGCGTTCGACATCCTGTTCCACGAAGGCCAGCGCCGCTACCTCGAATCGCTGAACGCGTATGCGCGCTCGATCGTGCAGCCGGCCGGGCGCCCCGAGGTCGACGCGGTGTACGGCATTCCGCCGACGGTCGCGATCGAGCAGCGGCTGTCGCGTGGCGGGCGCAAGAGCACGGTCGCAACTACGTCGGAAGTCTGGCACTTCCTGCGGCTGCTGTACGTGAAGCTCGGCTTGCAGCATTGCATCCACGACGGCACGCCGGTCACGTCGCAAACCGTCGAATCGATCGCCGCGCAGCTGCTGCGTGACCATCGCGACGAACACGTCGGCTTTCTCGCGCCGCTCGTCGTCAATCGCAAGGGCGTGTACACCGATCTCGCGAAGTGGGCGAAGGCGCGCGGCAGCACGCATTTGCGCGTCGACGGCGAGTTCGTGCCGGTCGATCCGTGGCCGAAGCTCGATCGCTTCCGCGAGCACACGATCGAGCTGCCGGTGGCCGATATCGTCGTGTCGCCGGACAACGAAGCCGAATTGCGGCGTCTGCTCGACGAAACGCTCGAACTCGGCAAGGGCGTGATGCACCTGCTCGCGCCGCTCGACGGGTTGCATCATGCGATGCAGAACGATCATTCGACCGCGCGCGTCGGCGAGGTCAAGGTGCTGTCGGTCAAGCGCGCGTGCCCGGTATGCGGCACGAGCTACCCGGAGCTCGATCCGCGGATGTTCTCGTACAACAGCAAGCACGGCTGGTGCACGACCTGCGTCGGCACCGGCGTCACGCTCACGCGCGAACAGCGCGCCGCATACGACGACACGGTGCTCGCCGGCGACGATCGCGGCCGCGAGCAAACCTTGCCGTCGGACGAGCAGGAGCCGGAAGGCGTCGGCAACGAGCCGTGCCCGGATTGCCACGGCACGCGGCTGAACCCGTCCGCGCGTGCGGTCACGTTCGACGCGCATCCGATCGTCGAGGTCGCGCAATGGACGGTGTCCGACACGCGCCGCTGGATCGACGCGCTGGAACTGACCGGGCGCGACGCGCAGATCGCGCGCGACATCGTCAGCGAGATCGGCAGCCGCCTCGCGTTCCTCGAGGAGGTCGGGCTCGGTTACCTGAGCCTCGATCGCGCGGCGCCGAGCCTGTCAGGCGGCGAAGCGCAGCGGATCCGGCTGGCCGCGCAGCTCGGCAGCAATCTGCAGGGCGTCTGCTACGTGCTCGACGAGCCGACGATCGGCCTGCATCCGCGCGACAATCAGATCCTGCTCGATGCATTGCGCAAGCTCGGCGACAAGGGCAATACGCTCGTCGTCGTCGAGCATGACGAGGACACGATCCGCCGCGCCGATCACATTATCGACGTCGGCCCCGGCGCCGGCAAGCGCGGCGGCACGCTGGTCGCCGAGGGCGCGGTCGCCGATCTGGCCGCTCAGCCGGATTCGGTGACGGGGCGGCTGCTCGCGCAGCCGATGACGCACCCGTTGCAGCCGCGCCGCAGCGTGAGCCTGCCGGGCAAGAAGGGCGGTGAGGCGGTACCGGAAGGCTGGCTGACCGTGCATGGCGCCCGGCTGCACAACCTGCGCGACGTCACCGTCGGCATTCCGCTCGCGCGGCTCGTCGCGGTGACGGGCGTCAGCGGCTCGGGCAAGTCGACGCTCGCGCGCGACGTGCTGATGACGAACCTGCTCGACGCGGTCGGCCGCTCGGTGCTGTCTTCGCCGGCCACGCGGCGCGCGCGCAAGGCCGCGCAGCAGGACGCGCCGGCCACCAATCGCCGTTCGAGCGTGCTTGCGCGCAGCGCGCCGCGGCCGTCGCTGAACGTCACGCATGCGTGGCAGGGCTGCGAGTCGCTCAGCGGCTGGGAGCAGATCGATCGCGTGCTCGAAGTCGACCAGACGCCGATCGGCAAGACGCCGCGTTCGTGCCCGGCCACCTATATCGGCGTGTGGGACACGATCCGCAAGCTGTTCGCCGATACGCTGGAGGCGCGTGCGCGCGGCTACACGGCGTCGCGTTTCTCGTTCAACACCGGCGACGGGCGTTGCCCGGCCTGCGAAGGGCAGGGCGTACGCACGATCGGGATGAGCTTCCTGCCCGACGTGAAGGTGCCGTGCGACGTGTGCCACGAGCAGCGCTTCAACCCGGAAACGCTCGCGGTCACGTGGCGCGGCCGGAACATCGGCGACGTGCTGACGATGGAGATCGACGAGGCAGTGGAGTTCTTCGCGCCGATCTCGAACATCGCGCATCCGCTGCAGCTGATGAAGGATGTCGGGCTCGGCTATCTGACGCTTGGGCAGCCGTCGCCGACGCTGTCCGGCGGCGAGGCGCAGCGCATCAAGCTCGTCACCGAGCTGACGAAGGTGCGCGACGACATCACGCGGCGCGGCCAGAAGGCGCCGCACACGCTGTACGTGCTCGACGAGCCGACGGTCGGCCTGCACATGGCGGACGTCGCGAAGCTGATTCGCGTGCTGCACCGGCTCGTCGACGGCGGGCATAGCGTCGTGGTTATCGAGCACGACCTCGACGTGATCGCGGAAGCCGACTGGATCATCGATCTCGGGCCGGAAGGCGGCGTGGGCGGCGGCACGATCGTTGGAGCGGCGCCGCCGGAAGGGCTCGTGCAGGTGAAGGCGAGCCATACCGGGCAGGCGCTGAAGCCGGTGCTGGCACGAACGGCGAGCGAAGCCGCCGAAGCGGAGCAGCAGCCGGGCGCGGCGCGGGTCGGCTGAACGCGGTGCATCCGGCGGGCGGCCCCGGTGCCCGGTGAGGCATCGGGGCCGCGTTTGTTGCGTCGTTCATCGGGGCCGCGTTTGTTGCGTCGTTCATCGGGGCCGCGTTTGTTGCGTCGTTCATCGGGGCCGCGCTTGTTGCGTCGTTCATGTCAACGATGTCGCCGCACTCATTCTCCCTTCACGCCGATCGTCTCGATGATGGTCTCCAGGTGCGCGCTCATCGGCAGATTCAGACTCACGCCAGACGGAAGCGGGCGCATGAACCAGCGCTTGTACTGACGCGCGATCTCGCCGTCGGCGGCCAGTTCCTGGAATGTGCTTTTCACGACCTGCGCGAGCTGCGGATCGTCCTTGCGGAACATGATGCCGTACGGGTCGTAGGACAGAAAATCGCCCACCACGTCGTACTGGCCGCCCTTGCTCGCATTCTCGGCGATCAGGCCGTACAGCAGCACGTCGTCCGTCGCGAACGCGTCGGCGCCGCCGTTCGCGACGAGCGCGAAGCCCTGCGCATGGTCCGGCACCACCTGGAGCTGGATCCCGAGCCGGAACCGGTCGTTCAGGTCGCGCAGCGCCTTCTCGTTGGTCGTACCGGCCGTCACCGCGACTTTCTTGCCCGCGAGATCGCGGAACGAGCGGATCGGCGCGCCGCGTTTCACCATCACCTTCGTGCCGGCCACGAAGAAGATCGGCGAGAACGCCACGCGTTTCTGGCGCTCGAGGTTGCTCGTCGTGGAGCCGCATTCCAGATCGACCTTCCCGCTGACCACCGCGTCGATGCGGTTGTCGGACGTGACCGGCACCCAGCGGATCGTCAGGCTCCGGTTGATCGCGTCCTCGATCGACGACACGAGCGCCTTGCACAGCTCGATCGAATAGCCGATCGGCTCGTTGCGCGCGTTCAGGTACGAGAACGGGATCGACGCGTCGCGATAGCCGAGCGCGATCGTGCCGCTGGCGCGCACCTTCGCGAGCGTGCCGGTCAGTTGGGCCGGCGCGAACGGCTCGACGCGCGGCAGCGTCGACGGCGCATCTTCCGCGTGTGCGGTCGCGCCCGTGGCAAGCAGGCCCGCGAGCGCGAGCGCACGCCAGAATCGCTGCATCTTCATCGCGGGGCCTCCGTCAGGCTTGCGTCGGATGCGCGATCGTCGCTTCCTGTTCCGCTTCGATGCGCGCCGCGTTGGCTTCGGCTTCCGCTTCCGACAGAAGCTGGCCTTCCCATTTCGCGACCACCGCGCTCGCGATCGAATTGCCCACCGCATTGGTGGCCGAGCGGCCCATGTCGAGGAACGTGTCGACGCCGAGAATCAGCAGCAGCCCGGCCTCCGGCAGCCCGAACTGGTGCAGCGTGGCCGCGATCACGACGAGCGACGCACGCGGCACGCCGGCCATCCCCTTCGACGTGAGCATCAGCACGAGCAGCATCGTGATCTGCGTGCCGAGCGACAGGTGCACGTTGTACGCCTGCGCGATGAACAGCGACGCGAACGTGCAATACATCATCGAGCCGTCGAGGTTGAACGAATAGCCCATCGGCATCACGAAGCTCGAGATCTTGCGCAGCACGCCGAAGCGGTCGAGCGCGTCGAGGATCTTCGGGTACGCGGCTTCGGAGCTTGCGGTCGCGAACGACAGCATGAACGCTTCCTTGATCAGCGCGAGCAGCTTGAACACGCGACGGCCGAGGAACGCGAAGCCGGCGGCGACGAGCGCGCCCCACAGCAGGAACAGGCTCAGGTAGAAGTCGCCCATGAACACCGCGAACTTCAGCAGTACCGACAGCCCGTTGACCGCGACGGTGGCGGCCATCGCGGCCATCACCGCGAGCGGCGCGAGCTTCATCACGTAGCCGGTGATCTTGAGCATCACGTGCGACAGCTGGTCGATCGCGGCGATCAGGATCTTGCCGCGCTCGCCGAGCGCCGACAGCGCGACGCCGAAGAACATCGAGAACACGACGATCTGCAGGATTTCGTTATTGCTCATCGCCTCGGCGAACGATCTCGGCACCATGTGGCCGACGAAATCCTTCAGCGTGAACTTGGAGGTCGCGAGGTTCGCGGAGGCGCCGATGTCGGGCAGCGGCAAGCCCAGATTGTCACCGGGCCGCAGCAGGTTCGCCATCAGCAGCCCGAGCAGCAACGAGACCAGCGACGCGGTGACGAACCACGTGATCGATTTGGCGAACACGCGTCCGACCGATGCCGCGTCGCCCATGTGCGCGATGCCGACGACCAGCGTGGAGAAGACGAGCGGCCCGATCACCATCTTGATCAGGCGCAGGAACACGTCGGAGACGAGCGAGATGTACCCGGCGACTTCGGCGGCGGCCTTCTTGTCCGGAAAGCTCGTGAAGACCATGTAGCCGATCGCGATGCCTGCCACCATCGCGATCAGGATCCAGACGGCTGCAGCATTCTTCTTTCGCATCGTGAGCCTCCCATGCAGCGGTTTCGCAAGCGGGAATGGAAGGACGATACAGGACCAGAATCGCGATGAACAGTGCAACCGGATTCGGGTTTGCGCTAGCGCTGTGTTTCGGCCGATCGGGCGACCGCGATTGCGCCGGTGGCGCTTCGTGCGTGCACGCCGGCGCAACCGGATACCGATTGGTGCGGAGCAGCATGACGCGTGGCCGACGGCCCCTGCATTGCGGTAACAGCGCTGCGCTCGTTGCCCATGTCCTGCGCGAACCGACCGACGATGTTGCGTTGCGGTTTCAACGTGCCGCGCCACGCGCGGGAGTCGCGGCATCTGCTGCGGGTGTCGACCGTATTCAAACATCTGTCGACGACGCTGAAGATCTGACCGCGTGCGGCGGTGCGGCGGATGCGGGCGCATCGCGTCATGGGCGTGCCGGGCCGCTGCCGCCCTGATCATGCGCGCGGGGATCCAGCAGGCTCGTGCTGAAATCGCACGCCTGCGCCGCGAGCCGGACGATCTCGGCGGTCAGCGAATGCGCGCGTTCGCCGCGATGCAGCGCGACGTAGCGCACCGGCGGCAGTGCCGGCTGCGTGCGCACGATCTCGAGCGCGTCGCAAGCGACGAGGTGCGCGACGCACGCCTTCGGCAGATAGCTGATGCCCAGGCCCGACAGCGTCAGGCCGATCTGCGCGAGCAGGCTGTTGCTCGACAGCACGCGCTGAGTCGCGACGCCGTGTTCCTGCAGAAAGCGCGTGTACAGGTGCCCGGTGCCCGACAGGTTTCCCTGCAGGATCAGCGGAAACCGCGCGAGGTCCGTCAACGACACGGCGGCCCGGGACTTCGGCATGAATCCGGCCGCGCACATCCACGCGTTGTCGACCTCGCCGACCACCGTCGCCGTAAACGAATCCGTCGGATGAATCTGTGGGACCACGATCAGATCGATCGTGTCGGCCGCGAGCCGGTCGCGCAGCGTTGCGGTCAAGTCGACCTCGGCCTCGACCTGCACGCGCGGATACGCGGCCTGGATCGCCGCGATCAGGCGCGGCAGCCACGTCAACGCGGTCAGCTCGGTCACGCCGATCCGCACGTGCCGCACCAGCGCTTCCTTCGAACTCATCCGCTCGACCACGCGATCGCGCTGCTCGAGCAATGCCTTCGCGTGATCGAACAGCTCGGCGCCCTTGTCGGTGAGCCGCGCGCTGCGGTGCGCGCGGTCGAACACGGTCAGGTCGAACGCGCGTTCGAGTTCCTGGATCCGTTTCGACACGGCCGACTGCGTCGTATTGAGGCGCGTCGCGGCCGCGTCGAACGAGCCGAGCTGCACGATCCAGTACAGCGCTTCCATCTGCTTGAACGTGAGCATCGCGTTTCACTCGATAGATGAAGAAAAGCGATATGTTCTCATGTCAAAAAATCGCTTTTTTTACATATTTCGGCTGTTTAAGGTGCTCTCGTTGCGTCGCCCGGCGAGTGCGTTCCTCAGAAAACGCGCCGCATCGCACGCAGCGTTCAATCGCCCCCATTTCCTGGAGATTGCATGGACACCGTCATCGACTCCCCGCCCGTCGCCGGCGCGGCACGCAAGCCACGCGTCGGTCTCGCGTGGCAGATCGTCATCGGCCTCGTTATCGGCATCGCCACCGGGCTCGTGCTGAACCGGTTTCCTCAGTTGCGCGACACGGCCGTGTCCGGACTGCTGCAGCCGGCCGGCGACATCTTCATCAAGCTGGTGCGGATGATCGTCGTGCCGATCGTGTTCACGAGCATGGTGATCGGCATCGCGGGCGTCGGCGACGGCAAGTCGCTCGGCCGCATCGGCATCAAGACGCTGCTCTACTTCGAGGTGGTCACGACGATCGCGATCGTCCTCGGGCTCGTGATCGGCAACGTGCTGCAGCCCGGCGTCGGCACCGACATGTCGCAACTCGGGCACACCGACATTTCCCGTTTCCAGCAGGCCACGCAACAGGTACAGCAAGGTCATCACGGGCTGATGGCGCTGGTGCTCGGCATCATTCCGGACAACATCGTCGCGTCGATGGCCAAGGGCGACCTGCTGCCGGTGATCTTCTTCTCGCTGCTGTTCGGGCTCGGGCTGCAAACCGTGCCGGAAGAACACCGCAAGCCGGTACTCGCGATGCTCAAGGGTGTGGCCGACGCGATGTTCAAGGTGACGAACATGGTGATGCGCTATGCACCCGTCGGCGTGTGTGCGCTCATCGCGGTGACCGTCGCGAGCTTCGGTTTCGGATCGCTGCTGCCGCTGCTGAAACTCGTCGCCGTGACTTATTTCGCGATCCTGCTGTTCGCGATCGCGGTGCTCGGCGTGACCGCGCGGCTGTTCGGCTTTCGCGTCGTCACGCTGCTGCGCGTGATCAAGGGCGAGCTCATCATCGCGTTCTCGACCTGCAGCTCGGCGACCGTGCTGCCGCAGCTGATGAAGAAGATGGAGGACTACGGCGTGCCGAAGAGCATCACGACGTTCGTCGTGCCGACCGGCTACACGTTCAACCTCGACGGCGCGTCGATCTATCTCGGCATCGGCACGCTGTTCGTCGCGCAGCTCTATGGCGTGCACCTCGACTGGCAGCAGCAGATCCTGCTGACGCTGACCATGGTCGTCACGTCGAAGGGCGCGGCCGGCGTGCCGGGCTTCATGTTCGTGATCATGCTCGCGACGCTCGCCAGCGCCGGGCTGCCGCTCGAAGGGCTCGCATTCATCGCCGGCGTCGACCGGATCATGGACATGGGCCGCACCGCGCTGAACGTCGTCGGCAATGCGCTCGCGCCGCTCGTCATCGCGAAATGGGAAGGCCAGTACGACGCTGAGAAGGGCCGCGCGTACGTCGAATCGCTGCGCGGATGAACGCCGCCCTGCATGCATCGCACAGTATTCCGAAGCAAAAAGGAGCATCGAAGATGAGCAGTACCCGTGGAGCACTTTTCCCCGAAGCGTTGATGCAGCAGATCAAGTCGCGCTTCCATCACGTCGATCACGATCTCGACGGACGCGAGCGCCTGTTCTTCGACAATGCCGGCGGGTCGTTCCGGCTGAAGGACGCGGTCGATGCGTACGCAAGGATCGATGCGCTGCCCGATTGCCCCGAGCGCATTCACGAACGTGCGCTCGACCTGCAGGCGATCCAGGCGCGCGGCGAGGCCGACGTCCGGACCATCCTGAACGCCGACGTCGGCACCGTGTTCGCGTCGCTGACGGCGTCGGGCGCGATGTTCGACATGGTGCGCGCGATCATGGAGAACGTGCCGGGCACCAACGCGGTGACGACCGTGCTCGAGCATCCGTCGTCCTACGACGCGATGACGGTCTACGCGGAACGCACCGGCAAGACGCTGCGCATCGCGCCGAGCGATCCGGTGACCGGCGGCGTGGACGTCGACGCGATCGTGTCGCTGGTCGACGCCGATACCGCGCTGCTCAGCGTGATGGTTGCGTCGAATATCTCCGGCGCGAAGTTCGATATCGAGACCATCGTCGCGCGTGCGCGGCAGAAGAAGCCGGACCTCTTCATCGTCGTCGACGCGGTCCAGCATGCGCCGCACGGCGTCATCGACCTGCGGCGCACGCCGGTCGACGCGATCAATTTCGCGCCGTACAAGTTCTTCGGGTGCCGCGGCTCGGGTATTTCGTGGCTGTCGCCGCGCGCGGCGGCGTTGCCGCATCATCGGCTCGCCGCGAAGGAGAACGGCGTCTGGGAACTCGGCAGCCCGGCGCCCGCGCAGTTCGCGGTCGTCACGTCGATCGTCGATTACGTCACGTGGATCGGCCGGTATTTCCGCGACTCGGACGATCGCCGCGCGCTGTTCGTCGAGGGCATGGAGCGGATCGAACTGCATGAACGCGCGCTGCTGGCCGCGTTGCTGGACGGTTGCGATGGGCGCCGCGGGCTGCGGGCGATCGACGGCGTCGACGTCTACTGGGATCACGACGACCTGACGAAGCGCGACCTGATCGTCGGGATCGGCTTCGCGCATCTGGAACCGACGCAGGCCGTGCGCGAATACGAGAAGAATGGCGTGATCGTGTACGAGCGGGTTGCGTCGAGCCTGTATTCGGGCCGGATGCTGAAATCGTTCGGGCTCGGCGGCGCGGTGCGGATATCGCCGCTGCATTGTCATTCGCCGGACGATATCGCGCGATTCCTCGCGATTACAGAAACACTGGCAGCGCAGCGCTGATCGACGACACGGCCCGGATCCTCCGGGCCGTGTTGCATCTGGCGCTCGAAAAAGGTGCGCCCAATAGGTTTGGGCTATGACCGGCAGAGTCAATCGATAGTTGTCGCCGCACCGGATTGCGCGTGTAATGGCTCGCGATATTGGAAGATGCCAACGACTCTATGGAGGAGCAGCGCGTGAAGATCGTGGTCGCAGTGAAGAGAGTGGTCGATTACAACGTGAAGGTCCGCGTGAAGTCGGACAACATGGGTGTGGACATCGCGAACGTGAAGATGTCGATGAATCCGTTCGATGAGATCGCGGTGGAAGAAGCCGTGCGGTTGAAGGAAGCGGGCGTGGCAACGGAAGTGATCGCGGTATCGGTGGGCGTGGCGCAAGCGCAGGAAACGCTGCGTACGGCGCTGGCGATCGGTGCGGATCGCGCGATCCTGGTCGAGTCGAACGACAGCGTCGAGCCGCTGGCTGTCGCGAAGATCCTGAAGGCGCTGGTCGACAAGGAACAGCCGCAACTGGTGATCCTCGGCAAGCAGGCGATCGACGACGATTCGAACCAGACGGGCCAGATGCTGGCTGCGCTGGCGGGCCTGCCGCAAGCGACGTTCGCGTCGAAGGTCACGGTCGTCGATGGCCGCGTGACGGTCGCACGGGAAGTCGACGGCGGCGCGGAAACGCTTTCACTTCAACTGCCCGCAGTCGTGACCACCGACCTGCGCCTGAACGAGCCGCGCTACGTGACGCTGCCGAACATCATGAAGGCGAAGAAGAAGCCGCTGGAAACGGTGAAGCCGGAAGACCTGGGCGTGGACGTCGCGCCGCGTCTGAAGACGCTGAAGGTGGTCGAGCCTCCGAAGCGCGCGGCCGGCGTGAAGGTGCCGGACGTGAAGACGCTGGTCGAGAAGCTGAAGACCGAAGCCAAGGTGCTGTAAGAGGGAGCGCAAAGAAATGACGATTCTGGTGATTGCAGAACACGACAACGCGTCGATCAAGGCGGCGACGCTGAACACGGTGGCAGCGGCGGCCGAAGTTGGCAAATTCGTCGGCGGTGACATCCATGTGCTGGTGGCAGGCCACAACGCGCAAGCCGCGGCCGATGCGGCAGCGAAGATCGCAGGCGTGTCGAAGGTGCTGCTGGCCGATGCGCCGCAGCTAGCGAGCGGTCTTGCAGAGAACATCGAAGCGACCGCGCTGAACATCGCGAAGGACTACTCGCACATCCTCGCGCCGGCGACCGCGTACGGCAAGAACATCGCGCCGCGTATCGCCGCGAAGCTGGACGTCGCGCAGATCTCGGACATCACGGCGGTCGATTCGGCCGACACGTTCGAGCGTCCGATCTACGCGGGCAACGCGATCGCGACGGTCCAGTCGAGCGATCCGATCAAGGTGATCACGGTGCGTGCAACGGGCTTCGATCCGGTTGCAGCGGAAGGCGGCAACGCGTCGGTCGAGAAGATCGAGGCGGCCGCAGACGCAGGCAAGTCGCAGTTCGTGAGCCGTGAAGTGACGAAGCTGGACCGCCCCGAACTCACCAGCGCAAAAATCATTGTGTCGGGCGGCCGCGGCTTGGGCAGCGGCGAAAACTACACGAAGGTTCTGGAACCTCTGGCGGACAAGCTTCAGGCAGCGCTCGGCGCTTCACGCGCGGCAGTCGACGCAGGCTACATGCCGAACGACTATCAAGTGGGCCAGACCGGCAAGATCGTCGCACCGCAGCTGTACATTGCGGTGGGCATCTCGGGTGCGATCCAGCACTTGGCCGGCATGAAGGATTCGAAGGTGATCGTCGCGATCAACAAGGACGAAGAAGCACCGATCTTCAGCGTGGCCGATTACGGCCTCGTCGGCGATCTGTTCGAGCTGGTTCCGGAGGTGGTCAATGCCGTCTGACGCCACGACGCAGTCCGGCGGCCTCGGCGGCCCGCCGCCGGCTCAGTCATACCTGTTCGTGCCGGGGAACAAGCCTGAACGGTTCGACAAGGCGCTTGCGAGCGGCGCCGACGCGGTCATCGTCGATCTCGAGGATGCCGTCGAACCCGACGCGAAAGCGGCCGCGCGCGACGCGATCGCCCGCTGGGTTTCGCCCGAGCATCCCGTGCTCGTGCGGATCAACGCGCGGCACACGCCGTGGTTCGAGGCCGACGCCGCGCTCGGCGCGTTGAAGGGCGTGGCCGGCATCGTGCTGCCGAAGGCCGAAAGTGCCGAAGACGTGTGCGCCGCGATTGCGCTCGCGCGCCGGCGCGTGCCCGTCTATCCGCTGATCGAAAGCGCGAACGGCGTGTGGAACGCGCTCGCTATCGCGAAAGCGCCGTACGTCGAGCGGCTGATGTTCGGCACGCTCGATTTCATCGCGGACATGGGGATGCCGGACGACGGCGTGTCGCTCAATCACTTCCGGTCGCAACTCGCGTTGATTTCGCGGGTGGCCGGCATCGAATCGCCGGTCGATGGCGTGACGCCCGACATTCACGACGGCGAGCGGATCGCGCGCGATGCGTTCAACGGCAAGCAGCTGGGATTCGGCGCGAAGCTGTGCATTCATCCGAAACAGATCGCGTTCGTGCACAAGTGTTTCCGACCGAGCGAGGACGAGGTCCGGTGGGCGCAGCGGATTCTCGATGCGATGCGTGATTCCAGCGGCGGCGTGGTGACCGTCGACGGGAAGATGGTCGACCGGCCGGTGCTGTTGCGCGCCATGCGGATCGCGGCGCTGGCTGCGTCGGTCAGCGTGGCGGCGAGCGGGGCGGCCGGCGCGTGATGCGACGCGGCGTGTTCGCGGGATAGCGCTCGCCGCAATCAAGGAAGTGCGGCGCCGTGACCGGCGGCGGGCTTGATCGCTCGAACATATGAAGCGCAGCTTCGACGAAGAAGCCGGCCCTCGATCATCAATGTGTCCCCGTTTCTTCCGTTTCGGGGCGAATTGAATTATCCGGGCGCGCGGACACCGCTGTCCGCGCCCGGTCAACTTCAACTATTCGACTTCCATGCCGGAAAGTGCTGCACAATCACGGCTCTGCTGACGGACTGTCGGAAACACGCGATGAATTTCGCGCCGGATGCTCTTTCCGGCGTGACCCGGGGCGGAAACCCACCCGACCCGCGGGTTCTGCTTGGGAGCACGGGCCACGCCGTTGCCCTTTCTCAAGGATTCGCAGAATTTGCCGTTATCTCAGTTCATCCTGAACCTTTCCCTCGTCGTGGCGAGGACGCGCTCTGACACCGGCGATGAGAGTCGATTTAGCAACCCTTTACTTTCTGATAATCGGAACGCTGTTGTCCAGTTCCGCGATGATGTATTGGGAGCACACGTCTCATCCCAAGCGCGGCAAGGAACTGCGGATGCTTGCGGCCGGGTATGCGACGCTCGGGATCGGCTGCGCGACGGCGGCATTCCGGAACGAACTGCTCGGCGCCGCTGGCGCTGCTGTCAGCAATCTCGTGATTCTGACCGGTTATCTGATCGTTCTGCACGCGGTGGCCATGTTCAACGGCCGGCGGCATGTCGCGGGTTCCATCGGGTTGCTGGTCTTGATGGGGATGACGTGGATGGTAGGCGGCTCGCGCTGGCAGGCTGTCGTATGGCTTTATGCCAGTGCGTTCCCGATCGCGCTCGTTTCGGCCATGACGGCCTTCGAGCTGATGCGAAACGACGGAATGCCGTCGGTTCAATCTCGCCGCGTCGCGGTCGCGGTGACGGGTATCCACGCGATGTTTTACGCCGCGAGGGCGTTCGTCCTGCCGTGGCTTGCTCCGATCTTTGGCGCGCACGTGCTGGCGGTTGCCAGCGAAATCACCATGTACGAAGGCGTGCTCTATTCGGTGGTTTTGCCGATGACGTTGCTTCGGCTCACCCGGGAAGAAGTTCATGGCGAGTTGCTGCGGGAGTCTCGTACGGATTATTTGACGCGCGTGGGTAATCGGAAGCTGTTTTTCGAAGAGGGCGAGCGGGCGATCAACGACTGCGCGCTGCATCGGCGCCCCGTCACGCTGCTTGCGTTCGATCTCGACCACTTCAAGAGAATCAACGACCGCTACGGGCACAAGACCGGTGACGAGGTGTTGAAGTCGTTCGCGGAAACCGTTCGAGCCGCTACGGATGCGGAGGCGATTCTCGCGCGCATCGGCGGGGAAGAATTTGCGGCGCTGCTGCCCGGGCACGACAGCCACAGCGCAAAAAAGGTCGGCGATGGCGTTGCAGAACGGTTTGCAACGCTGTCGCACAACGCCAACGGTGCGCCAATTTACGCGACCGTCAGCATTGGTCTGGCGGAATTCGGGCGCGATACGGCTTCGCTTACCGATCTGCTAGCGTCAGCCGACCTCGCGTTGTATCGCGCCAAGTCGCTGGGCGGTAATCGACTCGTCCATCACGCTGACGGGCGAGCCCTGGAACAAGAAGAACCGCCGCCTCTCCAGCAGCCAGGCTGATGCAGTCGATCCGGACAGGCATGTTTGCGGCGGCACAATTCGCGGGCGACCGTCATGCGCGGTCCAGCGCGAAGCGCACCCTGTCTCCGAGCGTGCGCAACCGCTCGACCGGTTCGTTCGAGAACACGAACCGGACGTACTGCTCGCCGTGTGCGACGCCCCATCCGGTCATCGCCGTCGCACATACGCCGCGGCTCAGCAACCGTTCCGACATCTGCGCTCCGGTCAGGCCGAAGTCGGACACGCGCAGCAGCATCGACCAGCCGCCCGCCGGCATGCCGAACGGCAGCCCCGACAGTTCGGCGGCGATCGTGTCGCGGCGCCGCTCGAGTTCGCCTACATAGCCAGGCAGATCGGATGCGGAATGCTCGAGCGCGACCGCCGCGGCTTCCTGGGCAATGCCGACCGGCACCACGACATTGGCGAGCGACACTGCGACGAGATCGGGAATCAGCCATTCCGGCGCGACGATCCAGCCTACCCGCCAGCCAATCATCCGAAGCTCCTTCGACGCTGCACCGACCGTGATCGTACGCTCGGCCATGTCGGGCAGGCTCGCGGGATGGATGACCGTTCGTCCATCGAAGAGCAGCCGTTCCATCGCACTGTCGAGGATCAGCAGCAGATCGTTCTGCACACACAGCCTTGCGATCAGCCGCCAGTCGGACGCATCGAAGCAACCGCCCGAAGGCATCGACGGAGACATCAGCAGCATGGCCCGCGTGTTCGGACCGATTGCCGCCCGCAGCGCGGCCTGGTCCAGCTTCCATTCGCCGCCCGGCGTGAAGTCGAACGGTACTTGCCGGGGCACGCCGCCCGCAAGGCGGATGCGATTGAGCAGCCCCGCGTACGTCGGATCGGTGACGATGACTTCGTCGCCGATCTCGACGGTGGCGAGCAGCGTATTCAGAATGCCGGAGAGTCCGCCCGCCGAAATCACCACCTGGTCGGCCGTAAAGCGCTGCCCCGAAAGCGCCGACACATGGGCGGCAGCGCTCGCGCGCAGCCGATCCTGACCGACGAACGGCAAATAGGAGTTCGCCGAATCCCGCTCGATTGCCGCTCGGGTGAAGGCGAGCGCCTCTATAGTGGGCGGGATGTCGGTATCGAGATTTTCCAGTCGCAATAGATCGACGTCGGCGTGATCGGCGATCGAGCCCATGCGATCGACGCCGATGCCGGCGATGTGCTGGAGACGGGCAGGACGATTGTGGCGCATCGCAGCTCCGGTGTTGTTACAATTTAATAGATAATAGATAAATGGTGGTCGGAATGAATCAGGAAGTCAAGGGAGAACCGTCGCTGGCCGATCGGATCGCCGCCGCATTGGCGGACCGCATCATCTCGGGCGTCATTGCGCCGGGGGAGTGGCTGCGTCAGGACCACATCGCCGCCGAATTCGGCGCGAGTCATGTGCCGGTACGCGAGGCGTTCAGACGGCTGGAAGCGCAGGGGTTGGCAGTGGTAGAACCGCGACGAGGCGTGCGGGCGGCGCCGCTCGAGCCATCCGACGTACTCGAAATGGCCAAGATGCGCGCCGCTTTCGAGTCGCTCGCGCTGCGGGAGGCGATCCCCGCGCTCGACGCGGGGGCGCTGGAGGAACTCGATGCGATCCTCGACCAGGAGTCGGCGGCGCACGGCGTAGCCGTGCTCGGCACACTGAACCAGCGGTTTCATCGCGCTTTGGCGGCGCGATGCGGAATGCCGCGCCTCCTCGACGCAATCGACGACATGCATCGGACCAGCTCACGGCATCTGTACGCGACGTGGCAGCAACTCGACTGGCAGGGCCGCTCGAACGACGAGCATCGAAACATCGTCCGGGCGATACGCGACGGCGATGTGGACGCAGCATGCGCGGCCCTGTCCGCGCACATTCTGGCTGCGGGCGACGCGCTGGCTGATGCGTTGCGTAGCCGGTAGGCGCGTCGGGTCGCCACTCACGGCCCAACCCCACCGCTACCCGCTAGAATTGCGGTTTTCAGCCCGGAACACCTCCATGTCTTTTGCCTCGCTTGGCCTGATCGAGCCGTTGCTGCGCAATCTGCAGAACCTCAATTACCAGACACCTACGCCGGTGCAGGCCAAGGCGATTCCCGTTGTCCTGAGTGGCAACGACGTGATGGCCGCCGCCCAGACCGGCACCGGCAAGACCGCCGGCTTTGCGCTGCCGCTGCTGCAACGGCTGGTGCAACACGGCCCGGCCGTATCGAGCAACCGCGCGCGCGTTCTCGTGCTGGTGCCCACGCGTGAACTGGCCGAACAAGTGCTGCAGAGCTTCGTCGAATACGGCAAAGGCCTCGACCTGCGATTCCTCGCCGCCTACGGCGGCGTGAGCATCAACCCGCAGATGATGAAGCTGCGCAAGGGCGTCGACTTGCTCGTTGCCACGCCTGGCCGTTTGCTCGATCTCAATCGCCAGAACGCCGTGCAGTTCGATCAGGTGCAGACGCTGGTGCTCGACGAAGCCGACCGCATGCTCGATCTCGGCTTCGCGCGCGAACTCAACGCCGTGTTTGCCGCGTTGCCCGCTCAGCGCCAGACGCTGCTGTTCTCCGCGACGTTCACCGACGACATCCGCGCGATGGCGGCGAGCATTCTGCGCAACCCCGTCAATATCAGCGTCAGCCCGCCCAATGCCACGGCCAGCAAGATCAAGCAGTGGGTCGTGCCGGTGGACAAGCGGAACAAGCCTGAACTCTTCATGCATCTCGTGGCCGAGAACAACTGGGAGCACGCACTGGTGTTCGTCAAGACGCGCGCCGGCGTGGATTACCTGGCGGCCATGCTGAATGACGCGGGCTATGCCGTCGATACGATTCACGGCGACAAGCCGCAACCGGCGCGCCTGCGTGCGCTGGAGCGCTTCAAGACGGGCGAAGTACAGATGCTGGTCGCGACCGACGTGGCTGCGCGCGGTCTGGATATCGACGACCTGCCGCTCGTGATCAACGTCGATCTGCCGATC
This sequence comes from Burkholderia sp. IMCC1007, assembly GCF_027257875.1. Classification (GTDB taxonomy): domain Bacteria; phylum Pseudomonadota; class Gammaproteobacteria; order Burkholderiales; family Burkholderiaceae; genus Burkholderia. Next base: position 33,282 of record NZ_JAPVQY010000017.1, read on the forward strand.
GTCGCGCAAGACTATGTGCACCGTATCGGCCGTACGGGCCGCGCGGGTGCGAGCGGTGTGGCGGTGTCCCTCGTGTGTGCCGACGAAGCGCCGCAACTGGCCGCGATCGAAGCGCTGATCCGGCAGACGCTGCGCCGCGAGGAAGAGCCGGGTTTTGAAGCCGAACACCGCGTGCCGGAAACCAGCTCGACCGGCCAGATCATCAAGAAACCCAAGAAGCCGAAGAAGCCCAAAGTGCCGCAGGCCGCGCCGAGCGCCATGCCGGCGTCCGGCAAAAAGCCGCGGCCGCAAGGTGGCGAAGGCAAACACAAGCCTGCGGGCCAGCGCGCTGCGACCGCGGGGAAAGGCGCGAGCGTTCTCAGCGGTAGCCCGTTCAGCGTGCAGAAGCCGCGCAGCAAACCCGCCGGCAAGCCGGCGGCGAGCGCACGCAAGCCGGCCGCCAAACCTGCTGGCGGCGCGGGCAAACGCCGACCGTGACCGTTGTTGCCCCCGGCTGGCGGCGATGCGCCGGTCGTGCTGATCGTGCCGGGCTCGGGCGCGATCGACAGGAACGGCAACGAACCCATTGGCCTCGAGGCATCGACCTACAGAGATGTCGACGACGCAGATCTATACGCACGTGGCGATTGGGAAGCTGAAGGCAATTCACGCGAGCACGCACCCGATGCGGCAAGGGCCGGTGGACTGGCGCGAAGCGATCACGCTGCTGCTGACGGAGCTGGAGCGCGAGGCGCGGGAGGAGCCCAACGAGGCGGATGACGTATAGGACGAAGTGCTATGATCGGCGAACTGGATGCAGAGGCAGGCGAGAGGAAGCGATGAGCGACAAGCTACTCAAGGCATTGAGCGAGACAGCGCAGGGGCTGCACGAGGCGGGCGCGATGGAGGCGGTGACGCTGCGCGAGTTCGATGCGCTGAGCCTGCCGCCGGTGAAGACATACAGCGCGGCGCAGATCCGCCGGCTGCGGTTGCGCAGCAGGGCGAGCCAGGCGGTGTTCGCGGCGTACCTGAACACGAGCACGTCGACGGTGCAGAAGTGGGAACAGGGACAGAAGCAACCGAACGGGCCGTCGCTGAAGCTGCTTGACCTGGTTGACCGTAAGGGGCTGGAGGCGCTGCTGTGACGTGGAACCGGGATCGAGTATGGACAGGGATCCGAAGGAGAAGGCAACGATGAAGGCAAGCCGCTATGACAAGGATGTGATTGCGTGGTCGCAGGAGCAGGCGCAGTTGCTGCGCAGCGGCCGGTTCTCTGAGCTGGACATTGAACACCTCGCTGAGGAGATCGAAGACGTGGGCAAGAGCGAGCAGCGAGAACTGGCGAGCCGGATGGCGGTGCTGTTGGCGCATCTGCTGAAGTGGCAGTACCAGCCGGGCCGACGTGGTGCGAACTGGCAGGTGACGATCAAAGCGCAGCGCGCGGGAATCGAACGGCGGCTGGCGAAGACGCCGAGCCTGCAGGCGTCGCTGGCGGATCCGGACTGGTGGGCGGATGCGTGGGGCGATGCGGTGGTGGCGGCGGCGAGCGAAACGGGGTTGGGGTCGTTCCCGGAGACATGCCCGTGGGGCGTCGACCAAGTGTTGTCGACGGACTGGCTGCCGGAATAACGATGAGGGCGGGCGCGCAATGCGCCCGCTGTAGCGGCTCGGGCGCCGGCCCGGCGAGGTGTTCCAGTCCTCCGGCGAATCCTTCTGAAGCTGTGCGTAGCGCCGCGCGATCCGTCCGCTGCGGATCGCGCTGAACCAATACAGATGGGGATTTGCGGCGTGGTACAGATTGCACCACGTCGCATTCGACGTGCGTCGTCGAATGGCCCTGTGGAACCAGTGTGCGCATGATAAGGCTGCCGTCGGGCGAGCGGTGCTGCCGGCGCGTGCCTGAAGTGGGGTCGCATATGAACCACCCGACTTACCGATTTGCGGCCGCATAGGCACAACGTCCCCGTCCGGTAACGGACCGGACCGGACCCGCGTCAATATTGCCAACCGCAATAGCGCCATTAAACCCATTGCATTGCCAGCATGTAGGCGGGAACCGTATCTTGGTCTCCATTCAAGGAGACAGATATGAAGATCGCATTTCTGGGCGCTGGCGCGCTGGGTTGTGCCATCGGTTCCGCGCTGACGGAAGGTGGGCATGAGACGTGGCTCGTGGACCGCTTTGCCGCTCACGTCGACGCCATGACGCGCGACGGCCTCCAGGTCGACGACGAGCGCGGCACGCGCCGCGTCGCGGTTCGCGCGACGATGGATCCCGCCGAAGTCGGTCCGGTCGACCTCGTCGTCGTGCTGGTCAAGTCGTTCCACACGGATTCCGCGATGCGCGGCGCGCGCGATCTCATCGGGCCTGAAACGGTCGTGCTGTCGCTGCAGAACGGCCTCGGTCACGAAGACGTGCTAAGCGAGATCGTCGGACGCGAACGCGTGCTGGCCGGCAAGACCTACGTCGGCGGCGTGCTGCGTGCGCCAGGCCATATTCAATCAGGCGTGACGGGCAAGCTCACGATCATCGGCGAACTCGACGGTCGCATCACGCGCCGCGTGCAAGCGATCGCGGATGCGTTCAACAGCGCCGGTCTGACGACCACGGTCAGCGACAACATCGTCGGCACGATGTGGGACAAGCTGCTCATCAACGTCGCGACGGGCGCGATCACGGGCATCACGCGCCTCACCTACGGCCAGCTCTACGACGAGCCCGTTCTGAAAGCCACGTCGCTCGCGGCCATCGACGAAGCGATGACTGTCGCGAAAGCCGCCGGCATCACGCTGTCGATCAAAAACGCCGAAGACGCGTGGAACATGGCCGCCGACGGCCTTTCACCCGCATTCAAAACCTCGATGCTGCAAAGCATCGAGAAGTCGTCGCTCACCGAAATCGACTTCATCAACGGCGCGGTCGTGCGGTGGGGCGAGCGGCTGGGCGTGCCGACGCCGGTGAATTCGACGCTCGTCGCCTGCATCAAGGGCATCGAACGCGCGTTGACGGACCGCCAGAAAGAAGGAGCCCAGGCATGAGCGCATCGAAAGCCTATCTCGAACACGTTGCGATCTGGGTGAAGGACATCCACTGGCATATCCGTTTCTTCGAACACGTGCTCGGCATGACGATGCGGGAAGTCGACGGCCCGCGCGAGGAACCGCGTCAGTACTGGACGCTGGGCGGCCTGCAGTTCATCAGCGCGCCGGAGCACGAAGGGACCGAAGGCCGGCTCGCGCATCTCGGCGTGATGTGCGAAGACCTCGAAGCGGCGATTGCCGCCGCGCAAGCATTCGGTGTCACCGAGATGCCGCAGGGACGCAATTGGCTGCGTCTGCCCGACGGGCTCGCCGTCGAACTCATTCAGGCCCGGCCTGCCACCTGCGTCGCGCAGGCGCTGGCGATCAACCCACGCGCGGAGGCGTGAGCATGAGCACGATCAACATCACCGAAAAATACTGGGACGATGCGCGCGAAGGCGACGAGTGCGTGAGCCCGACCTACACGGTCACGAAAGAACGCATCCTCGCGTATGCCGATCTGACCGGCGATCACACGCCCGTTCATGTCGACGAGGAATACGCGAACGCGAGCCACTTCGGCTGCATCGTCGCGCACGGCCTGTTCGGCTTGTCCATTGCCGACGGCCTCAAGACGCGAAGCGACTATCGCTTCCTGCCCGGCATGTCGCTCGGATGGACGTGGGACTTCCTGTTGCCGATCAAGGTCAACGACGTGCTGCATGTGAAGTTCCGGGTGGGCACCATGCGTGCAAGCAAGAGCCGTCCGGATTGGGGCATCGTCGTGTTGCCGTCGGAACTGATCAATCAGAACGGCGAAGTCGTTCAACGTGGCGAGCATCGTCTGATGATCCCGCGCCGTCCGGGAGCGAACTGATGCAGGCCCGTCCCCTCGAAGGCATCCGCGTCGTCGATTACAGCCACTTTCTTGCCGGCCCGTATGTCGGGCGGTGTCTCGCGGCACTCGGCGCGGAAGTGATCAAGGTCGAACGCCCGGGCAGCGGCGATGCCGGCCGCCAGCACGCGACCATTCTCGACGACCAGCAAAGCGCGTATTTCCTGCAGCTCAACATGGGCAAGCGGGGCGTGAGCGTCAACATGAAGGATCCGCGCGGCAAGGCGTTCATGCAGCGCCTGTGCGACTCGGCGGACGTATTCATCGAGAACTATCGGCCCGGCGCGCTCGACAAGCTCGGCCTCGGTTATGCAGCGTTGTCGGAACGCAATCCGGGCCTCGTCTACTGCTCGATTTCGGCGTACGGACACACTGGGCCCGACGCGCATCGCGCGGGCTTCGGTCTCATCGCGGAAGCCAAGAGCGGCATCATGCAAATGATCGGCAACCCGGGCGAGCCGCCGCCGCTGATGCGCATTTCGCTCGGCGACATGTACACCGGCATTCACGCCGTTGCGGCGATCAACGCCGCGCTGCTCGGTCGCGTGAAGAGCGGGCGCGGCCAGCATATCGACATGGCGCTGTACGACACGCTCGTCTCGATGCATGAATATGCAGTCCAGTGCTACACGATGCAAGGCGTGGTGCCCGAGCAAACGGGTCACGACATGCCGACCTCGACGCTGTATGGCGTGTTTCGCGCGGCCGACGGCGATCTCGTGATCGCCGCGCAGGTCGATGATTCGTGGAAGCGGTTCGCAACAGTCGTCGAGCAGCACGGCGGTCCGGCCGGATTCGGCGCCGATGCGCGGTTTCATGACCTGAACGGGCGCAACGCGAATCGCGAGGAGATCCTTTCGATCGTGAAGCCGTGGGTGGCCGCGCGCTCCGTCGCGGACGTGCTGGCGTTGCTCGATAGCGTCGATGTGCCGAGCGCGAAGGTTCAACGCATCGACGAGGTTGTCGCGGATCCGCAGATCGTCGCGCGCGGCATGGTCGTCGAGCAAGAACATCCGCGTTTTGGAAAACTGCGGCTGCCGAACCTGCCGTTCCGCTTCTCCGACTGCGATACGTCGATCCGCGACGTCGGCCCCGATCTCGGTCAGCACAACGTGGAAGTCGCGCAATCGCTGGGTTTCAGCGCAGCCGAGATCGACGCGATGCAGACCGACGGCGTGCTCTTCTCGAAGCCGGGGGCGCAATGAGCGATCGATATGCGGTAATCGGCAATCCGATCGGCCATACGAAATCGCCGCTGATCCACGGTCTTTTTGCAAAGGAGACCGGGCAGGACATCACGTATACGGCCATCGAAGGGCCGCTGGAGCCGGCCGGTGCTTTCCGCGATACGGTCAGGGGCTTCATCGCGGCAGGCGGCAAGGGCATGAACGTCACCGCGCCGTTCAAGCTGCAGGCGTTCGCGATGGCCGACGAGCGGAGCGAACGGGCCGCGCTCGCGGGTGCCGTCAACGCGATGAAGTTCGAGAACGGACGCATCGTGGCGGAGAACTTCGATGGCGTCGGCCTCGTGCGCGACATCGAGATCAACCTGCATCAGCCGATGGCGGGCAAGCGCGTGCTCGTGCTGGGCGCGGGCGGCGCGGTGCGCGGCGCGTTGCTGCCGTTCATCGCGGCGCAGCCTGCGCGACTCGTGATAGCCAATCGCAGCGTGGACAAGGCGAAGGCGCTCGTCGAACAGGTCGCGGCAGGCGCAACGCTCGCCGCGTGCGGCTATGCGGAACTCGAATCGATGGGGCAGTTCGATCTCGTTGTCAATGCAACGTCCGCGAGCCTGACCGGGCAATTGCCGCCCGTTCCGTCGAGCGTCTTCAGCGCGACCGGCGCTGCGTACGAGCTGGCGTATGGAAAGGGCCTCACGCCGTTCCTCCAGCTTGCGCGTCAGGCAGGCGTGCAACGCATTGCCGATGGCGTCGGCATGTTGGTCGAACAGGCGGCCGAAGCGTTCGCTTGGTGGCGTGGGGTTCGTCCGCACACGCAGGCCGTCATCGAACAGTTGACCGTCCCGCTCGAGTGACGAGCCGAGGAAGCGCGGCATGCAAGCCGAGACTTATCGCTATCGCCGCTGCGACGTGGAAGGGCCTCTGATCTCTCGGTCGTCATCGGAAGCCGTGCACCGTTCGCCGCCGCGCTGATTCACGCATATTGCGGCGGCGCGACCTGGCCCGTCGTCGCGTGCGGCATCGTGTTCAACCTCGTTTCGATGCGGGCGGTTCACGCCGCTCGCGCAAGCCACGGAGTGTGACATGCAGAAAACGCGCATCGCGGTAGCCGGCGCCGGTTATATCGGGCGTGAACATATACGCGTGGTTCGCGAAAGTGCGACGTGCGCGCTGTCGGCCGTGATCGACCCGTCCGATGCGGCGGCGGACATCGCAGCGAAGGCAGGCGTGCCGCATTACCGCTCGCTCGATGAACTCTACGAGAAAGATCGTCCCGACGGTGTGGTCCTGGCGACACCCAACACGCTTCACGTAGCGCACGCGCGCTCGAGCATGCAGGCCGGCGTGCCGATACTGCTCGAAAAGCCCATCGCCGCCACGGTGGAGGAGGCTGAAGCGCTCGTCGCCGATGTCGACCGCTATGGCGCGAGCGTGTTGATCGGTCATCATCGCGCACATAGCCCGATCATGGCGCGCGCGAAGGCGATCATCGACGACGGGCGGCTCGGCCCGCTGGTCGCCGTGATGGGCAGTGCACTGTTTTTCAAGCCCGATCAGTATTTCGCGGACGCGCCATGGCGCAAGGAACCGGGCGCCGGGCCGATCCTGCTCAACATGATTCACGAGATTCACAATCTGCGGATGCTGTGCGGCGACATCGTCGCGGTGCAGGCGTTTTCGTCGCGCGCGACGCGCCGCGCGGCTTCGCCGTCGAGGATACCGTCGCGATCAATCTGCGTTTCGCGAGCGGCGCACTCGGCACGTTCCTGTTGTCGGATACGGCGGCCAGCGCGCGTAGCTGGGAACAGACGTCGCAGGAGAACAAGGCCTACGCATCGTATTCCGACGAGGACTGCTATGTAATCGCCGGCACCTACGGGTCCTTGTCGATTCCGACGATGCGTGTCAAGACCTACGGAAGAGACGAAGATCGATCGTGGTGGAAACCGTTCGATGTCAGCGTGGCCGACACGACGCGCGACGATCCGCTCGAGCATCAAATGGAACACTTCGGGCGCGTCGTGCGCGGCGAAGCCGCACCGATCGTCACCGCGCGTGACGGCCTGCAAAATCTGCGCATCACCGAGGCGATCGTGAAGGCCGCGGAAACCGGCGCAGTCGTCGAAACGACGTCACTCTGAAACTCGATACAGGTCAATCATGAAAACTTTCCTCATGCTGCACGGCATCAACCACAACATGTTCGGCAAGCGCGATCCGGTTCAATACGGGACGGCGACGCTCGCCGACATCGACGCCCGGCTTCAGGCGCTGGCCGCGGAGCTTGGCGTCACCGTCGACAGCTATCAGACGAACAGCGAAGGCGACATGTGTCTGCGCATCCATCAGGCGTTCATCGACAAGGTCGACGGCGTACTCATCAATGCGGGCGCCTGGACGCACTATAGCTACGGGATCCGCGACGCGCTCGCCATCCTGACGGTGCCCATCGTCGAGATTCACATGTCCAACATCCACGCGCGCGAGAGCTTCCGCCATCATTCGGTGTTCGCCGAGATCGTGAAGGGGCAGATTTGCGGGTTTGGTCTCGACAGCTATTCGCTCGGGCTGAGGGCGGCGGTAGCGGCCGCCGCCTGACCTGATGTTTCAAGCGTCGGCCCACGCGCGGCGCAGTAGCGCCGCGCTTTGGCGCATCGACGCGGCCGGATCGCCATTGAAGCGGCATTCGGTGCCGCGCAGGCCGCGGTAACCTGCGGCCGCAAACGACGCATCGTCGTCGATATGAAGCGGCACGAGCGGGGCTCGGATGTAGTCGAGTCCCGCTTTCTGTATGAGGGGCACCTGATGCAGCGGCCCGCACCTGCCCAACTGTGGACCGGGCATGTTCCGGGCGTCGTGGGAAAGGGTCAGTCAGTACGCGAGCGTCGCGACGGAGCGCAGAACGTCGGCCGTCGTGCTCGGAAAACCGAAGAATTCGAGGTACGCGGGGATCTGTTCGAACAACATGTCCGTGCCGATCTGAAAGCGGCAACCGCGCGCCTGCACGGCCTTCAGAAACGCCGTCATTTCTGCCTTCATCACGACTTCGCCGACGAATGTTTCAGGCGAAATCCGCGTGACATCGACGGGCAGCGGGTCGCCATCGTTCATGCCCATCGGCGTGGCGTTGACGACGAGATCGTAGCCCGCCGGATCGTTGTTGCCGGTGATCAATTCGAGCTCGGGATAGTAGGCCGCCAACCGGTCGCGAAGACCATGCGCGGATTCGCGCCGCACATCGTAAAGCGACAGCGACGCAACGCCCGCCGCAGCGAGCGATGCCGCGATGGCTGAACCGACGCCGCCTGCGCCGACCACGAGCACGCGCGCGCCTTCGAGTTTGCAGCCTTTGCGCCGCACGCCGCGCACGAAGCCATCACCATCGAACATGTCGCCGATCAGGCGGCCATCTTCCGCGCGGCGCACCGCGTTGCACGAGCCCGCAATCTTCACGGCTCGCGTGACCTCGTCCAGCAAGCCGACGGTCGTGACCTTGTGCGGCATCGTGATCAGCGCGCCGCGGATGTTTTCGAGCGTGAAAACGGACCGCAGAAACGCCGGGAACGCGTCCGCCTTGCATCCCGCCGGCACGACGATCGCGTCGATCTGGGCACGATCGAAGTAAGGGTTGTAGATCATAGGCGACTTGAACGAATGGGTCGGAAAGCCGATGTGCGCGATGATGGCCGTATTGCCCGAGATCATGCATCCCTCCGGGGATTGCTTTGCTAAAAAGACAGGACGGGCACATCGGTGGATGTGCCCGTTCATCGAATCAATGCGTTTGCATGGACGCTTTCGCGAGTCTCGTTTCGCTCAATGCTTCTTCGCGGAGCCGGTGGTATTGCGCTTTCGGAATCGGCGTGGCGTCTTTCTTTCCGAGGTCGCCGAGACGCACGCGATACGTCTCCCGCGCACTCCATGCAGCCATCGCCGAGACGATCGTGGCGGCCAGCGTGATCGAACCGATCATCAGAGGCACGTTGTGCGACCCAGGGGGCGCGACAGCGGCGAAGAGGGCCGGAAGCAGCGCGGTGATGGTCGTGCCGATGTTCTGCGCGATCGCCATCGCGGAGACGCGAAAGCGCGTCGGGAACAGTTCCGGATAGTAGCCGGGGAAGACCGCGTTATAGCCCTGGTACACCACGCCCCACATCAGTATCGACATCGCGAACGCGACGGGCAGGTTGTGCACGCTGATCGCATACAGATACGCATACGATAGGAGGCCTGACGACAGCGCACCGAAGATCATCAGCGGCCGTCGCCCGATGCGATCCGACAGATTGCCGACAAACGGAATGACGAGCACCGCCACGATGTTGCCGACCACCGGAATCCACAGATACACGCTCGCATGGAAGTTGATGCCGTACGACGGCTGAACCGCGTACGCCGCGCCGAAGATGGTGGTGACGACCGGGATCACGTTCATGAACGCCATGAACAGAACACGCAGCATGTCGGGCCAGCTGTACTTGAACGCTTCGAGGACGGGCGCGCGCGCGACCTTGCCGCTCGCGTCTTCCTTCGCGAATGCGGCGGTTTCGTCGACTTCGCGGCGAATGATGAATCCCGCGATCAGGACGAGCGCGCTCAACAGGAACGGAATGCGCCAGCCCCATGCAACGAACGCGTCTTCCGGCATGTAGTATGCAAGCGGCAGGAAGACGGCGGCAGCGAGAATCTGGCCGGCCTGCACGCCTTGCAACGTGAAACTCGCGAAGTAGCCGCGGCGGCCGAATGGCGCCTGTTCCATGATCATCGAACTGGCGCCCGAAATCTCGCCCGCGACGGCAAAACCTTGAACCAGGCGCAGGATGACGAGGAGCGCGGGCGCGAGCATGCCGACCGATTGATACGTCGGCAGCACGCCGACGGCCATCGTCGAGGCACCCATCAGGAACATGCAGATCAGCAGTACGGTCTTGCGGCCGTGCGTGTCGCCCCAATGTCCGAGGACGAACGCGCCGATCGGCCGCGCCACGTAACCCACGCCGTACGTCGCCAGCGAGGCCACGATCGCGATCTTCGGATCGCCTTTCGGGAAAAAGATCTGAGGAAAGACCAGCGCCGCGGCTTGGGCGTAAATGAAGAAGTCGTAGTACTCGAGCGCGGAACCGATCCAGCCGCTTGCTCGCGCCTTGCGGGCCTGTTTGCGGGCTCTTTCATCCATGAGCCCGTCAATTCCGCCGCCTTGCCGCGGCATTCCGTTGTCCATGAACGTCTCCTGATCTTGGTTTGACTGGAGCAGCATCGTCGGCTGCATCTCTGGTGGCTCGAACGTGGCCGTTCGGGCTCGGCGGGGCTGTCGAGCCCGAACCCAAGATACGGGGATGCTCGTGCGCGGGCAATGCAATGAATACAATGGGGGCATTGCGTTCGACAATACCGCCATGAACACGTCCGAGTTACCCGATCTGAAGCTCCTGCAGCTCTTCGACCTGCTGTACGACGTGCGCAGCGTCACGCGCGCGGCCGAGCAGCTCGGACAGAGCCAGCCCACGATCAGCATCTGGCTGGGGCGCTTGCGCGACCATCTGCAGGATCCGCTGTTCGTCCGCACGCCGGGCGGGATGACGCCGACCCCTCAGGCGGACGCGCTGATCGGGCCGTGCAGGGAGATCCTGGAGTCGCTTCGCCGGTTTTCGGCGTGGGAGATTTCGTTCGATCCGAGCACGGCGAAGCGCCGCTTCCGCATCTGCATGACCGATGCGAGCCATATCACGCTGCTTCCGCGCATGCTGGCCCATGTACGTGCGCATGCGCCGGGCATTCGGCTGGAAGCCGCGAGAATCGACGGAAACACGGAGCGCGCGCTGGAATCCGGCGAGGCCGATCTGGCGATCGGGCATGTGCCGTGGCTCGGCAGCGGGATGTATCAGCAACAGCTCTATATGCAGGACTGGGTGTGCCTCGCGAGTCCGGATCACCCGCGCGTACGCGCGCGACTGAGCATGAAGCACTACTGCAGCGAGGGGCACGTGATCATCGCCGCCGGCACGGGCGCGCAACTGCTGGAGCAGGCGCTGCTGCGCGAGAACATAGAACGCAATGTCGTGCTTGAACTTCCGGGCATGCTCGGGCTCGGGTCGATCATCAAGTCGACCGATCTTATCGCCACGTTGCCGCGAAACATCGGGGAAACACTCGCGAAAGTCAACGACATCGCGGTTCACTCGTGCCCGTTCCCGGTCGATCAGTTCGCGGTGCGGCAGCATTGGCACGCCAAGTACCATCACGAAGCAGGCAATCGGTGGTTGCGATCCGTCGTGGCCGATCTGTTCTCGAGCAGAGGTTAGTATCGCGTGAGCCGGCCGGGTTGCTGGCGGCGGGCTGAGGGATCCGTTGACGGGAAATACCTAAGTTATGTTGAACAACAGGCACGAAATGCGTTCTCGTCCCTTACCGAATCAGTGACCAGGAAACCGCCTTCGGTGTGCGCTTCGACAATAACTACACGTCAACCGCACATAGCGATACGACCGGGATGCTGAGCCTGTATCGGTATGCGGATGCGTGCGTGACGCCTGTCTTCACCGCGCTGACCGATTGGTCGACATATGACAAGGACGGGGCCAGCGATTGCACGGAGAAGCTGGCGGGGAAGCGCAAGGGCGCGAGCGACGCGCAGCAGGATGCGTGCGATGCAGACAACACGATGGAGGTTCACTACGCGGTGTCGTTCAGCCCGCACAAGACGAACGGCCACTATGACCTGCTGGTGCGCCCCAAGGGCAACGCTGCATCGGGCAAGGCCGCGCGCTTTACGTGGAACGACGGAACGTATCAGCCGCGGCGGTTCACGGGCGATTGGCGCTGAAAGCCGACGCAACGTCAAGAACGGCCGCCGCACGTTCTTGGGATGCCGGCATCCGACCGCGAGCATCGAACATTGAAAGTTCGCTGCGGTCGGTAAGCCGGTAAGCCGTTGTGCTGTTCTGCCGATACGTCGCCGTCAATCAGGTCTGCGTAACGCCTGGGTTGGCCACCGCACCATCCGCGTCACTCGTTCCCGGCGCCACTTCCTCGAGCGCCTGCCGCCCTGTTTCAACCCGCAGCAACCCGATCGCGACGCACAGCACGCCGAGTGTCGCGCTGACCATCGCGATCACGCCGGACACCCCGAACGTTTGATAAAGCGCCAATGCCAGCGCAGGCGTTCCGATCGACGACATCCGCCCGGCCATCCCGGCCACACCCGTGCCACGCAGCCGCACCTCGGTCGGAAACAGCTCCGGAATATAGCCAAACAACCCGAGCGTCGTGATCGTATAGATCGTACTGACGAGGCAGAACCCGACCAGGATGATGGCCGTGGTATCGCGCAACGACACATACAGCCACCCGAGCGCGATGCTGAGAATCGACGCAATGACGATCCCCCGCGCACGCCCGACCCGGTCCGCGATCAGATACCCGATCAACCCGCCGACCGGCGACCCGATCGACATCAGGAACACGAATCCGAGCGACTTGACGACCGACAGCCCCTGCGTCACGAAAAACGTCGGCAACCACGCGATAAAGCCGTAAAGCCCCACGTTGACGCCGATCGCAGTCAATGCCGCCACCGCGGTCCGCGCCCGCATTCCCTTCGAGAACAGCACCGCGAGCGGCACCTTCCCGACATGCAGATCGACGATGCGCCGCACCGGCGGCAGCGTCCCGACCTGCTTGCCGACTTCCTGCTCGATCGCGGCAAGCGTCGCTTCGGCCTCGTCGAGCCGCCCGACCGATTCGAGCCAGCGCGGCGACTCCGGCATCCGTTTGCGCATGAACCAGACCACCAGCGCGCCGACACCGGCCAGCGCAAACATGTAGCGCCAGCCGAGATACGGAATGATCCAGTACCCGGCAGCGAGCGCCGCAAAGAGGCCGCTATTGGTGATGATCGCCAGCAACGACACCCACTTGCCACGCGTTTCGGGCGGCACGAACTCGGCCAGCGTGCCGGCCGCGACCACGAGCTCTGCGCCCAGGCCAACGCCCATGATGAACCGCAGCACGATCAACCACTCGATATCGGGCGCGAAGCACGCGGCGATCGACGCGAGCCCGAACACGGCCAGATTGAGCTGATACGAATACCGCCGCCCGAGCCGATCGCCGACATACCCGGCGACGAACGCCCCGATCATCATCCCGACGAACGTCGACGACACGAACATCGCGCCATGCCGCAGATCGGTGAATCCGTCCTTGACCATCGCCGCGACCGAGCCGTTCGCGAGATAGATGTCGAACGCATCGAGGAATGCGCCGCCGGCGATCAGTCCGAGTATCTTCCAGTGAAACCGTGAAATGGGCAGCCGGTCGAGCCGGCCGGCGGCATTGACTGTGTTCGCCATGATGTCTCCAGTTGTGTGGCACCCTCGCGTCTGTCGACCAGACGCGGAGCCGCTTCGATAGTTGGATGAGGGGCGCGCTGCAATCAGCGCGGCAAGGCCCGGTCAGACGGCGCCGGATGCATGCAACGTATGAATCTGTTCGGCGGTGTAGCCGAGCTCGCGCAGCACGCCATCGGTGTGCTGGCCGAGCGCCGGCACCGGATCCATGCGCGGCTCGTCGCGCGGCGCGACGCCCGGCGGCAGCAGCGCGGGGATCTTGCCGGCAGGCGTGTCGACCTGCGTCCAGCGATGCCGCGCGGCGAGCTGTTCATGCGTCCAGACGCCATGCATGTCGTTCATCTGCGCGTTCGCGATGCCGGCCTGTTCGAGCCGATCGATCACGTCGGCAGCGGTCAGCGTCGAGAACGCGCGCAGGATCAGGGGCACGAGCGCGTCGCGATTCGCGACACGGCGGCTGTTCGAACCGAAACGCTCGTCCGCTGCCAGCTCGGGCATGCGGATCACGGTCTCGCAGAAGTGCTTCCATTCGCGCTCGTTCTGCAGCCCGAGCATCACGGTGTTGCCGTCGCCGGCCTTGAACGGGCCATACGGAAAGATCGTCGCGTGCGATGCGCCAGCCTGCCGCGGCGGCGTCTGGCCGTCGATCGCGTAGTACAGCGGATAGCTCATCCATTCGACCATGCTTTCGAGCATCGATACGTCGATGTGCCGACCGTGTCCGGTGCGCCCGCGCTCGATCAGCGCGGCGAGGATGTTGGTGTAACCGTACATGCCGGCCGCGATATCGGCGATCGAGCAGCCGGCCTTCGCGGGTTGTCCTTCCGAACCGGTAATGCTGAGGAATCCGGATTCACTCTGGATCAGCAGGTCGTATGCCTTCTTGTCGCGAAACGGCCCATCGAGCCCATAGCCGGAGATGTCGCAGACGATCAGCCGCGGATAGCGTTCGCGCAGCGTGTCGTAGTCGAGGCCGAGGCGCTGCGTCGCGCCGGGCGCGAGGTTCTGCACGAACACGTCGGCATCGGCGAGCAGCTTGTGCACGATCTCGAGCGCGGCGGCCTGCTTGACGTCGAGCGTGATGCTTTCCTTCGAGCGGTTGGTCCACACGAAGTGCGACGCGAGCCCCGACACGCGTTCGTCGTAGCCGCGCGCAAAATCGCCGACGCCCGGCCGCTCGACCTTGATCACGCGCGCGCCGAGATCCGCGAGCTGGCGCGTGCAGAACGGCGCGGCGATCGCATGCTCGAACGTGACGACCTTGATTCCTTCCAGTGGGCGCATGCTCGTCACTCCCGTCAGAACGAACGCGGCAGACCGAGGATGTGCTCGGCGACGTACGACAGGATCAGGTTCGTCGAGATCGGCGCGACCTGATACAGGCGCGTTTCGCGGAACTTGCGTTCGACGTCGTATTCGCACGCGAAGCCGAAGCCGCCGTGGAACTGCAGGCACGCATTCGCGGCTTCCCATGACGCATCGGCGGCGAGCAGCTTCGCCATGTTCGCCTGCGCACCGCACGGCTCGTGCGCGTCGAACCGGCGCGCGGCCTCGAAGCGCATCAGGCTCGCGGCCTCGACGTTGATGAACGAGCGCGCGATCGGAAACTGCACGCCCTGGTTCTGGCCGATCGGACGGCCGAACACGACGCGATCCTTCACGTACTGCGACACCTTGTCGACGAACCAGTAGCCGTCGCCGATGCATTCGGCGGCGATCAGCGTGCGTTCGGCATTGAGCCCGTCGAGGATGTACTTGAAGCCCTGGCCTTCTTCGCCGATCAGGTTTTCCGCGGGGATTTCGAGGTTGTCGAAGAACAGCTCGTTGGTCTCGTGGTTGACCATGTTCGGGATCGGGCGAACCGTCATCCCGTTGCCGATCGCGTGATGCAGGTCGACGATGAAGATCGACATCCCTTCGGACTTCTTCTTGACGTCCGACAGCGGCGTCGTGCGCGCGAGCAGGATCATCAGGTCGGAGTGCTGGACGCGGGAGATCCACACCTTCTGGCCGTTGATCACGTAGCGGTCGCCGTTGCGGACGGCCGTGGTCTTGATCTTGGTCGTATCGGTGCCGGTGGTCGGCTCGGTCACGCCCATCGACTGCAGGCGCAGCTCGCCGCTCGCGATCTTCGGCAGATAACGCTGCTTCTGCTCGGCCGAACCGTGGCGCAGCAGCGTGCCCATGTTGTACATCTGGCCGTGACACGCGCCGGAGTTGCCGCCCGCGCGGTTGATTTCCTCCATGATCACCGACGCCTCGGTCAGGCCGAGGCCCGAGCCGCCGTATTCCTGCGGAATCAGCGCGGCGAGCCAGCCGGCCTTGGTCAGTGCATCGACGAACGCTTCGGGATAGCCGCGTTCCTCGTCGATCTTGCGGAAATATTCCGCGGAAAACTGGCCGCACAGGTCGCGAACGGCTTCGCGGATGTCTTGGTACGCGTCGGTAGGGGTCATGGTACGTATCGGGGAAAGCGTCGGATGGGTCAGGCGAGGGTCGCGCGAGCGGTCATGGTCAGCCAGCCGTCGTGGTCCTGCGCCCAGAGATCGATGGTCTTGCCGTCGTCGGCGACGCGGCCGCACACGCTGAACGTGTTGCCGACGAAGGTCGGCCGCACGGCGCGATACGCGTATTCGGCGACAGTCGCGCCCGGCAGCGAGCGCGTCACGAGATCGAGCAGCAGCGTGGAGATCAGCGGGCCGTGCACGACGAGGTCCGGATAGCCTTCGACGTCGCGCACGTAGGTGCGGTCGTAATGGATGCGATGGCCGTTGAAGGTCAGCGCGGAATAGCGGAACAGCAGCACTTCGTCCGGCGTGATGTCGCGTTGCCATTGCGCGTCGCCAGGCGCCGCTTTCGGTGCGGGCTCGGCCGCGCCGGGTGCGGGCGCGCCGCGATAGACGATGTCGTGTTCCTCGCGGATCGCGATTTCACCGGCGGATTCGATCATGTGCTCGACGGTGACGAAGCCGAGCGTGCCGCTGCGTCCTTCCTTGCGTTCGATCGACAGCACGCTCGACGTGCGCGTCGCGTGCGCGCCGATGATCAGCGGGCGCTCGAACGTCAGCCGGCCGCCGGCCCACATGCGCCGCGGCAACCCGAGATCGGGCAGGAAGCTGCCCTTGCGCGGATGGCCGTCCGGGCCGAGTTCGGATTGCCGTGCAATCGACCAGAAATAGAGCCAGTGCCATGCGGGCAGCAGCGCGTCGCCGGCGGCGGGAACGATCGGATGATCGAGCGCGGCGGCGAAGGCCACCGCACGTTCGGCGCTGATCAGATCGGTCTGGACCTGTTTGACATCGTTGCTGGCCTGCGACCCGGTTGCATTCATTGTCACCTCCATCGCCGGTCAAGCCGGCTGATTCGACTTCGATTGAAGTGACTTTAGGTGAAGCGCACCCGCAGCGGAAATACCGTTTGAATGTGCCGGCCATAGGGGTATCCTATGACTTTCCCGTCAATCGCCCCGCCATGGACGTCCGCCAGCTCCGTTATTTCGTCAGCATCGTTGAATACGGGAGCCTCGGGAAAGCGGCCGAAAAACTGTTCGTCGCGCAACCGTCGCTGAGCCAGCAGATCGCGAAGCTCGAAGCCGACGTCGGCGTCACGCTGCTGGTGCGCAGCCCGCAGGGCGTGAAGCCGACGGCGGCCGGGCAGGCGCTTTACCGGCATGCGCGGCTCGTGCTCCGTCAGATGGAGCAACTGCGCCAGGAGGTGCGCGAAGGCGCGGGCAGCGAGTCGGGCACCGTTGCGGTGGGTTTCCCGACGACGATGACGTCGATCCTCGCGGTGCCGCTGTTCGAGCGTGTGCGAGCGCGCTATCCGGGCATCCGCCTGCAGTACATCGAAAGCATGAGCGGCTTCATCAGCGAGCTGCTGGCGAACGGGCGGCTCGACCTCGCGATCCTGTTCCGCGAATCGAACACCACGGGCGTGACCGCGCTGCCGCTGTTCGACGAAGTGCTGCATCTGCTCGGCGAGCCGGGCGGCGCGGTGTCGCCGCGCAGCCGTACGTGCCGCCTCGCGTCGCTGGCCGGCGTGCCGCTCGTCGCGCCGGGCGTGCAGAACGGGCTGCGCCTGTTGCTCGAGCGCACGTTCGCGCGCGAGGAGGTGCCGCTGAACATCATCGCGGATGTCGACTCGCTGCCGACGATGATCTCGCTCGCGCAGTCGGGCCATGCGTGCACGATTCTGCCTGCGTCCGCGCTGGCGCTGCGCGAACCGTCGAACCGGCCGAAAATGCGCCGGATCGTCGATCCCGAGATTCGACGGCCCGCGAGCCTGTGCTGGTCGAATACGTCGCCCGTCAATTCCGCGACGCTCGCCGTGCGGCAAACGATCGTCGAGCTGATCGGCGAGCTGGCGGAAAACGGCACGTGGACCGGTATCACGCTGCGTGCGAATGATGGCGCGGCGGCGTAGCGTGGTACGCGTGACGCGGCCTCTGCTTGAGGTTGCTGCAAAGTGCTTGCGGGAGCGAGGCGCGAGTGACTTGCGCCTGGATCTCCTCCGGTGTTTGACTGGACATGTGGACCTCGCTCGAGATTTGAGCCGAGTCTAAGAGCGTGGCGGGGCCCGCTTCAATCCCGTCTGAAGTGCGTTCGTTACCCGCAAGCGAGTCCATGTAGTCTCTCCAGTGCACGATCTTTCGGTTTTCGATCTTGATAATTGAGCAGAATCGATTGCTGTACTTCGCGCCCGTCGCGAGGATGGTCCCGTGAACCTCGTATTCGATGACGCAGCCGTCGTAACCACCCAACTTCAGCCGTGAGTCTCGGATGTACCGGAAAAGCGCCAATGCTGCGCGCGACTTCCCATGCCCGCATCCGGTGCGTCGGGACGCCAACATGAGTCATATCCACAGGCCGCGCTGCCCCATTGGCGGGAAGACAACGTTTGCGTTCAGGAGCCATCGCACCTTTCGAACTGGCCCAAAGTTTGCATAACCCGCAGATCGGGCAACGTTCACAGGAACTGCTGCATGTCGAATCCCCAGGCTATCGTCGATCTCACGCATGAAGTCAAACGAATCGCAACGAGCAAGATCAGCGACATCAACGACATCAATCGCGAGACCACGTTTCTCGCACTGAATGCACGCATCGAAGCAGCGCGCGCCGGCAACGCGGGCAAAGGCTTTGCCGTAGTCGCAAACCAGGTCAAGCACGTTTCCAGCCGCATCTCGGAAATCACCACGGCTCTGAACAAGGATCTCGCTGGCTCGCTGTCCACGCTTACGCAGCTCGGCGACAGCATGATCGAACGCCTGCGCTCCCACGACGGCCAGCGCTGTGCCGATCTCGCGCTCAACATGATCGATGTCATCGACCGCAACCTCTACGAGCGTTCGTGTGACGTGCGCTGGTGGGCAACCGACTCGGCCGTCGTGGACTGTCTCCAGAGCAACGACGCTGCTTCGGTGAAGCATGCCGGCGAGCGGCTATCGGTGATTCTCGACAGCTATACGGTTTACCGTGATATTTGGGTAGTCGACGAACGCGGCTTCGTCGTCACGAACGGCCGGCCTGGTCTGTATTCCGTGCGCGGGCAGAACGTAGTTGGAGCGGCCTGGTTCAAGGCCGCGATGAAAACCAGCTCGGGCGCGGACTATGTCGCGTGCGACGTCGAGGCGCTCCCTTTGATGCATGATGCCCAAGTGGCGACCTACGCGACGGCGATCCGCGAGGGCGGTCGTGCGAGCGGCCGCGTGCTCGGCGCACTCGTTATTTTCTTCGACTGGGCACCGCAAGCTGGCGCTGTCGTCAAGGGTGTACGCCTGAGCGACGATGAATGGACACGCACTCGCTGCATGATCGTCGATTCGGCTTTTCGCGTGATCGCCGCCTCGGACGGACGAGGACTCCTGACCGAGCGCTTCCGCCTGCAGGCCGAGGGCAGGCGGACAGGCTTCTATCGGGCAGCAGACGGAGCGATTGTCTCGTTCGCCGCGACGCCAGGCTACGAGACGTATCGCGGGTTGGGTTGGTATGGCGTGATCTGCCAGAAGCCTGCGTAAGATCGGGCCGCTTCTGGGCGGTGTCTGCGCCGGTTAGGGCGGGTACGCAATCGGGACTGACTGCTTTCGCTATCAATGCTCACGTCATTGAAGGAATGACCGCCGATCCGGACGCCATTGCCCGGTACATGTCTGATCTAGGGAAACACTGATTTATCCGGCTCGGCGGTCATCGCTGACGCAGCCGAGGACGTTGTAGAAGACAGTTCACGGAACGAGCCCACGATGATGAAACGGCAAATGAGCTTTGCGGAAGCGGAAAGCGCGGGCAAGAAGCGCGTGACCAGGCGCCAGCGTTTCCTGGACGAGATGGAGAAGCTGGTGCCGTGGTCGCGATTGCTGACGGCAATCGAGCCGTACTACCCGAAGGGTGAGCGCGGCCGCCCGCCGATCGGTCTGGAACGGATGCTTCGAATCTACTTCCTGCAGCAGTGGTACAGCCTGTCGGACGAAGGGCTGGAGGACGCGCTGTACGACAGCATCGCGATGCGGGCGTTTGCCGGGATTGATCTGGCCGTCGAAAACGTGCCGGATGCGACCACGCTGCTGAAGTTCCGACGCCTGCTTCTCGAACATGACCTGACGCGCAAGCTGTTCGACGAGATTGGCATCTCGCTGTGCGAACGCGGACTGATGATGAAGGAAGGCACGCTGGTCGATGCGACGATCATCGAAGCACCGCCGTCGACCAAGAACGCCGAGCAGAGTCGCGACCCCGAAATGCATCAGACAAAGAAAGGTAACGCGTGGCACTTCGGCATGAAGGCGCACATCGGCGTCGATGCAGATTCGGGACTGGTTCATAGCGTGGTCGGCACGTCTGCCAACGTGTCGGATGTTTCGCAAGCCCATGCGCTGCTGCACGGGCTTGAAGAGGAAGCGTTCGGCGATGCGGGCTACATCGGCGTAGACAAACGCGACGAAATGAAGAGCAAGTCGGTGAAGTGGCGCGTGGCGGCCAAGCGCGGAAAGATCAAGGCGATGCAGGACGGCCCGCTGAAGGATCTGGTGATCGCGCTGGAGCGAACCAAGGCGCAAATCCGTGCGCGGGTCGAGCATCCGTTTCATGTCGTCAAGAATCTGTTCCGTCATCGCAAGGTGCGCTACAAGGGGCTGGCCAAGAACACGGCGCAACTGTTCAGTCTGTTCGCCTTGGCGAATCTGGTGATCGCGCGAAACCGGCTGCGGTCGATTCATGGGAGAAGTCCGTCATGCGTGTGAGAAATGCGAGAAATGAGGCGCATCCGCCCGTCAAACTTCTCCGAATGGGCGGCGCTTCGCTCCGGTATCCGGCCATTCCGCGTCGGCGTCGCCGTCCACCTCGCGCGATCGCCTATTAATCAGCGATTCCCTAGATTGTCCGAAAGAAGTCGGTCTCGCGCAGTCCCATGGCGACCATCCACGAATGAGATGGGGAACGGCCGCTATGTGCATCGACGCGGCCGTCGGCCGGACATCCATTTGAAGGGGCGCTCTGGGCCGTTCAGAGTCGTTCGCGTCGCCCCAAACCGCCATTCGCTGTCGCGTGCAGATCCCTGCGTCGGGATGGACGTGGCAGCGAGATAGTGCCTTCGTAGTTTAACTTGGGGCTCTTCTGCGCCGCATAGCCGCTTCCGCATCAAATAAGAAAGCATTCCCCCGCCACATAGGCCTTGCGCCACCGCGTAATTTGCACCCTGGCGAAGAGCCCCGCCTTGAAGAACGGGTCCGATTCGATGAATGCCTGCGCTTCGCTTCGTATGTCCGTGTCCACGACATAGAGACCGCCGCCTAAGTCCTTTCCATCATCGTTCAGCTTCGCGCCGCAAGCGAGCAGCATGGCCGCATTGTCTGCGAGAAACGCGAGATGATCGGGACGCGCTTTCATCCGCAGCGGCAGGCAATCGGCCTTGTCCCACGTTTCGATTACATATGGCATGTTGTGTCCTCCAGTCAGGCCGCGCGGCGATATTGGCCGCCGTCGCGCCGGTAGTAGCCGAGTTTGTCCTCGTCGATCCGCACGCCGAAGCCAGGGCCTTGCGGCACGATGAGATGGAAATCGCGATATTGGGGTTGCTCGATCGTGATCGAATCGGCAAACAGCAGTGGTCCGAATAGCTGGCAGCCCCAGTCGAGCTTCTGAACGGTGGCGAAAAGCTGAGCGTAAGCGGCCGTGCCAATGCCGCTTTCGAGCATCGTTCCGCCGAAAAGCGAGATGCCGGCGGCCTCGGCGATCGTTGCGACCTTGCGCGTCGGCAGCATGCCGCCGTGCTTGGTCAGTTTGATCGAGAATGCGTCGGCCCCGCGGCAGCGCGCGAAATCAAGCGCGCTTTCCACGGTATCGATGGCTTCGTCGGCCATGATCGGGATCGCAAACCTCTCGGTCAGTCGGCGCATCCCTTCCAGATCCGCGCGAGGCAGTGGCTGCTCGACCACGGCGATTCCCCCGGCTTCGAGCCGCTCGATCGCCCATGTGGCGACTGCTTCGTCCCAGCACTGGTTCGCATCGACATGCACGCGGGCGCGATCGCCGAGCGCGGCCTTGATAGCCACGGCGCGCGCCACGTCGTCGCGAGGTTCGCCTTTTCCGAGCTTCACCAGAAAGAGATCGTGTTCTCGGGCCGTAAGCTTTTCTTCGGCCAGCTCGATGTCACGCGCGGTCTCGCCGTTGCCGAGCACGAGCAGCACCCGCAGACGATCGCGCACGGCGCCGCCGAACAGCATCGCGGCCGGCACGCCGAGACGGCGTGCCGCGAGGTCGACGCAGGCCATCTCGACTGCGGCTTTCGCGTAGTGATTGTCCTTCAGCGATGCGTTCATCTTCTGATGAAGCAGCCCGAAGTCCGCGGGATTGGCGCCCATGACGGCGGGAGCGAGGTATCCGTCGATCACGGCTTTGATCGCTTCCACGGTTTCGCCGCCGTAGTGCGGAATGACGGAGGCCTCGCCGGCGCCCTCGTTGCCGTCAGCATCCCGCACGCGCACCACCACGAGGCTCTGGCTGTTGATCGTCGCCATTGCCAGTTTGTGCGGACGCACGGTCGGCAGATCGACGATGATGGATTCGATCGAAACGATATTCATGTAATCACCTTCAATGGATGTTGTGCCGCCTGCAGCATTCAACGTTCAAGCGGATTTCACACGGGTGCGGCCGACGCTGATGACGAGTGCGAGCGCGGACAGGGCGAGCATGAGTCCGATCACGGCCAGTCCGCCAAAGAGGCTGCCCGTCAGCGCGCCGGACCAGCCAACGATGACAGGGCTCAGAAAGCCGCCAATTGCGCCAGCGCTGCTGATGAACGCGATTCCACCTGCTTTCGCGGCAGGAGAGAGATACGCGGGGGGAATGGTCCAGAACACAGCGAGCGCGGCCCACGTGCCGCCCGCGACAACCGACATCGAAGCCATCGTCCAGAACATGCTCGACGAAGCTAGCGGGAGCAGAACCAGGCTCGCGCTCGCCGCGAGCATCGAAACGGCAAAGTGCCAGCGGCGCTCCTGATGACGATCGGAACTACGGCCGATGAAGAAGACGGCAGCGATCGCAACAGCGGGCGGAATCGCGGCGAGCGCGCCGATGATGGTCACGCCTACACCGAGGTGCTTGAGCAGCGTGGGTGTCCAGAGCGAGACCGCCTGGGTGCCTGCGAGGATCGATAGGTAGGCGAGCGCGAGCAAAAGCACGTTCGGATCGCGGAACAATTGCGCGAGCGAGCGATGCTCGCCGCGGTGCGACGGAGCCTCCGATGCGAGGCGGGCGAGCAGAAGATCCTTTTCGTCACGCGAAAGCCAGCGGGCATGTTCCGGCTTGTCGTCGACGTAGAAGAAGCAGAAGAGGCCAAGGAGAATGGCCGGCACGCCTTCATAGATGAAGATCAACTGCCAGCCGCGCAACGCGTGCAAGCCGTCGAGCGACATCAGCCAGCCGGAGATGGGACTGCCTATGACGCCCGCTATCGACGCGCCCATTGCGAAGAACGAGGTGGCGCGCCCACGAATCTCCTTCGGCAGCCAAAAGCTGAAGTAAAGGATGATGCCCGGAAAAAAACCCGCCTCCGCCACGCCCAGCAGAAAGCGCATTACATAGAATTGGGTCGGCGTGGAAATGAACGCCATCCCGACCGAGAGCGCGCCCCAGAGAACCATGATGCGGGTGAACGTGAGACGCGCGCCGATGCGAGCCAGCAGCAGATTGCTTGGCATCTCGAACAAAAAATAGCCGGCAAAGAACAAGCCTGCGCCCATCCCGTAGACTGCCTCCCCGAACGCGAGATCACTCATGAACTGCAGCTTGGCAAACGCGACGTTCGTGCGGTCGATCTGGGCGATCACATAACCGATCACGGCGAGCGGCACGATACGCCAGGCGATCCTGCGATCGAGCGCACGTGCTGTTTCCATTGGATTCGCTGCTACGGCAGCCGCCGCAACACTATGATCGTCGCTGGCGAGCCGGCCGTTCTGGGCCGCCAGTGTCTCCTGCGTAGTTTGCATGGCGTTCGTTTCCTCTTTGATGATTCGAGTATGTGATAGCGGTTCG
Source organism: Burkholderia sp. IMCC1007 (assembly GCF_027257875.1). GTDB lineage: Bacteria > Pseudomonadota > Gammaproteobacteria > Burkholderiales > Burkholderiaceae > Burkholderia. The sequence goes on from NZ_JAPVQY010000017.1 coordinate 57,244, forward strand.
ATTGCGTCCAATAATTAATATGCTGCTCAGTGATAAGATATCGTGATCGATAGCCGAGGATTGACCATGGACCTTCGCTGCCTGCGCTCCTTCGTGATGCTTGCCGACACGCTCCATTTCGGCCGTGCAGCAGAGCGGCTGCATCTCGCGCAACCCGCTTTGACGCAGCACATCCAGCGGCTCGAAAAAGAACTGGGAGTACGCCTTCTGGAGCGCGGTCCGCGCAACGTCAGCCTGACGCACGTGGGTAGTCAGTTTCTCGTCGAAGCACGGGGGGTGCTCGCCCAGGTCGAAAGGGCGGCGCTCGTGGCCATACGCGCCCAGCGCGGCGAAGTTGGTCACATCGAGGTGAGCTATGCGAGCTCGATGGCCTACTCGGGGATCCTTCCGGCGCTGTTGAACGAGTTCGAGCGGATTGCGCCGGACGTAACCGTCGGGTTGACGGAGGCGGACCAGGAGTCGCAACTCGTCTTTCTAGAGGAGGGGCGCGCCGATGTTGCACTGGTGCGGCTGCCGGTGGACAGTCTGCCGGCCAGCCTCTCGACGCTCACGCTGAGAAAGGAGCGCGTCGTGGTTTGCCTGCGCGAAGGACATCGTCTTGCCGGACACCGAGTGACAATGGCCGATCTCGCAAATGAGCCGTTTCTCGCCACACACTTGAGAGAAGGGCAAGGGTTTTACGACACGGCGTTGCAGCTGTGTCGCGCAGCCGGCTTCGAGCCGAGGATCGTCAGTCGCACTCACCAGTTTGCGACGATCGTGGGCCTTGTCGCCGCGGGGCGAGGAATTGCACTCGTACCGGAGCCAGTCAGCAAGCTGACGTTGCCGGGTGTCGTTTATGTGCCGCTCGAAAAGGCGTCGCTCACCTCCGACGTTGCCGTTGCGTTCCGTGCGACCGGCAATGCGCCGGCCACGCAACGCTTACTCGATCTGTGCGCCGACCTGGGCAGGCAAACCGATCAAAAGCGGGCTCGGCCCGCTCGTCGTTGAAGTCAGGCGCAGGCCGGTTGCTGCAGGCCGTCGAGCATGTGTCTCAGACGCGACTGGATCAGGGTGGCGGCATCATCGATGATAGTGTCGATCAGGTCCTTCACAGACGGAATATCGTTGATCAAACCGGCAACCATGCCGCAGCTCCAGGCCCCCACCTCTGTCTTGCCCTCGCGCATCACTTTCGGATAGACGCCTGCGACCTGCTCGACGATGTCGTCGATAACGAGATCGGCCCCCTTCGCGCGTTCGATCGCGAGCAACTGCTCCACGCCGGCATTGTTGAGCACGCGTTCGGTATTCTTGAGCCCCCGCATGACAAGGCGGGTGTCCAGTTCAGAGGCGGCGACAATCGCATCCTTGACGTTCTGATGTACGGGCGCTTCACGCGTCGCCAGAAACCGCGTGCCCATGTTGATGCCGTCCGCGCCCAAAGCGAGCGCCGCAACGAGGCTGCGCCCATTCGCCATGCCACCGGATGCGATGAACGGAACGGTAAGCGCTTCTGCGGCGCGAGGCAGCAGGATCATGTTTGGAACGTCGTCCTCTCCGGGGTGGCCACCGCATTCGAAGCCGTCGACGCTGACGGCGTCGCAACCGATCTGCTGGGCTTTCAGCGCATGACGTATCGACGTGCACTTGTGAAGCACCTTGATCCCAGCTTCCTTGAATTTGCCCATATACGCTTCAGGGCTGCGCCCAGCCGTCTCGACGATCTTCACACCGCCGAGCCTGATCGCATCGATGTACTCGGGATAAGGGGGCGAAGAAAAAGCGGGCAGGAAAGTAAGGTTGACGCCAAACGGTGCGTCCGTCATCTGGCGGCAGCGATCGATCTCTTTGGAGAGCAGTTCGGGCGATTTCAGCGTCAATGCCGTGATCATGCCGAGGCCGCCGGCGTTTGACACCGCAGAAGCCAGCTCTGCGAGCCCGACAAAGTGCATGCCGCCCTGGACAATCGGATACTTGATGCCGAGCAGTTCAGTGATGCGCGTCTTCATGAGTCGATCCTTTGAATAAAGTGTAAGCCCATGATAGGTACGCGCGCCCATCTGCTCTATTCGGATTCGGTGCGACTCACACAACCGCCGGCACGCGATTTTTCGACGTCGTTCTGTCGCCCGCTACGAAGGCTCGGAGTGCTCGTCAGTCGATGTCATTCGGTTTTGCGGGTGCGCACAGATAGAGATGGGCCATGAGCTTCATCTCCCGGCGCAGTTCGTAGCCGAAGAGATCGTCTGTATAGAGAATCGCGCGGTGCACCAGTGCTTCACCCGCCGATTCGACGATGAATGCGGCAAGATGCAGGTCCGGTCGCGTGACTTCGCTTCGGCACGTCCTCAGGGCCTGTTCCAGCAGATCCGCGATGGCGAGCGAAACACGTTTGAGATGGTGTAGCTTGCTGACCTTTCCCATCTGTTCGAGCAGGACGCGATGTAACGTAACGTCTTCCGCGTAAGCATCGACGGTCGTATCCACCCACGCGTCCACCACTGCCGCAACACCTTTGCCTTCGGCTTCGGCGAAAGCGCGGGCATAGCGTTCCAGCAGATTGTCGCAGTGAACCTTGATGAGCTTCGCGGCCAGCGCTTCCTTGCTCGTGAAGTATTCGTAAAGCGAGCCCACGCTTACACCGGCAGCTGCCGCAATACGCGTCGTGCTGGTGGCTTCAAATCCGTCGCAGACGAAAAGCCGTCGTGCGGCCTCGAGAATGGCGTCGACCGTCATCAGGGACCGCCCTTGCCGTGGCCTGCGGCGCACGGCGATCTGGCGGTTCGGATCAAATTTGCGGATCTTCGTGGGCACGGTCGTTTTCCTCGTAGTACGGACGTGATGATTCTAGCCAGAGCATGCGTCGCGGAACGATGTTCGAAGCAGCGGATCCGGATATCCGAATGAGTCGCCCCTAAACCGTCAAAACAGGCGGGCAACCTGCAGCAAGGCGGCAGCGGCGAGCGTGGCGGGAATCCGAATGGAGCGGGAAGAAGGTTGCAACTATGATAGATCGCAGCAACCTATGCGCAAGCCTCGCTTCAGGCTACAGCAATATTCGGAGACGACGAGATGATGGAAACGGGAGACGCCGGCCGCCGCGGGCTGTCCTGGTGGCCGGCTGACACGAGCGAGCCTGTGCTGGATATGAGCGTCGGCGATGCTCTCCGACAGGCCGCGAGCCGTTCGGGCGATTCGGTTGCATTGATCGAGGGGCTGACGACGGGTGGGAGGCGAAGCTGGAGCTATGCCGAACTGTGGGCGGAGTCGTGCGGCGTCGCCAGCGCGTTGCTCCAACGCTTCCGGCCCGGCGAGCATGTCGCGCTGTGGGCGCCGAATTGCCCGGAGTGGGTGCACATCGAATTCGGCGCTGCGCTTGCAGGCATCACACTCGTCACTGTCAATCCGGCGTATCTGGCGAACGAATTGTCATATGTTCTGGCGCAATCGAAGGCGGCAGGCATCATTGCCGTGGACGAGTATCGGGGGCGGGCGTTGCTGCCGATAATCGATGAGGTGAGGCGCTCGTTGCCGCTATTGCGCGAGGTCGTATCGTTGGGCCAGTGGCGTGAATTTCTCCTGCCTGGCAGCGACAAGCTTGAACTGCCCCATGTCGATCCGGATGCCATCGCGCAAATTCAATACACGTCGGGAACTACCGGCTTTCCGAAGGGCGTCATGCTCACCCACTGTGGCCTCGTCAACAACGGCAAGTGGTTTGCTGGGGCAATCGGCGCACGCGACGGAGACGTGTGGGTAAATCCGATGCGAATGTTCCATACGGCGGGCTGCGTGCTGGCCACGCTCGGTGCGTTGCAGACGGGAGGCGCGCTTGTGTTGCCGCTCGGCTTCGATGCGTCGTTGTTACTGGACCTGGTCGAATCCGAGCGCGGCTCGATTGTGATTTGCGTGCCCACCATGATGATCCGCATGCTGGAGCAGCAGCAACTGGCGCCTCGCGATGTGTCCTCGTGGCGGCTTGCCGTGATGGGAGGTGCGCCCGTTCCGCCGGAGCTGGTGCATAGAGCGGCGGAACAGCTGGGCGCCGCGATCGGCATTGGCTTCGGACAAACGGAAGCGTCGCCCTACATCACGCACACGCGACCGTCCGATACACGCGAAGACTGGTACCTGACCGTCGGCCGCCCGTTGCCTCAGGTGGAGGTCAAGGTCGTTTCCCCGGAGAGCGAGGTCACGGTCGAAACAGGTGTAGTGGGTGAAATCTGGACGCGCAGTTGCTGCGTGATGAAGGGCTACTTCGAAAACGAAGAAGCCACGCGCACTGCGTTGACGGCAGACGGCTGGTTGCGCACCGGCGATCTTGGAAGCATGGAGCCGGACGGATATATCAGGGTTCAGGGACGCATGAAGGAAATGATCATCCGCGGCGGTGAGAACATCTATCCGCGTGAGATCGAGGACGTGCTGATACAGCATTCGGGTATTTCCACCGCAAGCGTGATCGGCCTTCCCGACAAAGAGTGGGGCGAGGTAGTTGCGGCCTTTGTGCAACTGCGTCCTGGTGCAGTGGAAACAGGAGAGTCGTTGACGGCGTACTGCCGCGAGCATCTTGCTTCGTTCAAGGTGCCGCGCATCTGGCGTTTCGTCGATCAGTTTCCACAGACGCCTTCCGGCAAGATCAGGAAAGTCGAGTTGCGCGACGCATATCTGAAGGGAACATATGATCGTTAGCAAAACGAACATGAATCCGATCGTCTTCTATTTTGATTTTGTCTCGCCGTATGCGTATCTTGCATCAAACCTCATCGACGAGGTGGCGCAGCGGCACGGACGGAGCGTGCAATGGCTGCCGTTCAGGCTGGGCGTTACGGTCGTCAAGGTAATGGGCCTCAAGCCTATACTCGATACGCCACTCAAGGCCGCCTATGTCCGGCACGACGTTGCGCGCATGGCAAAGGCATCGGGTCTGCCGCTTACTGAGGACATCAGCATGTTCGACCCGGTCCCCGCACAACAGGTCTTTTACGCCGCACCCGTCGAATCGCGGGGCGACCTGGCGTCAGCGTTGTTGCGGGCACGTTGGGCGAACGGATTGAACATCAGCGATATTGATGTTCTTACGGAGATCACGCACCAGAACACGGGCGTCTCCAAACGCGAAATTCGTCAATGGGTCGGCTCTTCCGATTCGCGGGAGGCGGTACGCAACGCGACAAATGCAGCTATCGCGCGTGGAGTATTTGGCTCGCCAACGTTCGTGGTCGGTGCCGAGTTGTTCTGGGGCGTGGACCGGCTGCCGCTGCTGGACCGCTATCTCATCAATGGCGAGAGTTATGGCTGCTGATGCGTGAGCGAATGCACCGGTCAGTTCTCGGATCAGTCAAAATATTGCTCTCGGAGCAATGCGGAGTGTTGGCACAACGATTCCAGGGCCCAATCGGAGCCCCGCCGCAGACCTTATTCGGTCGAATCGAAATCCTCTTCTCTCGCATTCAGGATTCCGCTCAATGTGAGCAGACCCGCGTCGAGCTGATCCATGGTTGGCGCAGCAAGCGCAAGCCTGACCGCGTTCGGCGCATGGCCGGGCGCGGCTGCGAACGTGGTAGAGGGCGTCAACGCGATGTCTCGCCGCGCTGCGGCTGCGACCAACGCCTGCGAGCGCCAATGGGCCGGCAGCGTCAACCACAGATGGAAACACTTGCCGTTCGTCTGTATGTCGAAATCCGCCAGACGGTCGGCGGCCAGCTTCTGACGGGCCACGGCATCGACGCGTTTCAGTCGTGCGAGCTCGGCAACCGTACCGTCGCTCATCAATCGCTGCGCGGCCGCACATGCAAATCCCGATGCCGTCCATCCGCCCGAGCGCACCGACGCCATCACGGTTTCACGCAACCGATGCGGCGGCACGATGAATCCCAGCGTCAACCCCGGCGCCACCTTCTTCGAAAGGCTGTCGATTACGACGCAATTGTCCGGCGAGAGGGCGGCAAGCGGCGGCTGGTCGTCGAGGAAGCCATACACATTGTCCTCGATCACAGGAATGCCGAGCTTTTCCACGACGCGCAAAAGATCTTCCCGTCGCGCAGCATTCATCGTCATGCCCAACGGATTCTGGATGGCGGGCTGAATGTAGATCGCCGAAAGATTCGCCGCCCGGTGCGCTTTGAGCACAGCGTCGGGGCGCACGCCGCCTTCGTCCATCGCAAGAGGCACCAGCGTAATACCGAGGCGCGCCGCGATGCCCTTGATGAACGGGTAGGTCAACGATTCGACGCCGCAGCGCCCGCCCGTCGGAACAATGGCGCCGACCGCGGCGGCAATGCTTTGCCGTCCGTTCCCCGTGAAGACCAGTTGCTCAGGAGAAGGCGCCCAGCCATTGCTCGCCAGACATGCGGCAGAGACGTTCCTGAGAGCAGGCGTTCCACCGCTGGTTGCTTGACCCAGGGCACTCGCGAGCTCGGACGCTCTCTCGAGCCCGCTCAGGCTTCTCGCGATGAGTGTCGTTTGGTCGGGAAGTATCGGGTAATTGAACTCCAGATCGATCCGGACGTCACGCGGTTCGCTTGGCGCCGCTGCGCCGCGCCTTGCGTCGCCCGAAACGAACGTTCCCCTGCCCACCTCGCCGACGACGAGCCCCCGTCGCAGCAACTCCGCATAGACCCGGCTGGCCGTCGACACGGCGATCTTTCGCTGGTCTGCGAAATTGCGCTGCGGAGGAAGCCGGTCGCCCGGCCTGAGCGTTCCGTCGGCAATGTCTGCGGCGATCGTGTCGGCCAACTTCAGGTATTCGGACTTTGACATTCAATGCACCGAGTTCAATGTATATTGCACCGAGATCAATGTTTTTATTGCACCGAGTAGTAGGCCGGTGCATTCTGTCTTCACCGGCCGATTGTACCGGCATCGCAAAGCTTCTACGGCCAATGTGCACGCGCGTCGTTGCAACGAAATCCGCGCGGGCGGCGGATTGGTCTCGGAGCATCCGTGGAGACGCAATATGCCTTTCACCTCTTCGATTACCGTTCAACCCGCGTATGCGGGAAGGGCGACGGGCTTTTCACGCCGGTTGGGCGGGTGTTACATCGACCACGCGAGGTCATCGTGATTTCCTCGACCGGCATGGATCTGCACCTGACCTTCATCACGATACTGATCGCCTTCGCGGGTGTGTTCCTGATCTCGTTCATGAAGGGGGCCTTCGGCGGCGGCTTTTCGATCGTCGGTATTCCGCTGCTGTCGTTGGTGATGGATCCGGTTACCGCGGGCGGAATGCTCGCACCGCTGTTCATCGCAATGGATCTGTTCGCGTTGCGGTACTGGAAGCCTTCGACATGGTCGAAGCCGGACCTGATGCTGCTTTTGCCGGGACTCGTGATGGGCATCGGCGTCGGCTATCTGACCTTTCGATTCCTCGACCACCGCGCGATCGCGATCGTGATGGCGGCGATTACGCTGATCTTCGTCGGACTATGGTTGGTCGGAGGTGCGGCGTTGACGGTCCGTCCGCGCTCGAGGCCAAAGGCGATCACGGCGGGTCTTGCCTCTGGCGTGACCACGATGGTCGCGCATTCGGGCGGCCCGCCGCTCGCAATGTACCTGCTGCCTCTTGGCCTCAGCAAGGAAGTGTATGCGGGGACGACAAGCATGTTCTTTACCGTGGGTAACGCGACCAAGGCAGTGCCGTGGCTGCTGCTGGCCAGGCCGACGGGCAATATCTGGGTCGTGATGGCGGTCTGCCTCTGTGCAATTCCTGCTGGCGTCGTGACCGGTTGGCGGCTTCACGCGAAACTGGATCAACGCCAAGTCTATCGAGCCTGTTACGGACTACTGATGGTGGCCGCGGTGAAACTGCTTTGGGATGGCGTAACGGGATATCTCGCGTAAGCGTGGCAAACAAATCGGGGCGAATCGCCGGCACTGTGATCGACGGCGTGTGCCGCGATGTCACACATTGCCTCATGCTCGCGCAACGGCGGTGGCGGAGTCGGCGCGGGAGATCGAGACCGTCGACGCTGATATTCGCAGGCAAATCGCGAACGGCAAGACGCTCGCGCAAGCGCGTGCGGAGATATCACACGTTGCAGTGGCGCCGCAAAGATCTCTGAGGCGCAGGCTGCGGGACGGATCGGCGGTATTCGTCTCGCACCTGCGGGGGGGCGATCCGCGTGCTACCAACCGCACTCAATCCGCGAGCGCTTTCCCGGAGGCGTCTTTGATTTTCGCCTTCCATTGCTTGCGGATTTCGGTGACGACCGGATCTGGCATCGGGATGTAGTCGAGATCCGTGGCGGCCTGGTTGCCATTGCGGAACGCCCAATCGAAGAACTTCAGCGTTTCCTTGCCCTGTTCTGGCTTGTCCTGCTTCGTGTACAGCAGCACGAACGTCGCGCCGACGACGGGCCATGCGTCCTTGCCCGGCTCGTCCGTCAGAATTTGGTAGAACGACTTCGACCAGTTCGCGCCGGCCGCAGCGGCCTTGAAGGTTTCCGTTTTCGGCTCGACCACCGTGCCCGTCGAGTTCTTCAGCGCGGTGTAGGTCATGTTGTTCTTCTTCGCGTACGCCCACTCGACGTAGCCGATCGCACCCGGCAGACGCTGCACGAAGGCCGCGACGCCGTCGTTGCCCTTGCCGCCCGTGCCCGTCGGCCAGTTGACCGTCGTGCCTTCGCCGATCTTCGACTTCCACTCGCCGTTGACCTTCGACAGGTAGTTCGTCCAGATGAAGCTCGTGCCCGAGCCGTCAGCGCGGCGAACGACCGCGATGTCCGTATCCGGCAGCTTGACCTTCGGGTTCAGCGCGACGATCGCCGGGTCGTTCCACTTCTTGATCTTGCCGAGGTAGATGTCGCCGAGCACCGGGCCCGACAGCGTCAGTTCACCGGCCTTCACGCCCGGCACGTTGACGACCGGCACCACGCCGCCGACCACGGTCGGAAACTGGAACAGGCCGTCCTTCGCGAGTTCGTCATCCTTCAGCGGCGCGTCAGAACCGGCAAAATCGATCGTCTTCGCGTTGATCTGCTTCAGGCCGCCCGACGAACCGATGCCTTGATAGTTGACCCTGCCACCGCCTGCCTTCTTGTACGCTTCAGCCCATTTTGTGTAAATCGGTGCAGCAAACGTGCTCCCCGCACCGGTGATATCTGCAGCTTGAGCGGCAGCGGCAGTGGCAACAAGAGCGAATGTGCAGGAAATCACGATCCGGATGTTCATGTACCACCTCCTGTCTGCGGTCGGCACGCCGGCCCACACGCAGGTTCCAATCTAGAAGTCTGATTTGTCGAGCTGGATGTGCCGGCCGTCGCTCGGCCCTGCATGTTGATTGACCGCGATCGTGATCTTGTCGCGATTGCTTTCAAACGCGGCGAGCGACTGGGCCGGTGTTGCCGTGTTTGCGCCGAGCTTTTCTCGAATGACCTCGGCCGGGAGCTTGACCGCAACGTGCCCCCAACCGGTGCCGTAGGCAGAGAACGACACGCTCGGATCGTCGCAGGCGATCGGGTATGTCAGACAAGTGGTGTGGTCCGTCATGGCGCGCGATGAGATGTCTCGCATCGAAGGGTGATAGGAGTATGGCATCCGGATGTGAAATCTCAAGGCGCGTGCAACTGCCGGAATCACTAGTTCCCGCCACTTGCCACGATGGAGGCCAGCGCACGCTCGCCGTCGCGTTGGGCAGTGTCTTTATCGGAAAAGAGATGCTGGCTGAATGCGATCAGTTTGAAGCCGCTTCCGGTGCAGCGAGGAACCGTGATGCCCCAATGCCAGCCCCCGTCTTGTTCGAATACGTGGAGGGCGGGGCGCGATTGAGTCGGCGCTGGCGAAGAAGTCGTCATGGCGTGTTCTCCCGTCATGGGGCGACTGTTGGAGGACTACATCGAAGGTGCAAACCCAGTCTACGGGCATTCTTGCTGCACTGCAATATTCACGTCGTTGTAAAAATCGGATGCGTCAAGCGTCACAATTTTGAAATGCCGATGTGCACATCGGGAGCTTCCGGCATATTGATGTGACGATTGTGTTTCTTGGGGGCTTCCTGGACAGCGGTTCACTACGACTGCTCGGACATACCAAGCCGGAAAGTAAGTGCGTTACCTCGGCATCGAAGTCGACGATGTCCTCGAGACGGCGGAGCACACCGAGGTCTGACGGCAACATGGCCGGCGAGCGGACGCTTGCCGGCCATCAAAGGACATTCAACTAGCGCTATCGAATGACCGACGTTCAGCGCACTGCCGACGCCGAATATGTGTTGGCATTGGGTTGTCGCGCAGGATGACGCGTCGGATAAGCGGTGAAGTATCATTTTTCATCGAACATTTCCTCGGCGACTCGACCGACCTTTCCGATGCCAGCCCTTCTCGATAGTCAGCGGAGCGCAGCGCACGTCGCCGCCGCGCAGGCCGGCCCGTGCGACGAACTGGTCATTCGCACGCAGCCCGCCGAGGTCGACCGGCCGTGTCGACGCAAGCGTCTCGCATTGGCCGCGACGATCCTCGGCTCGAGCATGGCATTCATCGACGGCTCCGTCGTCAATGTTGCGCTGCCGTCCATTCAGAGCGAGCTCGGCGCAAGCGTGGCGGCAATGCAGTGGGTCGTCAACGCGTACCTGCTCTTTCTTGGGTCGCTGGTGCTGGTGGGTGGGTCGATGGGCGACAAGCTGGGCCGCCGCACGGTGTTCATCGCGGGCATCGGGCTCTTCACGCTGGCGTCGGCCGCATGTGGGCTCGCGCCGCATGTGGGTTCGCTCATCGCTGCGCGTGCGGTTCAGGGAATCGGTGCAGCAATGCTCGTCCCGAGCGGGCTCGCAATCATCGGCGCCGTGTTCGAAGGGGACGCGCGCGGACGGGCAATCGGCACCTGGGCGGGCGTCGGCGCGATCACGTCGGCGCTGGGGCCGGTGGCAGGCGGCTGGCTCGTCGACGCGTTTTCCTGGCGCGCGATCTTCTTCCTCAACGGTCCGCTTGCGGCCGTGACGATCGGCCTGGCGGTGTCGTCGGTGCCCAACAGCCACAAGCTCGATGCGCCGCAACAGATGGACTGGTTCGGCGCGACGGCCGCAGCGGCGGGACTCGCCGCACTCACCTATGGGCTGACGGAGGCGTCGGCGCGCGGGTTCGCCCATCCGCTCGTACTGTGCGCGATCGGCGCCGGTGTGCTGGTGCTGGCCGTGTTCGTGATGATCGAATCGAACAGCCGCAATCCAATGATGCCGCTCGACCTGTTCCGCTCGCGCGATTTCACCGGTGCCAATCTCGTCACGCTGCTGCTCTACTTCGGCCTGGGCGGCGTGCTGTTCTTCCTGCCGTTCACGCTGATCCGCGCGCATGGCTACACCGCGACCGAAGCGGGCGCGGCGCTGCTGCCGGTGCCGGCCATCATCGGCTTGCTGTCGCGTTTCACCGGCGGCCTGACGAGCCGCTTTGGTTCGCGCACGCTGCTGACCGCAGGGCCCGGTGTCGCCGGGATCGGGTTCGCGATGCTGGCGCTGCCATTCGTTCGCGGCGGCTATTGGGCCGGCTTCTTCCCTGCGCTCGCCGTGCTCGGGCTCGGCATGACGATCACCGTCGCACCGCTGACCACAACCGTGATGGGCTCGGTGACGAGCGACCGCGCGGGCGTCGCTTCCGGTATCAACAACGCTGTTGCACGCGGGGCGAACCTGCTTGCGATTGCCGTGCTCGGCATCGTGTTCGTCTGGTCGCACCACGCGGCGCTGGCGGCGCGGCTCGACCAGATGCACGTGCCGCAGGAATTACGTCAGAACGGACAGTTGCTCGAACCGGTTGCGCAAGCCGCGGCCGCATCGGGCGGCGCTCATACACCGCCCCGGCTACCCGTGGCTCGCGCGGAAACCGACGCCATTGTCGATGCGCTGCGCGCCGTTGCGCTGGTGTCCGCCGCGTGCGCGTTCGCCGGGGCGGGCCTTGCGGCGGCGATCATCCGTCCCGGCAAATGATGTGGTCTGGCGGACTGGAGCCGTCCTGTCCGGACGTTCCTATCTCAATCGCCGAAAAAGGCCCGTCGCTTACACACGGCTCGCCCAATCACGCGGCCGCAGGACACCCAGGCCGTTGCCGCTTCGAACAGGTGAGCGACTTGCGCGAGCCGCGCAACTGCGAACACGTCCGATATATCCGTTGGTGCCTTGGCCAACCGACATTTGTCCGCTTTTGCGGAACGATCGGCCGCTCGACAGATGTGTGCAAGTGACTGGTGCGGGTCGGTTAGCGACGTCTACGGAACCCACGAACAACCTGAAATCAGCTGGTCGGCCGGCATCGAATCGACGTTCGTCCGGTACGCGGCCGCGCGAAGGCGCGATAGAGTTCGTGGTGTCGTTCGCGATGCCGGGCGCGGGGAAGGGCAGCTACTTGCGCGATCGAGCGCGTGCTGGAGTGCCGACGTCCCACCGGGCCGGCGCGACGGCCCGGCCCGCCAGCCATGCCGCGATCAGCGCAACGGCGCGACGGACGCACCCGTGATGCGATGCCGGCGCAGTGAATCCGCGACGAAGCCCGACGCCTTCATCTCCTCGACGAACGCGCCGAGCACAGCATTGGCCGCTTCGCCACGGGTTTTCGGCACGCCCATCGCCTGGCGGATCACCATGAAGCGTTCGTCGAGCAGGCGCAAGCCCGACGTTTTCGCCGCGTCCGCTTCGAGCTGCTGCTTCACGCCGGCCGCGACTTCCAACTGCTGTTCGACGAAGGTCGGCACGACGGCCGGCGACGTCGGCGCGCGCACGATCTGTGCGGCCTTCAGTTCGCGCGTGAGGAACAGGTCGTACGCGCTGCCTTTGCCGACGGCCACGCGGTTGTGCGGCTGGTCGACGTCGGCGTTGGTGCGGATCGGCGAATCGTCGCGCACGAGATAGAAGCCTTCGATCAGCACGTACGGCTCGGTGAATGCCACCGTTTCGCCGCGCGATGGATCGATCGCGAAGAAGCCGAAGTCGGCGCGCTCGTCGGTCAGCGCCTGCACCGATTTGCCGGCGGCGTCGAACACGACGAGCTCCAGGTCGGCCGACAGGCGCTCGGCGAACGCACGCGCGAGATCGATCGATACGCCGAACGGCTCGCCCGTCGCCGGGTCGCGGTTCGCGAGGATCGGGTTGCCGAGATTGATCGACGCGCGCAGCTTGCCGGTCGGGGTGAACGCGGAGAGGACGGAAGGGTCGACGGTCATGAAAGGGCTCGTGGAAATCGAATGCGCCGGTCGAGCGGGCGCTCAGGGTTTGAGAAGGGCGTTGATGCGCGACCGCGCATCGGCCGACGCGTCGATCTCGAGCTTATCACCTGGCTGGAGATCGAGCGTGTCGGGGTGGGTGCCCGCAACGAAGCTGCAGCGGCAGGATGCCGATCCCGATCAGGTTCGAGCCAGGATGCGCTCGAAGCTCGCCGCCGGCACCGCGCGGATGCCGAGCAGTCGCTGGCCTTTCACGCCCCAGTCGCGCGACAGAACCCGTGGCCGGAACCCGTGGCGGGTTCGTCAGCGACGCCGGCCTGCGGCGGCTTGACCGACTGAAGCACCGATGCCGCGGGTCGGAATAACCACGCACCTCACCCGCGCGCCGCATATCGCAGGATCAGATATTCATCCAAAAAATAACCATTTGGTACACGCTTCGGCGCGCATTACAGTCACGCCTCCTGCCGGCTGCGACGCCGGTCATTCCGACGTTATTTGAGAAATGCGCCACATGAATCGTTCGATGCGTTCCAGGGTCTGCCGTGCCGCGGCCGCGCTGTTCGTGCTCGGCCTCGCGCCGGTTTCCCATGCGGCCCAGCCGACCTTGCGCGTCGGCATCGACGCCGAATCGTACCCGCCGTTCTTTTCGAAGGACCCGAGCGGCAAGTGGAAGGGCTGGGAAATCGATGTGCTCGATGCCGCGTGCGGCAAGCTGAACGTGCGTTGCGAGCTCACCGACATTGCCTGGGACGGCCTGATTCCTGCGTTGCAGAACGGGAAGATCGACGTGATCTGGTCGTCGATGACGATCACCGGCGAACGACAGAAAGCGGTCGATTTCAGCCGCGCCTATTACGAATCGCCGACGGTGTTCGTCGGCGCGAAAAGCGATCGGCGCCGCGTCGACTGCGCGGTGCCCGCGAGCTTCAAGGGCCGTGTGATCGGCGTCGAGGCCGGCACGAACTTCTCGGCGTTCCTCGATGCCCGCTTCAAGCAGGATGCGCAGATCAAGGCCTTCGACAAGTTCGACAATGCACTGGCGGATCTGGTGTCCGGCCGCGTCGACTATGTGCAGGAAGGCAAGGGGCTGTTCACGGCGTTCCTGTCGTCGCGCGACGGCAAGGACTTCGAGATCAAGGCCACGTGCGCGGACAATCCGGTGCTGGGCCTCGGCATCGGCGCGGGCGTGCGGCACGGCGATGCGCTGCGCGGCAGGCTGTCGACCGCGATCGCGCAACTGCAGCAGGACGGCACGTGGGATGCGATCACCGCCCGCTATCCGAACCTGAAAGGCACGATCGAGAAGGGCCGCTGACCCGATGACCGCGGACGATTCGTTGCTCGCGCTGCTCGCATTCGGCGATGGCGGCTATGGCCGCGTGTTCGCCAGCGCGTTCGCGCTGACGTTCGGCGTCGCGGCAGCGTCGTTCGGCACCGGCGTGCTGCTCGGCATGGCCGGCGCGCTCGTCAAGCTGTCGCGATATGCACCGCTCGTGTGGCTCGCGCGGCTCTACACGACGCTCGTGCGCGCGCTGCCCGAGCTGTTGTGCCTGCTGCTCGCGTTCTACGCGGTCGCACCGGCCGTCGAGCATGCGCTGCGTGGCAGCGGCATCGATGTGCCTGCTGCTCGCGTTCTACGCGGTCGCACCGGCCGTCGAGCATGCGCTGCGTGGCAGCGGCATCGTATCCGCTGACTTCGCGTTCGATCCGTTCGTCGTCGCCGCGCTGTCGCTCGGTTTCATCCAGGGCGCGTATCTCACCGACATCTTTCGCGCGGCGCTCGTCAACGTGCCGGTCGGCGAGGTCGAAGCCGCGCATGCGTATGGCATGACGCCATGGCAGACATTCACGCGCATCCGGCTCCCGGTCGCCGCGCGGCTCGCGCTGCCGGGCGCCGGCAACGTGTGGTTGAACGCGACCAAGGACGCGTCGTTCATCAGCGTGCTCGGTTCGTTCACGGATCTGCTGAAGGCGAGCCAGCTCGCGGCCGGCGCGACGCGGCACTACGTATTCTTCTATCTCGTCACGGCTGCGTTGTTCCTGCTGTTGAGCATCACGTCGACCGGCATCTTCGCGGCGCTCGAACGGCATGCGAATCGTGGCACGAGGCGGGCGACGGCATGATCTTCTCGCTGCCTTTCCTGCTCGATACGGTGATGCCGAAGCTGCTCGCCGCGGTGCCGACGACGCTCGCGCTGACGCTTTTGTCGGGCGCGGCCAGCGTGCTGCTGGGCGTGCCGCTTGCGCTCGCCGCCGGTGCGCGCCATACGCCGCTGCGCTGGTCGGCGCGCGGCTGGCTGATGCTGATCCGTGGCACGCCGCTGCTCGTGCAGCTCTATCTGCTGTACTACGGATTCGGCCAGATCGTGCCGCGCGAATGGATGCGCGACAGCTGGGCATCGCCGCTGCTGCGCGACGCGTTCTGGTACGCGATCGTCGCGTTGAGCGTGAACGAGAGTGCGTATGTCGCGACGATCCTGCGCGGTGCGATCGCCGGCGTACCGGCCGGCGAAATCGAGGCCGGCCACGCCTACGGGATGACGCGCGCGCAGGTGCTGCGCCGCATCGTCGGCCCGCGCGCATGGCGGCTTGCGCTGCCGGCGCTCACCGGAGAAGCGATCCTGTTGCTGAAATCGACCGTCCTCGCGTCGACCATTACCGTATTCGACGTGATGGGGACGGCCAATACATTGCGCTTCGAGACGTTGCGCGTATACGAACCGCTGGCCGGTGCGGCGATCGTCTATGTCGTGCTGGTCGCGTTGCTCACCATTCCCGCCGCCCGTCTCGAGAAGCGCGTCAATCGCCATCTGACGCGCACGCCGGACGATCGCATGCCCGCACGGCCCCGCCGCGCGTCGTCGGGCGCGTGGGCGGCACCCAACTGATTCCTGCCCTGGTACCGAACTCGACGATGTCCGATCCTCGCCCGTTGCTGTTTTCCCTGTATGAACAAGCCAGTGTCGGCTGCGGCGGTGCGCCGAGCCTCTGGACCCATCCCGCCGACGAACGGCTGCGGGCCAATACGCTCGCGTTCTGGTCGAACCTCGCGCGCACGGCCGAGCAGGCCGATCTCGACATGCTGTTCTTCGCGGACGTGCTCGGCCTGTACGACGTCTATGGCGGCTCGGCCGACGCGGCGCTGCAGTGGGCGGTCGAGGCGCCCGCGAACGATCCGATGATGCTGATTCCGGCGCTCGTCGCGCAAACCGAGCGGCTCGCATTCGGCGTGACGGCGAGCACGACCTACGAGCATCCGTTCGCGCTGGCGCGCCGCTTCAGCACGCTCGACCATCTGAGCAACGGGCGGATCGGCTGGAACATCGTGACGTCGTACCTGACGAGCGCGGCGCGCAACTTCGGGCTCGACCGGATGATCGGCCACGACGAACGCTACGCGCGCGCGGAGGAATTTCTCGACGTCGTGTACAAGCTGTGGGAACAGAGCTGGGCGGACGACGCGGTCGTCGCCGACAAGCACGCGCCGCGCTACGCGCGCGGCGACCGCGTGCGGCCGATCGCGCACGAAGGCATGCACTATCGCGTGCACGGGCCGCACGTTTGTGCGCCGTCGCCGCAGCGCTCGCCGGTGCTGATCCAGGCCGGCTGGTCCGGGCGCGGGCGTGAATTCGCGGCCAAGCACGCGGAGGTGGTGTTCGTCGCGAAGTCGAATCCGCACGAGATTCGCGCGGGCCTCGACGAAATTCGCCGGCTCGCGGCGGAACGCGGCCGGGCGGCGGACGACGTGAAGTCGCTGACGGTGTTGCGGATCGTGACGGCGCGCTCGTCGAGCGACGCGAAGGAGAAATACCACACGCTGCAGCAGCACTATCACCAGCACGCGCAGCTCGTCAGCTATGCCGGCGACACCGGCATCGACATCGACCGCTATGCGGACGACGAGCCGCTGACCACGCAAACCGAGGGGCTGACGTCCTACGTGGTGCGGCCGGACGGTAGCGGCAAGCCGCTGACGGCGGGCGACGTGCGGCGCAAGTTCACGAGCGTCACGCGCGGCACCGACCTGATCCTGGTTGGCTCGCCGGACGAAGTCGCGGATCAGCTCGCCGCACACGCACGGCAGTCGACGACGAGCGGCTACATGCTCAATCCGCTGATCAGCCCGGGCACGCTCGACGATTTCGCGGAGCTGATCGTGCCGGAACTGAAGAAGCGCGGCCTGTACCGGACGACGCCGCCGGTCGGCACCTTCCGCTCCAGGCTGAGCGGCCGCGATCGCTTGCCGGACAGTGCCTATGGCGCATCGTTCCGGCAATCGACGGTGACGGAGCGCTGACGTTCGACACGTCGGCCGAATTCGGCGAGCGGGAAGGGCGCGGGCCGGCAGTCGGTGCCGGTTCGGGGTCTGGCCGGGATAAGCGTTGATGCGCTGCGGAGCATCAGCGCTTGCCTTGTTCATAGGCCGCCAGGAAGTGACGCGATGACGATGAATCACCCATCTCACGGACGAAGTTCAGGTTGCGCGTGCGCGCCGTGTCGATGCGAAAGTGCGTCACCTCGTTGCACGAGCGCTCCACGGTCAGGACGCCATGCATGACGTCCAGCTGATCGGCAATGCGCCCGTGATACGGATCGGGCGATTTGCCGACCCGTCTTGACCGCTGCGGATTACTTCACCGCCACTTCCGTATGCACGACCTGCGGCGGGCTCTTGAAGAACGGCCCGGCCAGTTGCCGCCACGCCTGGAAGTCGTCCGACTCCCGGAAATGCACCATGTGATCGTCGACGGTGTCCCACTTGACGACGAGCAGATATCCGCCGCTGCGCTCGATCACGCGATGCAGTTCGGCGCCGCCGCAGCCGCGCGCGCGAGCGAACAACGGAAGTGCCTGACGAACCGCGGCTTCGAACGGCTCGGCTTGCGACGGATCGATTTCGAGTGATGCCATTTCCAGAATCATGAATGCTCCTGCGAGTTGAATGGGGCGAACGGATCTTGATGCGACGCGCGCCGTGTTGCGCGCAGCCGTCAACGATACCGGAAGTCGGGGGGGGGGGGGGCCCCCCCCCCCCCCCCCCCGGCCCCCCCCCCCCCCCCCCCCCCCCCCCCCACCAACCGCCCCAACCCAAA
>NZ_JAPVQY010000017.1:75480-121543 GCF_027257875.1 Burkholderia sp. IMCC1007
TGGCGCGGCGGGCGGTGTGGCGCGCCGCCGACACCGTTCCCGGAAGTCGGCGTCGCGGTGGCCGCCGGCCGTTCCCGCGAGGCCGCCGGCCGCCGCGACGCCGGTCACGACATGAAGCTGCACCTGCATAATGCGGTGCGCGAGTAGCGAGCGATTGACGTATCCGGTCACGGATCAACACCGCTCGACCACCGCGCGGCATTCATTTACGGAGAAAGGGGTTGGACATGGCAGAACTGGACGACGTGCTTTACGAACGTATCGGCACGCTGAGCGAAGCCGGCGATGACTTGACCGAAGCCGGCGACTTCGCCGGCGCGCTGGCGCAATACCGGGAAGCGTTCGACCTGCTTCCCGAACCGAAGACCAACTGGGAAGCCGGCACCTGGTTGATGGCCGCCATCGGCGACACGCATTTCCTTCAGGCCGATTACGCGGCCGGGCGCGACACGCTCGAGCAGGCGATGCATTTCCCCGAGGCGATCGGCAATCCGTTTCTGCACCTGAGGCTCGGCCAGTGTCAGTTCGAACTCGGCGAGCTCGACCGCGCCGCGGACGAATTGATGCGTGCGTACATGGGCGGCGGCCCGGAGCTGTTCGACGACGAAGACGACAAGTACCTGCGCTTCCTGGCGACACGGGCGGAAGGGATCGACGCGCCCTGACACGGCTCCGCCGTTCGTTGCCGGCGTTCCGGTCGGAGCGCGTCGTCGCGCGTTGCAGTCGTCAATCGTGCCTGATCGCGATGGTTTTCAGTGCGGTGAAACCCAGCAACGCTTCGAACCCCTTCTCGCGACCATACCCGCTGGCCTTCACGCCGCCGAACGGCAGCTCCACCCCACCGCCGGCCCCGTAGTTGTTGATGAACACCTGCCCGGCCTGCAGCTTGCGCGCGAGCCGCAGCCCGCGTGCGCCGTCCCGGGTCCACACGCCCGCGACGAGGCCATACTGCGTGCCGTTCGCGAGCGCGACCGCGTCGGCTTCGTCGTCGAACGGCATGACGGCGAGCACGGGGCCGAACACTTCTTCCTGCGCGAGTTCGCTGTCGGGCGGAACGTCGCGGAACAGCACCGCTTCCTGGTAGTAACCGGCCCGCGATGCGCCGGCCGCGATCGTGCCGCGGGCCGCCACGCGAATACCGTCGGCTTCCGCGCGCGCGATGATGGCCCGCACCCGCGCATGCTGCTTCGCGTTGACGAGCGGCCCCATCTCCAGATTCATCGACGGCGGCCCCGAACGCAGCAACGCAAATCGCTGCGCCAGACGATCCAGCACGGACTCGTAGATGCTGCGCTGGACGAGCAGGCGGCTACCCGCCGAGCAGGTCTGCCCGGCGTTCTGCACGATCGCGTTGACGATCACGGGCAGCGCCTGTTCGAGGTCGGCGTCGTCGAACAGCAGTTGAGGCGACTTGCCGCCCAGTTCGAGCACGGCCGGGCAGTGACGCTCGGCGGCGGCGCGGCCGACCATCGCGCCCGTTCCGGTCGACCCGGTAAACGAGATGTGACGAATGCCCGCATTGGCCGACAGCGCCGCACCGGCTTCGGCGCCCAATCCCGTCACGACGTTCACGGTGCCGGCCGGAAACCCCACCTCGGCCGCGATCTCGGCCAGCCGCAGGATCGACAGGCTCGCGTCCTCCGCCGGTTTGACCACGCACGCGTTACCGGCGGCGAGCGACGCGCCGACACTGCGTCCGTAGATCTGCATCGGGTAATTCCACGGAATGATGTGCCCGGTCACGCCGATCGGCTCGCGCACGGTCAGGACCGTGTACCCGGCGGTGTACGGCAGGGTGTCGCCATGCAGCTTGTCCACGCATCCGGCGTAGTACTGAAGGTAACGCGCGAGCACGGCGGCATCGGTGCGCGCGGTGTTCAGCGCCTTGCCGGTGTCGCGTGCCTCGAGCTGCGCGAGTTCGTCGGCGTGCTTGAGGACGGCGGCGGCGTACGCGAACAGCAGATTGCTGCGGTCGACCGGCGACAGCCTCGCCCACGGGCCGTCGAGCGTTTCGCCCATCGCGCGTTGCGCGGCGGAAACGGCCAGCTGGATGTCCGCCGCGTCGCCGCGTGCGATCGTCGCGAACGGTTCGCCGGTGCTCGGATCGATGACTTCAATGTGCGCGCCCGAATCGCGCAGGACGCGGGCGTTGTCGATGTAGTGGCCGAATTGCATGGGTCATTCCTCGATCGAAGCGGGATTTGCGATGGTTTCGGCGATCGCCGCGCCGAGTTCCACGGTGGTGGCCGTGCCGCCCATGTCGGGCGTACGCGGGCCGGACACGAGGACGGACTCGATCGCGGTGACGATTTCGGCGGCCGCCGCTTCATAGCGCGCGTCGCCGTGGCCGAGATGCTGCAGCAGCAACGCGGCCGACCAGATCTGGCCGATCGGATTCGCGATGCCGCGGCCGGCGATGTCCGGCGCGGAGCCGTGCACCGGTTCGAACAGCGACGGAAACCGGCGCTCGGGATTCAGGTTCGCCGACGGCGCGATGCCGATCGTGCCGGTGCATGCGGGCCCGAGGTCGGAGAGGATGTCGCCGAACAGGTTCGACGCGACGACGACGTCGAAGCGATCCGGATTCTGGACGAAGTGCGCGCAGAGAATGTCGATGTGATATTTGCGCGCTTCGACGTCGGGGAAGCGCGCGGCCATCTCGGCGACGCGCTCGTCCCAGAACGGCATGGTGATCGAGATGCCGTTGGATTTCGTCGCGGCGGTCAACTGCTTGCGCGGGCGCGAGCGCGCGAGTTCGAACGCGAACTTCAGCACGCGGTCGACGCCGACGCGCGAGAACACCGACTCCTGCACGGCAATCTCGCGCTCGGTGCCGGCGAACATCCGGCCGCCCACCGACGAATACTCGCCTTCGGTGTTCTCGCGCACGACGATGAAGTCGATGTCGCCGGGCTGGCGTCCGGCCAGCGGAGCAGGCACGCCCGGCATCAGGCGCACCGGGCGCAGGTTCACGTACTGATCGAATTCGCGGCGGATCCTGATCAGCGATTCCCACACGGCGACGTGGTCGGGCACGATATCCGGCGCGCCGACCGCGCCGAAGAAGATCGCATCGTGGCCGCCGATCTGGCGCGCCCAGTCGGCCGGCATCATCGTGCCGTGACGCACGTAGTGATCGGTGCACCAGTCGGCGAACGCGTCGAACGCCAATGGAATGTCGAAGCGCTCGGCGGCGGCGCGCAAGACGCGCAGGCCTTCGGGCATCACCTCCTTGCCGATGCCGTCGCCGGCGATGACCGCGATGCGATGTGGGTTCTTCATGTTATGGGAAACCTCCAGGATGACGATGGCGTGGCGCAGGGAAGGGGGCAGGCAGGAGGCGGATGGCGGCGAGTCGGGTAGCGCGCGGTGCACTGCGCCGTACGCGACGCCACACCCGATCGCACCGGGTGGCGCTGACGTGTCTCCTGCGTCTCTTCCGTTGCGGTAACGGGCGGACGACTGAATCTGTCCGTCCAATCTACCGCGTCGCCGACGCGCGAAGGAAGTGCGGATTCGTGAACGGGACCTTCGAAAATCTGCAAGGCGCGGGCGCACCCGTGCGCGTGGACGCGGCGTCAGTCGTTCGACGGCTCGGTGTCGTGCGCGGCGAGCGAAGCCGGCGCGAACGATGCGAGGAACTCGAACAGCTTGCGGGTGGGCTGCGGCACGGCGCCGGTGCGGATGCCGACCGACATGATCCGGTCGGCCCACGGCGCGTTGAGCCGGATGAAGCGCAGGTGCATGGGTTCGCGAAACAGCGCGACGGCGCGCTCCGGCAGGATGCCGATGCCCTGGCCCGCGGCGATCAGCCGGCACATCGCCTCGAAGCTCTGCACCTGCACGCGAAAGCGCACCGATTTGCCGAGCAGCGCGGCTTCCCTGACGATCGAACGCGTGAGCTCCGACCGGTCGTCCAGCGCGACCAGATCGTGCTCGAGCAACGCGCTGAAGTCGATCGAGTCGCCGGTCAGGCCGTAGTCCTCGGGGACGACCACGCTCGCCCGGTCCATGCAGTACGGCGCGAGATGAATGCCTTCGGTCGCGGTCCGGGACGTGACGATCCCGACGTCGGCGCGGCCTTCGCGCAGCGCCTGCAGGATGTCGGCGCTTCTGAGCTCGCTGATCTGCAGCTTGATGTCGCGGTAGCGCTGCGAGAACGCGCGCAACTGGTCCGGCAGATCCTGGCTGATCGCCGAGATGTTCGCGAAGACGCGGACCCGGCCGATGGAGCCCTTCGTATAGTCGGACAGCTCGCTGTAGATCGCGTCGGTGCGCAGCAGCAGGTCGGTCGCATGGCGCAGCAGCGCTTCGCCGGCCGGCGTGAGTTCGACGCCGGCCACCGTGCGGTTCAGGAGCACCACGCGAAAGTGATGCTCGAGCAGCGCGATGCGGCGGCTGGCGGTGGACAGCGACATGTGGGACTGCTGCGCGGCGCGTGAAAGGCTGCCCAGCTCGGCTGCACGCACGAACAGGGCGAGTGACGTGAGATCGAACAAGCGGGGATTCTCCATTGAAGCTTGCGGAAGTATGTCATTGCTCGACGGCCGCCATCGCGTCGGGCGCTTTGGGGCTAACCCTGAGGAGCGGCCGATGCTGCGCCGCACACCGCGACGCGCGCCGCACGTCGGTGCATGACGCGCACGGCCGTTTCGGCCGCTAGAATGCAGGATCTCGCTGCTTGTGCAGCGCACCGTGCCGTGACCGAATCGCGCGTGCATTCGAGATATTCGAAGTGCCGCTTGAAGGATTTCGCATATCGGCCGGATCCGGCAGCCGGTAGATTCGAACGGACCCCACTCGCACATACCTATCTCGACAGCGCGCGCACGCTGCGATCCAGACGTGCGGCGCAGGCGAGCGGGACCATCCAGAAAACCTTCGGAGACAAACGTGGAAATCGACGCGACCTATAGCCCGGGAGGCATCGCAATCCCGGCACCGACGCACGACCTGGCGCACGAGGACCGGCTGTTTCGTCGGCTTGCGCTGCATATCCTGCCGATCCTGATGTTCGCGTACGTCACGTCGTACATCGATCGCGTCAACGTCAGCTTCGCCAAACTGCAGATGAGCCAGCATCTGGGCTTCTCCGACGCGGTGTTCGGCTTCGGCGCCGGGATCTTCTTTCTCGGCTACGTGATCTTCGAGGTGCCGAGCAACTTGCTGCTGGTGCGGGTGGGGCCGCGGCGCTGGATCACGCGGATCGTCGTGTCGTGGGGCATCGTGTCGGGGCTGACGGCCTTCGTGTCCACGCCGATGCAGTTCTATGTGATGCGTTTCCTGCTCGGTGTCGCCGAGGCCGGATTCATCCCGGCCATCGTGCTCTACATGACCCAGTCGTTTCCGCGCCACCGTCGCGCGCGGATTCTATCGATGTTCTATGCGGCCCTTGCGCTCGCGGGCTTGATCGGCTCGCCGCTGACCGGCTTCATCCTCCAGTATTTCGACGGTGCAATGCAGATCCCGGGCTGGAAGTGGATCTTCATCGTCGAGTCGCTGCCGGCCTTCGTGGCGGCCCTTTACGTGTGGAAAGGGCTCGACGACGACGTCACGCGCAGCGCCCGCTTCGCGCCGACGGACCGCGCGATCCTGGCGCGCGTGCTGGCGGACGATCGCGAGACGACCGAGGCCGCGAGTCACAAGGGCCTCTTCTCGAGCTGGCTCGTCTGGGCGTTCTGCGTGATCTACTTTCTCGACGTGTTCGCCATTTACGGTTACACGTTCTGGGCGCCGACGATGATCAAGCAGATGGGCATCGGCAGCGACTTCGTGATCGGCTTGCTCGCGGCGCTGCCCAATGCGGTGGCCGTCGTCGTGATGGTGCTGTTCGGACGCAGCGCGGACCGGCGCGGCGCCCGGCGCCTGCACGTCGCCGCGCTGCTCCTGATGGGCGCGACCGGGCTCGCGCTGTCGGTGATCTGGCGTGACCAGCTGTGGCTCGGCATGTTCGCGCTCTGCATTGCGAACGCCGGGCTCATCTCGTTTCCGCCGCTGTTCTGGAGCATGCCGACCACCGCGCTCGGCACCGCATCGGTGTCGATGGGCATCGCGGTGATCAGTTCGTTCGGCAACATGGGCGGCTTCTTCGGGCCGTATGCGGTCGGCTATCTGAAGCAGATGTCGGGCGGCCTCGCCGCCCCGCTGTTCCTGATGGTCGGCTGCCTGTTGCTCGGCCTGGTTCTCACGATGCTGCTGCCGGCACGCCTGGTCGATCGATAACGGTTACCCATTTCGCCGCGGCGTCGGTGCCGCGGCGCCATCGTCTTTGACGGAAGGACATCACATGAAACAACAGATTGGCCTGATCGGCGTCGGTTTGATGGGGCACGGTATCGCACGCAACGTGCTGAAGCACGGCTATCCGCTCACGGTCGTCGAGCATCCCGGCAACCAGCCGCTCGACGAGCTGTTGCGCGGCGGCGTACGGACCGTGAAGACGCCGCGCGAGCTGGCCCGCGAAGCGGACGTCATCATCCTCTGCGTGACGGGTTCGCCGGAAGTGGAAGCCGTCCTCACCGGCGAGCTCGGCGTACTGGCGGGTTTGAAGGACAACGCGATCGTCGTCGATTGCTCGACTGCCGTGCCGGATTCGACCGTCAGGATGGCGCGGCTCGTCGAAGCCGCGGGCGGCCGTCTCGTCGACGCGCCGATGACGCGCGGCGCGAGGGAAGCGCACGAAGGGCGGCTGAACCTGCTGGTCGGCGCGACGCCCGGGTTGTTCGACGAGTTGCGGCCGGTACTCGCGTGTTTCGCGGAAAACATCACGCGCGTGGGCGAGCTCGGCGCCGGCCACAGCATGAAGCTGCTGCACAACTACGTGTCGCTCGGGACCATCGCGCTGCTTTCCGAAGCCGTTGCCTGCGCGAAACGATCCGGCGTGGACGTCGCGGTGCTCGCCGAGGTGCTGGCAAACGGCGGCGGCGGCGGGGTGGCGCTGAACCGGCTGCTGCCGTTCCTGCAGACCGGCGACACGTCGGGGTTGCCGTTTCATATGGCGAACGCGCTCAAGGATCTGTCCTACTACTCGGCGATGGCGGAGGGCAACGACGCGGCGCATGCGATCGCGAGCGCGATCACGCATACCTATCGGGATGCGGTGGCGAGCGCCGGTGCGCATTGTCCGGTCCTCAAATTGTCGGATGTGCTCGCGGCGACGGATGCGCCGGGGGATGGCGACGCGCGGTAGGGGATCCGTCGTTCGGGCTTTTGATCGTGGAGTGGCGCGGGAGGGCGCTTGATGGGGCGTGGGTGCGTCTCGTTCGCGCTATCGTTCCCGCTGCCGCTGCCGCTGCCGCTGCCGCTGCCGCTGCCGCTGCCGCTGCCGCTATCGCTATCGCTATCGCTATCGCTTACGCCGCCGCCGGCGAAAGAAATTCCAGAACATCGCGGTCGCGTCCGGCCCGGTGGCCGAGTGGAACGCTTCGCGCGGATCGCCGCCGCTCCACGCGTGCGCCAGCCGGCGCACGATGCAGACCCGCACGACGACCCGGCCGCCGCGCAGATAGTCGGTGTATTCGGCGCCGTCGTCGGCGTACGTGTGGTGCTCGCCGACGCGCAGCTCGCCGTGTTCGTCGACGAGCCGATTGATGCGCGCGAATTCCACGCCGAGCTGCCTCGCGTTTTGTTCGGCGACCACCGTATCGAGTCCGCCGTGCATGACGAGCGCGGGCATGCCCGGATGCGCACGAACGTCGACGCAGGCGTCGACGACCTGGACCGGATCGTCGCGCAGCCCGCGCCGCATCAGGCTCATCGCGGCCATGGTCGACAACGGCGGCGCGATGGCCGGCCCCGAGTGCAGGCCGACAGCCGCGAACAGGTCGGGATACTCGATCGCCAGCCGCGCGGCGAGCCCCGCGCCGGCCGACATGCCGGCCAGATACACGCGGTCGCGATCGAACCCGCGCTCCTGCACGATCGCATCGATCAGCGACGCGATCGCCGGCGTTTCCGACTCCGATCCATCGCCATGCCAGTTCCAGCAGCGATGCGAATGGGCGGTCTTCGCCTGCTCCGGAAACAGCACGGCAAACCCGGCGCGCTCCGCGACGCGGCAAATGCGCGTGCCGGCGGCGAACGACTCGGCCGTCTGCTTGCAGCCGTGCAGCATCACGACGACGGGCATGCCGACGGTCGTTACCGCCGCGACGGGAAGATACAGTCCGTACGCGAGATGGTTGACGAAGCGCCCGGCTACCGGGCGCGCGGAATGGAACGAGCGCAGCCACGTGCCGGGCGCCTGGGTCGGCGAGGTCCGTGCGGCCGGCGCGGGGCTCGCGCGACGCGGCGCCGGTGTGCCGGCGGCGCGCGCGGTCGTTCGCTTGACCGGTGCGGCTGGTTTGGCCGCTTTGGCGGGCTTGGCAGCTTTTGCAGGCTTCTTCCTCGGCCGCGTACGCGTCGCGGCGGCAAGCAGATCGAAAGGGCGTAGCCAGAGACTGGTTTTTTTCCTGGGCATGGACGAATCTCGTGCCGCCGGCTTGCGCCACGGGATGCGGCGAAATCGACGGTCGGATGGAAGTCGAATGCGGGCAGAGCACGATTCGTGCTGCGGGGAAGCGTTCGCGTCGAAACCACCGGCCATGGGCGGCAAGCCGGTGCTCGGCCGACCGATGACATGCAACGCGACATCTTTACAGAAGCGGTGCGATTCGGCGCCGCTACACGGCATGCTAGCAGGCGTCGCTTGCGGCCGGTGCGATGGTTCCGTGACGTAGCGATGAACGATTTGACCCTACTGCACGCTGTATCGAACCGGTATGCTGGCCCGTTCCGCCGTTCCGCCGTTCCGCCGTTCCGCCGTTCCGCCGTTCCCGCCGTCCCGCCCATATCGGCGTTGCGCGGACGCAGCTGCGTCGACCGACCCGCTTCGCGCGATCAGCGCCGATCCAGCAACGTGTTGCTCAGCACGCTGAAAGCCGCGCCCGGCAACTCGTTCAGTTGCTCGACGACGCTGCTGACCGGATAAAACGACTCCACCGCATCGTCGAGAATCCCGACGCCGATCAGTTCGACGCGCTGGTCGCGCAGCGCGTCGACGCGTGCCCGCAGGTCGGTGCGCAGGATCGCCGGATTGCCGTCGCCGGTGGCCGGATAGCCGTCCGACAGTACCATCAGGATGCGGCGGCGCGCGCGCTTCGACAGCAGCCGTTCGGCGGCCCAGCTCAACGCTTCGCCGTCGGGGTTCTCGTGCCCGCATTCGATGCAGGCGAGCCCGCTCGGGTTGTCCGAATCGAAGCGCTTGTACACGCGCAGGTCGAGCCGTTCGACGAAGCGGTTGTAGCCGAACGTGTCGTGGCCGCCGTCGAGCCAGCGCTGATAATGCGCGCGCATCGCGGCATCCTCGACCGAGCTGTAGCCGAGCACTTCGCACGCGAAGCCGAGCTGCATCAGCGCGTCGCACAGCGCCGCCGCGCAGAGCGTCGCGAGTTCGATCTTCCGGCCGGCCATCGAGCCGCTGCAGTCGAGCAGCAGGCTCACCGCCGCGTCGCGCCCGGGCGCCGCGCGCGTGACGCGAAACGGCGTGCGATAGCCGGGCATGGTTGCGACGCGCACGAGCGATGCGCGATCGAGCTGCCCGCGTTCCTGTTCGCGTTTCCAGTGTGTCTGCTCGTCGACTTTCAGCGCGCGTTCGAGCCGCATCCGCAGCGGCTCCGTCTGCGCGCGCGCCGCGCGGCGCAGACGATGCCAGCGCGCCGGTTCGCCTTTGCCGGTGAAGTCCGTCACCGTGTCGAAGGCAGTCGTGAGCGGGATCGACAGCAGCGGCCGGTTGTCCGCCGACAAACGAATCGTGCCGTGCGCCGCGTCGCCTTGCGCCGGTGCGTCGGGTGACGACGCCGTTTCGGCGATCGCGCCGGCGGCGGAATCGGTGGCCGCAGGCGCGCGCGTGTCGTCCGACGCGCCGGGTTCGTCCGCTTCGAACTCGGCGGCGATCGCGTTGCTGTCGAGCGTGCTGCCCGGATCGGCGGTGAACATCATGGTGTTGGCACCGGCCGACGCGAGCGCGCGGACGCGCGCCACGATCCGTCGGGCGGCCTCGATGCTGTCGGAAGTCGACGTCGACGCCCGTGCTTCGTCGATGAGATCGGCAGTGGCCGAGATGGTCGCATCGAGCGACGGCACGTGCTCGGCGGCCATCGGCGGCTCGTCCCATAACGCGCGTTCGATGCGCCACAGCAGCTTGTCGCGCCACGCGCGGGTCGGCCAGCCGCGCAGCATGTCGGCGGCGGATGCCGCACGCATCCGGAGCAGGAATCGCGTCGCGCCGGGATAAAGCGCCACGAGGCGCCCGGCCGCGCGCCGGTCGTCGATCGCCTGTGCGATGCGTTGCACGACGGGCGACGTCAGCGCGGCCACGGACTCGATCGCGCCGAAGCGCGCGCGGGCCGCATGGAGATCGACGAAGCCGGTGATCGCGTCGTCGTCGATGTCGCCGTCGAGCAGCGTGTCGGGCAGCACGAGCCGGTCGCGTTGCAGCAGCGGCCCGTGGCTTGCAAAGCGCACGTCGATCCCGTGCCGTTGCGACAGCGTGCGCGCGAGCCGCGTCAGGTGAACCGCGCGCGCGTCGTCGTCCCGGTCCATCGCGTCAAGCCTCGAAATCGATGTGATGGCGGATGATGCTGCGAATCAGTGCCGCGTCTTCCGCGCCGACCTTCGCATAGATGGTCGGGCCGGCGGCCGCCTCCGGATCGCCGGTGCGCAGCATCAGTTCGGCCCAGTCGAGCAGCCGGCGGGTCGAGAACGCGCCGGCGAGATCCTCGCGGACGAACGCCGCGCGACAATCGGCGGCGATCGCCGCCAGCGTCGCGGCCATCGCGGCGGACATGCGCGGGCCGAACGTCTGCTGCAGCACCTGCGCCTCGTCGTGCGGCGGCAGGTAATCGATGTGGTACACGCGCCAGCGGTCGAGGAACGCGTCGTTCATCACGTTCGCGCCCTGGTACAGGTGCCGGAACTGCCCCATCGCGCCGACCGCGTTCGCGGTCGCGAACAGCCGGAACGACGGATGCGGCGCGACGATCTCGTTGCCTTTCTCCTTCAGCAGCAGGCGGCCGCCCGGTTCGAGCACGGCGGTCAGCACCGCGAGGATCGCCGGCTCCGCGAAGTCGATCTCGTCGACGATCAGCCACAGCCCTTCGCGCATCGCGGTCGGCAGCACGCCGTCGACCCAGATCGTCTCGCCGCCCTTGACGGTCCAGAAGCCGACGAAGTCGCCGACCGTGGTCTGGCCGTTCATGTTCGAGCGCAACACGCCGTGACCGCTCTGCGCGGCGACCTGTTCGATCAGGCTCGTCTTGCCGGTGCCCGTATGACCGATCAGCAGGATGCGGCGGTTCTCGACGATGTCTTCGAGCACGCTGGTCGCGCGGGCGGTAAACAGGTACGCGGGATTGAGCGGCGGAACCAGCGGGCCGCCGGGCCCGCGCGGCATCGGCACGCCGCCGATCGGCACGGTGTTCGCCGCGTGCTGCGAGGCGGCCGGCCGGGCAGCCTGCGCGCGGCGCAGGTCGTGCATGAAGCCTCCGCGACGGGCCGGGGCGGCGCGCTCGCCGTCGTCTTCGTCGCGGCGGGCGTAGCCTTCGTGGTGCCACTTGCGCAGCTTCGCGTCGAGGTTGTCCGCGTCGACGACCGTATCGACCGACGTGCTGCCGTCGGGCCGGTGATGCTGGATGCGGAACATGTGCGCGCGTTCGGAGCGGCTGACGATCCATTGCCCGGCGGACGGATCCGCCAGCTGCCGATAGACGCCGAGGACCGATGGGGCGGAAGGTGCGTTGTCAGCGGTTGCGTTCATGGTCGGGAGCGAAAAGAGGCGGCCGAATCGGCGGTCGTGGGGGGGGGCACACTCGGTGGGCCGACGCCGGTGGTGCTCGGTGCGAACCGCGTGGGCCGTGCCGGCCGGATGCCACGAAACGCATGAGCGGCGAACCGGAACGTCACGTCCACGGTGCATGCTCCGTACTGTATCGCATCGGATCGATGTCGGTCCGGCCGTGGGCGACGCTCGGGAAGGATGGATCAGGCGGTCTGGCCGCGCGATCGACGCCGATCGCGGCGAATGCCGTTCCCGGACCGGCGACTGGACGCTGGGTGGTTACATCCAGTGCGAGTCCAGCGCGAATTGCCTAGATCGTTGCGATGAAGCGCAGTCGAGTTCCGCCCGATCAACAGAGCCGCTCAGCCCCGGGCATTGGCATCATCCCCGCGCCACCACGCGGCCGGCACGATGCAAGAAGCGACCAGCACCGCGGCAATCGCGAACGCGTGCGACGCGCCGCTGACGATCGCCGCGCCCCGGCCCGCGACCAGCGCGCCGAGCGATGCGACGCCGACGGCCGCGCCCACCTGTCGCGCGGTGTTGAATATCGCCGAAGCCGTCGCCGAGCGGCCGGCTTCGACACTGCCGAGCAGCATCGAAGTCAGCGCCGGAATCGCGATGCCGCCGCCGACCGCCATCGCGACCATCCCCGGCGCCAGCAGCAGGTAGCGCGCGTGTTCCGCGAGCGTCTGCGCGAGCCACGCATAGCCGCCGACCGACACGGCGAGCCCCGCGATGACGGTCGCGCGAAACCCGTAACGCACGGCAATGCGCGCGCTAGCGAGGTTCGCGAGCATGATCACGGTGAGCGGCGCGAGCGCGAGTCCCGATTCGGTCGCCGTATAGCCGCGCGCGCTCTGGAAATAGAGGCTGAGCGCGAAAATCAGCCCGTAGAACGCGGCATTGGTGATGCCGCCGATCGCGAGGAGACCCGGCACCCGCGCAATCCGGAGGAACGCGAGCGGCAGCATCGGCGCGGCCACGCGCCGTTCGATCGCGACGAACAGCACGCCGAGCGCGATCGACGCGACGAGTGCACCGGCCGCATAAGGGTCCGCGGCGCCGTGCGAACCGGTACGAATGATCCCACCGGTCAGCAGCCCGAGCACGAGCACCGCGACCAGCTGGCCGGCCGGATCGAACAGCCGCGTGCGCGCGGCGGCCGAATCGCGCACGTGGCGCAGCGTGAGCCACAGCCCGAGCGCACAGATCGGCAGGTTGATGAAAAAGATCGCGCGCCAGCCGGCCCCATCGATCAGCAGGCCGCCCAACGTCGGGCCGGCCGCGCTGATCGCGCCGCCCGTCGCGCTCCACCACGCGATCGCCTTCACGCGCGCGGCGGCATCGGTCGCACATGCATGCGTGATCAGCGCGAGCGACGTCGGCAAAATCAGCGCGGCGCCGACGCCTTGCGCGACCCGTGCGCCGATCAGCGCCGCGAGCGACGGCGCCAGCGCGCAGCCGAGCGACGCGAGCAGGAACAGCGCGAGACCGGCTGCGAACAGCCGTCGGCTGCCGAAGCGATCGGCGAGCGTGCCGGACGTCAGCAGCAGCGCGGCGAACGACAGCGTGTACGCATCGACGATCCACTGCAGCCCGTGCACGGTCGACCCGAACGTCCGGCCGAGGCTCGGGATCGCGACGTTCACGACGGTCACGTCGAGCTGGACGATCGCGAAGCCGATACTGGCCGCCGCGACGGCAGGGATGATCGCGCGCTGCGGCGTGCGGTGCGACGGCGCGTCGACGGTCGGCGCGGCGTCGAGCGCCGGCACGTGCTCGCTCATCGCAGGCTCCGTGCCGCGCGACTGCGCGGCGAAGCGGTGCATGTGCATGTGCGACGCGGCAGGCAAGAGGGGAGCATCGTGCGGTTTCCGTCGTGAGCGACGCTCGCGTGACGGCGGCCGGCCGTGCGCATCGTCGAATCCGACAGAAACTAGCATCGCCGCGCGAGCGGGCACAAACAACAACGGGCGATTATTTAACGACGATTCGTGGAAAGGACCGGCGACGCAACGACGGCGTGCGGCCGGCGCTGGCCGCGGCGCTTATATCGATTTCTCGTATGCAATCGATCGGCCTGCAGGTGGTGCCCCCGGCGATCGCGACATCCGGCGCCGCTTCACCGATACGTCCACAACCGGTGCATCAGAAACGTCGTCGGCGGAATCAGCAGCGCGATCGCGACGATGCTCCAGTCGCGCGGGACGTCGAGCAGTTCGGCCATGCGCGCGAGCGCCATCGTTTCGGCGAAGCCGGCCAGCGCGACGACCAGAAAGCGTCGCAGGTTGCGCGAATGCACCGTCGACGAGAAGCTCCACAGCGTATTCGCGAGATACGAGAACACGGTCGCGCAGAGGAACGCGACTGCGTTCGCAATGACCTGCGTGGCGTCGAACAGCGCATACATCGTGCCGGCGATCAGCGCGTGAAGGCCGGTCGAGCAGAGTCCGGCCAGCCCGAAGCGGACCAGCCGTGCGCGTTCCGCATAGAGCAGCGCGAGCATCGTTGCCTCCGTGCGTCAGCGCGTGCCGACCCGCGCGCGGGCCGGCTGCGCGCGGCGGCGTGCGATCGGGCGCCGCACATCGCGCGCGACCGGCAGTTCGATCACCTTGCTGTGCGCCTGGTAGCGGCGGCGGATCAGATAGAGGGGCCGTTGCTTCGACTCGTCGTAGATGCGGCCGATGTACTCGCCGACCACGCCGATGCCGACGAGTTCGATGCCGCCGATGAACAGCGTGACCGACAGCAGCGACGAATAGCCGAGCACCGGATTGCCGAACAGCAGCGTGCGGCCGACGATGAACGAGCCGTACAGGAACGCGAGCGCGGCGATGCCGACGCCGATGTAGGTCCAGCTGCGCAGCGGCACGGTGCTGAAGCTCGTGATGCCTTCGAGCGCGAAATTCCACAGCTTCCATCCGGAGAACTTCGATTTACCGGCGCTGCGTGCATCGCGCTGGTACTCGATGATCACGGTCTGGTAGCCCACCCATGCGAACAGCCCCTTCATGAAGCGATGCCGCTCGGGCAGGTTGCGCAGCGCGTTCACGACCTTGCGGTCCATCAGCCGGAAGTCGCCGACGTTCTCCGGCAGCTTCACGTCCGACAGCAGGTTGTGCACGCGATAGTAGATCGCGGCGGCGGTGCGCTTCGCGAACGAATCGCACGCGCGGCTGCTGCGCTTCGCGGCGACGACCTCCGCGCCGTCGCGCCAGTGCTCGAGCATCACCGGAATCAGGCTCGGCGGATCCTGCAGGTCGGCATCGAGCGGGATCACCGCGTCGCCGGCCGCTTCGTCGAGGCCGGCCGTCAGCGCCGCCTCCTTGCCGAAGTTGCGCGTGAGATCGATCACGCGCACGCGGCGATCGTTCATGCTGATCCGGATCAGCCGTTCGAGCGTGTCGTCGCGGCTGCCGTCGTTCACGCAGACGATCTCGAAGCGGATCGCTTCGATGCCGGCCATCAGCGGGATCACGACGTCAAAGAAACGTTCGACGGCCTCGCCTTCGTTGTAGAACGGCACGACCAGCGAGACGAGCGGTGTGTAGAGCGATTCGCGCATGATGGTTTCCCCGTTTAATGACGTGTCAGCGATCGGCGCGGAAGCTCGCGCGGCCGATGCGGCGCAGTCCGTGCGCCGTGCGGTGATGCGATCGGACCGGATGCGTGAAGCCGGTGTCGGTCGAGTGATCGTGTGCGTCGGGCATCGACGGCATGTCGTGCCGTTCCTGTGCGATCCGGCTGGCGAGCAGCGCCAGCGAGGCCAGCGTGACGAGCGGCATGAACTGGAACGACAGGTGCGGCACCAGCACGAGGCCGGCGAGCGGCATCACCCACATCAGCAACAGCCATTCGCGATCGAAGCGCCGCCAGCCGTGCGTCCACGCATAGCGTGCGTACCACGCGATCACGAGCCCGTACCAGGTCAGGTCGTAGTCGTACAGGTAGGGGCTCACGAGCAGGCACGCGCACGCGAGCGTCGCGGCGCGCAGCGCGTACGAACACGCGCCGCGCCACGCGTACACGACGGCCATTGCGGCGATCGCGGCCGACAGCAGCTGCAGTATGCGCGCGACATGGATGGGCCAGCCGGCGAGCGTGGCGAGAGCGAACAGGCTCGGCATGCGCGCAAGCTTCACGTGGCCGGCGCCGACGACCTGGTACGCGTCGTTGATCCCGTGCACGAATGCGATCCACGAACCGGTGCCGAACGCGAGCGTCGTCAGCGCGACGCCGCCGGTGATCGTCGCAGCCCATGCGGCCAGCGCGCGCCACTGTCCGGCGCACAGCAGGGCGAGCGGGAACAGGGCGGCCATCTGCGGTTTGGTCGTCAGCAGGCCGAAGCAGATGCCAGCGACGACGGGGCGGCGGTTCAGCATGAGCAGCCCGACGCCGGCGACGGTCGCGGTGAAGAGACTCGTCTGTCCGATGATCACGGTGAGGAACGCACCCGGGAACGCGAGCGCGCAAACGAGCGCGGTCTCGCGCTGTACGATCGCGCGTATCGTCGCCGCGAACAGCAGGTAGGTGACGCCGAGCCACAGCACGAGTGCGAGCGTGTACGGCAGCCAGCCGAGCGGCAGCACGAACAGCAGCATCGTGGGCGGATAGAGCCACAGCAGCACGCCGCCGGCAGTGTTCATCGTCGGAATGGCGAGCTTCTCGATTGCGAACAGCGCAGGGAAATGCCACGCGTCGATCGCGTGTCCGTGCACGGCGAGCCGCGCGGCGCTCCAGATCGCCGAGAAATCCATCGACAGCGGAGCAGGTGCGGACGTCGTCGACCAAACGGAGCGGGCGACGTAGATGCCGATGAACAGCAGTTCGGTCAGCAGCACCACCGCGGCGTAGAGGCGCACGCGGTCGCGGTTGAGCCAGTGAGGAAATCGGCGCGGACCGGCGATCGGCAACTCCGGATGGGCGTCGATCGCGGAATGGGGATCCCGGGCGGAGAGGTGCGATTTCATCACGACCTCCGCGTCGCAAGGTTCGCGCGGCGCACGGTGATGAACAGCATCGCGAGCAGTACGAGCGGACCGATCTGCGGCAGCTTCATCATCCGGTTGAACAACTCGAACAGCGGCAGCAGCCACGCGATCACGATCACGATCTGGTCGCCGGGCAGCCAGTCGGTCTCGAGCCCGTGAGCGATCAGGCAGAACACCGCGATGCCGAGCCACGTGAGCTCGTAATGCCACAAATAGGGCGTCGTCAGCAGCGTGGCGATCGCCAGCACCGCACCGCGCAGCCGCATGTCCGGCGTGCGGCGCCAGACGTCGATTGCGGCGGCGATCGCGAGCAGCGCGATCGCGGATTGCGCGGCGAGCGCGACCGGAATCGATGCGCCCGCGAGTCGCAGCGCGGCGAATGTGGTGGGCGAACTGAACCAATAGGTCGGATGCATGAAGTGCAGGGTGCGCACGGTCGACATCGTGTGGGCGAGGCCGGTCAGCGCATCGGTTCCGGTCAGTGCAATGCCGGCGGCGGCGAACAGGGTTGCAGCGAGCGCGGCAGCCGCGAAGGTGCGCCATGCATGCGTGGCGATCAGTACGAACGGAAACACCATCGCCATTTGCGGCTTGATGGCGAGCAGCCCGATCAGGATGCCGGCGACGATCGGGCGCCGGCCGAGCAGATGCACCGCCAGCGCGGCGATGCCGGCGGTCAGGACGCTGTTCTGTCCATACACGAGGGACGCAAACACGGCCGAGTACGCGAGCACGACGAGTACGGTGGCGCGTGGCGCGGTGAGTTGCGCACGCAGCCCGGAAAGCCGCTGGACAGCGTACGCATAGCATAAAAGGCTGCCCGCAAAAAAGAGGATGTATGCGGGCAGCAAAGGCACGAGGGCGATCGGCGCGACGAACAGCAACATCGTCGGCGGATAGAGCCAGGCGAGCGCTTGGTGATTCATGAAGGCACCAAGCTGCTCGACCTCGGCACGAAAGAACGTGGCCGGATCGTAGACCGCCGCGGCGTGGCCTTGCAGCACGAGATGCGATGCGGTCCAGAAGACGGAGAAGTCGATGCCCGGACGGGCGGTGGCGTGCGACGTGAACGCGTGCGTGACGACGGCCCAGACGATCAGGAATGCCACGCACAGAATCAGCATGATGAAGCTGTACGAAACGACCCGCTCTGCCGTCAACCATTGAGCACAGCGTTTGGCGCGAATGCGCACTCCACGATTGGCTGTGTACATGATGCCCCGTCTGCAGTGAAGGCTGCCTGGTGTGCCGCAGCCCTTTTGTGTTGTCGTGTATCCGGATCGAATCGCATTCGATGGCGCTGTCCGGTGAATGCATTGTTGGAGAAAAAATCGTCTGGCGCAAACCGCGTGCTGACTCACGCGACATCGAGGCGGTGGCGATATGGCTGAAAACCGGGTTTTCACGTCTGAGAAATGGGTGTCGGCGTCATCGACGTTTCTCGCCTGAAACATTCCGTGTTTTTGGCCGGCCCGGCATCGCCCGGAATGTTCGTCCGACGCGTGACTGCGCGGATTCGGGAAAATCCTGACAAAATTTTTTGGAGCCCTTCGCAGCGCGGCGGCGCCCGGGCAGCTCCCCGAGGCCGGCTGGCTCGCATATATCAAATTTGAAACATTTCCGCGCTCGCGCCGGGACCGGGCATCCGGGTGAAACGCCCAAACCCTTGGTGCGCCTGGATTTCTTCGTGGCTGGCCTGCTCTTTGCGAGATGGTCCGCACGACAGTCGACGACGTGATGAACAGCCGGTTGACGCAACAGACTCACAAAACCGGACCGAATCACCTGCGGTAAGCAACGGATCGAGGGCGCGTCGGGGAATACGCAGCCCAGGCCTTGAAAGCCGCCAGTAACGTTGACCGATCGAATCAGGCGCCGACAGCGTCACGCAATAAGAATCACATGACAGCATTGGGGAATAAAAATGAAAGACCAGCGCACGTCGCGGCTCGCACGCCGCACTGAATACTTGCAAGACGATCGACGCGTTTGCGTCATCCGTTCAATCCGACTCCATGCACCGGACGGCCGTCATGCCGTTCAGCTCGATCACGATATCTCGACGATCGCGCCGCGCATGCGTTTCGCACGCACCAGCTCACCGACATACGTTCGCCCGGACAGGCCCACACCCTGTCGTGCCGGTTGCTGAACGTCATATCCGAATTCGTTTGTAGTGCCTGTAGCAGCCGCTCCCCTGTCGATCCCGGCAAGGGGAATTTCATAGTAGTCCAAAGGAGAATTGCCATGTTCACGTTCATCCAGAAGATCCGCGGTTTCGCTCAAGACGAGCAAGGCGTGACGGCCATCGAATACGGCCTGATTGCCGCGCTGATCGCAGTCGCGATCCTGACCGCCGTGTCGACGATCGGTAAGGACCTCGCAACGGTCTTCAACGAGATCGCAACCGATTTGAACGCGGTCGTCTGAATGACGGAGCGGCGAACGGTGGGTCCGGCCCGTTCGTCGCCATTCCGTCACGTGTGCAGGGCCGGACACGACACAAGCAGATGTCTGTTGGGATCGCTCGGCGGACGGCTCGGCCGGTGCAGTGCTCGAGCTTTCCCCGCTCTTTTGATCAACCGGAATCGGAGGTCGCCATGCAGGCCAGGATACGTGCCGTTACGCGATGGATCGACGACGAGCAGGGTGTGACGGCGATCGAATATGCGTTGCTCGCGGCAATGTTCGCCTTGGCCGCGCTCGCGAGTGTCGTCACGCTGAGAGACGCGCTTCTCGATGCGTACGGTGCGGTCGTCGACGCGGTCAATACGGCGATGAATATCGCACTGGGCCTGCTGCCCTGATTCTTCCATTCAATCGAGGTTCGCCATGTTGCCTGCCACGCTGCCTTACCCGGTTCCGCTGTGCGTGACGCTGCTCGCGATCGTCGCGGCCAGTACCGACATCACGAGCCGTCGCATTCCGAATCGCGTCATCGCAATCGGCCTCGTCGGTGCGCTGGTCGCGCAGTGCGCACTGCATGGCGTGACGGTGGGCGTACTCACCTGGCTGGCCGGCGCGGCCACCGGTTTCGGCCTGCTGCTGCCGTTTTACCTGCTGCGCGGAATGGCCGCCGGCGACGTGAAGCTGATGCTCGCGATCGGTGCGTGGGTCGGCGCGCACATGGCGTTCTGCATCGTGCTGGCCGCATTCGTGGCCGGCGGGATTGGGGCGCTGGCCTTCGCGTTCGCGCATGGCCGGATGCGCCAGATGCTGACGAATGTCCGGATGCTGATGACAGGTCGCGCCAACGGATCGCGTGCAGGCGGAGACCCCGTCGAGATCGCGTCGGTCGGCACCTTGCCGTATGGCGTCGCGATCGCGGCCGGCACGCTCGGCATGGTGTTCGCGTCGTGCGCATGAACCCGGGAACCGGCTGCGAGGAAGAACCATCATGAACCCGAACCACATCGAACCGAGACGCGACGCCCAGGTTGCACACCTGCCGGATCCGTCGCCGTCGCGGGAAGCGTACACGAAGAAGAGCCAGCAGCTCGCGGCGGCCCCGCGCTCGCTCGCGGAAACCGGACTGAGCCAGGCGTTCGTCGCAGGGCTGGTGCTGAAGTCGACGCTGGTGCTCGGCCGCCCGTCCTACGGCGACCTGATCGAACGGCACTGCCTGCCGCTCGCGGTGCTCGACGACATCTTCGCGTTCCTGGTGCGCGAGCATCTCGTCGAACTGACCCATCGCGGCAAGACCGACCTCGACGTGACGTTCCGCCTGACCGACGCGGGCCGTGTGGCCGCGCTCGAAGAACGTTCGCGCAGCAGTTACAGCGGGCCCGCGCCCGTCACGCTGGACGCGTATCTCGACTGCCTGTCCACCCATTCGGTGCGCAAGTTGCGCGTGTCCCAGAACGACGTGTGGGCCATCTTCGACGGCGTCGTGATGGACACGGCGATCCTCGATTCGGCGGCCGCCGCGCTGAATTCCGGCCGGCCGCTGCTGATCTACGGCCCGGCCGGCAGCGGCAAGACCTTCCTCGCGGAGCGGCTTGGCGCGCTGATGGGCGGCCACGTGCCGGTGCCGCATGCGATCTACGCAGCCGGCGAAGTGATCCAGATCTACGATCCGCTCGTGCATGTCGAAGCGGCGTCGCAGACGGACGGTCAAGCGGTCGATCGCCGCTGGCGCCTCTGCGAGCGGCCGGTCGTGATGTCCGGCGGCGAACTGACGCTCGACGAGCTCGACCTGCGCCGCGACGAAGGCGCCGGCTTCTACCAGGCGCCGCCGCACATGAAGGCGAACATGGGCATGTACATCATCGACGACCTCGGCCGCCAGCGTGTCGAGCCGCGCGATCTGCTCAACCGCTGGCTGCGGCCGCTCGATCGCGGCGTCGATTTCCTGACGCTGGAGTCCGGCAATCGCTTCGTGCTGCCGTTCG
The DNA here is from genome assembly GCF_027257875.1 of Burkholderia sp. IMCC1007. Lineage (GTDB taxonomy): Bacteria > Pseudomonadota > Gammaproteobacteria > Burkholderiales > Burkholderiaceae > Burkholderia. Next base: position 96,681 of record NZ_JAPVQY010000017.1, read on the forward strand.
ATGTCTGGCCGGTGTTCTCGAGCAACCTGGCGCCGGAGCAGTTCGCCGACGACGCGTTCCTGCGCCGGCTCGGTTGCAAGCTTCATGTCGGTGCATTGGCGATCGACCACTACCGTGCGGTGTTCGATGCCGCATGCGAGTCGCTCGGCCTGGTGCCGACGCAGGACGCATTCGACTATCTGCTGCATGGGCTGCATTTGCCGACCGGCAAGGCGTACCTCGCATGCTTTCCGATGGATCTGCTGCGCCTCGTCGCTGCCGGCGCGCGGTATCGCGGCGATCCGCTCGAAGTCACGCATGACGCGCTGCACGACGCATGGGCCAGCTATTTCGGCTCGGCGCCCGAGCGCGACGGCGGATATCTGCCGCCTGCCGAGCACGGCGGTCACACGTATGTAGCCGGTTGAGCCGTTTCTTTCACGATTCGTCGAGGAGCATTGCCATGAAAAACAGTCGAGCGGTCATGATGCTGGTCGTCGCGATGGTCGCGGGGCTTGCCGCGGTCGTGTTCGCGTCCCGCTGGTTGGTGAATACCTCCAGCAGCTCGGTCACGTCGGTCGCGGTGGCGACCACGGATCTGAACCTGGGCGAACCGCTCGGGCCGAACCAGATCCACATGGTGAGCTGGCCGTCGGGCAGCGTGCCGACCGGTGCGTTCACCGACACGAAGGAACTCGAAGGGCGCGTCGTGCGCACGAGCCTCGCGCGCGGCGAGCCGGTGATCGAGTCGAAGCTCGCGCCGGTCGGCACGAAGGGCGGGCTGTCCGCGGTGATCGCCGACGGCAGCCGCGCGATCACGGTGCGCGTGAACGACGTGGTCGGCGTCGCGGGCTTCGCGCTGCCGGGCAACTACGTCGACGTGATCGTCAACACGCAGGCACAGCAGGGCAAGACCGACGGGCAGAGCATCTCCAAGATCGTGCTCGAGCACATCCTCGTGCTCGCCGTCGCGCAGCAGGTCAGCCGTGACGACACGGCGCCGAAGGTCGTCAACGCGGTCACGCTCGAAGTCACGCCGGACCAGGCCGAGCGTCTCGACCTCGCGCGCAGCGTCGGCACGCTGTCTCTCGTGCTGCGCAACCAGGTCGACCAGAAGACGCTGACCACCGACGGCGCGACCAAGCTCACGCTGCTCGGCAAGGCTCCCGTACCCGACGCGCCGGCGCCCGCACCCGAACGCGTGAAGACCGTGCGCGTGCGGGTCGCGTCGCACGTCGCACCGGAAGCGCGCCACGATTGCGTCGGCGTGCTGACGGGGGTGCACGGCAGCGTCGAATGCTTCTGAATTCGTAGAACACATCCAGATAACCAGATTGACCAGATCGGCCGCCGGCAAGGCACGGCGGCCTTGGAAGTCGAAAACCGGCGCATCGCCGGTCACTCGGGGGATCAGACGAAATGAAGATCAATCCGCAACATTCAGGTGCTGGCCCGATGCGCACGCGCATCGCACGGGGCACGATGATGGTCGCGATCCTGTGTGCCGGGACGCTGACCGTATACAGCGCGCTGGCCCAGGAAGGCGCGGAATCGGCCGCGCTGATGAAGGGCGGCGCGAGCGCACCGGCCGCCGTCGCGAAGGGGCCGATGCAGATGACGATCAGCATGGCGCCGGCGGTCGCCGCCGCGCCTGCCGCGTCGGAAGGGCCGCTGCGCGGGCCGAACTGCGTGGGCGCGGTGCGGGAGTCGACCAGCGTCAGCGTGCCGCTCGGCAAGTCGCTGCTGGTGCCGATGCCGGAGCCGGTCCGCAACCGGACCATCGGCAATCCGGCCGTCGCGCAGGCGACGATGGTGTCGCCGCAGACGCTGTATATCCTCGGGCTGTCGGTCGGCACGACCAACATGATCGTGCAGGGTCGCAGCGGTGCATGCCGCGTGATCGACGTGGCGGTCGGCGCGGATGCCGGCGGCCTGCAGGCGTCGCTGATGCAGCTGATGCCGAACGAGCGCGACATTCATGTATCGACCGCCGCCGGCACGATCGTGCTCGCCGGCACCGTGTCGAACTCGCAGGCCGCGCAGCAGGCCGTGCAGATCGCCCGTGCGTACAGCGACAGCGCCGGTGAAGGTGGCGGCGCCAAGGGCGCCGGGGTGCTGAACATGCTGGCCGTCACGTCGCCGCAGCAGGTGATGCTCGAGGTGAAGGTCGCCGAAGTGTCGAAGACGCTGATCAACCAGATGGGCAGCGCGTTCAACATCCAGGGCGGCTTCGGCTCGTGGAGCGGCGCGCTCGTCAGCAACCTGCTCGCGGGTGTTGCGAGCGGCGCGGTGTTCAACAAGGCGAACAACAAGCCGTTCAGCATCGCTGCCGATGTGCAGAACACCGACAACCTCGTCAAGATCCTCGCGGAGCCGAACCTCGTGACGATCAGCGGCCAGGAAGCGACGTTCCTCGCGGGTGGCAAGATCTTCATCCCGGTTCCGCAGAGCAGCGGCAACGGCACGTCGACGATCACGCTGCAGGAAGAGGAGTTCGGCGTCGCGCTGAAGTTTACGCCGACGGTACTCGGAAATGGCCGGATCAGCCTGAAGGTCGCGCCGGAGGTATCGGAGCTGTCGCAGACGGGCGTCACGCTGAGTGCCACCAACGTCGGCGGCACGTCGATCCTGCCGCTGATCACGACCCGGCGCGCGTCGACGACGGTCCAGATGAGCGATGGCGAATCGTTCGCGATCGGCGGCCTGATCAAGGACAACGCGAGCGGCTCGCTGAAGGCGATCCCGGGCGTCGGCGAAGTGCCGGTACTCGGCGCGCTGTTCCGCAGCACGTCGTTCCAGCAGGACCGCACCGAGCTGATCTTCCTGATCACGCCGCACCTGGTGAGGCCGCTGCAGACCGCCGACGTGCCGTTGCCGACGGACAGCTTCTCGAAGCCGAACGAAGCCGACGTGTACGCGACCGGCAATATGGAAGGTCGCAAGGGTGTGCGCGAGCAGGGTACGCAGCCCGCGAACGGCGCAGCGGATGCGCCGCGGACGCCGGCTCCGGCGCCGGCTCCTGCACCGCAATCGGGTGCGCCGGCCGCCTCGTCCGCCGCGCTGCCCGCACCGCGTGCGCCGCACGCAGCCGATGCGCCGGCCCCGGTGCCGGCACAGCCGGAGAAGGCCGCGGCTGCTGCGGCCGACGCGGCAGGGGCGGTGCGTGTCGAGCCGGTGCCGACCGAGCAGCTCAAGTCGGCGCCGCTGACGCAGCCGCAGGCCGATACGGCCAGTGCGGCGCGGATCGCGCGCATCGAGGCCGCTGCCGCGCGCCTCGCGGCGGCCGACGCCGCCACGCCGGCCAAATCCGCGCCGCATTCGCAGCACGGCTTGCCGGCCGCCACGCGTGCGCAGGTCGCACGAGCGAATGCAGGCTCTGAATCCACCGATCGTTGAAGCCATCCAAGGGGAAGCTCATGAAATCCGCCTACCTCGTATTCGCGCGCCGTGCGGCGCTCGCCGTCCCGCTCGCGTTCGCCCTTGCCGGTTGCATGTCGTCGAGCCCGGTGTGGGACAGCCGCTTCGGCGACTCGGTCCGCGCCGTCACGCAAGCCCAGATCATCGATCCGCATGCCGCCGACCACGCGGCATCGCGCCCGGGCGTCGACGGCAGCTCCGCGGCAGCCGCACTCGACAACTACGACAAGTCGTTCAAGGCGCCCGAGCCGAAAGCGAATGCATTCGTGATCGGGATCGGCAAGGCGACGCAGTAACACAGGCACGCTCAGGGAGAACGCCATGTCCAGCGCAGCTCGTCATCCGAAACTCACGCGTCGCGGTATGCGTCGCCAGCAAGGCGCCGTCGCGATCATCGTTGGCCTCGCACTGGCGGTGATGATCGGGTTCGTCGGTCTCGCGCTGGACCTTGGCAAGCTGTACGTCACGCGCAGCGAACTGCAGAACAGCGCCGACGCATGCGCGCTGTCCGCTGCGCGCGACCTGACTTCGGCCATCAGCCTGCAGGTCGCGGAAGCGGACGGCATTGCGGCCGGCCACTCGAATTTCGCGTTCTTTCAGCAGAACGCGGTACAGATGCAGACGGATTCGAACGTGACGTTCAGCGATTCGCTGACCAATCCGTTCCTGACCAAGACGGCGGTCGCCACGCCGGCGAACATCAAGTATGTGAAGTGCACCGCCCAGTTGACCAACATCGCGCACTGGTTCATCGAGGTGCTCAATACGATTCCCGGCGTGCAGGTCGCGAACGCGGCGCAGGTCTCGGCGAGTGCGATCGCGACGGTGGGCGCGGGGCAGACGACCTGTGCGATTCCGGTGTTCGTGTGTCGTGCGGCGGCCAGCGCGCCGTATAAGGTCGGCGACTGGATCTCGTCGCCGTCCGGCTCGTCGACGACGTACGGGCCCGGCAACTTCGGTTGGGCGGCGCTCGACGGTTCGACGGACGAACCGACCATCGCCAACGAACTGTCGGGCAATACCTGCAACATCACGTCGCCGCCCACCCTCGGTTCGACGGGCCTGAAGGCCGCGTCGCTGCGCGCGTGGAATACCCGCTTCGGCATCTATACGAACGGCGCCAACGGTTCGAGCGGCCAGCCGGACTTCACCGGCTACGCGTACGTCGGCCCCAACTACGGACCGCCGGGAACCGCGGGCATCGTCGGCGACGCGTACACGCAGTTCGTGCTCGATCGCGCGGGCTTCAAGTCCTACCAGGGCGACGGCACGCCGCCGAGCGGCAGCGGCATCGCGACCAACGGGTCCTACCCGGCCAGCAACTACCAGACGTTCGGCGGCGACCGCCGGGTCGCGCTTGCCCCCGAGGGCGACTGCTCGACGCTGAACGGGGCAAGCAACCAGCTGACCGTCACGCAGTGGGACTGCGTGCTGATGCTCGATCCGCTGCCGTTCAGCCCGGGCGCCGGTGGGGTCGTCGCGCATCTCGAATTCCTCGGCTCGGCGTCGTCCGGCAACACGCCTTGCGCGACACACGGTTTGCCGGGCAGCGGCAGCTCGGTCGGCCTCAAGGTGCCGATGCTCGTTCAATAGAGGAGACGCGATCATGAACAGGCTCCCGATTCGCCGGTCACGCATGCGCGGTGTCGCCGCGGTCGAATTCGCGCTCGTACTGATGCCGATGGTGGTACTTGCGACGGGCGTGGCCGAGTTCGGCCGCGCGATCTACCAGTACGAGACGCTGACCAAGGCGACGCGCAACGCGGCGCGCTACCTGTCGGTCTATCTGCCGAGCGACAGCGCGTATCCGCTCGCGGCGGCGCAGTGCCTGGTCGTCTACGGCAACACGACCTGCGGCGCTGCCGGCACCGAGCTGGTGCCGGGGCTCACGACGTCGATGGTGATCGTCTGCGATGCCGCGCATTCGACCGATTGCGGCGACGCATCCGATCCGCCGCAGTTCGCGAACCTGCCGACCTACGACTCGACCAACAACTCGGCAAGCGGCACGGCGACCGGCAGCATCAACGTCGTCGAGGTGAAGGTGAAGGGCTATCAGTACCAGCCGATTCCGGCGTACCCGGGGTTGTCCTCGATCACCTTCGGCAACATCGTCACCGTGATGAGGCAAGTGTCATGAATACGCGCCCCCTTCCGCCGTCGCGCCGCCGCGGCCAACGCGGCGCGACGATCGTCGAGTTCGCGCTGATCGCGTCGATGCTGATCATGCTGCTGATCGGCGTGTTCGAATTCGGGCGCGTGCTGTTCTACTGGAACACAGCGAGCGAGGCCTTGCGGCTCGGCGCCCGTACCGCGATCGTCTGCGACGTGAATGCCGCCGGCGTCGTGAAGCGCGTGAAGTCGCTGTTGCCGATCCTGGCGAACTCGAACGTGTCGGTGAGCTACTCGCCGACGGGTTGCGACGTGAGTTCCTGCTCGTTCGTGACCGTGAGCGTCACCAACGTCAACGTCAGGACGATGATTCCGATCGCGAACTTCGCGATCAAGATGCCGCCGTTCACCACCACGCTGCCGCGGGAAAGCCTGAATTCCGCGACGGGTGGCACCGCCTGTCAATAACTGAATCGACGAGGCACCGTCATGATCAATATCCTCGTAGCTTCCGACGATACGGCCCGGCTCACGCAAATCGCGCGCCTCGTCAGCGACAGCGGACGCTATCGCGTGACCCGCGCGGCCGGCCGACCGTCGCAGATCGAGCACCGCACCGACGGACTCGACGCCTTCGACGTCCTGCTGGTCGACGGCGCGACGGCCGATGCGGCCGAGCTGTCCGCGGTCGAGCGAATCTGCCGGCTGCACCCGGGCCTGACCGGCATCCTGGTGACCGCCGATGCATCGCCGGGCGTGTTGCTGGAAGCGATGCGCGCCGGCGTGCGCGATGTGCTTCAGTGGCCGCTCGACCCCGCCATGCTCGCCCGTGCGCTCGAACGTGCCGCCGCGCAAAGCACGCGGCGCGATGCAGACGATACGCGCTTCGTGTCGTTCATGTCGTGCAAGGGTGGTGCGGGCACGAGCTTCGCGGCGAGCAACGTCGCGTACGAGATCGCCGAAGGACACAAGCGCCGTGTGCTGCTGGTCGATCTGAACCAGCAGTTCGCGGATGCCGCATTCCTCGTCAGTGACGAGACGCCGCCGTCGACGCTGCCGCAACTGTGCGCGCAGATCGAGCGGCTCGACGGCCCGTTCCTCGACGCGAGCGTCGCGCACGTGACGCCGACGTTCCACGTGCTCGCGGGCGCGGGTGATCCGGTCAAGGCCGCGGAGATGCGCGAGGACGCGCTCGAATGGATCCTCGGCGTCGCGTCGCCGCGCTACGACTTCGTGATCTTCGACATCGGCGTGAGCATCAATCCGCTGTCGATCGTCGCGCTGGATCGCAGCGACCAGATCCAGCTCGTGCTGCAGCCCGCGATGCCGCACGTGCGCGCGGGCCGCCGGCTGCTCGAGATTCTCGTGTCGCTCGGCTACTCGACCGACCAGATGCGGCTCGTGGTGAACCGGCTGACTCGCGCGGGCGAACGCACCCGCACCGCGCTCGAGGAAGTGCTCGGCCTGCACGCCAGCTGCACGATTCCCGACGATGCCGAGACCGTGCGCGAAGCGCTCGACCAGGGCAATCCGGCCTCGCGTGTCGCACGCGGCGCCGCGGTGACGCGTGCGCTGCAGGCCTGCGCGAAGCAGATCGTCGAAGGCGACGTGCGCCACTCGCACGGTGCGGTCAGCAGCGAACCGTTGATGTCCCGGCTGTTCGGCCGCAAGGCCACGCCGAAGCTCAAGTCCATGTAAATCTCTCGGGGAAACCATCATGTCATTGCGCGAACAGATGTCCTTGTATCGGGCTCAGCCGCAGGCGGCTGGCACCGAACCGGTTGCGTCGACGCACTCGTCGGTACGCGATGCTTATCAGAAGCTGCGCCGTGAAATTCACCTGGCGGTGCTCGAGCGGGTCGAGCTGGAGCGCCTGTCGCGCATGCCGCAGGATCAGATCCGGCAGGAAATCGCCGCGCTGATTTCGCGGATTCTCGACGAGGACCGGATGCCGGCGAACGACATCGAGCGGCGCCAGCTCGCGATCGACATCTACGACGAGATGTTCGGCTTCGGTCCGCTCGAACCGTTGCTGCGCGACCCCGGTATCTCCGACATTCTCGTGAACACCTGCCGGCAGGTCTATGTCGAGCGCTGCGGCCAGCTGGAGCTGACCGACGTGACGTTCTACGACGACGCGCACCTGATGAAGGTGATCGAGAAGATCGTGTCGCGGGTCGGGCGCCGCATCGACGAATCGAGCCCGATGGTCGACGCGCGGCTGCCGGACGGCTCGCGCGTGAACGCGATCATCCCGCCGTCGGCGATCGACGGGCCGCTGATGTCGATCCGTCGTTTCGCGGTCAACCCGCTGAAGATGGACGACCTCGTCAGTTACCAGAGTCTCACGCCGCCGATGGCCGAGCTGCTCGATGCACTCGCCCGCGCGAAAGTGAACGTGCTGGTGTCGGGCGGTACCGGCAGCGGCAAGACGACGCTGCTCAACATCCTGTCGGGCTTCATTCCGCGCTCGGAACGGATCGTGACGATCGAGGATGCGGCCGAGCTGCAGCTGCAGCAGCCGCACGTGCTGCGGCTCGAGACGCGGCCGCCGAACATCGAGGGCAAGGGCGAGATCACGCAGCGTACGCTCGTGCGCAATGCGCTGCGGATGCGGCCGGACCGAATCATCCTCGGCGAAGTGCGCGGCGCGGAAGCGCTCGACATGCTCAATGCGATGAACACCGGCCATGAAGGTTCGCTCGCGACGATCCACGCGAACACGCCGCGCGATGCGCTCACGCGGCTCGAGAACATGATCAGCGTCGGCGGCCTGACGCTGCCGCCGAAGACGATGCGCCAGCAGATCGCGTCGGCAATCTCGGTGGTGGTCCAGGCGACGCGGCTCACCGACGGCAAGCGCAAGATCGTCAGCATCCAGGAGCTGACCGGGATGGAAGGCGACATCATCAACATGCAGGAGATCTTCACGTTCAAGCGCAGCGGCATGGATCGCGACGGCACGGTGCGCGGACACTTCTGCGCGACCGGCGTGCGGCCGAAGTTCGCCGAGCGGCTGCAGGCGTTCGGCATCAACCTGCCGGATTCGCTGTACGACCCGTCCCGGCACTACGAGACGAACTGACGGGCGGCCGCTGTCCGATCCTGGGGAGGCGACATGGACTCGATCTTTTACGGTTTTGTGATTCTCACCTTCATCGCGGTCGTGCTCACGATCGAAGGCGCCTATCAATGGTGGAACGCGCGGCACGGCGCGGCCGCGCGCCGGATCGAGTCGCGGCTGCGCGCGATGTCGGCCGGCGGCAACGTGCAGGAGGAGCGGCTGTCGATCCTCAAGAAGCGGATGCTCGACGAGTCGAAGCCGTTCGACCGGCTGCTGATGCGGGTGCCGCGCATCCAGGCGCTTGACCTGATGCTGCAGCAGTCGGGCCTCGACTGGAGCGTCGCGAAGCTGGCGACGCTGACTGCCGCGTTTCCGGCGGCGGTGGCCCTGATCCTGAGCGTTACCCCGTTGCCGATGCTCGTCGTGCCGCTCGTTGCGCTGCTGTCCGCGTGCCTGCCGGCGCTGTACCTGACGCGCCATCGCAACCGGCGGATGGCCAAGCTGCAGCGGCAGCTGCCGGACATCTGCGACATGATCGCGCGCGCGTTGCGTTCCGGCCATTCGTTCACGAGCGCGCTCGGGATGGTCGGCGAGGAGTTTCCCGACCCGATGGGCGGCGAGTTCCGGATCACGTTCGACGAGATCAACTACGGCGTGTCGCTGCACGATGCGCTGGTGAACCTCGCGACGCGCGTGCCGGCGCAAGATCTGCGCTACTTCGTGATCGCGGTGCTGATCCAGCGCGAGACCGGCGGCAATCTCGCGGAACTGCTCGACGGCATCGCGTCGCTGGTGCGCGAACGCTTCAAGCTGTTCGACAAGGTCCGCGTGCTGTCGGCAGAAGGGCGGCTGTCGGCCTGGATCCTCGGGCTGCTGCCGTTCGGCACCGCCGCCGTGATGGCGCTGGTGAACCGCGAGTTTCTGTCCGTGCTCTGGACCGACCCGGCGGGGATCAAGATGGTCGGCACCCTGATGGTGTCGATGCTCATGGGTCTCTTCTGGATTCGCCGCATCATCCGGATTCGCGTCTGACGCGCGTCACAGGCTTCACGAACCTTTCGAGGTTGTCATGCAAAACCTGAGCGTAGTACATACCGTGATGCTGGCCGGCCTGTTCATCTTCGTGGCCGGCGGCGTGCTCGTCGCGATGCTGGTGTTCGCGCCGCGCAACATGCAACGCCGGATCCAGCAGGCGGGCGGGGCCGCCGTGGGTGTCGGCATCGGCGCGTCCGACGGCGGCGAATCGACCCCGCGCTGGGTCGAGAAGCTCGTCGAGATGTCGAAGCCGATTTCGAAGCTGTCGTTGCCGCAGGACGGCTGGGAGAACTCTCCGCTGCGTGTGCGGTTGATGAATGCCGGATGGCGCGATTCGAACGCGGCGGCGCTGTATTTCACGGCGAAGACGCTGCTGGCACTCGCGCTGCCATGCGCCGCGCTGCTCGCGCTGATCACCACGCGGCTCGCGGAACAGCGCATGCTGCTGTCGTTCATCCTCGTCGCGCTGGCCGGGATCGGCTACTACGTGCCGAACCTGATCCTGTCGCGGCGGATCGCGGCGCGGCAGCGGGCGATCTTCGAGGACTTTCCGGATGCACTCGATCTGCTGACGGTGTGCGTCGAAGCGGGGCTCGGGCTCGACGCCGGATTGATGAGGGTGAGCGAGGAACTGCGCTTTCGCAGCGAAGTGGTCGCGAGCGAGTTCGACCTGCTGCTGCTCGAAATGCGTTCCGGGTTCACGAAGGAAACCGCGCTGCGCAATCTGGCGCTGCGGACCGGTGTCGAGGACATCGAGTCGTTCTGCGCGATGCTGATCCAGGCCGATCGCTTTGGCACGAGCATCGCCGAATCGCTGCGCGTGCTGTCGGACATGCTGCGTACGCGGCGCCGGATGCGCGCCGAGGAGCGGGCCGCGAAGATCGCGCTGAAGCTGCTGTTCCCGCTGATCTTCTGCATCTTCCCCGCGCTGATGTGCGTGTTGCTCGGGCCGGCGATGATTCACGTGTATCGCGTGTTGCTGCCGACCTTCGTCGGCATGTCGCAGTGAGCATCCCGAGCGACCGCATGTGACGGACGTAACGGGAGCAACGGAATTCGTGTGTCGGCTCGGCAGCACCGCCTGGCCGGCACGACCACCGTCTTCATGGGAGGCTCCTTCTCCCCCCCGGGCGGCGTCGCGAGACAGGTTGATCATAGCGGCGTCAATGCAACCCGGACCCATGGTCGACCCTGGACACAGCCGTAGTCCACTGCCCGCGCGGGTGGCCCCCTACGGCTATCGATGCAACCGCAGGCAAGCAACCGACCGTGACGGAACGAGGCCCGTACGACCTCGTTCGCGTTACCGGCCGGCGTCTCGGCAGTCTCCGTGAGTCGCTGATCGACCGCGCGATGCACGGCGGGCGCGCAGACGACGTTCCGCACATCGAATTCTGCCCGGTGCTGTCCGCCGGCGTCGCGTGTCAATACGCCGCTCGCTCGTCGTCCGCAAGCAGCAACACGCTCCCCGTCACGGCCGCCCCTCGCTCGGTACGTCCGCTGCCTTGCTGAGCTCGCCCATGATGATCCGCGCGATCTGGTTGGCCGGTGCGTGTCCGTCGGGAGCGGCCGCCGTGTTCGTCCACGTGACGATCGTCGTCTGCGTGAGCGGATCGTAGCCCGCAAAGGTATTGAAACCCGGTATTTCGCCGGTATGCCCGTAAAACGTGCCGAACTTCGCGAGCCCCATGCAGTAACTCGCCGCCGCCGGATCCGACGGATCGGTCGACGTGCAGCTCGCGAGCCGCTGCGCCTGCAGGTCGGCATTCAGGTATCCGCCGCCGACCATCCGCTGCACGTATGCGCCCAGCTCCGTCGCGGTCGAGATCCCGGAGCCGGCCGTCCAGGCCCACGACGTATTGACGGTCGTCACGTCGGTCGGCTGCAGCGTGCCGTTCGCGGCGGCCGCCTGGCGTGCCGGCGACAGCGCATCGCTGTCGATCGTCTCGGTATTGGTGCCCCACTGGTAACCGTGCGGCGCCGGCGCGGGCAGCGCCGTATTGTCCTGCGGCGGCAGCGAGGTTTCCGTCAGGCCGAGCGGCGCGAACAGACGCGTCCGGATCGCATCGGCGGCGCTCATGCCGGTGAGCTGTTCGATGATCAGGCCGAGCAGCACCGTATTCGTGTTCGAGTAGCGAAAGTCCGCGCCCGGCGCGAAATAGACGGGCTGGTTCTCCGCGATGCTCAACAGTTCGCCGGTGGTCCACACCTTGTCCGGCTGCGCATCGAGCGTCTGGTTGAACGCGAGACTCGTCGAGTAGTTGTAGAGGCCGCTGCGCATCGTCAGCAACTGCTCGATCGTGATCGAGTCGCCGTTCGGCACGTTCGCGACGTACTGGCTGACGTGATCGGTCAGCTTCAGTTTGCCCTCCTGGACGAGTTGCAGGATCACGGTGCCCGTCCAGGTCTTCGTCACGCTGCCGATGCGAAAATGCGCGTTCGTCGGAATCGGCGTATTGGTGCCGCGCACGGCGGTGCCGAACGACGCGAGCCAGTTGCCGTGCGGCGACTGCACATAGACGACCGCGCCGGGCGTCATCGTCTGCGCGAGCAACGCGTTGATCTGCGGGCGCGCCTCGGTCGCGTAAGCCGGTTCGTCGGAGTTGACGTCGCCGCCGCAGGCGGTGACGGCGATGCCGACGGCCAGCGCCGGCGCAAGTGCCGCCACGCGATGCATCAGCCGCTTCGTGGCGCGCGGGAAAAGCGGGGGAGGAGCAAAAGTTGTCATCGCGTGTTCCCTTCCTGTTCGTGATGCGTTGGCCTCCTTGCCATCTCCAGAACTATAGGACACGCATCCCGCGGCGAACGATGCGTTTATTCGTCGGATGAATGGGTGCGGGGAGGCGGGCCGGGTTCGCGCGTCACGGGAAGTGATGACGTCACGCAGCGCCATTCGCGTGCCTGCGGCCAGTTCGCATGAACGGTCTGGCCGGCCTGCGGCGCGACCCATCTGAGCAATACACGAGCACCTCTACCTAATTGAATATCGACCGCGAGTAGGCAAGCAAAGGCGGGGCAACCTCGCTTTCCAGTCGCGCAACGTTCCAATCGCGTCGCGGAGCGGAAACCACGATTGCGCCGAGCGCGCACCCGTTGGAATCGAAGACGGGCGCGGCGATATTGACTTCATCTGGAATGGATTGCTGATCGGTAAATGCATATCCCTTTTCGCGCGCCGTCATGATGCGTTCGCGCAGCATCGATTTATCCATGATCGTAAAGGGCGTCGTTGGCTTCACCTCGATACTCGAGAGCATCATGTCCAATTCCGTGTCCGAACGCGTCGACAATATGGCCAGGCCGCCGGAGGTCGAAAGTGTCGGGAGTCTGCGGCCAACGAACGCTGTCCGAAAATGGCTGTGGGGATGGCTCTGCACATGAAGCAGGTGGACGATTTCCGAGCCCGCGAGCACACAGAACGAGCAACGCAATCCGCATTCGTCGCGCAGTTGCACAAGACGCGGCCAGACTGCCTTGATGGTGTGGTCGCTCATCTGGAAGCGGAACAGCAAATCGAGCGTCTTGACACTCAGGCGGAACGTTTTCAGACGCGGGTCCTTTTCGATATAGCCGCATGCGATCAGGGTGTCGACGACCCGTTGGACCGTCGCGACCGGCAACCCGGTCAACCGGTGCAGCTCGGTCAGCGTCATGACCGAACGAGTCGGCGAGAAGCTTTCCAGTACGAACAATCCGCGTGCCACGGATTCGATGAAGAGCGGATCGGCATCGTTTTCCGAAATGGGCGGCGTGGCAATGCGCTCCTCGGCAGGCCGGGAGAGTGCGCGCGCCCAGGGCTGGATTCTCAATTGCGACAGCGCATGCGCGGTATTGAGGACGGGGAGCACGAACTGCGTCGTCAGCTCGTTCCCGCTTTTCTCGCCGAATCTTCCCGAAATAGAGACAGCCGCAAGAGAGTGTCCGTCCGCATCCAGGACGGCCGCGCTGATCGTCGATTCGTCATGCGGGTTGAGTCCGGGTTCGTAGACGTAACCGGCTTTGGCCGCCGTCTTGAGCGCGAGTACCCAACGATGCCGCTCGTCGGCCGTGGCGTCGGAGCGCTGGCTCGCCGACAGCGATGCCACGCAATCCGCAAACGATTTCTCCGGCCCGCACGCGAGCATCGCCATTCCCGGCGCTGACGTGAGGGCATACAGGCGCTCGCCGATCGGCACCATGGCGCGCGAGTGTGCGGCCGACGGGATGCGCGAAATATTGATCACGTCGTCGCCCTGCCTGACCCACAGGTCCGCACGCATGTGAGTTTGCGCGCTCAACTCCACCAATGCCGGGACGGCCAGATCGATCAGATTGCTGGTCGACAGAAAGGTGTGGGCCATGTACGCGTTTCGATACGTCATCGACAACGCGGACGACACCGGATCGCGACGCAGGTACCCACATTTCTCGAGCGTGTGCGCGACACGCTGAGCGCTGCTGCGATTCATTCCGGTGGCTTCGGCCAGTTCGGCGATGCGCAGGTCCGGCGTGGCTGGCCCGAAGGCTTCCAATGCTGCCAGCGCCTTCTCGAGCGTTCCGATTCGGGCGCGACGGTCTTCACTCACTAGGGATTCCCCTCAAATGCAGAAAAAGCATTGACACCGACTTTTGACCGTAAAATGATTGTAAAAATCGTATTGCGAGTATGGTAATCGGATGGCGGTAAAAAGTAAAGTTTTTCGAGATATTCGAGGAGCAACATCGTGTCGATCTTCATGAAACGGGCGCACCGGCCTGCATCTCGGTTCGTGGGTGCGGAGGAAGCCGCCGTTCGTCAGGTGGGCGAGCATGAGAATGCCGTGCCCCGCGCGCGTATCCCAATCATCGACGTGCGTGACGTCCACAAGATCTATCAGGGCGACGGCACGAGTGCCGCGCATGCGCTGAAAGGGGTCACCGTATCCATCAAGGACAACGAATTTTTCACGCTGATCGGTCCGTCGGGATGCGGCAAGACGACCTTGTTGCGACTGCTTGCCGGCTTCGAGCAGCCGTCGGAGGGCGAGATTCTGCTTGCCGGAGAGCCGGTTCATGCACTGCCTCCGTACCGGCGCCCGGTGAATACGGTGTTTCAGCACTACGCACTGTTTCCCAACATGACGGTCGCGCAGAACATCGCGTTCGGCATGCAGATGCTCAAGCGCAACGGCGCCGACATCAAGCGCAGGGTGGCCGAGATGCTCGCGATCGTGAAGATGGAAAAATTCGCCGAGCGGCGTGTGCATCAGCTTTCCGGCGGCCAGCAGCAGCGCATCGCGCTCGCCCGGGCGCTGGCGCCGCAGCCGCGCGTGCTGCTGCTCGACGAACCGTTGTCCGCGCTCGATCTGCGGCTGCGGCAGGCCATGCGGCTCGAACTGAAAACGCTTCAGGAGCAAACCGGTATCACGTTCGTATTCGTCACGCACGATCAGGAGGAAGCGCTTGCGATGAGCGACCGGATCGCCGTGATGTCGGACGGACTGGTTCAGCAGATCGATACGCCGGAGGCAATCTACAACCGTCCCGCCACCCGTTTCGTCGCGAATTTCATCGGCGAGAACAATCTGCTGTCGGGACGCATCGCGGCTCGCGAGGCCGGCCGTGTGCGGATCGCGGTGCCGCAGGTCGGCGAGATCGATACGACATGCGCGGGCAACCATGCCGTCGGCGACGCGGTCACGCTGGCGATTCGTCCGGAACGCATCGTCCTCGGCAACGGCGGGCCGCAGGACGGTAGCCGGATCGACGGCAAGGTGGACGCCACGGTATATCTCGGCACCGATACCGCCTGTCACGTGCGGCTCGGCAGCGGGCAGCGCATCGTGGTTCGCGACATGGCGGCCGCGCGCACGGCTGCGACACCCGAAGCGGGGCAGCCCGTTACGCTGACCTTGCCCGCCGACGCCATCAACCTGCTCAAGGACTGACATGGCCGCCAACGTCGATCATTCGCTTCGGGCGGCCGGGCCGCGCAGATCGCTCGCCGACCGCGAGCGTGTCAACCAGATTCTGAGCCTGCTGCCCGCCACGCTCACGCTCGCGATCTTTCTGGTCGTGCCGCTTCTGCTCGTCATTGCCTATTCGTTCATGCAGGCAAGCGGCTACGGCGGCGTGATCCACAAGTTCAGCGTCGATGCATATGTCCAGTTGCTGTTCGAACGCAATCTCGACAACAACCTCGAATTTACGGATGCGTATCTGACGATTGCGTTGCGCTCGATCGCCGTGGCCGGCGCGACGACACTCATCACGATGGCCGCGAGCATTCCCGTCGCCGTCTACATCGCGATGCAGCCCGCGGCGCGTCGCAGCAGGCTGATCCTGTGGATCACGATTCCGTTCTGGGCGAATCTGCTGGTCCGTACCTATGCGTGGATTCTCCTGCTGCGCGACACGGGCGTCATCAACGGTGCGTTGCAGGCGACCGGCCTCATTGCTCACCCGCTGCCGCTGCTCTATACCGACGGCGCCGTGCTGGTCGGCCTTGTCTATACGTATGCGCCGTTCATGGTTCTGCCCATCTATTCGAGCGTGGAGAAGATGGATATCCGGTTGCTCGAGGCCGCGCACGACCTCTATGCGTCGAAGCGCCAGGCACTGCTGCGTGTGGTCTTGCCGGCCGCGGCACCCGGTATCGTGGCGGGCTGCATGCTGACGTTCATTCCGTGCCTCGGCGCCATGATCGCACCGGAGCTCCTCGGCGGCGGGAAGAAGCTCATGCTCGGCAACCTCATCTATCGGCAGTTCACCGAGGCGCGTGACTGGCCGTTCGGCGCGATGTTCGCCGTCGTGCTGCTGTTGGCCATCACGATGGCCGGCATTTTGATCACCTTGATGCGCAGAAGCCTCGAAGCTTCGCGAGCACGGAGGTTCCAATGAGCAAGGTGTCCATGCGCGCCGGATTTCGCGCCCGTCATTTCGCCGGATTCGGGATCTTTACCGCCGCATTTTATGTTTATCTGTATCTGCCCATCGTGGTACTCGTGGCGCTGTCCTTCAACAGCAGCGTTTCGGCGACGGTCTGGCAGTCGTTCAGTCTCAAGTGGTATTCGGTCGCGTTGCACAACGACGGATTGCGCGATGCGGCCCGGAACAGCGTCACGATCGGCCTGACGGCCGCGGTGCTCGCCACGGTGTTTGCCACTATGGCGGCCCTGGCGATCTCTCGCCGGCAGCGCACCCGACTCACCGGCTCGGCCGAACGTCTGATCATGTTGCCGCTCGTGCTGCCGGAAATCGTCGTCGGCGTGGCCACGCTCGGGTTCTTCAGTGCGATCGGTCTTTCGCTTGGGGTCGGCAATCTCGTCATTGCGCACACGGTATTTTGCATTCCGTTCGCGTATCTGCCGGTTCGTGCGCGGCTGCAGGGCATGGACACCCGTCTCGAGCAGGCGGCGATGGATCTCTACGCACGCGAATGGCAGACGCTCCGCTACGTGACACTGCCGCTCCTGATGCCCGGAATCGTGTCGGGTCTGATGCTCGCGTTCGTCGTGTCGCTCGACAACTTCATCATCTCGGTGCTGATCGCACAAGCCGGCTCGACGACGCTGCCGATCTTCATTTTCAGTCTGATGCGCATGGGCGTCACGCCTGACGTCAATGCCGCATCCACGATCATTCTTTCGGTGTCGGTCGTGCTCGTGGTTGCATCCCATCTCGTCGGAAAGAGCGGGCGCAAGCTTGCCTCATGAGTCTTACATCAACGCAGCGTATTCGATTGGAGAATCCATGAAAGGAATTCTGAAAGCCGCATGCATTGCCGCTGCATGCGCGGTTCCGGTCATTGCCGCACATGCGCAGGGGAACCTGAATCTCTATATCTGGTCGGGCTACATCGCGCCCGATCTCGTGTCGCAGTTCGAGAAGCAAACCGGGATCAAGGTCAAGATCGACAACTACGATTCGGAGGAAACGCTGCTCGCGAAGCTCAAGCAGGGCGGCGCGGGTTACGACATCGCGGTCACGGGGCAGGCCATGGTGCCGGTGCTCGCGCGTGAGGGGCTGATCGAAAGGATCCAGGCATCGAAGATTCCGGGCTACGACAATATCGAAGCGCGCTTTCGCAAGCCGCAATGGGATCCGCAGGGCGACTACACGGTTCCCTATCTGTGGGGCACGATGAATTTCGCCGTCGATTCTGCCGTGTACAACGGCGACATCAATGCAATCAACGTGCTGTTCGATCCGCCTGGCCCGTTGCGCGGCAAGGTAAACATGTTCGATTCCGCCGACGACGCCATTGCGCTCGCGGCCGTTGCCGCCGACGTGCCGTATTGCAGTGAGGATCCCAAAAAAATGAAGAAAGTGCTCGACGTGCTCAAGAAGCAGAAGCCGTTCGTGAAAACCTATAGCTCGAAGGCGGGTGCGATTCGCGAGTCGATGGTGTCCGGCGAGATTGCGATGTCGGCGGTCTGGAGCGGTACGGCGCAGCGTGCGTCGGATATGAAGCGCTCGATTCGCTACGCGTATCCGAAGGAAGGCTCGCTCGCGTGGGTCGACAATATCGTCGTCCCCAAGGGGGCGCCCGATATGGATAACGCCCGGAAATTCATCGCGTTTCTTCTGACGCCGAAGGCTGCCGCGACGAATACGAATTTCCTCAAATATCAAAATGCCGTGACGGGTTCCGCTGCTTTTGTCACCGACAGCGTGAAACGTGCGCCCGAGCTCAATCCGCCATCCGGCACGAAGTTCGTGTTCAAACAGTCTTGCTCCGAAGCGGCGATCCGCCTCCACGACCGGGTCTGGACGAGTCTCCTGAAGTAACCGGTAACCGGCCTCCGGGCGCGTCGATACCCGCATGCGAGGAAACACGCTTTTCCGCTCGTGCATGGTGGCCATGCACGCGACGGAATCGATGCGCCCGTTCAACAAGAAGCACAGATTGCACCATGACTGTTGACACCACCCTGATTGACCGAACCGCTTGTGAGGTGGTCGATCTTCTTCGTCGCGAAGAGGTCAGTCCACACGAGCTGCTCGATACGCTGGCTGCGCGGGTCGAACTCGTCGAACCCCATATCAACGCATTGCCGACGCTGTGCTGGGAGCGGGCGCACGAACATGCGCAAAGGCTGATGCGCGTGCCCGTGACGGAACGCGGGCCGCTGTGTGGACTGCCGGTGCCCGTCAAGGATCTGTCCGCCGTGGCTGGCGTGCGCACGACATACGGTTCGCGGGTCTATCGCGACTTCGTTCCGGCCGCGACCGACGTGACGCCGGCGCGCCTGGAGGAAAGCGGCGGCATCGTCTACGCGAAGTCCAACTCGCCGGAATTCGGCGCGGGTGGACATACGGTCAACGACGTACTTGGACTGACACGCAACCCGTGGCGGCTCTCGCGTTCGTCGGGCGGTTCGTCGGGGGGCGCGGCGGCGGCGCTCGCGTCGGGCACCGCGTGGGTGGCGCATGGCTCGGATCTGGCCGGCTCGCTGCGTACGCCGGCGGCGTTCTGTGGGGTCGTCGGGCTGCGCCCGACGCCCGGCCGCGTGCCGTCGGGCCCCGCGCGCGATCCCTTCGACACGATGGCGGTTCAGGGGCCGATGGCGCGCAACGTCGAGGATACGGCGCTGCTGTTCGATGCGATGGTTGGCGCCGATCCGCGTTCGCCGCTGTCGATGCCGCGTTCGGCCCAAACGTTTCTCGACCATGCGCGGCGCCCGCGTGTTCCGGTGCGCATCGCCTATAGCGACGGGCTCGGCATTGCCGTGCCGGAGACGCAGGTGCTCGCGATTTGCGCCGCAACGATGGACCGTCTGTGCGCGTCGGGTATCGGCGTCGAACGGCCCGATGTCGACCTGTCGGCGGGGCACCGCGCATTTCACGTACTGCGCGGCGTTTCGTTCGCGGCCAACTATGCGCCCGTGCTCCGGCAGCACCGGGAGACGCTGGGGGCAAACGTCGTCGGCAACATCGAGTATGGGCTGGCACTTGGTGTCCCCGCCGTCGCTGACGCGATACGCACACGCGGGGAGCTCACGCATCGCGTGGAAGCGCTGCTCCGGCAATACGACGTGCTCGTATGCCCGGCCTCGATCGTTCCGGCCTTCGATGCGGGGCTTCCGTTCGTCGCATGCGCGGCCGGCAGGCAGTTCGATACCTATATCGACTGGCTTTCGATCACATACGGGCTGACGTTGCTTGGCCTCCCGGTGATTTCGATTCCGTGCGGAATGACCGCCGACGGCTTGCCGGTCGGCATCCAGATCGTGGGGCGAGCGCGCGGCGAGGCGGACCTGCTGTCCGTCGCGGCGGCCATCGAGGCCATCATCGGCCCGTGGGCCAGCGGGAAGAAGGAACTCGACGTTTTATTGAAAGAACAGATCGAATCTTCAGCACTTCAGGAGTAATGCCATGACCACAATCTTCAAGTCGAACAACGAGCGCGACGTCGCTTACTATCTTCATCCGTATACGAACCTTGCGGTGCACGAGAAGGAGGGGCCGCTCGTCATCACGCGCGGCGACGGGTGCTACGTATGCGATGAACACGGGAACCGCTACCTCGAAGCGCTGTCAGGCCTGTTTTGCGCATCGCTCGGCTTCAGCGAAGCGCGTCTTGCCGATGCCGCGGACAAGCAGATGCGCAAGCTGCCGTTTTATCACGCATTCGGCCACAAATCGACCGATGTCGGTATCGAGCTTGCCGAGAAGCTGATCGCGATGGCGCCCGTGCCGATGTCCAAGGTGTTCTTTGCGAACTCCGGGTCGGAGGCGAACGATACGGCCGTCAAGCTCGTGTGGTACTACCACAATGCCATTGGCAAGCCGCGCAAGAAGAAGATCATCTCGCGCCAGAAGGCTTACCACGGCGTCACGGTGGCCGCCGCAAGCCTCACCGGCCTGCCGTATGCGCACCGCGAATTCGATCTGCCGATCGATCGTATCGTGCATGCCGACTGCCCGCATCACTATCGCTTCGCGCAACCCGGGGAGACCGAAGAGGATTATGCGACCCGCTGCGCCGAGACGCTGGAGCAGTTGATCCTCGATGAGGGGCCGGACGAAGTCGGCGCGTTCTTCGCCGAGCCGGTGATGGGGTCGGCCGGCGTGATCGTGCCGCCGCGCACGTACTTCGAGAAGGTGCAGAAGATTCTCAGGAAGTACGACATTCTGTTCATTGCCGATGAAGTGATCTGCGCGTTCGGTCGAACCGGAAATATGTTCGGCTCGCAGACCTATGATCTGCAGCCCGACATGATCACGATGGCGAAGCAGCTGTCGGCCGGCTATCAGCCGATTTCCGCGTTGATGGTCAACGAAAAGATATACCGCGCACTGGTGGAGCAGAGCCGCACGACCGGCACGTTCGGGCACGGCTATACCTATACCGGGCATCCGGTGGCGGCGGCCGTGGCACTGGAAACGCTGCGCATTTATGAAGAGCGCGACATCGTTTCCCGGGTACGCGAACTCGCGCCGGCGTTTCAGGCGCAGTTGCAGCGGCTCGGCGCGCATCCGCTGATCGGCGAGGCGCGCGGTATCGGGCTCCTGGGCGGCCTCGAAGTGGCGAAGGACAAGGCGCGGCGCGAGCCGTTCGCTCCGGCCGCCGGCGTGGCAGCTTATGCGGCGAAACGCGCGCTTGCGCATGGTGTTGTCACACGCGGGTTGAACGACACAGTGACCTTGTGCCCGCCGCTCGTCATTACACCGGCCGAACTTGACGAAATGTTCCGCGCCATCGAACGCGCGCTCGACGATACATACGTGTGGGCCGGCCAGCAGGGGCTGCTGGGAGATTAGGATGACGGCGAATCTTGCTGGCGCGGAAGCCGTCGCCGAGCGCCGGCATGAACGGTTTTACGTGGACGGAGCTTGGGTTGAACCGTCGGAGGCGGCGCGCGTGCTGCCCGTCATCAACCGGCGACGGAGGCCGTGATCGCGCGCGTGGCCGCGGGATCGGCGCGCGATGCGGATCGGGCTGTCGCTACCCCGCGGTGAGCGTTCCACAAGTACGGACGCGCGACGAACAACGAAAGACTTGAACCGATTGATGCCGTGATCGGCGCTTACCGGCTGCGACTGGGGGACATCGCGCTGTTGAGCGCGAGCGAAGTGAGGAGGCCGATCGCGTTGGCAGCGCATGTGTCCAGCCGCTGCCACCGCGATGTTGATGGCGCGTCGAGCGGGTTGCTCGTCGGACCACGAACCACACATATCCATACCGCATTCACTTCCGCGCGTGTCCCGCCACCAGCACCGCAACCGGCAGCGCCGCAAGACATCGATCGAGCCGTATCATCCCGTACGCCGCATCGATTTCTCGCCCGTCGTCCAACCAGTCGCTCCACCGCGCGCCAGCCCCCTTCGGCACCACGACCGCGGTATCCCCCCATTCATCAGGCTTTACACGCGGCACCTCAGGCACGTCGCCAAGCAGCCGGCACGCGAGCCGCGTCGTCACGACCACGATCGTCGCGTTGTCATCGCACCGCGCGAACGCCACCGCGTGCCGCCCGAGCCTCCCGCGCACGCGCAGCGGCACATACGCACCCTCCGCAAACGTCGTCGGCCAGCGCGCCCGCAGCGCGAGCATCCGCTCGACGAGCGCACGCTTCACGCGCGCATCGACCCAATCCCGCAGATACGCGGAAACGGGCTCGTCGACGCGTTCGGCCGCCAGTCGTGCGAACGGCACGTCGCGCCGGTTGTCCGGATCGACGAGCGAGTGATCCCATAACTCGGTACCTTGGTACAGGTCGGGTACGCCTGGCGACGCCATCCGCAACGCCGCCTGCGCAAGACTGTTGACGACCCCGGCTGGCGCGATGCGCGCGACGAACGCATGCAGCCGGTGCACGAAATCCCCCGCGCCGTGCGGATGCAGGATCGCGCGCACGAACCGTTCGCAAGCACGCTCGTAGTCCGCGTCGGGCGCGAGCCAGTCGGTATGCCGTTTCGCTTCGCGCAGCGCCTTCGTCTGCCAGCCCACCACGCGCTCCGCGAGCGCCGCGAGGCCGGCCGCATCGTCCGGCGCGAGCTCGGGCGGCCAGCAGCCGACGAGCGTCTGGTACAGCATTGCTTCCGCCGCGGGCCCCGGCGTCCATGCGAGATCGCGATGCGCGCGGCCACGGTGCGGCTGGTTCAGCGCGGACCAGTCGAGCGATACCGATCGCCAGGCATCCGGCACCTCGCTCAGCACCGCGAGCCGCGCGCGCGCATCTTCGCCGCGCTTGTGATCGTGTGTCGCCGTGGCGACGAGCGTATGCGGGACGGTGCGCGCGCGCCGCCGGTTGCGTGCATGGAACGCGCCGCGCGACAGGCTGAAGTCGCCCGCATCGGCGCCGACCTCGTTGCGCGACAGCAATCGCCCGTAGCGGTAGTTGGCGGTGTCCTCGACGCCTTTCGCCGCGAGCGGCGCGGTGAGCTGCGCGAACGCGACGCGCGCGGCCTGCAGCGCGGCGGCATCCGCCCGTGGCGCGCGTATGCCCGGCAGCCCGAGCCACCCGGCGACGCGATCGAGCGCGTAGCGATCGGACGGATCGATCGCGGCGCACGCAGCGTCGTACGCTTGCGCGAGCACGTGACGATCGGCGGCACTCGGCTCGTCGCCGGGCGTTGGGTACATCCGGTACACGGCCAGATGCACGGCAAGCTCGGCGAGCACGCGCTGAAGCGCGATCCGGCTGACGTCGCGGGTCGCGGGGGCCGCGCGCGCGATGCGGTGGAAGGCGCGCGCGACGCGCTCGTGCTCGCCGGCGAGCTGCCGTTTCAGCACGCGCCGCTTGCCGGCGACGCCTTCCTGCGCGAACGACCATGCGGAGCCGGACACGGCCGCCCAGTGCGCGGCGAGCGGCTCGGCGCCGGCCGGATCGTGCAGCAGCGCGGCGACGTCGTTCATGAAGTCGTAGCCGGTCGTGCCGGCGACGTGCCAGTCTTCGCGCAGCGTCTCGCCGGGCGCAAGGATTTTCTCGACGACGACGTAGGGCCGCGCGTCGCGCTGCGCGGCCAGGCGCGCATGCAGGCGCCGGCAGTACGCGCGCGGATCGGCGAGGCCGTCGACGTGATCGACGCGCAATCCGTCGATCCGTCCTTGCGCATGAAGCCGCAGCGGCAGTGCATGCACCGCGTCGAACACGGCTTCGTCCTCGACCCGCACGCCCGCGAGCGTCGCGATATCGAAGAAGCGCCGCCAGTTCAGCTCGTCGGCGGCGGTGCGCCACCACGCGAGCCGATAGCACTGGCGCTCCAGCAGCCGATGCAGGCAAGCGCGCGAGCGGGCGCGGCGCGGATCGGCGCCGCGCAATACGGCGTCGAGCGCATGCGGGCCCTGGGCGGCGGCGTAGTCGCGCAACGCCGCGTGCGCGGCCGCGACGCGCGTGCTGCCGCGCACCGCCGCGGCATCGAAACGCTCGGCGAGCGCGTTGAGATCCGCGCGGTTCGCGATGCGCAGGATGTCCGCGTAGGTGGCGGCGGCAACCGGCAGCTTTCTGCCCGGGCACGCAATGAAGAAGCGCCCGGCCGACAGGTCGGCGCCGAGCGTGATGTCGCCGGCCGCCAGCGCGTCGCCGTACGGCGCGCCGAGGCAGGGCAGCAGCACCTTGCCGTCGAGGGCGCGGTCGGGCGGATGCCAGTCGATGTCGAAATAGTGCGCGTACGGGCTCGCCGGCCCCCATTCGAGCACGTCGTTCCACCAGCCGTTCGATACGCCGCCCACGCCCATGTGGTTCGGCACGATGTCGACGATCACGCCGAGGCCGCGTGCGCGCAGCGCGTCGACGAGCCGCTCGAAGCCGGCTTCGCCGCCGAGTTCCGCGCTGATTGCGTGGTGGTCGACGGTGTCGTAGCCGTGCATCGAGCCAGGCTCGGCCGTCGTGATCGGCGACAGGTACAGGTGGCTCACGCCGAGCCGCGCGAAATAGTCCACGTGGGCGGCCGCGTCGTCGAACGTGAACCCGGCGTGCAGTTGCAGGCGCAACGTTGCGCGCGGCGTCATGCGTCGTCCTCCGGTGCATGGCGGGCGTGCTCGAGCGCCGCGATGCGCGTGCGGACGTCGTCGTCGAACAGCGTGTCGACCGCGCGCGGCAGCCGGCGCAGCCAGTTCGGGTGGCCGCACGGCGGCCCGGGGAGATTCGGCTGCGCATCCAGCGCGAGCAGATCCTCGAGCGGCACGATCGCGAGCGGCGACGGGCTGCGTGCGACGTACGCGAGCACGGGACCGACCGGCGGTGCATCGGCGGGCGGCACGGGGTCGGCGGCCGGCGCGCAGCCGGCGTCCTGCAACGCGCGCCACAGCGCCGCGCGGTCGCTCGCGCGTTCCGCGTGCGCGGCGGCG
>NZ_JAPVQY010000018.1 GCF_027257875.1 Burkholderia sp. IMCC1007
GAACGACGCGTTCGTACGCATCGAAAACGTCGTGAAGAAATTCGGCGACAGCACCGCCGTCGACAACGTAAATCTCACGATCGCGAAGAACGAACTGTTCGCGCTGCTCGGCAGCTCCGGCTGCGGCAAGTCGACACTGCTGCGCATGCTCGCCGGGCTCGAGACGGCCACCTCTGGCAAGATCTTCGTCGACGGCGAAGACCTCGCGTCGCTGCCGCCGTATCGCCGCCCGGTGAACATGATGTTCCAGTCGTACGCGCTGTTCCCGCACATGTCGGTCGAGTCGAACGTCGCGTTCGGGCTGAAGCAGGAAGGCACGCCGAAGAACGAGATCAAGGAGCGCGTGGCCGATGCGCTCGCGCTCGTGCAGATGAGCAAGTACGCGAAGCGCAAGCCGCATCAGCTGTCCGGCGGCCAGCAGCAGCGCGTCGCGCTCGCGCGTTCGCTCGTCAAGCGCCCGAAGCTGCTGCTGCTCGACGAGCCGATGTCCGCGCTCGACAAGAAGATCCGCCAGAAGACCCAGCTCGAACTGGTGAACATCATCGAGAAGGTCGACGTGACCTGCGTGATGGTCACGCACGACCAGGAAGAAGCGATGACGATGGCGAGCCGCCTCGCGGTGATGAGCGAAGGCAAGATTGTGCAGATCGGCACACCCGGCGAAGTGTACGAATACCCGAACAGCCGCTTCTCGGCCGAGTTCATCGGCTCGACGAACCTGTTCGAAGGGCGCGTGGTCGAGGACGAGCCCGATCACATCTTCGTCGAGAGCGACGATCTCGAAGCGCGCATGTACGTGAGCCACGGCGTCACCGGCCCGCTCGGGATGCCGGTCGGCATCTCGGTGCGCCCGGAGCGCGTGCAGGTGTCGCGCGAGAAACCCGGCTCGCATCACAACTGGGCGCGCGGCGTCGTGACCGACATCGCGTACATGGGCAGCTACTCGCTGTATCACGTGCGCTTGCCGAGCGGCAAGACGGTGGTGTCGAACCTGTCGAGCTCGCACCTGCTGCACGACGGTGCGCCGTCGTGGAACGACGACGTGTTCGTGTCGTGGTCGCCGGCGAGCGGCGTCGTGCTGACGGCGTGAGGACGACACGATGAGAACTTCCGCTTCCACTCCGTCCGCGCCGGTTCCGACCGGCGCCACCGCCGCGACACCGGCTTCCAGACGCCGCAGCCGCTTCGCCGCGCTGTCGCGCTTGCTGCCGTCGGGCCGCAGCGTCGCGATCGGCGTGCCGTTCCTGTGGCTCACGGTCTTCTTCGCGCTGCCGTTCGTGCTGGTGTTCAAGATCAGCTTCGCCGACCAGGTGATGGGAATCCCGCCGTACACGTCGCTCGTCGCGATGAAGGACGGCGTCGTGCACTTCGCGCTGCAGCTCGGCCACTACGCGTTCCTGCTGCAGGACGACCTGTATATCGCGACCTACCTCAGCTCGCTGAAGATGGCCGCCGTGTCGACGCTGCTGTGCCTGCTGATCGGCTACCCGATAGCGTACTACATCGCGCGCGCGGAACCGGGCCGGCGCAACGTGCTGATGATGGCCGTGATGCTGCCGTTCTGGACGTCGTTCCTGATCCGCGTATACGCATGGATCGGGATCCTGAAGGATGACGGGCTGCTGAACCACGCGCTGATCGCGCTCGGCATCATCCACACGCCGCTGCGCCTCTATCACAGCGATGCCGGCGTCTATATCGGCATGGTCTATTCGTACCTGCCGTTCATGGTGATGCCGCTCTATGCACACCTCGTGAAGATGGACCTCACGCTGCTCGAAGCCGCGTACGACCTGGGCGCCAAGCCGTGGGTCGCGTTCACGCGCATCACGCTGCCGCTGTCGAAGAACGGGATCATCGCCGGCAGCCTGCTGGTGTTCATCCCGGCGGTCGGCGAATACGTGATTCCCGAGCTGCTCGGCGGCGCCGACACGCTGATGATCGGCCGCGTGATGTGGGATGAATTCTTCAACAACATGGACTGGCCGATGGCGTCCGCGGTGACGGTCGCGATGGTAATGCTGCTGCTGGTGCCGATGGCGCTGTTCCAGTACTACCAGGTCAAGGAACTGGAGGAAGCGAAATGATCAAGCCGAGCAAACCGCTGTCGACGGGCGTTCTCGCCTTCGGCTTTCTGTTCCTGTACATCCCGATCATCAGTCTCGTCGTGTACTCGTTCAACGAATCGAAGCTGGTGACGGTGTGGTCGGGCTTCTCGCTGAAGTGGTACGCGGCGCTGCTGGACGACGACGAGCTGCTGACCGCCGCGTGGCTGTCGCTGAAGATCGGTCTGCTGACGGCCACCGCGTCGGTCGTGATCGGCACGTGGGCCGGCTTCGTGCTCGCGCGCTTCGGCCGCTTCAAGGGCTTCACGCTGTACACGGGGATGATCAACGCGCCGCTGGTGATTCCGGAGGTGATCCAGGGGATCTCGCTGCTGCTGCTGTTCGTTGCGCTGGAGCAGATGTTCGGCTGGCCGAAGGGCCGCGGGATGGTGACGATCTGGATCGGTCACGTGATGCTGTGCGTGTCGTATGTCGCGATCATCGTGCAGTCGCGCGTGAAGGAGATGAACAAGTCGCTCGAAGAGGCTGCGCTCGATCTGGGTGCAACGCCGCTGAAGGTGTTCTTCGTGGTGACGCTGCCGCTGATCTCGCAGGCGCTGCTGTCGGGGTGGCTGCTGTCGTTCACGCTGTCGATCGACGATCTGGTGCTGTCGGCGTTCCTGTCCGGGCCGGGCTCGACGACGCTGCCGCTGGTGGTGTTCTCGCGCGTGCGGCTCGGGCTGAACCCGGAGATGAATGCGTTGGCAACACTGTTCATCACGGCCGTGACGATCGGCGTGATCGTCGTGAACCAGGCGATGATCGCGCGCGAGCGGCGTCGTGTGGCCGACATGAAGGCGGCGTTCGCGGCGGCCTGAGTGGATGCGACGGATGCCGGAGCGGCGGGCGCGCGATGCGTCCGCCGTTCGCGCATCTGTCATGAAGTGCGTCAGGAGTCTGGGGCGGCGCCCGTCACGCAGCGTGCGGACGCGCTATAGTCGTGCGACGCCCGTTCACGCTCGCCTTGACTCCATGACCGCACATCCCGACGTTTCCTTCCAGCTGACCGATATCGAACAACCGGCCGCTCGCGATTTCATCAGCAGCAAGCTCGGCGAATTCAACCACGTGATGACGGGGCGCTCCGATACCGCGGCGCTCGATGTCTACGTGACCGATCCCGCAACCGGCGACGTGTTGGGCGGCCTCACGGGCCGGACGTCGCTCGGGTTGTTCTTCATCGACCTTTTCTACCTGCCGGAATCGTTGCGCGGCGGCGGCTTCGGCAGCCGGCTGCTGCGCGAGGCCGAAGCGGAAGCGAAGCGCCGCGGCTGCGCGCGTGCGGTGCTCTACACGATTACGTTCCAGGCGCCGGATTTCTACCGCAAGCACGGTTACGAGACGTTCGGCGAAGTGCCGTGTGAGCCGGAAGGCACCGCGCGCGTGTTCATGGTCAAGACGCTTTGACTCAGGTTGCGCGGTGGCGGCAGGGCGCACACATCGTCCGATAGCGGCATCCGGATGACATCCACCGACATCGCGCAACAGCGCAACGATGCATGCGACGCGGCCGAGTGTCCGCAACGATCCGCGACGGCTGCGGCTCCGGGAGCGTCCTCGTCATATCCCGATCAGCGCCTCGGCGCCGCGCGCTCCACGATCATGTCGTACAACGCCCGCGCCGCGGGCGACAACTGCGCCGCCTTGCGCGTCAACAGCACGAGCGTGCGCGACACCGACGGTTCGACGAGCTCGATCGTACGGATCATCGGATACGCATTCTTCTGGATCGCGAGCTTCGGCACCACGGCTGCGCCGAGCCCTTCGGCGACGAGCCCGAGCGCAGTCGAACTGCGCTGCACCTCGTAGAACGAATGCAGCGACACGCCGCTCGTCTTCAGCGCCCCATCGAGCAACCCGCGATTGCCGCTCACCTCGCCGGCGAAGATCAGCGGATGCGGCTGCAGCGCCGCCCAGCGAAGCCGTCGCCGCTTCGCGAACGGATGATCGTCGCGGCACACGAGCACGTACGGGTCATCGGTCAGCGACACGCTGACGAGTTCGGGATGCTGATCGCCGGCGATGCCGATGCCGAATTCGGCTTCGCGGCGCAACACGGCCTGCAGCACCGACGCCGACGCGTGATCGAGAATCTTCACGCGATCGTGCGGCCGGCGTTCGGAGAACGCGCGCAGAATGCGCGGCAGGTATTGCACGCCGACGGTCGGCACGCACGCGATCGTCACGTCGCCGCGCCGGCTCAGGCCCGTCTCGCGAATTTCGGTCAGCGCATCCGACAGCTCGTTCAGCAGCCGGCGCGCCTGCGGCAGGAAACGCAGGCCGATCTCGGTGAGAGTGGTGCGGCGCGTCGTGCGTTCGACCAGCGCAACGCCGAGAAACGATTCGAGCTTGCGCAGCCGTTGCGTGATGGCCGTTTGCGTCACGTGCAGCGTATCGGCCGCCTGCCTGAAGCTGCCGCCGTCGGCGATCGCGACGAAAGCCTGGACACCGAGCGTATCGATTTTCATCAGGATTTTGAATCAATAACGATATTAAATTCATTTTACTGAAGGCGGACGGAATCGCAGAATGCGCTGCATCGACGGCTGCTGCCCGGCACCCGTCCACGCCGACCCGGAGGAATATCGTGACGACCCCACTCGATCAATATGCAAACCAGTATGTGCAATTCGAGCGCGAACGCACGCGGCCGGTGCGCGACCTGCTGGCTGCCGTGCCGGATACGCCGATCCACACCGCGATCGATATCGGCTGCGGGCCCGGCAACTCGACCGAGGCGCTGATCGCGCGCGCACCGGACGCGACGGTGCGCGGAATCGACGCGTCGCCGGACATGATCGCGGCCGCGCGCAAGCGCCTGCCTTCGCTGCGTTTCGATCTCGCGGATGTCGCCACGTGGGACGATCCGGGCGGCTATGATCTGATCCTGTCGAACGCGGTGCTGCAATGGGTGCCCGCACACGACACGCTGTTTCCGTCGCTCGTCGGCCGGCTCGCGCCGGGCGGCCATCTCGCGGTGCAGATGCCGGACAACCTCGACGAACCGGCCCACCGGCTGATGCGCGACATCGCGGCGGCCGGGCCGTGGGCGGAGAAGCTGAAGAACGCGGCGCGCACCGAGCGGTTCGATGCGCGGTATTACTACGCGCTGCTGTCGCCGTTGTGTTCGCGCGTCGACGTGTGGCGCACGACCTACTACCACCCGCTGAGCGGCGGCGCCGACGCGGTCGTCGAATGGTTCAAGGGCAGCGCATTGCGGCCGTTCCTCGCGGCGCTCGATGAGGGCGAGCGCGATGCGTTCGTCGCGCGCTACCGCGAGGCCGTCGCGGGGCCGAACGGCTATCCGGTGCTCGACGACGGCACCGTGCTGCTGCCGTTCCCGCGCCTGTTCATCATTGCGACGCGGAAGTAACGAGTATGTGACACAGGAATGGGGCGGCGGCCGGAACCCGGTCAGGCCGGCGGCCGCACTGATGCCAGCCCAACCTTCCGGCTTTTTGCGCGCTGCCCGTTGCGTAGGTTCGTGTACCAGAAGTGGGCGACTTCGCCGGCGTTCGCGCCGTCGGCGTACAGGAAGCGGTCGTGCCCGCGACGCTTCTCCCGCTTGTGCATCCGACGGCATGACCTCGCGCGCATGCGCATCGAGCCGCCCGATCAGTTCAACGAAGCTCGCAAAAAAACGGCGCCCCGCCCACCAGGCGCGGCGCCGCCAATGGCCTGAAAGGCCGCCCTGGTCAACCGATCGCGCGCATCGCGTGGCGCAGTTCCTGGTAGCTGCGCAGGCCCGTCACGCCGAGTTCGCGGCCGATCCCGCTCAACCCGAAACCGCCCCAGCACACGTGCGGATAGATGACCTGCGGCGCATTGATCCACACGAGCCCGGCACGCACGCGCGCCTGGAACTGCTTCGCGACGTCCGCGTCCTGCGTGACGATCGTTGCGACGAGCCCGTAGCGCGTGTCGTTCGCGAGTGCGATCGCCTCGTCGTCGGTGCGGAACGACTTCACGCACGCGACCGGGCCGAACACCTCGTCGGTCCACAGCAGGTTGTCCGCGGCCGGCTCCGCGATCACGACGGGCGCCATGAAGAAGCCGTCGCCGCCGCTATCGGCCACGCGGCCGCTGAACGCGACGCGCGCGCCCGCCGCGATGCCGCGCTCGAGCATTGCGTCGACGCGCGTGCGCTGCGCGGCCGAGATCATCGGCCCCATCGCGACCTGTTCGGTGCTCGGCGGCGCGACGACGAGCGCGCGCACGGCCGTCTCGAACGCGGCCATGAAGCTGCGATAGAGGCTGTCGTGCACGAGGATGCGCGCGGTGGCCGAGCACATCTGCCCCGCGTTGGTGAACGCGCCCGCAACCGCGAGCGACACCGCGACGTCGAGATCGGCATCGTCGCGCACGATCAGCGACGACTTGCCGCCGAGCTCGAGCGTCACGCGCTTCATGTCGTCGGCCGCGGCCTGCATGACCTTGCGGCCGGCGGCCGTGCTGCCGGTAAACGAGATCTTGTCGATCAGCGGATGCGCGGTGAGCGCCGCGCCGACGTCGGCGCCACCGTTCAAGACGTTGACGACGCCGTCCGGCACGCCGGCTTCGGCAATCAGGTCGATCAGCGCGTGCTCGGCGGGCGACGTGAGCTCGGACGGCTTCAGCACGACGGTGCAGCCGGCCGCGAGCGCGGGCGCGAGCTTCCACGCGGTCGTGACCATCGGGAAGTTCCACGGCATGATCAGCGCCGCGACGCCGACGGCGTCGTAGAAGCGCTCGGCCTCGACGGCGTCGCTCGGCAGCGCGACGGGCTCAGCGGAGAACAACGCGGGGTTTTCGCACAGCTGCGCGTAATACGCGAACGTCGCGACGACGTCGCCGACATCGGCATCTGCCTCGAACGGCGGCTTGCCGCTCACCTGCATCTGCAGCGCCGCGAGGCGCTCGCGGTCGGCTTCAACGCGCTCGGCGATCTTCGCGAGCAGGCGGCCGCGCTCGGCAGGCGGCGTGTCGCGCCAGCCGGCGAACGCGTCATGCGCGGCGCGAACCGCGGCATCGACGTGCGCGGCCGTCGCGAACTCTTGCCAGCCGATCGTTTCTCCGGTCGATGCGTTGAAGATCGGCGCACCGGCTTCGTCGGAATGCGTGCGCACGGGGCGGCCGGCGATACGTGCGGCGGGCAGCACGCGCGTCGCGGCGGAAGGGGAAAGCTCAGCGGTGGACATGGCGGTTTCCAGTCGGTCGGGTTGGCGGTTCGGCGGCTCGGCGGTTCGGCCGTTCAGCGGTGCGGCGGATCAGCGGATCAGCGGATCAGCGGATCAGCGGCTCAGCGGCTCAGCGGCTCAGCGGCTCAGCGGCTCAGCGGCTCAGCGGTTCGCCGGTTCAGCGGTGCAGCGGCTCAGCGGTTCGCCGGTTCAGCGGTTCAGCGGTTCAGCGGTTCAGCGGTTCAGCGATTCGGCGAATCAGCGAATCAGCGAATCAGCGAATCAGCGAATCAGCGAATCAGCGGTAAGCGACGCCCGGCATCACGCAGAGCATTTCGAACGCGAGGTTCGCGCCGACGAGCGCGGTGGTGCCGCTCGGATCGTACGGCGGCGACACTTCGACGAGATCCGCGCCGACGATGTTCAGCCCCTTCATCCCGCGAATGATCTCGAGACCCTGCTGCACCGACAGTCCGCCGATTTCCGGCGTGCCGGTGCCGGGCGCGAACGACGGATCGAGGCCGTCGATGTCGAAGCTGAGATACACCGGCGTGTCGCCGACGCGCTCGCGCACCTGCGCCATCAGCGGTGCGAGCGACTTGTTCCAGCATTCCTCCGCCTGCACGACGGTGAAGCCCTGCTGGCGGCACCAGTCGAAATCTTCCGCGTGGTAGCCGGTGCCGCGCAGGCCGATCTGCGTGACCTTGTCGCATTGCAGCAGGCCGTCTTCCACCGCGCGGCGGAACGGCGTGCCGTGCGCGATCTTCTCGCCGAACATCGTGTCGTTCACGTCCGCGTGCGCGTCGATGTGCACCACCGCAACCTTGCCGTATTTCCTGTGCAGCGCGCGCAGGATCGGCCACGCGATCGTGTGATCGCCGCCGAGCGTGATCGGCCGGCAGCCGTTCGCGACAATCTCGTCGTACGCCTCTTCGATGCGACGCACCGAATCCTTCAGGTCGTAAGGGTTGGTCGCGACGTCGCCGATGTCGGCGACCTGCAGCGAATCGAACGGTGCGGCGCGCGTGGCCATGTTGTACGGGCGCAGCAGCACCGATTCGGCACGGATCTGGCGCGGGCCGAAGCGCGAGCCCGAGCGGTTCGACGTGCCGAGGTCGAGCGG
The DNA here is from genome assembly GCF_027257875.1 of Burkholderia sp. IMCC1007. Taxonomy (GTDB): domain Bacteria; phylum Pseudomonadota; class Gammaproteobacteria; order Burkholderiales; family Burkholderiaceae; genus Burkholderia. The sequence continues at coordinate 8,385 of NZ_JAPVQY010000018.1, forward strand.
CACGCCGACGAAGCACACGTCGAGGCCGTCGGTCGTATTGGCCTGCGGCAGGCGCATCATCGTGGCGATGCCGCCAAAGCGCGGCATCTCGTTGCCGCCCATCGGTTGGTTCAATTCGCGGTGCATGGGGCCGTCTCCTCTTTCTGGTGAAAAACGATCGGCCGATGGTAGAGGAGAACACGGGCCCGAAGATTTTGAAGTCGCAACGTTTACATCGACGTGGCTCGATGCGAGTGGCGCTGCCGCATCGACGCGGCGCAACCGTGAGCGATGCGGGCGAGAGCGATTAGCCGTTGATCGAGGGCGGCGCGTCGTTATCGCCGGTGCTGGCGCCGTGCGAAGCAGCGGCCGGGAACGCCGGCACGGCCGAGCCCCATGCGGCGAGCTCGCGTTTCGTGCGCACGCCGAGCTTCTGGAACGCGCGTTTCACGTACGACTCGGCCGTCGCGACGCGCACACCAAGGATGTCGGCGGTTTCCGGCACGGTCTTGCCGGAGATCAGGTGCTTGCAGGTTTCGTATTCGCGCTTGGACAGCTTCACGTCGTCGGCGGCGATCCGCGCATCGAATTGCGCGAGCGGATGCACTTCGGGCGTCGGATGCGCGACGCGCCGCGCGGCGGTGGTCGACGCGTGCAGTTCGAGCAGCGGGAACAGCACGTCGCTGATGCTGCGAAAGCGGTTCATCTCGGCGAGCGTGAACGGCGGACGGTCGCGGCCGCGTTCGAGCGCGATCGAATGCTGCGCATAGCGGGTGCCGCGCGCGAGCACGCATTCGTGGCCGATATGCACGTCGTCGTAGATGCGCTGGCGGAATTCGCCGGGCGGAATCGCCGCGATGTCGCGCACGACGAGCATCGTGCCCGTCTTGCCGCGCAGGCCCGCGAACAGCGGATCGCTGTCGAGAAAGCGATCGTAGTAGAGCGTCATCACGTCGGAGATTTCGGCGGCCTCGGTGCCGATGCCGCTGCTGCCGATCCATTCGCAGCGGTAGCCGGTGGGCATCGAGCCGTCGACGCGCGAGCGCTCGACGTGCGCGACGTCGAGCGGCACCACTTCGTTCAGCAACTGCGTGAGGCGCGGCACGAAGTGCGGCGTGCCGACCGTTTCGATCAGCTCGCCCAGCGCCTTGAACGACACGTTGAAGCGGTCGGTATCGCGGTGGAAGGGGTTCACGTTGAGCAGCATGCGGTTCCCCGGGTGAAAAGCGGGCGCGATTTTAGCGGTTGCAACGGAATACGTCATTAGGTGGAAATACGGTACGGAGTCCTGCCACCCCTGCGCACCCGGAAAACGCGGTTTGTCCCCCCCGAAGGGGGGCATACCGGGGCAGTGTAAATGAGTAACTTTGTCTCTGCTTTTTTCAATCAACAGACGAAGATTCAGATGACCAAACTGATCAAGGACATCCTGCCGCTCGGCGCAGGCATTGGCGAATTCACGAAGCTCGACTTCGGGATGGACGAAAGCGACTGGCGCGCGGCCGAAGGCAAGAGCGGCAACTACCTCGTCGGCTGGTGGGAAGGCAAGGTCGGCTCGGTGGAATTCCCGGAAACCGCCGCCGACGAAGCCGTGTGGCTGGTCGAGGGCCGGATTGCGCTGACGGACGTCGAAGGCAACCGCAAGGAATTCACGCCGGGCCAGGGCTACCTGCTGCCGGCCGGTTTCGCGGGCCGCTGGGAGACGATCGAGGACGCGAAGAAGTTCTACGTGCTGCTCGAGAAGTCGTGATGTGAGCAACCGCCGCCGCGGCGTCGTCGTCAGGTTGACGCGGGCCCGGCAGCGGTGGTGTTTTCGATCGACCGCAAGCGACGTGCGTTGCGCGCGTTCCGGCGGAACGCGTCGCGGCTTGCGGCGCGCGGCGCCGATCATCGCTACCGGTGAAATCGGTGAAATCGGCGAAATCGGCACGCCGCGCAAGCACGACATGCGCGGGCCGCGATCACGTGGGATGGCTGGGATCATGGATATGGAAGTCAACGAAGCAACACGAGCCGCACCGGCTCACGCACATGCCGCGCGCGGCGCACCGGTCGCACTGAGCGCCGCCGACGCGCTCGCGAACACGAAGCTGTTCCCGTACTGGCTCGACAACCCGGCCGCGCCCGCCACCGAACCGGCGCTCGTCGGCGACGTGACGGCCGACCTGCTGATCGTCGGCGGCGGCTTCACCGGGCTGTGGGCGGCCGTGCAGGCGAAGGAACAGATGCCGCACCTGAACGTGGTACTGATCGAGGCCGGCAAGGTCGCGCACGGCGCGTCGGGGCGCGCGGGCGGGATCATCTCGACGTCGGTGATGCACGGGCTGCCGAACGCGGTGCGCGTGTTCCCGAACGACATCGCGCAGCTCGAGGAATTCGGCCATCACAATCTCGACGGTTTCGAGGAAACGCTGAGGCGCTACGACATCGACGCCGACATCGAATGGAACGGCGAAATGACGGTGGCGGTCGACCCCGAGCACCTTGCGCACCTGAAGGGCGACTACGACCTGCATCGCGAATACGGGCACGACGTCGTGCTGCTCAACCGCGACGAAACGCTCGCGCAACTGAACTCGCCGCTGTTCGCGGGCGCGCTGTGGTCGCGCAATCGCAGCGGCATCGTGCACCCGGCGAAGCTCGCGTGGGGGCTCAAGCGCGCGGCGCTGCAGCTCGGCGTGAAGCTGTACGAGCATACGCCGCTCACGACCGTGGCCGACGAAGGCAGCACGGTGTTCGTGACGACGCCGAAGGGCAGCGTGCGCGCACCGCGCGTGGTGTTCGGCAGCGGCACCGCGAAGGTCGGCATTCCCGACATCAACCGCCGCGTGATGCAGGTGCGCGACCACGTGCTCGCGACCGAGCCGCTGACCGACGAACAGCTCGCGCGGATCGGCTGGAAGAATCGCCAGGGCGTGTACGACACGCGCACGCAGCTCAATTATTTCCGGCTGACGAAGCACAACAACATCATCTTCGGCGGGCTGGTCAGCTATCACTTCGACGGCGATCCCGAACCGCATCAGGACGGCCAGCGCGAAACCTACATCCGGCTCGCGGAAGCGTTCTACCGCACGTTCCCGCAGCTGAGCGACGTGCGCTTCTCGCACGCATGGGGCGGCCCGATCGACTACTGCTCGCGCGGCTCGGTGTTCGCGAAGCGCTATCTCGGCGACAAGGCCGTGTTCGTCGCCGGCTACACGGGCTTCGGCGTCGCGGCGAGCCGGTTCGGCGCGTTCATGGGCCTGAACATCCTGTTCGATCGCGACAGCCCCGAGCGCAAGCTCGACATCGCGAACCAGAGCCCGAGCTACATCCCGCCCGAACCGATGCGCTGGGTCGCCGCGAAGATCACGTTCCATGCGTTCGACGGCGCCGATGAAGAAGGCGGCTGGAAGCGCGCGTGGATCAACGGGATCAAGGCGATGGGCTTCCCGATGTAAGCGACGCGGCGGCGCGGGTCCGGCCGCGGCACGACAAAAACGCCCATGAGCGGACGGTCCGCGCTGCGGACACGGAGAGAGACACGGAATGACTGGTGTAAATCTGCAGGATGAAGCGCGACAGGAAAGCGCGCTGTTCGTCGTCGTGATGCTGCTGCTCGGCATGCTCGGGCCGACGGTCTTTCTCGGCCTGCCTGCGATCGTCGGGCAGGTCGAACGTCATTGGGGCTTCGGCGAAGCGGCGCTCGGGCTGTCGTGCTTCGTCGAGGTGCTCGGCGAATCGACCGGCACGCTGCTCGTCGCGTTCGTGCTCGGCCGCCGGCCGGTACGGCTCGTGCTCGCCGGCGCGGTCGCGCTCGCGGCCGGCGCGAACCTCGGCACGCTCGCGACGCACGGGCTCGTCGCGTATTCGGCGCTGCAGTTCATCGCGGGCGTCGGCTCCGGCGGGCTGAACGGCATCGCGCTGCGCTACCTGTCGTATTCGCGCGCGCCGGAGCGCAATCTCGGGATGATGCTGATGGGGCAGGTGCTGTGGAGCATGGTGCTGCTCGCCACCATCTTCCCGATGCTGAGCGACACGTGGGGTGCGCACGGCGTGTTCGGCTTCGTCGCGATGGTGCTCGGCGCGTTCGTGCTCGCGACGCCGCTGTTTCGCCGCGGCGAGACGCTGGCCGTGCCGACGCCGGACGGCGCGAGCGGCGGCATCGACCGCAACGGCGCGATGCTGGTGCTGTGTGCGCAGCTCGCGTTGTACGGCGGCGTGGGCGTGGTGTGGACCTTCCTCGAGAAGATCGGCACCGACGCGGGCCTGAACGGCCGGGCCGTATCGCTCGTGCTCGGCATCGCGAACGTCGCGAGCCTCGTGATCTGCGCGGCGATGCCGAAGCTCGGCGCCGGCGCGGGCCTGCGCCGCTGGACGCTCGTGAACCTCGGCGGCTGGACGGGCGGCGCGCTGCTGATCTACGCGACGATTCCGCAGTACGACCTGATCGGCAAGTCGGCCGCGCTGTCGCCGGGCTGCGTTGCACTCGGCTACGGCGTCGGCTCGGTCGCGGGCGGCTCGCTGATCGAGCGCGTCGGCACGCAGCCGGCGCTGATCGCGGCGATCGTGCTGTGCGCGGTGGCGTTCCTCTGCTACGTGCGGCTGCGGCCCGCGGTGTTCGGCATGGAGCATGCGCTCGTGGCGACGCCCGAGTGACGGACACGGCGCGCGTCGCTGCCGATGGCGGCGCGCGACCGATTCGGTTCATCGGCGAAGGCGGCCGGCGGGGCGCGCGATGCGCGCCGTGCCGTGCCGGCCCGGCAACGCGCGCATGCGCAGCGGCTTGAAGCATGTTCTCGAATACCACCGATCTCGATCTCCGGCTCATCCGGGTCTTTCTGGCCGTCGTCGACGCACGCGGCATCACGGCCGCCGAGGCGTCGCTCGGCGTGCGGCAGTCGACCATCAGCACGCAGCTGTCCGCGCTCGAAGCGCGCGTCGGCTTCAAGCTGTGCGATCGCGGCCGCGGCGGCTTTCGCCTGACGTCGAAGGGCGAGCGCTTCGCGGCGACCGCGCGCACGCTCGTCGCGGCGACGTCCGAGTTCGTCGCGCGCGTGCGCGACATCGATCGCAAGCTGGTCGGCACGTTGTCGATCGGGCTGATCGGCCAGGCGCCGCTCGTCGAGAATGCGCGCCTCGCCGACGCGATCGGCGCGTTCCGCAAGCGCGACCAGGCCGTCACGTTCGCGATGAAGGTCGCGTCGCCGCAGGAGCTGGAGGAAAGCCTCGTCAACAACCAGCTCGATCTCGCGATCGGGTATTTCTGGCATCGCGTGCCGGGGCTCGACTACACGCCGCTGTTTACCGAGGAGCAGGTGATCTACTGCGGGCGCGGGCATCCGCTGTTTCATGCGTCGCGGCCGGTGTCGGCCGACGACCTGCAGGCGCACGACTGGGTGTGGCGCACCTATCCGGTGCCGGAGGAGCAGTATCCGCTGCCGGAGCGGCGCGTGACCGCGAGCGCGGACAGCATCGAGGCCGCGACGATCCTGATCCTGTCGGGCGGGCACCTCGGCTACCTGCCCGCGCATTATGCGGAGCCGTTCGAGCAGCGCGGGCTCGTGAAGGCGGTGGGCCGCTCGACGTTCAGCTTCGACGTGCCGCTGCATCTCGCGATGAAGCGCAGCGCGAGCGACAAGCCGATCGTCGATGCATTCTGCGACGACCTGCTGCGCGCGTTCAACATCAAGGCGGTCGCGCTGGCCGCATAGCGCGCGCGGTGCTCGTGCCGCTCGCGCCGTGCCGCTTCGCGTCAGCAGTCCACCATCGCCCAGTCGAACAGCTCGCGGCGCGTGCGCACGCCGAGCTTCGCGAACGCGCGCTTCACGTACGACTCGGCGGTCGACAGCTTCACGTCGAGCTGCTGCGCGGCCTCGGGCACCGACCGTCCGCACAGCAGCAGCTTGCAGATCTCGTGCTCGCGGCGCGACAGGTGCACCTGCTGCCGTTCGAGACGCGCATCGAAACCCGCATACGACACCGCATTCGCCGACATCGACGCGACCCGCCGTGCGCCGCACGAGCGCGCGTGCAGTTCGAACATCGGGAACAGCAGATCAACCATCTGCCGGAAGTGGAACAGCTCGTCGGTCGTGAACGCGGCCTGCCCGTCGGTGCGTGCGAGCCCGAGCGCGTACTGCATGTGCGCGGTGCCGTGCACCAGCACGCATTCCTGCGCGATGCGCGGCTCGTCGAAGATGCGGCGGCGGAAGTCGCCCTGCGCGAGCCCGTCGATATGACGCTGCACGAGCAGCGTGCCGGCCTTGCCGCGCAGCGGCGCGAACAGCGGATCGACGTGGCAGTACTCCTGATAGTACGTATCCATCACGCGCAGCGTGTCGGCCGCATGGCGCGTACAGCCGCTACCCAGCCACTCGACGACGTGACCGGACGCGCTGCCCGTGTCGGCGCGCCAGCGTTCGAGATGCACGGCGTCGGCCGCGATGCTGTCGTTCACGAATTCGGTGATCGCGCCGATGAAGTCGGGCGTGCCGACCGCGCGCAGCGTCGCGCCGAGCGAGCCGGGCCGCACGCCGATCAGGTAGTGGCCTTGCGCGGCGGGATCGGGATGGAGAAGTCGCATGGTGGGCGGTCTCGAGCGGATGACAGCGCGACGTTACGCGAAGCCCGCGTGCGCGTCTGCCGGGAATTCACCGGATTTTGCGGCGCGTATCGCGCGTTGTCCTCACATTGACGACAAGCAACCCGCCGCGCACCGTCCGATTCCGCCACGCCCCGGTGCCGGGGGGGCAGACCGGTGCGTATCGTCTGCCTATAGTGAAAGCACTTCGAAAACCGGAAAGGACAGGCAATGCAGAATCAATCGACGCACCCGGCAGCGGCGCCGGCGGATTTCGTGCTGACGCACGCGAAGGTCTACACCGTCGATCCGCACCGCCCGTGGGCGCAGGCCGTCGCGGTGCGCGACGGCCGGATCGTCTACGTCGGCGATACCGCGGGCGTGCACGCGCATGTCGGCGCGGCGACTCAGGTCGTCGACGCGGGCGGGCGGCTCGTGCTGCCGGGTTTCGTCGAGTCGCACTGGCACTTCGCGACGACCGCGTTCGCGTTCCAGGCGTTCGTCAACTACGAGGATCCGCAGAAGGTGCTCGGCGCGCTGCGCGACTATGTCGACACGCATCCGGACGAGCCGGCGATCACCGGGATGGGCTGGGTGCAGGCGACGATTCCGCCGGAGCTGCTGCGCAAGGAGACGCTCGACGCGATCTGCGCGGATCGTCCGGTGTGCGTGCTGTCGACCGACTTCCACTCGATGTGGGTGAACTCGAAGGCGCTGGAGATCGCGGGCATCGACGCGTCGACGCCGCCGGTGCAGGAAGGCGCGAGCTGGTTCGAGAAGGACGCGACGACGGGCGAGCCGACCGGGCTCGTGGTCGACGGCGCCGCGTATTCGATCCTGCTGCAGCGGATCAGCGCGGCCGGGTTGCTGCCGACCGGCATCGACCTGTACCTGAAGTCGATTCCGCCGTGGCAGAAGAAGCTGTGCGCGGCCGGCGTGACGACCGTGTTCGATGCGGGCTTCTTCGATACGAGTGGCGACCAGTCGCTGCTGTACGAGACGCTGCAGACGATGGAGCGCGCGGGCGACCTGAAGCTGCGCGTGGTCGGCAGCGTCGCGGTGATCGGCGAGATCGACGATCCGGTCGGCACGCTGGTGAAGTATCGCGAGCAATACGATTCGCCGCTCGTGAAGGCGCGCGCGCTGAAGCTGTTTCTCGACGGCACCGAGGCGAACCATACCGCGTATCTGCTCGAGCCGTATGCGGACCGCCCCGACACCTGCGGCGCGCCGACGATGCCGGCCGCCACGTTCAACCGCTACCTCGTCGAAGCCGATCGCGCGAACGCGAACGTGATGGTGCACTGCGTGGGCGACGCGGCCGTGCGGATGGCGCTGGAGGGCTTCGAGCGGGTCAACCGCGACAACCCGCCGCGCGATCGCCGCCACGTGATCACGCACGCGTTCCTCACGCATCCCGACGACATCCCGCGCTTTCGCCGCGCGGGCGTGATGGCGAACACGCAGTTGCAATGGGGCGTGGTCGACGCGTACACCGAGCAGTTGCGCGACCACTACGGCCACGCGCGCTGGAGCAACATGTACAAGTTCCGCACGTTCATCGAGGAGGGCGTGACGGTGTCGATCGGGATGGACGGCCTCGCGTGCCAGTGCCGCTGCCAGCACAAGCCGCTCGAACACATCGAATCGGGCCACACGCGCCAGCTCGCGGGCGAGCCCGATGCGCCGGTGTTCCCGGACATCGCCGAGCGCCTGAGCATTCCGCAGCTGATCGCCGCGTACACGATCCACGGCGCGTACCAGCTCGGGATGGAGCACGAGATCGGGTCGCTGACGCCCGGCAAGCGCGCGGACCTCGTCGTGCTCGAGAACGACCTGTTCGAGGTCGGCCAGTACGACATCGGCCGTATCGACGTCGCGCTGACGATGATGGATGGCGCGCTCACGCATGTGAGCGACGCGTTCGGCGCGCGCACGGGCGTCGGCGCGGTGTGAGCGGCGGCGCGCGCACAAGCGGCGCGGCCAGGTCGTGACCGGTCGTGACGGGTCGGCTTTCAAACTGCTTGCGCGCTGCGCCGATTGTGTGGCGTGTCCCCCTGTCGGCAGGGCAGACCGGCCAATTTCCTCTGGCTACATTTTTGTCACTGAACGAAACACCGTTCGTGACGAACGGCTCATGATATCGACGGAGGAAAACATGGCAGAAGAGTGGAACAACAGGCTGCGAACGGCATGCGCGGCGCTCGCGCTCGGCGGGCTCGCGTGGTTCGGCGCGCCGTCCGCGCTCGCGGCGGAGGTCGTCAACGTGTACAACTGGGGCAACTCGATCGGCAAGCAGACGATCGCGAACTTCGAGAAGGCGACCGGCATCAAGGTCGTCTACCAGGAGTTCGATTCGAACGAGACGCTGCAGGCGAAGCTGCTGTCGGGCACGTCGGGCTACGACGTCGTCGTGCCGTCCGACATCTTCTGGGCGCGGCAGCTGCAGGCCGGCATCTACCGCAAGATCGACAAGGCGCAGGTGCCGAACTACGCGCTGCTCGATCCTGACATCATGAAGGTGCTGTCGAGGGACGATCCGGGCAACCAGTACGGCATTCCGTGGACGTGGGGTACCGACGGGCTCGGGATGAACGTCGAGAAGGTGAAGGCGTTGCTCGGCAACGATGCGCCGCTGAACAGCTGGTCGCTGCTGTTCGATCCGAAGTATGCGAGCAAGCTGAAAAGCTGCGGCGTGTCGATGCTCGATTCGCCGGTCGACGCGTTCGGGATGGCGTTCATCTATCTGAAGAAGGATCCGAACACGACGAACCCGGCGGACTACCAGGCCGCGTACGAGCTGCTGAAGACGGCACGGCCGTACATCACGCAGTTCAACTCGACGAGCTACATCAACGATCTCGCGGGCGGCGACATCTGTCTGGCGCTCGGCTGGTCGGGCGACGTGAACTCGGCGCGCATCGCGGCCGCTGCGGCGAAGAAGCCGTATCACATCAAGTACGTGATCCCGAGCGAAGGCAGCGCGCTGTGGTTCGACATGATGGCGATTCCGAAGGACGCGCCGCATCCGGATGCCGCGCAGAGGTTCGTCAACTTCGTGCTGTCGGAGACGGAGAGCGCGAACCTGACCAACGACACGTCGTATCCGTCGGCGGTGCCGTCGTCGAAGCGTCTCGTGCGTGCGGAAGTGACGAACGATCCGGCCGTGTTCCCGCCGGCCGACGTGATCCGCAAGCTGAACCTCGGCAAGCCGGTCCCGCCGGAGCTGATGCGTCTGCAGAACCGGCTCTGGACCAAGCTGAAGACCGAGTAAGCCGGCCGCGTTCCCCGCTTTCGTTTGCGCGCGCCCCGCCGCCCCTCGCGGCGGGCGGGGGCGCGCTCGTCCCGACGATTCCCACACCCCCATGAAAATCAAACACATGACGGCGCTGTGCCTGCTCGCGTTCGAAGCGGCATCGGCATTCGCACACACGCCGCGCGATGCGACCGACTCGAGCAAAATGAAGGCGCTGCAGGCGCAGGTCACTGCGTTGCAGCAGCAGGTGAACGCGTTGCGCGCGAGCATGCTCGCGGCGAAGGCGCCGGCCGCTGCAAGCGCTGCACCGGCATCGGCGTCGGTATCGACGTCGGCAGGCGGCGCGCCGATCGGCACGATCAACACGGCGGCGGCCGCCACCCCGGCCGCGGATGCCGCGCCCGTGTTCACGAACGACGACCTGCAGCAGATGCGCGAGCAGATCGCGAACGCGTCGCTGAAGGTCGACTCGCTCCAGGAAGCCGCGACGACCGGCCCGCTCGCGGGGCTGAGCATCACCGGCTACATCGATCCCGTGTACCTGTTCAACCGCGCGCAGCGCACGTCGGGGTTCCAGTTCCTGAACCACGATCCGGGCGCGTACGACTACTTCAACAGCACGATCGGCGACGTCTACCTCGACATCAAGAAGACCTTCGGCGTCGGCCCGACTGCGCCGTCGGCCGAGATCGTGATCCAGCCGAACCGCGGCTTCGGCAACGTGTTCAGCAACGCGCACGGCGGCATCGGCAACAACATCATCACGCAGGCGCAGGTCAACGTGCCGCTCGGCACGACGAAGACCTTCGAGGTCGGGATGATGCCGAGCCTCGCGGGCTACGAGGTGCAGCCGTCGAACCAGATGCTCACGCTCACGCACGGGCTGCTGTACGACTTCAGCGAACCGGGCAATCTGCTCGGCATCGGGCTGAAGGGCTCGAACGACGCGATGACGCGCTTCTGGCAGGTGATCGTCGGCAACGAGGTGCTGCGCACGGCCGGCGCGATCGCGAACGCGGCGAACAACACGACCAAGACCAACTGGACGCCGACCGTCACCGCGCGCTTCGACAACGCGACGTCGACCGCATTCGACTTCGGGATTTCCGGCATGCTCGGCCGGCAGTCGCTGTTCTCGCCGTGCGCGAATGCGGGCGGCTACGGCTACCAGTGCAACGGATCGTCGCCGACGGGGCTCTACAAGTACGTGGAAGCCGACATGACCTATACGCACGACAAGACGCAGATCAACGCGCAGGTCGACTACGGCGAACTGCAGAAGGGCGCATGGAACGGCGGCACCGCGCGCTGGTACGGGATGTCGCTGCTCGGCCATACGAAGTGGACGTCGGCGTGGGTCGGCCGCATGGGCGCGACGCTGCGCTTCGACTACCTGAACAACACGGCGAACGGCGGCGGCGGCACGAACATCCAGTACGGGCTCTCGGGCGGCAATCCGTCGGTGAACGGGTCGAGCGGCTTCGGCATCGATCCGTCGTGCTTCCAGGGCTCGGCGACGAACGGCACCGAGTGCAAGGGCGCGCAGCGCTATGCGATCACGGCCGACCTGCTGTTCTATCCGACGCAGCAGATCACCGTGAAGGTCGAGTATCGCCACGACGCGGCGAACCATCCGGTGTTCCTGAAGAGCAACGGCACCTACGGGCGCGGCAACGACCTGGCCGGCATGCAATTCATCTACGCGTTCTGATCGAGGCCGCGACCGGGCGTCGCCGCGCGACGCAACCCGGTGCGGGTCGGATGAGCCCGGACCCTATTCAACACAGGAGCATTCATCTTGAAGCTGCACACTTTCGCGACCGATCTCACCGATCCGCGCGAGCGCGGCCGCCGTATCGGCGAGCAGTTCGCGTCGGAGATCCGCGAGACGGTCGCGCTCTATCTCGCGTTCTTCCCGAAGCTCGGCATCGCGCCGCAGCGCGCGCGGGAGATCGGCAACGCGAGCCTCGCGGCGCTCGGCGCGTGGTGCCCGGCGCTGGCCGACGAGGTCGATGCGATCGCGGACGGCGTCGACCTGCCGCGCTGGCAGCTCGCGTGCCTGAACGCGCGCACCGAGATTCTCGCCACGGCGCCCGCGTCGGCCGAAGGCGAATGCTCGACGACCGTCTATGCACCGGCCGGCCCCGATGCGCCGCGCACGCTGCAGACGTGGGACTGGCACGATAGCCTCGCGCCGCAAGGTTTGCTGATGCAGTTCGGCACGCGGCACGGCCGCACCGTGAAGCTGTTCTCCGAATTCGGGATGCTCGCGAAGCTCGGCGTGAACAGCGCGGGGCTCGGCCTGCACTTCAACATCCTGCACCACGCGAGCGACAACGACAGTGCGGGCGTGCCGGTGCATGCGATCGCGCGGCGCATCCTCGAAGAAGCGACGACGGTGCAGGACGCGATCGACCTCGCGCGCAGCGCGCGCGTGAGCGCGTCGACGGTGCTGACGGTATTCACGCGACAGGACGCGCATCCGCGCGCGGCGAGCATCGAGCTGAGCCCGTCGGGCGTCGGTGTGGTCGTGCCGCGTCCGGACGGCTGGCTGCTGCATACGAACCATTTTCTCGATCGCGCGTTGAGCGGCGGCGAATGCATGCCGGACAGCTCGACGACGCGCGAGCGTTTCGCGCACCTGAACGATGTGGTGACGGGGATGACGAGCGCCGACGTGCGCGAGCGCGCGGCGGCGATGTGCGGCGCGGCGGCCGACGACGCGGTGGTGTGCTTCCATCCGGACTTGTCGATGCCCGACACCGAGCGCTGGGAAACGCTGCTGACGGTCGGCATCGATACCGACGCATGCGCGCTCGACTACGTGGCGGGCAATCCGCACGCGCTCGCGCGCGACGGGTTCCTGCGGTTCTGATTGGAGTATGCCGAGGAAAGCGGTGCGGCACGCGTGTGCCGCATCGCTTTCGCGCTCAGGCGTCGATGCGCTCGACCTTGCCGACCAGCAGCCCGTACGACAGGCTGCCGGCGAGCGCCATCGCGGCGATGTAGGTGATCGCGCGCGAGAAGTCGGCGCCGTCGACGAGCAGCCCGATCACGATCGGCGTCGCGATCGCGGCAAGATTGCCGATCAGGTTGAACATGCCGCCCGTGAGGCCGAGCAGCCGCGCGGGCGCGAGCCCAGACACGAGCGACCACGTGATCGACGCGAAGCCGTTGCCGAAGAACGCGAGCGTCATGAACGCGATCACCCAGCCGGTCGAGCTCACGTAGTTCGCGCCGATGATGCAGGTCGAGATCAGCAGCCCCGAGATGATCGGCAGCTTGCGCGCGAAGCCCTGCGATGCGCCGCGGCGCATCAGCCAGTCCGACAGCAGGCCCGAGCACAGCACGCCGACGAACGCGGCGAGAAACGGCAGCGACGCGACAAAGCCCGACTTGATGAAGTCCATCCCGCGATACTTGACGAGGTAGGTCGGGAACCACGTGAGGAAGAACCACAGCGTCGAGTTCAGCGCGAACTGCCCGAGATAGATGCCCCATAGCTTGCGTCGGCCGAGCACGACGCCGAGGTCGCGCCACGTCGACGGCGTGCGTTCGCTGCGCGCGGCCATACGGTCCTCGAGATCGACGAGGCCGCCGCCGTCGCGGATCAGCGCGATCTCGGCGGCGTTGACGCCGCGAAACGCGCGCGGCTCGCGATACACCGCATACCAGATCGCGGCCCATGCGATGCCCGCGACGCCCGTCGCGACGAACACCATGTGCCAGCCGAGATGCACCTGCAGCCACGCGAGCACGGGCGTCAGGAATGCGAGGCCAACGAACTGCCCGGACGTATAGCCGCCGATCGCGCTCGCGCGCTCGCGGGTCGGGAACCACGTCGTCACGACACGGTTGTTGATCGGATAGGCCGGCGCTTCGAGCGCGCCCACTGCGAGACGCAACACGATCAGCCCCCCGAACGAACCGGCGAAGCCGAGCAGCAGCGTCGCGGCCGACCACAGCGCGAGCGCGCCGGCATACAGCACGCGCGGCGATACCTTGTCGACGAGCCAGCCGCCGGGAATCTGCATCAATGCATAGGTCCAGCCGAACGCGGAGAACACGAGGCCCGCGCGAACCGGATCGATGTTCAGTTCCTTGAACAGCGCCGGTGCGGCGATCGACAGGTTGCTGCGGTCGAGGTAATTGATCACGACCGTGACGAACAGCAGGATCAGGATCAGCAGGCGCTTGCGGCTCGGCGGCGCGGTAAAGGCGGCGGCCGCGGCCGTGCGGGCGGTGGAATCGGGTGCGGTGTCGCCGCGTGTGCACGGCTGTTCCGACGGGGTGGCGTGGGTGCGTGATGCGGATTGGGCCACGGTTGTCTCCTGTGTTCTGTGCCGGCCTGCACCCGCGTGACGGGGCGGCCGTATCCAATGGCATTGGGGCGAACGTTAGAGCCGTGGAGTGAAGTGCGTCAACATTTGAACAGGCATCCCTATTAATGGGATGCCGCGCGCTCAATATGTGGGAAAGCCGCGTGAGAGCGCCTGGATTTTGCGAGCCGGACCGCCGTGCGCTATTTGCCGCGCGACGCGCGCCGTGACGGTGTCGGCGGCCTTGAACGTCAGCGGCGGCTTGGCCGCATGAGCGGCGGCAATCGACGTCAAGCATGCGATGAGCGGCGCGCCGCGGCGCAGAAGCGGTTGAAATCGCGAAGTGCGTGTCATGCGGCGTTCCGAAGCGTGGGTGGTACCGCGGGCTTACGCGCTTGCGCTGTCGTCGCGATACCCGCTCTTGCCGTCGAAGATTTCCTTCAGCGCGGCACGCAGCACGACGGGATCGTGTTCGCCGGGCGCGAGATGGATCACGTAGTGCGTATTGCCGTCCAGACGCGCGGCCGTGCGTTCGTCGAGTTCGACTTCGATCGTGTCGCCCGTCAGGCGGACCGTCAGATCCTTCACGTGCGCGGTGAGCTGGTCGTGCACCATCACCTCGATCGATGTTTCCTCCGGAAAGCGCAGCAGCGAGAAGCAATAGTCTTGCTGCGCGTCGTGGCAATAGATGTTCGCGCAGCTTTCGTCGTCGTCGACGTCGGACGTGGCCGCGCCGACGGTGGCGTGTAGTTCCATGATCTGTGTTCAGGTGTGGGGTTTATCGGGGCAGGCCGGCTTCGGCTTCGATCGTGTCGGGCGTCGTATGCGCGTCGCATTGCGCATCGCGCGCCTTCAGCCACAGCCCGAATTCGCGCATGACTTCGACGACGGGCCGCAGCCGGTCGCCGTCCGCGGTGAGATCGTACTCGACGCGCACCGGCACTTCCGGATACACGGTGCGCCGCACGAACGCGGCGTCTTCCAGCGCGCGCAGATCGAGCGTCAGCATCCGCTGCGAGATGCCCGGCATGTCGCGCCGCAGGTCGCTGAAGCGCTTCGGCCCGTCGAGCAGGTACGACACGAGCAGCAGCCGCCAGCGACCGCCGAGCATGCGCATCGCTTCTTCAACGGAACATCCTGTCGCACTCGTTTTCATGCTGCTGGCCTTTGTCGGTAACTTTTTTGTGACTACGGCACAAACGACTGCCGTCTTCTCATCGCTGCGTCGATGCGAGATATTAGCGCCCGCGTCGCGGCGAATCGAGATACGAACCCACCCACCAAGGAAACGCATGAAGCTCTATCACGCTCCCGGCAGCTGTTCGCAGGCGATCTGCATCGTGCTGCGTGAAGCAGGCCTCGACGCGGAGATCGTCGCGGTCGACGCACGCAAGCATCGTGTCGAGGACGGCCGCAACTACTACGACGTGACCGAACTCGGCTACGTGCCGCTGCTCGAACTCGACGACGGCACGATGCTGCGCGAAGGCCCGGTGATCGCGCAGTATCTCGCGGACCAGCGCCCGGAAGCGGGGCTCGCGCCCGCGTACGGCACGCTCGCCCGCTACCGGCTGATGGAATGGCTGAACTTCCTCGGCACCGAAATCCACAAGGGCTTCATTCCGCTGCTGTATGCGGTGCAGGCAGGGCAATACGTCGAGCCGGTGCGGCAGAAGCTCGACGGCCGCTTCGCGTGGATCGACCGGCAACTCGACGGCACCCCGTATCTCACGGGCGAGACGTTCACGATCGCCGATGCGTATCTGTTCGCGCTGACGGGCTGGGGCAAGGCCGACTGGATGCGCTCGGTGTACGACGCGGACATCGACCTGAGCCGGCATGCGAACCTGCGCGCGTGGTACCAGCGCGTGCAGGCGCGGCCGGCCGTGCAGCACGTGCTGCGGGCCGACGCGCGGCCGAATGCGTCCTGATGTGCTGACGCGTCCGGACACGCGCAGCGGCATTCAGCGCATTCAGCGTGTCAGCGTCACGAGCAGATAGCCGGCATAGCCGACGCCGTTCACGAGCAACGCCCAGATCGCGAGCCCGCGTGCGCGTACGTTGATGCGCAGCCAGGCCGCCGCCGCGAGCGTGATGATCACGCCGGTCAGCACCTCGCGGCGCGGCTCCCATGGCGTCAGCATGATGCCGATCGCCGGCAGCAGCGTGCCCTGGAACACCATCGCGCCGGTGATGTTGCCGAATGCGAGCGTGTCCTTGCCGCGGCGAATCCACAGCACGCTGTTGACCTTCTCCGGCAGTTCCGTTGCGATCGGCACGATGATCAGCGACAGCAGCAGCGCCGAGATGCCGAGCAGGTGCGACACGCCTTCGACGCCGTGAATGAAGCCCTTCGCACCGCCGACGAGCAGCGCGACGCCGATCCCGAGCTGCAGCACGATGGTCGCGAGATTGGTCGGCAACCCGATGCGCGACAGGAACATCGCGTGCGGCGCTTCGGTGCCGTGTCCGGCGTCGACGAGGCCGGTCGATGCGCGGAACGTCATCACGACGTACAGCACGTAGATCCCGACCAGCATCGCGGCGAGCAGCGCGCGCACCGCCCACACGTGATGCGGGACGAACATCGCGGCGGTCGCGAGCGCGAACGCGGCGATGAAGCAGTTCAGGTCGCGCACGAAGCCGCTGCGCTCGGGCGCGATCGTGCCGCCCGGCCCGCGCGTGCGGATCACGGCGAACGCCATCAGGAACGTGGTGAGCGTCGCGAGCATCAGCGGCGCGCCGAGAATCGCGCCGACGCCGATCTCCTCGTTCACCGCCGCACTCGACGTGCCGCCCGCCAGCGCGAGCAGCGGCACCATCGTTTCGGGCAGCGCGGTGCCGACGGCCGCGAACAGCGACCCCGTCACGCCTTCGGAGATCTTCAGCCGCTCGCCGAGATGCTCGAGCGCATTGGTGAAAAATTCGGCGGCAACGAGGATGACGATCAGCATGAACGCCAGTTCGACGAGCATCAACGTCATGCGGCACCTCCGCAGGCGAGCGTGCGGGCAACGGTAGCGAAACGGAAATGCGACGGGAAGGGCGGTATGAACATGGGGGCTCCGTGGTCGGACGTAGACGAACCATGACGCATCTGCCGACGTCCGACCAGGAACGACGCGATGCGTCGATGGTCTCGCCAGACCGATTCGGCCGAACGCGCCACGGCCACAGGCCGAGTATGTTGACGCGTTCGCTTTCCGGGGATGGAAAGCAGGCTACTCCCCAAAGACGAAGGGCAGTCTAGCCGAGCCGAATGCTTTCGGCAAGCATGCAGATGCGACAGCGAACCGGCGCGGGCCGACGCCGCCGCGATGCGCAGCCACGTTCGCGCGTGGGGCCGACGCAACGCGCTGCACGACGGCCGTCTCCTCACAGGCCGCCGCGGCGCGCCCCGACTCGGCGGGTACACCCGCGTCCGGCAAGCACCGCGCCAATTACATCTTGCTGTCCATTCATTACCGGAAACTGTCATTGAGCGCCGCTAAGCTTTCGTCACCCTCACAACCGGGATTTCCCGTCATGCGCTCGACCATCCGCCTGTTTGCCCCGCTATTGCTGCTACCCACGCTCGCCGCACCCGTGTTCGCGGCCACCGCCGCGCCCGTCAGCCCGAACTGCGGCGGCAGCACGACGCCGATCGCCGACATCCAGGGGCCGGGCGCGCCGTCGCCGCTCGTCGGCCAGAACGTGTCGATCGAAGCGATCGTCACCGCCGATTTCGGCGGCACGGACGGCTTCGGCGGCTTCTTCGTCCAGCAGGGCGACGCGCAGCGGCGCAACCAGCCGGGCGTATCGGAAGGGCTGTTCGTCTACGCGCCGAAAGCGCGCGCGCAGGCCGGCGATCTCGTGCACGTGACGGGCAAGGTCGAGGAAAAGTACGGGCAGACGCAGCTCACGCTGGCCGGCCCGATCGCGGTGTGCGCGAACGGCCAGACGGTCACGCCGGCGACGCTCACGCTGCCGGTCGACAACGCGAACGCGTTCGCCGCGTATGAAGGGATGCGCGTGCGCCTGCCGCAGACGCTGACCGTCACCGACAACTACGAGCTCGGCCGCTACGGCAGCGTGATGCTCAGCAACGGCCGGCTGCGCACGCCGACGAGCGTGGTGCCGCCGTCGCAGGCGCAGACGCAGATCGATGCGAACGCGCGGAACCGGCTGATCCTCGACGACGGCTCGAACAAGCAGAACCCCGGCACCGTGCCGTATCCGGCGCCGGCGCTGTCTGCCGCGAACACGCTGCGCTCGGGCTACACCGTGCGCGACGTCGAAGGCGTGCTCGAGGTGCGCTACGGCGCGTGGCGCGTGCAGCCGCTGCCCGGCGCGGCCGTGCCCGCATTCGACAAGCGCGAGAACCCGCGCACCAGCGCGCCCGCACGCGATCCGAAAGCGAACCTGCGCGTCGCGTCGTTCAATGTGCTGAACTACTTCAACGGTAACGGCGTGGGCGGCGGCTTCGACGATCCGAACAACCGCGGTGCGAAGAACTACGAAGAATTCCAGCGTCAGGAAGCGAAGATCGTCAGCGCGCTGAAGGCGCTGAACGCCGACGTGATCGGCCTGATGGAAATCCAGAACAACGGCTACGGCGAACTGAGCGCGGTGCGTCAGCTCGCGGCGAAGCTCGGCAGCAACTGGCGCGTCGTCGATCCGGGCGTCGCGCGCCTCGGCGGCGATGCGATCGCCGTCGCGCTGATCTACGACAGCCGCGCGGTTGAGCCCGTCGGCCGCGCGTCGACGCTCGCGATCGACGACAAGAACCGCCAGCCGCTCGCGCAATCGTTCCGCCGCATCGGCGGCAAGCAGGCGCTGACGATCGCGGTCAACCACCTGAAGTCGAAGAACTGCCCGGACGCGACGAACGACGATCTCGACCAGGGCGACGGTCAGGGCTGCTGGAACCCGACGCGCACGCGCGCGGCGGCGAAGGTGGCCGACTGGCTCGCCGGCACGCCGACGGGTGTCGCGGGGCAGGGCGTGCTGCTGATCGGCGACTTCAACAGCTACACGCATGAAGACCCGATCCGCCTGCTCGAATCGCGCGGCTATCGCAACCTCGTGTCGCGCTGGATCGGCGCGAACGCGTACAGCTACGTGTACAACGGCGAAACCGGCTATCTCGATCACGCACTCGCGTCGCTGCCGCTCGCGTCGCACGTGAAGGCCGTGCACGAATGGCACATCAACGCGGACGAGCCGCTCGCGCTGCAGTACACGCTCGCGTACAAGTCGGCGGATCAGCAGAAAACGTACTACGCGCCGGATGCCTATCGTTCGTCGGATCACGATCCGGTGCTGATCGATATCGCGCTGCCGGGCGGCGGGAACTGACCGCCGGCCGAACATGATCGAAGCAACGCGGCGCAGCACTTCGACGGGATCGATGCGAAACACACTGGGCGCGTGACGATGAGCGATGCGAAGCAGTTCATCGAGCAGCGGCAGGTGCAGGCGCTGCCGGAACAGCAGGCGTGGTGATGTAGCGGTGCGGCGTCGGGTGTGGGTGCACCGCGCAGGGTCGACGCCGCGCGATAAAAAAAACGGGCTGCCGAATGAACGGCAACCCGTTTTTCATGCGCTCGCACCGAAACCGGATGAAGCTGTGAGCGCAGCGGCGCGATACGCGGCGGCGCTTTCGAAACCGGCCACGTGTCGTCGAGCGTTACGCGCTACGCGCTACGCGCTACGCGCTACGCGATCAGCCGTAGACCGGGAAACGCTTGGTCAGTTCGGCCACTTGCGCGCGCACGCGCTCGATCGTCGCCGCATCTTCCGGTGCTTCCAGCACGTCGGCGATCAGGTTGCCGACGATCTCGGCTTCCTTCACGCCGAAGCCACGCGTCGTCATCGCCGGCGAGCCCAGACGGATGCCGCTGGTCACGAACGGCTTTTCCGGATCGTTCGGGATTGCGTTCTTGTTCACCGTGATGTGCGCCGCGCCGAGCGCTGCTTCCGCTGCCTTGCCGGTGATCTTCTTCGCGCGCAGGTCGACCAGCATCACGTGGCTTTCCGTATGGCCCGACACGATGCGCAGGCCGCGCTTGACCAGCGTTTCCGCCAGCACGCGTGCGTTCTCGACCACCTTCTGCTGGTATTCCTTGAACTCGGGCGACAGCGCTTCCTTGAACGCCACGGCCTTCGCCGCGATCACGTGCATCAGCGGGCCGCCCTGGATGCCGGGGAAGATCGCCGAGTTGATCGGCTTCTCGTACTCGGCCTTCATCAGGATCACGCCGCCGCGCGGGCCGCGCAGGCTCTTGTGCGTCGTGGTCGTCACGAAGTCGGCGTGCGGCACCGGGTTCGGGTACACACCGGCTGCGATCAGGCCCGCGTAGTGCGCCATGTCGACCATCAGGTAAGCGCCGACCGACTTAGCGATCTTCGCCAGACGCTCGAAGTCGATCTTCAGTGCAAACGCCGATGCGCCCGCGACGATCAGCTTCGGCTTGTGTTCGTTCGCGAGCTTCTCGGCGGCTTCGTAGTCGATGTCTTCGTTTTCGTTCAGACCGTAGCTGACGACGTTGAACCACTTGCCCGACATGTTCACCGGCGAGCCGTGCGTCAGGTGGCCGCCGTGCGCGAGGCTCAGCC
Source organism: Burkholderia sp. IMCC1007 (assembly GCF_027257875.1). Classification (GTDB taxonomy): domain Bacteria; phylum Pseudomonadota; class Gammaproteobacteria; order Burkholderiales; family Burkholderiaceae; genus Burkholderia. The sequence goes on from NZ_JAPVQY010000018.1 coordinate 29,101, forward strand.
CCATGATCGTGTCGCCGGGCTTGAGCATCGCGAAGAACACGCCCTGGTTCGCTTGCGAGCCCGAGTTCGGCTGCACGTTCGCGGCTTCCGCGCCGAACAGTTGCTTCACGCGGTCGATCGCCAGTTGCTCGACGATGTCGACGTACTCGCAGCCGCCGTAGTAGCGCTTGCCCGGATAACCTTCCGCGTACTTGTTCGTGAGCTGCGAACCCTGGGCGGCCATCACGGCCGGGCTCGTGTAGTTTTCCGACGCGATCAGCTCGATGTGATCTTCCTGGCGGCGGTTTTCCTGCTCGATCGCTGCAAAGAGTTCGGGATCCACATTTTCGACGGTGCTGGTGGAGCGGTTAAACATGTCGTATTCCAATGGCAGATTGAGAAATGCCATGCCGGACGGCGTCCGTCATGGCGGGGAACCTTTTCTTGCAAGGGATTCAGCGGGCCGGATGCTCGATCGCGGCGGCCCGGCGGACGACGGCGGCGATCTGTCTCCCGGCGTCATATTTGAAAAGAGCGGCCAGGTTTGCGCAAGAACGATTGCGACAAATCGGTAGAACGCCGTCGGCACGACGGCGTATGGAATCGGTGGCGGGGACGCGCGGCCGCGCGTGCGGTATTTGGGCGACAGATCGGGGCGGTGACGAAGATGGCTGGCTAGCGCCGTTGGCCACGCGCGGGTCATACGGTCAAGGAACCGATTCCGGCGTGGGAAGGCGTGCCGCTCGACGCCCGTTTCGTCAGACGCAAGGGGTAGCGCGGGGAACGGCTGGATCGCAAGCCGCGTGGTGACGGTGACGACGCTCGACGGCAAAGCCCGCACCCCTGCGGTGAACGCGTATCTCGCTTCGCACCAGAAGCGAGAGAAACCCTCCGCGTGGTCTCGCGCGCGTTCGTTCGGCTGCTCGCTTACGCCTGCGGGGTCTCGCGTGTGTCGGCTTACGCCGCCCCTCCGAACCGAGCACGATAGTCGCGCGGCGATACGCCGACCCGCTTCGCGAATGCGCGCTGCAACGCGTCCACGCTGCCGAATCCCGCACGTTGCGCGATCCGTTCGAGCGGCCAGTCCGACCGCTCGAGCAGCGCCTTCGCGCGCTCGATGCGCGCGGCCAGCACGAACTGCGCGGGCGACCGCCCCGTCTCCTTGACGAAGTTGCGCGCAAACGTCCGCTCGCTCATGTGCATGCGCGCGGCCAGCGCGGCCACGCCGAGATCGCCGGTCGGATCATCGGCGATCGCGGCGAGCAGCGCGCGCATCCGCGGCGTCGCGTTCGCATGGAGCTCGAGCCCGACGCTGAACTGCGCCTGTCCGCCGGGGCGGTGCATGAAGAGCACGAGTTCGCGTGCGACCGCCAGCGCGGTCGACGCACCGCAGTCGGCCTCGACGAGCGCGAGGCACAGGTCGATGCCGGCCGTCACGCCGGCCGACGTATGGAACGGCGGGTCGCTCACGTAGATCGCGTCCGGCTCGACCCGCACGTTCGGGCACAGCGCCTGCAGCGTCGAACACTGGTTCCAGTGCGTGGTCGCGCGCTTGCCGTCGAGCCATCCGCCCGCCGCCAGCACGAACGCGCCCGTGCAGATGCTCGCGATTCGCCGCGTGTCGGCGATCCGCGTGCGCAGCCACGGCAGCACGCCGGCATCCGACGCCGCGTGCCGCAGCGCCGCTTCGCTGCCGCCGGCGACGACGATCGTGTCGATGCGTTCGGGCAATGCCGCGAGCGCGGTCGGGCCGGCGAGGCGCAGCCCCGCATGCGTGACGATGTCGTGGCCGTGCTGCGACGCGAGCGTCAGCCGATACGGCGCGACATGGCCGGGAAGATGGCGGTTCGCGACCGCGAATACCTCCATCGGGCCCGTGATGTCGAGCGACTGGACGCCTTCGAAGCCGACGATCACGATGTCGCGTACCGGGCAGGTTGACTGGGGCATGGCAGAAAGTGCGGTGGAATTGTCGTTGTGACCGCGTGCATGATCCTTGTAATTTTCCGGACGTGCAATCGAGCGACGCGGGATGGGCGATGCGGGAACGGAAGAGAAGCGGGGTGATGCGCGCGACGGCCGCGCTGTTCGTGTGCGTGGCGTTGGCCGCATGGGTGCCGGCGCGATCCGGGCAAGCCGTCGCGGACGGCGCGCGGCCCGTCACGCAAACGCTGACGATCGGCGCGCCGAAAGACGGCCGCAAGCGGCCGCTCGTCGCGATCGTCGCGGACAATGCGGGCACGGAGACGACCGATTTCATCGTCCCGTACGCGGTTCTGAAGACGTCCGGTGCGGCCGACGTCGTAGCCGTGTCGAGCGAAGCCGGGGGCGTCGATCTGATGCCCGCGCTGCGGATGCTGGTCGATACGACGTTCGACCGGTTCGACGCGAGCGTTCCGTCGGGGGCCGACGTCGTGATCGTGCCCGCGCTGCACCGCGCCGACCGGCCCGAGGTGCTCGCGTGGCTGCGCGCGCAGGCCGCTGCGGGCGCAACGATGGTCGCGATCTGCGATGGCGCGGAGGTGCTCGCGAACGCCGGGCTGCTGCGGCAGCGCGCCGCGACGTCGCACTGGCATTCGCGCGACGGGCTGCGTCGGCGTTTCACCGATACCGCGTGGGTCGACGATCGCCGCTACGTGATGGACCGCAACGTGATGACGACCACCGGCGTGTCGGCGTCGATTCCCGCATCGCTCGCGTTGGTGAGTGCGCTGGCCGGGCCGGCAGTTGCGCACGAGACTGCGCGGAACATCGGTGCGCAAGCATGGAGCGACGAGCACGACGGCAGCCGGTTCGGGTTGAGCACGCGAGCGGTGGCCACCGCGCTGACGAATCGCGTTGCGTTCTGGCGGCATCAGACGTTCGATCTTCCGGTCGAGAATGGCTTCGACGAACTGCCGGTCGCGTTGACCGCCGATGCATGGGCGCGCACGTGGCGCAGCGACGTCGTCGCGACGGCGGATGCGCGCGTGATCGAGTCGAAGCACGGGCTGCGCTTGCTGGTGCAGCCGGCCGATGCCGCGCACGCGCGCGTGACGATCCCGGACGGGCGGCGCGGCGATGCGGTGCTGCCCGGCGTGCTCGCGGATGTCGCTGCGCGCTACGGCGAAGCGACGTCCGACTGGGTCGCGCTGCAACTGGAGTATCCGAAGTAGCCGGCGCAGGCGTTACGCGTCGCCCGATGCGAATAGCGCTTCCCAAGCCGAGAAACGGCCCGAGCGGAATGATTTCCCAGCCGATGAGCGCGGCCTTCGCTAGCGGAGACTCGTGCGGCGCTTCCCGCGCGCTGTCCGCCGACTGGCATTCGGCAATGATCGCGACACGCGGGCGATGGTCGCTGGTCGACGCGTTCGCTGCGACCGAGAATCGGCATGTGCCGCTGAAGGCGCCGGATGCGTACGACGCGTGACGAACGTGCGTTGTTGTGGCGGGTAGCGTTTCGTTACCCGCCGATAGCGCTCAGGCCGTCGCCGTGCGGCGGGCCATCAGCCGGTTCCACAGCATTCCGGCCCGGGCCCCGCTTCGGCAATACGCGAGCACCGGCTTCGGCAGTGCATCGACCAGCGCGCCGAACGCGTCGACTTCCGCGTCGCCGATGCGATCGCGTTCGACCGGCAGATAGTGCGCGTCGAGCCCCAGCTCACGGGCCGCGGCCGCGATGTCGTCGAACGCCGGTTGATCGGCGTCTTCGCCGTCGGGGCGGTTGCAGACCACCGCGCGGAATCCGGCATTGCGGATCGCTTTCAGGTCCGCCGCGCAGATCTGCCGCGACGCCGTGAAGCCTGTCGATGCCGCGATCCGGCATTGCTCGATCGCGCGCTGGAAACATGCGATCGCGAAATCGACGTCCTGCTCCGTCGTGAAGCGCCCGAAGCTCACGCGCACGGTGCGGCTCGCGGCGTTCGCGTCGAGACCGATCGCGGTCAGCACGTGCGACGGTGCGCCGCTCATCGAGTTGCAGGCGGACGTCGACGACACGGCCAGCGAATCGCCGAGCATGAACGGAAAGAAGCCCGGCGCGTTCACCGTCAGGCTCAACGTATGCGGAATGCGTCGCGCCGTTGCGGCGTTGTGCGTGACGTCGCCGAGCGCGAGCAGCGCGTTCGTCAGCCGCGTGCCGAGTGCCGCGATCCGCACGGCTTCGCGCTCGAGCTTCTCGGCAGCGACCTCGCACGCGACGCCCATGCCGACGATCTGATGCGTCGCCAGCGTGCCCGAGCGCAGGCCGCGCTCGTGTCCGCCGCCGTGGATCTGCGGCGCGATCTGCGCGGCGATGTCGCGACGCACGAACAGTGCGCCGATGCCTTTGGGACCATAAACCTTGTGCGCGGACATCGACATCAGGTCGATGCCGAGCGCGCGCACGTCGATCGGCGTCTTGCCGAGCGCCTGCGCGGCGTCGACGTGCAGCAGCGCGCCGGCGGCGTGCACGATGCGGGAGATCGCGCCGATGTCGGTCAGCGTGCCGAGCTCGTTGTTCACGAGCATCAGCGACACGAGGCCCGTATCGGGGCCGATCGCGGCGGCGACCGCGTCGACGGTGATCTCGCCGTCGGCGGTGGGCGACAGATAAGTCGCCGTCATCCCGCGCTTCGACAGATTTGCCATCGTGTCGAGGATCGCCTTGTGTTCGATGCGGCTCGTGATCATGTGGCGCTTGTCGGCCGCGTTCTCCGCATAGCCTTTCAGCGCGAGGTTGTTCGACTCGGTCGCGCCCGACGTCCACACGATCTCGTCGGCATCCGCGCCGATCAGCGCGGCGACCTGCTCGCGTGCGCGCTCGACTTTTTCCTTCGCCAGCCGGCCGGCGGCGTGCGAGCTGGACGCAGGATTGCCGAAGATGCCGTCGGCGCCGAGGCAGGCCGTCATCGCTTCGATCACGCGGGGATCCGCAGGGGTGGTGGCTGCATAGTCGAGGTAGTGCAGCGGGGTCGTATCGCTCATGTCCTTCTCTTGATCTTTCTCTTCTGAATGGGAGGAATGATACGAGGGAAGGCGGGGAAAAAGGATCCAAAGTTGGTTGGCAAATCAGCTTGATGGGGAATAACGTTTTATCTATGTGGACGTATATGGAAATTATTTTTGTTCGAGCCGGGTAGGCTGGGTGGTGGATCGATTCGTGCGGGATGCCCGCCTGGCGGCGGGCTGCCTTGATCGGGCAGGCTTGCGCGGCGGTTTGCGTTTGCATCACCACGAATAACCTTGCATTCCGTAATCGACGTCGTATCGGCGTCCCCACCACGGCAGGTAGGCGTTGTTTGCGCCGCGTGCGCGGAACCAGTCCTTGGTTGGATCTACCGAGGTGAGCTTCGACGGCGGCCTGACGATGACCGCGACGGGGTGCTCGGGGGCGGTCGTGCCGGCGACTAGCGCGTTGCCGCCGAAGTGATTGATCCGGCCGATCGCGAGCGCCACGTTCGTCAATGCGCTGCCGGTGCCCATGTCGCCAAGCAGGCCGGCCGTGTTGAAGGTCTGCTTCATGTAGTCGAATTCCGGAAGGGTTTCGGTCAGCGTTTGCGCGAGGGAGGCAACGCGTGACGACGACGCATCACTGCCCTTGCCTGCGTCGTGAACGATGTACTCGATGTCTGGAACCGAGATGCCGGCGTTGCGGGCTGCTTGGTCGATGGTCGCCTTCCACGCTTGCACGGCGCGGGTGGTGCCGACTTGCCGCGCAATCGCCTGCGTGTCGCCGGTTGCGGCCTTGCCGATCCATGCGAGCGGTTCGCGTTCGGTGTTGAAGTCCGGACCGGCGAGGAACAGCACGACAAGGTTTTCGTTGATCTGCGCATCCGTGGGCGGGAAGTTCGGTGCGTCCCAGTTGATTGCCCATACGGTCTTGTCGGGGTTCGCCTGCAAGTAGTCCAGCGCGTTGTTCAGTGACGTGAATCCGGCGTTCGAACCGCCTTGGGTGAGTCGTACATCGGGGGGCGTGTCGCGGCTCCAAAGTGTCTTGGGTGACGGCGGCCCGATTTCGAAGTATTCGACAATCTCGTTGCTCAAGTATTCCTTCGCTTCGGTCGGGTCGAGCTTGGGAGGTAGCGCGAACTCAATACGCATCCCGGCAAGTTCGCGCCAGTCCTTGGAGCTCTCTGGTTTTACGGTGTAGAAATATTTTGCATTTGCGAAATAACGCGAGCGCATCAACAGCAAGAACTTTCTCACATACTTGTGATAGAAGCCCTTGAACGTCTCCGTTCCACGGTTGCCGTATGCGATACCCGCAACCGACTGCAGCGTAGTAAAGGACTTTGGATCGATGCGAACCATATCGTCATTCTGGTTTGGCGAGGAAAGTCCTTGCGTCCACAACAATTGCCATTCGGTCGGGTAGTCCATCCGTTGCAATGGATTCAGCCAGATCAGGCCAACAACCTGCGCAACGAACGGCTTACCCGGCTCGTTGGCTGCCGGCGCCTCATTCATCGCAGACTCTCGAACAGGGACGGCTTGTGCGGGACGCGTCATGGCCGTGGTGAATACAAATGCCGCAAGTGCAGCCAAGGCCGGTAAGACGATGAATCGTTTCATCCAATCACCTATTTCCAAATGTGCGGGGTCGGGTTGTTCTACGTGCGCCATCAGGGAAGCCACGAGCACGGTGGTGACCAGCCATACCAAAGCAGCGATGACGACACGTCGAGGCCATGTAGCGATCAGCTTCTTCATACGGCACCCCCGACTTTCAAATAGAGCTGACCTTCGCGGTCATCTACGATCGCGCCGGGGATCTTGCCCTCGCTATCATTGGCATGCACCCATTCGTGCATCGGCATTCGATTCAGAATTCCGCCTTCGGAGTTCACGCCATGCACGAAGATGACGATGCCGGGCAATGGCATTTGCTTGACGCAGATAAGTCGTATGCCTTTTACGAACCTCGTCACCCCCTCCACGCGACCGACGATGATCGGCGGCGGTTCAGGGCGCGACGCAGGCGCGTCGGGTGTATTGGCATTCGCAGTGGATTGGTCGTCGGTGGGCGTGCTCGCTGGCGGTCGCAGATTGGGATGTGAATCGGTCATCCGGGTTCCTGCATGTGCTAAGAGATACTTACTGAATATCGTCGTGTTGTTCTAAATTATGATTTGTTCGAAATGGAATTATTGTTTAATCAAGCGGTGAGGCTGGAAGATGTGCGGCGAAGAATATCAAACATGCTGGGCGAAATAAATGGATTTATATTTTGAGATGATGTGAGTTGCTTTCGTCCTTGATTTGAAAAGTATTATATATGTAGGGGATTTCGATGCGTTAAATATTCGATGTCGAAATTTTGATGGGTATGGCGATGGGTATTATTAAATTTAAATCGAATGGAGATATTGAAAACTAAGATCCGTCCCATATCGAAATGCCCCGTGACCTGTTGCTGCATCGCAAAGATCGCGCGTTCAAACCCGATCCGCGCACCCAGATTCGTCCGCGATTGCCCACCAGCCGGCCAAACACCGAACAAGCCCCACCATCTACCGAGACCGAGCACCCCGCGCGCCCGAGCACACCCACCCGATATGTCTATGAGGGATTCCCCCGTGCCGCGCGATTGACCACCCGCTCGCGCCCGCATCCCACCCCACAGCGCTTCTCCACCCCCATTCCCCGCGCCCCCATCCCGATTATTCGCATTTCGCGAATGGCGCGTTCGCCGGTTGTTCCATACCCGATCTGCATCCGCGCACCTATCGTTCGGGCGTCGGCTGATTGAATTCGACGCCTGCAACCGAAAAGGCGGCCGTCACTTCCCCGCGACTCGCGTCGCATCGCACACAAAAGACATTGGAACTGGCTCGTGCACCGCTGCTCCGGCGCGCGCAAAGAGCAATCCACGGAGACAGACATGAAATCAAACGAGTGGGATACCGCCTACGAGTGGAAAGCGGTGACGCTGCTGGCGCTCGGCTTCGGCCTGGTCGGCCTCGACCGCTGGCTCATCGCGCCGCTGTTCCCTTCGATCATGAAGGACCTGCACCTGACCGCGCAGGACGTCGGCAACTGCATCGGCGTGCTCGGCCTGTCGTGGGGGATTTTCGCGGCGCTGATGGGCGGCATCTCCGACAAGATCGGCCGCCGCAAGGTGCTGATTCCGGCGATCGTCGCGTTCTCGCTGCTGTCGGGCTTCTCGGGGCTCGCGGGCGGCCTGCTCGGCCTGATCGCGATCCGCGGGCTGATGGGCGTCGCGGAAGGCTCGTTCTGTCCGACGAGTTTCGCGGCGACGGCCGATGCGTCGCATCCGCGGCGGCGCGGGCTGAATCTCGGGCTGCAGCAAAGCGGCTTCGCGCTGTTCGGGCTCGCGCTGTCGCCGATCATCGCGACACAGCTGCTCAGCTTCGTGTCATGGCGCTGGGTGTTCGCGCTCGTGGCCGTCCCCGGCCTGATCCTCGGCGCGATCATGTTCTTCGTCATCCGCGAGCCGAAGCGCACGAAGGAGGTCGTGTCGGAACACGCGCCGGCCTCGCTCGGCCACGTGCTCAAGAGCCGCAACATCCTCGTCGCGATGGCGGCGCTGTGCTGCGCGATGACGGGCGTGTTCGTGCTCGGCGCACTGCTGCCGCTGTACCTGACCGACTATCTCGCGCTCGACACGCAGAAGATGGGCCTCGTGGTGTCGGCGATCGGCTTCGGCGGCTTTCTCGGGCAGTTCGGGCTGCCGGGCCTGTCCGACCTGGTCGGGCGTCGCATCGCGAGCATCGTCGGTTTCGCCGGCACGGCGGTGATGCTCTACATTTTCCGCGGCCTCGGCCCGCAACCGCTCGTGCTGTTCGCGGTCCTGTTCGTCGCGTCGTTCTTCACGCTCGGCCTGGTATCGCTGCTGTCGGGCCCGGTGGCGACCGAAGCCGCGCCGATCGGCCTCGTGTCGACGTCGATCGGCGCGGTGGTTGGTGTCGGCGAAATCTTCGGCGGCGGCATCGCGCCGGCGATGGGCGGCTACGTCGCCGCGCACTTCGGGATCCAGAACATTCTGTGGCTGCCGATGTGCGCGGTGATGCTCGGCATCGTGGTCAGCCTGCTGCTGCGGGAGACCGCCCCCGCCGTGCTGCAGCGCCGCGTGTCCGTGCAACCGGAACTGACGGCGGGCAAGCAGCCGTAATGCGCTGCGCAGCCATACCCGCGCCGGGCGCGCTGTGAGATTGACACCCGTCAGGTGACACAGTGACGCCTTTCGCATGACCCATCCGGCCGGCAGGTCCGGTTAGACTGCCACTTTCGCTTTCAGGAAGGGCGCGGTATGGACCGGTTTCTGAGCATCGAGGCATTCGTCAGGGTCGCGGAGGCGAGCAGTTTTGCGGAAGCCGCGCGACAGCTCGGCGTGACCAGTTCGGTGGTGACGAACCGCATCCAGCAACTGGAGAAGTTCGTCAACGCGCCGCTGTTCCATCGCAGCACGCGCCATGTGCGACTGTCGGAAGTTGGCGAGACCTTCTACCGCGAGTGCGCCGAGGTCGTGGGGCGCGTCAACGAGCTGACGGACCAGATGCGCGAGCTGCGCGCGACCCCCACCGGGCGGCTGCGTATCCAGATGCTGCCCGGCTTCGCGCTCGATCACTTCGGCGTGCCGCTCGCCGAATTCCATCGCCGCTACCCGGGCATCCAGCTCGACATCATCGTCAATGACCGTGTCGTGGACCCTGTCGAAGAAGGGTTCGACATCGCGTTCCAGATCTTCCCGCCGATCTCCGAGTCGCTGATCGAGCGGCGCCTGTTCGTCGTGCGCCGCCTGTTCTGCGCGGCGCCCGCGTACCTCGAAGCGCATGGTGCGCCACAACATCCGCGCGAATTGCTGCAGCACACCACGGCGTTGTATTCGGGCTATCCATCGCGCAATCGCTGGACGATGACGCGCGGCGACGAGGTCGTCGAAATGGAGTTGCCGGGCATGATCCGCTCGAACTCCGTGCATCTGCTGCGCGAGTACGCGCTGACGGGCGGCGGTGTCGTGTGCCTGCCCACGCTGGTCGCGAGCGACGCGCTCGTCGCGGGCAGGCTCGTGCCGATCCTCACCGATTATCAGATCGCGCCGCTGAGCTTTGCCGCCGTTTATCCCGCAACGCAGCGACAGGCGTTGAAGGTGAAGGCGCTGGTCGAATTCCTCGTCGAGTACATCGGCGACGAGTCGCCGTGGGATCGTCCGCTGCTGGAGCGCGGCTGGGTCCGCTGACCGCGATTATTCGCGAAACGCAAATGCCGTAGTCGCGGTCCGTTACCTTGTTGAGGGGCGCGCTCGCCCCTAAAGTTGAATCCAACAAGCGGTTCAACTCAGGAGACAAGCAATGACCGACACGGCATTCCACACCGTCTTTGGTTCGCTCGACGGCTACACGAAGGGCGAGATCGAAATCACCAGCGGCAGCGCACAGCACTACGCGTTCTCGAACGTCTTCGAGGTGGCATCGAAGTCCGCCCCGTACGAAAAAGTCGTCGCCGGCAAAAACCTCGAATACGTGATCGAAGTGCTGCGCACCGACGGCCAGTCGCCGTGGTTTGCCTGCGCGCACGACGAGTTCGCGATCCAGATGGATGGCGAAGTCCGCATCGACTTCATCAAGCTCGACAACCCGCCGACCACCGGCCGCGGCACCGTGAGCGCCGGCACGCAGCCGGTGGGCCGCGAGATGGGCTACGTCGTGCTGCGCAAGGGGCACCAGGCACTGCTGCCGGCCGGCTGCGCGTATCGCTTCGCCGCCAGCCAGCCGGGCGTCGCGCTCGTGCAGACCATGCTCGGCGAGCTGTCCGTCGAGAAGTGGGCCGATATCTGCCTGCACTGATCGCACTGATCGCATCGATCGCCCTCATTCGAACATTCCAGGAGACACGTTATGGCCACCCTCGACACCCTCGATCATCCCGCGAGCTTTGCAGCCGATCTCGTCCAGGCCACGCAGCCCGATGCCGTGACCGGTTACTGCCGCTTCCGGCTCGGCGCGTTCGAGTTCGAGCGCGACGAGTATTTCGTGAAGATCTGCTGGCCGGCAAAAGGCCAGACCCGCACGCATGCGATACCCGCCGACGCATTCCTGCGCGCGATGATGCGCGACGTGGCATGGGGCTTCTTCTACGGCTGGGTGAATTTCGATCACGTGTTCGGCACGCGCAATCACTACGGCAAGGTCGACATGTATGCGGGCACGTTCAACGGCATCCTGAAGGAAGCGGGCGTCGACTACACCGAGACATTCGAAACGCCCACCATCATGGCGACCTTCAAGGCGATGCTGCACGACTGGACCAACGAAGGCTTCGATCCGTTCGCGGCGCCGGAGGAAACGGGCTCGGCATTCGGGCGCAAGCACGGCGAGAACGGCTCGGCGATCGAGCGCACGCGCATCGCGACGCGCCGCATGCCGGGCCTCGAAGGCGACTCGCCGCTGCGCGACGACCTGCCGGTCAATCGCGCATTCCTCGATGTCGCGCAGGACGAGCCGGAAGTGCATGCGGCGCCGGGCTTCGAAGGCGAGCTGCATGCGTTCAACCTGTTCAAGTACCTGTCGCGTTCGGACGTGACGTGGAATCCGTCGGTCACCTCCGTGTGCGGACGCAGCCTGTTCTGTCCGACCACCGAGGAATTCATCCTGCCGGTGTTCCATGGCAACGACCGCGTCGAGTGGTTCCTGCAACTGTCCGACGAAATCGTGTGGGACATCGGCGACAAGAACACCGGTGCGCCGCGTGCGCGCATCACGATGCGGGCCGGCGACATCTGCGCGATGCCCGCCGACATCCGGCATCAGGGCTATTCGACGAAGCGTTCGATGCTGCTTGTGTGGGAAAACGCGACGCCGGACCTTCCGCAGCGATACGAGAGCGGCCAGCTTGCGCCGTATCCGATCGAATTCTAAGCAGTGCTTCAGCAAAAAATCGAGGACGATTCATGCAGACCCAACTCTTCATCGACGGGCGCTTCGTCGACGCCGTCGACGGCGGCACGATCGACGTGCTCAATCCGCACGACGGCTCGCTGATCACGAAAATCGCCGCCGCCACCGCGGCGGACGTGGACCTGGCCGTCGAGGCCGCCACCCGCGCGTTCCCGAAATGGTCGGCCATGCCGGCGGCCGAACGCGGCCGGCTGCTGCTGCGCCTCGCCGACGCGATCGAAGCCAATGCAGAGGAACTCGCACAGCTCGAATCGCTGGACACCGGCCACCCGATCCGCGATTCGCGTGCGCTCGACGTGCCGCGCACGGCAGGCTGCTTCCGCTATTTCGGCGGGATGGCCGACAAGCTGCAGGGCTCGGTGATTCCCGTCGAAACCGGCTTCCTGAACTACGTGCAGCGCGCGCCGATCGGCGTCGTCGGCCAGATCGTGCCGTGGAATTTCCCGCTGATGTTCACGAGCTGGAAGATGGGCCCGGCGCTGGCCGCGGGCAACACCGTGGTGCTCAAGCCATCGGAAATCACGCCGCTGTCGACGTTGCGCATCGTCGAGCTGATGGCCGAGGTCGGCTTCCCGGCCGGTGTCGTCAACATCGTGCCCGGCTACGGGCATACCGCCGGCCAGCGGCTCGCCGAACATCCCGGCGTCGGCAAGATCGCGTTCACCGGTTCGACCGCGACCGGCCGCCGGATCGTCGAGGCATCGCAGGGCAACCTGAAGCGCGTGCAGCTCGAGCTCGGCGGCAAGGGCGCGAACATCGTGTTCGACGATGCGAACCTCGACGCGGCCATCAACGGCGCCGCATGGGCGATCTTCCACAACCAGGGGCAGGCGTGCATCGCCGGCTCGCGTCTTGTGCTGCACGAGCGCATCGCCGACGAATTCCTCGAGCGCTTCGTGTCGCTGGCTACGTCGATCCGCGTCGGCAACCCGCTCGACCCGAACACCGAGATGGGGCCGCTCACGTCGAAGCAGCATCTCGATCGTGTGCTGTCGTTCGTCGACGTTGCTCGCGAGCAGGGCGGCCGTGTGCTCGCCGGCGGCAGCGCGCCGCAGGACGCGGCACTCGCGAACGGCTACTACGTGCGCCCGACCGTGATCGAAGCGAAGAGCGCCGCCGACCGCGTCGCGCAGGAGGAAGTGTTCGGGCCGTTCGTTACCGTGCTGCGCTTCGGCAGCGACGAGGAAGCACTGTCGATCGCGAATGCGACCGAATACGGGCTCGGCAGCGGCCTGTGGACCAACGATCTTTCCCGCGCGCACCGGATGGCGTCGCAGATCGACGCGGGCATGTGCTGGATCAACTGCTACAAGCGCGTGAATCCGGGCAGCCCGTTCGGCGGCATCGGGAAGTCGGGCTATGGCCGCGAGATGGGCTTCGAGGCGATGCACGACTACACGGAAGCGCGCTCGGTGTGGGTCAACGTCGACGGCAAGGTGCCGCCGCACTTCAAGCGTTGAGGGCGACATGGAGCGCTTCGTCTATCAGGGAACGCCTTCGCGCGTCGTATTCGAATGGGGCGCGCTCGCACGCCTGCCGGACGAGCTGTCCACGCTCGGCGCGCAGCGCGCGCTGATCCTGTCGACGCCCGAGCAGCAGGCGCTCGCCGAACGCGTCAGGGACGTGCTCGGCGAGCGGGCCGCCGGCGTATGCGCGCAGGCCGTGATGCACGTGCCGATCGAGGTCGCACGCGCCGCGCGCGCGACGGCCGCCGAGTTGGGCGCGGACTGCTGCATCGCGATCGGCGGCGGTTCGACGATCGGGCTCGGCAAGGCGATCGCGCTCGAGTCGTCGTTGCCGATCCTCGCCGTGCCGACGACGTATGCGGGCTCCGAGATGACGCCGATCTACGGAATCACCGAGGGGCGGCTCAAGCGCACCGGGCGCGATGCGCGCGTGCTGCCGCGCACCGTGCTCTACGATGCGTCGCTGACGGTGTCGCTGCCGCCGGCGATCTCGGCGGCATCCGGCGTCAACGCGATGGCGCACGCGGTCGAAGCGCTCTATGCGGAAGATGCGAACCCGGTGATCAGTCTGATGGCCGAGGAATCGATTCGCGCGCTCGGCGAAGCGCTGCCCGGCGTGGTTCGCGAGCCCGGTGACCGCGAAATGCGCAGCCGTGCGCTGTACGGCGCGTGGCTTGCGGGCACCTGCCTCGGCGCAGTCGGCATGGCGCTGCATCACAAGCTCTGTCATACGCTCGGCGGCACCTTCAACCTGCCGCATGCGCAGACGCACGCGGCGATGTTGCCGCATACGGCACACTACAACCACGCCGCGGCGCCCGATGCGCTGCGACGTGTCGCGCGGGCGCTGGGCGGCACCGACGCGGCCGACGCCGGCCCGCTGCTGTTCGGGCTGAATCGGCAGCTCGGCATTGCCCCGGCGCTCGCCGCCATCGGAATGCCGGAAGCGGGCCTCGACGAAGCCGCCGATCTTGCGTGCCGGAATCCATATGCGAATCCGCGGCCGATCGAACGTGCGGCGATTCGCGAATTGCTTCAGCATGCGTGGGAAGGGCGCGAGCCGCATTGAGCGGCCGGCTGGATACAAGGAGACGAACGTGACGAATGATCATCAAGACGGCGACACCCGGCTGACCGAACAGGTCGTCGCCAGCTTCGACGGTACGCCGAACCCGCGCCTGCGCGTGCTGATGCAAAGCCTCGTGCGGCATCTTCATGCGTTCGTCCGCGAGACGGAGCTGACCGAAGCCGAGTGGATGGCGGCGATTCGCTTCCTGACCGAAACCGGGCAGATGTGCGACGACGTCGTGCGCCAGGAATTCATTCTGTTGTCCGACACGCTTGGCGTATCGATGCTGGTCGATGCGATCAACCATCGCTTCGCGACCGGCGCGACGGAAACCACCGTATTCGGCCCGTTCTACATCAAGGGCATGCCCGATCGCGCGTATGGCGAGAACATGGCGTTCACGCCCGGCTCGCCGGTCGTCGTGCATGGTCGCGTGCTCGACACCGACGGCGCGCCGGTGGCGGACGCCGTGCTCGACGTGTGGCAGACCGCGGACAACGGCATGTATTCCGGGCAGGATACCGAACAGCCTCACGGCAATCTGCGCGGGCGCTACCGGACCGATGCCGAAGGCCGGTATGCGATCACGACGATCCTGCCGGTCAGCTATCCGATTCCGACCGACGGCCCCGTCGGCAAGATGCTCGACGCCACCGGCCGTCATCCGTGGCGGCCCGCGCATCTGCATTTCATGATCGACGCGCCCGGCTATCGCACGCTCGTCACGCATCTGTTCGATGAAGACGACGAATATCTGAAATCGGATGCCGTGTTCGGCGTGAAGCCGTCGCTGATGGTCGCGTATCGCCCGCGCGCCGCGGATGAAGGGATCGCGCGTCAGGTCGGGCTGAGCGGCCCGTATCGCGAAGCGACGTACGACTTCGTGCTCGACCGGAGTTGATCGACATGGCGCGTTTTTTTGCGGTGTTCGCCACCGACCAGCCCGGGATGCGCGAGGTGCGCGAACGCGTGCGGCCCACGCACCGGACCTACCTGCGTTCCGCCGCGCAGCAGGGCGTGTATGTGCGGCTCGGCGGCCCGACGCTCGATCCGCAGGGCGACGCGATGAACGGCACGTTGCTGGTCATCGAGGCGGACGACATCGAGGCCGTGATGCAGTTCATCGGTAACGATCCGTATGTGAAGGAAGGGCTGTTCTCGCGTGTCGAGGTGCGTCCTTGGGACTGGAGCGTCGGCAACCCCGAGCGGAGGGTGTGAGCATGGGCGCCACGCAACTCTGCCGCTTCTCCGATGTGCCCGATGGCGGTGCACGGGTCGTCGATGAAGCGACCATCGGCCGGCCGGTGATCGTCGTGCGGCGCGGGGAACAGGTGTGGGCGTATGTGAACCGTTGCCCGCATTTCTCGGTGCCGCTCGATTTCGTGCCGGGCAATGTTTCGTGCTATCGGTCGCAGGTGCTGATGTGTGCGCATCACAGCGCACTGTTCCGGTTCGACGATGGCGTGTGTATCGACGGGCCGTGCTCGGGTTCACGGCTCGAAGCGGTGGCAGTCGAAGTGGATGCGGCGGCGTGGGTGGTGTGTCGACGCGCGTGAATCGGTAGATGAGTCGATCGCCTCTAGTTCGGTGAAGTCGGGGAATTCGCGGGATTTCATCCGTTCTACTGACTCAGTACGACTAAGTAATTTCAGAATTCCGGCCCGGATGAAAGCCTGATCCGAGCATGTGAAGGTGTTGCTTCTCGAAGCGCCGGGCGAGTACCCGCGATCTGGTGGGCACGCGCTTGAATTTCAAAAAAGACGGAGACAAGATGAAACTGAGGTTTGGCGTATTCGCGATGCTTGCCATCGCGCAGGGCGCGTACGCGCAGAGCAGCGTGGCGTTGTTCGGTCTGATCGACAGCGGCATTTCATACGTCAGCAACGAGGGCGGAGGGAAGAACGTCAAGTTCGACGACGGCATCTTCACGCCGAACCTGTTCGGCTTGCGCGGCACCGAAGATCTCGGCGGCGGATATCGCGCGACGTTCGCGCTCGTGAACCAGTTCTCGATGGCGAATGGCAGCATCGTCGGCACCGGCCTCTTCGGGCGTAACGCGTACGTGGGTATCGAGAGCGACCGGTTCGGCAGCATCCGGCTCGGTAATCAGTATGACTTCATGGTGGATTCCCTCTTTGCGAAGGACAATGAGATCGCGATGGATCTCTCCGGGCTGTACGGCTTTCGCAACGGCCCGTTCCAGCGCCTCGCGCTTCCGGCTAACCCGACCGGCGCGTTCGACTGGGATCGCACGGCAGGCAGCAAGCCGGTCGCGAATTCCGTCAAATACAGCTCGCCGACGATTGCGGGTTTTTCGGGCGGCGTGATGTATGCGTTCGGCGGTGTGGCCGGATCAGTCGGTGCGGACAATACCGTGAGTGCCGGATTGAACTACGAGCTCGGCGCGTTCGGTATCGGCGCGGCCTATACGAACGAGAAATACGGGCCCGCGCCGGGCACGCCGTCGACCAGCGTGCGCAACTGGGGCGTCGGGATGCACTATGACTTCGGTGCCGTGACCGCGAAGGCGTTGCTGACCACCGTGCACAATTCGTTCAACGACGCCGGGGTGTGGATGGCTGAAGCCGGCGGCCTCTGGCGCATCAGGCCGGACGTTTTTCTCGGCGCGAAGTACATGTACATGAAGGGCAACGAAGCCGTGAACGACAATCACGCGCATCAGGTCAGCGTCGCGCTTCAATACCTGTTCACCAAGCGGACGATGGTTTATGTGTCGGCGGACTATCAGCGCGCGAACAGCGGCGCGAACGCGCAGATCAACGGCGTGCTCGATCCGAACGGCGCGTCGAGTTCGGCGAGCCAGGCGGTCGCGCGGATCGGGTTGCATACGATGTTCTGATCGAGCGCCGCTTTGCCGGTATCCGGACGATGGCAGGCGGAACTTGTGTTCCGCCTGCCGTCGTTCGAACTACGATCTTGTCGTTGCGGCCGCTTCCTTGGCCTTGTCCTGCTCTGCCGCCAGCGCGGCATCGGCGGCCTGCGCGCGCTGGATGGCCGGGCGTGCAAGCACGCGATCGATATACGCGCGCATGAGCGGCGTCCCGGGTACCAGCTTGAACATCGTGGTCCAGTTCAATGCCGAGGCCCACAGCACGTCCGCGGCCGTGAAGCGCTCGCCCAGCAGATAGGGGCCGTTGGCCAGTTGCTTTGCGATCGCGTTGAGCACGGCATCGAAGTCGCCGTAGGGCGACGTCGAGTATGCCGCCGGCGGACGATTCATCGAGCGATCGACGAGCGCCGGCTCGAAGCATGAGCCGTAGAACGTCATCCAGCGCAGATAGGGCCCGCGCAGCGCGTCGCCCGGGGCGGGCGACAGGCCGGCTTCCGGATACAGTTCGGCTGCGTACATGTAGACGGCGGCTTGCTCGGTGACGATCACGTCACCGTGGCGCAGTGCGGGAACCTTGCCGAGCGGATTGACCGCGAGGTAGTCGGGTCCATGATGCTTCCCCGTCGAGAGATCGAACGCATGCACTGCGTAGTCGGCGCCCAGTTCCTCGAGCAGCATGCGGGCGCCGGCCGATCGGCTGCGCGGCGAGTGGTACAGGATCAGATGGCGGTCTTGCGGCATGGGCGGGCTCCAGTGTGAGGTCGGCGGTTGGCGGTCAGCGGTCAGCGCCGGGAATTCAAATGTAGGGTGCCCGCGTATCGCCGTCTTGGAAAAATCCGCTGCGGCGGTGCATCATCACGCAATCATCTCCTGGTTCGTCACCATGGCCGACTTGCGTAACGTGACCGACACGCCCAAAGGCGTCGTCGCCCCGAAAGCCTTCAATCAGCGGTTTCGCCTGAATCGCTATCACCCGTGTGCCGAACTGGCCGGCGTGCTCGATCACCACTGGATCGTCGAATGGGATCTGCGCGGCCAGCCGCCGTACGTGCAGCGCACGCTGCCGTATCCGTGCGTGAATCTTGTGTGCGATCGGCGGCAGACGGGCGTTTTCGGGGTGGTGTCGGGGGCGTTCGAGACTACGTTGGCCGGGGCGGGGAGAGTGATTGGCTTGCGGTTTCGACCGGGCGCGTTTCGGGCGTTCTTCGGCAAGCCGGTGCATTTGCTGACCGACAAGGTGCTGCCGGTGTCGACGCTGCTCGACTGTGGCGATGCGGAGGCAGAGAACGCCGTGCTCGGTGCCGACGATGATGCCGGGATGGTCGCGGCGGCGGAGGCGTTGCTGTTGCGCGTGCTGCCGCCAGCTGATCCGCAGGTCGAGCGGATTCATGCCATTTTGCAGATGCTGCAGCAGGATATCGGGCTTACGCAGGTGCGGGATCTGGCCGAGCGTGCGGGGTTGAGCGAGCGTACGCTGCAGCAGCTCTTTTCCAGCTACGTGGGCGTGACGCCGAAGTGGGTGATCTGTCGTTACCGGCTGCATGAGGCCGCGGATAAGCTCGCCGGTGGTGAGCCGGTCGATCTCGCGGAACTGGCTCATTCGTTGGGGTATTTCGATCAGGCGCATTTCACGCGGGATTTTCGGAAGCTGGTCGGGAAGGCGCCGGCGGAGTATCGGCGGGAGGACGGGCAGGGATGAGGTTGCGGATTCGTATGATCATTGAGCTGTCGCGGACCGTCGATGAACCGACGATGACGGCGCTGGTCATCGATGAATTTCAGGCAGCAGGTGCGTGGCCGATCGGTCGCGCTTATAGTGCTCGTCGTTGATCGATCTGCAAGAAAATCAGGAGTTCGTCGTGTTTGACCGGAAATCCAAGTTGAGTCGTTCGAATCTCGTGCGCATCGTCGCGCTGACGATGATGCTGGCGCCCGTCGCTGCGCATGCGGAGGAGGCTGTCGGCGGCGCGACGCGCGCCGCGCACGCTGCCAATAACGGCACGTCACCTGCACAACCGATCGTCGGCGACGACGCGGTCGCCATTCGGGATGCGCTCAAGAAGCTGCACATCAGCACTGACCAGCCGTCGTTGAGCGCGCGGGTTCGCGGGCTGGTGTCCAGCGTCGCGGACCGGCATGGCCCGAATCCCGACCTCGCGGCCGTCGATCTCGATCGTGACGTGACGTTCGTAATTCCGGTGCGCTACGGGCTGAGGTATTCGACACGGCAGCAGTTGTTGACGCTGGACGTCGACCTGTTCGACGCGGAGCGCAACGACCGGACGGACATCGTGCTCAGAAAGGTCACGACGGGGCCACGCGGGCGAGGGCTCGTGATTGCGCCCGAAGCGAAGGCGAAAGGGTATATCCAGCAGGTCGACATCATCGAGATCGATGCCGGGCAAGGTCAGAAGACTTCGGTCCGTAGCCGCATGCGGGTTTCGCCCGCTTTATACGCTCAATCGAATGGCGACTTCGCACTCCTTTTTTCCGGGCGGCTGGTTCGGCCTTATCTGACTGAACAAAGCGAGCATGTCGATCCCAGTATTGACGAGCCGACGGACATTACGACCCGGATCTCCACGTTGCATATGGATATCCGGTCGATCTCGCTGGTGAGTCCGTCGAGTGGGGTTGTGTTGGCGAAGAAGTTGCGGTTGTCGAAGTAGGGTTTTTACCGGACGACGCGGTAATCGTGACCGGCTTCCGGCGTGCACGCATGTGCAGTGCTGCTATGTCGGCCCGCTGCTTGATCTGCGGTGCGTCGATACTGACGTAACCACCACTTCCGGGACGAGACGTCTCAGCACCGAAAGCATGAACCACGACTGTGCGATTGGATTGCGAGCGGGCTAAAGAATCATCTATCGCACAAAGGTGCCATCGCATATCGTGAAGTCCAGGTGAGGTCCCGTATTCCGAAGGGCATGGATGAGCGAATCAATATTCTTATTGAGCTATCCATACCTGTGACGGCCGACAAACGCCAAAGCATGCTGCGGCTTGCAATCGAGGTCAAAGATTGGTGGAATGCGGAGTTGCCAGCCGGTCTGGACATACAATTGCGCGACGCCATCTTCGGCATCTACGTCGTCCAGCGGTTCATATGTAATAGATGGAATAAGGACGACCTGGGCAATCGGACTCGCGGAATCCCGTTCCCGGCGAGACGCGCGAAGCATGTGTCAGTGCCCGCCGACGCATGCACTATTGCTTCGGTTGGCACAGCGTCTATAACTCGAATTGGCATTGACTGCGCGTACCAGGGTGCGCCGCCGCGCTTGGGGAGAGAATTCAATCACGATTGTGGCTCTGGCATGGTAGAAAGCCTATGTCGTATAGTGCAAACATTAATTTTTGGGAGGTGGAGACTATGACTACGCTCGAGAGCATCCAAACGAGAATCGCAAGGCTGCAGGCCCAGGCCGAGGCACTGGTCGCAAAGAAGTCGACCGAAGTGTTGGAAAGAATCCGTGGGCTGATGGAGAAGCATGGAATTACGACGGCCGACATCGACGCGCATGTGGGCGGAAAACAGCGTGGCCGGAGAACCAGCATCAAGGCGGCTGCAAAGCGCGGCACTTCGGCTGCGAAATACCGCAACCCCAAGACCGGGGCGACGTGGACGGGTCACGGTCGCGCGCCGGGATGGATTGCGAATGCCAAGGACCGGAGTAAGTTTTTGATTGATGGTGTGTCGCCCAAGGCGGCCTCCGCCGCCAAGAAGTCTGCAGCGGACGGCAGCCGTTCGCAGGGCGCGCTGCCGCCGCTATACCGCGACCCGAAAACCGGAGCAACGTGGAGTGGCCGAGGCCGCGCGCCAGCTTGGCTCGCGGGCGCCAAGGACCGCTCCAAATTCCTGATTGCAAAAGCAGATGTAACCGCCGCAGGACCGACGGCAAAAGCGGCAAAAAAGAGCGCAGCAGCTAAAAAGGTTTCCAGCAAGAAGGTAGCTGCCAAGAAAGTCGCGGCAAAGAAAGGCGCCCCGGTCGCCAAGAAGGCCGCGGCGAAGAGGCCCGTGGCAAAGAAAGCGAGAAAAGTAGCGGTCAAGAACGTGGCGGGCGCGGTCGAGCCAGTGCAGGCGGCCGAGACGTCGGCTACTGCACCCGCTGCCGCATAAGCGCTGGCCTTCGCAGCGCCCGATAAACCTCGAATCGAGCTGCGTCGCAGTCGGCGCTGCTCGAGATCGATTTCGATGCCAGGTTCTGCGCCGGCAACTGTTCGGAACGGTAGGCCACGTGGGACTTGGCGCGGTGGTTTCCCTGAGAATTTGCTCCGTCTCTGCTCAATTCTGAGCCGATATCCAGGGCTCGGAAGAGCGCGATGATGCCGTTCGCGCTGCTTTCCCTGGAGCGTTTTGGCATCGGAATCGGAGTTTCAACCTGCGTCACACACAAAAAATTCCGGATGCATCCAATAGAAGCCGCAAATTTACGCGATTTCACACCACAAATTTTGGACTTCTATTTCGCTTTTCCACGACACGCGATAGCGACCGCCTCCCTCACTCCACCGTCACCGACTTAGCCAAGTTCCTCGGCTTATCAATATCCGTCCCCCGAGCCAACGCCGCGTGATAAGCGAGCAACTGCATCGGCACCGTATGCAGAATCGGCGACAGCGGCCCGTAGTATTCATTGAGCCGAATCACCTCGATCCCTTCACTGGGCACCAGCCCGCAGTCCACATCGGCGAACACGAAAAGCCTGCCATTCCGTGCACTGACCTCATGCATGTTCGACCGGAGCTTTTCCAGAAGCACGTCATTCGGCGCTACCGCAATAACGGGCATTTCATTGCTGACCAACGCCAGCGGCCCATGCTTCAGCTCCCCGGCGGGATAAGCCTCCGCATGAATATACGAAATCTCCTTCATCTTCAGCGCGCCCTCGAGCGCGATCGGATAATGCATCCCGCGTCCGAGAAACAGCATGTTGTCGCGCCGCGCGAGCAGTTCCGACCAGCCCATGATCTGCGGCTCCAGCGCGAGCACCTTCGACATCGCATCCGGCAGATGCCGCAACGCGCGCAAGTGCTCCTTCTCGTCGTCGTCGCTCAACCGCCCGCGCACCTGCGCCAGTGACAACGTCAGCAGGAACAACGCGACGAGCTGGGTCGTAAAAGCCTTCGTCGAAGCCACGCCGATCTCGATCCCCGCCCGCGTGACGAACTGCAGCGCGCATTCGCGCATCAGTGCGCTCGTCGCGACGTTGCAGATCGCGAGCGTATGCGTCATCCCGCGCTGCTTCGCCACATGCACCGCACCGAGCACGTCAGCCGTCTCGCCACTCTGCGACACCGCGACGACGAGCGTGCGCGGATTCGGCACGCTGTCGCGATACCGAAACTCGCTCGCGATCTCGACGCTCGCCGGCAGCTTCGCGATGCTCTCGATCCAGTACTTCGCGGTCAACGCCGCGTGATAGCTGCCGCCGCACGCGAGCAGCAATACCGAATCGACGTCGTTGAACACGCGCCATGCACCGTCGCCGAACAGCTCCGGCATGATCGACCCGACATCGAGCAACGTATCGGCTACCGCCTGCGGCTGCTCGAAGATTTCCTTCTGCATGTAGTAGCGATACGACCCGAGGTCGGCCGCACCGCTATGCGCGGCCACGCGCTGCACCGCGCGCTCGACACGCTGGCCGGCTGCATCGACGATCCAGTAGCGATGGAGCTGGATATCGGCGACGTCGCCGTTCTCGAGGTAAGCGATGCGATCGGTGATGCCCGACAACGCGATCGCATCCGACGCGAGGAAATTCTCGCCGTCGCCGACACCGACGACGAGCGGCATCCCGTCGCGCGCACCGACGATCCGGTGCGGCTCGTCGCGGCACATCACCGCGATCGCGTAGCTGCCGCGCAGTCGCGCGACGGCGCGGCGCACCGCGTCGAACAGGTCGCCGTCGTACAAATGGTCGATCAGGTGCGCGATCGCTTCGCTGTCGGTCTGGCTCGCGAACACATAGCCGTGCGCCTGAAGCTCCGCGCGCAGTTGATCGCAATTCTCGATGATCCCGTTGTGCGACAGCGCGATGCGTGCGTTCTCGTCGCTCGGCGAGAAGTGCGGATGCGCGTTGAGCGTGACGGGCGCGCCGTGCGTCGCCCAGCGCGTATGCGCGATGCCCGTGTAACCGGACAGCGCATGCGCGGCGATCTCGCGCTGCAGGTTCGCGACGCGGTCGACGCTGCGTGCACGCGCCAACGCGCGGTCACGGTAGACCACGACGCCGCACGAGTCGTAGCCGCGGTATTCGAGCCGCTTCAGCCCGTCGACGAGGTTCGGCAGGATGTCCCGCTGGGCAACCGCCCCGACAATTCCACACATATCGCGCTCCGTAAATGACCGTGACAGCGATGGTAGAGGCGGGAGAATGGAATTAAATTTCAAAACACGTCGTGAAATGAAACACGCAGGCGATCAGCTATCATGTTGAAATTAAATTTCACACCCTGACCGTAAGGAGCCGCCAATGCCCGGCATCACGCTCGACGATCTCGACCTGCGCATTCTCGCGATCCTGCAGGAGGACGCGTCGGTATCGAACCTGGAGCTGGCCGAGCGCGCGTTGTCGTCGCCGCCGACCTGCATGCGCCGCGTGCGCCGGCTGACGGAAGCGGGCGTGATTCGCCGGCAGGTCGCGGTGCTCGATCCCGTCGCGATCGGCACGGCCGTCACGGCGTTGATCGAGATCAGCCTCGACCGGCAGACGGCCGAAGACTACGACGCGTTCGAAGCCTACGTGTGCGCGGAGCCGGCGGTCACGCAGTGCTACCGCGTGTCGCCGGGGCCGGACTTCGTGGTGGTGGCCGATCTGGCCGACGTCGCCGAATACGACGCGTTCGCGCGGCGGCTGTTCACCGGCGCATCGAACGTGCGCAACGTGCGGACGTTCTTCTCGACGCATCGCGCGAAGTTCGAAGCGAACGCGCGCGTCGCGCATGCGCTGCGCAAGCGCGCGTGACCGTATCGCGGATCGGCGTCAAGCTGCGGCCGTGAACGCGCGCACCATGTCCTCGGGCACGATCACGCGCCCGTCACAAACTGGCGCCGCGTCGACGTTCAATCAGAACGCGAGCGACTGCTGCATCGCATGGCGCTCGCCACGCTGAAATCCCGCCCCTTCGAGCGACAACAACGCGCGTTTCCGTTCGATTCCGCCCGCATACCCGGTCAGGCTGCCCGACGCGCCGATCACGCGATGGCACGGCACCATGATCGACACGGGATTGCGACCGACCGCACCGCCGACGGCGCGCGCGGCACTCATTGGCAGTCCGACGCGTTCGGTGATGTCGCCGTACGACACGAGTTCGCCGAACGGAATCGCGAGCAGTTGCTTCCACACGCTGCGCTGAAACGCAGTGCCGCGCAGGTGAATCGGCACCGTGAAGGTCTCGCGCGTGCCAGTGAAATACTCGGCGACTTCTTCGGCGACCTTGCGCGCGAGCGGCGATGCGGTGCGTGCGTCCGCGCTCGGGTCCGGTGCGATCGCGAGCGACGGATAGTATTTCTGCCCGACGAAAAAAAGGCCCGTCAGCGCATCGTCCTCGATGCGGATGGCGATGTCGCCCAGCGGGCTCGGAATCAGATGAGCGGGAGTCATCGCGAAGCGTCTCCATGAAGGCGCCACACATGCAGTGCGGCATACGCGCGCCACGGCGCCCAGCGCGCGGCATGCGGTGCGGTTGACGGGGTGCGCGAACGCTCGGCGCGTGCGGCGGGAAGCCACGCGTCGTCGGCGGGGAACGCGTTCGGCCAGCCCATCGCGCGCATCGCGACGTACTGCACCGCGCGTTCATCGAAACCGGGCATCGCGCGCAACGCGGCGAGCGTCGCATCGAGCGGCGCCATCGGTTCGAGCGCGAGCGTGCCGTCGGCGACCGCGCGTGCCAGCGACACGATCGCGCGCGCCGCATCGCGTGCGACACCGATCGCTTCGAAAGCGGCCGGCGGCGCGCAAGCGAGCGTCGCAGCGGAAGGCAGCGCGTGCGTGAGGCCGGGCGGCGCGTGGTCCACCGACGTGCCGAACCGTTCGGCAACGCGCGCGAGTATCGCGGCGGCGTGCGTTGCCGCCAACCGCTCGCCCGCGATCGCGCGGATCGCAATCTCGAGCCCGTCGAACGCACCGGGCACGCGCAGGCCGGGCGAGCCGTCCGCGAGTTCGCCGAGGTGCGCGTCGATCACGTCGGGCCGGCTGTCGAGGTCGAACAGCCGCCGCACGCGCGCGAGCACGGCCGGCACGACGGGCGTCAGCGCGGGCGATACGGTGACCGCGAGCGCGAACCGCTGCGGCACGTGCGCGACGGACAACCAGCCGTTGACATCACCGTCGCCATGTCCGTTCGGCAGCGCGACGACGCGTGCATAACCGTTCGCGTCGATCCGCTCGACGCCGTCGATCTGCCGCTGCGCGAGAAACTGCATCAGCGCGGCCCACGCGAACGGCGGCCGGTACGGCAGCAGGAACGTCATGTCGGCGCCCGCCGTCGCACCGGCGCCCTTGCGCAGGCGCAGCGGATTGAGGCCGTAGCGTTGCCGGAACAGATCGTTGAAGCGCCGCACGCTGCCGAATCCGGCGGTCGATGCGACGACGGCCACCGGCAGCGCAGTGTCGGTCAACAGGCGCTTGGCCATCAGCAGCCGGTGCGTCTGCGCGAATTCGATTGGCGACACGCCGAACTGCGCGGCGAAGATCCGGCGCAGATGGCGCTCGGTCACGCCGACCCGCTGCGCGAGTGCATCGACCGCGTGTTCATTCAGGAAACCGTTCTCGATCAGCGTGGCGGCCGCGTCGGCGAGATTGCCGGACAGGTCGAGCAGCCCGTGACCGGGCGCGAGCTCGGGCCGGCAGCGCATGCACGGCCGGAAGCCGGCTTTCTCGGCCGCGGCGGCGGTCGGGTAGTAGCTGCAGTTCTGCGCCTTCGGCGGCTTCACCGGACAAACGGGGCGGCAATACACACCCGTCGTCGACACGCCGACGAAGAACCAGCCGTCGAAGCGGCGGTTTCGTGAGAGCAGGGCGTCGTAGCAGGTGTCGGGATCGAGGCGCATGCGACGACTGTAAACCATCCGCGCCACCGATTCTGGCTGGAATCGGACATGTGTATCGGCGCGGTCCGCTTGCGTCATGGCACCACGTTGGAGACCCGTTTCCCGCGCAGGAAACCGCCGAAAAAACGGTTAATGCCACTCTCCGAAACAGTCGTCTCTTTTCGCGCGGCTCGATGTGAGACGACTCATCGAAATCCCCGACTGACATGCGGGGGGCGCCCATCCTATTCTTTGAAAAACGTTTTCCAGACATCGACAGGCGACCGGCCGTGCCACCCGTGCGGCGTGCCGCCGCCCGCCCGGCGCCCGCCGCCGGTCACGGACACGCATCATCCAGCGGCGCGGCGGGCGCGGCCGCGCATCGGAGACACTCATGCAATCTGCCGTCGTCGGCGCCGTGCGCGCCGCGGCCAGCCGCTACCGCTGGACCGTCTGCGCGCTGCTGTTCTTCGCGACCGTCATCAACTACATGGATCGGCAGATCCTCGGCCTGCTCGCGCCGATGCTCCAGCACGACATTGGCTGGAGCCAGGTGCAGTACGGCCGCATCGTGATGGCGTTTTCCGCGTTCTATGCGATCGGGCTGCTCGGCTTCGGCCGCATCGTCGACTGGCTCGGCACGCGGATCTCGTACGCGGCCGCGATGCTGGTGTGGAGTATTGCCGCGATGCTGCATGCCGCGGTCGGCTCGGTGATGGGCTTCGCCGCGGTGCGCGCGCTGCTCGGGATCGGCGAGGGCGGCAACTTCCCGGCGGCGATCAAGACGACGGCCGAATGGTTTCCGCGCCGCGAACGCGCGCTGGCAACCGGCATCTTCAACTCGGGCGCGAACATCGGCGCGGTGTTCGCGCCGGCGATCATCCCGGCGATCGCGGTGGCCTACGGCTGGCGCGCGGCGTTCGTGATCATCGGCGCGATCGGCATCGTGTGGCTCGCGGTGTGGCTGGTGATGTACCGCACGGCCGACACGCGCGCACTCGCCGCGGAATACGACGAACCGCGCGACGAAGCCGAAGCGCTCGACGCGGCGAACGCGGACGCCGGCGCGCCGCGCTGGGGCGAGCTGATCCGCAAGCGCGAGACGTGGGCGTTCCTGATCGGCAAGTTCCTGACCGACCCGGTGTGGTGGTTCTACCTGTTCTGGCTGCCGAAGTGGCTGAACGAGTCGCGCGGGATGGACATGCAGCATATCGGCCTGCCGCTCGTGTGCATCTACGCGCTGACGACGGTGGGCAGCATCGGCGGCGGCTGGGTGTCGTCGGCGCTGCTGCGCGCGGGCTGGAGCGTGAACGGCGCGCGCAAGACGGCGATGCTGATCTGCGCATGCTGCGTGCTGCCGATCGCGTTCGTGTCGCAGGTGCAGAGCCTGTGGACCGCCGTGCTGATCGTCGGCCTCGCCGCGGCCGCGCATCAGGGCTGGTCGGCGAACCTGTTCACGACGGCGTCCGACCTGTTCCCGCGCCGCGCGGTCGCGTCGGTGGTCGGCATCGGCGGGATGGCCGGCTCGATCGGCGGCGTGCTGTTCTCGGAAGTGGTCGGCCAGGTGCTGCAACGCACGGGCCACTACTGGGTGCTGTTCGCGATCGGTGCATCGGCCTATCTGATCGCACTGGCCGTGATGCACGCGCTCACGCCGAAGATGAAGCCCGCGAAGCTCGACGCATAGTCGCAGGCCCGCAAACGAACGCGCCGCCTCGAAGGTCGAAGGCGGCGCGTTTGCTTTGGGCGCGAAAGGACGCGATGCCGCGCGAGCGTGGCGCGCTTCAACCGGCCTCGGCCGTCGACGCGCGGACGATGAGTCGCGGCTCGAACGTCGAATAGCTCGCGTCGGTGCGGCCGGCGAGCGCGTCGATCAGCTTCTGCATCGCGAGTTCGCCCATGTTCTCGCTCTGGATGTCGATGGTGGTCAGCGCGGGCGCGGCGTACTGGCCGTACGGCACGTTGTCGATGCCGGCCACCGACACGTCCTGCGGCAGCCGGAACCCGAGCGATGCGGCTTCCTTCATGAAGCCGAGCGCGATCAGGTCGTTGTAGCAGATCACGGCCTGCGGGCGCTGCGGCCCGAGCATCACGCGCGAGCACGCGCGCTCGCCGGCGTCGGCGGTCGGCGCATGCGCGTCGTGCACGTCGAGCGTGAGGCCCGCTTCGGCGAGACAGTCGCGCGCGCCCTGGATCCGTTCGTCGTTCGGGCGCGCCTGCCCGAAGCCGAGATACGCGATGCGCGTATGGCCGAGATTGAGCAGGTGACGCGCGAGCATGTAGGTCGCGAGCCGGTTGTCGATGCCGACGGTCGGAATCGGCAGGCCGGGGCTGCGCCGCAGCAGCACGAGCGGCTTGTGCAGATCGAGCATCCAGCCGGCTTCCTCGTCGGGCAGCCGCGTACTGACGATCAGCCCGTCGACGCGCTGCGCGAGCGCCTCGATCAGCGAGCGTTCGCGCGCCTGGCTCTCTTCGGTGTCGACGAGCAGCAGCGTGTAGTCGTGCTGGAGCGCGACGCGGTTCGCGCCTTTGACGATGTTCGTGAAATACGGGTTGCTGATGTCGAGGATCACGACGCCGATGGTGCGCGTGCGCCCGGTGATCATCGAGCGCGCGAGCGGGTTCGAACGGTAGCCGAGCCGCTCGATTGCCTCCTTGAGCCGCGCTTCGACGGTCGGCGAAAAGCGCTGCGTGCCGTTCACGTACTTGGACACCGTCGCGACCGATACGCCGGCGTCCGCGGCGACGTCGCGGATCGTCGGGGAAACTTTTTTCATCGCAAGGGTAACGTTTTCGTTAGCTTGCCCCGGATTGTGGCAGAAAAACCCGGCGTTCGGCCACGGGACCAGATCGGGAAAGTGCGGATGGCCGGCAGCAAGTTCAGCCATTGACGTTCGGCTTTCTGACCACGTATAGTTGGAAAACGTTTTCCGCCTTTCGATGTACTTCAGCACAGATTCAAGGAGACATACTCGATGAACGCCTCATCCACCGGTGCGCGCAAGCCGTTCGGGCGCCTGCTGCTGACCGGCGCGGCCGGCAATCTCGGCCGCCAGGTGCGCGGCGCGCTGGCGAACTGGGCCGACGTCGTCCGCGTGACCGACATCGCGGCGCTGGACGACGCGGCCGCGCACGAAGAAATCCGTGTCGTCGACCTGGCCGACCGCCCGGCGGTGATGGACCTGGTCGACGGCGTGGACGCGATCGTCCACCTCGGCGGCATTTCGGTCGACGCGCCGTTCGACGATCTCGTCGATGCGAACATCACCGGCACGTACAACCTGTACGAAGCCGCGCGCAGGCACGGCGTGAAGCGGGTCGTGTTCGCGAGTTCGAACCACGCGATCGGTTTCCATCCGGTCACGCAGGTGCTCGACGCCGATGCGCCGCTGCGTCCGGACAGCCTGTACGGCGTGACGAAATGCTTCGGCGAGTCGCTGTCGCGGTACTACTTCGACCGCTTCGGCATCGAGACGGTATGCCTGCGGATCGGCTCGTCGTTCGAGGTGCCGAAGACGCCGCGCATGCTCGTGACGTTTCTCAGCTACCGCGACTTCATCGAACTCGTGCGCTGCTCGCTGCTGACGAACCGCGTCGGTCACGCGATCGTCTACGGCGTATCGGACAACCCGGTGAAGTGGTGGGACAACACGAAGGCCGGCTTCCTGGGCTTCCGGCCGCAGGACAGCTCCGAGCAGTTCGCCGGGCTGTTCCCCGTGACGGCCCCGACGGCCGAGTACGACGATGCCACGCAGCAGTATCAGGGCGGCGCGTTCGTCGTCGGCGAGCCGATGGAGCGCGACGCGACGTAATCGCCGCAGCACCCCGTGCGGCGTGGCTCAGCGCAGGATGTCCGTCGCCTTGTGCCGCGCGTCCACGCCGTCGATCAGGATCAGCGGGCCGCTCGCGTGTCGCGTGCGCAGCGGCTGAATCTTCTGGTACGCGTCCGATTCGTACCACGCGCGCGCCGTATCCAGATCGGGGAATGCGATCGCGATCAGGTCGCCGCGCCACACGCCTTCGCGCACCTCCGGCCGCGCGCCGTGGATGACGAAATGGCCGTCGTACGGCGCGAGCGTGCCGTCGATCCGTTCGAGGTATTCGACGATGTCGTCGCACATTTGAACGTCGTGCAGGTGGGCGATGGCGTAGGCGGTCATGGCGGGCTCCTTGGTCGATACCGCTGGCTGATCGGTAAGGCCATGATTGGCGCGCGGGCCGCGCGCGTCGATTACCTGCGACGTAAGCGAATTCCGCCATGCCGGCAATGCGCTGCCGATGCCGCGCGCATGCGACGCTACACAACACCCGATCATTGGTCGCCAGCAGGGCAGGCTGATAACGGTCGCCGGGTGCCGACGCACTTACGCGCGCTTTCGTACCGGCCGTGGCGGCGATGCTGGTACGGGCGCCGGCCCCGACTCCGCCGCTTCCTTGCACAGTTTGTCGAGCATGCGCTGCGCGGCGGCCGAGCAATCCTCGCCCGCCGGCTTGTTCGCGATCTCGTCGATCAGCGCCTGCAGATCGCGCCGGTTCTGCGCGAGACGCTGTTCGAGCAGCGCGATTTCATCGACCTTGTGCCGCAGCGCGTGCAGCAACTCGTCGTGCGGCCATGCGCCGAGGTTGGGCGGCAGCAGCGCGCGGATCTCGTCGAGCGCGAAACCCGCGCGTTGCGCGCGGTCGATGATCGCGAGCCGCGTCAGCGCATCCGGCCCGTATTCCCGATAGCCATTCGCCTGCCGGCGGGCCGGTTCGAGCAGGCCGCTCGCTTCGTAGAAGCGGATGCGCGACGCCGCGAGGCCGCTGGCACGCGCCAGTTCGCCGATTTTCATGCTGGGCTCCGAAGGGGCTTGACCTTGAAGCTGACTTTAAAGTTATGGTTGGGCCTCGTCAATCGAGGATGTCCACCATGAACCTGTTTGCGCCCCTCACACTGCCCAACGGCGCAGTGATTCCGAATCGGCTCGCCAAGGCCGCGATGGAAGAGAACATGGCCGACGCGGATCACGCGCCGTCCGACGCGTTGCTGCGCCTGTACCAGGCGTGGGCCGATGGCCGGGTCGGCCTGATCCTGACCGGCAACGTGATGGTGGACGGCCGCGCGATGACCGGCCCGAACGGCGTCGTGCTCGACAGCGAAGCGCACCTCGACCGCTTTCGGCGGTGGGCGCAGGTGTCGCGTTCCCGCGGCGCGCAGGTGTGGATGCAGATCAACCATCCGGGGCGCCAGATGCAGGCCGCGCTTGGCCAGGTGACGCTCGCGCCATCGGCCGTGCCGCTCGCGCTCGGCGCGCTGTCGAAGCAGTTTCCGGTGCCGAAGGAGATGAGTGAGGCCGACATCGCCGACGTGCAGCGGCGCTTCGTGCGCGCCGCGCAGCTCGCCGAGCAAAGCGGCTTCACCGGCGTGCAGATCCACGCGGCGCACGGCTACCTGCTGAGCCAGTTCCTGTCGCCGCTGACGAACCGCCGGCAGGACCAATGGGGCGGCAGCATCGAGAATCGCGCACGCCTGCTGCTCGACATCGTGAAGGCGGTGCGCGCGACGGTGTCGCCCGCGTTCGCCGTGGCGGTGAAGCTGAATTCGGCCGATTTCCAGCGCGGCGGCTTCAGCGCGGACGATGCGAAGCGCGTGGTCGAACTGCTGAATCCGCTCGGCGTCGATCTCGTCGAGCTGTCGGGCGGCAGCTACGAAGTGCCGGCGATGCAGGGCGAGGCGCGTGACGGGCGCACGCTGGCCCGCGAAGCGTATTTCCTCGAATTCGCGCGCGACATCACGACCGTCGCGCGCATGCCGCTGATGGTCACGGGCGGCATTCGCCGCCGCGCGGTGGCCGAGCAGGTGGTCGACAGCGGCGTGGCGATGGTCGGCATCGCGACCGCGCTGTCGATCGACCCGAACCTGCCGCGCGACTGGCAGGCCGGCAAGGACAGCGCGCCGGTACTGCAGCCGATCCTCTGGAAGAACAAGGCGCTGGGCGCGCTCGCCAACATGGCGGTGGTCAAGTTCCAGCTCGCGCGATTGAGCGCCGGCCGACGCACGCATCCGGACGTGTCGCCGCTGCGCGCGCTGGTGTCGCAGCAACTTGCCGCGCAGTGCCAGACGCGCCGCTACCGGAAGTGGATGGCACGCCGCGTGGCCGCCCCGCGCGCGTGACGGGCATGCGTGATGTGCACGCGTGTCAGGCCGCAGTAGCGCGCCGGATGAAGGGCCGCCCGGCGCGCCGTGTGCCGAGTCGATTCTTTCGGATTACTGTCTGAAATATCGCATGCGTTTACAGTGAAATTCGGGCGCTGGATCGCGATTGCCGCGTGGCATAATCCAGCACCCTGATTTCACGCCTTCATCCTGCGCGTCATGCACGGCCCCCGATTTCGCAGACCCGGCAGCTTCATCGGATTGATCGCAATCCTGATGATGGCGCTCGCGCCTGCGATGTCGCAGATGATGGCGTCGCGTCACCGGCTCGTCGATGCGCTGGCCGTCTACTGCACGGCGAGCGTCGACGATACGCTGGCCGCGCACGACGACAAGCCGGCGCACGGCGCGCACGCGCACTGGCAGGCGTGTCCCTATTGCAGCTTCGTCGCGCATGCGGCCGCGCTGCCGGGCCGTCCCGCCGCGTTCGACGCTGCGCTGTCGGGCTCGCAGCGGCCCGTCGTATCGGCGTCGATTCCGGCGCGCATCCAGGTCGTTCACACCGTCGCGCAATCGCGCGCGCCCCCCGCGTTCTCCTGATTCCGTCCGGCTTTTCCCGTGACTTGCCGCCGCTTCGCCACCGGAGCGCGGCCGTTCGTCGCGCGCGTGCGCGACAGCACCGAACCGCAATCGGAGAACACCTTCATGCCCCGCTTTACCGAACGGCGTGCGCTTCGCGCATGCGCCGCGCTGCTGGCCGCCACCGCCGGCCTTTCCCATGCTTCCTTCGCCAATGCGCACGCCGTGGTCGGCGACCGCGTCTTTCCGGCGACGATGGCCGTCGACGATCCGGGTGTCGGCGACGAATTCGATACCCGGTTCGGCCATATCAAGTCCCCCGACGACAGTGGCGACGGCATGAACGTCAATACCGTGTCGTACGAATGGGACAAGCTGATCACGAAGAACCTCGCGTTCAGCGTCGCGAGCCAGTACGTATCGCAGAACGATCCGAACGGCGGCTCCGCGAAGGGCTGGGACAACGTGACGCTCGGCCTGAAGTATCTCGTCTACGCGAATGCGCGGCACGAATTCATGGCGTCGGTCGGGCTTGCGGCCGAGGTCGGCGGCACCGGCGCGAAATCGATCGCTGCGCCGTATTCGACGTTTACGCCGACCGTCTATCTCGGCAAGGGCTTCGGCGATCTGCCGGCGTCGCTCGGTTATCTGCGTCCGTTCGCGCTGACGGCCACGGTCGGGCCGAACCTGACCACGGCCTCGTCCGACCAGGGGCCGAACGCGCTCGGCTGGGGGCTGACGCTCCAGTACAGCATCCCGTACCTGCAGCAGCAGGTGAAGAACCTCGGCCTGCCGCAGCCGTTCAGCAACATGGTGCTGGTGGTCGAGGCGCCGATGAGCACCTGTACGGCGGGCGCATGCGCGGGCCAGACGACCGGCACGATCAATCCCGGCGTACTGTGGCTCAATCGCTACGGGCAATTCGGCGTCGAGGCGCAGTTGCCGGTCAATCGTGCGACGGGCCGCCACGTCGGCGTGATCTTCGACGCGCATCTGTATTTCGACGACCTGTTCCCGCGCTCGCTCGGCAAGCCGCTGTTCTGATCCACGGAGAAACCGCATGAATCTTTCAACCACGATGCGCGCGGCCGCCGCCGCAATGCTGCTCGCCGGCACGCAACTCGCGCACGCGCATGCGTATCCGACGCATGAAGCGCCGTCCGCGGGCGAGACCGTGACCACGTCGCCGAAAGCCGTCGCGATCGATTTCGACGATGCGCTCGAACCCGCGTTCAGCTCGATCGCCGTCACCGATGCGCAAGGGCACGCCGTCACGCACGGCAACGCCGAAGTCGACGCGGCGAACAAGAAGCACATGTCCGTCGCGCTGAATCCGCTGACGCCGGGCGTCTACGCGGTCGCGTGGGTGGCCGTCGCGGTCGACGGCCACCGCACGCAAGGGCATTACGCGTTCACGGTGAAGTGACGTTCGGCAGCTCGTCGTCGCACGTGCGTCGACGGGCCGTCGTGCCAGCGTGCCAGCGAGGCGAGGCGAGGCAGGCCAGCGAGCTACCGAGCTACCGAGCCGCGCGGCGTCAGAATCGGTAGTTCGCGAGCACTTCGAAGCGACGGTCGTCGCCGAGCAGATACTACGTGTCGTTGTAGTACGCGGACTGCACGTAGCGTCGGTTTTTCATGTTTCGGTTTCCTTGAAATCGGGCGTCGCTCGGCGATCAGGCTGCCGCGCGCGTCGCGCGGCCGAACAGCAGGCGGTCGATTGACCACACCGCGACGATCGTCAACCCCATCAGCGGAAACACGATGCCGAGCAGCACGAGCCCCGCGATCCAGCCGCGCATCGGCGGCGCGCCGCGTTCGCGCGACGGTGCGCCCAGCTTGCCCGCCGGACGACGCTTCCACCACATCACCGTGCCCGTGACGGCCATCGCGGCCAGCCCGAGCGACAGCACCGCACAGACGATCTGGTTCGCGAGCCCGAAGTAGCGGCCCATGTGCAGCGACGTGCCGTACGACACGGCCTGCGATACCGCGCCGTAGTCCTCGTAATGGATGTCCTGCAGCACCGCACCGCTGTACTGGTCGATGGCGATCGTGCGCTCCGCCTTCGGGTCGGCCGGGAAGTACGACGCGGTGAATACGCCGTCGGGGCCCGACGGCAGCGCGAGCGTGTATCCGCTCGTCACGCCGAGCCCGGCGACGATCGCGATTGCGCGTGCCAGCGGCAGCGGCGCGGACGATGCCCGCGCCGACGGCGAATCCGGAACGGGTACGTTGCCGACCGCCCACGGCGTTTGCGGCAGCGGCAGGTCGTCCATCACCATGCCCGGCATCGCCTCGGCGGATTCGTGATGGTGATGGCCGGCAGGTACCGTCGCCGGTGCCGGTGCAGCCGACGTAGCCGACGTAGCCGACGTAGCCGACGCAGTCGACGTAGCCGACGCAGTCGACGTAGCCGATGCAGTCGACGTAGCTGATGCAACCGATGCAACCGATGCAGCCGATTGAGCCGATTGAGCCGATTGAGCCGATTGAGCCGATGGAGCCGATGGAGCCGATGCAGCCGATGCAGCCGATGCAGCCGATGGAGCCGATGGAGCCGGTGGAGCCGACGCAGCCGATGAAGCTAACGCATCCGCTGCATCCGCCGCCGCGGCCCCCGGCCGCGTCGAGCGCATCGATCCGCCGCCCCATGCGCCGGGCGGCGCGCCGAGGTTCACGGTCGCGGCCAGCGCCTTGAAGTTCTTGCCCCACGAGCCCGACCACGGCAACCCGGTCAGGATGAACGCGACCGTGCCGGCCGTGAGCCAGATGCCGGCCGTCGCGTGAATGCTCTTCCACAACGGCCTGCCGCGCAGCGACAGGTCGGGCCGCAGCGCACGGCTCATGCGCATGGCGCCGCGCGGCCACCACAGCGCAATGCCGGTGCCGATCATCACGAAAGTCCAGCATGCGGCGAGCTCCATCAGCAGCTCGCCGGTCTTGCCGAGCAGCAGCTTGCGATGCAGCATCCGGTCGACCTGCATGAAGCGTTGCTCGACGCTCAGCGTGCCGAGCACGCTGCCGTCGTACGGGTTCACGTACACGCTCTCGCGGCTGCCGTCGCGCAGCCGGAACACGTATTCGGCGCTGCGCTCCGGCGCGGTGGAAACCTGCACCGAAACCGGCGTCGCGTCGGCCGGCATCGCGGTGCGCGCCTTCGCGAGCAGCGTGTCCGGATCGAGTCGCGGCGTCGCGCGCGGTTCGACGATCAACCGGTGCGGATACAGCAGCGGCTCGATTTGCGGCTGGAAGCAGTAGAGCGTTCCCGTGATCGCGAGGATCACGAGAAACGGCATCACGAACAGGCCGGCATAGAAATGCCAGCGCCAGAGCGTCCGGTAACCGGCGCTGGCGGAACGGGCGGGCGACAGGGCCCGCTCGACGGTGGTCGACATGGTGTCAGCTCCTCGGGTTGGTCGAGCGGTCGAGCCGGCTTGGGCCAGCTGCCGTCGACGTGCGGCACACCCGCGTGCGCACGGCGGCGCACCGGACGACGGCACGTCATGCGCGCACGGTCATGGCGCGCATGGCGACGTCGCGCGAGCGGCGCGCGCACGCGGGTGATCGCTTGAATCGGATGGCGTGAAACGAACGGCGTGACGACCGGCGCACGTCGACGTGCGCAGGACGTCACGCGAAACGATCAGCAGGACAGAGGCGGTGCGCGGGAGGGCGGGCGGTCGTCGAATATCGACCGCACGACGCGAGGGATGTCGAAACGAATCCGGAACCGCCGCGGTACCGCGGCGGGAAACAGCAGCACCAGCACCGCGAACGACGCCAGCGCCGTGAACAGCGCCGCACCGAATGCGCAGAGGCCGTCGTCGCCGCCGGCGGACGACGCTGGGTTGCCGGCGTGTGCGTCATGCTTCAGCGCGTCGGCGAGCGCGAGCGCATCGTTGGCCGGCGTGATCGGCGCGCGCGCGTCGAAACGGGCGGCGAGTGCCGCCACGCCGACGAGCAGCGGGCCGCGCCCCGAACACAGCACCACCGAGCCCGCATCCGGACCGTCCGGATCGAGCATCACGGCGCCCGACATCAGCGCGCGGGACAGCAGCGTGACGAGGAGGAAACCCCACAGAAGCTGTCGCGCGACGCCTTGCCGGAGCAGGAAGCGGCGAAGTGCGTTCATGGCGCGCGATTGTACATCCGATCGTGCGGCGGGCCGATTGCGGTGCCGGGGAACGGGGTGGGGCGGTGTGACGTGGAAGGGCGTTCAGCGGGGGCGATTCGTATCGGCGGCGCGGTCGTCGTCGCGTCGATCTTCGCCCTCGTCGGCCAGCAGGTCGGAAAGGTCGGAAAGATCGGAAAGTGGGCAGCCGCCAGGCGCCGCATCGCCCGCTCGACGTCGTGATCGTAGCGGCGATCGTTCGCGTTGAGATGCTTCCGGGCCTTGCGTCCGGACTGCTTCACGAAGACGCCGAGTGTGCCGGCCAGCCGGGATTTCCGGGTCCCGACGCTCATCCGGTGCGGTTATCGGCCATGCGCGCGCATCCGCGGCCGTTCGTCATGGTGATCGATCGTGCACGCCGGTTCAGACCGGATACGCATCGTCGACTTTCAGGTTCGCGAGCCGGAACAGCGTGCGCAGCGTCTGCGGATGGATGTCGCGGCGTGCGGCGAGCGACGTCAGCATGAAGTCGAGCACTTTCGCGTAGCGCAGCAGCACGAGGCAGCGCGCGAGATCGACGTTGCCGTCGCGCATCTCTTCCGCGAGACGGACCATCCGGCCGGACAGCGTGCGCGCCATGTCCAGTTCCAGCTGCTGCTTTTCGGTCCAGTCGGGCAGCGGCTGTTCGAGCAGCTTCGCGAGAAAGATCTGGAACGACGTATCGGACGAGTTGGGCAGCGTATCCATGAATGGCCTCGTTGCTTCGCGCGGTTCGTGGCCGCGCCGATCGGCGGCGCGACTTTCGTGAAAACGGGATGCAGATTCCGTACCAGCGCGGCGATCCGGTCGTCGAGCAACGTTGACGCGTGTCGCGGCGTCGGGCGTGGCGTCCCGCCGATACTGGCTCGCGCGGGAAATCGAGGCGGCCGTTCATCCGCGTCGCGACGTGGCGCACGCAGGTGCGGCGGCGGTCGGACGAGTGAAATGCTTCAACGATGTAACGTTACGCGCGGTCAAAACCGGTTTCGTGTGTCTGACGGCGACGCGCGGGGGCGGCCGCGGCCCGGCGATTCACGTGGCATCCGCGCGGCGCCGGGCGCGGCGGCCGGCGACGGCGGCGCCCCGCGACGCCGACGCTGACCGAGCAATGCCGCAACGCGCACGCGCCAGATGTTTCATAACCGAGACAGTCCGAACGCGGCGGCGCGGATGCGCACGCAATCTCACGCCGCGTCACGCCGATCGTGCATTTCGCCCAACTGGCCCTGCGAATTGGCGACCAACTGTGCATGGGCAGAGGCCGCGCATTTGCGAACAATCAACCGATCATTCCTCGCGAGGTTCGACATGAGCGTCCACGCCTTTTTCTCCGCCAACCTGCTGCTGGCTTACACGGCCTATTTCGTCGGCACGGCCAGCCCGGGCCCGAGCAACCTCGCGATCATGTCGGTCGCCGCCAACCACGGCCGCAAGGCGGCGCTCGTATTCGCGCTCGGCGTGATGTCCGGATCGATGTGCTGGGCGCTGGTGGCCGCGCTCGGCGTGTCGGCGGCGCTGCTCGCATGGTCGAAGCTGCTGGTCGCGATCAAGCTGTTCGGCGGCGTGTATCTGCTGTGGCTCGCGTTCAAGTCGGGCCGCACCGCATGGTCGCCCAACGCGGCCGCGACGCTCAAGACGACGACCGAGCAGCGGCTGTCGCGCTTCTACGCGCGCGGTGCGATGCTGCACCTGACGAATCCGAAAGCCATCCTGGTGTGGGTGTCGATCGTCGCGCTGTCGTCGAACGGTTCGGGCGCGTCGCACGGCGCCGTCGTGCCGGGTTGCCTCGCGATCGGCTGCATCGTGTTCGGCGGTTATGCGCTGGTGTTCTCGACCGACGGTGCGCGCCGGTTGTATGTGCGTGGCCGGCGGGCGATGGAAGCGTGTCTGGCGGTGGTGTTCGGCGTCGCGGGTATCCGGCTGTTGGCGTCGAACGTGTAGCGTCCGGCCGTCGTGCGGCTAGACGATTTCTGCGAGAGGAAGATCGGCCGTACGATCGAGATCTGGAAAGTCGGCATGGTGCTGGCGCCGAACGGCGTGCGCAGCGTGCGGTTACATCGCCGATGGCAGGGCGGCCAGTCGCCGATGTCCGCTGACGAGAAGCGCACGGCGCCCGACGCCGAACAAGCGATCGCGTTGACGCGATGTGGAAAGTCGGCATGGTGCGGCCGCCGAAGCGCGTGAGTAGCGTGCGATTACGCCGCTGACGGCGGCGAGTCTGCCGATATTCGCTGACAAAAAGGGCGTGGCGGCCGGCGCCGAATAAGCGATCACGTTGACGGGCAGGCGAGCGTGTCGTCAGTCCCGGCCGGTTCTTGAATCGAACCGATCCATAGCCGGACGCGAACCCGCACGCGCGGCGCCCCGATCCACGAACCGGATCCGGGGCGCCGCGCGAGCGTGCCACCCGCGCCGTGCGTCAGAAAATGAAGCCCGTGTTGATGAACTTCGAGTAGTGATCCGACACGATCGAGTCGAGCAGCTGCTTGCTGTCGTCGGTCTGCTTCGCCGCAACCATCGAGCGGATCGAGAACGCGCGCAGCGCGTCGGTCACCGACAGCGTGCCTTCGGCCGAATCCTTGCGCCCCGCGAACGGGAACACATCGGGCCCGCGCTGGCACTGACAGTTGATGTTCACGCGGCACACCTGGTTCACGAGCGGATCGACGAGCGCGCCGATCTCCGCCGGATCGGAACCGAAGATGCTGACCTGCTGGCCGTGATCCGACGTCGTCACGTAGTCGAGCGCGGTTTCGACGTCGTCGAACGGCGCGACCGGGATGATCGGCCCGAACTGTTCCTCGCGATACAGCTTCATTCCTTCGGATACCGGATAGACGACGGCCGGATAGAACAGCGTCTTGCTGAACTCGCCGCCCTGGTGATTGACGACCTGCGCGCCGCGGGCCTTCGCGTCGTCGATCGCATCGGTCATGTACGCGGTGCGATGCATGCCCGGCAGCGGCGTGATGCTGACGCCTTTCTCCCACGGCATGCCGATCTTCAGCTGTTCGAGCGCGGAGGTGAAGCGCTTCAGGAATTCGTCGACGATCGAGCGGTGCACGAGCAGCATCTTCAGCGCGGTACAGCGCTGGCCGTTGAACGACAGCGCGCCGAGCAGACACTCCTTCACGGTGAGATCGAGATCGGCGTCGGGCAGCACGATCGCCGCGTTCTTCGCGTCGAGCCCTAGAATCGCGCGCAGCCGGTGCGACTTCGGATGCTGCTTCTTCAGGTGATCGGCGACCTTGCTCGAACCGATCAGCGCGAGCACGTTGATCTTGCCCGACGCGAGCATGTGCGGCACGACCACCGCGCCCGGCGCGTAGATCGTATTGATCACGCCTTTCGGGAATGCGTCGCGGAACGCCTCGAGCAGCGGTTCGAACAGCAGCGTGCCGTACTGCGGCGGCTTGAACACCACGGTGTTGCCCATCAGCAGCGCGGGGATCAGCGTCGCGAACGTTTCGTTCAGCGGATAGTTGTACGGGCCCATGCACAGCACGACGCCGAGCGGCGTGCGGCGGATCTGGCCGATCGTGCCTTCGGCGATCACGAAGCGCGAGTTTGCGTTGTCGAGCTCCTTCAGCGCGTCGATCGTCTGCGTCATGTACGTGACGGTGCGGTCGAATTCCTTCTGCGAATCGGCGAGGCTCTTGCCGATTTCCCACATGATCAGGTTCACCACCAGCTCGCGCTGCGCGACCATCCGCTTGATGAAGTCCTGCATGCACGCGATGCGCTGCTCGACCTTCATCGTCGGCCACTCGCCGCGGCCCGAGTCGTACGCGCGCACCGCGGCGTCGAGCGCCGCGTCGCTTTCCGGCTCGCCCATCACCGGGTAACTGCCGATCTCCATCTGAGCGACGCTGCCGTCCGGCTGGCGCACGCACACGGGCGACAGCACGGTTTTGGTCGTGCCGTCCCACGGGCGCAATTCGCCGTCGACCAGCGACACGCGCTGGTGAATCGGCGAAGCGAGCCGGTATTCGGCGGGGATGTCCTGATAAGCGGGAAACAGCTGTTGCAGCGAAGCGGAATCGGGCATGACGGTCTCGTTTGACGGGTGTCCTGAAAGGACGGGCGACACGGAATCCTGAGCTGAATGATCCTCGATCCTGAATCGACATCATGACGCGCGCGCGACGTTGCGTCACGCGACGGCATGGCCGAAACGCGGAATGGAACCAGTTCCATTAAAAAGCAACGCCGTGCCGATTGCAACAATTGCCGACCGTCATTGTTTAATTCGAAAGGAATTTGAAGGATTGTGTCCGGATAGGGCGACTATGCCGCTCGATGCATGCGCAAACGTTTTACTTCCGTCGGTTTGCGTGGATAATGGGCCAACGCGGCGACGCAAAATATGCAGGGACCTGAGAGAACCTAAGTAGTGAAGAAGAAAGAAAGTCCGCCGCGCTGCCGATACGAGGTCGGCTGCCCGGAGCGTCGGGCCGGGGTGTCCCGGCCCGACGCGCGCCGGACACACGGGCCGTCGTGCGTTCGGTCCTTCCTACCGGCGAATTCGCCGCCGCGATGTTCGTTCCCGTGATTTCTCCGCTGCGAAGCACGCGCTGAACGCGTGCCGCACGTGACGCTATTCGACGTCCTCGTCGTCTTCGTCATCCTCCGCTTCGCTTTCCTCCCGCCCCGGCGCCGCATACGCGCTCGCCTGTTCCAGCAGCCATGCGCGGAACGATTCCAGCGGCTTGCTGTGGCTGAACTCCGTCGGATACACGAGGTAGTACGCGGAATCGCCGACCGTCGCCGCGTCGCACGGCACGACGAGGCCGAGCTGCTGCAGCTGTTCCTCGACGAAGAACTTCGGCACCAGCGCGATGCCGAGCCCGGCCGCGGCCGCGCTGATCAGCATCGTATGCAGCTCGTAGCGCACGCCATGCATCGTGCGGATGTCCTCGACGCCGTGCGTCTCGAACCATTGCGCCCACGCGCCGGGGCGCGTGGTGGAGTGCAGCAGCGGATACGCGAGCAGATCCTCCACGCGTTCGACCGGCCCGTGGAGCAGCGCCGGCGAGCAGATCGGCACGACTTCCTCGCCGAACAGGTAGTCCGACGACGTGCCGGGCCAGGTCGGCTTGCCGTAGTGGATCGCGGCTTCGAAGTGCGTATCCTCGAACGAGAACAGGTCGGTGCGGCTGCCCATGTTGACGCGCACGTCCGGCGTGCGGTCGTAGAAGCTCTTGATACGCGGGATCAGCCAGTGCGACGCGAAGGTCGGCAGCACCGCGAGCTCCAGGTAGCCGCCGCCGCTGCCGTGCGCGATGATCGACAGCGTGTCGCGGTCGAGCGACTCGAGCGCGCGCCGCACCTGCGTGCCGTACAGCTTGCCGGCGCGCGTCAGCACGACGCGCTGCTTCACGCGTGCGAACAGCCGCACGCCGAGGCTCGCTTCGAGCGTCGCGATCTGCCGCGACACCGCGCTTTCGGTCAGGAACAGCTCCTTCGCCGCGTGCGTGAAGCTCTCGTGGCGCGCCGCGGCTTCGAAAGCCACGAGCGCACCCATGTTGGGGATCTTGAATTTGCGCATGATTTTGTCTGACGAACGGACCCGCCCGAGACGGGCCGGCGGACGAGTGCGGAGCCGTGAATAATTCCAAAAACTCATCA
Source organism: Burkholderia sp. IMCC1007 (assembly GCF_027257875.1). Classification (GTDB taxonomy): domain Bacteria; phylum Pseudomonadota; class Gammaproteobacteria; order Burkholderiales; family Burkholderiaceae; genus Burkholderia. The sequence continues at coordinate 71,875 of NZ_JAPVQY010000018.1, forward strand.
CGTGTCAATTTAATCTCGCTTTACGCCCCGCTGCAACCCTTTGAATAATGCTTTCCGTGCAAGGTCAGGCGCCCGCCGGGCGGCCGGCCACCGAGTTGCCGGCACGTTTGCCGGCGGTCCCCCGACACGAGAATCCTGATGCGCAATCCGAATATCGAGAGCTTGCTGACGAAGCTGCTGGGACAGGCGAAGACCGACGCCCTGTTCGCGACCCTGAACATGCCGGCCATCCTCGAAGAGTGGGAAGCCGACGTCGTCACGCGCGCGGAAATCGCGCAGGCGATGAACATGGCGCTGTTCGAAGGGCTGCTCGAACGTTCGGCGAACGGTCGCGCCTATACGGCCGAAGCGGTCGAAAACGGCGGTTCGGTGTACTTCGATCACGGCGCGCTGCGCACGGTGCGCTGGCCGCATACCGGCGCACTGCCGCCGGGCGAAGCCGCGTTCACGCGCATCCTGCGTCCGCTCGGCTTCCGGCTGAACGGCCGTTATCCGCTCGACAAGCTCGGCATGACGGGCCGCGCGTACGCGCATGAAGATGCGCCGGACGAGATCGCGCAGTTCTTCGTCAGCGAACTGCATCCGGAACGCTTCTCGAAGGAATTCCAGCAGGCCGTGACGAACGTCGTGAGCTCGTCGCGCGATCCGCTGTCGCCGGCGGCCGTCGCGCTGCTGTGGGAAATCGAGCGCGAAGGGTGGCTGTCGCTCGACGCCGCGCACGCGCTGCTGCCTGAAATCGTCGGCGCATTCGCGCGTCAGCACGACGTGCCGAGCGAACTCGACTACGAGACGCTGCTGCTCGAATCGGCCGAGATGGCGTGGATCGCGACCGAAGGCAACGCGTTCAACCACGCGACCGATCGCGTGATCGACGTGTTCAAGCTGTCCGACGACGAGAAGGCGAAGGGCCGGCCGATGAAGCCGGAAGTCGAACGCTCGCGTTCGGGCCGCGTGTTCCAGACGGCCTATCGCGCGGACATCGTCGAGCGCGAATTCCGCACGCGCGACGGCGGCAAAATCACGCGCAACGTGCCCGGTTCGTTCTACGAATTCATCACGCGCCGTCGCACGTTCGACCAGACGGCGCGCCGCTGGGTGACGGACCTGCGCTTCGATGCGGGCAACGCGCAGGGCATCTTCAAGATGACGGCGAACGCGAAGTAAGCGCGGTATATCGCGCCGCGTGCATCTCGTGCACCGCGCGTAAAAACAGGCGGGCCGGCGGCTGAGATCAGCCGCCGGCCCGTTTTCGTTGCATGGGCGCCGCGTTCGTCAGAAGAGGTGCGTGAACAGAAAGAACAGCACCAGCAGCCCGATCGGTACGCCGAGCAGCCATGCGATCAGATACTTGCCCATGTTGGTGTCCTCCGCATGGCCGCGACGTGGCGTACGTCGCGGCCGGTTGAGACGACCCGCGCGTTACGGCGTTACAGCTCGCGATCGAAATCCTTCAGCTGCCGCTCGGCCTCGTCGCGCGCGATCCCGTAACGCTCCTGGATCCTGCCGACCAGATACTCACGGTTGCCTTCGGCGACCTGCAGGTCGTCATCGGTCAGCTTGCCCCACTTGGTCTTCAGCTTGCCGGTCAGTTGCTTCCATTGACCCTTGATCTTGTCTTCGTTCATCGTTTGCTCCTGTCTCATTGGGGGAGAAAAGCGCGGCGGTTGGCCGCGGGATAGCTCAGGCCTTCGCCTTCAGGCCGGATGAGTCGACGTGCTTCACGCCCTTGATCGAGCGCGTCACGGCGACCGCCTTCTTCACTGCGCTCCTCGACGGCAGTACGCCCGTCAGCGTCACGACGCCGTCCACCGTCTTCACGCTGATGTCGGTACTCTTCACGCCTTTGGCGGTCGCGAGTTCGCTCTTCACCTTGGTCGTGATCCACGTGTCGGTCACGGGCTGATCCGATCCGTTCGTCATGCCGCTGTCGGCCGACGACGACGCGGCCTGTGCATTCGTGAGCGGCGCGGCCGAAAGCGCGAGGGCCGCGGTGATGGCGAGCAGCGTCGAAAGGTGCGAGATCTTCTTCATATGATTTCTCCTTCGATTGGCTAGGTGGGCGGATGAACCGACGAACGCGACGCACGTCGCGTTCCCGGGCCGTCAACGGGCGATCGGCGTGTCGTAGCCGGGCTCGCGCGGCGGCATGTCCGGGCGCGGCACGTCGGGCGGCAGCGGCACCGGCGGGTCGGTGCCGGGCGATGGTTCGGGCGGATGGTCCGGGGCCGGTTCGGGCCGCGTCGGATCGGGTGTCTGATGCTGTTTCATCAGTGGTCCTCCTCTGCGGTATGGAAGGGCAGCGCGTGAGCGCCGATGCAGTACCAGCGTACCGGCGCGAACGCACGCGGACATCGCGCAAATTCACCGGGTTCGCTAGTGCGTTTGCACGTTGTGACAGTATCCAGCGCGGGAATGGGAGATGCTGCTGTTGCGGGCACAACGCGCGGCAACAGGCGCGGGAGACCTGTTGCGCCGCTCGGCGCGGTAACGCACGTGTCGAAGCTGCATGCGAATGTACTATTGGGCGTAGTGCATCCGCGTCTGTCGCCCGTATCGGCGGCACGCGATCATCGCCGCGCGCGCTGGCCTGCGCGTGCCGGCCACGATGCGACCGCACCGGCAACCAAGCTGACGACGTGGACCACCCATCAATGGACGAACGAGTAAATGAGCAGGCGCTGAAGTCGCATACCGACCGGCGCCAACTGCACCAGATCATCGCGGGGCTGACCGAGGGCGTGATCCTGATCGAGCCCGACCAGCGCATCGTATGGGCGAACGAGGCCGCGCTCGCGATGCACGGTGTCACCGAGCTCGACGCGCTCGGTGCGGACGTCACCGAGTACCGCGAGCGTTTTCGCCTGCGTTACCGGAACAATCATCCGCTGCGCGACGGCCACTATCCGATGGACCGCGTGATCGCGGGCGAGGAGTTCAGCGACGTGACGGTCGAGGTCGAATCGGCCGCCGACGAGAACCTGAGCTGGGTTCACCGGATTCGCAGCCTCGTGCTGACGAACGCCGCCGGCGAGCCGGACTGTCTCGCGCTCGTCCTGCACGACGCGACCGAATGGGCGAGCGCCGAGGAGCGCTTCGAGCGCACGTTCAACGCGAACCCGGCGCCCGCCGTGATCTGCCGGCTCGACGATTTGCGCTACGTGAAGGTGAATCAGGGCTTCCTCGACATGACGGGCCACGCGCGCGACGACGTGCTCGGCCGCTCCGTCTACGAGATCGATGTGCTGGAGCAGGCCGAGCAGCGCGAGCTCGCGATCGAGCGGCTCGGCGAGGGCGCGACGATCCCGCAGATGGAGGCCGTGCTCAAGCGCGCGGACGGCAGCACCAAGGCGGTGGTCGTCGCCGGGCAGCCGATCGACATGAACGGCGAGGCGTGCATGCTGTTCACGTTCATGGATCTCGAGCCGCGCAAGCAGGCGGAACTCGCGCTGCGCCAGAGCGAGGAGCGGTTCGCGAAGGTGTTCCGGATGGCGCCGGTTGCGACCGCGATCGTCACGGCCGACGGGTTCGAGCTGCTCGACGTCAACGATGCGTTCGTCGCGATGACGGGCCATACGCGCGACGACCTGCTCGGCAAGTCCGCCGACGAGATCGGGTTGTGGGCCGAACGCGGCGCGCGGCAGCACCTAGACAGCCAGCTCGCGCGAGACGGCAACGTGCGCAACGCCGACGTGCAGATCCGCACGCAGGACGGCGACGTGCGCGATTGCGTCGTGTCGGCCGAGCCGGTCGCGATTCACGGGCAGGATTGCCTGCTGATCGCGCTGCTCGACATCAGCGACCGTAAGCGCACCGAAATGGAGCTCGTCTATGCGATCGAGACGGCGATGCAGGATGCGTCGTGGTTCAGCCGCACGCTGATCGAGAAGCTCGCGAACGTGCGGCGCGCGAATGCGCCGGATGCGGGCGCGCAGCTGTCGGATCTCACCGCGCGCGAACGCGACGTGTTCGACCTGCTGTGTCATGGTCTCGCCGACAAGGAAATCGCCGGACGCCTTGGGCTCGCGCCGAATACGGTCCGCAATCACGTCGCGACGATCTACGCGAAGCTCGACGTGCATAGCCGCGGCGAGGCGATCGTGTGGGCGCGCGAGCGCGGCATCGTCGGCGCGGCCGAGACGAACGGTGCGCGCGGGGAGAAGGGCTGCGGCGCGAACGGCAAGGACTGATGCCGAGCGTGCCGCTCTCGGCGGCGCGATGTGGCGTATTGGGTGCGTCGCGCACATCCGCGCACCCCGCGCCATCGGTACGAATGCACCACGCAGACTGGTGCATCCGCATCTGCCCTGCGCGGCGCGCGGCTGCGATCCTGTCCACTCGGCGGTGCGGCGCGGGGGCGCCCGCAAGCAGCCGCATTGCCGTCTCCCCAAATCATCGCAGGAGACGACCATGGACAGGAATCGCATCGAGGGCAAGCTCAAACAAGTGAAGGGTTCGGTCAAGGAAGCACTCGGCAAGGTGACGGGCGATCGCGAGACGGAAGCCGAAGGCGTGGCGGAGCAGCAGGCCGGCAAGCTCCAGGAGAAGGCCGGCGAGGCGGCCGATGCGGTGCGTAACGATACGGGCATCGACACGCACATCGACCGGCACTGACGTACCGCGCGTCTTCGGCCGGAATGCGCGATCGCGGCACGTGACAACTGGCGCGGCCGCGTGACACGCCGAGCCAACCCGAAGTGACGTTGATTCGCCATCGGCATTACCCGGCGCAGCCTTGGTGCAAAGGCATCCGCGCGCACCCGCCTGATATTTCCCCTCCCGGCCCGCCGTCGCGCGGGCCGTCCATCGTCCGACGCGACGGCAGTTGATGATAATTCCTCACTACGTAGTTCCGATATTTCGTTTGCCGCACGCGTATTGGCTACCCACAATCGGTTCACCTCTTTCGCGCTGACAGGTTCCCCGGAGACGGAGCCGCGGCGATCCGCCAGCACGCGAAAGGTCGCCGGCGCGCGGCAGTCGCGCGTCGCATTCCGACACACCGAAGAGAAGGATTGGCCGATGACGTTCCGCATTCGTTCGCTTTCCGGCATTGCGTTGACCGCCGCGATGTTCGCGTTCCAGACGGGCACGGCCCACGCACAGGAGACGGTCGTCAAGATCGGCGTCGCCGTGCCGTTGACCGGCGGTGGCGCCGCGTACGGCAAGGACATCGAGAACGGCGTGCGCATGGCCGTCGACGAGGCGAACGCCGCGCACACGACGATCGGCGGCAAGCCGGTGAAGTTCGTCGTCACGTCGCAGGACGACCAGAGCGATCCGCGCATCGGCGTGCAGGCCGCGCAGCAGCTGACCGACGCGCAGGTTGCCGTCGTGATCGGCCACTTCAATTCGGGCACGACGCTGCCCGCGTCGAAGATCTACGCGAAGGCCGGCATTCCGATGATCACGCCGTCCGCGACCAATCCCGACATCACGCGCGCCGGGCTCGGCACCGTGTATCGCGTGATCGCCACCGACGGGCAGAACGCCGGCAACGCCGGTGCGTATGCGGCGGGCGTGACCAAGGCGAAGCGCATCGCGATCATCGACGATCGCACCGCGTTCGGCCAGGGCGAAGCCGACGAATTCGAGAAGGCCGTGAAGGCCAACGGCGGCACGATCGTCGCGCGCGAGTTCACGAACGACAAGGCCGTCGACTTCAGCGCGCAGCTCACCAAGATCAAGAGCACGAACGCCGACCTGGTGTTCTTCGGCGGCCTCGACGCGCAGTCGGCGATGCTCGTCAAGCGCATGCGCCAGCTCGGCATTCGCGCGCAGTTCCTGGCCGGCGGCGGCGTGATGAACGCGAACTTCATCAAGCTCGCCGGCAACGCGGCCGAAGGCGCGTCCGTGTGGGAATACGGGCAGCCGCTCGCGCGTCTCCCGAAGGGTAAGCAATTCGAAACCAGCTTCAAGCAGAAGTACGGCGTCGACATGCTTGCGTACGCACCGTTTGCGTACGACGCGACGTGGATCGCGATCAACGCGATGCAGAAGGCGAACTCGACGAAGCCGGCCGATTTCAACGGCGCGCTGAAGAGCACGCGCTACGACGGCATCACCGGCACGATCACGTTTACGAACACGGGCGACCTGAAGAACCCGAGCTCGACGCTGTATGAAGTGAAGAACGCCGCGTGGCAGCCGGTCACCACGCAGACGGCGAACTGAACACCCGAATTACCCGAACGCGCGCCGGCTTCCGCGGCGCGCCCGGACGTGCTGAAATAGCCAACGCGATCGGATGCGATCGCGGCGCATGTCGGAGCGACTCGCCGTGGTCATGGTCTGCCGCGCACGGCGCCGCGCACGACGCGGCATGAACAATTTTCGGGCGCGGCCGGCTGGCCGCGCCTTATATGTGCAACTGGAGTCAGTCGTGAGTTCTCAAGTCGTCATCGTTGGCGGTGGTGTGATCGGCAGCTCGATCGCCTATTTCCTGCGTGCTACCGATCCGACGGTTTCCGTGACCGTCATCGAACGCGATCCCACCTATGCGAAGTCGTCGTCGGCGCTGTCGGCCGCGTCGATTCGCCAGCAGTTCTCGACGCCGTTGTCGATCGAGATGTCGCTGTTCGGGATCGACTTCCTGCGCAATATCGGCGAGCGGCTCGAGGTGGACGGCAGCCGGCCGTCGATCGATCTGCACGAAGGCGGGTATCTGTTTCTCGCGACGCCCGCGGGCGACGCGACGCTGCGCGAGAACCACGCGCTGCAGACCAGGCTCGGCGCCGATATTCGCCTGATGGATCGCGATGCGCTGCGCGCGAAGTTTCCGTGGCTGAACGTCGACGATCTCGTGTCGGGCGCGTACGGCGTGAGCGGCGAAGGATGGTTCGACGGCTACGGGCTCGTGCAGGCGCTGCGCAAGAAGGCGCAGGCGCTCGGTGCGCGCTACGTGCCGGCCGACGTGAAGTCGGTCGTGCGCGACGGCCGCAAGATCACGCATGTCGTGACGGGCGACGGCGAGCGTTATGCGTGCGACACGGTCGTCAATGCGGCAGGCGCGTGGACGCGCACGCTGTCGGCGATGATGGGCATCGATATTCCCGTGTATGCGCGCCGTCGCAGCATCTTCAACGTGTCGTCGCCGGCGAAGCTGACCGATTGTCCGCTGCTGATCGATCCGACCGGTGTGTATTTCCGGCCGGAAGGGCGCACGTATATCTGCGGGACGTCGCCGAGCCCGGATCGCGATCCGGACGACCTGCCGCTCGACGAGGTCGATCACGACCTGTTCGACGAAGTGATCTGGCCGACGCTCGCGAATCGCGTGCCGGAGTTCGAGGCGCTGCGCGTGGAGAACTGCTGGTCCGGCTACTACGAGTACAACGTATTCGATCACAACGCGATCATCGGCTATCACCCGGACCTCGACAACGTCGTGTTCGCGAACGGGTATAGCGGCCACGGGTTGCAGCAGGGGCCTGCGACCGGGCGCGGGGTGAGTGAACTGATTCTGGGCGGGCGGTACGACTCGCTCGACCTGTCGTCGCTCGGCTGGGCGCGAGTGCTGGAAAACCGGCCGATCGTCGAAAAGAACGTCGTGTAGCGCGGCGTGACCGCCCGGTGTGGGGTGGGCGGGATTCTCCTTGTGTCTCAATCTGATTGGCCCGGCTTTGCCGGGCTTTTTTTGGTTCTCGCGGATTTACGGGGAATGTCGGGGAGGAACGTCGGCGTTCGGCCATGTAGGGAACTCATCCGTCGCTTCAGGCTGACTATGCGCTGCAGAAAGCGATGACCAATCCTTTCACTTCACTTGAACGCGGCTAGCGATCGCCTATATTGAATCGATCCCTTGCGGCGGACATAGTAGCCTTCAAACTCCGTCAGGGCTGCGGCGACGATCGGCCACTTCCAGTAACTCCCGCGAGCGTGGTGATCAGGACATGCTGGAACCGTGGGCGCCAGTTGGCAAAAGCGAGGAAGAACGTCATGTGCGACACATTCGAGTATCCGAGGCAATACAGAGGCTCAGGTCGCCGGAATTTTCTCAAGCTTGCCGGCACCGCCACCGTGGTTGGGCTCGCCGCTGGACCACTCTTTACGAAGCCCGCACGCGCCGACGCATTGACCAAGGCACAGCGCGACAGCATGACACCGGAACAGATAATCAAGGTCATGAACCAGGGGAACGCGCGCTTTCAAAGGGGCGAGAGGAAAGCCCGCAATTATTTGCGAGAGCAGAGGGCGAGCTCAGCCGGGCAGTATCCCGCCGCAGTGCTGCTGAGTTGTATCGACTCGCGCGCGCCAGCAGAAGTGATCATGGATCTCGGTATCGGCGATGTCTTCAATTGCCGTGTCGCCGGGAATATCGAAAACAACGACATCCTTGGCAGCATGGAGTTCGCATGCAAACTGTCTGGCGCAAAGGTAGTCGTCGTGATGGGACACACGGCCTGTGGCGCGATCAAGGGAGCCATTGCCAACGCCGAGCTAGGCAATCTCACCGGCTTGTTAGCCAAGATCAAACCCGCCGTGCAGGCAACGATCTACGAGGGAGATCGCTCTGCAACGAACTATGCTTTCGTGGACGCCGTGTCGCGCAAGAACGTCGAGTTGACCATCGACAGCATTCGTCAGCGTAGCCCCGTGCTCGCCGAACTCGAGACCACGGGAACGATCAAGATCGTTGGCGCGATGTACAACCTTCGGACTGGCGCAGTCGAATTCTTCGGCTGAGCACGTCGACGTCCCTCTTCAACAAAATCGCGGAGTACGAGGCGGCCGACCTGACAACACGGACGACCGCTTTCCCATGCAGCGGTCGTAGTGCTAACGCGGCTGCGCACGGCGGGAGAGGGGCGATCCGCGTCGGTCGCGCGTTGCAGAGCGGCGGCCGGCCGCGTTCGGCCATGAAGCGCCGTCAGCCTGCCTGCTCATTCGGACATGCGAGCGGCCGCACCAGTCGGCAAACGGCCGTTCCGATGAGAATGATTCCGATTTCTTCATCTGCCGAAGCGCTGCCGACCTGCACTCAGGGTGTCGGAACTGGTGAATTCTCGACCCGACGGATTGGCGCTCCGGGACATGCTACGATCAACGCGATCCGACTTTCATTCCGACGCACGATGACGACAATGTATGAATTGCTCGGTGTGTCCGAGAACGCCACCGACGAGGAAATCAAGCGCGGCTACCGGAAGGCAGCGATGAAAGCGCATCCCGACCGCAACGTCGGGTGCGAAGCGGAAGCGCATGCGCGATTTCAGGAGATCAAGGAGGCATACGCGATTCTCTCGAACCCGGAGCTGCGCCGCGTCTATGACACCGCTTATGCAGAGGAAATGCTCCGTCAAGCACAGCTTCGCGAAGAAGAGGAGCGCTTGAAGGCCGAGCGCGAAGCGGAATATGAGCGGTTCGTGGCGTGCGCGATGCGCTTCGCCGAGCAAGGGCACAACCGCGACGTCGTGTTCGGTGTGCTGCTCGGCCGTGATTGCGATGTTCAACTGGCCGAGCGCATTGCCGGCAGCGTGGTCGAGCTGCACGCGTCGCGCCAGCCGGGTGCATCGCGGGACGGGCAGCATGATGAGCAGATGCCGGAATGCGACGAAGGCGCGACGCAGGCGGCATCGGCGCAGGCGCCAAAGAGCGACGCGCGAAGGAGCGACGAGCACGCGCATACGGACTTTTTCAGCGCTCTGTGGCACGGCATGTTCGGGCTGCGCCAGTGAGTCCTGAGTGACCCGTTCTGCGAACGCGGAACTCGACCGCGATCGGTGCCGTCTTCGGGGGATGGTTCTTTGATCGACTGCTTCATGAGTTGACGGGTAAGTGGGTAGTGTTCGGCCAGGGCTGCGAGCGTCGGCAAACCGCCGAGCCGCCATTTGTGCGCAGTACCTTTGCTCGCTTCAAGTCTCAAGGGGAAACCAGAATAGCTCACCGTGTGGCGTGGGCTACTCTGCGTTCAAGCAGGTCTTGACCGATTTGAGGGAGGCGCGGCCATGCTCACAACCGAAAGACGTCGGTCACATCCGCGACACGTGATTTCGCTTGCGTTCGTCCTTGTTGCCGCAACGCTGTCGCAACCCGGTTACCCGCAAGTCGCCCGAATGGAAGTTCTCGCCCTTCAGTCGACGACTTTGACGGACCAGGAATTTCTGGTTGGCCGCAAAGATGGCAAGCCGGTGACCTTAGCTGGCGAGCTTCGCCTGCCACGCTCCGGAAGCGAGCGCTTTCCCTTGGTGATTCTGTTACACGGCTCAGGTGGTATATCGAGCTATGTGACCGATTGGGAACAGGACCTGCTGGCAATGGGCGTTGCCACCTTTGTTGTTGATAGTTTCTCCGGTCGCGGCATCAGCAGTGTCAACAACGACCAGTCTCAGATTGGCCGATTGGTGCAAATCGAAGACGCGTACCGGGCGCTTGAGCTTTTGGAGAAACATCCGAAGGTTGACCCGGCGCGAATCGTGCTCATGGGATTTTCGCGAGGCGGCAGCGCCGCGCTCTACGCCGCACTGAAACGATTTCAACGGATGCACGGCCCTGCGTCCGGCCACGAGTTCGCCGCTTATCTGGCGTTCTATCCGACTTGCAACGTGACCTACAGGAATGATGAGGACATCACTGCTCGACCCGTGCGCATCTTCCACGGTGAAGCCGATGACTATGCTCCGATTGCGCCCTGCCGAGCATATGTCGAACGACTCGCTGCGAAGAAAGGGACCGAGGTCAAACTCACGGCATATCCGGACGCGTTGCACGTGTTCGATTGGCAGGCTGTCAAGCAACCTACAAAGTTGCCGCAAGCGCAAACGACACGAAACTGTCAACTCGCAGAAGCAGACAACGGCCAAATCATTAACATTAAAACAAAGCAGCCGTTTACCTACAGCGACGCCTGTGTGGAACGGGGGCCGTCGATTGGCTACAACCAGAAGGCGTCAACCGAGGCTCGAGACGCTGTTAGGCAGTTCCTGACTACTACACTCAATATCCAGTAACCCGATGGCCCAAGCCGTGACTGGAACGATGCGCTGAACCAGATGAGTTTCCGCACGGATGCGATCGCGCGTGAATCACGGTCGCGTGGCCGGGCGGGAGCTTCAGTGTCGGGAAGACTATCAACAACCGGGGACAAATAGCCGGCTACGCCTATCCCGCAATTGGGGACTTGCGCGCTTTTCTGTATGACCACGGTGTGATGAACGACCTCGGCACTCTCCGTGGTGGCGGATTCGGTGCCGCCATTGGGATCAACGACCCTGGCCAAGTAGTTGGCTATGCAACGATCAAAAGCGGGCAATATCACGCTTTTTTATATGACCATGGCGTGATGACGGACCTCGGCACCCTGCCCGGTGGCGGAAGCAGCTTCGCCAACAACATCAACGCGTCGGGCCAGGTGGTGGGTCAATCGCAAACGGCGAATGGTAATACCCACGCTTTTTGTATGATCACGGCGTGATGACGGATCTCGGCACTTTGTCCGGTGGCCGCAACAGCTATGCGACGAGCATTGACAACGAGGGTAATGTGACCGGCGTGGCATACACAGCGGACGGGGCGGGCCACGCTGTCGTCTGGACGGCAGGCCCTTGACGACACCACATGTGCTTGTGCTTATACGCGATCACTGCAAACTCCCGCCGGGAAAGCTGCCGATGGAACCCACCCGCCGCACCGATCACGACAGCTTGTCGCCAAGATAGCCCGGCATGCGTTCGGCGGCTTTGCTGCGGGCAATCTTGATGGCCCTGAGCAACGCCAACGAGAACGACCCCGCTTCCTTGTCGGGCGCAGCCACATGCTTGCGCAGGAAATCCGACCACACGAAGGTGACGAACGCATGCGTGGGCTTGCGGTACGCGCCTGCGTGCCGCGCAAACGCCGCGAGGCTGTGGTACGGGTCGTCGATCAGCCCGTGGATCGTCGGTGGCAGGTCGTCGATGCTGCGTCGCCGGCCGTTCTCGTTGAAAGGATGCACCCAGCGCCTCGATTGCATCTTCTTCCAGAAGCGCTGACGCCCGAGGTGGTGCAAGTCGGCGACGACGGTAACCGGCGCGTCGACATAACCCAGATCCAGCCACGCGCGCGCCCAGTGATGATGGTCGACGATATAAAGCGCGTTGTGCGGACCGACGACGACGCGCACCGCGTGATCTCGCATGAACCGCTCAAGCCGGGTGCCGGTGTAGCGAGCGGTGATCAGCGACTTCGCATGCACGTAGTCCATCCCGATCGTGATTTGGGTCGGCCTCAATACCGACAGCGGTACCCGGTACATGTCATGACCTCAACGTTGTTTCCGGTGCGCGGTCGCCGATCGGACCGGCGGCGGACCGTTCCCGTTCCCATTCCCGGTCTCGCAATATGCGCCCGCGCAGCGTATCGACGAGGCGGCTCGGCGAATGGCCGACGTAGGTTTCGCCGGCTGTGTTTCGACCGATACCAAAGACATGATTCGTCCCTTCGACAACGCTGCCGCTCATCGGGCAGCAAGAAGTGCTCCCGGCCTTGTCAGACCTTCGCAGCCTCGCGTCGGATGGTCGATGGAGGTCAATGTTCCGCGTCGGCGGTTCGGCGCATCAGCCGCCATTTGTTTCAATGTCCTTACGGCAGATTTCGTGCGCACAACGTACATAACGACGGCGACCGACTGTGTCGAGCGCCGGTGAGGCACCATGATCGGTCGTTCGATTTTCCATAATCGTGTCGTGCATGACACGGGCGACTGCTGTCGACTTGCACTTTGTAGCCGGCAATTCATTCACAATGTCGAACCGTCGCCTTTTTCTGCGGGAGTCGGCGCGCAACCAGCGCGAGGGGCCGCAGCCCATCGTCAGTTCGTTCTCACTTTCGCGCGAACGGACTGCCGCAACCGACCTGCGACCCAGCGATAGTGCCACCGCGTGTGCTACCCGCTTCCCACGTGCGTGAGAAGCGCGTATAAGCCCATTCAACTCATGCGAACCTTTCCGTTATGCCAGACGATTTCGAAGTTCACGGCCCGCACGATGATGCGGTAGAGCACCATGCGGCGCATGGAGAAAACCACGGCGCGGCGCGCATCGCGGTGATGACGGCCGTCCTGGCCTGCATCGGTGCGATTTCCGCATACCAGAGCGGTGCGGACGAGAACTTCGCATTGCTGCACAAGAACGAGGCCGCGATCCAGAAAACCGAGGCGGCCAACCTGTGGGCTTATTACCAGGCAAAGGGCGAAAAGCAGAATCTAGCCGAGCTCGGTGCGGCCTTGAGCCAGGAAGGGTCGCCGCAACGAAAGCGTTTCGAAACAGACGCGGCGCGGTATCGCGCAGAGAAGGAGCCGATCCGCGCGCGCGCCGAAGCGCTCGAGCAGGAAGTCGTGAAGAGCAATGCTGCAAGCGAGGCGCGGCTACACCGGCACCATCGCTGGGCGCAGGCCACGACCATCATCCAGATCTCGATCGCCCTTGCCGCGATCACGATTCTCACGCGGCGCCCATGGATGCAACGCCTGTCGATGGGGGCTGCAGCGGTCGGCGTCGTCCTCGCAGGGCTGGCGTTCTTCGGTGTGTAGCGGCCGACGAGCTCGCCCCAATCTCTCTGACCGATCGCGGAATGGAACTCAGACAACTACGCTATTTTCTCAGCGTCGTCGAACACGGAAGCATGGGCAAGGCAGCGCTGGAACTCGGCGTGGTGACCTCGGCATTGAGTCAGCAGATCAGCCGTCTCGAAGGCGAACTGTCCACGCGTCTGCTGCAACGCACGTCGGGCGGCGTCGTTCCGACCGACGCGGGTTTGGCGTTCTGGCGACAGGCCCAACTCGCGATGCGTCATATCGACGATGCCGCGCTCGCTGCACGCTCGGCCCGTCTGTCGGGGCATGTCAGCGTCGGCATGGCGCCGAGTACGGCCAGCGTGCTAGGTGTCGCATTCATGCAGGCAATGCGCACGCGCTATCCCGACGTGCGGCTGCACATGGTCGAAAGTCTCTCCGGCTATCTTGCGTCCATGCTGAGCGCGCGCCAGATCGATCTCGCCGTGCTGTTTCGCGAGGAGCCCGCGCAACGCTGGAGCGTGCTGCCGCTGCTGGACGAGCGGCTGTTCCTGATCGGTGCGGGCGATCTCGATGGCATGCCGACGAGCCCATCCGTCCGGCTGAAAAATCTCGGCAGGCTTCCGCTCATCCTTCCCAGCGGTACGCACGGGCCGCGTTCGCTGCTGTTATCAGCGTTCAGGCGCGCCGAGTACGAGCCGAACATCGTCGCCGAAGTCGATGGCCTTGCGCTGCTGATGGACTTCGTCCGCACCGGCATCGGCGCGACGATACAGCCGGGCGCGGCGCTCGCAAGGCCGGAGAATATGGTGCTGACGAGCGTGCCCGTCGCGGAGAAATATGCGGCGCGGCCCAACATGATCGCCAGCATCTCCGACGACGAACTGTCTCCCGCCGGCCTCGCCGCGCGCGTGGTCCTCGCCGATGTCGCCCGTCAACTGGTGCGGGAAGGCCGCTGGCCCGGCGCCCGACTGCGTGAGTCCGACTCTTCACGAAACGTGAAGACCCGTTGACGGCTGGCTGGTAGCGAAGCGGGCACGCGACCCTTACGATGCGTCCGAAAGGAGACGAATCCAATGGTCGATGTGCTCGTAATCGGAGGAGGCAATGCCGCGCTGTGTGCGGCATTGATGGCGCGCGAAGCGGGCGCCTCGGTCCTGCTTCTCGAATCCGCACCGCGCGAATGGCGCGGCGGCAACTCGCAACACACGCGCAATCTGCGCTGCATGCACGATGCGCCGCAAGACGTGCTCGTCGATGCCTACCCGGAAGAGGAATTCTGGCAGGACCTGCTGAAAGTCACCGGCGGCATCACGAACGAGCATCTCGCGCGGCTGACGATCCGCGCGTCGTCGTCGTGTCGGCCGTGGATGCAGAAGCACGGCGTGCGCTTCCAGCCGCCGCTGTCCGGCGCGCTGCACGTGGCACGCACGAATGCGTTCTTCATGGGCGGCGGCAAGGCGCTCGTCAACGCGTATTACCGCAGCGCCGAAGCCCTCGGCGTCGATATCCGCTATGAAACGCCTATCGATTCGCTCGAACTCGACGGCAGCCGCTTCATCGCGGCGCGCAGCGGCAGCCGGCGCTTCGAGGCGCGCGCGTGCGTGCTGGCGGCCGGCGGCTTCGAATCGAATCGCGAATGGCTGCGCGACGCGTGGGGGCAAAACGCGCGCGGCGAATGGCCTGCCGACAACTTCCTGATTCGCGGCACGCGCTTCAACAAGGGCGTGCTCATCAAGCACATGAGCGACGCCGGTGCGGACATGATC
The DNA here is from genome assembly GCF_027257875.1 of Burkholderia sp. IMCC1007. GTDB lineage: Bacteria > Pseudomonadota > Gammaproteobacteria > Burkholderiales > Burkholderiaceae > Burkholderia. Next base: position 87,130 of record NZ_JAPVQY010000018.1, read on the forward strand.
GGCGACCCGTCGCAGTCGCACTGCGTCGCGATCGATGCACGCGCGCCGCTGTATGACGGCGGTATCTGCACGCGCATCGACTGCGTGTCGCTGGGCGTCGTGGTGAATCGTGACGCCGAGCGCTTCTACGACGAAGGCGAGGATTTCTGGCCGAAGCGCTATGCGATCTGGGGGCGGCTCGTCGCGCATCAGCCAGGTCAGATCGGCTATTCGATCATCGACTCGAAAGCGATCGGCCGCTTCATGCCACCGGTGTTCCCGGGCGAAAAGGCCGACACGCTGCTGGAACTCGCGCGCAAGCTCGGGCTGCCGGAAGCGCGCTTCATGGAAACGCTCGCGCGCTATAACGATTCATGCCGCGACGGCACGTTCGACCACACCGCGCTCGACGACTGCCACACCGAAGGCCTCGTGCCGCCCAAGACGCACTGGGCGCGCCGCATCGATACGCCGCCGTTCTACGGGTATGCGTTGCGGCCAGGCATCACGTTCACGTATCTCGGTCTCAAGACCAATGATCGCGCGCAGGTCCACTTCGGCGGCAACGCCAGCGAGAACCTGTTCGTGGCCGGCGAAATGATGGCCGGAAACGTGCTCGGCAAAGGCTATACAGCGGGCGTCGGCATGTCGATCGGCACGGCCTTCGGGCGCATTGCCGGCACGCAGGCCGCGCGCGCCGCGCTCGAAACAACGGAGGCAACCCATGCAGCAGTCTGATTCGCTCGCACCCGAACGCCCGCACACCGCGTTATCGGTCGACAGGAAAAAAACGTCACACGACAGCACGGCGCGGGTGATCCCCATTGTGCCGATGAGCGCCGGCGAAACCGAAGTGGCGCGGCAGATGCAGATCTGCAACGCGTGCCGCTATTGCGAAGGCTTCTGCGCCGTGTTCCCGGCGATGACGCGCCGCCTGGAATTCGGCAAGGCGGACGTCAACTACCTGGCGAATCTCTGCCACAACTGCGGCGCGTGCTATCACGCGTGCCAATACGCGCCGCCGCACGAATTCGGCGTGAACGTGCCGAAAGCGATGGCCGAAGTCCGGCTCGAAACCTACACCGAATACGCGTTTCCGGCGTCGTTCGGCGCGCTGTACAAGCGCAACGGCCTGACGCTGTCGGTTGCACTGGCGGTGGGGCTCGCGCTGTTTCTCGTGCTCGGCACGGCATTGCACGGCGGCTCGTCGGGTGATATCGCGCCGGCGAACTTCTACGCGATCTTCCCGCACAACCTGCTCGCGGCGATGTTCGGCATCGTCTTCCTGTTTGCGATGCTCGCGCTCGCTGTGGGCGTCACGCGCTTCTGGCGCGACGTGTCGGCGGGAACGACGAGCGCGAGCGCGCCGGCCGTCGCGGAAGCAGCGAAGAACGCACTGACGCTCAAGTACCTGGACGGCGGCCACGGTGACGGCTGCAACGAAGAGAACGATGCCTTCACGCTGGCGCGGCGCCGTTTCCATCACCTGACGTTCTACGGATTCATGCTGTGCTTCGCGGCAACCGCGGTCGCGACGCTCTATCACTATGCATTCGGTCTGGAGGCGCCGTATCGGTTTCTGAGCGTGCCGGTGCTGCTGGGAACGGCAGGCGGCATCGGACTGATTGCGGGGCCAGCGGGCCTCCTGTGGCTGAACCTGAAACGCGTTCCGGAGCGGGGCGATGCCCGTCAGCGTCCGATGGACCGCGGCTTCATCGCGCTCCTGCTGCTGACCAGCGCATCGGGGCTCGCGCTGCTCGCACTCCGAACGACCTCGGCGATGCCGATGCTGCTCGCGATTCATCTCGGCGTCGTGATGGCGCTGTTCGCGACGCTGCCTTACGGCAAGTTCGCGCACGGCATCTTCCGCTCGGCGGCGTTGCTCAAATCGTCGATAGAGAAGCGGCAACGCAACACGCTGAGCCTCGGTTCGGACTAGCACTCAGTGGGCGCCTGCGGGCGCTCGTCACGATAGACAACAAGCAGGAGACACAATGAATCGCACCGAAACGAGCGCCACTCCGTCCGCCGTTGCTCGCACGACGAGGGCCGCCGCCGTGTTGCGCGTGACCAGCGGCAATTTCATCGAACAGTTCGATTTCTTTCTGTTCGGCTTCTACGCGACATCGATCTCGAAGATCTTCTTCCCGTCCACCAGCGTGTTCGCGTCGCTGATGCTCACCTTCGCGGTGTTCGGCGCGGGCTTCCTGATGCGCCCGCTCGGCGCGATCTTTCTCGGCGCGTATATCGACAAGGTCGGCCGGCGCACCGGGCTGATCGTCACGCTGTCGATCATGGCGAGCGGCACCGTTCTGATCGCCTGCGTGCCGGGGTACGCGACCATCGGCCTGCTCGCGCCGGCCCTCGTGCTGCTCGGGCGTCTGTTGCAAGGCTTCTCGGCCGGCGCGGAACTGGGCGGCGTGTCCGTCTATCTCGCGGAAATGGCGACGCCCGGCAACAAGGGCTTTTACACGAGCTGGCAGTCGGCGAGCCAGCAGGTCGCCATCGTCGTGGCGGCGGCCATCGGCTATGGGCTGAACGAATGGCTGTCAGCGCAGCAGATCGGCGCATGGGGCTGGCGCGTGCCGTTTTTCATCGGCTGCGCGATCGTGCCGTTCCTGTTCATCCTGCGCCGCTCGCTGCAGGAGACCGCGGCGTTCGAAGCGCGGCGGCATCATCCGCAGGCGCGCGAGATCTTTGCGATGCTGCTCCGCAACTGGCGCACCGTCATCGGCGGCATGCTGCTGACGGCGATGACGACCACCACCTTCTATCTCATCACCGTCTATACGCCCACCTTCGGCAAGTCGGTGCTGAAGTTGTCCACCTCCGACAGCCTGATGGTGACGCTGTTCGTCGCCGCATCGAATTTCGTGTGGCTGCCGATCGGCGGCGCGATTTCCGACCGGATCGGCCGCAAGCCGCTGCTGCTCGCGATTTCCGTGCTGGCGATCTGCACGGCTTATCCCGCGCTGTCCTGGCTCGCCGATGCACCGAGCTTCGCGCGCATGCTGATCGTGCTGCTGTGGTTCTCGTTCTTCTTCGGCATGTACAACGGCGCGATGGTCGCCGCGCTCACCGAAGTGATGCCGGTCGAAGTGCGCGTCGCGGGCTTCTCGCTGGCGTTCAGTCTCGCGACGGCGCTCTTCGGCGGCTTTACGCCGGCGGTGTCGACGTATCTGATCCAGGTGCTGCATGACAAGGCCGCACCCGGCTACTGGCTGAGCTTCGCTGCGCTCTGCGGCTTGTGCGCGACGCTCGGGCTGTATCGCCGGCGCGCGGGCAGCAACGCGTCGGCGGCATCGTCGGCCTGATGGCGATTGCATCGCGCGGTGCAGCAAGCCCGGCTTCGCGCCGGGCGTCCGCCGCAGGTATCGGACGCTCGCCTGTCGATCAGTCCTCTCGCGCAAGGCGTAGCAAGATGTCGGCGAGCGCGCGAATTTTCGGTTGTGCCGCACGTTGGGGTGGGTAGACGAGGAAGTAGGAAAGGCCGTCTTCAACCACATCCTCGAACGGTGTCACCAGCGATCCGGCACGGAGCCGGTCTCTTGCCATTCGTGGGTCGCCGATTGCAATTCCGTGTCCTTCCATCGATGCCGCGAGCGTCAATTCGAGGGTATCGAATACAAGCCCACGTCCCGCATCGATCTGGCGGGCCCCAACGTGATCGAGCCAGCATCTCCACTCTGCGTGGCTGGGCCCCGGATGGAGCAAATCGACATGCGCAAGGTCGGCAACGGATCGCAATGAGGTTGCCAATGCCGGCGCGCACATCGGCGTGAGCCATTCGGGAAACAGCGGTACCGCTTCCATGCCGGTCCACTGTCCCGTGCCTCGCACGATGACGGCGTCGACGTCGGATGTCGTGAAATCCGGCGTATCGTCCGCGGACGTCGAAATACGAAGCTCCGTCCCGCTCATCGCGCGATGAATGTCCGGCAGCCGCGGAAGCAACCAGCGAACGGCGAACGTGGACGGCAACTTCAACGTGAGAACCGAAGTCTCCCGTGCATGGAAGTCCGCGTGCCGGACCAATTGCGTGAGCACGTTGACCGCGACCGTCAGCAGTGCGTTTCCTTCTGCCGTCAACGTCAGGCCCGATGCATGCCGCACGAACAATGCGCACCGGTAATGCGTTTCCAGCTGCTGTATCTGGCGGCTCACCGCGCCTTGCGTACGGCACAGATGATCCGCAGCCTTGCTGACGCTGCCGAGCTGCGCCGCGGCGACGAAGGACTGAATCGCTGCCAACGGCGGGAGGGGCCGCGTCAGGGCGGCCAGCGGATATGCATGCGCCGCATACCCGGGTTGCAAATTTTTCGATTGTTCGGTCATCGGTGCGTCGCTATCGTGCGTCTACCGGGTGCCCCGTTCTCATGCACGAACGGGATCGTCAACGAATGATCGGAGGATAACTTTGGGCTCAACGTCGGAATCACTCTATACGGAACAGGTTCGCGCTTACCTTCGGGAACTGGAGCGAGGCGATGTCGGCGCCATCTGCGCGCTATTTACGCCGGACGCGCAGATTTTCTCGCCATTTCTCGGCTGGATGCACCCGGAGCCCTTCTTTTCGAAGGTCGCTGCCGCATCGGGAGAAAGCAAGATTACACCGATCGATATCTGCGTCAGCGCGACCGGGGCTCGACGTGCGACAGGTTACTTCATCTACGACTGGGGCCTGAAAGACGGTGCGGTGGCGCGCTTCGAGTGCGTCGACGTGTTCGAGTTCGACGTCGCCGGGCTCATCGAACGGATGGTCATCGTTTACGACACCCATCCGATTCGCAGTACGGTCGGCGACAAGTACGCTTAGCCGGATCGGTGTCGCTCGATACGGCAGGCTGGCTTTGTGGCGCGCTGTTCTGCAGACGAGCGATGTCGATCAAGGTCGCGTTTCGGGCCCGAGCGCCTGCAGCAAGATCTCGAGAAACGCGGCGTGCGCGGCCAATCAGAATCGATGCTGGATGCCGATTTCGACGCCCTGCGCATCGGCGCCAGGATAGGCCACAGCCACGCCCGGCGTAGTCGAGGCCGTCAACGCGTAGGCCGAGCGCCCCTTGTTGACGAGCACCGCGCCGCTCGCGTACACCCAGGTCCGTTTTGACAGCCAATACGATGCCATCGCGCCCACGTGATCGGCGTTCAACCCGCCGCTGGTTCGGTCTTGCAAATGCGTGTAGACGAGCGCGAGCGTACCTGCCGGCGTGACACGATAGCCGCCGGATACGGTGTAGACGTTCTTGTCGACCGAGCGATCACTCTGCTGTGCGTGGTGGAAGCCCGCATAGAGGCGCAGCTTGCCGAAATCGTACGAGCCGCCGCCGAAGAAATCCTTCAACGTGCTCGAATTCGCGGCGTTGTCGACCGACTGGAAACCCACATCGAGATCGATCGGCCCGCGCGCGTAGGTTGCTGTCAGGTGATAGTTGTTGATGCCGCTGCTCGGGTGAGTCGAGCCGTCGCGCAAGCCCAGCATCGCCACGGCGGAAAAGCCGTACAGGTCGGGCGTGCCATAGTAGATCGCGTTGCTGGCGCGCACCGACAGCGTCGCGAAGCTGTTCAAGCCCGAGGCGATGGTGGAGGCACCGGTCGCGTCGAACTTGCCTTCGAGCGGCACGTAAAGCGGCGAGTTCTGGCGCCCGATGCGCACCTCGCCCCAACGGCCCGACAGGCCCACCCAGGCCTGCCGGTTGAACAGCGCCGTCGAATCGATCAGCGCGCCGTTGTTCAGCGAAAAGCCATTCTCGAGCGCGAAGTTGACGCGATTGCCGCCGCCGATCTCCTCCGAACCGCGGATACCGAAGCGCGAGCCCGTCTGCGCGCCGGACAGCTCGCGCACGGTGTTGCGGTTTCCCGAGTGCGACCAGTCGATCGACATGTCGAGCAGGCCGTAGATCGTCACGCTCGATTGCGCGTGTGCCGCCGGTGCGACGGCCGCGTAGGCGAGCAATGCGGGCAAGACGCGGCGCAACGATCGTTGAAACGGTTGACGTGTGTGGTTCATCATTAATTTTGAGCTACTGATTGTTGTGAGGTAGAGATCTCCAGCCCTGCCGCCGGACGCGATAGCCCGGCTCGACGCCGCCTCGCCCGGCCGCGCGGGCGAGGCGGCGCCGGTCCTGCTAGCGCCCTGCGTCGATCACGTGCGCGGGGACATCGGGCGCTTTCGGAATGATCCCGTTCTCCGCATACCAGGCCGCTACGCGCGCGATGCGTGCTGTGTCGTCCGGGGCGACGGCGCGCAGCGGCGAGACATTGTGCGCGCCAAGTGCCGGGGCGAGCGAGGGTGGCAAGCTCAGCTCCTTGGCCCAGATCCGGCCTGCCTCGTCGCGATGCGCGGCCGTCCAGACGTTTTCGTCGCGCAGCACCTTCAGCACGGTGCGCACCACTTGCGGATGCGCCTTCCAGTAATCGTCGCGCACGAAATAGCCGATTGCGTTGTCCGAACCGATGGCCCGGCCGTCGGCCAGCACGCGCGCATCGTAGTTCGATTCGGCGATCGTCAGGAACGGGTCCCAGGTCGCCCAGCCTTCGACGCTGCCGCCCACGAACGCGCCGCCCGTGTCGCTCGGCGACAGGTATTTGCGCTTCACACTGTGCGGGTCGATGCCGTTCTTGATCAGCGCGCGCACCAGCAGATATTCGCCGGTGCCGCCGCGGTTGACGGCCACCGACTTGCCGACCAGGTCGGCCAGCGTGCGGACGCTCGACTTGGCCGGTACCACGATCGCCTCGTTCTGCGCCGTCATCGGCTGATAGCCGAAGATCGACATTGGCGCGCCGCCGGCGATCGCCGTCACGAACGAGGTGGAGCTGCCGCTTGTCAGATCAACGGCGTTGGCGTTCAGCGCCTCGAATGCGGGGGCGGCGGCCGGAAACGGCCCGGCCCACACCACCTTGACGTGCTGCGCAGCCAGCGCGCTTTCGAGCGTGCCCTTCGCCTTCGCCAGCGTCAGGTCCGAGGTGCCCTTGAGGTAGGCGATGCGCAGCGTGGTGTCGCCGTTGGCATCGGCGGCTCGTACGGACGGGCTGGCCAGCATCATGCCGAGTGCGCCTGCACCTGCCGCGAGTGCCCCAACGGCGGCCAGCAACGCGCGCCGCGCGCGTGATTTCGGGTAAGTCGTTGTCATCGCGTCACTCCTTGGCCGCGCCGGTAGCCGGCGAAAACGCCGACAGGTCGCGATCGAACAGCGTCGACCATGTGAATGCTTTCTCGACAGGCGCCGCGCGACGCACCGGCAGATGCGGCAGCACCTGCTCGGCGAACCGGTAGGACTCCTCGAGCAGCGGCATGCCGGACAGGATGAACGTATCGATGCCGCGCGCCGCGTAGTCGTTCAGCGTGCGGATCACCGTTTCCGGCGACCCGACGATCGCCGTACCGGGCCCCGGCCGGACCAATCCGAGCCCGGACCACAGGTTCGGCGCAATTTCGAGCTCGCGCGCGTGCTTCGGGCGCTTGCCGCCGTGCAGCGCGCTCATCCTGCGCTGACCGACCGAATCGCTGCTCCCCACGAAACGCTGGTTGGCGGCGATTGCGTCGTCGTCCATCAGGCCGAGCAGTCGATCGGCTTCGGCCCACGCGGCCTCGTCGGTGTCGCGCAGGATCACGTAGAGGCGAACGCCATGACTGAGCGTGCGCCCGTAATGCGCGGCGCGCGCGTTGACCTGCTCGACGCGGCGGCCGATCTCGTCGGGCGTCTCGCCCCAGGACAGATAGGTGTCCACGTGCTTGGCCGCCACCTCGATGGCGGGCTCCGACGAGCCGCCAAACCAGAGCGGCGGCAACGAAATCGTCTTGCCGGCTGGCAGCGCGAGCTTCGCACCCTCTACGCTGAAGTACTTGCCCTCGTACGTGACCGATTCGCCCGCGAACAGGCGCTTCAAGATGGTCAGGTATTCGTCGGCCATCAGATAGCGCTCGTCGTGCGGGATCTTCATGCCGTACGCGCCGAGCATCTTCGCGTCGCCGGACACGATGTTCAGCAGCAGCCGGCCTTTCGAGAACTCCTGGAACGTCGCGGCCATCTTCGCGAGCAGCGTCGGCTGAATCAGGCCGGGGTGGATCGCGAGCAGGAAGTTCAGGTCGTCGGTGTACGGCAGCAGCGAGCCGCCGAGCACCCACACGTCGTGGGCGCCGGTTGCGAACAGCGCGCCGGTGAAGCCGAGATGGTCGTATCCGCGCGCCAGCTGTTGCAGGTAGCGATAGTTGATCGGGCGGGCGCCCTCGGGCGCCCACGGTGCATGTCCGTCAGGCGCGGTCAGGTACCAGAACACGTTCATCGGTGTCGTCATGGGAAGGCTCTAATAGGGAATCGAATGGGCGGGCTTGCGCTCAAGGGTGTGCGGTGGCGTGCACGTCGAGCGGCGCACGCAGCTCGCCGTGACGTATCAGCAGGTCCGCTTCGCGTTGTTGTTCGTCGAGAAATGCGGCGTCGGCCGCATCTAGCTCCCACGTGCGATCGGCAAGCGCCGCACGCCAGCCGGCCGCGTCGATACCGCTGACGCCGGCTTCGGCCAGTTGCCGCGCGTAGGGTGCGGGGTCGGCTGCGATCGACGCGCCAAGCGCATCGAGTGCGACCAGGAACGCCGCGATGTCGGCGGCTTGCTCGGTTGCCACCTCGCGATGCGCCCAGAACACCGAGCGGTTCGGCACGTGTTCGCCGATCCCGGCCAGTTGCCGCCAGCCGGTTTCGGCGCGCACGCGCTCGATCCACGGCGCCATCGCGATCCAGGCATCGGCCTCGCCGCCGAGAAGCGCGTCGTACGAAGCGGCCGGCGGCAGCTCGATGCGCGTGACATCAGCCAACGTCAAGCCGTCGCGTTCGAGCGCGGCGGCCAGGAACGAGGTGTGGAACGACCCGTCCAGCAACGCTATACGGCGGCCGGCCAACTGCGAGACGCGCTCGATGCCACCCGCCTCGCGCACCACGATTGCGCCGTTCGCCGCGCGCGGCCGCGATACCGCCACGTAGACGAGCGGCACACCGGCCGCCTGCGCGAGAAGCGGTGGCGTCGAGCCGGTGCCGCCCAGGTCGATTTCGCGTGCGGCGAGGCGCCGGCCCGTCTCGCGTCCTTCGGCATAGGGCACGAATCTCACGTCGACAGGCGCGGCTTCCGCCCAGGCCAGCGCCGCGATTTGCAGATGCAGGTTGTTCGGGTGCACGCCGATCCGCAAGCTCATCGGCCGCCTCGTCGGTGGCGGGTGTCGTCAAGTCGTCGCATGCGGTAAGATCCTCGCTTTAGTGAATAAAAATCGATCAGTAATTCGCTATAGGGGATTCTATTTCCTGATAGCGCACGAACTTAATGATCATTTCTCTTATCGTTATCGAATTTTGTGCGCTACGACCGCACGCGAATGGCGCACACTGCGCTCCGGCACAACCTGGGAGACGCCGCCTATGACGGGCATGGCCAACGAGATCGACGACGCATTCGTGGCGCGGCTGCGTGCGCTGGTGGCGCGCGCAGGCAGCGCCAGCGCGCTGGTCAAGCGCGCCGGCATTTCGACGAGCGGATTCCATAAATATCTGGCCGGTGCCGAGCCCACGCGCCGCGTGCTGATCGCGCTGGCGCAGGCCGGCGGCGTGCAGCTCGAATGGCTGGCCACCGGCGCGGGCGCCATGGATGCCGTTCCGCGCGACGACTGGCCTGATAACCACCTGACGTTGTTGCCGCTCTATTGCGACCGCGATCCCGCCGATGCCGCCGCTGGCCCGTTGAGCGATGCGCAGCAGGACAAGCTCGTGCAACTCGCGTTCTGCCGCGAGTGGCTCGCGAAGCACGGCTTCGATCCGGCGCATCTGGCGACGATCCGCGTGGCCGGTGATGGCATGGCGCCGACCTTCCGCCACGGCGACACGCTCGTCGTCGATACCCACCGGGAGACCGTGACCGACGGTGAGATCTATGTCGTGCGCGACAACGGTGCGCTGTTCATCAAGCGGCTGCAGCGCGGGCTCGGCGGCCGCGTCACGCTGCTGTCGGACAATCCGCGCTATCCGGCATTGGAGACGGAGTTGGGGCAGCTCGATATTGTGGGGAATGTGATCTGGCGCGGTGCGCTGTTGTAGACGGGAGGCATTGCGGCCGCACCGAACGACTGCTCAGGAACAAGACTGATGACCGCTTCGGGTCTGGTCGGCAAGCGACGTCCACGCAAAATCCACGAAGAACCTTTTTGCAGAGACCGAACGGCCGGAAGCCCGCCTCCTGCGACATGGCGCGCTGGAGCATGCGCTGTCGCGCGCGATCCAGCGTCACCACGCTCACGACGATCGGAACGCGCGCGACTCACGCCAGCAGGCGGCCGATAAGATCGTGGGTCGTTCGGACTTCATACTTCCGCAACAGGCTCGCGCGATGGATGTCGACGGTGCGCGGGCTGATGTTCAGCTCCTTGCCGATTTCCTTGCTGGTCAGGCCGTGAACCAGCAATGCGGCAACGTCGCGCTCGCGGTCGGTCAACGTGCTGGTGACGTCGGGATGCTTCGTGTCGCCCGACAGGTCGGTGAAGGTCCAGATGGCCAGCTCGAACGGGCGCTTCGAGTTGTAGCCGAAGCCGCACACGGTGACCCAGAAGTGGCTGCCGTCGATGCGCCGCATGATGCGGTCGTCGCTGAAGCCCGCGTGTTTCGCGAGCAGCGGGGCGAGGCGGCGGCCGGTCGTCGCGAAATCCTTCTGCTGCGGATACAGCTTCGCGAACGACTGGTCGATGATGTCGTCGCGGGTCGCCCTGAACAGCTGCAACGCGCGGTCGTTGCAGTCGACCATGATGCGTTCCTTCGCCACGATGGCCGCGACCGGCAGATGCCGGAAGAGATCTTCGTAGTCGAGGCTGGGCATCGTGTCGGTCATGTTCGGCATCGTGTCGACGGGCCCGAACGGGTTCGGACCCAGGCTAGCTGGCGGGTTCACTCCGGTCCGATTGTAGCGCTTGCCGCGCGAGCGGCTCGACATGAAAGACGCAGCACGCGTGCCCTTCGCCCGCACATTGCACTTCGGACGAAAACGCGCGCGGGCCCTTGCGTGCCGCGTCGGCCGCGGTGTCGTTGACCCAGTCCATCGCACCGGCGAACCAGCCGGCGAACATGTAGCAAAGCTTGCCGTGCGCGTCGGGTTGGGCCAGCACGAAGGACGAGTGATGCAGGTGGATGCGCGCATGCGAGGTTGCCGGATCGGCATCGACGATGCTGAACACCCCCCAGCCGCGCTGCGACAGCCGCGTCAGATAATGCTCGAACACCGCCATGCCGCCAATGCCGTGCTGCTTCGCTTCCTTGTCGCACCAGTGATAGGCCGACTTGTAGCCGGCGGGGTAGAGGATCGACGCATAGGCTTCGCGTCCCAGCGCTGCTTCGACCGCCACATGATTGTTCGTGAAGAAGTGGCGCGGGACGTACAGCATCGGCAATGCGTCGGTGGTCCAGACACCGGTGTCCGGATCGACGTCGATCGGTAGTTGTGGCTGCATGGCGGCGACCCGTGCGTTGTGGGAGTCAGACGTTCCAGACTTCGCCGAAGACCCGCAGCCAGTTCTCGCCCATCACCTTCCTGATGCGCGACTCGCTCCAGCCGGCGCGCTGCATCGCGGCGGTCAGGTTCGGGAATTCGCCGATCGTTCGGATCCCTTCCGGATTGATGACCTTGCCGAAGTCCGTCAGGCGGCGATAGCGGCCCTTGTCGTGCGTGATCCAGTCGAAGAATTCCGTGCTGTAGCCCTGCGTGAAGTCCGTGCCGATGCCGACCTTGTCTTCGCCGATCACGTCGATCACGTATTCGATCGCCTCGAGATAGTCGTCGATGGTGGCGTCGGCGCCGCGCCGCAGAAACGGCATGAACATCGTGACGCCGACGAAGCCATTGGCTTCCGCGATCTCGCGCAATTGATCGTCCGTCTTGTTGCGCGGATGCGCTTTCAGTGCGGACGGGCAGCAGTGCGAGTAGGTGACCGGCTTCTTCGAGCATGCGATCGCATCGGACGATGTCTTCGCGCCGACGTGCGACAGATCGACCATGATGCCGACCCGGTTCATCTCCTGGATCACTTCGCGGCCGTATCCGGACAAGCCGCCGTCCGGTTCGTAGGAGCCCGTGCCGACCAGGTTCTGCGTGTTGTAGCAGAGCTGCACGACGTTCACGCCGAGTTCCTTGAACACTTCGATATAGCCGAGGTTGTCCTCGAACGCATACGCGTTCTGGAAGCCGAAGATGATGCCCGTCTTGTTCTCCTTCTTCGCGCGCAGGATGTCGTCCGTCGTGCGCACCAGCGTGAGAATCTCGCTGTATTCGCGGATCTGCTGTTTCATCTCCGCGATGTTGTCGATCGTCTTCTGGAAGTCTTCCCACACCGAGACCGTGCAATTGACGGCCGTGACGCCGCCCTTGCGCATGTCTTCGAACACCGAGCGCTCGAATCTGGAAATGTTCAGGCCGTCGATGATGATGCTGGAGTCGTGAAGGCTGGTCATGGTGTCGCTCCGTGCGATGCTTTTTGCAGGCCGGCTCGAGGAGCCGGACGTAGGCTCAAACGGTGCGCCCGACGCCGCGCTTCGCGGTTTGGGCGGAGCGTGCCGTTGCCGGGCCGGCATCCTCGAGCGTCGTCTTCGACGTTTCCGGCAGCGCCAGGCCGCCGATCATCGCGAAGATCGACACGGCGATCAGGTAGTACGCCGGCGACAGGTTGGTGCCCGTCACGGAAATCAGCCACGTGGCGACGAGCGGCGCGGTGCCGCCGAAGATCGTGTACGCGAGGTTGTACGTGATCGCGGACGCCGTGTAGCGGGTCTTCGTCGCGAACACTTCCGACATCAGCGGTGCCGTCACGACGCCAGAGAACACCGCGCCGATGGCGAGCAGCGCGACGCCCACCAACGAGTGCGACAACACGCCCGAACCGCCCAGCGAGAAAGCCGGGTAGACCGACACGATGATGAAGAGGCAGGTGGTGGCGATCGTCGCGCGGCGGCCGACGAGGTCGGAGTAGAGGCCGGCGACCGGACACAACGCCGCGGCGAACAGAAGGGCGAGGACCGTCACGAGCAGCGACGTGCCGCGCGACAGGTGGCCGGCCACCTGCAGGTACGTCGCGAAATAGGTTGTGAACGTGTAGAACGACAGCGCGGTCACGGACACGAACGCGCCGAGCTTCAGGATATTCCACGACTGCGAGTGCAGCGTTTCCATCAGCGGTGCGTGCGCGATGTCGTGCTTGCCTTCGAGCGCCTGGAACGCCGGCGTTTCGTTCAGGTTGACCCGCAAGTAGACGCCGATGAGGCCGACCGGTGCGGCGATCAGGAACGGCACGCGCCAGCCCCAGTCGGTCATGGCCTGCGACGACAGCGACGCTTCGAGCAGATAGGCGACCACGGCCGCGCAGGCGAACGACGAGAACGTCGACACCGGCACGAAGCTGCCGAAAAAGGCGCGACGGCGGCGCGGCGCGTGTTCCATCACGTACGCGCACGCGCCCGCGTATTCGCCGCCCGCGGAGAAGCCCTGCACGCAGCGAATCATCGTGAGCAGCAACGGCGCCCAGTAGCCGATGCTTGCGTAGGTCGGCAGCAGGCCGATCAGCGTCGTCGAGCCGGCCATCATCAGGATCGTCAGCGCGAGCGTGCGCTTGCGCCCGATGCGGTCGCCGATGACGCCGAAGATCAGGCCGCCCAGCGGACGGAACGCGAAGGCCACCGCGAAGACGGCGAAGGTCTTCAGGAGACCGATGGTCGGGTCGCCGCTTGGAAAGAACTCGCGCGTCAGGATCGTGGCGAGAAAGCCGTATGCGGCGAAATCGAACCATTCGACGAAATTGCCGATGGACGCTGCGGCGATCACGCGCCGGAGTGTTTTGGGGTCGACGTCCTGGGTGGTCATGGTCATGTCCTCTCTACGTGTGGGCGCTCGGGTTCGCGTCGGAAATCATGGTAGGGAGGCCAATTACCTAGGTCGATAGGTGTCAATTACCTAGGTAATCGGGGGCGGGTGTGGGGCAGGGGGGAGCCTTTCCCATTCCACGCGTTACCTCGCGCCATAAACCGCATTACGCAGATCGACCGTGTACTGCCCGTTCATCCCTTCATACAGCGTGTTCGACAGCGACACGACCGTGAGCCCGCGTGCGCGGTCGACGAACCACGAGTGACCATACACACCGCCCCAACGCCAGGTCCCGGCCGATTCGGGCGACGCGGCCGCCCGCGGGTCGCGCAACACGGAAAAGCCGATCCCGAAGCCCGCGCCGGGCCGGTCCGGCAACGCGATATCGCCCGTTTGTACGCGGCCCATCTCGTCGACCAGCGCGGCAGGCAGTAGCGCACCGCCGCCCGCGCGCAGCGTGTCGAGCACGTTCAGCACGTCGCCGGCGGTGCCGACCATGCCGGCGCCGCCCGACGGGAACGCTTGCGCATCGAGCGCGCGCGACGGGGCGTAGGTCACGCCGACGAACCCTTCGACGATGGGCACCGTCTCGTTCTCCGCGAGCCGATGCGGCTGCGGCGTGTCGTTGACATAAGGGGTGGCGAGCCGCGCGGCATCGCGTGCGACGAACGCCGTGTCGCGCGCACCGAGCGGACGCAGCACGAGCGCATCGATCGCTTCACCGAGCGGCACGCCGCAGACGGCCTCGATCAGCGCGCCGACGACGTCGATCGCGACCGAGTAGTTCCAGTTCGTTCCGGGCGCATACAGCAACGGCACGCTCGCGATCCTGCGCACGTTTTCGCCGAGCGTGATCGTCGCGCCATCCAGGCCGTCGGAGATGCCCGCGCGTGCATAGACGCCATTCTCGTCGAGTTCCGCGAAGCGATAGCCGAGGCCGGCCGTATGCGTGAGCAACTGGCGCACGGTGATCGCCGGCACGCGACCGTCGGGCAGCGCGGGGCGGAAATCGGGCAGCCAGCGCGTGACGTCTTCGTCGAGCGACAGCTTGTGTTGCGCGACGAGCACCATCGCGGCCGTCGAGACGATCGGCTTCGTCACCGACGCGAGCCTGAACAACGTGTCTTCGCGCATCGGCGAGCGCGCCTCGCGGTCGGCGAATCCGCCGGCGCGGCGATAGACGAGCTCGCCGTTGCGCGCGACCAGCACGACCGCGCCAACGAGGCGCTGCGTGTCGAGCTGGCGGGACAGGACCGCGTCGATGCGCTCGACGAGCGCAGGATCGGTTTGCGGTTGCGGTGACGATGAGAGCGAGGCGGGCATGCGGGACTCCGTCGTGATGGGGTTTGCCCGACATGTTACGGGCGTTCGCCGGAAGCGGCGCTAACCCGTACGCGGAGCAGGGCTACGAGCGCCGGGCGCGGCGGCGTGTCAGCTCGCAGCGGCGATCACGAGCACCGACTGTGGGGTATGGGGCGCTGCGGTTCGGACGTCGTCGGGACTGCGACGGGAGCCCGCGCGAAAATGACCGACCACGTTGTGCCGCTGGAAATCGACATCGAATGATGCAAATGAAAGTCGTGCCTCCGTGGCGTGTCACGGGGGCGGGGCGCGCCTGCGAATGATGTCGTCGTCACACGGCATTGAAGACGGTCGCTGCAACGCCCCGTCTCGGTACTAATGGGAACGTGGGCCGTACCATCCAAACTTGCTCTGGTGGACAGGAAGCGCGAGTGCTTCCGGAAGCCATGGCTGATTCGTTACGTCTCTCCCCAATTGATGACCAAACCGCAAGACCTAGTGCATAGATATCGTTTGCCGCCGCGTTAATGACTATCGACAATCGTGGCTCGAATTCACCGCCGAGGTGCACCGAAGCGCCGCGGCGGGCGGCATTTGTCGGCTATCCCGGCCGTCCCTGCCATCCAGCTCACGACGACATGTACGCGTTCACGCCCTCATTCCAGAATCCTGCCGGTTCGCCGATCCGCGAGCTGTTCAAGTACCTCTCCGAACCGGGGATGATTTCGTTCGCGGGTGGCTACCCGGCCAGCGACCTGTTCGACGTCGACGGCCTGAACGCGGCCGCCGAGCGTGCATACGCACAGCCGGTCCGCTGCCTGCAGTACGGTCCGACCGACGGTCTCGCCGAACTGAAGCAACAGCTGATCGCGTTGATGGCGCGCCGCAACGTCACCTGCACGCCGGCCGAGCTGCTCGTCACGACCGGGTCGCAGCAGGGCCTCGACCTGCTGCTGCGCGTGATGGTCGCGCCGGGCGACGTCGTGCTGACCGAACAACCGGCGTACCCGGCGACGCTGTCGGCGATGCGGCTGCAACAGGCGCGCATCGTGACGATTCCCGTCGACGGCGAAGGCCTCGACGTCGATCGCCTCGCGTCGCAACTCGCATCGGGCGAGATCGCGCAGCCGAAGCTGCTGTATACGGTGCCGACCTTCGCGAACCCGACCGGCGCGACGCTCACGCGCGAACGCCGTGTGAAGCTGCTGCGTCTGGCCGTGCAGTACCGTTTCCTGATCGTCGAGGACGATCCGTACGGCGACCTGCGTTTCGCGGGCGAAGCCGTGCCGTCGATGCTCGCGCTCGCGAGCGAAGTCGACGGCGCACGCGACTGGATCGTGCACTTCGCGAGCCTGTCGAAGATCGTCGCGCCCGGCCTGCGTGTGGGCTGGACGATCGCACCAGCCGAGATCGCGCGACGCTGCGTGATCGCGAAGCAGACGGTCGACCTGTGCAGCACGCCGTGGACGCAAGCCACCGCCGCGGAATATCTCGCCGACGGCGCACTCGAGCGCCATCTGCCGCGCATCACGGCGGCCTACCAGCGCAAATGCGACGCGATGTGCGACGCGTTGCGCGACGGTTTCGGCGATGCGATCACGTTCCATCGTCCGGAAGGCGGGATGTTCGTGTGGGCGCGAATCGGCGCGGTGTCGTCGGATGTGCTGCTGCAACAGGCAATCGCAAACAAGATCGTGTTCGTGCCGGGCAAGGCGTTCTTCGCGGACAACGTCGACGCCGCATCGCTGCGCCTGTCGTTCGCGGCGCCCGACGTCGACGCGATCCGGGAAGGCGTTGCGCGCCTCGTGCGCGCGTATGGTGCGGCGCTCGCCGCGTGAGGAGACATACATGAACTTCATCGTCAACGACAGCGCATGGATGGACGAAGCGCCGGGCATGGCCGACATCCGTCCCGTCGAGCACAAGTCGTCGCAGATCAATGCGGGCCCGCAGTATGTCGCCGACGTGCTCGGCCGCTTCGGCGCGGATTCGACCGACTTGAATGACGCGGCGCCGGTCGTGCTCGGTTACAACTGAACCGCGTGGTGGCGCGCAGCGGACGAGGGTGCCGCCGTCGAAACGGTTAAGCTGACGCGATCAAATCATGCAGGATCGCCGCATCATCATGTCCGATATCGCTTCCGAATCGCTCGCGCAAACGTACGATCGTCTGTGGGCCTGCCTCGAGTCCGGCGTCAGCGTGCAGCGCTCGCCGTTCACGATGCTGCAGGCCGCGACGCTCGGCCTCGACGGCGCGCCGAAAGTGCGCACGATCGTGCTGCGGCAGGTGTGCCGCGCCGATCGTCTGCTGTCGTTCCATACCGATGTGCGCTCTGCCAAGGTCGAGGAGCTGCGTCGCGATCCGCGTATCGCGATCGTCGCGAACGATCTCGATGCGCTCGTGCAGATTCGCGCGGAAGGCGTCGCATCGATTTGCGACGACGACGCGCAACGTCGCGCGATCTGGCAGTCGAGCCGCCCGCATACGCTGCTGTTGTATCGCGCGCCGTTGCGGCCGGGCACGCCGATCGAGTCGCCTGAAGAGGCGTACATCGAGGCGAACGAGAGTCCGGCTACGGCACCCGATCACGACGGTTACCAGAATTTCTGCCTGATCCGCGTCACGGTGATGCGCATCGACTGGCTCGAACTCGCGCGCACCGGCCATCGCCGGGCAGTGTTCGACCTGAACGACGACGGCTACGAAGGCGGCTGGGTCGCCCCCTGACTGCGGCGGCTTCGCTGCTACAAACGCGTCATCACGGACATCGACGGGCTCGACATTCACTTCATCCACGTGCGCTCGCGTCACGAGAACGCGATGCCGATGATCATGACGCATGGCTGGCCGGGTTCGGTCTTCGAGCTGCTGAAGGCCATCGGCCCGCTGACCGACCCGACCGCACATGGTGCAAGCGCCGACGATGCGTTCCACGTCGTCGTGCCGTCGCTGCCGGGCTTCGGTTTCTCGGGCCGTCCGGCGGAGACGGGCTCGGGATCCGACCACATCGCGCGCGCATGGGGCGAGCTGATGGCGCGCCTTGGCTATACGCGCTTCGTGTCGCAGGGCGGCGACTGCGGATCGGTGATCTCGCACCGGATGGCAATGCAGCGCGTGCAGGGGCTGGCCGGGATTCACGTGAACATGCCGGCGACGGTGCCGCCGGACATCGCGATGCTGCTCGCGACCGACTCCCGACATCGAAGCGGCAATACGCGGACGGCTACGTCGCGGTGCTCAGCGTGCCGGGATCGTCAAACCTGCGCCGACGCATCGGTGCACGGGCCCGCATGTGCCGCGCAGCCCCGAAACGTGCGGTTTCGCGCGCGATTTTGAATCGCTGTGTGTCGTTCCTGAACGCAGATACGTTGGGATACAAAGCATCCGGACCGTTCGGATATAAAAGCGGTGAAGCAGTTCACACGACGGCGCGGTGCCATGCGTCGCTCCCGTGAACGGCGATACCGAAGCGCGCGCACGTGCCGCCGGCCCCCCTTCCTTAGCGATCGACAATGGAGAACGAGTCATGCCTGATACCGTGAACAACCGCCGCCGCCTGCTCCTCGGGACGGCGATCGCAAGCCTGAGTCTCGCGGACTTCGGGTTCGGCTCGCTAGCGCATGCGCAGTCGGCGCCCGATGCGTCGACGCCGAAGCGCGCGGCCGGCGTTGCGTCGCTGGGCAAGATTCACCAGATCGACGCGGGCGTGCTCAACGTCGGGTATGCGGACCTCGGGCCGAAGAACGGGCCGGTCGTGTTCCTGCTGCACGGATGGCCGTACGACATCTACAGCTACGCGGAAGTCGCGCCGTTGCTCACGGCGGCAGGCTACCGCGTGATCGTGCCGTATCTGCGCGGCTACGGATCGACGACGTTCCGCTCGGCCGACACGGTGCGCAACGGCCAGCAGGCGGTCACCGCCGTCGACATCGTCGCGCTGATGGATGCGCTGAAGATCGACCGCGCGGTGTTCGGCGGCTACGACTGGGGTGCGCGCACGGCCGACATCATCGCGGCGTTGTGGCCGCAACGCGTGAAGGCGTTGGTGTCGGTGAGCGGCTATTTGATCGGCAGCCAGGAGGCGAACCGCAAGCCGCTGCCGCCGCAAGCCGAATTCCAGTGGTGGTATCAGTTCTATTTCTCGACCGAACGCGGCGCGCTCGGCTATGCGGCGAATCGCGATGCATTCAACAAGCTGATCTGGCAACTCGCGTCGCCGAAGTGGCAGTTCTCCGACGAGACCTTTGCGCGTAGTGCCGCGTCGTTCGAGAACCCCGATCACGTGGCGGTGGTGATCCACAACTATCGCTGGCGCCTCGGGCTCGCGAAGGGCGAGGCGCAATACGACGACATCGAGCGGCGTCTGGCGGCCGGCCCGGCGATCACCGTGCCGACGATCACGATGGAAGGCGACGCGAACGGCGCGCCGCATCCGGAACCGGCTGCGTATGCGAAGAAGTTCACGGGCAAGTATCAGCATCGGACGATCACCGGCGGCATCGGCCACAACCTGCCGCAGGAAGCGCCGCAGGCGTTTGCCGATGCAATCCTGCAAGTGGAGCATCTGTGATGCGGGCGGGGGCTGGCGTTTTGCGTGGCGGCGCGCGGCATGCGCTCGTCGCGGGTGTGCTGATGGCGGGTGCGTTGACGTCGAGCGGGCCGGCCGCGTTCGCGGATGAAGCGAAGCCGGCCGCGTCGCCGATCTACGGTGTGACGATCCCGCCCGGTTACCGGAAGTGGGAAATGGTTGCGCCAGCGGAAGAGGCCGCGCCGCTCGACGAACTACGCGTTGTGCTCGGCAACCCCGTCGCGATCCGCGCGCTCGAACAGGCGACGCTGCCGTTTCCGGACGGCACGATCCTCGTGAAGCTCGCGTACAAGCGCAGGCAGTCCGACGAGTTCGCGCCGGCGACGGTGCCCGGCTCGGCGACGACCGTGCAGGTGATGGTGAAGGACTCGCGTCGCTATGCGTCGACGGGCGGGTGGGGTTTCGGGCGCTTCATCAACGGCGTGCCGGCCGATCTCGGTCAGCATCAGACGTGCTTTGCGTGTCATCAGGCGCGGGTGAAGAATCATGACTATGTGTTTACGCGGTTGGTGCCTTGAGCGGGGGCGCGTGCGCGACGACGCGCGCTGCGCATTGGCGGTGTAGCGTCGGTGGAATGTTGCGTGGGACTATGCGCGGCTCTGATCGGCGCCGGCTGCCCGGCTGGTGCGGCGCGTTTTGGTCGTTCCGTTGGATGACGCGGCGGCGCGAATTCAGCTGCACGGATCGCACCGCCGTGTCGTTGTCATTACCACGAATAACCCTGCATCCCGTAATTGACGTCGTATCGGCGCCCCCACCAGGGCAGATAGGCATTGTTTCCGCCGCGTGCGCGGAACCAGTCCTTGGTCGGATCGATCGGCGTGAGCTTCGATGGTGGCCTGACGATCACCGCGACGGGGTGTTCGGGGTCGGTCGTGCCGGCGACGAGTGCGTTGCCGCCGAAGTGATTGATGCGGCCGATCGCGAGCGCGACGTTGGTCAATGCGCTGCCGGTTCCCATGTCGCCAAGCAGACGCGCCGTGTTGAATGTCTGCTTCATGTAGTCGAAGTCCGCAAGGGTTTCGGTCAGCGTTCGTGCGAGCGAAGCAAGGCGTGATGACGCTTCGTGACTGGGTTTGCCGACGTCGTTGAAGACGTACTCGATGTCCGCAACCGAGATGCCGGCGTTGCGGGCCGCCTGGTCGATGGTTGCCTTCCACGCTTGCACGGCACGGGTGGTGCCGATTTGCGGCCCGAACTCTTGCGTGTTGCCGGTTGCCGCCTTGCTGATCCATGCGAGCGGTTCGCGCTCGGTGTTGAAGTTCGGGCCGGCGAGGAACAGCACGACGAGGTTTTCGTTGATCTGCGCATCCGTGGGCGGAAAGTTCGGTGCGTCCCAGTTCATTGCCCAGACGCTTTTGTCGGGGTTCGCCTGCAAGTACTCCAGCGCGTTGTTCAGTGACGTGAAGCCGGCGTTTGCGCCGCCTTGGGAGATTTGCACATCGGGGGGCGTGTCGCGGCTCCACATCGTCGGGAAGTATGGATTTCCGATCAAGAAGGTTGACTTGATCTCCTTGGTCAAGAATTCTCTCGATTCGGCGATTTCGAGTCGTTCGGGAATCGCCAATTCAACGTGAATTCCTGCCAGTTCACGCCAGTTCTTGGGATCGTCGGGCTTTACCGTGTAAAAGTAGGATGGGTTCATCGCGTAGCGGTTGCGCAGCAGATCCAGGAATTCCTCCATATATTTATGGTAGAAACCCTTAAACGTTTCCTCGCCATCGTTTCCGTAAACCAAGGAGCCAATGGATTGAAGCGTCGAATATTTTTGGGGCTTCGTGCGCACCATGTCGTCATTCTTGTTTGGAGCGGCAAGCCCTTGCGTCCACAATAATTGCCATTCGGTCGGATAGTCCTTGCGTTGCAACGGATTCAACCAAATCAGGCCGACAACCTGCGCCAAGAATGGCCTCGCCGGTTCTTCCGCTGCTAGCGCAGTGTTGCCCTTGGACTCCTGCGCAGGCACAGCTTGCGCCGAGCGTATCGCAGCTGTGGTGAACAGAAACACCATAAACGCAGTCAGGCCGGGCAGGATAATGAATCGTTTCATCCAATCACCTATTTCCAAATGTGCTGGGTCGGGTTGTTCTACGTGTGCCATCAGCGTGGCCATGAGTGCGGCGGTGAGCACCCATGTCAAAACGGCGATGGCAACACGGCGTGGCCACGTAGCGATTAGCGCCTTCAAATCACACCCCCGACCTTCAGATAAAACTCACCCTCACGCTCATCCGCGATCGCGTCGGGTATCGTCCCCTCGCTTTTCTCGGCATGTACCCATTTGTGCATAGGGAGGCCATCGACAGTTCCCGATTTGAAATACCTCGAGTATTTCTTGACCTGATCGTCATCCGAGATGCCGCTCGCCATGCGCCAGTCGGCCTGAATACGCAGATCTCTGAGCTGCTTTTCCGTCAGGTAGCACAGACCCAACGCAATGTCATACGCAAGCGCCTTTTCAGCGTGCTCGGGATTGGTCATCGTCGTAGAGTGGTTCGTCGGGCTATTGGTCGCACCGCGATCGAGCCAGTCGACAATCTGCTTGTCGCGCCACTCCTTGTAGCCCTCGGGCATTTCGCTTTTGCCGTCCTCGCCAATCACATGGCCCTCGCCATCGAGCCATTCGGTGTTCAGCGTGCGACGCGCCTCCATCCGCATCAACGCGCGATCCTCGTAGCGCTGCCCGGCTTCGGTTGCTGCCGTGCCTTGAGCAACGCTGTCTTCGTTCTTCGGCGCGTACTGGTCGTAAGGGTCGTCCGCGCGCTTGTCTGCGTCGGCCTTGTTCGCATCGCGCCATGCGGCCGGTGGATCGTTACCTTCGTTGAAGTCGCTTATTGCGTCGCCATCCTTCGTTTCGACGGGTTTACCGAACCGCAATGCTTTCGGCGGAAATGGATCATCCAGCGCGGGAGCGTCCGCTACCACCGTCCACCCCTTCGGTGGATCAGCGTTCACGCGCAGCATGTTCAATGCCGAACTGATGCCAGTCACGACAAACATGAGCGGTGCAGTAGCCAGCGTCGCCGCTATTCCGAACACGCTTTCATTTCCTTTGATTGCGCCGATCAGATTGAACTTGGCTGGCGGCGAGGGCGGATACCAGAAGCCCGACTTCGTTCCTTGCTTGCCATGCCGCCAATCGTCGTCCCAATAGCGGTACGGTTTCTGCACACCAACAGGAAAGCCCGATGCGAACACTCGCTGCGTCAGGACGCCTGCCGCGCCGATGTCATCCAACTCGTGCTTGCTGATGCCTCGCCAGCCGATGTCTTGAACCGTGACCGCCGAAATCACCTGATCGTGCGGACAGCAATACGCGGTGACGCGGCCATACGTCGACCCGTTCAAGCCGTGCCGATCGCGATCGTCTTGTGCGGCATAAGACCGGTTGCTCGTCGGCGATACCCGTTTGTTCTTCATGTCTTCATCGACCTTGTCGACCGGCTGCTCGAAGTCTTTTCGGGCACCGATGATCGACAGGAACTTGCCGAAAGTCTTCGTGCGGGCCGCATAGGTCTACCGACCGCGATGCCCACTTCCATCTTTCGTCGCACGTTGCGACCACGTATCCATGAACGTGTCGGATTTGTGTGGGCCCTCTGAATTCGCGAGGCTGTACGGCGCATTCGCCAGCACATAGGCATCTGCCACGCAGTGGCCCGTGCGTCCCCATGGATCTTCGACATCGGGAAATGCGTCGCCGAAGAAGGCTGCCGTAAGGCCGACGATGTTGCCCTGGCTGTGGCACACGACGGTGATCGGTACGTCGGCCTGCATCTGTCGGATTGACTCGATCAATTTGGCCAAGCGCAACGCCGCGAGCACACCGTACGCACGCGGCGGCGCTCGATACAGCGGCCGATTGGTCGGATTAATGCCTTGTACTGTCATCCATCCCATCGTTCGATCGTCGAGACCGCCGTGCCAAAGGTCGGGCAAACTGGAGCAGCCATTGGTGAACGGACCGCCGCCCCAATAGTCCTGTTCGTTCAAGAAAATCTTGTCCCCGTACTCCTTCAATTCCGCCCCGGTCGCGCGATACCCCCACCGAAAGTGAATGACAGGCGAAAACGACGGATCCGGGGTGATGTAGTTGTCAGCCAGCAAATCGGGGTTCAAGAACCCCTCCGGCGTCACGCTCTCCGTGTACTTCGCCGGCGTCAATTGCCCGGCTTCGATGCCGTGATACATCATTTGGTCGTTGAGTCGCCCGATCCGTCGATTGAGGCCTTTGCACACCCCTTCCTCCGTCGCATCGAACCATTCGCCTTCGGAGTTCACGCCATGCACGAAGATCACGACCCCGGGCAATGGCATCTGCCTGATGCAGATGAGCGGTGTGCCTTTCATGGGCAGTGTCATCCCTTCGACGCGACCTACGATGATCGGTGGCGGTTTAGGACGAGTCGCAGTTGAGGCGGGAGGATCCACCGAGATGATGGTTCTTTGTCGGGCGCGTCCGCTATCGGTTTCGGATCGAGAATTGAATCGGTCATCCAGACTCCTGAACATGTCTGATACGTTGCCCTTCGCAGGATCGATACGAACTGAATCGATAAGTATCCGAAGCAATGGGGAACCGTAACGAGGCGGCAAGCATAGCGACTCGGAGTGCACGAAAAAACACCCGTGCCGGAAAAACGCGCGCAAAGGCCGTGGTAACGATCGCGGATTGTCAGAATGTGTTTCAGACAGAAATCGGAAGCAGTACTGCATCGCCAAGGATGGACGACGCGAAGCGCGTGACGTAGCGATCCGCTTCATCTTTGAGGTGCATCACCCAGTGACGAAGCCTTGCGCCACACCTGCATACGCCATTACGTCCATACGTTTCAGAGCTTGAATCGTTATCGTCCGTGCACGCATGGCAAGAAACACGCGTTTGTATCGGAATGTATCTAACACCGCTTCAGAAACATCGGATTGCACTGAAGCCATGTTGCGGAAACATGCCGGATACGTGAGCGGGTTCTACTGTCGACATGCAGCAAACGTTCGGCGCCAGACGGTCGCGTCGGACGCCCACTGATCGACACCCCAAACTTCCTTCAAGGAGAACGCTCATGAAAGCCGCTCGAATCCTCGCAGTTGCAGTGCTCGTTTCCATCCCCGCGTTGTCGTTCGCCGACGTCGGCCACGGCCTCACGCGCGCTGACGTGCGCGCCGAACTCGTCCGGCTCGAGAAGGCCGGCTACAACCCGGCGGGCAGCGAAGCGCATTACCCGGACGATATCCTCGCCGCGCAGAACGCCGTCGCCGCCGCGCAGCAGGTTGCGCGTTCCGACCAGAACGGCCCGTCGAAATCGCAGGACGACAACGTGGCCGCCGCATCGTCGCCCGCCGCGCGCTACACCGCCGCCGACGCGCGTGCCGCACGGCACGCACGCACGGACACCGACGATCTGTACGCGCATTCGTGATCGGTGGTCGCCGCGTCTGCGGTACGCGAACGCGGCCCATCCACGGCACTTCATCTGATGAACAACACGACGGAAAGGAGCAAGACGATGATCGGTTTGACGAAACGGTTTCTGGTGTCCGCAGCGGTGATCGGCGGGCTGTTCGGTGCGATGACGGCACACGCTGCACCGAAGGACGACCTGAAGGGCACGAACGTCGTGCTGGTGCACGGTGCATTTGCCGACGGGTCGAGCTGGAATCGCGTGATTCCGCTGCTCGAAGCACGCGGCCTGCATGTCGTGTCGGTACAGAACCCGCTGAGCACGCTCGCGGACGATACGGCCGCGACGAAGCGCGCGATCGACGAACAGAATGGGCCGGTCGTGCTGGTCGGACATTCGTGGGCCGGCGTCGTGATCAGTAACGCGGGCAACGACGATAAAGTGAAGTCGCTCGTCTACGTCGCCGCGTTCGCGCCGGACAACGGCCAGTCGATCGCCGACGTCACGCAGGGGCTGCCCGCACCGGCGTGGGCCGGCGAGTTGCGCAAGGACGCAGGCGGCTTCACGACGCTGTCGGACAAGGCGATCGCGCAGGATTTCGCGCCGGATCTTTCGCCCGCGCAGCAGCGCATCGTCGCCGCAACGCAGGGGCCGTGGTACGGTGGCTGCATTTCGGAGAGGGTGACTCAGGCCGCGTGGCACGTGAAGCCATCGACGTTCGTCGTCACGACGCAGGACCGGATGATCGATCCGAAGCTGCAGGAGGCGATGGCGACGCGGATCGGCGCGACCGTCACACACGTGAACGGCAGCCATGTCTCGATGCTGAGCCAGCCGAAGGCCGTGGCCGATGCGATCATCGCAGCGGCCGCGCGCGCGAAGCAGCAGGATGTGCAGTGAGTGAGAGCGGCGCCGCGATGCACGCAAACCGCGGCGCCTTGCGTGATTGTGATGTCCTTTCCCGACCAACGGCACGCGGCTGCAGGAAAACCTGATCGCGCATGCCGACAGTCCGTCGGTCTCGAACCTGAGAAAGGCCGGCGCGGTGCTGCTCGGCCGCACGAATTCGCCGACGTTCGCGCTGCGCTGGTTCACGTCGAATCTCGTGCACGGCCCTACGCGCAATCCGCGCAACCTCGCGCTGACGCCGGGCGGATCGAGCGGCGGGGCCGCGGCGGCGGTGGCCGCGGGGATCGGGCCGATCGCGGTCGGCACCGATATCGGCGGCTCGGTGCGTTACCCGGCGTACGCATGCGGCGTGCACGGCATCCGGCCGTCGCTTGGGCGCGTGCCGGCATTCAATGCGTCGTCGCCGGAGCGTGCGATCGGCGCGCAACTGATGTCGACGACGGGGCCGATCGCCCGCACGATCGACGATCTCGCGCTGGCGCTGCGCGCGTTCGCCGCGCCGGACCCACGCGACCCCTGGTACGTGCACGTGCCGATCGAAGGCCGTGCGGTACCGAAGCGCGCGGCGTTGTGCGTGCGTCCGGGCGGCCTGCAGGTCGTGCCGGAAGTGGAGGCGGCATTGCGCGATGCCGCGCGCCGGCTCGTCGATGCGGGCTGGACCGTCGACGAGATCGACGATACGCCGCCGATGCGTGAGGCAGCACTGTTGCAGGAGCAACTCTGGCTTGGCGACGGTTTCGATGCGTTGGCGGACGCGGTCGGCCGCGATGGCGATCCGGGCGCGGCTGCGGTGATCGCCGCCGTGCGCGGCAAGGTGCGCGATCTGCCGGCCGACGTGATCAGCGGCGCGCTGGTGCGTCGCACGACGCTCACGCGGCAGTGGCGGCTGTTCCTCGATGAATACGCGGTGTTGCTGCTGCCGGTGTCGTCGGAGCTGCCGTTTCCCGACGATCTCGATCGGCAAGGCCCGGACGCGTTCGAGCGCGTCTGGGAAGCGCAGCTCACGCTGCGTGCGCTGCCGGCGATGGGGCTGCCGGGGCTGGCGGTGACGACGGGGCGCGTCAACGACGTGCCGGTAGGCGTGCAGGTCGTTGCCACGCATCATCGCGAGGATCTGTGTCTGCTCGCCGGGCGCGATATCGAGGCGCGCGGCGTGCCGGTTGCGCCGGTCGATCCCGCGATTTGACGTGAACCCGCGGACGGCTCGCAGCGGAGTCGCTGCGAGCCGCACGCGCGCCTGGCAAAGAATCAGGGCGACTGTTTCAGCCGGATTGGCCGGATGTCGTCCTTCTTGAGCATCACGCAGTTACGTCCGGCTGCGAGTGCCTTCTCGCGGGCCGCTTTCAGATCGTCCGGGGCGCTCGAGAATCGGTCGTCGAGCCCATCGGTGACCCCCGGTTTGAATTCATCCGCACACAGCAGGCGGATGTCGCCGAATGCGTAGCGAACGTATGCGCGAATGGTCCGCAGGCCTTGCGATGCGACCGGAATGCCCACACGTTCGAGGCTGGCTCTCGCATTCTCGTTGAGCAATTCGAAGTCCTGCGGCGTTTCGCTATAGACCCCAGTCTTTTCCAGTGCGCGGGAGCCGATGCCGGTCGAGAACGAGGTCAGCGACCACATCACCAGCACATAGAACACGAAACCGACGCCGACAGCGACGTACTTTATCGTCGTGGTGGCCGGCTTGCTGCGCGCGGCCACGCCGATTGCCATGAGTCCGGGCAGGAAGCCCGCGAGCGTGAGGGGCAGGAGCGTGACGAGCGCAGAGTATGCCTTGGCATCCGTGCTCATGTCGCCGGCGAACGATTCGACGGTCAGGAAGCCTCCGCTGCTCGTAATGGCGGCAAGGGTGACGAGCGCAGACAACGCAACTGACTTGAACAGCGTCTTCCATATCCCCGCGCCGCTCGATGTGCCGTCGATGCGCCACCCGACGAGCGTGGCGATGATGCCGAAGACAAACGTCGGGGCCACGACAAGCGGGACCGACATCTGCTTGATCCAGAGCGAGCCGACGAATACGCATGCCATCCACACGAGCACTGTCAGCAGGATGACGACGGCCGTGCTTTTGGACAGGACCCGCGAGTCCTTGTCGATGGCGAGCAGGAACAGAAGAAAGATCGAGGGCGCGCACAGCACGAACAGCAACGCGGACACCAGCAGCAACGTGCCAATCAGCAGCGCGATCAGACCGGACGTCGACGAGATCGAATCGAGAAACAGCGAGTGCCAGCCGATCCTGTCGAGATAGAGCCATATCGATAGCCCTGGAAGGAACAGCATCAGGATCGAGCATTTGGCGACGAGCTCGACGGCATCCTTGCCGAAATCCAGACACTTCTTGAGACGTTCGGCGAAGACGTTCCATGGAATCGCGGACGCGGGTGTGCTCATTTTGGCCCTCTATGTTGTTTTGAGAAGCTGAAATTCTAGAGCTTCGTCCGGCGATACGGGACTGCGCATGCCCGTTGCCGTGCCGGCTACCTACGGTTCGAAAGCCGCCCCGGCTCGCGCTGCCGTGCTTGCCGGGTCGCCGATATG
This sequence comes from Burkholderia sp. IMCC1007, assembly GCF_027257875.1. Classification (GTDB taxonomy): domain Bacteria; phylum Pseudomonadota; class Gammaproteobacteria; order Burkholderiales; family Burkholderiaceae; genus Burkholderia. The sequence goes on from NZ_JAPVQY010000018.1 coordinate 115,739, forward strand.
CATTCTTGCCAACTGTCACGTGTGGACCATTTCGATCATGGGCGGAGCGCTATTGCATTTCACGCGCCGCTGATTAGGAAATGAATTTTTATTGGTTCTGCTTCCCCGAGCGCGCTCGCATAGTTCGTCTGACGGCTATAGACAGCAAGCAAGCTGCACCGGCCGCATTCCCAGGGTGTTTGTTCATACGAATCTGCGAGAACAAGGAAGCGTCATGACTTTTGCATTGGAAGAACGAACCGCCGCACAGCAGGCGCTCGAAGACGCCCGCGCGGCGGCCGCATCGGCGGGTACGCCCTATGCGGGCGGCGTGGCGCCGCAAGCCGCATGGGCGCTGTTCTCCGCCGGCGACGCGTTGCTGGTGGACGTGCGCACCGCGGAGGAACGGAAATTCGTCGGCCACGTGCCGGAGTCGCTGCATGTGCCGTGGGCGACCGGCACGAGCCTGACGCGCAACCCGCGCTTCGTGCGCGAACTGGAAGCGAAGACCGGCAAGGACGCGGTGGTGCTGTTGTTGTGCCGCAGCGGCAACCGGTCCGCGCAGGCGGCGGAGGCCGCGGCGAAGGCCGGGTTCACGCAGGTGTTCAACGTGCTCGAAGGGTTCGAGGGCGACCTCGACGAACGGCAGCATCGCGGCGGCCGGAACGGCTGGCGCTATCGCGGCCTGCCGTGGGCGCAGGACTGAGTCAAGGCCGTTACGGGGAGAAGTCAGCATGGCCGCATTCGAAATCGACGACATCGTTCAGTCGCTCCACACCGTGCGCCGCGCGTGGCGCGAGAAGCAGCGGCGTTCGCTCGAACCGGGCGGGCGCGACCTGCCGGCGCGCGAGGCGCTCGCGCAAATCATCGGCGCGCTGAAGGGCGTGTTGTTCCCGATGCGGCTCGGGCCGCCCGACCTGCGCCAGGAAAGCGAGAATTTCTATGTGGCGCACGCGCTCGACGCGGCGCTGAACGCGCTGCTCGCGCAAGTGACGCTGGAGTTGCGCTACGCCGCGCGGCAGCGCAACGCCGACGCGCAGATCGACGAGGTGGCGTCCACGGCCGTGCAGGCATTCGCCGCGCGCCTGCCCGACATTCGCCGCCTGCTCGACAGCGACGTGCTGGCGGCGTTCCACGGCGATCCGGCCGCGGGCAGCGTCGACGAAGTGCTGCTGTGCTATCCCGGCATTCTCGCGATGATCCACCACCGGCTCGCGCACGAGCTGTACCGGCTCGGGCTGCCGCTGCTTGCGCGGATCATCGCCGAGCAGGCTCACGCGGAAACGGGCATCGACATTCATCCGGGCGCGCGCATCGGCGGCGGCTTCTTCATCGATCACGGCACGGGCGTCGTGATCGGCGAGACCGCGATCATCGGCGAGCGCGTGCGCGTGTACCAGGCGGTCACGCTCGGCGCCAAGCGTTTCCCGCGCGATGCGGCCGGCCATCTGGAGAAAGGGCTCGCGCGCCACCCGATCGTCGAGGACGACGTCGTGATCTATGCAGGCGCAACGATCCTCGGCCGCGTGACGATCGGCCGCGGCGCAGTGATCGGCGGCAACGTGTGGCTCACGCAGGACGTGCCGGCCGGCGCGAACATCACGCAGGCCGTGTTGCGCAGCGAAGCGAATGCCGCGCCGCGTGCGCGGGTCGAGGTGATCGAGCCGGCCGAGCCGGCGCCCGTCGCGCAGGTGGCGTCATGAGCGACCTGATCCAGCACTTCGGCGCCAACGTGCGCCGGCTGCGCGAGGCGCGCACCTGGTCGCAGGAACAACTCGCCGAACACGCGGGGCTGAACCGTTCGTATGTCGGCGAGATCGAGCGCGGCGAGGCGATCGCATCGATCGTCACCGCCGACAAGATCGCACGCGCATTCGACGTGTCGATCTCGACGCTGCTGCCCGGCGCGTACGTCACCTGACGGCGTCCCGTTTTTTCTCCTTCGGTTGTGCCGTGTGACGGCTATAGCATGTTGAGCCGGCAGGTGCGTGCTTCCGATAATTCCCCCGCGTCATAAGCAATCCCGTTTTTCATCTTAAGAACCCCGGAGCCACACATGTCGACCGTTGCAAGCGGCACGGCCGCGCTGAGCGATCACGCCGCCCGCCAACTAGCGAACGCTACCAAGACCGTCCCCCAGCTTTCCACGATCACGCCGCGCTGGCTGACCCACCTGCTGCAATGGGTGCCGGTCGAGGCCGGCATCTATCGGCTGAACCAGGTGAAGAACCCGGAAGCCGTGCGCGCCGCGTGCACGCAGCTCGAGGACGAAAGCGTGCTGCCGCGGACTTTCGTGCCGTACGAGGAACAGCCGCGCGAGTATTTCCTGAACGCGGTGAGCACGGTACTCGACGTGCATACGCGGATCTCCGATCTCTACAGCAGTCCTCATGACCAGATCAAGGAACAGCTGCGCCTGACGATCGAGACGATCAAGGAACTGCAGGAAAGCCAGCTGATCAACAACCCGGACTATGGTCTGCTCGCGAACGTGACCGACGAACAGCGGATTTTCCCGCTGACGGGCGCGCCGACGCCGGACGATCTCGACGAACTGCTGACCAAGGTGTGGAAGGAGCCCGCGTTCTTCCTCGCGCACCCGCTCGCGATCGCCGCGTTCGGCCGCGAATGCACGCGGCGCGGCGTGCCGCCGCCGACGGTGAGCCTGTTCGGCTCGCAGTTCCTCACGTGGCGCGGCATTCCGCTGATCCCGTCGGACAAGGTGCCCATCGCCGACGGCAAGACCAAGATCCTGCTGCTGCGCGTCGGCGACAAGCGGCAGGGCGTCGTCGGCCTCTACCAGCCGGGTGTCGCGGGCGAGCAGGGGCCGGGCCTGTCGGTGCGCTTCATGGGGATCAACGATCAGGCGATCGCGTCGTACCTGATCTCGCTGTACTGCTCGCTCGCGGTCCACTCGCCGGATGCGCTGGCTGTCCTCGATGACGTCGAAATCGCCAAGTACCATGACTATCCCGACACCTACCGTTAATCCCGGCTCGACCGGCCGCGACGCGCTCGCGCTGCCGCACGCGTCGCTGCCGGCCGGTTTGCCGGACCCGGCGACGCTCGCGCGGCTCGCGTCCGAGTTCTTCGCGACGCCGCCCGGGCAGGCGACCGCGCCCGGGCTGTCGGCGGGCAGCGGTGCGGTCGGCGGCCTGCCGTCGGCACTGCC
>NZ_JAPVQY010000019.1 GCF_027257875.1 Burkholderia sp. IMCC1007
ATGACGGACGTAGTGATCGTATCGGCCGCGCGGACCGCGGTCGGCAAATTCGGCGGCTCGCTTGCGAAGATTGCAGCACCGGAACTGGGCGCCACGGTGATCCGCGCGGTGCTGGAGCGCGCGGGCGTGAAGCCCGATCAGGTGAGCGAAGGGATCATGGGTCAGGTGCTGACGGCCGGCTCGGGGCAGAACCCGGCGCGCCAGTCGCTGATCAAGGCCGGCCTGCCGAATGCAGTGCCGGGGATGACGATCAACAAGGTGTGCGGCTCGGGCCTGAAGGCCGTGATGCTGGCGGCGAACGCGATCGTCGCGGGCGACGCGGAGATCGTGGTCGCAGGCGGTCAGGAAAACATGAGCGCGTCGCCGCACGTGCTGCCGGGCTCGCGCGACGGGTTCCGGATGGGCGACGCGAAGCTGGTCGACACGATGATCGTCGATGGCCTGTGGGACGTGTACAACCAGTACCACATGGGCATCACGGCGGAGAACGTCGCGAAGGAATACGGGATCACGCGCGAAGAGCAGGACGCATTCGCCGCGCTGTCGCAGAACAAGGCGGAAGCCGCGCAGAAGTCCGGCCGTTTCAACGACGAGATCGTGCCGGTGTCGATTCCGCAGCGCAAGGGCGAGCCGCTGCAGTTCGCGACCGATGAATTCGTGCGTCACGGCGTGACGGCGGAATCGCTGTCGGGCCTGAAGCCGGCGTTCTCGAAGGACGGCTCGGTGACGGCCGCGAATGCGTCGGGCCTGAACGACGGCGCGGCGGCGGTGCTGGTGATGTCGGCGCAGAAGGCGGCGGCTCTTGGCCTCACGCCGCTGGCGCGGATCAAGGCATACGCGAACGCGGGCGTCGATCCGAGCGTGATGGGCATGGGCCCGGTGCCGGCGTCGCGCCGTGCGCTGGAGCGCGCGGGCTGGACGCCGGGCGACCTGGACCTGATGGAAATCAACGAGGCGTTCGCGGCGCAGGCGCTGGCGGTGCACAAGCAGATGGGCTGGGACACGTCGAAGGTGAACGTGAACGGCGGCGCGATCGCGATCGGCCACCCGATCGGCGCATCGGGCTGCCGGATCCTGGTGACGCTGCTGCACGAGATGGTCAAGCGCGACGCGAAGCGCGGGCTGGCGTCGCTGTGCATCGGCGGCGGGATGGGCGTCGCACTCGCGGTCGAGCGTCCGTAACGGGCCGTTCGTCACGGTCAAACCGATCCGGGCGCCGGCCGATTGCAGCTTCGGCCGGCGTCACGTGAAGTCAGAGGGGCCTCCGGCAGCTCTCGAAACCAAAAATGGAGTGGGTTTATGTCTCAGCGAATTGCGTACGTAACGGGCGGAATGGGCGGCATCGGCACCAGCATCTGCCAGCGCCTGTTGAAAGACGGCTTCAAGGTGGTCGCGGGTTGCGGCCCGAATTCGCCGCGCCGTGTGAAATGGCTCGAGGACCAGAAGGCCCTCGGGTACGATTTCATCGCATCGGAAGGCAACGTCGGCGACTGGGACTCGACCAAGGCAGCGTTCGACAAGGTCAAGGCGGAAGTCGGCGAGATCGACGTGCTGGTCAACAACGCGGGCATCACGCGCGACGTCGTGTTTCGCAAGATGACGCATGAAGACTGGACGGCGGTGATCGACACCAACCTGACGAGCCTTTTCAACGTGACGAAGCAGGTGATCGACGGGATGGTCGAGCGCGGCTGGGGCCGGATCATCAACATTTCGTCGGTGAATGGCCAGAAGGGCCAATTCGGTCAGACGAACTATTCGACCGCGAAGGCCGGCATCCACGGCTTCACGATGTCGCTGGCGCAGGAAGTCGCCACGAAGGGCGTGACGGTCAACACCGTGTCGCCCGGCTACATCGGCACCGACATGGTGAAGGCGATCCGTCCGGACGTGCTCGAGAAGATCGTCGCGACGATTCCGGTGCGGCGTCTCGGCGGCCCGGAAGAAATCGGTTCGATCGTCGCGTGGCTCGCGTCGAACGATTCCGGCTTCGCGACGGGTGCCGACTTCTCGCTTAACGGCGGCCTGCACATGGGCTGAACGCCCGGGCTGCGCGGGCCGGCCCCGGCCCGGCCGCGCGGCCCGGCGTTTGCGAAGGCCCCCGCCTCCCGGATCCGGGAGGCGGGGATTTTTCACTTGCGCTACGCTGCACTCAAAGGCGTTACATGACTACTACAAAGAAAACGGCCGAGCGGCTCATCAAGAAGTACCCGAACCGCCGGCTCTACGATACCGAGACAAGCACGTACATCACGCTGACCGACGTCAAGCAGCTCGTGCTGGAACAGGAGGACTTCAAGGTCGTCGATGCGAAATCCAACGAAGACCTGACGCGCAGCATCCTGCTGCAGATCATCCTCGAAGAGGAAAGCGGTGGCGTGCCGATGTTCTCGTCGTCGATGCTGTCGCAGATCATCCGTTTCTACGGTCATGCGATGCAGGGCATGATGGGCACGTACCTGGAAAAGAATATCCAGGCATTCATCGACATCCAGAACAAGCTCGCGGATCAATCGAAGAACCTCTACGAAGGGAACGCGATGAATCCGGAGGTCTGGTCGCAGTTCATGAACATGCAGGCGCCGATGATGCAAGGGATGATGACGAGCTACATCGAGCAGTCGAAGAACATGTTCGTGCAGATGCAGGAGCAGATGCAGAACCAGGCGAAGTCGATGTTCAGCACGTTCCCGTTCAAGCAACCGGACGCGCCGGAGCCCGAGAAGAAGTAACGTATTTGGGGCGGGCCGGCCGCGGGCCGGTCGGCGCCGCGACGTGCGGCGGGGCGAGGCGACCGATCGTATGCGCGCGCACGATGATGGCCGCTGGCCGGCCGGCGCAGGATGCCGCCGATGGCCGTTCTTGACCGTCGGCACCGAATGCCCGTGCGCGGCCGTGGAGCGGGCGAGATCATTGCCCCGGTCGAGGGGATTCCATACAGAGAGCCAAACCGAACCGGCACGTGGTGTGCTCGGCGGCGGTTGTTCGCGCGCGTGACAGCCGCGATTACGCTTGGCGCCCGTGCCGGCGCGATGCCGGTGGTACGCCGGCTTCCTTCACTCAGAGTGCCGGATCGAAATCCTGCTGATCGTCCGCAGGCGGGAGGTCGAGCACGAGCTTCACCGCGCAGTAGTTCGCCTTCAGCGAAAACACGCGACCGATCACGAGAAAGGTCTGCGGCGAATTCTCGAGTTCGACGAAGTCGCCGGGTTGCGGCACATGCGCGCCTTGGTCATACGAAAAGCTGGTGCTGGTTTGCTCGCCGATGGTTTCGGCGGCGTGCTCGGTGAATTCGATCGTGATGTGGGTGGTCATGCGAACCCCGTTGGGCAAGTGAAGAGAACGAATGCTGCGATTTTCGCATGCCGGCGGGGTGATTCCGGGGCGATTCTTGCGAGGTTTATCGTGACGCGGCACGGGCCGGCCGTGCGTGCCGGCCCGTTGGCCCGCGTGGAAAGGGCCGGATCGCTTTCCGCTGTCCGCCCGCCGCGCCCGCACGGGCCGCACATCCGCGTCGCCGTCCGCGGCGTACCAACCGCCGGTTTTGCCTCGCTGACCCATAAATAGCTGTAAACTCACGCTTTTGCCGCCACGCCCCCACATTCCAGATGTCCCAGTCCCCCAAAGTAGGCTTCGTTTCGCTCGGGTGCCCCAAGGCGCTCGTCGACTCCGAACAAATCATCACCCAGTTGCGCGCCGAAGGTTATGAAATCTCCGGCACGTACGACGGCGCCGACCTCGTCGTCGTCAATACCTGCGGCTTCATCGACGAAGCCGTGCAGGAGAGTCTCGACGCAATCGGCGAAGCGCTGACCGAAAACGGCAAGGTGATCGTCACCGGTTGCCTGGGCGCGAAGTCGAGCGCCAGCGGCTCGAACCTCATCGAGGAAGTCCACCCGAAGGTGCTCGCCGTCACCGGCCCGCACGCGGTGGGCGAAGTGATGCAGGCCGTGCATTCGCATCTGCCGAAGCCGCACGACCCGTTCGTCGACCTGGTGCCGCCCGCGGGCATCAAGCTCACGCCGCGCCACTACGCGTACCTGAAGATCTCCGAAGGCTGCAATCACCGCTGCACGTTCTGCATCATCCCGTCGATGCGCGGCGACCTCGTGTCGCGTCCGGTCGCCGAAGTGATGCTCGAGGCCGAGAACCTGTTCAAGTCGGGCGTGAAGGAACTGCTCGTGATCTCGCAGGACACGAGCGCATACGGCGTCGACGTGAAGTACCGCACGGGCTTCTGGAACGGCAAGCCGATCAAGACGCGCATGACCGACCTAGTCGCCGCGCTCGGCGAACTGGCCGCGCAATACGGCGCATGGGTGCGCCTGCACTACGTGTATCCGTATCCGAGCGTCGACGAAGTGATTCCGCTGATGGCCGAAGGCCCGTTCAAGGGGCACGTGCTGCCGTATCTCGACGTGCCGTTCCAGCACGCGCATCCGGAAGTGCTCAAGCGCATGAAGCGTCCGGCCAACGCGGAGAAGGTGCTCGAGCGCGTGCAGAAGTGGCGCGAGATCTGCCCGGACCTGACGATCCGCAGCACGTTCATCGCGGGCTTCCCCGGCGAGACGGAAGAGCAGTTCGAAACGCTGCTGGACTTCATCCGCGAGGCGGACCTCGATCGCGTCGGCTGCTTCGCATATTCGCCGGTCGAAGGCGCGACCGCGAACGATCTCGACGGCGCGCTGCCGGACGAGGTTCGCGAGGAACGCCGCGCGCGCTTCATGGAAGTGGCGGAGGAAGTATCGGCGCAGCGCATGCAGCGCAAGGTCGGCAAGACGCTCAAGGTGCTGATCGACGAAGTCAGCGCGGAAGGCGGGATCGGCCGCACGGCGGCGGATGCGCCGGAGATCGACGGCGTCGTCTATGTCGAGCCGGCGACGAAGGCGTCGAAGCGCTACAAGGTCGGCGATTTCGTGTCGGTGAAGATCACGGGTGCGGACGGTCATGATCTGTGGGGCGAGGTCTAAGCAATGACCGCCGTGTTTCCGCAGATCCTCGCGCTCGGCGAGGCGATGATCGAATTCAACCAGTCGCAGCCGGGCCGTCCGGAGTTCCTGCAGGGCTTCGGCGGCGACACGTCGAACTTCTGCATCGCCGCGGCGCGCCAGGGCGCGTCGACGGGCTTCGTGTCGGCGATCGGCGACGATCCGTTCGGCCGGCTGCTGGCCGACATGTGGGCGTCGGAACGCGTCGACACGAGGTACGTGCGGATCGACCGCACGGCGCCGACCGGCGTGTATTTCGTCACGCACGGCGCCGACGGCCATCAGTTCGACTATCTGCGTGCGGGGTCGGCCGCGAGCCGCTATGCGGTGGCCGACCTGCCGCTCGATGCGCTGGCCGCGGCGAAGGCCATGCACCTGTCCGGCATCAGTCTCGCGATCAGCACGGCCGCGTGCGATGCCGCGTTCGCCGCGATCGACCACGCGCGCCGCAACGGCGCAAAGGTCAGCTTCGACACGAACCTGCGCCTGAAGCTGTGGCCGCTGCCGCGCGCCCGCGCGGTGATGCGCGAGGCGCTGCGCCAGACCGACATCTGCCTGCCGAGCTGGGACGACGTCACGGCGCTCACCGGCGCGAACGATCGCGACGCGATCGTCGACGCGATGCTCGAGCACGGGCCGCAGGTCGTCGCGCTGAAACTCGGCAAGGAAGGCGCGTACGTCGCGACGCCGCACGAGCGACGCGTCGTGCCGGGCTTCGCGGTGGCAGCCATCGATGCGACGGGCGCCGGCGACTGCTTCGGCGGCGCGTTCGTCGCGCGGATCGTCGCGGGCGACGACCCGTTCGCGGCCGCACGCTATGCGAACGCGGCGGCGGCACTGTCGACGACGGGCTACGGCGCGGTCGCGCCGATTCCGCATCGCGATGCGGTGGAACGCCTGATGCAGGGCTGACGCGCATTCCGCACGCGGGCCGCGGCCGCACACGATCGGTTCATTCGAACGACGTGAACGGGTGGCGCGCAGTGTGCGTACCGCGGTCGCTGCGCGCTCGTGCCGAGGTGGATCGGCGACGCGCAGCCACAGCGTATCGCCGCCGTCGGCGCGCGAATCTGAAGCAAGGAGCAATACAAGGTGGGTCGATATTCGGAATGGCAACGAGCGCTCGTGCTCGCCGGCGCGCTGGCAGCGGGCGTCGCGATGCCGGGCGTGGCCGCGGCACAGGGTGCGGCATCGGAGGCGCAGCAGGATGAAGCGGCGCCTGCGCGGCCGCTGCGGCCGAATCCTGAATTCGCGCGGCTGCCGCGCTACGAGGGCACGCTCGGCGATCGGCCGATCGTCGTGCATCTCGGTCCGAAGACGGACGAAGAGGGCGTGCACGGCGAATACCAGTTCACGGATACCGGCGAGGTGATCCTGCTCGCGGGCGATCGCGACGGCGATACGCTCGAGATCGAGGAATCGAACGACGGCACGAACATCACGGGCGTGTGGATCGGCCGCTTCGATTCGACCGGCGCGCTGAAGGCCGACCGGATGAATGCCGACGAATCGGACCCGCAGCCCGTCGTGCTGCATCCGACGCCGGCCAAGCGTGCGGCGCTGCAGGTCCGCAACGGCCGCGTGCAGGACATCGAGACGGTCGGCAGTGTCGTCAACCTGCGTACCGACGGCTGAGGACGACCGGGCGCGCGCTGTCTCGGCGCGCGCGGCGCGCATTGTACCGGGCCAAGCGCGCCGATTTTGGCTAATCTAGCAGGATATTCCGCAACCGAACGGCCTCGTACCCGCCCTCTGCCATGACTGCATCCACTCCGAAGCGCGCACTGCAAACCCGCATCGTTCAACCCGACGACGTCATTCCGGACGGCTTCCAGTCGTTCGTGCCGCCGGTCGCGCGCGCGTCGACGGTCGTGTTCCCCGATCTCGCGACGATGCGCGCGCTGGTCTGGCACAACGACAACCAGTGGCGCTACGGGCTGCATGCGACACCGACGTCGCTCGCGCTCGCGCAGCGGCTCGCCGAGATCGAAGGCGGCACGCACGCGCTGCTGCAGCCGTCGGGCCTCGCGGCGATCATGAACGTCTATTTCGGGATCGTGAAGGCGGGCGACGACGTGCTGATCCCGCACAACGTCTACGGGCCGAACGCCGATTTCGGCAACTGGCTCGCGAAGGATTTCGGCATCACCGCGCGTTTCTACGATCCGCTCGTGGGCGCCGGCATCGCCGACCTGATCCAGCCGAACACGCGGCTGATCTGGATCGAGGCGCCGGGCTCCGTGACGATGGAAGTGCCCGACGTGCGCGCGATTACGACGGTCGCACAGGCGCGCGGCATCGTCACCGCGATCGACAATACGTATTCGGCCGGGCTCGCGTTCAAGCCGTTCGAGCACGGCGTCGATATCTCGGTGCAGGCGCTGACCAAGTATCAGTCGGGCGGCAGCGACGTGCTGATGGGCGCGACGATCACCGCGAACGCCGAACTGCATGCGCAACTGAAGCTCGCGCGGATGCGCTGCGGGATCGGCGTGTCGGTCGACGACTGCTCGCTCGTGATGCGCAGCCTGCCGAGCATGCAGGTGCGTTTCGACGCGCACAGCAAGAGCGCGCTCGCGCTCGCGCAGTGGCTGAAGGCACGGCCGGAAATCGCGGCGGTGCTGCATCCGCAACTGCCGGACTGCCCGGGTCATGAGTCGTTCGTGCGCGACTTCACGGGGGCGGGCGGGCTGTTCTCGGTGGTGTTCGACGAACGCTACAGCGCCGAGCAGATCGACCGTTTCGTCGAGGCGCTCGAGTTGTTCGCGATCGGCTGGAGCTGGGGCGGCGCATGCAGCCTCGCGATGCCGTACGACGTCGCGTCGATGCGCGCGGACTGGGCGCATCGCGGCACGCTGGTGCGTTTCTACGTCGGTCTCGAAGACGAAGCCGACCTGCGCGCGGACATCGAGCGCGCGCTGCAGGCCACGCTCGGCCGATAATCGCGGCAGACAAACGAAACGCCGGCGCGATGTTGCATCGCGCCGGCGTTTTTCATTGGCGGCTCGCGCGGCTCAGAACAGCCGCAGCAGCCCGTCGAGGCCGACGTGGTCGAACGCGACGGTCGCCGCATTGCGCACGACAGGCTTCGCGTGGAACGCGACCGACAGGCCGGCTTCGGCCATCATCTTCAGGTCGTTCGATCCGTCGCCCATCGCGATCGCGCGGCTCGGCGCGATGCCGAGCGATGCGCAGGTATCGCGCAGCAGGCGCGCCTTCACGTCCGCGTTGACGATCTCGCCGAGCACCTTGCCGGTCAGCCTGCCGTCGACGATCTCGAGCGTGTTCGCGTGCGCGTAGTCGAGGCCGAGGCGCGCCTTCAGGCGCTCGGTGAAGAACATGAAGCCGCCCGACACGAGCAGCGTCTTCAGGCCCGCGGCCTTCACGCCGGCGAGCATCGTCTCCGCGCCCGGCGACAGCTGCAGCCGCTCCTCGTACACGCGCTCGAGCGCGTGCGCATCGAGCCCGGCGAGCAGCGCGACGCGGCGCGTCAGGCTTTCGTTGAAGTCGCGGATCTCGCCGCGCATCGATGCTTCGGTGATCTCGGCGACCTGCGTCTTCAGCCCGCAGAAGTCGGCGATCTCGTCGATGCACTCGATCGTGATCAGCGTCGAATCCATGTCCATCACGACGAGCCCGAAATCGCCGAGCGTGCGGCCGGCGTCGACGAAGCCGAAATCGAGCGCATGGGTGCCGCAGTACGCGTCGATGTCGAGGCGCTGCGCCGGATTCGCGTTTTCGATGCGCAGCGCGTGATCGTCGGTCTGCACGATGCGGGTGCCGCGCGACAGCGCGAGCAGCGGTTTGTGATGCGCGTCCGACAGCGGCGCGAGACTCTGGATGACGAGGTTCTGGGTCATGACGGAATGGTTGGAAGCGAATGAAACGCGTACGCGGCCGGCATGCGGCCACCTGCGACCGCGGCCCCGTTCGGCTGCGGGCCACGGCGTCGCGAACGCGCCATTGTAGCCGGTTGGTATCCGATCGCGATCGGATCGCCGCGGATGCGGCCGTAAGCAGTGCCGGAAGCCGCTGCGCGCAATGTGCCGGCGCCGGCGCCTATCGTTCGTCCGCGCGATCCCAGTAAGGCGGATCGCCGAAGTGATCGGCGAGAAACGAGATGAACGCGAGCGTCTTCAGCGGCACGTGCGCGCGGCTCGGATAGACGGCCCAGATCGCGACGTCGTCGGCGAACGGGTAGTCGTCGAGCACGGTGACGAGCGCGCCGCTCGCGAGCAGCGGGCCGACGTCCCAGGTCGACTTGATTGCGATGCCGAAGCCGTCGACGAGCGCCTCGCGGATCGCCTCGCCGTTGCTCGCGACGAGCCGGCCGCCGACGCGCACGGTCAGCCGCCCTTGCGGTGTGACGAACGACCAGTCGCGCTGATCACCGAGGACCACGCATTCGTGCTGCGCGAGTTCGGCCGGATGGCGCGGCGTGCCGCGCGCCGCGAGATACGCGGGCGAGCAGCACAGCACGCGCCGGTTGGCTGCCAGCTTGCGCGCGACGAGCGTCGAATCCTTCAGCGCGCCAACGCGGATCGCGACGTCGTAGCCGTCGTCGACGAGATCGACGATCTCGTCGGACAGCCGCAGATCGAGCGATACGGACGGATAGCGGCGCAGGAATGCCGGAATCACGGGCGCGACGTGCTGGCGGCCGAACGACGACGACATCGATACCTTCAGCCGCCCGTACGGCTCGCTGCGGCCGTGGCCGACCGACGCGCGCGCGGCGTCGGCGGCCGACAGCAGCGCCTCGGCGCGGGCCATGAAGACTTCGCCGTCCTGCGTGAGGCTGATGCGGCGTGTCGTGCGGTGCAGCAATCGCGCGCCGAGCTGGCGCTCGAGCTGCGCGATGCGCGCGCTCGCGACCGCGGCCGACACGCCGAACTCGCGCCCGGCCGCGCTGACGTTCGCGAGCAGCGCGGCGCGCACGAACAGGCCGACGTCGAGCAGGTCGAGCGGCTTGTCGGGGGCCGGCACCGGATCGGATGGCATTATGTGGAAATTCCTGAAAATGTTTCAGGAAATATAGCGGTTTTCTCGAAGGATCGGGCGTCCTACGATGGCACGCATGGAGGTTGCCCCGCAGCCTGCCGGATTCCCTGAAAGGAGTATCGAGATGAAAGCCGTTGGACTGACCCGTTATCTGCCGATCGACGACCCGCAAGCGCTGCTCGACGTCGAAGTGCCGCAACCCGCGCCCGGCCCGCGCGACCTGCTCGTGAAGGTCGAAGCGATTTCCGTGAACCCGGTCGACACCAAGGTGCGCGCGCCGAAGCCGCAGGTCGAGGCAACGCCGCGCGTGCTCGGCTGGGATGCGGCCGGCACGGTCGTCGCGATCGGCGCCGAGGTTACGTTGTTCCGGCCCGGCGACGAAGTGTTCTACGCGGGCAGCATCACGCGCCCCGGCGCGAACGGCGAATTCCACGCCGTCGACGAGCGGATCGCCGCGCACAAGCCGCGCACGCTCGATTTCGCGGCGTCGGCCGCGTTGCCGCTCACCGCGCTGACCGCGTGGGAGGCGCTGTTCGACCGCTTGCGCGTGTCGCCGCAGGGCGCGCACGCCGGCAAGTCGGTGCTGATCATCGGCGGCGCGGGCGGCGTGGGCTCGATCGCGATCCAGCTCGCGAAGACGCTCGGCAAGCTGCACGTGATCGCGACCGCCTCGCGGCCGGCATCGGCCGAATGGGTGCGTTCGCTGGGTGCGGACGGCGTGATCGATCATTTCGGCGACCTGCCCGCGCAGCTGCGTGACATCGGTCATCCGAACGTCGACTACGTGCTGATCTTCAACGACACGGATCGCCATTTCCCCGCAGCGGCGGAAATCGTCCGGCCGCAGGGCGGCATTTGCACGATCGTCGAGAACGCGAAGCCGGTTCCGGTCGAGCTGCTGAAGGCGAAGAGCGCCGCGTTTCACTGGGAGTTCATGTTCACGCGCGCGATGTTCGAGACGCCGGACATGATCGAGCAGCACAAGATCCTCACCGAGGTCGCGCGGCTCGTCGACGACGGCACGCTGCGCACGACGCTCGGCGAACAGCTCGGCACGATCAACGCGGCGAACGTGCGGCGTGCGCATCAACTGCTCGAGGGCGGGCGCGCGATCGGCAAGCTGGTGCTGAGCGGGTTCTGATCCGGCATCGCGCGTACGGGATGCGCGGCCGCGGACGCAAGCGGGGTAACACCCGATGCGTTTGCGGCGCATTGCATGCCGCTTGGCGGTAGACTGGCAACGCATCATGCATCGAAAACCGCGCGGCACGCGCGTGCCGCCGCATTACAAGGAGGTCAGCATGAGCCAACGCAGCTTGTCAGTCGCCGCATCGTGGTCGGCCGTGTTCGTGGCGGCGTGCGTCAGCGCGAGCGTATTCGCGGCGCCGCCCGTCAAGGGCAGCCTGAAGGGCGGCGGGACGGGGCAGCTCGAATACACCGTCAAGGTCGATTCGAAGACCTTCGGCAATACGCAGGAGACCCGCAAGATCCGCTCGGGCGAGACGGACGACTTCAACTGGAAGTCGGTGCCGCCGGGCGGCGCGGTCGCGATGCAGGACGGCTGTCCGAACGCCGACAACCTGCCGCGCGACGCGAACGGCGCGATGGTGCGCCAGACCCAGGTGCGGCTCGCGCCGTCGGTCGACGCGAAGGGGATCGCGAACGTGCAGCTGAGCTTCCAGGCGGCCGCGCCGAAGGGCACGCGCAACGTCAGCGCGGGCGGCAAGTCGCTGCAGTGCCCGGAAGTCGTGGCGGTGAGCCAGGTCAAGTGGGTGTCGATTTCGACCAATGGCGGGTCGAAGTCGGTCACGATGAGCGACGGCACGAAGGTGACCGTGTCGATCAAGCACTGAGGGGCCCGCACGCCCGCGACGCATCCGGTGCGCGCGCAACCAATGTCGCGCGTATCCGGACGATCCGCGTGTCGCAGCGTATCGCAGCGTGATGATGCCGCGGCACGAGCTGCGGCCGATGCCGTCGTGTCCCACGTTGCCATCATGCAGTGCGCGCCAGCGGGTGCGCTGCGCGTTGCGTGACGTCATGCGGATGTCACGCTATCCTCGTCGCCATTGGTCTTCTTCCCCGAACGACAATCCGATGAAACTTCGCATGCGCGTGCTGCTGTCGGCCGCTGCGTTCGTTGCCGTCGATGCGCACGCGGCCGACGATTGCAGCTTCGTGAAAAAAGTCGAACTGCCGTCGCGACAGCAGATCGCGGTCGTGTCGAGCGGTGCGCTCGAACCGTGTTCGACCGGCAGCTATGCGGTGCGCGTGTATTCGACCGCGCACACCGCGCCCGGCTTTGATACGGACGACTACGTGACGGGCGTGCTGCATGCGCGCGACGGCACCGTCGCCGACGCCTTCACGGCCGATCTCGGCACGCGCGCGCGAGATGCTGGTCGTCACGACACGCTCGGCCGGCAGCGGCGGTTATGTTGGTGCGCACGCCTATGTGACGACACCGCATGCGGTGCGGCTCGTCGCGTCGGTCGACGGGCTCGCGCCCGATGCCGACGTAAAGGCTGCGTTGCGCGAGGCCCTCGGCAAACGCCGCGCCGCGCGCTGACGGTGCGCTGCCCGAATGCCGCGTGAATGCCGCGCGTCGCGGCGCTGCGTGTCAATGCGCGCGTTCCTCGAGCCGCGCCGCAACAAAGCGGTGATCGGCCGAGAACAGGCGGCGATACGTCATCAACACCGCGCCGACGGTGCCGAGTGCCGACGCCGCGGCGATCAGGAACATGATCACGATCTGGTAGCGCACGGCCTGCAGCGGCGACTGACCGGCCAGCACCTGGCCCGTCATCATCCCCGGCAGGCTCACGACGCCGACCACGGCCATCTGGTTCAGCGTCGGCAGCATGCCCGCGCGCACGGCCTGGCGCGCGGCGTCCTGCGCGGCTTCCCAGCGCGTCGCGCCGAGCGCGAGTGCGGTCTCGACGCGGTCGCGCCGCGCGGTGAGCTCCTCCATCATCCGTTCGACGCCGAGCGCCACGCCCGTGAGCGTATTGCCGAGGATCATCCCGAGGATCGGGATCGCGTATTGCGGCTCGTACCACGGGTGAATGCGGATCACGACGAACAGGCCGATCGCCGCGACGATCCAGCTGCTGAACCAGATCGACGCGATGCTGTCGATGCGCTGGCCGCGGTACGCGTGCTTGCCGCGCGCGGCGCCCGCGAAACCCGCGATCAGCGTCATCAGCGCGGCGAGCGGCAGCACCACGGTCCAGTGCGGATGTCCGAACACCCAGCCGAGCACGTAACCGATCGCGAGCAATTGCACGACGGTGCGCACGGCCGCGAGCGCCAGCTGGCGTCCGAGGCCGAGCGACAGCGCGACCGAGATCGCGCCGTTCACCGCGACGAGCGCGGCGGCGATGCCGACGTCGACGAGGCTCAGGTCCTGCAGTGCCGGGCTCATTGCGCAGCCTCCGTCGAATTCACGGCATGCAGCACGCCGGCCTGCATCACGAGCTGCGTCGTGCTGATTCGTGCGGCCTGCGCCGGGTCATGCGAGATCCACATGTACGCACGCGTGTCCGACGCCGCGTCGAACCATGCGTCGACGAGCGCTTCGATCGCACGCGTCGAATCGGGATCGAGCGCGGACGTCGGCTCGTCAAGCAACAGCACGTCGGGGTCGAGCTGCAGCACGCGCAATAGTGCGGCGATCTGCGCTTCGCCGCCCGACAGTTCACTCGCGCGCTTGTCGAGAAAATCGGCGCCGCGGCCCGCGCGTGCGGCGAGCGCTTCCACGCGCGCGCGGTCGAACCTCGCGTCGCGATAGACCGCGAGCGAATACGGATAGCGCAATTGCGCTTCGACGGTGCCGTCCATTTGCGCGGGCCGCTGGCGCACGTACGCGATGCTGCGCCGGTAGCGCGGAATCGCGCCGCGCCTGATACGCTTGCCGCGCCACAGCACGTGGCCGCCATCGAGCGGATCGAGCAGCGCGAGCGCGCGCAACAGCACGCTCTTGCCGGAGCCCGACGGTCCCGTGATAGCAATTCGCGATCCCGCGGCGAGGCTGAAGTCGGTCGGCGTCAGCAAGGTCTTGCCGGTGGCGGCGTCGCGGCGCGTGATGCGTTGTGCATCGATGAGACCGGTGGGGACTGTCATGTCGAAAATGAAAAAAAGCGTTAATGGCGCCGAGGCGTTGTCGCGGCGTGCATCATAATATCCATTGAAAGGTCGCCGATGTCGTGCTCCGTTCGCTTTCCCAAGTAGCCCGGCATGGCGCGCACATTCTGCAGAACAACAACGGAACCGACATGACGCTAACCCGAGCCATCGGCAAAACGGCTGCATGGATCGTCGGTATCGTCGCACTGATCATCGTGGCTGCCGGCGTCTTCATTGTCACGTTCGACTGGAACCGCGCGAAACCGTGGGTCAACGAACATGTGAGTACCGCACTTGGCCGCTCGTTCGCGATCAACGGCGATCTCAAGGTCGACTGGCGTCGCCCGCAGGGCGAAACCGGCTGGCGCGCATGGGTGCCGTGGCCACGCATCTCGGCCACCCAGATGGAGATCGGCAACCCCGACTGGGCGAAGGGCCCCAGGTTCGCCACGCTCGACTCCGCGCACTTCGATCTCGCGATTCTCCCGCTCCTCGCGCATCAAATCGTCATTCCGTCGATCGACGTCGTCAATCCCGCGGTCGACCTCGAGCGGCTCGCCGACGGCCGCAACACGTGGACCTTCCAGTTCAAGCAATCAGGGCAACCGACGACGTGGAAAGTGCGGCTCGACAGCTTCGGGTTCGCGAAGGGAACCGTCGTCTATCGCGACGCGATCACCAAGGCCGATCTGACGATCGGGATCGATACGCTCGGCCAGCCGATTCCGCTCGGCGACGTGCTGAAGGAGCAGGAACAGAAGTCGCGCGCGGCGTCGGCGCAGCGCGTCGGCAAGCACGGCGCCGCGCAATTGAGCGCGAAGGCCAGCGCCGAGGCTGCGTCGGGTGCATCGGGCGCATCGGGCGCATCGGCGGCGCAGGTCGCAAGCGCGGCATCGACGTCCGGGTCCGCATCGGGCGTGCTGCCTGCGTCCGTGGTGAATACGGCTTCGTCCGCATCGACGGTTGCCTCCGCATCCGGAGCGAGCGGCGCATCGGCCGCATCCGGCGCCACCGTGCCCGCGAAGCCGTCCGGCCCGACCTATGCGTTCGGCCTCAAGTTCGACGGCCGCTACAAGAACGTGCCGATCGACGGTACCGGCAAGGTGGGCGGCGTGCTGGCGATCGAGAACGCGAAGCAGCCGTTCCCGCTGCAGGCCGACGTGAAGGCCGGCGACACGCGGCTCGCGATCGTCGGCACGCTGACCGACCCGATGCATCTGGCGGCGGTCGACCTGCGGCTGTGGCTGCAGGGCACGTCGATGTCGCATCTCTACCAGCTCACCGGCATCACGCTGCCCGACACGCCGCCGTACGCGACGGAGGGGCGCCTGATCGGCCAGATCAAGCAGAACGCGAGCACGTTCCGCTACGAGGACTTCAACGGCCGTGTCGGCGGCAGCGATCTGCGCGGCACGCTCACGTGGGCGCAGCGCAAGCCGCGTCCGAAGCTGTCGGGCGAAGTCGTGTCGAACCTGCTGCAGTTCTCCGACCTCGCACCGGTGATCGGCGCCGATTCGGCCGCGAGCAAGAAGAAACGCGGCGATACGACGCACCAGCCGCCGGATCGCGTGCTGCCGGTCGCGGCGTTCCGCACCGAACGCTGGAGCGCGATCGACGCGGACGTGAAGTTCACCGGCCGCAAGCTGATCAAGAGCCCGCAGCTGCCGATCACGAACCTGTACACGCACATCCTTTTGCAGGACGGCGTGCTGACGCTCGAGCCGCTGCAGTTCGGCGTCGCGGGCGGCACGCTCGCGACGAATGCGCATCTCGACGGTAGCCGCACGCCGCTCAAGGGGCGCTTCACATTGACCGCGCGCCACCTGAAGCTCAAGCAGCTGTTCCCGACGCAGAAGGTGATGCAGACCGCGCTCGGCGAGATCAACGGTGACGCGTCGCTGTCGGCGACCGGCAATTCGCCGGCCGCGCTCGCGGGCACGTCGACCGGCGAAGTGAAGGCGCTCATCACCGACGGCCGCATCAGCCTCCTGCTGATGGAGGCGGCGGGCCTGAACGTCGCGAACGTCGTGTACGAGAAGCTGTTCGGCACGCGTGACGTCAACATCAATTGCGCGGCGATCGATTTCGCCGCGAACGACGGCATGCTGCAGCCGAAGGTCTTCGCGCTCGATACGGACGATGCACTCATCACCATGGATGGCCCGATCAATCTGCGCGACGAATCGCTGGACCTGAAGATCCATCCGCACACGAAGGGCTTCCGGATCTTCTCGCTGCGCTCGCCGCTGTACGCGAAGGGCACGTTCAAGAACCCGAAGGTCGGTGTCGAAGTGGGCGCGCTCGCGCTGCGCGCCGGCGCGGCAGTCGGGCTCGGGCTGCTCAACCCGTTCGCGGCGCTGATCCCGCTGATCGCGCCGAGCAACAACCGCGACGTGCCGTGCGCGCAGCTGTTCGCGCAGATGAACGCCAAGGCCGCGCAGAAGCAGGCCGCGAAGGCCGGCAAGTGACGCGCGACGGCGGGTGCGGGATCCGGCATGGCGCGGGCGGCGGCCGCGTTCGTTGCGGTGCCGGCGCGGTAGCGGTAGCCGCCGTGGCCGGCCGGCTGGCAGCGCCGCGGCGCCCGGCGCCCGGCGCCCGGTGTCCGGTGTCCGGTGTCCGGACGCCGCGGGTCAGCGGCCGGCGCGTGCCCAGACGAGCACCGCGTCGACCTGCTGGCCGTTGATCAACACCGGCTCGGCGGTGCCGAGTTGCAGGCGGTCGCCGTCCCCGCTCGCGACCTGCGTCCCGCTGTTGCACGTTGCCAATCCAGTTCGGAAACAGGCTCACGTCCATTTCCTGGGTCAGCGTGCCGTTGCCGTCCACAGTAAAAGGGCCCGAATGCGCGATATAGCCGCGCGCGCCGGCGGTGCGTTCGGTTCGTCGCGGCTGCCGCCGTGCAGGGCGTCGTCGGCATAGGTCGGCTGGCTGCCATCAGCTACGCGGACATGTAACCGTCCGACGTATAGAGAAGCCAGCCGCGCACGTCGCGGCCGGGCGGGTAGGTGACGGTGCTGCCGTCGCGCGGGCAGACTTCGCAGCACGCGAGGCGCCATGCGCCGAGGAATGGGGCGCGAAGCTGGCGGCCAGGCATGCGGGGGGCCGGTATGGCGGCGATGGCGCGTGTGCCGTCGTGTTGACGGGGCTGCACGGCGCGAAGCGGGCGGCGTGCCCGGGGCCGTCGCAGCGCTGCGGTCGGCAGTTTCTCCGACACCTGCTAAAATACACGGTTTTCCGTCGATTTCTCTCTTACGGGACCTGCCGTGCTTTCTACTGCCAACATCACGATGCAATTCGGGCCGAAGCCCTTGTTCGAGAATATCTCGGTCAAATTCGGCGAGGGCAACCGCTATGGTCTGATCGGCGCGAACGGCTGTGGCAAGTCGACCTTCATGAAGATCCTCGGCGGCGACCTCGAGCCGAGCGGCGGCAACGTCGCGCTGGAGCCGAACGTGCGCCTGGGCAAGCTGCGCCAGGACCAGTTCGCGTACGAAGACGTGCGCGTGCTCGACGTCGTGATGATGGGCCACACCGAAATGTGGGCCGCGATGACCGAGCGTGACGCGATCTACGCGAACCCGGACGCCACCGACGACGACTACATGCACGCGGCCGAGCTCGAAGGCAAGTTCGCCGAATACGGCGGCTACGACGCCGAGGCGCGCGCGGGCGCGCTGCTGCTCGGCATCGGCATCGAGGAGAAGTTCCACAACGGTACGATGGCCGACGTCGCGCCGGGCTGGAAGCTGCGCGTGCTGCTCGCACAGGCGCTGTTCTCGAAGCCGGACGTGCTGCTGCTCGACGAACCGACCAACAACCTCGACATCAACTCGATCCGTTGGCTCGAGCAGACGCTCAACGAGTACAACTCGACGATGATCATCATCTCGCACGATCGTCACTTCCTGAACTCGGTGTGCACGCACATGGCCGACATGGACTTCGGCACGCTGAAGGTCTGGCCGGGCAACTACGACGACTACATGCTCGCATCGGCGCAGGCGCGCGAGCGCCAGGCCGCGGCGAATACGCGTGCGAAGGAGCGCGTGGCCGAGCTGCAGGACTTCGTGCGTCGCTTCTCGGCGAACAAGTCGAAGGCGCGCCAGGCAACGAGCCGCGCGAAGCAGATCGACAAGATCAAGATCGAGGAATTCAAGCCGTCGTCGCGTCAGAACCCGTTCATCCGCTTCGAGTTCGAGAAGAAGCTGCACAACGTCGCGGTGGTGGCCGAAGAGATCACCAAGAAGTACGAGCGCACGATCTTCCAGAACTTCAACCTGTCGGTGCAGCCGGGCGAGCGCATCGCGATCATCGGCGAGAACGGCGCGGGCAAGACGACGCTGCTGCGCTCGCTGCTCGGCGCGCTGCCGCTCGATCACGGCACGGTGAAGTGGTCCGAGAACGCGAATGTCGGCTACATGCCGCAGGATACGTACGAGGAATTCCCGAACGACATCACGCTGATGGACTGGATCGACCAGTACCGCAAGGATGGCGACGACGAAACGATGGTGCGCGGCACGCTGGGCCGCCTGCTGTTCTCGTCGGACGACATCAAGAAGTCGGTGAAGGTGCTGTCGGGCGGCGAGAAGGGCCGCATGATCTGGGGCAAGCTGATGCTCGGCCGCCACAACGTGCTGCTGATGGACGAGCCGACCAACCACATGGACATGGAGTCGATCGAGTCGCTGCAGATCGCGCTCGAGCAGTTCGAAGGCACGCTGATTTTCGTGTCGCACGACCGCGAGTTCGTGAGCGGATTGGCGAACCGGATCATCGAAGTGAAGACGGACGGCACGCTGTTCGACTTCGGCGGGAATTATGAGGAGTTTTTGGCGAGCCAAGGGCAGGAGTAAAACCGCCGGTTTGTCCCGAGACCGCCCTTCATGTGTCCCGGATTGTCCCACGGAATTGTCCCGTTGGGACAACGACTGTGCTGCCCTCCAGGGGGCGCTAGGCAGGGCGCGTAAGGCGGGACCGCCAGAAGTGCGAAAGGCCCACACCGACAAACTGCCGATGTGGGCCTTCTTGCTTCGTAGCTGGAATATCGTGGCGGCCGGGATTGGGAGCTAACGGTGTTATGCAAGGACGTAATGACGCTCACTTGTTCTTGCACCTAGCGCAGAGGTAAACACGATTTCCGTTGGCGTCGGTACGAAACCAAACCTGTTTCCGGCCAGAGCTATTCCAGCCGCGCAGTTCGACATTGCATCTGGAGCAGACTTGGGGCCAAACGTTGACCCCGGCTTGTTTCTAAAAAGGTACGATAACAGCAAGAATGGAACGAGAGCGACGATAACAATGCCCGTAAAGATGTCCATAGTGCTCTTAAGCCTTCGAATATGAGGGGGCGTATAGAGCTGCTGACGTGTCCCGTGTATATGAGCTTCATATCGGGTCTTGTGGGCAGCTCCTATTAGGGGGCGGCAATATGGGGACTTCGATCCCCACTGGCCGGTGTATGGATTTTGGTTTCCCTGGGTAGACCAGTTGTCTAGCTTTGTATCGTTCGGGTTGGTCTGGTAGTGGCCCTGAACGTAGGTCCCGTTTGAGCGCGTGTAACCGTTGACGTAATGCTCACCGGAAGACGACCCGTAGAGATTCGAACCGGATGAGTGGTAACCGTAGCTGGAGGTATGCGCGTATGCTGCACCTGCGCTTACAAGAAGCGCGGCGAGAATGATCTTTTTCAAGGTGGTCCCCTGTAGCGTATCGGAAGTAGTTATCCGGCGCGTAGCAAATCCATGGCCAGTGGTCTGATACTACACCGGCCTTCCTGCTAATTCGACTGGTGCTTACGGGGCCCAAATGTTGGCCGGGAAAATCTCAGAGGGTATCTGATAAAGTCGCCGCCGCGAAATTCCCCCGGTGTCCCTCCCGATTCTCGCGGGCACTCCATCATGATGCGCATCCGATAACGCGCGCGATTCCTGACGCGTGGGCGCGTGCTTCTCCAGCGGGATGGCCGCTCTAGGCCTTGTGGAGGCATATTCCCAAGCATCGAGGTTCAGGATTCGTCGGCGCAGAAATGAAAACGGGCCGTGCGGCCCGTGCTGGTGAAAGAGCGTCCGGCCTGCAAGGCGCTCTTGATTCAAAAGAAGCGGGCAATACCCGATTTCTTCGCGATTTTCTCAAGCAACACTGCCGTGTTGTAGTAATCCATCACGCCCACTACCGCGCCGCATGAGCGGCACTGTACTGTGTTGACTTTGAAATTAGAGCCATATGGTGAGATGGTCTGTGTTTCAAAGGAAGTGCTGTCGCATTTTGGACATTTAGAGGTCGCCATCGCAGTTGAAGTCGACGCAGCGGTTGCCGATCGAGTGACGGCGCGCCCCGGCGCACGCGCAGGCGCACGCGGTCAGTCGGCAAGCCGCTTGTCGGCGAGCGCCTTGCAGCAGTCTTCGTATACCCACTGCACGAGTTTCGCGCGGTAGTCGAGGTCGTCGGTATCGACGATTTCCTCGACCGCATCGCGCGCCCATGATGCGTCGACGAAGCCCGCGTGGCGCTTCGCGATGTCCTGCGCGAGCGCGGCCAGCTTCGCGATGGCGAGCCAGTCGGCCTGCCGGTGATGGCGGTCGAGCCAGCGGTGCGCGGCCTGCACGTGGAACGCCGCGTCGGGCCAGGATTCGTTGAGATAAAACGCGCCGAGATTGCCGCAGGTGAGCCAGCACAGCAGCTCGAGGCGGTCTTGGGAGCCGAGGTTGTAGGATGCGTCGGTCATGGCAGCGCTCACGAAAGGCATCGATTCCGGGTGGCGCGGGCTGCAATAGCCGGCGCCGATACTAAAAACATAGCACGATGCGGGCCACGTCGCGCGTCGGCGTGGCGCGAATGCCGCAACGGCGGGAATGGGCGGCAGTCGGCCGCCGCGCCGGCGCCGGTGCAGCCGGCGTGCCGGGCGTTGCGGCGTCGTTCGATGTCATCGCCGCGGCGCGCCACTCTCGCTAGAATGGCCGTTTTCCGGGAGACAGGAAACGATGAAAATTTACGATCAGTTTTACATCGACGGCGCATGGCGCAAGCCGGCCGGCACCGGCACGATCGACGTGATCGACTCGGGCACCGAGGCCGTGATCGGCCGGATTCCGGAGGGCGTCGCGTCCGATGCGCAGGACGCGATCCGCGCCGCGCGCGCGGCCTTCGATTCGTGGGCCGCCACGCCGGCCGCGACGCGTGCCGGCTACCTGCGCAAGATCGTCGAGCGTCTGCAGGCGCGCAGCGAGGCGCTCGCACAGTCGATCACCGGCGAAGTCGGGATGCCGATCAAGCTGTCGCGCGCGATCCAGGTCGGCGGTCCGATCTACAACTGGAAGGCGTACGCGAAGCTCGCGGAATCGTTCGAATTCGAGGCGACGGTCGGCAACTCGCTGGTGGTGCGCGAGCCGGTCGGCGTCGTCGCGGCGATCACGCCGTGGAACTACCCGCTCAACCAGGTCACGCTGAAGGTCGCGCCGGCGCTCGCGGCGGGCTGCACGGTGGTCCTGAAGCCGTCGGAAGTCGCGCCGCTGAACGCCTTCATGCTCGCCGAGGCGATTCACGAAGCGGGCTTGCCGCCGGGCGTGTTCAACCTCGTGTGCGGCTACGGGCCCGTCGTCGGCGAGGTGCTGGCCACCGATCCGGACGTCGACATGGTGTCGTTCACAGGCTCGACGCGCGCCGGCAAGCGCGTGGCCGAGCTGGCGGCCGCGGGCGTCAAGCGCGTCGCGCTCGAACTCGGCGGCAAGTCGGCGTCGGTGATCCTCGACGATGCCGATTTCGCGGCGGCGGTGAAGGGCACGGTCAACGCGTGCTACCTGAACGCCGGCCAGACCTGCTCGGCGCACACGCGCATGCTGGTGCCCGAAGCGCGCTACGACGAGGCGCGCGAGATCGCGAAGGCCGCGGCCGAAGCGTACGTCGCGGGCGACCCGCGGCTGGAAACGACCCGTCTCGGCGCACTCGCGTCGGCCGTGCAGCAACAGCGCGTGCAGGCGTACATCCAGAGCGGGATCGACGACGGCGCGGAACTCGTGACGGGCGGCACGGGCTTGCCCGAAGGGCTCGCGAAAGGCTTCTTCGTGAAGCCGACCGTATTCGGCCGCGTCGATCCGAAATCGGCGATCGCACAGGAGGAGATTTTCGGGCCGGTGCTGTCGATCATCACGTATCGCGACGAAGACGAAGCCGTGCGGATCGCGAACGATTCGCCGTACGGGCTCGGCGGCGCGGTGTGGGCCGGCAGCGACGAACGCGCGATGCGCGTGGCGCGCCGCATCCGCACGGGCCAGGTCGACATCAACGGCGGCACGTGGAACAGCGCCGCGCCGTTCGGCGGTTTCAAGCAGTCGGGGCATGGCCGCGAGAACGGCGTGTACGGGCTCGAAGAGTATCTCGAGTACAAGTCGATGCAGCTCAAGCCAACGCCTCAGGGCTGAGCGTTCACCCCCGCACGACCCGAAACGGCACGCTCGCGTGTCGTTTTTTTATTGACGGCCGTCAAGGTGCGCGCCGGTGGATCGTCGATCATCGCGGTTCCGATTTCCGATGTTTCGACGAGGCTCCCGATGACCGCACCCACTTCCTTCCCGCCGCTGACGATTCGCGGCCGCACCTTGCTGCCCGTCGTGCAGGGCGGTATGGGCGTCGGCATCTCCGCGCACCGTCTCGCGGGCAGCGTCGCGCGCGAAGGCGCGCTCGGCACGATCGCGAGCATCGACCTGCGTCATCACCATGCGGACCTACTCGCGCGCTGCCGCGCGAATCCCGACCGCGCGACGCTGGAGGCCGCGAATCTCGACGCACTCGCGCGCGAGATTGGCCTCGCGAAGACCTACGCCGACGGGCGCGGAATGATTGCCGTCAACGTGATGAAGGCGGTGAGCGCGCATGCGGACTACGTGGGCGTCGCGTGCGAAGCGGGCGCCGACGCGATCGTGATGGGCGCCGGCTTGCCGCTGGACCTGCCGGACCTCACGCACGGCCATGACATCGCGCTGATCCCGATCCTGTCGGACAGCCGCGGGATCGCGCTGGTGCTGAAGAAATGGATGAAGAAGGGGCGCCTGCCCGATGCGATCGTGATCGAGCATCCGGCGCATGCGGGCGGTCATCTCGGCGTCACGCAGATCGACGACATGCACGACGCGCGCTTCGATTTCGTACGCGTGCTCGACGAGACCGCAAACGTCATGGCGTCGCTCGGCCTCGCACGCGACACGATCCCGCTGATCGTTGCGGGCGGGATCAACAGTCACGACGCGGTGCGCGCGGCGCTCGAGGCCGGCGCGAACGGCGTGCAGGTCGGAACGCCGTTCGCCGTGACCGAAGAAGGCGATGCGCATCCGAACTTCAAGCGCGTGCTGGCCGACGCATGCGCCGACGACATCGTCGAGTTCGTCAGCGTGACGGGGCTGCCCGCCCGCGCGGTGAAGACGCCGTGGCTCGATCGCTACCTGCGCAACGAGACGCGCATTCGCAACAAGCTCGGCGCGTTCCGGCAGCGCTGCCCGACCGCGCTCGAATGCCTGAGCGTATGCGGGCTGCGCGACGGCATCGAGAAATTCGGTCACTTCTGCATCGACACGCGGCTGGCGGCCGCATTGCGCGGCGACGTCGCGAACGGCCTGTTCTTCCGTGGCCGCGAAGCGCTGCCGTTCGGCAACGCGATCCGCAGCGTGCGCGACTTGCTGGACCTGTTGCTGACCGGCCGTGCTTGCGACCCTGTGACAAACCGCCCCATGTTTACGCTGGCTTGACGGATATCAAGATGGCGAAATGACCCTACTGAGAGAATGGAATCCATTCTTTGGGGGTCCGTACCATGCACAAAACAATTCGAATCCGCGTCACCGTTGCTGCTGCCGTTGCGGCAGCCCTCGTCTCGATGCCGTCGCTGTCGCAGGCGGCGTCGCCGGGCGACGGCATCAACCAGGGTGACGTGCTGGTCCGGCTGCGCGCGATCAGCATCCAGCCGAACGAGCGCGCGAGCGACACGCTCGGCGCGATCGACACCGGCGTGAACAACGCGATCGTGCCGGAGCTCGACTTCACCTACATGATTCGCGACTACCTCGGCGTGGAGCTGATCCTCGGCACGTCGCGGCATCAGATGACGTCGAGCCTCGGCAATCTCGGCGGCGTGGGCGTGCTGCCGCCGACGCTCTTGCTGCAGTACCACTTCAACCATGCGGGCAAGGTGCGTCCGTACGTCGGCGCCGGGTTGAACTACACGTACTTCTACAACAACGGGCTCAACGTCGGCGGCGAAGGCGTGTCGATCAACAAGAGCAGCTTCGGTCCGGCGCTGCAGTTCGGCGTCGACGTGCAGCTGACGAAGAAGGTATTCATGAACGTCGACGTGAAGAAGATCTGGATGAGCACCGATGCGACGCTGGGCGACAAGGGCATCGGCACGCTGCACATCGATCCGCTGATCGTGGGCGTGGGCGTCGGGATGAAGTTCTAGACGCGCGCGAAAAGGAACCGAGTTGGGGTTGGCGGCATGGCGGTCGGCATGCCGCTCTTTTTTTGTGCGCCGGTTTTACAGCTTGTCGTACTGAAAGCGCATCGCGGTGCCTTCGTGCTTGATGCGCTCCCACACCGCGCGTTTCTCGTCGTCGCTCAGGAATACCCAGTTCGATACTTCGGCGGCGGTGCGGCCGCAGCCCTTGCAGACTTCGTCGAAGAGGGTCGAGCAGACGCCGATGCAGGGGCTGTCGGGCAGGTCGTGGAGATTGGAGGTCATCGGAAGGGTGCGTGCCATGAATCGTCAGGGCGTCATTTTAATGCATCGGCACCGATCGGCCGGCGCCGCGGGCAACGGCCGGGCCGCGGTGCCGGCCAGGGCCGTAGCACGCGCGGCGAATTCGCCCGCGCAACGCGGGTGTGCGGGGCCGTCGCGCGCGCTTGCGGTGCGGCGTGCGGATGCGGTTTCGCCGGCGCTTTCTTTTCCTGATGGACAGCGGCCGATTACCCGATAGAATCCCCCGGGAACACTAGGCCGTGCGGCCCGCCCGAAGCGGCTCGCCGCCGGAATCTGTTCCGTTTGCGCGACACCGGCATGATTTTTTTGTGACGGCGCGTGAATGATGGTAGTTTTCGGGGTTTTCGAGGGGCGGAGCACCAGAATGCGCCGCCATGACGAGGCAGACGGCAGCCGGGCAACGCGTCCGGCCGAAGGGAGAACGGGATGAAAGCAAAGGTAGTGGGCCGGTTCGCAGCGCTCGCGCTGTGCGTGGGTGCATCGGCGGCGGCGGCGAAGGATACGCAGCTCAATGTCTATAACTGGTCGGACTACATTGCGAAGGACACGATCCCGAACTTCGAGAAGCAGGCGGGCGTCAAGGTTCGCTACGACAACTACGACAGCGACGACACGCTGCAGGCGAAGCTGCTGACGGGCAGCTCGGGCTACGACATCGTCGTGCCGACCAGCAACTATGCGGGCAAGCAGATCGCCGCCGGCATCTTCACGCCGCTCGACAAGTCGAAGCTGCCGAACCTCAAGTACCTCGATCCGCAACTGATGGCGCTCGTCGCAGGCGCCGACCCGGGCAACAAGTTCTCGGTGCCCTGGGCATACGGCACGACCGGCCTCGCGTACAACCTGACAAAGGCGCAACAGGCGCTCGGCAAGGTGCCGCTCGACAACTGGGACATCCTGTTCAAGCCCGAAAACCTCGCGAAGCTGAAGACCTGCGGCGTGTCGGTGCTCGACGCGCCCGACCAGATGTTCGCGGCGGCGCTGCACTACATCGGCAAGGATCCGATGAGCACGAACCCGGCCGACTACAAGGCCGCGATGGACGTGCTGAAGAAGATCCGCCCGTACATCACGCAATTCAACTCGTCGGGCTACATCAACGACCTGGTCGGCGGCGACATCTGCTTCGCGTTCGGCTGGTCGGGCGACGTCGTGATCGCGAAGCATCGCGCGATCGAAGCGAAGAAGCCGTACAAGATCGAGTACTACATTCCGAAGGGCGGCGCGCCGGTGTGGTTCGACGTGATGGCGATCCCGAAGGACGCGAAGAACAAGGATGCCGCGCTGCAGTGGATCAACTACATCGAGGATCCGAAGGTGCACGCGGCGATCACGAACGCGGTGTACTACCCGAGCGCGAACGCCGAGGCTCGCAAGTACGTGCGTCCGGACGTCGCGAACGACCCGGCGGTCTACCCGCCGGCCGACGTCGTGAAGACGCTGTTCCTGCTCAAGCCGCTGCCGGCGGAAATCCAGCGTCTGCAGACGCGTCTGTGGACCGAGCTGAAATCGGGCCGCTGACGCGCGCCGAAGTGAGCCGGCAGTCATGAAGCCCCTGGTGCCCCCGGGGGCTTTTTCGTCAAACGCAGGAGAGAAGCAGCAGATCATGAATAGCCAGTCGGGTGCGCCGGTCGCCGGCGCGCCGTCCTTCGTTCCATCATCCGGCGCGGATTCACGCGCCGAGAACTTTGTTCAGATCGTCGACGTCGTCAAGAAATTCGGCGAGACCGAGGTGGTGCGCAACGTGAACCTCTCGGTCCGCCAGGGCGAGCTGTTCGCGCTGCTCGGCAGTTCGGGTTCCGGCAAGTCGACGCTGCTGCGGATGCTCGCGGGCCTCGAGACGGTCACGTCGGGCAAGATCCTGATCGACGGCGAGGACCTCGCGCAGATGCCGCCGTACAAGCGGCCCGTGAACATGATGTTCCAGTCGTATGCGCTGTTTCCGCACATGTCGGTCGAATCGAACGTCGCGTTCGGCCTGAAGCAGGAAGGCACGCCGAAGGCCGAACTGAAGGAGCGCGTCGCCGCGGCGCTCGACCTCGTGCAGATGGGCAAGTACGCGAAGCGCAAGCCGCATCAGCTGTCGGGCGGCCAGCAGCAGCGCGTCGCGCTCGCGCGTTCGCTCGTGAAGCGTCCGAAGGTGCTGCTGCTCGACGAGCCGATGTCCGCGCTCGACAAGCAGATCCGCCAGCGCACGCAGATCGAGCTCGTCAACATCCTGAAGAAGGTCGGCGTCACCTGCATCATGGTCACGCACGACCAGGAAGAAGCGATGACGATGGCGAATCGGCTCGCGGTGATGAGCGAAGGGCAGATCGTGCAGATCGGCTCGCCGAACGACGTCTACGAATATCCGAACAGCCGCTTCTCGGCCGAGTTCATCGGCTCGACCAACCTGTTCGACGGCGTCACCGTCGAGGACGAGCCCGATCACGTGTACATCGAAGCGCCGGAGCTGCCGAGCCGGCTCTACGTGAGCCACGGGATCACGGGCCCGCTGGGGATGCCGGTCACGGTGTCCGTGCGCCCCGAGCGGATCGCGCTCACGCGCAAGCCGCCGGAAGGCGCGTTCAACTGGGCGCACGGCAAGATCAGCAACGTCGCGTACATGGGCGGCTATTCGCTGTATCACGTGCGGCTCGACGCGGGCAAGACGGTGATCGCGAACGTGTCGAGCCTCGCGATCAGCGAGCTCGAGACGCCGTCGCTCGGCGACGAGATCTACGTGCGCTGGAGCGCGACGGCAGGCGTGGTGCTGACGTCATGAGCACGCTCAAGTCCCTGTTCACGTGGCCCGTGCGGCGCTTCAACCTGACGGGCGGCTCGGCGGTCGTCGCGGGGCCGTACACGTGGCTCGTGCTGTTCTTCCTGGTGCCGTTCGTGCTGGTCGTGAAGATCAGCTTCGCGGAGCTGCAGCTCGGCATTCCGCCGTACACGGAACTCGCGTCGTATACGGAAGGCGTGGTGCACATCGCGCTGAACCTGTCGCACTACGCGTTCCTGTTCACCGACAGCCTGTATTTCGCGACCTACGTGAACTCGGTGGCGGTGGCCGCGATCACGACGCTGCTGTGTCTGCTGATCGGCTATCCGATGGCGTACTACATCGCGCGCTCGAATCCGGCAACCCGCAATCTGCTGATGATGGGCGTGATGCTGCCGTTCTGGACGTCGTTCCTGATTCGCGTGTACGCGTGGATCGGGATCCTGAAGAACAACGGGCTCCTGAACAACTTCCTGATGTGGATCGGGCTCACGCATACGCCGATCGAGCTGTACCGCACGAACTACGCGGTGTACATCGGGATGGTCTATTCGTACCTGCCGTTCCTCGTGATGCCGCTGTACGCGCACCTCGTGAAGATGGACCTGCGCCTGCTCGAAGCCGCGTACGACCTCGGCGCGAAGCCGTGGAAGGCGTTCGTGCAGATCACGCTGCCGCTGTCGAAGAACGGGATCATCGCGGGCTGCCTGCTGGTGTTCATCCCGGCGGTCGGCGAGTACGTGATTCCGGAGCTGCTCGGCGGCGCGAACACGCTGATGATCGGCCGCGTGATGTGGAATGAATTCTTCAACAACGCGGACTGGCCGATGGCGTCGGCCGTGACCTGCGCGATGGTGCTGCTGCTGCTCGTGCCGATGGCGATGTTCCAGCACTTCCAGGCGAAGGAGCAGGAGGGCCGCCGCCGATGAAGCCGAATCGTTACCTGCAGTTCGCGGTGCTGTTCGCCGGCTTCGCGTTCCTGTACATCCCGATCGTCAGCCTGATCGTCTATTCGTTCAACGAGTCGAAGCTCGTCACCGTGTGGTCGGGCTTTTCGTTCCGCTGGTACACGGCGCTCGTGGAGGACGACGAGCTGCTGACGGCCGCATGGCTGTCGCTGAAGATCGGCGTGCTGACCGCGTTCGCGTCGGTGTTCATCGGCACATGGGCCGGCTTCGTGCTCGCGCGCATGGGCCGCTTTCGCGGCTTCGCGCTGTTCAGCGGGATGATCAACGCGCCGCTCGTGATTCCCGAGGTGATCCAGGGGATCTCGCTGCTGCTGCTGTTCATCGAACTCGCGAAGTGGATCGGCTGGCCGGCCGAGCGCGGCGTGTTCACGATCTGGCTCGGCCACGTGATGCTGTGCATCTCGTACGTCGCGATCATCGTGCAGTCGCGCGTGCGCGAGCTGAACCCGTCGCTGGAAGAAGCCGCGCTCGATCTCGGCGCGACGCCGCTGAAGGTGTTCTTCACGATCACGCTGCCGCTGATCTCGCAGGCGCTGATCGCTGGCTGGCTGCTGTCGTTTACGCTGTCGATCGACGACCTCGTGCTGTCGGCGTTCCTGTCGGGCCCCGGCTCGACGACGCTGCCGCTCGTCGTGTTCTCGCGCGTGCGCCTCGGCCTGAATCCGGAGATGAACGCGCTCGCGACGCTGTTCATCATCGCGGTGACGGCCGGCGTCGTGATCGCGAACTTCGTGATGCTGCGCCAGGAACGCAAGCGGACGGCCGCGTTCGCGACGTGATCGCGACCTGACGGACAGGTTGCCGACGCAACGAAAAACGCCCGGTGCCGACGATCAGTCGGGCCGGGCGTTTTTTTGCGACGTGTGCGGGCCGCTTATGCGCCGAAAGCTGCCTTGGCCAGCAGCCCGAGCGCCACGCACACGAGCACGGCCGCGAAACCGGCCTGCACGTGGCGTGCGGACAGGTGCCGCGACGCGCCGCGGCCGGCCGCCATGCCGATGGCCGTCGCGACCGTGAACCACAGCATCATGTCGAGCGGCGCGCGCGTGCCCGACACCAGCGTCGCCAGCACGCCGCCGGTGCCGACCAGCGCGATCACCATCAGCGACGTCGCGACCACGCCGTGCATCGACACGTTCGTGAACTTGCGCAGCATCGGCACGATCACGAACCCGCCGCCGACACCGAGCAGCCCCGTCATCAGGCCCGTCACCGCGCCGGTCGACGCGAGCGCGAGCCCGACCGGCCACGACCACACGAGCCGGCCCGTATCGGGATTCACGCGGCCCACGCACAGCCGCGATTCGTCCGCGTCGCCGGGCGCGTTGCGCAGCGCCTGCCGCAGCAGGCGGCCGGCGACGACCAGCATCGTCAGCGCGAACAACGCCAGCAGCACGTGTTGCGGCAGTACGTGCGCGAGCTTCACGCCGAGTGTCGTGAGCGGCATGCCGGCCACGGCCATCAGCAGCGCCGCGCGATAGCGCACCAGCCCGCGGCGAAAGCCTTCGAGCGCACCGAGCGCGGCGCTGCCCGCCACCGCGACGAGCGCGACGGGCGTGGCCTGCTGCATCGGCCAGCCCATCCCGGCGACGAGCGCGGGCACCGCGAGAATGCCGCCGCCCGCGCCGGTGAGGCCGAGCACGGCGCCGACGAAGCCGCCCAGTACGAGGGAAATCAGCATGGCGTCATCCGGTGGGTCAACGTGCGATCGCAGGTTTCGCGAGCCACTCGCGGCCCTTGAGCATCGCCTTCCAGTAGATCGGCGGCAGCACGCGCGCCTTGAGCAGCCACGCGAGCCGCGACGGGCGCGTGCCGTCGATCAGCCACGCAGGGAAGGTCGGCGCGACCTTGCCGCCGTACAGGAATTCCGCGAGCACGATCTTGCCGCGTTCGACGGTGAGCGGGCACGAGCCGTAGCCGTCGTACGTGGCGTGCCCTTGCACGCGACCGAGCGACGCGAGCACGTTGTGCGCGACGACGGGCGCCTGCTTGCGGGCGGCCGCGGCGGTTTTCGCGTTGGTCGTATTGGTGACGTCGCCGAGCGCGAATACGTCGTCGAACCGCTTGTGGCGCAGCTTCGCCGGATCGACGTCGATCCAGCCGGCTGCGCCGGCGAGCGGGCTCGCGCGCACGAAGTCGGGCGCCTTCTGCGGCGGCACGACGTGGATCATGTCGAACGCGCGCTCGACGGTTTCGGTGCCGCCGCCGGGCAGCGTGCGCGCGAACGTCGCGCGCCGCGCGGGCCCGTCGATCGCGACGAGGTTGTGGCCGAACGACAGCGCGATGTCGTAGCTTTTCACGTACTCGATCAGCGCGGGCACGTAGTCGGCGACCCCGAACAGCGCGCCGCCTGCGTTCAGGAATTCGACGTTCGCGGCGCCGAGGCGGCCGCTGCGCCGCCAGTGATCGCACGACAGGTACATCGCCTTCTGCGGCGCGCCGGCGCACTTGATCGGCATCGGCGGCTGCGTGAATAGCGCATTGCCGCCGCGGAACGCCTGCACCAGTTCCCACGTGTACGGCGCGAGGTCGTAGCGGTAGTTCGACGTCACGCCGTTGCGGCCGAGCGTGTCGGCGAGGCCGTCGATCGCATGCCAGTCGAGCTTGAGCCCCGGACACACGACGAGCCTGCGGTAGCCGATCCGCCGGCAGCCGTCGAGCACGACCACGTGCGCGTCGGGCTCGAAGCCCGCGACTGCGGACTGGATCCGCTGCACGCCGCGCGGCAGTACGTCGGTCATCCTGCGCGCGGTCGTCTCGGGACGGAACACGCCCGCGCCGACCATCGTCCAGCCGGGCTGGTAGTAGTGAACGTCGGCGGGATCGATCACCGCGATGTCGAGCGACGCGTCGCGCGCGAGCAGGCTCGACGCGACCGCGATGCCGGCCGCGCCCGCGCCGACGATCACGATGTCGTGTCGCGCGTCCACGGCCGGCGCGCTCTGGCGGCCGCCCTGCGCGATACGCGAGGCGAGCGCGCTCAGATCGTAGCCGGCCGCGCCGGCGGTGGCGATGAGGTCGTCAAGCGGGTGCAGCCCCGCCTGCGACAGCGCCCACAGCGTGGCCGACCGCGTGCCGCTGCGGCAGTACGCGAGCACGGGCCCGTCGAGCGACGCGACGAGCGCGCCGAACTGCGCGGCCTGGTCGTCGGTCACCTTGCCGGTATCGACCGGCAGGTAACGCACGTCGATGCCGAGCGGCGCGGCGGCCGCGCGGATCTCGGTGACGGTCGGCTGGTCGGCGCCTTCGCCGTCGGGCCGGTTGCAGATGATCGCGCGGATACCCGCCGCGTGAAGCGCGGGCAGGTCGGCCGCCGCGATCTGCGGCGAGACCGACAGCGTGTCGGTCAGCTTGCGAATGGTCGTCATGTCGCGGTTCTCGGTGGGGTGCAGGCGCTCAGATTGCGTCGAGCGGGATCTTCAGGTAGCGCACGCCGTTGTTCTCGGGTTCGGGCAGGTGGCCGGCGCGCATGTTGACCTGTACCGACGGCAGCATCAGCACCGGCATGTCGAGCGTCGCGTCGCGCGTGGTGCGCATCGCGACGAAATCGTCCTCGGTCACGCCGTCCCTCACGTGCACGTTCGCGCGGCGCTGCTCGGCGACGGTCGTCACGAACTGCACGTCGCGGCCGCCCGGCTGGTAGTCGTGGCACAGATACAGGCGCGTGTCGGGCGGCAGCGCGAGCACGCGTGCGATCGAGCGGTACAGCGTGCGAGCGTCGCCGCCGGGGAAGTCGCAGCGGGCCGTGCCGTAGTCGGGCATGAACAGCGTGTCGCCGACGAAGGCGGCCCGCTGCGTCGCGTCGTCGACGCAGTAGGTCAGGCACGCGGGCGTATGGCCCGGCGTGTGCAGCGCGCGGATCGTCAGCGCGCCGAGCGCGAGCGTGTCGCCGTCGTCGACGAGCCGGTCGAACTGGCTGCCGTCCTGCGCGAAGCCGGGGCCGGCGTTGAACAGCGTGCCGAACACGTGCTGCACGCGGCGCACGTGCGAGCCGATCGCGATCCGGCCGCCGACCTGCGCCTTCAGGTACGGCGCGGCCGACAGATGGTCGGCATGCACGTGCGTCTCCAGCAGCCAGTGCACGGTCGCGCCGAGTTCGGCGACGCGCGCGATCAGCCGGTCGGCGCTCGCCGTGTGCGTGCGGCCGGATTTCGGATCGTAGTCGAGCACGCTGTCGATCAGCGCGCACGCGCGCGTCGCCGTATCGAGCAGCAGATAACTGACGGTGTGGGTTGCCGGGTCGAAAAAGCCTTCGACCGACAGCGTGGGAGTAGGGCTCACGGGAATGTCCTCGATCGGTTCTGCATCTGCAATCGGGCATCTCATGTTCAAGAAGCGTGCCAATCGGCATCGCGGCGCATGACGATGTGACAGGTGCTTGATTTGGCTCGCCTTTTCGGCGCGATCATGATGCTCCGCAACGGCGGCCGACGCGCTGCCGCCCGAGCGGACTGCCACGACTGGCAGTGTCGTGGCAGAATTGGCAGTCGGCCTGGCAGTCCGTCCGGCCATCCGCCTCTGAGCCTCCGCATGAATCCGCACGACACCATTCCGATCGTTCCCGCGCCGCCGCGCGATGTGATGCCCGACGTGCGCGCGCTCGTCGCGTATCTCGAGCACGACCCGCAGCCGATGATCGTCGTCGATCCCGATTACCGCATCCTCGCGGCGAACGATGCGTACCGCCGCCAGTTCGGCGTGGCGGGCGTCGAACACGTGGGCCGGCACTGCTTCCAGGTCTCGCATCACTACGACGTGCCGTGCGATCAGGCCGGCGAGCATTGTCCGATGAAGCAGGCGCTCGAATCGCGCAGCCTGAACCGCGTGCTGCACATCCACCATACGCCGCGCGGCCCCGAGCACGTCGACGTCGAGCTGCGGCCCATCTTCGATGCGAACGGCGCCGTGATCGCGTACGTCGAGCGGCTGACGACGGTGCGCAGCGCGTCGGCGCAGCCGAGCGCGGAAGGGCTCGTCGGCGGCGCCGACGCGTTCAATGCAGCACTCGGCGCGTTGCAGCGGGTTGCGCCGTCGACGCTGCCCGTGCTGCTGCTCGGCGAGTCGGGCACGGGCAAGGAACTGTTCGCCCGCGCGCTGCACGAGGCGAGCGATCGTGCGCTGGGGCCGTTCGTGGTCGTCGATTGCTCGGGGATCGCCGAGACGCTGTTCGAGAGCGAACTGTTCGGCTACGAGAAGGGCGCGTTCACTGGCGCGAACCAGCGCAAGCCGGGCCTCGTCGAGACCGCGCAGGGCGGCACGCTGTTTCTCGACGAGATCGGCGACGTGCCGCTGCCTATGCAGGTGAAGCTGCTGCGGCTGATCGAGTCGGGGACGTTCCGGCGCGTGGGCGGCGTCGAGGCGCTGCGCGCGGATTTCCGGCTCGTCGCGGCCACGCACAAGCCGCTGCGCGAGATGATCGACGACGGCCGGTTCCGACAAGATCTGTACTACCGGATCAACGCGTTTCCGATTCCGCTGCCCGCGCTGCGCGAACGGCGCGGCGACGTGGCGCTGCTCGCCGAGTCGATCCTGCGGCGGATCGCGAATGCGCGCGCCGGCGCGGGCGAAGCGAGTGCGCGGCCATTCGTGGCCCGGCCATTCGTGCTGTCCGAGCGTGCGCGTGCATGCCTCGACGCGTATGCGTGGCCCGGCAACATCCGCGAGCTACGCAACGTGCTCGAACGCGCGTGCCTGTTCGCGGACGACGGGACGATCCGCGTCGAGCATCTGCCGGCCGAGCTGGTCGCGGCATCGGCGGCGCCGCACGCGCGCGCGGCGGATTCGCGCGGCGTGTCCGATGCGGAGCTCGTGCGCATTGCCGGCACGTTCGAAGGCACGCGCAAGGCGCTGGCCGAGCACGTCGGGCTGAGCGAGCGGACGCTGTATCGGCGGATGAAGGCGCTCGGGCTCGGGATGCGCGAGCGGTGAGCGGCAGGTGTGACGCGTGACGCGGAGCGCGGGGCTGAAG
The DNA here is from genome assembly GCF_027257875.1 of Burkholderia sp. IMCC1007. Classification (GTDB taxonomy): domain Bacteria; phylum Pseudomonadota; class Gammaproteobacteria; order Burkholderiales; family Burkholderiaceae; genus Burkholderia. The sequence continues at coordinate 34,559 of NZ_JAPVQY010000019.1, forward strand.
CGAGGTGAGCCTGTCTGGCGGCAAGAAATATTCGTAACGCGATAATAAATTATCGTTTTACGATGATTTTCGCGCGTACAATCGACGCATGTTCACTACTCGTCGAGGAGCTTGCATGGAGTCCGATCGCATTGCCCGCATCAGCCAGCGGATGGCTGCCGTCACGTTGTCGTTCATCGTCGGCATGATGGTGCTGAATGCCGCATACTGGGCGTTTCCGTCCTTGAGCACGGCCGATGCGGGGCCCGGTTTCGCGTTCGGCGTCGCGGATCCGGTTGTCGCGGGCCTGGGCGTGGACGTCTCCGCGTTCCCGTGGTGGCAGAAGGCCGTCGGCTTCCTGCTGTCGAGCGTGCCGCTGGTCGCGCTCGCGCATGGCCTGCGTCATTTGCGGCTGCTGTTCCGCACTTACGCGCAGCGCGACTATTTTTCCGCGAAAGCGGCCGGCCATCTTGGCAAGACCGGTCGTGCGATCGGCTTGTGGGTGCTGCTGAGCGTGCTGTGCGAGCCGCTTCTCGGCATCTGGGCGACGCTGCGTGAGCCGGACGGGCAGCGGATGTTCAGCATCGGCTTCGGTCTGTCGTACGTCGTCGCGCTGTTCACCGCGGCGTGCATCGTGGTCATCGCGCACATCCTGCGGCAGGCGAGCGAACTCGATGCCGAGCATCGCCAGTTCGTCTGAGGCGAGCGATGACGATCGTAGTCAAGCTCGATGTGATGCTCGCGACGCGCAAGGTTCGTTCGAAGGATCTCGCGGCGGCCGTCGGCATCACCGAACAGAATTTATCGCTACTCAAGCAGGGGAAGGTGAAGGGCATCCGCTTCGCGACGCTCGATGCAATCTGCCGCTATCTCGACTGCCAGCCGGGCGACCTGCTCGCGTTCAGCGACGAAGGCAGTGGTGGTAGCGCGGATGACGAGCCGGACTGACCGACGTCACGACCTCATGATGCGCGGGTGCGGCGCGGGCGGCCCGCGACAAATCGCACGCCGCCCGCACCGACGTCACGCGCTCAGCGCGCCGGTGCAAGCTGCGCCATCGCCTCGCGCATGAAGCCGAGCAGCGTGTCGTCGACCCAAGCGTCCTTCGTCAGCGCCTGCTCCGTCATCATTGCCTTGCGGAATTTCGCGTGCGTGGCCGGATCGTGGCCCGCGTAGCTGCAGAACAGCTCGAGCCAGCGCTGCGCGAGCGCGCGGGCTTCCGGCGAATCTGGCTGCTTGCCGGCTTCGACCGCATCGCGCACGTCCGCCATCAGCTGCGGCCATTCCATCGCGCGTTCGCCGTAATGCGCGCGCATGAAACGGATCTCGTCCGGCGCCAGGTACTTCTCGAAGATCCGCATCTTGGTTTCAGCCACCGCCTTCAGCACGTAATCGCGCAACGCGGTCGAGATGCCGATCTGCGACTGCATCGACGGCTCGCGCTCGTGCATCAGGTTCAGCTTGGCCAGAAGGCGCGGATCGTTGTTGGTGTCGCGCACGAGCAGCGTCATCCAGCGATCGGCGAGCGCACGCACGCGCGCGTCCTCGGGCGGCACGCCCGCGTCGTGCAGCGCACGCACGTCGGCGACGAGCGCGATCCATTCCGCGTCGCCGGTCTGGCTCTTGCGGTACATCGGCAGGCGCGCGAGTTCTTCCTCGGAGAAGTAGTTGTCGTACACGGTCATCAACTCCAGTGTGGTGAGCCAATCGGCCAGTTCCGGCTCCGTGCCCGCGGTGAGCTGCGCGTGCAGGTGCACGAGCCGCTCGCGCAGTTGCGCGGTCTGCGCAAGCTGGCGGTCGAGCGACGCGATCTGCTTCGCGACGAGCTCGACGAGCGGCGTGCCGGGCTGGTTCAGGTATTCGCCGATTTCGACCAGCGACAGTCCGAAGCGACGCAGGGCCTGGATCTGGTGGAGCCGGGCGATGTCGTCGCGGTCGTACAGCCGGTAGCCGTTGTCGGCACGCGCCGAAGGCGTCAGCAAGCCGATCGCGTGATAGTGATGAAGCGTGCGGACGGTCAGTCCGCTCCGTTTCGCCAGTTCTCCCACTTTCAGCCGCATGGTGTCCTCCGTTCGTTGCGCACACTGGAGTCTCGAACGTTACGCTACGTGAGGGTCAAGCGAAAGATCGCAAATCGGCGCGCAGGCGTGGCTCCGCGCGCCGTGGGTCCGGCACAAAGGGCTCGTCGTGCGTCATTGCGGTGACGACGGCGCGTCGGCGGTGACCGTGCGTGCGTGGGCGCCGACGGTGTTTTGATCCGTTTTGCGGGTGGTGTCGGTGTTGCCGGCCGCGTTGGCTTCCCCGCCCTTCGCCGCGTTGCCGGCCGGGTCGACCGGCGGCGTGCCCATCGCCTGATAGAGCCGCGCGGTGTCGGCGAAGCGCGCGCCGGTCGCGCGGATCTCGTCGAGCCGCGCATTGCGGTACTGCAGTTCGCTGGCGCGTGCGGCCGACGGCGGCAACGCGCCGAGCCGCACGCGAGCGGCCGCGTCGTCGTACGCGCCGCGCGCGGACAGCGCGGCGCGCGACGACGCATCGAGTGCTTCCGCATCGTGTTCGAGCGCGGCGAGCGAATCGGCGACGTTCTGGAATGCGCCGAGCACGGTCTGTTTGTACTGGTCGACGGCGGCCTCGTAGGTCGCCTTCGCCGCGCGGCGCTGCGCGAGCAGCGCGCCGCCGTGGAACAGCGGCTGGCTCAGCGACGCACCGACATTCCAGATCGCGCCGGCGCCCGACAGCATCGCCGGCCAGCTGAAGCCGCCTTTGCCCATCGCCGCCGACAGCGACAGCTGCGGGAACAGCTGCGCGGTCGCGACGCCGACCTCGGCGGCGGCGGCCTTCAACCCCGCATCGGCGGCCTGGACGTCGGGGCGGCTTTGCAGCAGGACCGACGGCACGACCACGGGCACCTGCTCGGGCAGCTGCAGATCGGCGAGCGCGAGATCGGCGGGCGGCTGGTCGGGCGTGCGGCCGATCAGCACCGCGAGCGCATGGCGCGCCGCGTCGCGCTGCTGGCGCAGCGCGGGCAGGCCGGCGGCGAAGGTGTCCGCGCTTTGCTGCACGTTCAGCGCGTCGCTGCGCGATGCCGAACCGAGCGCATAGCGGCGCTGCGCGTCGTGCGCCTGGTCGTTCGCGAGCGCGACGAGCCGCTCGGTGGTGGCGATCTGCGCGTTGAGCACCGACACCGTGATCGACGCGGTGACGATGTTCGCGGCGAGCGCGCGCCGCGCCGATTCGAGCTGAAACGCGCTGACGTCGACGCGTTTGGCGAGCGCGCGGTTCGCGAAGCGCGACGCGCCGAACAGGTCGATCGTGTAGCTCGCCTGCAGCTGTCCGACGAAGGTGTCGTACAGCAGCGTCGGCGCACCGAGCGCCGGAATCGGTACGCCGAGCGCGCGCTGGCGCGTGGCCTGGCCGCCCGCATCGATGGACGGCAGCATCGAGCTGCCGATCTGCCCGCGCAACTGTTCGCGTGCGGCATCGAGCGAATGCGACGCGGCGCCCAGCGTCGGGCTGTTGCGCAGCCCTTCGTCGACGAGCGCGTTCAGCGCATCGGAGCGGTACTGCGTCCACCAGTCGGGCACCGGTTGCGCGCCGACCTCGAACTGCTGCGCGACGCCTTGCGCGACAACCGTCTGCCGCACTTGCGGCGCGGCGCCGTAATGGGCGGGCGCCGGCATCGCGGGCGGCTCGCCGCTCGGCGCGAACCATGCGCAGCCGGCGAGCGGGCCCGCGAGGGTCGCGGCCGCGAATGCTCGCGCGGCCTTCGTTTTCAGGTTCATCGACAGTTCCATGATCAGGCTCCCGACGGCGCGGCAGGCGTGCTGCCGTGGTCCGGCGGGCCGTCGCGCGGGTCGCGTTCGTCGCGCTTCACGCGGAACCACGTGGCGTACAGCGCGGGCAGGTAGAACAGCGTCAGCACGGTCGCGCTCGTGATGCCGCCCATCAGCGCGGTGGCCATCGGCCCGAAGAAGTTCGAGCGCAACAGCGGGATCAGCGCGAGCACGGCGGCCGCGGCGGTCAGCGTGATCGGGCGGAAGCGCCGCACGGTCGCACCGACGATCGCGTCGAAGCGTCCGTGGCCGGCGGCGATGTCCTGCTCGATCTGGTCGACCAGAATCACCGAGTTGCGCATGATGATCCCGAACATCGCGATCACGCCGAGCATCGCGACGAAGCCGAACGGCTGGCCGAACAGCAGCAGCGTGCCGGCCACGCCGATCAGGCCGAGCGGTGCGGTGAGCACGACCATCAGCACGCGCGAGAAACTCTGCAGCTGGATCATCAGCAGCGTGAACACCGCGATCGCCATCAGCGGCATCTGCGCGTTGATCGACTTCTGCGCCTTCGCGCTTTCCTCGACCGACCCGCCGATGTTGATCTGATAGCCGACCGGCAGTTGCGCACGCAACGCATTCAGCTTCGCATCGATCGCATGCGTGACGTCGATGCCCTGCGCGCCGGCGCGCACGTCGGACTGCACGGTGATGGTCGGCTGGCGGTCGCGCTCCCATACGACGCCGTATTCCAGCGTCGGCGCGAAGCGGCCGAGCGAGCCGACCGGCACCGGGCCGTTCGACGTCGGCATCGCGAGGCCTGCGAGCCGGGCCGGGTCGACGCGGTCCGCGCGCGGCGCGCGCAGGTCCACGGCGATCAGCTTGTCGCGTTCGCGATACTGCGTGACGGTCGTGCCGGACAGTGTCATCGCGAGGAAGCTCGACACGTCCTGCGACGTGACGTTCAGTTCGCGCGCCTTCTTCTGGTCGAGCTCGAAGCGCACCGAGCGCTCGGCCGGCTCGTCCCAGTCGAACTGCACGTGGACCGCGCGCGCGTCGCCGCGCATCGTCGCCGCGACCTTCTCGGCGATCGAGCGCACCGTCGCGATATCGTCGCCGCTCACGCGGAACTGCACCGGGTAGCCGACGGGCGGCCCGTTCTCGAGCCGCGACAGGCGCCAGCGCACGGCCGGGAACCGGTCGCGCAGCGTGGTTTCGAGCCAGGTCGCGAGCTTCTCGCGATCCTCGACCGATTTCGCGGTGACGACGAACTGCGCGAAGTTCGGCAACTGCAGCTGCTGGTCGAGCGGCAGATAGAAGCGCGGCGCGCCGCTGCCGACGAAGCTCACCGAATGATCGATTTCCGGCCGCTTGTCGAGCACCTTTTCCAGGCGCTCCGTCTCGCGCAGCGTCGCCGCGAACGATGCGCCTTCGGGCAGCCGCAGGTCGACGAGCAGCTCGGGGCGGTCGGAGCTCGGGAAGAACTGCTGCGGCACGAGCGTGAAGCTCATCAGCGCGGCGACGAAGAGGGCGCCGGTGATCAGCAGCACGACGAAGCGCCACTCGATGCACCAGTCGATCCAGCCGCGCAGCCGCGTATAGAAGCGCGTGTCGTAGATGTCGTGCTCGTGATCGTCCGGCAGATGCGCTTCGTGCGCGTGCTTCTTGCGCTCGGGCAGCAGGTGATAGCCCAGCAGCGGAATCAGCACGACCGCCGCGAACCACGACGCGATCAGCGCGATCGCCGACACCTCGAAGATCGACCGCATGTATTCGCCGGTGCTCGATTTCGCGAGCGCGATCGGCAGGAAGCCCGAGACCGTGACGAGCGTGCCCGTCAGCATCGGGAACGCGGTGCTGGTGTACGCGAACGCGGCGGCGCGCGCGCGGCTGTAGCCCTGTTCGAGCTTCACGGCCATCATCTCGACCGCGATGATCGCGTCGTCGACGAGCAGCCCGAGCGCGAGCACCAGCGTGCCGAGCGACACCTTGTGCAGCCCGATGTCGAACAGGTACATGAACAGCGCGGTGACGGCGAGCACGACCGGAATCGAGATCACGACGACCATCCCGGTGCGCAGCCCGAGCGATACGAGGCTCACGACCAGCACGATCGCCACCGCTTCGGCGACGGCTTCGAGGAAATCGTCGACCGAATGCGCGACCGCGTGCGGCATGCTCGACACCAGCGTCAGCTTGAGGCCGGCCGGCAGTTGCGCCTGCAGATCCTTCGATTCGGCGTCGAGCGCGTTGCCGAGCCGGATCACGTCGCCGCCGGGCTGCATCGTCACGCCGATGCCGAGCACGGCTTTGCCGTTCATGCGCATTTGCGTGACTTGAGGATCGTCGTAGCCGCGCTTCACAGTCGCGAGATCGCCGAGCCGGAACGTGCGGCCATTGATGCGGATCAGCGTGTCGGCGATTGCCGCGACGTTGTCGAACTGGCCGCTCGGCCGCACGAACACGCGATCGTCGGCGGTGCTCAGCACGCCGGCCGACGAGATGTCGTTCTGTGCGTTGATCGCCTGTCCGAGCTGCTGCGGCGAGATGCCGAGGCGCGTGAGCTGCGCGTTGTCGGCCTCGATGAAGATGCGCTGATCGGGGTCGCCGAAATAGTCGACCTTGCCGACGCCCGGCACGCGCAACAGCACGGTGCGCAACTGGTCCGCATAGTCGTGCAGCTGCGCGGGCGTGAAGCCGTCGCCTTCGAGCGTCCAGATGTTGGTGTAGACGTCGCCGAATTCGTCGTTGAAGAACGGGCCCTGCACGCCGGGCGGCAGCGTGTAGCCGATGTCGCCGACCTTCTTGCGGATCTGGTACCAGGTCTCGGGCACGTCCTTCACGGGCGCCGAATCCTTCATCGTGAAGAAGATCAGCGATTCGCCGGGGCGCGAATAACTGCGCAGGAAGTCGATGGCCGGCGTTTCCTGCAGCTTGCGGCCGATCCGGTCGGTCACCTGTTCCTGCACCTGGCGCGCGCTTGCGCCGGGCCAGAACGTGCGGATCACCGTCACGCGGAACGTGAACGGCGGGTCTTCGGATTGCGCGAGACGCGTGTACGCGAGGATGCCCGCGAGCGTCGCGAGCGCGATCAGGTAGACGACCAGCGCCTGGTGGCGCAGCGCCCATGCGGAGAGGTTGAACCGGCTTTCTTCACGGAGGTCGCTCATGACGCGAAGTCCTCCGGATGCAGCGGCGCGATCGCGCGCACCTTCTCGCCCGCGCTGACCGTATGCACGCCCTGCAGCACGACGCGCTCGCCCGGCTGCAGCCCGCGCGACACGGTGACGGTGCGTTCGTTGAAGCGCGCGACGTCGACGCGGCGCAGTTCGAGTATGTCGTCCTTCGCGCGCACGATCCACACGGCCGGATGCGGCCCGTCATGGAACAGCGCGGTCGCGGGCAGCGTGATGGTCGGCGCGTTGCCGACGGCCGGCGCGCCGTCGAACGCGACGTTCGCGGTCATGCCGAGCCGGACGACCGGATCGGGCGCGGCGAGCGTGAGCTTCACGCGATACGTGCGGCTTTGCGGATCGGCTGCCGGCGCGATTTCGCGCACCTTGGCCGCGAACTGGCGGCCCGGCAGCGACGGCAGCGTGACGCTCGCCGCGTGACCGGGCGCGAGCGACGCGAGCGCGGCCTCGGGCACGTCGCTGACGACGTCGACGTCGCCCGACCATGCGAGCTGGTAGACGGCCTGGCCGGCCGACACGTTCTGGCCGGTGTCGGCCTGCTCGGCGGTGATGGTGCCCGCGTGATCGGCGACGAGCGTCGCATAGCGGAACTGGTTCTTCGCGAGCGCGAGCTGTTGCTGCGCCTGGTCGCGCTGCGCGAGCGCCGACGCGTAGGTGTTCTCGGTCTGCTCGAGCTGCGCGGTCGCGATCAGGTTCTCGCGCGCCTGCGCGCGATCGCGATCGAGCTGCTGCTTCGCGAACGCGAGGCTGTGCGACGCGGCATCGAGTTGCGCCTGCGCGCTCGCGGCGTTCTTCTCGACGTCGGACGGATCGAGCAGCGCGACGACCTGGCCGGCCTTGACCGTATCCCCGAGCCGCACCTTGCGCTCGACGATCTTGCCCGCGATGCGAAACGACAGCGGGGTGGCATAACGCGGCTGGATCTCGCCGGGCAGCGTGGCGGCGGCCGCGGCGCCGTCGGCGTGCGCGGGCAGCGCGACGACGGGGCGCGGCGCGGGCGGCGCGGCTTCCTTCGGGTGGCAGGCGGCGAGGACGAGCGCAGTGCCGATCAGCAGCGCGGCGCGGGAACCAGAGCGATTCACAAAACCCCCAGATCAGGTGAGAGCGGAACAAGCCGGCAAGCGCGACGGGCGCTTGCCCCGAGTGGCGCCGGCCTCGGCGCGCACGGAACAGAGCCGAACGAGGTCGTTCGGAAACTGTGGCGGATTCTAATACACACCTGTATCTGAATGCAAAGATGAATCTGAAAGGTAAGGGATGCTAGACTGCGCGGCATGAAACCACAGCGCTTAACTCGCGAGCAGAGCAGGGATCAGACGCGCGAGCGTCTGCTGAAAGCCGCGCATCGAATTTTTCTGAAGAAAGGCTATGTGGCCGCGAGCGTCGAGGACATCGCGGGCGCGGCGGGCTATACGCGCGGCGCGTTTTACTCGAATTTCCGCAGCAAGTCCGACCTGTTGCTGGAATTGCTGGAGCGTAACCACGCGGAGGTGCAGGCCGACTTCCAGGCGATTTTCGAAGGCGGCGGCACGCGCGAGCAGATGGAATCGATGTCGCTCGCGTATTACCGGACGCTGTTTCGCGACGACGAATACTCGCTGCTGTGGGGCGAGGCGAAGCTGCAGGCCGCGCGCGACGCGAAGTTCCGCGTGCGCTTCAACCAGTTCCTGCACGGCAAGCGCGTGCAGATGGCCGAATTCATCCAGCGCTTCGCCGAGCGCTCGGGCACGCCGCTGCTGCTGCCGGCCGACACGCTCGCGTTCGGGCTGATGTGCCTGTGCGACGGCGTGCAGTCGTACTACACCGCCGATCCGCAGCACGTGCCGGCCGACGTGGCCGAGTCGGTGCTCGGCGGGTTCTTCGCACGGGTCGTGCTGGGGCGCGCGCCGGACTGAGCGTTCGGATTGGGCGTTCGGGCGTTCGGGCGGGCGGCGCGCGGCGGTGCACCGGTGATTGCCGGGGCGGCGCGGCGCAGCGCACGCAACACCGGGTGCAACACCCGGTCACGCGCACCGCGTCCGTCAGCGCTCGCCCGTCATCCGCCGGTACGCGTCGAGCAGCGATGTCTTGTAGACCACGCCCGCGAGCGTCGGCTCGGCTTCGCTTTCGATCACCGGCAGCCGTTCGCCCTGGAACGCCATGAAGCGTTCGAGCGCGGTCGCGAGCGGCATGTCGGGCGTGAGCAGCGGAAACGGCGTATGCGCGTAGTGCGCGGCCGTCTTGTCGGTCGTGTCGCGCTTGTCGAGTAGATCGGACGTGATGTCCTTCAGCGCGACCGCGCCGCGAAAGCGCCCGGTGTCGTCGGTCACGTACAGGTACTTCACCGGATATTCGAGAAACACGCGCGTCATGTCGGCCACGCTCGCGGTGAGCGGCACGACCGTCTGCGCGGGCTGGATCAGCTCGCGCATCTGCGTGGTGCGCAGGCGCAGCCGCTCCTGTGCATCTTGGTGGTGGCGCAGCGTGATCTCGTACATCGACGTCGTGCCGGTCGCACGGGCGACGAAATACGCGAACACGCACGACACCAGCAGCGGCAGCACGACCTGGTAGCTCAGCGTCATCTCGAAGATCATCAGGATCGCCATCAGCGGCGCCTGCGTGGCGCCGGCCATGAACGCCCCCATCCCGACCATCGCATACGCGAAGTACGCTGACGTATGGCCCGGCCACAGCGTGTTCATCGCGAGCCCGAACAGCGAGCCGAACACCGCGCCGACGAACAGCGTGGGCGTGAACACGCCGCCGACCGCGCCGGAGCCGGCGGTCGCGGCGGTCGCGATCACCTTGAACACCAGCACCGCGACGAGCGCCTGCCAGGTCCACGGCGCATGCAGGATCTGGTTCACGACGCTGTAGCCGTTGCCCCACACGTCCGGAATCCACACCGAGATCACGCCGACGACGAGGCCGCCGATCGCGAGCCGTACCGGCAGCGGCACGGGCAGCCGCTTGAACTGGTTCTTCGACGCATCGAGCAGGTGCAGGAACTGCGGCGCGAGCACGCCGCACAGCGCGCCGAGCACGACGAACAGCAGCACCTCGGGGCCCGTGACGGCCGGGAACACCGGCATCTCGTACGGCGGCCGGTAGCCGGCGAATTCGCGCATCACGATGTTCGCGACGACGGATGCGACGACCATCGGCCCGAAACTTTCCATCGCGATCGTACCGAGCACGATTTCCGACACGAAGAACGCGCCGGCGATCGGCGCGTTGTACGCGGACGTGATACCGGCAGCCGCCCCGCACGCGACGAGCAGGCGCAGGCGCGGCGGATCGAAGTGCGCGACGCGGCCGACGAGCGACGCGGCGAGCGCCGCGAGCTGCACCATCGGGCCTTCGCGGCCGATCGAGCCGCCGCTGCCGATGGTCAGCAGCGACGACACGCTGCGCCACAGGCTCTGCTGTACCGGCACGATGCCGTCGCCGAGCGCGACGGCTTCCATGTAGTCGGTCTTGCCGGACGGCTTGTCGCCGCGCGTGGCGAGCAGCAGCACGCAGCCGGCGAGGAAGCCGCCCGCGGCCGGCATCCAGAACCGCACGTACCACGGCAGGCTTCTCGCCATCTGCACGAAGCTGCCGCTGTGTCCGGAGATCAGGCGCTGCATCAGGTCGATGCCTTCGCGAAACGCCATCGTGGCGAAGGCGCCGCCGACGCCGACGATGGCCGACCAGATCAGCATCGTGTGGGCATCCGACAGGCGGAACAGCGTTCGCGCGCGAGTGCGCAGCTTCAGCAGGAACGAGAGCACGGCTGAAAGGGAGCGGAAAAGGGGACGAGGGAAACCGTCGCGAAGCATAGCACTGCGCCGCGCCCGCGGGACTTCCCCGTCGGGCGCGGCGCTCGTCGCGGCGTGGGCGCGCGGCTCAGCCAAGCCAGTGCTGCACGGCCAGCGTGATGCCGTAGCCACCGGCGATCAGCCACACGTACAGGATCAGGCCGGTGGTCAGCGCGCGGGGGCCGGCCTCGCGGATTTGCGACACGCGCGTTTCGATGCCGAGGGCGGTCATGGCCATCGTCAGCGCGAAGGTATCGAGCACGTTCAGCGTATGCGTGACGTCGGCCGGCAGCACGTTCAGCGAGTTGACGATCACGAAGCCGAGGAAGCCGAGCGCGAACCAGGGCACGGCCATCTTGCGCTTGCGTTGCGCGCCGTCGCCGCCGGCATCGGCCGAACGTGCGGAGCGGGCGGAGCGGGCGAGCCACCAGCCGAGCGTAAGCAGCACCGGCACCAGCAGCATCACGCGCGTCATCTTGACGATGGTTGCGACGTGCGTGACCTCGGGGCTGATGTCGCTTGCCGCGCCGACCACCTGCGCGACCTCGTGGATCGTGCCGCCGAAGAACAGGCCGAGGCCGGCGGGGTCGAGATCGAGCAGGCCGGCGTGATACGCGAGCGGGTACAGGAACATCGACAGCGTGCCGAACAGCACGACGCTACCGACCGCCATCGCGCTCTGGTGCGGCTTCGACTGCAGCGTCGACTCGAACGCGAGCACCGCGGCCGCGCCGCAGATCGCGCTGCCGGCGGCGGTCAGCAGCGCCGCGTCGCGATCGAGCTTCATCACCTTCATGCCGACCCAGGTGCCGATCGCGAGCGTGCTGACGACCATCAGCACCGACACCGTGAGGCCCGGCAGCCCGACCTGCGCGATTTCCTGCAGGCTCACGCGCAAGCCGAAGAACGCGACCGCGATGCGCAGCAGCTTGCGCGCGGAGAAATTGACGCCGGCCGCCCAGCTGGCCGGCATGCCGTCGCGCAGCGCGTTGCCGTACAGCGCGCCCGCGATGATCCCGACGATCAGCGGCGACAGGCCGAGCGCGGCGATGGCAGGCAGTTGCGACAGGCTGGTCACGGCGGCGGCGAACAGCGCGACGAACAGCACGCCGTTCAACTGGCCGCGCATCGACGGCGCGGCATGGCCAAGATGGGGCGTCGGGGCAGTAGACATGGAGGGCCGTATGAAGCAGGTTGCGATGGCCTAATCCTAATTTGGTTATATCGATATGAAAAATTGTGATTTGTGACGTAAACTATCCGGAAAGCCGATAATTCGCCACCATGACCCCGGATCAACTGATAACGTTCGCCGCCGTTGCCGAACACCTGAACATCAGCCGTGCCGCCGTCGCGCTGCATCTGTCGCAGCCGGCCGTATCGGGACAGCTGCGCCTGCTGCAGGACGAGTTCGGCGAGCCGCTGTACCAGCGCGACGGCCGCGGCATCCGGCTGACGCCGGTCGGCGAACAGCTCGCGCAATACGCGAAGGCCCAGCGCGACACGTTCGCGCAGGCGCGCGCGTTTCGCGACGCGGTGCGCGGGCTCGAGGCCGGCACGCTGCGGATTGGCGCGAGCACCACACCGGCCAGCTATCTGCTGCCGTACCTGATCGCCGCATTCCAGCCGCTCGCGCCGCGCGTGGCAATCCAGACGATGAGCGGCAACACGGCCGACGTGGTCGCCGCGCTGGCGTCGCTCGACATCGCGATGATCGAGGGGCCGCCCGGCGACGCGCTGCCGCCCGGCACCGCCGTACACGCATGGCATAAGGACGAGATCGTCGCGATCGTGCCGACCGGGCATCCGCTCGCCGGGCCCGCGTACGACGCGGGCGTCACGCTCGACGCACTCGCCGCGCATCCGCTCGTGTTGCGCGAGGCGGGCTCCGGCGTGCGCCAGCTCGTCGAACGCGCGTTCGCGCACGGCGGCGCGCCGATGCGTGTCGCGTTCGAGATGTCGGGCGTCGAGGCCGTAAAGGAGGCCGTGCGTGCGGGGATGGGCGTGGGCTTCGTGTCCGCGATGTCGCTGCGCCATCAGGACGCGGCGCTGGTCGCGCGTTCGCTGGTGCCCGAGCCGCTCACGCGTCATTTCTCGATTCTCGTGCCGCACGGTGCCGCGCCATCGCGCGTGGCCGTCCAGTTCCTCGACATGAGCCTCACGCACGACGCCGGCTAAGCCGGACGAACGCTATCCGGGAACGCCGGCTGCGCGCCGGCTCGTGCGCGCGCGCACGACACTTCGGCTTAGGGATTTCCTCTATGGCGCGCCGGGAACGCGAAGCGCACCATCCGTCTCAAGCAAATGGAACCGGTTCCATTCCGGTAAAAAAGGGCGAGACATGGCAGACATCGTGATCGTGGCGAGCGCATTCGGGATGGACCGCGTGCGCCAGCAGGGCCACCGTGCATTCATCGAGACGGCGGCGGCGTCCGGCGCGACCGGTTTCGAAGTGCGGCGCGAGTTGCTCGCGTCGGACGACGACGCGACGCCCGGCGCGCTGGCCGCACTCGGCGCGGAACTCGCCGCGCACGGGCTGTGGTCGGTCTATTCGACGCCGGCTACGCTCTATACGGAAACGGGCGCGCTCGATGCCGACGCGTTGCGCGACACGCTCGTGGAAGCCGACGCACTGGGTGCGCGCTTCGTCAAATTCCAGCTCGGCGGCTTCGCCGGCGACGCGCATGCGGCCGACATCGTCGCGCTGTCGCGCGGCGCACGAGCTCGCGTCGTGGTCGAGAACGGCCAGCTGCCGGTCGGCGGCGCGCTCGCGCAGTTCCGCGGGCTGTTCGCCGCGTTGCGCGACGCGGGCATCCCCGACGCGGTCGGCATGACGTTCGATATCGGCAACTGGCAGTGGCCGGGCGAAGCGCCGCTCGCATGTGCACAAGCGCTCGCGCCGCACGTCGAATACATTCATTGCAAGGCCGTCGAAGGCGAGGGCGCACGCCGTTTCGCGGTGGCGCCGGCGCCCGGCGATCCGCTCGTCACGGGCGTGCTCGCGGCCTTGCCCCAAGCGGCGCCGCGCGGCATCGAGTTCCCGTTCGATGCGGCCGACCTGGCGGGCGATGCCGGCCGGCGCGTCGCGTGGCTCGCCGCCGCGTGAGCTCGGCAGGATACGGAGGAATTCACTCATGAAAGCAGCACTCGATGTCGTGACCTACGGCGAAGCGATGGCGATGTTCGTCGCGACCGAGCCGGGCCACCTCGCGCACGCCGGGCAGTTCACGAAACGGATCGCGGGCGCGGACCTGAACGTCGCGATCGGCCTGTCGCGGCTCGGCTTCCGGGTCGGCTGGATGAGCCGGGTCGGCCGCGATTCGTTCGGCGGCTACGTGCTCGACACGCTGGCGCGCGAAGGGATCGACGCGTCGTGCGTGACCGTCGATCCGCGCTATCCGACCGGCTTCCAGCTGAAGTCGCGCAACGACGACGGCAGCGACCCGACCGTCGAATACTTCCGCAAGGGCTCGGCCGCGAGCTACCTGTCGTGCGACGACTACGTGGCCGACTACGTGCTCGGCGCGCGCCACCTGCACCTGACGGGTGTCGCGCCGGCGATCTCCGCGACGTCGTGCGAGCTCGCGTTCCGTCTCGCACGCGAGATGCGCGCGGCCGGCAAGACGATTTCGTTCGACCCCAACCTGCGCCCGACGCTGTGGCCGTCCGCCGACGTGATGGCGAAGACGCTGAACGCGCTGGCGGCGCTCGCCGACTGGGTGCTGCCGGGCCTGGCCGAAGGGCGGCAACTCACCGGCCACGACACGCCGGCCGACATCGCGGGCTTCTATCTCGCGCAGGGCGCGCGCGGCGTGGTGATCAAGCTGGGCGCCGAAGGCGCGTACTTCCGCACGGCCGACGGCCGCGAGGGCACGGTAAGCGGCGAGCGTGTCGCGAACGTGGTCGACACGGTCGGCGCCGGCGACGGTTTCGCGGTCGGCGTGGTCAGCGCGCTGCTGGAAGGCCGCTCCGTCGAGCAGGCCGTCGCGCGCGGCAACCGCATCGGGGCGCTGGCGATCCAGGTGATCGGCGATTCCGAAGGCCTGCCGACGCGTGCGGCACTCGACCGGCTCGAAAACGTCGGCCATCGCGCCGATCGCTTAGAGGAAACCGTCACCGCGCAATGAGAGGCCGGACACGGCACAATCCGCGGATCCATTCCGTGCTTCTTGCACGGTTTTGCATGAGGCCGGATCCGGCGCCGATGCGCCGACGCCGGTCGATTCCCAAAGGACGGGAGCGGAGTCGGGCGTTTGACCCGCCCACTCCGATCACCCAAGGAGACACTCAGATGGCAGCCAATCTCGCAGCCCGACGCTGGTGGACGATCATGCCGATCGTCTTCATCACCTACAGCCTCGCCTACCTCGACCGCGCGAACTACGGGTTCGCGGCGGCGGCCGGCATCAACCAGGACCTCGGGATCAGCAAGGGCCTGTCGTCGCTGATCGGCGCGCTGTTCTTTCTCGGCTATTTCTTCTTCCAGATCCCGGGCGCGATCTACGCGGAGCGCCGCAGCGTCAAGAAGCTCGTGTTCGTCAGCCTCGTGCTGTGGGGCGGCTGCGCGGCGCTGACGGGCGTCGTCAGCAACATCCCGTCGCTGATGGCGATCCGGTTCGTGCTCGGCGTCGTCGAAGCGGCCGTGATGCCCGCGATGCTGATCTACATCAGCAACTGGTTCACGAAGAACGAGCGGTCGCGCGCGAACACGTTCCTGATCCTCGGCAACCCCGTGACGGTGTTGTGGATGTCGGTCGTGTCCGGTTACCTCGTGCACGAATTCGGCTGGCGCCACATGTTCATTGCCGAAGGCGTGCCGGCCGTGATCTGGGCCGTGTGCTGGTGGTTCCTCGTGCAGGACAAGCCGGCCGAATCGCCATGGCTCACCGCCCAGGAAAAGCGCGACCTCGACGCGGCGCTGGCGGCCGAACAGGCGGCGATCAAGCCGATGCGCAACTACGGCGAGGCGTTCCGCTCGCCGGCCGTGATCAAGCTCTGCGCACAGTACTTCTGCTGGAGCATCGGCGTGTACGGCTTCGTGCTGTGGCTGCCGTCGATCGTCAAGAACGGCTCCGCGCTCGGAATGGTGGCGACCGGCTGGCTGTCGGCGCTGCCGTATCTCGCGGCGACGATCGCGATGCTCGTCGCGTCGTGGGCGTCGGACAAGGTCGGCTCGCGCCGCGGCTTCGTATGGCCGTTCCTGCTGGTCGGCGCGGCCGCGTTCGCCGCGTCGTATGCGCTTGGCTCCTCGCATTTCTGGATCTCGTATGCGCTGCTCGTCGTTGCGGGCGCCGCGATGTATGCGCCGTACGGGCCGTTCTTCGCGATCGTGCCGGAACTGCTGCCGAAGAACGTCGCCGGCGGCGCGATGGCGCTGATCAACAGCATGGGCGCGCTCGGCTCGTTCGTCGGCTCGTACTTCGTCGGCTACCTGAACGGCGCGACCGGCTCGCCCGTCGCATCGTATGCGTTCATGAGCGTCGCGCTCGTCGCCGCGGTGATCCTCACGCTGTCCGTCAAACCCCAGGCGCGCGACGAGCCGTCGCTCGCGGCGCCGCTGCAAGGAAAATGAAACGATGAAGCCTCGTATCGTCGCGTACAAGCCGCTGCCCGATGACGTTCTCGCGTACTTGCGCGAGCATGCGGAGGTCGTGCAGGCCGACGGCGCCGACGCGCTCGCCGATGCGCTCGGCGACGCCGACGGCGCGATCGGCGCGAGCCTGAAGGTCACGCCGCAGATGCTCGATCGCGCGCCGCGGCTGAAGGCCTGGTCGACGATCTCGGTCGGCTACGACAACTTCGACGTCGCCGATCTGACGCGGCGCGGCATCGTGCTCGCGCATACGCCCGACGTGCTGACCGAATCGACCGCCGACACCGTGTTCTCGCTGATCCTCGCGTCCGCGCGGCGCGTGGTCGAACTGGCGGAGTGGGTGAAGGCCGGCCACTGGCATCGCAGCATCGGCCCGGACCTGTACGGCACCGACGTGCAAGGCAAGACGCTCGGCATCGTCGGGCTCGGCCGGATCGGCGGCGCGGTCGCGCGGCGCGCGGCGCTCGGCTTCCGGATGCAGGTGCTGTACGCGAACCGGTCCGCGAACGCGGAAGCCGAGACGCAGTACGGCGCGCGTCGCGTGACGCTCGACGAACTGCTCGCACAGGCGGATTTCGTGTGCCTGCAGGTGCCGCTGTCGCCGCAGACGCATCATATGATCGGCGCGGCCGAATTCGCGAAAATGAAGCGCGGCGCGATCCTGATCAATGCATCGCGCGGGCAGGTGGTCGACGAGGCCGCGCTGATCGACGCGCTGCGCGCGGGGGCGATCCGCGGCGCGGGGCTCGACGTGTTCGAGAAGGAGCCGTTGGAGGCGGATTCCCCGCTGCTGCAGATGCGCAATGTCGTCGCGCTGCCGCATATCGGCTCGGCGACGCACGAGACGCGCCATGCGATGGCGCGCTGCGCTGCCGAAAACCTGGTCGGCGCGCTGGCCGGCACGCTGTGCACGAATCTCGTCAATCCCGACGCACTCGCGCGCGCCTGAGCGCCGACGGCCGGCCGGCAAGGCCGCCGGCCCCGTTAGCGTCGAGGGTGTTGGTACGGGAGGGCAGGCTGCGTTATGATCGCCCGCTCGTCGCATCCGCGGTCCGGCCCATCGTGCCGCGTCCGGCGACGGGCATCGGTGCCAGATCCGGTGCGGCTGGCCGCTGTTCGTTGCAGCAGATGACCGGGGCGGGCGCGCATGCGCCGGCTTCGGGCGATCGCGAAGCAGCGGATCGGCATGGGCGCTGAAGCGCCGGCGCTGATCGACAGCGCGCGCCGGGAGGCTTTCGTATCCAACAACAAAGTCCGTCCGCAGATGAAGCGGCGCGGATCGTACGTCGCGAGGCACGACTTGACCGATTCGCAACTTACCACGCAGCGTCCGGCGACGATCAGCGACGTCGCGCGCGAGGCCGGCACGGGCAAGACCAGCGTTTCTCGCTACCTGAACGGCGAGACGCAGGTGCTGTCCGCCGATCTGCGCCAGCGGATCGAGGCGGCGATCGCCCGGCTCAATTACCGGCCGAACCAGATGGCGCGCGGGCTCAAGCGCGGCCGCAACCGGCTGCTCGGCATGCTCGCGGCCGACCTGACCAACCCCTATACCGTCGAAGTGCTGCAGGGCGTCGAGGCCGCGTGCCATGCGCTCGGCTACATGCCGCTGATCTGTCACGCGGCGAACGAAGTCGAGATGGAGCGGCGCTTCCTGCAGCTGCTCACGACGTATCGTGTCGAGGGGCTGATCGTCAACGCGCTCGGCGCCGAAGAGGACGTGCTGCGCCCGCTGCGCGGCGGCGGCATTCCAGCCGTGCTCGTCGACCGGACCGTCGAGGGCTTCGAGGCCGACCTGATCGGCCTGGACAACGCCGATGCGATCGAGACGGCGCTCGCGCACCTGATCGAGCGCGGCTTCGACGCGATTCATTTCGTCGTGCAGCCGTTCGAGCATGTCAGCTCGCGGCGCGTGCGCGAGGCCGCGTTCCGCGCGGCGCTCGATGCGCGCGGGCTGCCGGTGCCGCCGACGGTCGTGCTCGACCTGAACGAACCCGATGCGGCCGCGGCGGCGCTCGCCGAGCTCGATGCGCGCATCGACGCGGCGACGCAACGCGGCGTGCGCGCGGCGCTGTTCGCCGCGAACGCGCCGGTCGCGCTCGCGATCGCGCGCCATCTGCGCGCGCGTTTCGGTGCCGCGTGGCAGGCAAAGGCCGCGCTGCTGTCGATCGACGATCCCGAGTGGGCCGAGCTGATCGGCATCACGACGATCCGCCAGCCGACCTACGAAATCGGCTACAAGGCCGTCGAATTCGTGCACGAACGCATCGACGGCGCGGCCGGCGACGTGCGCGTCGCGATGCTGCCGGGCGAGCTGATTGCGCGCGCGTCGACGGCAAGCTGAGTATCATTCGGGGCACGCAGCGCGCCAGGTGCGCTGCCCTGAACAAGGAAATACATGACTGTCGCCCCCGTCACGCTGGCGGTGCTGATCGCCGCCACGCTGATCATCGCGCTGCTGCCGTTCGTTCTCTTCCGTATGTTGCGCAAGCCGCTTGCGCTCGACCGCCGCGACACGATCGTCGGCGTCGCCGTCTTCACGCTGTTCGCGATGATCGTCGAACGCGCGTTCCACGGTCTCGTGCTGAGCCAGACGCCGGCAGGCGGGTGGCTCACGCAGCCGCTCGCGTTCGTCGCGTACAGCGCGCTCGCGACCGCCGTATTCGAGGAAGTCGGCCGCTATCTGGGGATGCGTTTCCTGAACCGCCGCCATGGCGCGTCGGCCGGCGACGGTCGCGGCATCGGCTACGGGATCGGCCATGCGGGTGCCGAAGCGTGGTTCGTCGGCGTGCTGGTGTGGGGCCAGTGGTCGTATCTCGCGTGGCTCGCGAGCCGCGGCCAGCTCGAAACGCAGCTCGCGGACCTGCCGGGCGATACCGTCGTGCGCCTCCACGTGATGCTGGCGACGCTGTCGGCGCCGTCGATCCTGTTATTGCTGCTCGAACGCTGCGCGGGCTTCGTGGTGCAGCTCGCGCTGTCGGTGCTGGTGTGGCGCGGCGTGCGCGCCGGCCGCGCAGGCGTACTGCCGCTCGCGATCGTGCTGCACGCGCTCGCGATCGCGCCGACGCTGCTTTACCAGGTCCGGGTGCTGCCGGCCGGATGGCTCGAAGCCGTGTATTTCGTGCTCACTGCGATCCTGGTCGTCGCGCTGGTGAAGACGTGCCGGCCGCAACGTGCGGCGGCGGCCTGACGGGAGAACGGGAATGGACGACTATCTGATCGAATGCCAGAGCGCCGAATTCGATGCGCTCGCGCGCGTGATCTGCGATCTCTTTCCGGAGCAGACGCGGTTCGCCGAAAGCAGCGACGCGCGCGGGCGGTTCCTGTCCGTGCACTGGCTCGCGATGCGTTTCGGCGCGACGCCGAAGCGCATGACGCTCGACATCCGCATCGCGCCGGCCGCGCTCGCGCGCTATCTGGCGCTCCGGCCGATGCAGCGCGCACGCAGCCACGCGGTGCTGCATGCGTATACGGAAGCGATGCTGGGTTCGCTCGAGGAACGGCACGCGGCCGGCCAGGCCGTCGAGCGCGACGCGGAACTCGAACTCGACGAGGACTTCGCGTAGGCGTAGGCGTAAGAGCCGGCGCGATGCCGGCGCGGCCGGTTACGCGTCGCGGTACACCTGCGCGAAGCGCTGCGCCTGCACGACGCCGTAGTCGCCGGGCGCATATTGCATCACCCAGTCGCCGGCGACGCCGCGCAGCGTGTCGCCGTTTTCCGAGCGCGCGATCGTGAACGGCTCGTCCATCCGGCGGGCGAGCACGACGGCCGGCCGGTTCCGGTACGCGCCCGGCGCGCCGTGCGCGAGCGCGGCGTCGGCGGGCAGGTACTTGGCGTCGAAGCGCGCGCGCGACACGACCCAGCGGTCGCCGGTCGAGCCGGTGATCAGCGCGTCGCCCGCGACGTAGCGGTTCGGGCCTTCGAGGCTCATCAGTTCGCCGTCGGCATCCGCGAAGGCGACCGCGACGGTTTCGTCCTTGACGACGCGACGGGCCTGCGGATCGGTACGCAGATCGAGGTGCTTGAGTTCGAGCATGGCGGGGAAGTGCGGGAAAAGCCGGCAGCTTATCCCGAAATCGGCGCGCCGTGTGACGCGCCGATTGCCCGCGGGACGCGCGACGCCGTTCGGCCCGGACGGGCAGCGCGGCGCCGGCAATGCGGGGATCAGTTCTGGGCGGGCGCGCTTGCGGCGGGCGCGGCGGCTGCCGTGCCTTCCTTGCTCTTGGCGTTGGCCTTGCGCTTGCCGCGATGTTCGCCGCCGTGGTGCAGCCAGTTGCGGAACGTCGTGTCGGCCAGCGCCTTCTGTTCGGCCGGGAAGCTCTCGTAGAGCGGTGCGAATGCGTCGGCGAGTTTCTTCGCGCCGTCCGCGTTCGCTTGCGCGAGTTCGGCATACTGCTTCACGTCGTCGATCGCCGACACGTTGTTGTTCTCGATCCGCGCGCGATAGAGGCGGCCCATCGTTTCGCCGTTCTCGCGCATCGTGTCGGCGAACGTCTTCCACTGCGGTTCCTGCGCCGACGTGATCTTCAACTGGTCGTGCAGATACTTGATGCGCTGCTCGATGCGCGCTTCATGGCGTGCGGCGCGCTGCTCGGCGCTTGGTGCCGAAGCAGCGGGTGCCGTTGCCGTCGCCGGAGCGGGCGTTTGCGGCTGCGTTTGCGCGAATGCCCCAGCCGTGACGGCGAGCATCGCGAGGGTGAGCGAGATTTTCTTCATGGTTGGCTCTCCGGGGTGGTGTCGTGCGAGCGGGCGCGGCGGCTGGTGCCGCGAGCGCGCATCTCGCGTTGCCGCTATTAGTAGCACGCCGTGTGCAGCGCAGCAGCGAAAGCGACACTTGCTTACATCCGATACGAATCGAAATTGAAAGGGACGTAGGGGGTGAGTGGCTGCCGATCGATTCGTCGGGCTGCGCGCACATGCGGCGAAGGTAGCGCGCGTGTCGCGGGCGGTGCGCGAGCGTGAACCCGTGACGGCGCGCGATCCCGGTTGGGCGCGCCGACGTTCGGCGCTATCATCGCGTCACGTTCCATTTCGCCGGCGCGCTGCGCGCCGGCCCAGCCTCATGCGTCCACCTCGCCTCGACCAACTCGACGACCTCGACCGGCAACTCGTTGCGCTGCTGCAAGCGGATGCGCGCGCAAGCGTCGCCGATCTCGCGCGGCAGCTCGACGTCGCGCGCACGACGGTCGTCGCACGCATCGCGCGGCTCGAGCGTACGAACGTGATCGCCGGATACAGCGTGAGGCTCGGACAGGACGTGCTCGATGCGAGCATCTACGCGTATGTCGGCATCATTCTCACGCCGAAGTTCGGCAAGGACGTGCTGCGCAGGCTCGACCGGATGCCCGAGGTGCAGCTGCTGTGCGCGGTGAGCGGCGAGTACGACTACGTCGCGTGGCTGCGCGCCGATTCGCCTGAGCGGCTCAACGATCTGCTCGATCAGATCGGCACGCTCGAAGGCGTCGAGCGCACGACGACGTCGATCATTCTGTCGCGCAAGATCGATCGCGGCACGATCGGCGGGTAATGCTCCGCATGCGGCGACACGCGTGACGTCGCAGCGCGATCGTTGCGCAGTTTTTCCTCCTTCAGCTTCTCTTGATACCCGCCGTTTGCGCTTGCCGCAGGGCGGGGCGTTGGCGCGCGCATCGTCACGCCGGCGTCGTTGCGTCGACTGCCGACGCGGGCGCGAGCAGCGGCTCATGCGCATTCGTGTATCCCGCCTCCATCCTGTTTGAGTTCGTTCTTTTCTGAGCGCCGACGCGACTTTTGCGGCTCGATTTGAGCCGGCGATTTACGCGATTTTTAGACGATTTGGTCGTTATGACGAAAACCGTCGTCATTCCGTCGAATTTATCGGTCGTTTCGCATCATTCTTCGTCTTGGAACTGATTTTGCGCGTCCCTAAACTGTGTTCATGGCTCGACGCCGTACACAAACACCAAACCCATCATCAGGAGATAAGCGCATGAAAATCGCCATCGTCGGCGCAGGTCTGATCGGTCACACCATTGCTCACATGCTGCGTGAAACGGGCGACTACGAAGTCGTCGCGTTCGACCGCGACGCCGATGCGCTCGCGAAGCTGTCGCGCGAAGGGATCGCGACGCAACGCGTCGATTCGGCGGACGCCAATGCGATCCGCGAAGCCGTGAAGGGCTTCGATGCACTCGTCAACGCGCTGCCGTACTACCTCGCGGTCAACGTCGCAGCGGCTGCGAAGGCTGCCGGCGTTCACTATTTCGACCTGACCGAAGACGTTCGCGCGACCCACGCGATTCGCGAACTCGCCGACGGTTCGGACCGTGCATTCATGCCGCAGTGCGGCCTCGCACCGGGCTTCATCGGTATCGCCGCACATGAGCTCGTGAACGGCTTCAGCGAAGTGCGCGACGTGAAGATGCGCGTCGGCGCGCTGCCGGAATATCCGACCAACGCGCTGAAGTACAACCTGACGTGGAGCGTCGACGGTCTGATCAACGAATACTGCCAGCCGTGCGAAGCGATCCGTGACGGCCGCAAGCAGTGGGTGCAGCCGCTCGAAGGCCTCGAGCACTTCTCGCTGGACGGCACCGAATACGAAGCGTTCAACACGTCCGGCGGCCTGGGCACGCTGTGCGAGACGCTGTCGGGCAAGGTCGAGACGCTCGACTACAAGTCGGTGCGCTATCCGGGCCACCGCGAACTCGTGCAGTTCCTGCTCGAGGACTTGCGCCTGTCGAGCGACCGCGACACGCTGAAGTCGATCATGCGTCGTGCCGTGCCGTCGACGAAGCAGGACGTCGTGCTCGTGTTCGTCACGGTGACGGGCGTGAAGGACGGCCAGCTCGTGCAGGACGTGTTCACCCGCAAGATCTTCGCGAAGGACGTGTGCGGGATGCACATGAGCGCGATCCAGATCACGACGGCCGGCGCGATGTGCGCGGTGCTGGATCTGTTCCGCGAAAAGAAGCTGCCGCAGAGCGGTTTCATCCCGCAGGAAAAGGTGTCGCTGAAGGCGTTCCTGTCGAACCGCTTCGGCAAGCTGTACGAAGGCGGCACGATGGAGCGCGTGCACGAAGTCGCCTGACGACGGACCGACGGCACGAGGGCCGTGTGACGACGCCGGGAGCGCAGCAGCGCTTCCGGCGTTGTTTTTTTCAGGCGCGCGGGAAGAGCAGGGCGGTGGCCGTTCAGGCCGGCAGCGGCGGGACGATCGTCGCTTGCGGCGCGGGCGGCGCCGGTGGCGCGATGCGGTACAGCAACGACTCGATGTCGGCGTCGGACGGCGCGGTGTTGTCGAACATCACGATCCCGTCGCATTCGTGGCCGGTCGGCACGAAGCGGCGTTGCCGGTATTCGTCCCAGTGCGCGAGCTTGTACGCGTCGTTCGGGTTGCCGCGCGCGATGATCCGCTCGCGGGCGACGTCTTCGGACGTATGGACCCAGACGACGGTCAGCGTGACGTCGGGCGCAATGCCGAGCCACGTGCGGTCGAGGATGCGCCGGTCGCGTACTTCCCGCGACAGCGGGCCGACCACCAGCACGCCGATGCCGAGCGCGAGGTTTTCGCGGGCGGTGTCGAGCAGGCCCTGGTATTCGGGGTCGCGCAGGTGCTTCAGGTAGAGCGGGCTGTCGCGGTCGTTCGGATCCGACGTGAGGGCGCCCATTGCGGCCGAGCTGTAGCGGCCGTACAGCGTGTCCTTGTCGAGCAGGCAGAAGGCCTCGCCGGTTGTGCGCATCAGCGGGCCGATCAGCCGCTTCGCAAGCGTGGTCTTGCCGGTGCCGGCATGGCCGCAGAAGAATACCAGATGGGTCACGAATACCGGCTCCGCGAACCCGCACGCGACGTGTCGGCGCACTTGCCGTCGCGCGAGAACACTTCCGCTTCCAGCCACATCGCATTGATGATGCCGAAGCCGAGGGCCACGCCGATGCCGAGTATCCACGCGAAATACCACATGGGTCTGTCTCCTTGACGGTTGGGCCGCACGAGCGTGCCGTGAACCTGTCCAAGCGCTGCCGTGCCGCATCCTGCCCGATCATGACCAATATCGGCGCGACGCGCAAGCCGGGCCGCCTGCGCGGCAAACCGGTAAACTGACGTGCAAATCGCAACGTCACGGACATCATGCTGATCAACTGTGCTGCATACCAGGACGGCCGCAAGCTCGCCGACATCGATATCGACGCCATCAGTGACTACGTGTCGAAACCCGAGTGTTTCGTGTGGGTGGCGCTGAAGGATCCGACGCCCGAGGAAATCAATCTGATGGGCGAGGAGTTCGGGCTGCACGAACTCGCGCTCGAGGATGCCCGCAACGGGCATCAACGGCCAAAGATCGAGGAGTACGGCGACTCGCTGTTCGCCGTGCTGCATACCGTCGAGCTCGACGACGACGGCGAATTCAAGGTCGGCGAGCTGAACGTGTTCGTCGGCCCGAACTACGTGCTGTCGATGCGCAACCATACGGAACAGGACTTCCGCGACGTGCGCAAGCGCTGCGAGCGCGAGCCGCATTTGCTGAAGGAAGGCTCGGCGTTCGTGTTCTATGCGCTGATGGATCAGGTCGTCGATCGCTATTTCCCGATCCTCGAGACGCTCGGCAACGAGCTCGAGGAGCTCGAGGACCGCATCTTCACGAAGAGCTCGCCGTCCTCGTCGCGCGCGATCATCGAGGACCTCTATTCGTTGAAGCGCCGGCTCGTGATGCTGTACCAGCACACGGCGCCGCTGCTCGAACCGCTCGCGAAGCTCACCGGCGGGCGGACACCGCAGGTCTGCAGCGGGATGGAACATTATTTCCGCGACGTGTACGACCATCTGCAGCGAATCGTGAAGACGATCGAAGGGCGTCGCGAAATGGTCGTGACCGCGATCCAGGTCAACCTCGGGATGATCTCGCTCGCCGAAAACGAGGTGACCAAGCGGCTCGGCTCGTTCGCCGCGCTGTTCGCGATCCCGACGATGATCGCCGGCATCTACGGGATGAACTTCGCGAACATGCCCGAACTGCATCTCAAGTACGGCTTCTACGGCTGCATCGCGGTGATGGTCGCGGGCGATCTCGCGCTGTGGTGGCGGTTCAAGCGGGCGGGGTGGCTGTAGTCGCTGTCGTCGCGCGCGTGTCGCCGTGCGGCGCTAGCGGGGCGCGTGCTTGCCGATCACGACACGCCATGGCCGCACCCGCCACGATTTGACGAGGCCGTTCTGCACGTACGGATCGGCGCGCGCGAACGATTCGGCGGCTTCCGGCGAATCGCCTTCGAACACGAGCACGGCCTGGTCGGCCGGATCCTGCAACGCGCCGGCGAGCACCAGTTCGCCGCGTTCGGTTGCGGCCTTCGCGAGTGCGAGGTGCTCGGCGCGGAACGGTTCGCGCCGGGCCAGGTAGTCGTCGACGAGATCGTAGATCAGCTGGTAATGCATGGTCGCTCCCGGAATCGGTTGCCGCGCAGGTTCGGCGCCGCGCCGGCTCAGTATAGGACAGGGCTCGGTCTTTGTCGGCGCGGTTCTGTCGGCGCGGTTCGCAAGGATTCGTCGGGTGTCTTCGAACCCGTTCGTGCGGCTACGCTGCCACGCATATTTACGGTCCTACTTCCCTATAAATGCAACTAACGGTCTAGCGCTCCATCGCCATCGTATTGGGTCGTGCTGTCGCGACAGGACCCTCATCGACACACCACGTCTTCAGGAAAGGCGGTTCGACGAGCATATCCCGGACCCGGATTTCATATCCCGGGGAGGGCGGAGGACCGTCCCCAAAAAGGGCCGAAGCCGCTCGTCAGCAGGCCCGTGCGGACGTCGCGCGAGGGCGTTTCCATTGGCCCGAATGCGACCTATGCTGAACGAATCCGGTGCGAACTTCGTTCGCGCGATTCGTCCAGAGAGGTGTGCCATGCCTGTATCAGCCACCCTGCAGGATTGCCTGCGCCAGAAGTCATCGCGGTACGAAGTCGTGTACCACCCGTATAGCCATACCAGCATGGAGACGGCCGCCGCCGCGCATATCCCCGGCGATCGTCTCGCGAAAACCGTGCTGCTCGAGGACGACGAAGGCTACGTCGCCGCCGTGCTGCCGACGTCGCACGCGGTGCGGCTGTCGGACCTCTGGGTCAAGACCGGCCGCCATCTCGTGCTCGCCAAGGAAATCGAACTGCGCGAGCTGTTCAAGGATTGCGACATGGGCGCGTTGCCGCCGGTGTGCATGGCGTACGGGATGAAGACGTTCCTCGAGGAACATCTCGCGGAGCAGCCGGAAGTGTATTTCGAGGCCGGCGACCACGAAGCGCTGATCCACATGACGCAGGAGGAATTCCTGTCGCTCATGGAGACGGCCGAGCGCGCGCATTTCTCTCACAGGATGCAGGGAATGTGGGTGTCTTGAGCGGTTTGTCGCGGCGCTTTGCGATGCGCGGAGATGGCGTCCGGTGGGTCGGACGCCCGGGCATCCGCGCGTCGCTGATTTCGAGGGGCGGCGGACTGGCCGCGGTCCGCCAATGCGCTGGCCGTGAAGTCAGTGGTCAGTGCAGTGGTGTTTTCCTGCAAAATCGTGACTTGACATAATCATCATTATCAACGTAACTAGTTGTAGTGGCTAGATAGAAATGTCCGCTTTTGGCTAGATAGAAATGTCCGCTTTCGGGCCGCGTAAGCTGTCCGGCTGCCGGTTGTCCGGCGCCGGAGGCTGCGATGGCTGCAACGGAGCGGATCACGATGACGATGCGCGAGCTGGACAGGTTCAAGGTCATTCAGGACGTGGCGGACGGCAGGCTCAAGCCGTGGCGTGCGGCCGATCAGCTGGGACTGAGTGAGCGGCAGGTTTCGCGTCTGAGACGCCGCTCCCGATGCTCGACAGATCAATCGCGCGCCCTCAACGTCTTCCTTCCTGAAACCTTCAAGCAGCTAATGCCGGCGATGATTCCTCCGCGACATCCGGGTTGAAACGGGTCAGGCAGTTCAGGTCAAGTGCGCGTATCTGCTCGGTCATGAAGTCGACGAAGATACGAATGCGTGTCGGCAGATGTTGCCGACTGAGATAGCAGATATAGTGGCCGCGATCTTCCGGCAAATACTTCGCCAGCGCGACGACGAGCTCGTTCGATGCAAGGTGGTCGCGAATCTGATAGCCCGCCATCTGCGCGATACCCGCTCCGCGTAGAACCGCCTGCAACACCAGATCCGCGTCATTGAACGTGAGACGGGACGTCGGCAAGTACTTTTGTACTCGACCATCGACGTTGAATTCCCATTCGAAGATGCGGCCGCTCGCGAATCGGAAATTGATGCACTCGTGCCGGTCGAGATCCGCCAGACTCTTCGGGAGCCCGTGCCTCGCCGCGTACGATGGTGCTGCGCAAAGCGCCATCTGCATCGGAATCAGTTGCCGCGCAATGATGCTGGAGTCCTCGATGCGGCCATTGCGAAACGCCACGTCGATCCGTTCCGACACCAGGTCGATCGGCCGGTCGTCGAGCAGCAGGTCGAAGACGATGTCGGGGTACGCCCGCGCAAACGCTTCCAGCAACGGCGCAACGATTTTCCGGCCAAACCCCACCGCCGAACTGATACGGATCAGGCCGCGCGGCGGCCCCTGCCGCAGTTCCAGCATGTCATTCATGGCCTCGACGATCTGCGCGACACCCTGGTGGCAGTTCTCGAAGAATCGCTGGCCTTCGCTCGTCAGCTCGGTCATGCGCGTAGTCCGCTGGAACAGCCGCGTACTCAACTGCGCTTCAAGCTTCTGGACATTCCGGCTCACGGCTGGCCGTCCGACGCCGAGCCGTTCGGCGGCCTTGGTAAAGCTTCCCTCGCTCGCCACTGCAACGAACGCAAGGATGCCCGCATAGCTCGCACCGAAGCTCGCGGACAGCGCATCGGCGCGACCGGTCAGGTCGCGACAAACGCCGTGCTCCGAAGGTTCCAAATGATTCAATTCCGCTTCCTCAGACATGTCGCTCACTCCGATTGCCGGTTGCCGGCGTGCGCCGGCGAACCGCTGCACAGACGAACGCGAATCAGCTTCTTGCAAGCCACGGGTCGAGACCGATGCGGCCGAGTCGCGCACTCCCGAGCGGCACCAGCGATTCTTCCTCGACGCGGCCGCCGTAGTAACGGGCGTCGCGATCGGTCACGACCGTACGCGTATCGCCGACCGATTTCAGATACCGCGCGACGATCTCCGCGAACGGCGCGCGATCCGGGCCCGCGATTTCGACCGTGCCGTTCCGCGGCCCGGTAAGCGCGATCTGCGCGACGAGCGCCGACACGTCTTCCGCAGCGATCGGCTGAAACAGGCCGTCGCCGATGCGGACCGTGCCGTCTACCGTGCCGGCATCCGCGATGCCGCCGATGAATTCCATGAATTGCGTCGCGCGAACGATGGTGTACGGAACGCCCGCCGCTTCGATCGCCTGTTCCTGCGCGACCTTCGCCGCGAAATAGCCGTTCGCCGGCATGCGGTCGCAGCCGACGATCGACAACGCGACATGGTGGCGCACGCCGGCGGCCACTTCCGCCTTGCCGAGATTGCGTGCCGACGTGCGGAAGAAGTCCAGCACCGCCTGCGGTTCCCATGACGGCGCATTCGCCACGTCCACGACGACGTCCGCGCCCGTCAATGCGTCAGCCAGGCCTTCGCCCGTGATGGTATTGACGCCGGTGCGCGGCGAGGCAGCCAGCGCATGGTGGCCGGCTTCGCCGAGCAGCGCGACGACACGCGAGCCGATCAGGCCCGAACCACCGATGACGACGATCTTCATCGCAAAATCTCCTGACGAATGGACTGCATTGGACTGCGAAGGGATACGCGACGGCATCGGACCCCCTGAAAGGCGGTCATGACCGTCGCATGACGTGCCGCAATTGTGGAAGAATCATGTCCTATCCATAAGTGCCAAGAATCGTCGATCGGACTGGTCCATATCGCATCTGTTCCTGTCCGGTTCGCGCTATCCGAGAGCCCGTGATGTCTGCGCCGACGCCGCCGCTGTCCATCGAAATCGACCGGCAACACCAGTTGCCCGTCTATCTGCAGATCTGCGAGCGGTTCAAGGCTGCGATCGCCGCCGGTCATCTGCGCCCCGGCGATCGCGTGCCCGCGCTGCGCGGCCTGGCGACGCAACTGAATACGGCGCGCGGCACGGTTGAACTGGCCTACACGATCCTGGTCGACGAGGGCTATCTGCAAATGCGCGGCGCGGCAGGCACGTTCGTCTCGCCGTCGCTGCCGATCTCGCTGACGCAGCCGCCGCCCGCCCCCGCCGAACACGCCGACCCGCAACGTGCGTCGGTCGGATCGAACGACACGCCGCCGCCACGCCGAGCGCAGCCGATCGCCGTCGCGCTGAGCGGCGAGCCGCGCCCGCTGCAACCGGGGCTCCCGGCGCTCGACGCATTTCCGCGCAAGGTCTGGCACCGGCTCGTGTCGCAGCGCGCGCGCAGCAGCGAACGCGCACTGCTCGGCTACCCGGATCCGGCCGGTTACCGGCCGCTGCGCGAACGCATCGCCACCTATCTGACGCTGTCGCGCGGCGTCACCTGCGTGCCGGAACAGGTGTTCGTCACCGGTGGCTACCGCGCCACGCTGGAACTCATATTGCGCAGCCTCGCACGGGCGGACGAGCGCGTGTGGTTCGAGGATCCCGGCTATCTGCTCGCACGCGGGTTCCTGTCCGAGACCGGCGTACAACTCGTCCCCGTGCCGGTGGACGCCGACGGGATCGACGTCGAACGCGGCATGCAGCTGGACGCGCAGGCACGTTTCGCGGTGGTGACGCCGTCGTATCAGAGCCCGCTCGGGCATACGCTGTCGCTGTCCCGCCGCATCGCACTGCTCGACTGGGCCGAAAAAGTGTCGGGGTGGATCGTCGAGGACGACTACGACAGCGAGTTTCGCTATCTCGGCCGCCCGCTGCCCGCTTTGAAGAGTCTCGACCGGCGCGATCGCGTGATCTATTGCAGTACCTTCAGCAAGGCGATGTACCCCGGTTTGCGGCTCGCCTACGCGGTCGTGCCGGAGCGCGCCGTGGAGCGCGTCGAACGCGTGGCGTGCAGCATGAATGCCGGGTCGCCGCCGCTGCTGCAGGCGGCGCTGGCCGATTTCATCGAACAGGGGCACTTTGCCCGCCATCTGAAGCGCATGCGCGCGCTGTACGGCGAGCGCCGCATGTTGATCGTGCATGCATTGCGTCAGGCGTTCGGCGAGCGGCTGATCGTCGAATTGCCGGTGGGCGGAATCCAGTTCGCGGTGCGATTCACCGACGGGCCCGATGGGCCGGTCGACGACGTCGCCGTCGCCGCACGCGCGCGCGACGCCGGGCTCGCGGTCGTGCCGCTGTCGATCTGGTATGCGAACAGCCACACGCAGCTCACGCCGCGCGGCCTCGTCATCGGGTTCGCGAACATCGTCGACGCGGACGAAGCGCAGCGTCACGCGACAACGCTGCGCGCCTGCGTCGACCGCTGACGCGCGGGCCTCAGCCGGTGGGGTGTCACAGTCCTGCGTCACGGCCCCGATTGGTGTCCGACGGGAAACATTGAATCGCCCGCGACGGCCATACCGTCGCGCGGTGCGCTCCGCTAGCATGGGGCCGCCCTTCTCCATGGACGAACCTGGACTCGGGCTGCACCGGAAGATCGCCGCGCTGCGCATACGATCGTTCGCTCCACCTGTTCGCGAAGACGCCATCTGCCCGGGCCTGCAGCCCCCCTTTGCAACACGCTTCGACAAATGAACGACCGGGAATTCGAAGCGTCGCCGAACTCGAACACGCATCATGAATGACGACACGCTGCAGGCCCCTCCGCTCTCCCTCCTCGACAGGTATCGCGGTCGGGATTTCCAGCCGCTCTATACGACGAGCGTCACCGTGTCCGGTGGCGAAACGGGACACGGCCGCGCATCCGGCGTCGTGCGCTCGGACGACGGGAACCTCGCCGTCGCTCTGCGCCTGCCCATCGAGTTGGGCGGAGCCGGCAATGGGACCAACCCCGAGCAATTGTTCGCGGCGGCCTTCGCCGCGTGCTTTCACGGTGCGCTGAACCTGCTCGCGCAACGCGAGCGGATCAATATTCGCGACGCCACCGTGGCCGCCGAAGTCACGTTCGGTCGTGATCCGATGGATGGCGGATATGCGCTGATCGCCAATGTCACCGTCCGCATGCCGGGTATCGACCGGCAGGTCGCGGAACGCCTTGTCCGCGACACAGAGCGCCTGTGCCCCTATACGAAAACGGCGCGGCAGGGAATCTGCAGTGTCCTCGCCGTGTCGGCGTGACCGAATCTCGCCGGCATGCGTGGCGAACGATTGGTGCCGAAGCAACAACAGAGTGCACACGCACCCGGTACTACTGGCCCACGGGACCCGCGATTACGATGGCTGCCAAGCGGGTCGTGCGATCAATCGCGATACGCAGGGCCGGTAGTACCCACGTCCACAAATCAGGAGAACGGATCATGTCGCAACGGATCAACTACTTTCAGCAATCGCCCGAATTCACCAGGAAACTCGTCGAGCTCGACGGGTTGTTTCAAAAGACGACGATCGAAGCGCCGGTCCGCGAGCTCGTCGAGATTCGCGCGTCACAACTGAACGGCTGCGCGTTCTGCGTCGACATGCACGTCAAGATGGCCCGGATCCACGGCGAGCGCGAGCTACGCATGCATCACGTCGCGATCTGGCGCGAGTCGACGCTCTTTTCGCCGCGCGAACGCGCCGCGCTCGCATGGACCGAAGCGCTGACGCATCTTTCGTCGGATGGCGTGCCGGATGATCTCTACGAACGCGTGCGTACCCACTATTCCGAAAAGGAGCTGTCGGATCTGACCTTCCTCGTCGGTGCGATCAACTGCTGGAACCGGCTGAACGTCGCGTTCCGCATCGTGCCCGGATCGTTCGACAAGACGTTCGGGCTCGACAAGGCCAACCTGGAGTAACGACATGAAGCGCATCATGCTCGCACTTGCACCGCTCGCGCTGTCGCTGCTGATGCCCGTTCAGCCGGCCGCCGCCGCGCCGCAAGCAACGGTTACAACGCTGACCACGGAGCCGTTGCCCGAGTATCCGGGCAAGGAGGTCGAGATGATCGTCGTGGATTATCCGCCCGGCAGTGTCGACCCCGTTCATCGTCACGATGCGCACGCATTCGTCTATGTGCTGGACGGCAGCATCGTGATGGGCCTGAATGGCGGGAAGGAAGTCACGCTCCATGCCGGCGATACGTTCCACGAAGGCCCGAAAGACCTACACACGGTCGGCCGAAATGCCAGCCGCACGAAGCCGGCAAGATTCGTCGTATTCCTGATCAAGAACAAGGGTGCGCCGGTCCTCACGCCCGTGAATTAGTGCAATCGTCGCCGAGGCCCGGCAACGCCGGGCCGTTTCCCCGGTTTTGGACGAGCCAATGCAGGCGCGATCGCGCGCTACCTGGGTCGTACTTTTTGACCATGCCGTGCTGTTCGGCTTACCCCAATTAATCAATATGGCTATTGAAGATGAGCGAAACAATCCGCAATGTGCAGCCGGTCACCGCCAACCTTGGAACAGGCGGAGCAGGCGAACTCGTGCCTTCCCGCTATGCCGTGCGCGTGGGTGACGTCGACGTCGTGTTGATCAGCGACGGCGTTTTGCCGCTGCCGACGTCCACCATGTCGACCAACGTGAGCGAAGCCGACCGCAACGCATGATTCGACGGCCTGTTCCTTCAGCGCGACATGTTCGACTGGGCGCTGAATATCGCGCTTGTGCGTAGCGGCGAACGCCTGATCCTGATCGACTCGGGTGTGGGTGACGGATTCGAATACTTCTCGCGCGCCGGTCGGTGACGCGCGTGGAAGCGGCCGGCATCGACCTGGCGGCGATCACCGATATCGTGATTACACATATGCACATGGATCATGTCGGCGGAATCAACGTTGATGGCGTCAAGGCCAAGCTGCGCCACGACGTGCGCATTCACGTGTCGGTCACGGAAATTGAATTCTGGAAAAACCCCGACTTCAGCAAGACGGTGATGCCGGAAACGGTACCTCCCGCGCTGCGCAAGGCTGCTGCAAAGTTCGTGGAACGCTACCGCGAAAACATCGTGCAGTTCGATCAGACCGTGGAAGTCGCCGCGGGCGTGTCGGCCCGCGTGACGGGTGGTCACACGCCGGGACACTGCGTCGTGGACATCGCGTCCTACGGCGAGAAACTGACGTTCGTGGGCGACGCGATTTTCGAAGTCAACTTCGACAATCCCGATTGGCAAAATGGCTTCGAGCATGATCCTGAAGGCGCTATCGACGTGCGTATGGCGCTGCTCAACGAAGCGGCCGAAACCGGCTCACTGCTGGCCGCGGCGCATGTCGCGTTCCCCTCCATCGGTCACATTGCAAAGAGCGGTGAAGGTTTCCGCTTCGTTCCGGTTCAGTGGGACTGCTGATCGACGCTCGACCATCGACCATCGTCGTATAGGTTGCCTGGAAGATTGCCCGAGAACCGCCGCGAGTTCACATGACTCGCGGCGGTTTTTCGTAAATAGTCGCTAGTCCGCGCGCGTGGCCACTCGTTCAAAGGCACTTGCACGCTCAGTCAGCGCCCACGTTCGGCGCGAACAGCAGCTGCTGGCTCATCGAATGACAATCAAATGTCATATCATGATATTTAAGGATGGCTGAGCGAATGGCTGGGACGCTGCCGGAGCCATGCGCGGCTCGCGCTTGCCGGAACCTGTCGCCGGGCGTATGGTTTATTTCTCTATCGCCCTTTTTCCGGGAGATATCAAAATGGCTGCCATGCAATCCGCGGCCACGCCCCTCTCCGACGAGGAAGCCCGGCGCCAGTTGAAGCGCGCCGTCATCGCCAGCACGATCGGCACCACGATCGAATGGTATGACTTCTTCCTCTACAGCACGGTTACCGGGCTGGTCTTCGCAAAGCTGTATTTCCCGCAATCCCACCCGCTCGTCGGCACGCTGCAGGCGTTCCTGATCTATGCCGTCGGCTTTGTCGCACGGCCGGTCGGCGCGGCGATCTTCGGCCATTACGGCGACCGCATCGGACGCAAGGCCACACTCATCGTGACCCTGTTGCTGATGGGGCTCGCTACGTTCGCCGTGGCATTCGTTCCGACCTATGCCGCGATCGGCATCTGGGGCGCCGTCATCCTCACGGTACTACGCTTCATCCAGGGCGTCGGCGTCGGTGGCGAATGGGGCGGCTCGGTCCTGATGTCGATGGAGTGGGCGCGCACCAATTCGCATCGCGGTTTCGTCGCCTCGTGGCCGCAGTTCGGCGTGCCAGCGGGATTGTTCCTCGCCAACCTTGCCGTGCTGGCCATGAGCTGGATTTCCGGCAGCGCTTTCTCCACGTGGGGCTGGCGCGTGCCGTTTTTCCTCAGCATCGTACTGGTTGCGATCGGGCTCTATATCCGGCTGAACATTCTCGAGACGCCGATCTTCGCGAAGCTGCTGGCCGAGCATCGGATCGAGAAGACGCCGATGCTCGAAGTGTTGCGCAAGCAGCCGAAGGATATCGTGCTGTCGGCGTTTGCGCGGATGGCCGAACAGGCGCCGTTCTATATCTATACGGCGTTCGTGTTCACTTACGGGATCACGGCGCTGGGCGTCACGCGCGAACTGCTGCTGGCGGCGGTGCTGGTCGCATCCGTGGTCGAGTTCTTCACCATTCCGCTGTTCGGGCACGTGTCGGATCTGATCGGGCGGCGGCGGATGTACGTGATCGGTGCGGCTGCCGTCGGCGTGTTCGGATTCGTCTACTTCGCGATGGTCGATAGCCGCAATCCGGTATGGATCTTCGCGGCCATCGTGTTGTCGCTGGTTCCGCATTCGATGATGTATGGACCGCAGGCTGCATTGATTGCCGAGTCGTTCACAGGGCGGTTGCGGTATAGCGGCGCGTCGATGGGTTATCAGCTCGCTTCGGTCATTGCAGGGGGGCCGGCACCGCTGATCGCAACGGCACTGTTTGCCTACTACCACTCGGGGTATGCGATCGCGGCGTACGTGCTGGTGTGTGCGGTGCTGAGCGTGGTCGCCGCGTCGCAGCTCGGCGACTATACGAACAAGGATATTTCACGGGAATACGACGACGCTCGGGGTCTGGGGGATCACGGGCACGCGCCACCGGTCACGTGACGAATTGGCCGGCTCAGGCAGGCGATGACGATCGCAGCCGGGATCCCCTGGCGTGCCGGGCATGAGACGGACGTTGCTCGCGGGCGCTCCGAGGCTCCGCTTCGTCAGCGGCCGACACGCCGGGACGCGCCGCGCGACGGCCCCGGGCGCCGCAGAACAGCGAGCCGTCCAGTCGGGAACAGGTCCGACGACGGGGCGCGATACGTGTGCCGCGACAGTCGTGATCCGGCGCTCGCCGTCCGGCGGGCGCGTTTCACATCGAGCGAAATCGGGAGAGCCGCCGGACGGCGAGATCGGCGCTGTCGCGTAGCGGCTCGCCCGGCGCAACCGGGCTATCGCTCGCTGACCTTCATGCGCGGCAGCCATTCGGCTTCGGCGCCCTGCGTGCCCTTGAGATGGGCGGGAATCGCGTCCTGCGCGTGCGCGTCCAAACGACGTACCGCCGCGGTGTCGAGATGCCGGCCGTCGAACGTCGACTGGCGACGGGCAATCATGTTGATGCGAACGCGTTTTGCCGCCATGGATGGTATTCCTTGAGAAATCGGGACTCCGCCGATTGGCGAAGTGCCATAGATTTACGTGAGAAAGATGTCGCTGCGATGACGCTGCGCGCGGCGCGAACCCACCGTCATCACATCGCGCCGTTTCAGGCGCGCCTGCTTGCCGACCTGCACGCTGCTGCCGAGGATATCCGCGTAGCAGGCGCCCTTCCCTGATACGGATCAACCTTCATTCGACGATACGCGTCGAAATGCGCTTGGCGTGTTTTCGCACTCGAGAGTTACGATATGCAACAGCGCTATTGTGATAAGAAAAGTTATCCACATAGGTGCCGAACATTTCGAAAACTGGCATCCACGTCGACGTTGAAATCCACACCATTCCCGCTGAAAACGCCCGGGTTCACGACGATTCGACCGCTGTACTTCACACGATTTGCCGCGTCGCCGACCGTCACGCCGTCCGAACCGATGCTCGCATTTGTTCCCGCGACGCAAGACTGTTGGTCCACGGCGGGTGTTCGAACTTCGGCTGCACGCGCCTACAGTCTGGCCCATCGGATTCATCGATCCGGTCGGCACCGAAGCCGAAAACCAGTCACCTGTCGAGGGATATCATGAGCACATCCAAAGTCATCATCGTCACCGGCGCATCGCAAGGCATCGGCGCCGAAACGGTCAACGCATTCCGGGCCCACGGGCATCGCGTCGTCGCGACGTCCCGTTCGATCGGGCCATCGAACGATCCCGATCTCGTCACCGTCGCCGGCGACATCGGCGACCCGGCTGTCGCACGCCGTGTGGTCGACGCCGCGATCGAACGCTTCGGCCGCGTCGATACGCTCGTCAACAACGCCGGCGTGTTCATCGCAAAGCCGTTCACGCAATACACGGCGGACGACTATGCCGCAATCACCCGCGTCAACCTGGACGGCTTCTTCCACATCACGCAGCGCGCGATCGCCGCGATGCAGCAGCACGGCGGCGGACACGTGGTCAGCATCACGACGAGCCTCGTCGACCACGCGAACAGCAACGTGCCGTCGGTGCTGGCGTCGCTGACGAAAGGCGGGTTGAATGCCGCGACGAAGTCGCTCGCGATCGAGTATGCAAAGGCCGGCATCCGCGTGAACGCGGTGTCGCCCGGCGTCATCAAGTCGCCGATGCACGCGCCCGACACGTACGCGACGCTCGCATCGCTGCATCCGGTCGGCCGGATGGGCGAGATGAGCGACATCGTCGGCGCGATCCTGTATCTCGATTCGGCGCCGTTCGTCACCGGC
The DNA here is from genome assembly GCF_027257875.1 of Burkholderia sp. IMCC1007. Taxonomy (GTDB): domain Bacteria; phylum Pseudomonadota; class Gammaproteobacteria; order Burkholderiales; family Burkholderiaceae; genus Burkholderia. The sequence goes on from NZ_JAPVQY010000019.1 coordinate 71,782, forward strand.
GAAATCCTGCACGTGGACGGCGGCCAGAGCGCCGGCCACTGAGCGGCGACAGCGACGATGCGCCGGCCCGGACGGCGAGGACGGCCCGGACGGCGCGACGCAGGCGGCGCCGGCGCAGCGATGCGTGCGCGGCCGCCCTGCAGCGCTTTGCCGCCGGCTCGGCGGCAGGCGGCTAGCGGGTTCGCTTGCCGGGCGCCTGCGCCAGATGTTCGACGAGATAGTCGACGAAGACGCGCACGCGCGACGACAGATAGCGTGCATGCGGATACAGCAGCATGAACGGTCGCGCCCGGCCGCCCTGGCCGGACAGCACCTCCACGAGCGTCCCGTTCTTCAGATCCTGTTCGACGATGAAGCGGTAGGTCTGAAACAGGCCCGCACCGCTGCGCGCGAGCGTGACGCCGGCGAGGACGTCGCCGGACGTGCCGTAGCCGCCGCTCGTCGCGACGTCGATTTCATCGGATCCGTCGTTGAACAACCATGGAATCGGGCGCCCGCTGCTCGGCAGCTCGAACTGGATGCACTCGTGCGCGTGCAGATCGTCGACGGTTTGCGGTACGCCGGCTCGCTTCAGGTAGGCGGGCGTCGCGACGACGACGAGTTCCGCATCCTCCAGCAAGCGTGCGACGAGGCTCGAATCCGCCGGTGCACGGCCGCGGATCGCAAGGTCGAACCCTTCTTCGGCGAAGTCGATGTTGCGGTTGCTCAGATGCGTTTCCACGCGCACATCCGGATATCGCTCGCGAAACGCGGGCAACAGCGGCAGTACACGATAGTGCCCGTATGGCGTCGGCATGCTGATGCGCAGCACGCCGGCCGGCGTCGCCTGCTGGCCCGTTGCTTCGCGCTCCGCATCGACGAGCTGCGACAACGCATCGCGGCATTGCTCGAAGTAGCGGCGCCCGGAATCGGTGAGGCGGATCTGTCGCGTCGTGCGCACGAACAGTCGCACGCCGAGGCGCTCTTCCAGACGCGCGACGGACCGGCTGACCGCGGCGGGCGTGACGCTTGCCGCCGTCGCCGCGAGGGTGAAGCTGCCGAGTTCGGCCGCCAGGCAGAACAGCTCGATGCTGCCAAGCAGCAGATCGTCGAATTTTCTTTGCATGGGCGGCTCCGGCTTGTGCGCGACGTGGCGCGGTCGCGGGCGATGGGAGCACCGAGTGTGCATGAATATCGGGTGCGAAACCAGCGCACCGGCGTCGCTGGCGGCCGATTCCGCCAGCGTGCATTTGCGCGGTTTCATGCAGCGGACGATTCGTTACACCGCGTGTCGAGTCAATTGCACGGACGATATTTACCGGCTTCGAGCGCGTCACTAGAGTGATGGACAGACGGCCTTCGCGACGTAGATCAAATTAAACTTGTCACCGTTTGCGAAGCAAAGTTGTCACTTCGCCGGTTGACGTTGACCAGAAGATGCGAAACGCTCGGAAATTCATGAGGGTGTGCGTTGCGAATTAAAGTTGTCACTGGCCGCGATCTCGCGAAGACCGGCGTCAACTCCCCAATGGCGGCGGCAGTCGCGGTCATCGGTTCCGCGGAACCCAAGTTTGAATGGGTAATCGTGCTGCCGTGATAAGACCGAGCCTTTGCCAAGCGTCCAGGTAGCGATGCCACGGAATTGCGGCAAGCTGCTCGTCGTGGACAACCAGAATGCGTTCGACGGTTGCCAGTTCGTGGTCGAGGAGTAGGCAGCGTTCGCCGAGCTCGACTCGCGTGATGCACGCATTGAGCGCCGCTTCGGCGCGCCGGTATGGCTCGATCTCGGCGCCGCAGTCGCATCCCGCAGGTAGAACGCGAGATAGACGACGCGGATCAAGCAACTGAGTTGATCAAGGTCACCGCGGCCGCCACGCACGGTTGCCAACGCCAGATGATTTTCGAATGACAGCGCTTAGATCTTCTCAGTTGGCAACGGCATCAACAGGTGTTTCGCCAGCCCCGGTCGACCTGCCCGCCGCACTGTACGCTTACTGCCGTTCATTCTTCCTCTTTCCTATCGCGCCGTGCCGTTCTTACAGTGCCCGCACCACATATCCTGGCTCGCCCTGCATAGCGCGGGGCCGCCGCAAAGCGGGCATCGAATCGATGTAGCGCCGAAGTACATTTCGTTTCTCTCCTGTGGTCGAATGTCAGACCAGAAGGATGGGGATGTTCCATCCAATGAACGTTGCCCGGCCGGGCCCGTCGTCGACGCCTTGCGGCGCACTGGATCACTATTTGGCGCGTCGCCGAGTTATTCCAAGCGACTCCATACCACTCAACGAGTCTACAAGGTGTTGACGAAAGCCCTCGGCGGCTGGCGAAACCGCGCGGCTTGCTGAATGGTAAAGACACACTTGGCGCATGACTTCCGGTTCTACAATCGGGCGCATAATCAAACCAAGCGGTCGCGCCAGCAGGCCAACATATGCCGGCGCCAGCGTCAACGCAAGTCCGGCGGCCGCCATCCCGAGAGCGGTACTGATGTTGTCGACGACATCCATTGGCGCGATACGCTCATCGTCTGCGACGCCTGCGCGCATAAGTGAAACGTTACGTTCATAGTCTCGTCCCGCCGCGACAACAGGCTGCTTTCGCAGGTCGATCCACGTAATCCGTCCACGTTTTGAGAGAGGATTGTCCGGCGCACACCAAAGCACCCAAGGACTTTTGAACAGTTCGATACGCGCCACGTCATCACCAACAGCTTGATCGGGGCCGACTGCGAGGTCGACGTCCCCGTTGGCAACCATGTCTACGAGGTTATCAACTGCCGCATCCCGAATCCGTATCACCACCTTGGGATGGGTTAGCCCGTATCTCTTTATCGCAGTGGGCATCATCGTCGTCGCGATTACCAGCGGAGCTGCAATCCGAACGATCCCTGCAGCGCGATTCCGTATATCGTCCGCCGCGGCCTGAGCCAGTTCGATATTCCTCATCACGCTCTTAGCGTGAACGACGAACTCCCGTCCGGCCGGCGACAGTGCGACGCTGCGCGTGGTGCGATCGAACAGACGAAAGCCCACACCGCTTTCCAGTTCCGCAATGAGCAGACTTACGGCGGACGGCGACAGGTTCAGGCGCTCGCCGGCCCGCGCAAAGCTGCGGACGTCCGCCACGGCAAGGAAAGCAGCAAGCTGCCTTGGTGTGAATCGCGCCCCGGACATAACTTCTTCCATTGACAAGTTTTTCTCAATAATAGGCCAGAAATCATCGTTTGTCTTATTGAATAGCCCGACGCAAACTTTCGCCACAAAGACCGACTATTCCAACTCAGGAGACACATTGTGGCGCAATCATTCACCGCGCATCTCGAGCTGGAGGAACAGCTCGAAGAACGCGCTTACTCGATCGTTACCTGGCGGCTTGTGCCGTTCCTCTGTCTGTGCTTCGTCATCGCGTTCCTCGATCGCGTCAACATCGCGTTCGCGAAATTGCAGATGGTGTCGGAGCTGGGCTGGAGCGAGCAGATCTACGGTTTCGGCGCCGGAATCTTTTTTCTCGCGTATTTCGTATGCGAGGTTCCGAGCAATCTGATCATGCATCGGGTCGGCGCACGCCGCTGGATCGCCCGAATCATGATTTCCTGGGCCGTGCTGACGGGCCTCATGGCATTCGTGCACACGACGACGGCCTTCTATGTGATCCGCTTCCTGATTGGCGCCGCCGAAGCGGGCTTCTTCCCTGGGATCATCCTCTACCTGACATATTGGTATCCAGCGAAGCGCCGAAGCCGCGTGATCGCAACATTCATGACCGCCATTCCGATCGCCGGCGTCTGCGGCGGCATTCTCTCAGGATGGATTCTGTCGACGTTTCACGGCGCGGCTGGATTATCCGGGTGGCAATGGCTGTTTGTGCTCGAGAGCGTACCGTCGCTGGTTGTCGGCATCGCGGCACTGTTCTATCTCGACGACAGTATCCGCAACGCGAAGTGGCTGAACGACGAAGCGCGCGTCCGGCTGATGGCGAACATCGAAGCGGAGTCGCAAAGCAAACAAACAGTATCGCTTTCCGAAGCATTGCGTCGGCCCGCAGTATGGCTGCTGGCATTGGCGTACTTCGGTGCCGCGATGGGACAGTATGGCTTCGGTTTCTGGCTTCCGTCGATCATCAAACATATGGGCGTCGCGTCTGCGCTGAACGTGGGCCTGCTGTCCGCGATTCCATACGCGTTCGGCATTGGCGCAATGCTGGCGGTCGGCCGTAGCGCGGATCGAAGCGGTGAACATCGCTGGCACTACCTCATACCGTGCGCTGCGGCGGCTCTCGGGCTCATCGCAAGTGCACTGTACAGCGGCCAGCAGGTGGTTTCGCTTGCGGCGTTGACGGTTGCATGCATGGGATTGCAGTGCCTTGCGCCTGTGTTCTGGCGCATTCCAACTTCGTTGCTGGGTGGGGTTGCTGCGGCCGCTGGCATCGCACTGGTCAATTCGATCGGCAACCTTGCCGGGTTCGTCAGCCCTTACATGATCGGTTGGATCGTAGACCGCACGGGCAGCGCGAGCGTCGCGCTTTACGTCACTGCAGCGTTTCTGCTGCTGTCGGCCGGTATCGTCGCTGCGATGCCGCGCAATGCCGGGCGGGATCGGCAACTCAACATCGGACACACTCAATGACTCCGTTCATCGAACAGCCTGTCGACCTATTCGTCGCAGCGCTCGAAAGCACGCTCGGCGACAGCTCGGTCGTGCTCGACTCGTCTGTCGCGTTGGCCCACGCCGGCGACTGGAGTGAAGCACCACATTGCATTCCGGGCATCGTCGTGTTCCCGCGCACGCCGCAACAGGTGGCGGCGACACTTGAGATCTGCAGCCGCTTTCGTCGCCGTGCTGTCGTGCAAGGCGGCTTGACGGGTCTCGCCGGTGGCGCGACGCCGCGCGAAGGGGAAATCGCGCTTTCGTTATCGAAGCTCGATTCAATCGAGGAAATCGACACCGTAGGCGGCACCGCCACCGTGCAGGCTGGCGTCGTTCTCGAAGAATTGCAGCAATGCGTCGAAGAACAAGGCTGGTACTTTCCGCTCGATCTCGGCGCTCGCGGTTCATGCCAGATCGGCGGCAACGCCGCTGTCAATGCTGGTGGTAACCGTGTGATCCGGTTCGGCACAATGCGCGATATGGTGCTTGGCCTCGAAGTCGCGTTGCCCGACGGGCGTCTGCTCAGCATGCTCAATCGCGTCACGAAAAACGCGACCGGCGTAGATCTGAAGCACCTGTTCATCGGCAGCGAAGGTACTTTGGGCGTGATTACCAGACTCGTCCTTAAGCTTTCCCCCCTCCCTACGAGCGCATGCACCGCGCTCTGTGCGCTTCCATCGTTCGACGCCGCAACGCAGCTCATACGCGACGCTCGTGCCACACTGCCGGGCCTATCCGCGTTCGAGGTCATGTGGGACGACTTCATGGTCGCCGCTCGCGAGGTCCACATGTTACGACCAGCCTTCGACGCCCCCGCGCCGGTGTACGCATTGCTGGAGACGCTCGGTACCGACGAAGCGGGCGAACGGCGACAACTCGAGGCGTTTCTGGCCGATGCGTTCGACCACGGTCTCGTGACCGATGCCGTCGTGGCCCAATCGATCGACGACGCGCAGCGGCTTTGGGCCTATCGCGAGGCCATAGGCGAACTGCTGGCGCATCTCAAGCCGCACGCTGCTTTCGATGTCGGCATTCCGATGGCAACAATGGGGCGGTTCGTCGATTCGACGCACAAAGCGCTGACGCAGCAGTTTGCACGCCAACGCCACCTGTTCTTCGGCCATATCGGCGACGGAAACCTTCACGTGCTTTCGGGTCCCCACGACAGCCCGGACGACCTGCATCGCGTTGAAGATCTCGTCTACCGGGCAGTCGCCGACGTGGGCGGCTCGATCTCCGCCGAGCACGGCATCGGAGTCGTGAAGCGAGACTTTCTTCACCATAGCCGTTCTGCTGACGAGATTGCATTGATGCAAGCGATCAAGGATCTGCTGGACCCGGCAGGCGTACTCAATGCTGGTCGGATTCTACGAAAAGACTGAACGGAAGATACATGAAGATAATCGTCGCGGTGAAACGAGTGGTCGATTACAACGTGAAGGTCCGCGTGAAGTCGGACAACGCGGGCGTCGACATCGCGAACGTGAAGATGTCGATGAACCCGTTCGACGAAATCGCCGTTGAAGAAGCCGTGCGCCTGAAGGAAGCGGGCGTCGCGACCGAAGTGATCGCGGTGTCGGTGGGCGTGACGCAAGCGCAGGAAACGCTGCGCACGGCGCTGGCGATCGGCGCGGATCGCGCGATCCTGGTCGAGTCGAGCGACGGCGTCGAGCCGCTGGCCGTCGCGAAGATCCTGAAGGCGCTGGTCGACAAGGAGCAGCCGCAGCTGGTGATCGTCGGCAAGCAGGCGATCGACGACGATTCGAACCAGACGGGCCAGATGCTGGCCGCGTTGGCCGGCCTGCCGCAAGCGACGTTTGCGTCGAAGGTCACGATCGCCGACGGTAAGGCTACCGTTGCGCGCGAAGTCGACGGCGGCGCGGAAACGCTGTCGCTTCAACTGCCCGCAGTCGTGACGACCGACCTGCGCCTGAACGAGCCGCGCTACGTGACGCTGCCGAACATCATGAAGGCGAAGAAGAAGCCGCTGGAAACGGTGAAGCCGGAAGACCTCGGCGTGGATGTCACGCCGCGTCTGAAGACGCTGAAGGTGGTCGAGCCGCCGAAGCGCGCAGCCGGCGTGAAGGTGCCGGACGTGAAGACGCTGGTCGAGAAGCTGAAGACCGAAGCCAAGGTGCTGTAAGAGGGAGCGCAAAGAAATGACGATTCTGGTGATTGCAGAACACGACAACGCGTCGATCAAGGCCGCGACGCTGAACACGGTGGCAGCGGCGGCGAAGATTGGCGGTGACATCCATGTGCTGGTGGCAGGGCACAACGCGCAAGCCGCGGCCGATGCAGCAGCGAAGATCGCAGGCGTGTCGAAGGTACTGCTGGCCGATGCGCCGCAGCTCGCGAGCGGTCTTGCAGAGAACATCGAAGCGACCGCGCTGAACATCGCGAAGGACTACTCGCACATCCTCGCGCCGGCGACCGCGTACGGCAAGAACATCGCGCCGCGCATCGCCGCGAAGCTGGACGTCGCGCAGATCTCGGACATCACGGCGGTCGATTCGGCCGACACGTTCGAACGTCCGATCTACGCGGGCAACGCGATCGCGACGGTGCAGTCGAGCGACCCGATCAAGGTGATCACGGTGCGCGCAACGGGTTTCAACCCGGTGGCGGCGGAAGGCGACAGCGCATCGGTCGACAAGATCGACGCGGCGGCAGACGCCGGCAAGTCGCAGTTCGTGAGCCGTGAAGTGACGAAGCTGGACCGTCCGGAACTGACGTCGGCGAGCATCATCGTGTCGGGCGGCCGCGGTCTGGGCAGCGGCGAAAACTACACGAAGGTTCTGGAACCGCTGGCGGACAAGCTTCAGGCAGCACTCGGCGCATCGCGCGCGGCAGTCGACGCAGGCTACGTGCCGAACGACTATCAGGTTGGCCAGACCGGCAAGATCGTCGCACCGCAGTTGTACATTGCAGTCGGCATCTCGGGTGCGATCCAGCATCTGGCCGGCATGAAGGATTCGAAGGTGATCGTCGCGATCAACAAGGATCCGGAAGCACCGATCTTCAGCGTGGCCGATTACGGCCTCGTCGGCGATCTGTTTTCTCTGGTGCCGGAGCTCGTCGGCGAACTCTGCAGTAATGCGGCCTGACCCTGTACATTTCGCGGAGAAGCACAATGACTGATCTTTTTGAGAACCCAATGGGGCTGACGGGATTCGAGTTCGTCGAATTCGCGTCCCCTATTCCCGGCATCCTCGAAACCGTGTTGGAAAAACTCGGTTTCACGCTGGTTGCGCACCATCGTTCGAAAGACGTGTTGCTGTACCGACAAGGCGATATCAATTTCATCGTCAACCGTCAGCCACAAAGCCAGGCTGCGTACTTCGCTGCTGAGCACGGTCCGAGCGCCTGCGGGATGGCGTTCCGCGTCCGCGATGCCCACCGTGCCTACGATCGCGCCCTCGCAATGGGCGCCCAGCCCGTCGACATTCCGACTGGGCCGATGGAACTGCGGCTCCCCGCGATTCGCGGCATCGGCGGCGCACCGATCTACCTGATCGACCGGTTCGAAGATGGCCAGTCCATCTACGACATTGACTTTTCGTTCATCGAAGGCGTTGACCGACATCCGGTCGGGCACGGTTTGACGCGCATCGATCATCTGACGCACAACGTCTACCGCGGCCGAATGGCGCACTGGGCCGGATTCTACGAGAAGCTCTTCAACTTCCGCGAGATTCGCTACTTCGATATACAGGGCGAGTACACGGGCCTCGCTTCGCGGGCGATGACAGCGCCTGACGGCAAAATTCGCATCCCGCTCAACGAGGAGTCGTCGCGCGGCAGCGGACAGATCGAGGAATTCTTGATGCAGTTCAACGGCGAAGGAATACAGCATATCGCCCTCTCTACGGATAACCTCGTGGACACGATCGACCGGTTGCAGTTCGCCGGTGTGCCGTTGATGACCGCGCCCAACGATTTCTACTACGACGCGCTGGAAGCGCGATTGCCGGGGCATGGTCAGCCGGTCGACCAATTGAAGATGCGCGGCATTCTGCTGGACGGCAACACGGCAGATGAAAAGCCACGCTTGTTGCTGCAGATCTTTTCTCAAACGCTGCTGGGACCCGTGTTTTTCGAGTTCATTCAGCGACAAGGCGACGACGGTTTCGGCGAAGGCAACTTCAAGGCATTGTTCCAGTCACTCGAACGCGATCAAATCGCGCGGGGCACACTGCAAACCGGACATTGACGGCATGGAGCGCGGGCGGCGTCGAACGTTTGTGTCGGGCTGCCCGCCCGGCGATACGCGACCGCCACGGAGTAATCAAAAGAATCGGGCGCTTGAGGCAGCGAAGCCGTTAGCCCGTCATCCTGGAGACGCATCAATGAATCTCATCAAAGCGCTGCTCGTCGCCGCGCTATGGATTGCCGCGCAGTGTGCACACGCGCGAAGCAGCTTCGACACGGCCGCCCACATCGAGGTCCACCAGATTTCCTCACTCACCCTCACCGACAGTCAGATACTGACCGGCAATAAGAATGGAAAGGCCGTGACGGTAGCCGGCATCCTGCGTCTCGCGAAGCACACGGGAAGACAGCCGGTAGTAGTGCTGATTCATGGTTCGAGCGGAATGGGCGCGAACATCGAAATGTGGGAGCGCACGTTCAACGAGAACGGTATCGGGACGTTCGCCATCGATGGATTCACCGGCCGCGGGATCAGGTCCACCAGCCAGGATCAGTCGCAGCTTGGTCGGCTGAACCTCATTCTCGATGCGTATCGGGCGTTGGACCTGCTTTCGCATGATTCCCGCGTCGATCCGGAGAAGATCATGCTGATGGGCTTTTCGAGAGGTGGACAGGCAACGCTCTACGCCGCCATGACGCGACTCAATCGCCTGTGGAATACGTCTGGTGTTCGCTTTCGCGCCTATCTGCCTTTCTATCCCGACTGCATGACCCGTTATCGCGACGACACCGACGTCAACGGGCCAATCCGCGAATTCCATGGGGCAGACGACGATTACGACCCTGCGCCGGCGTGTGCCGCATACTTCGAGCGGCTGCAACAGGCCGGCAGAGACGCCACCATGACGGTGTTTCCGCACGCGTCGCATGCGTTCGACATGCCGTACGCGATGCCCACTGTCGTCGTAAAGGGCGCGCAAACGGTACGGGCGTGCCGTATCGTCGAAAACGAAAGCGGCGAACTGATGAACGAGGCCACCGGTGCGCCCTTTTCCTTTCACGACGATTGCGTTCAGACCGACCCTCACGTTGGTGGCAATGCACAAGCGCGCGATGCGGCAATCGCCGACGTGATGGCGTATCTCACGACAGTCCTGGGTAGCGGCAACGACGCACCGGGCGACTAGCCCATCGTCACTCCAATCAGGTCCGCGGCGGCGTCAGTCGCGGCCGCCCGGCATGCATACGGAGTTCATCAAGACTTCTTAAGTTTAGCCAGTTTGACTACGGTCTGTCGGGCAAACGAATTTGGCATTTTGGCAAACATTGAATTCGCAACACGCGGAAGACCGCCGGGCACTGAAGAATGTCAGCGCTGAATGCGCAGTCGGTCAACCAGCAAGCGGAACGCTGCAGAATTGTTCTTTCTGGTTGGGTAATAGAGATGGTAGCCGGAAAAGGGTGAACACCAATCCTCCAGAAGACGGACGAGACGACCATCGCGAATCATCGGTGCAGCATGGTCTTCGACGAGGCAGGCAACACCCTGCCCGTCCACCGCAGCCGCCAGGATCATGTCCGGGTCATCGAAAGTTAAAGGTCCTTCAACGCGCACTTTCATTTCCTGTCGGCCTTTTTTGAATTGCCAGGCATAAAGCGCCCCTGAGCCGGGCAGGCGAAAATTGATGCAGGCGTGCTGGGCTAACTGATGGGGATGGGTAGGTATGCCGCGTTGGGCAACGTAGCCGGGCGTGGCCACGATCGCCAGACGGAGAGCGGGTCCGATTTTTACGGCGACCATGTTTGGCGCCACAAGCTCCCCTAGTCTGATACCGGCGTCGAATCGATCGTCCGCGAGGTCGCGGAAAGCTGCGTCAATGTTCACCTCGACATGTATGTCCGGGTAGTCTCTGACGAACTCCTGCAGCACAGGCCATAACACGCTAACCGCGGCATGCCGCGGAGTAGTGATGCGGAGAGTGCCCCGGGGGCTTTCCCGTAGAGAGCCGACAGTACCAAGTGTTAGGTCAATGGCTTCGAAAGCAGGCTTCAGTCCCTGCAAGAAGGTTTCGCCTGCCGGAGTCAACGCGACGCTCCGTGTCGTGCGCGTCAGAAGACGAACACCGAGCCGCGTTTCAAGCCGCCGCAAAGTGTGGCTTAGGGCGGATTGCGACGTCAGCAGGCGAGCTGCGGCGCGCGTGAAACTCCTTTCCTCTGCAACAGCGACGAAGGCATTCAGGTCGATTAGGTCATCTCGGTTCATACGTTTTCCGCCCCAGTTTCATGATTTGCCAATATAACTGTTTTTCTTATTTATACCTGTAATTCAATGGTGTAAACCAGCAAAATGATGGCGTTCAAGACGAGTAACAGATGACGAGCAATATTCCCCGCACATCGTCTTGTCTCCAACCACCACGGACGAAACAGCCATGACAAATCATTCGCGTCGAACTTTCCTCGCAGGAGCCGCAGCCGCCGCAGTCGCGACGCTGTCGCCGGGGAAATACGCAACGGCTCGCGAGGCTTCATCGCCGGCCATGACCGCACCCATACCCGGAGTGTTCCGGCGGACTGTCGGGAAGATCGAGATGCTTTCCGTCTCCGATGGCGCCAACAGCTTTTCCCGTCGAGAAAACTTCGTTTCGAATGTTCCGCCAGCGGACGTCGTCCGCGCACTGCAGGCGGCTCGTTTGCCGACAGACACCATTACGCTAACGTTCACCCCCGTCGTCCTCAAAACTGACAGGCGCGTGGTCGTAATTGATACTGGACTCGGGGAAGCGGCCTTCAGACAGAGCAACGGCGTCGGCGGACAGTTCCATACCAACCTTGAAGCGGCCGGCTACGATGCGGCCGCCGTCGACCGGGTATTGATCACGCATTTCCATGCCGATCACATTGGTGGACTGGTGACAGCAGATGGCCGCGCGGCATTTCCGAATTCGGAAATCTGGGTACCGGCAGCCGAATACGCGTTTTGGCTGAACAACGCAAACATGGCGCGAGCGGAATCGGAAGCCACAATGGCAAATTTCCAGCGCGCACGCCGCATTTTCGGGATTCTCGGCGATTCCGTCAGAACATTCGAGCCGGACACAGAGGTTGCACCGGGCGTCACGTCCATGGCCACACACGGTCACACGCCGGGACATACGTCCTTCGTCGTCGAATCTGGCGCCGATAAGTTGGTCATTCAAGGCGACGTGACCACACATCCAGCGCTATTCATCCGCCATCCGGACTGGCACGGAGCCACGGACATGGATCCTGAGATGGCACAGCAAGCACGAATCAAACTGTATGACCGGGCCGTAGCGGAAGGGATGCTCATTCAAGGATTCCACTTTCCATTTCCGGCTTTGGGCCACTTGGCGCGAGAACAGGACGGCTATCGATTGATTCCTATTGGCTAAGGAGCGCGCACGCGCGCGACGCAGCGGTCGCCGACGTGATGGCTTACTTGAGGACAGTGATGCGCAACGTCAGCGAGGTTCCAATCGAATAGCGCCGCCATCGTTGCAGACACGACAGCCACGGCGTCAAGCGCCGCTGGTCTCGAGTGCATGGGGACTGGGTAGACGCCTGACGTTCCGCCCATCTGACCAGCGCCTGTAGTCGGCTGGCGTCATGCCGGTGAGTTGGCTGAAGGCACGCCGAAACGACGTTTCCTCACTGTAGCCGCATTGCAGTGCTACCTGCTTAATGCTTGCTCCAGGCCGCTCGAGCAACACACACGCCATTTCGATCCGCACGCGGGTAATGAAACCTTTGGGTGACTCGTTGGTCAAGCTCTTCAGCCGCCGATGCAGGGTCCGTTCGCTGAGACTCAGCGCGCTCGCCAGCACTTCAGCGGACAATCCGGGGCCAGCATGGCGAACGATCTGCTCTGCTTGCAGAAGCAGCGGGTCGGCGGCATTGACGAACCCACGGGGCGCATAAACCAGTTGCGCCAGCGGCAAGCTGTCGGCCACGGAGATATCTGCGGCGAGACGGGCCACATCGGGCCCTGCCTCACGTCTGATCACGTGCAAGGCCAGATCTCCCGGCCGCTCACAAAACGATTGGACCGCCGGATCCGCTTCGATGAGCAGCCACAGTTCGGGGGCGCCGCGTTGGAACAGCGTCAATCGGCGATTGAGTTTGAGGCTGAAGGCGTCCAGCCGGGGTGCGCCGCGCGGGCGCGGCGTCGTAACCGGCCGCATCGCGTTCCGGGAATCGTCCATAAAATCAGGGCCTTACGGTCGGGCTTCGAAGTCTACGACGCGAATTGACAAATTTAATGCGGACATATGCGAATTGACGACATTATTTTGGTGACAGTGTCAAGAAAGTCGTCAACTCAGGTGCCACATGCCTTGAACCGTCGGGATTCTGGAGTGACAGAATTAATTTGCTCTACGCGCGAGCAACGCTTCGCCGCGGCGGCCGGTCAATCCATCTTTTGCGAAGGAGCATGTCATGACGATCGAACAGAAGCTGGCCGAACTGGGCCTCACGCTACCCGAACCGCCGCAACCGCTCGGCAGCTATACGGCGGTCAGCGAAGCCGGCAATCTGCTGTTCATTTCCGGGCAACTGCCGCTCGTCGACGGCAAGATCGCCTATACGGGGCGTATCGGCGAGCAACTGAGCGTCGATGACGGACGGCATGCCGCGCAGCTCGCGGCGCTGAACGTGCTTGCGCAGATCGGGAAGCACCTCGGCGGATTCGAGCGCCTGCATCACATCGTGCGCGTCGAGGGGCACGTGGCATCGGCCGACGGCTTCTACGCTCAGCCGGCCGTGATCGACGGCGCGTCCGATCTGTTTGCCGCAGTGCTGGGCGACAAGGCTGGACATGCGCGCTCGGCTTTTTCGCAGCGGCAATTGCCGGCGGACGCGGCCGTGGTCCTGGTCGTGATCGCGCAAATCCGTCCGGCGTAACCGCATGCCGCCCGCCGGCCGCGGCATTGCTGCTGCCGGACGGCTTCCCCGCCCCCCCGCCGATTCCCCGTCGTCATTGTCTTTTCGATATAAGGTCTGCATCACGGGAAACCCTTGTCCCGCAAGGCTCGACGCAATCCAGATACATTGAAATACAAAATATCGTATGCGATTTAATCGAATGCGCTTGACGAGCTGCGTCGCCTCGACCAAACTGCATCGCATGCGATCGAATCGCATCTGAGAAAAACTTCCAACCTGACGGAGTGAATGATGAGCAAGATCGAAAAAGTGCTGTACACGGGCAAGACGCATACGACTTCCGGCGGTCGCGACGGCGCGGCGCGTAGTTCCGACGGCCGCCTCGACATCCAGTTGTCGTCGCCGGGCAGCGCGGGCACCGGCACCAATCCGGAACAGCTGTTCGCGGCCGGCTGGTCGGCCTGCTTCATCGGCGCGATGCAGCTTGCGGCGCGTGCGGCGAAGGTGACGCTGCCGGCCGATCTGGCGGTCGATGCCGAAGTGGACCTCGGCATGGGTGGTAACGCGTACTTCCTGCAAGCGCGGCTGAACGTGAGCGCGCCGGGGCTCGACCGTGACGTGGTCCAGCACATCGTCGATACCGCGCATCAGACCTGCCCGTATTCGAAGGCGACGCGCGGCAACATCGACGTCGAAATCCGCATCGTCTGAACGCTGCGCGGGGCGGCCCGACGCCGCCCTCGCGAATGTCCTTTCCCATTCTTGTCGAGATCAATGATGAAAACCCAACTGATCGCTGCCGTTCTCGTTGCCGTGTCCGCTGCCGTTGCCGCGCCGGCCTTTGCCAACGAAGCCGTCGTGACGCGTGCGCAAGTGCGCGCCGAACTCGTCCAGCTCGAGCAAGCCGGCTATGTGCCGGGCCGCGCGAACGATCCGCACTATCCGAACGATCTGCAGGCCGCGCTCGCACGTATTTCTGCAAACGACACCGTGACGGCCGCTGCCGCGACGTCCGGTTACGGCAGCGACGCCGCAGCCGCGACCCAGTCGGGCAGCCGGCCCACGACGCGCATCGCCGATCGCTCGATCTACTTCGGTCACTGAACCCAGGCGCGATCGGCGCCGGATGCCGGCGTGCGGCGCGCAACGCCCGAATTCCTTCTTTTCCGTCGAGGTACATATGAAGACCCAACTGATTGCAGCCCTGCTCGTCGCCGTGTCGGCTTCCGTTGCCGTGCCGGCGTTCGCCGCCGAGAGCACCGTCACGCGTGCGCAGGTGCGCGCGGAGCTGGCCGCGCTCCAGAAGGCCGGCTATCTGCCGAATCGCCCGAACGACCCGAACTATCCGGACAACCTGCAGGCCGCGCTGAAACGGGTGCGTGACACCGATGCGACGGCGGCCGACCCGCAGGCATCCGGTTACGGCGGCAACGGCGACAGCGCAACGCAATCCGGCAGTCGCGGCACGATCCGCATGGCCGAGCGCTCGATCTACTTCGGACACTGAGCGTCGCGCCGCAACCGGCGGCAACGTACAGTAAATAAAGCGCATGCGATGTAATCGCATACGCTTTTTCGTTGGTGCGCTGCCGGCGCAGGCGATCGCGCCTATGCTGTGCGACGGACAGCCTTCACTCGAGGAACCGGCGATGCTGGAAGCAACGACAGGACACGCGGCAGACACGCCGCACCCGCTCGACAACGTGGTATGGAATGCACTCGCCGGCGAGCAGCGCCGTTTCGCGCTCGGCGACGATCGCGCCTTGCGGTTCCCTCCGACGGTCGCGCCGTTTGCCGGCATGGCCGACCGCAGCGCGGGCGCGTTCGACGCATTGCGTGGCCTGATCGACGCGCACGGGCCTGCTGCGCTGGTCACGCCGGACGAAATCCCGACGCCGGCCGGCTTTTCCGTGGTCTGGCGCGCGGTGCTGCATCAGATGGTCTGGCAAGGAACGCTCGATGACGTGGATCCTTTCGAGCACGTGTCGCTGACCGAAGCCGACGTGCCGGAAATGCTCGAACTGATCGCGGCGACGGAACCGGGCCCGTTCGGCCCGCGCACCATTGAATTCGGCGGCTATATCGGTGTCCGCAGGCAGGGGCGGCTCGTCGCGATGAGCGGCCACCGGCTGAGGGCCGGCGGCCATGTGGAGATCAGCGCCGTGTGCGTGGATCCGGCGTTTCGCGGCCAAGGGTTCGCGGCGGGACTGATTCGGTCGTTGATCGCAAGCCTGCGCGCACGCGGGGAAACGCCGTTTCTGCACGTGCTGTCGTCGAATCGCGTCGCGATCGACCGCTATCGGGCACTTGGCTTCGTAACGCGCCGCGACATGAACTTGCTGGTGCTGGGAAGCGCGGCAACGGGAGCGGGCGAGCCGGAGAACCAGCCGTAACCGATGACGCCTGTCGACTCTGACGGCCTGACACGCAAGGAAAGTCGCGAAGATGACGGTGGCCAGCGCAAGCTGCTGCGCCGGCCGGGTATCGAATCTGCGTCGGTTCGCTTATTCGCTGACTGAATCGATCAGGTTGCCGCGCAGCGTGACGATCGCCTTCTGCATCTTCGCGAATTCGTCGGGCTTCAGGCCGGTCGCTTCGACGAGGTTCATGTCGAGCCCCTTTTCGCGCACGCGGCGGCCGCTTTTCGTCAGGCTCACGAGCACCTGGCGTTCATCCGACGGATCGCGATGCCGCTCCAGATAGCCCATCGCCTCGAGCTTCTTCAGGATCGGCGTCAATGTGTTCGACTCGAGGAACAGCTTCTCGCCGAGTTGCCCGACGGTCTGGTTGCCCTCCTCCCACAGCGCGATGATCGTGATGTATTGCGTGTATGTGAGGCCGAGCGCTTCGAGGATCGGTTTGTACGCCTTGCCGAACGCGAGGTTCGTCGAATAGATCGCAAAACACAGAAACTCGGACAGCTTCGGCGTGGCGGGCGATTGTGCTTCAGTCGGTTTCATGAACGTTCTCCATCGACTCACGAGCGGTCGCAGGTGAACGCATTATATATCGCATGCGATCTTATCGGAAGCATGGTTATCGTTTCCGATCAAGAGGAAAGAGGATGCGTGCGCCCGAACTCGCGCTCGGGGTCAGTTTCGCGCGCGGTCGTCCGGCCCGCGACGCGCACCGGTCCGCTGCCGGCTCACCGACAGCAGCGAACACTGCACCGGATGCGCGATTTCGGTCGCGAGGCCGCCCGCGGCGAACAGCAGGATCATCAGCCAGCGTTTCATGCGTCCTCCACGACGGACAGACTTGCGCCGTTGGCAACCGACGCGTCGAGCGCATACGGATCGACGCCGTCGAGGCAGCCGAGATTGACGCGCCAGCATCCGGGGTCCTTGCGCGTCTGATGGAACGGATAGACGCCGCAACGGCTGCAGAAATAGTGACGGGCCGTGCGCGTGTTGAAGCGGTAGAGCGTGAGTGCGTCCTCGCCCGCGACGATGTTCAGCTCGCTTGCGGGGAACATCGGGCTCATCAGCGCACCGCGGCGGCGGCAGAGGCTGCAGTTGCAGCGAACCGCCGGCGCAAGCGCGGTGCGGACTTCGAATTTGACGGCCCCGCAATGGCAGGACCCGTTGAACCAGGTGGCAGACATGATGTGCTCCTCGAGAGGTCATGCCTGCGTTATAGCGGACGCGTGTCGATGCGTTGTATCGCTCTGTATCCGCATGGCGCGCAGATACAGAGCATTGCAATTTTGCGGCGCCCGCTGCGTGTGGCCGTGGATATCGGGCAATCAGTCCAGCGCGTGCTGCAACCGCGCGATGGCCTCGCGTGTTTCGCGCTCGAGCGCCGCGAACAGTTCGGCGGCCGGCAACGACCGCACGAGCGGCGCCGCCTGCCCGGCCCATTGCGCGCCGTAGCCGAATTCGCCCTTCGCCTTCGCGGCCGCATGCAGCGCCTTGCCCGCGTCGTACGCGATCGGATAGGCCGGCGTGGGCGGCGCATTCGGATCGTCGCCGAGCGCAGTGAACCGGTTCTCGATGCCGCGCGCGACGCGGCCGGAGATCGCGGCCGTCAACGTCGTGCGCCGTGCCGCATCACCGAGGATCGCGCGACGATAGCCGTCGTCGATCGACGTCTCCGGGCATGCGACGAAGGCCGTGCCGAGCTGCGCGGCCTGCGCGCCGAGCGCGAGCGCGGCCGCAACTCCGTCGCCGTCCATGATGCCGCCCGCGGCGATCACCGGCAGTGCGCATTCGCGCACGATCAGGCGCGTCAGCGCGAAGGTGCCGAGCCGGTCGTCGTGCGCCGTCGAATCGAATACGCCGCGGTGTCCGCCGGCCTCGATGCCCTGCGCGACGATGGCGTCGATGCCCGCTGCGGCGATCTGCCGGGCTTCGTCGAGATTCGTCGCTGCGGCGAACAGCGTGATGCCCGCGCGCTTCAACGTCGCGATCGCCTCGTCGGACGGCAATCCGAAGTGAAAGCTGACGACGGCCGGCTTTTCATCGAGCAGCATCGCGAGCATCGCGTCGTCCGCGACGAAGCTCGTGTAAATCTCCGACAGCGCTGCGGGCGGCGTCGCGCCCTGCTCGCGGAATGCCGGCGCGAGCCACTCGAGCCACGCGCGCTCGACGGCGGCGTCGGCGACGGCCGGCTGGTGGCAGAACAGGTTGATGTTGAATGGCCGGTCGGTGAGCGCGCGCGTGTCGCGGATCATCTTGCGTGCGCCGTCGGCGTTCGTTGCGCCGACGCCGAGCGAGCCGAGGCCGCCCGCGTTCGACACGGCCGCCGCCAGCGCCGGCGTGCTGACGCCGGCCATCGGCGCCTGGATGATCGGGACGCGGATGCCGAGCGTGCGCAACAGCGTCCGGGTGTCGGTCGAGTGATTCATGTCGTGTGCCTCCAGTGGGCGATCGAGGTGCGAACGTGCTGCGACCGCGGTATGTGTTGCGCTGACGGGTTGCTCGTAGCATAGCGGACCGCGAAACCACCTCCAAGGCCGTCAGCGTGCGGCGTTCATCGAACGCTTCACCCGACTCGGCTTTGCTGTTCCCGATCGCGCTCACCGCATTCATCATCGTCGCGCATTGAAACCGGAAGCGAATGAAAACGCTTCCCCGAATCGCGTGGATGGAGATGGCCGACCCGTTCGAGAAGATGGGCAAAACGGCCATCGTCTGCGCGCTGCGGACCACGTGACGCAGCACAACCGCGAGCCGGAATGACCGGCAGGCCGATGCGTTCGTGCCGCGCTTGAACAACACGACGCATCGGCCCCCCCCCCTGCTATCGACCCGGCCGGCCGCGCACGCGGTACGCGAGTCCCGCGCAGGCGGCCAGCAGCGCGGCCGTGACGAAGAACACCGAATGCAGGCCGAGCGCGACACCGATCTGCCCGCCGATCACCGGCCCAATCACCTGCCCGCTGAATTGCGCGGATTGCAGATAACCGAGCATCTGCCCCGTCGCGCGGTCGTCGCCGGATTGGCGAACCAGCTTGCCGATCGACGGCAGCAGCCCCGCGAGCGTCATCCCCATCAGCACGCGCAGCGCCGCCAGCTGCCACCAGTGCGTGACGAACGCCTGCGGCACCATCGCGAGCGCGGTCAACAGCAGGCAGCCGACGATCACGTTCCAGCTGCCGATCCGGTCCGCGAGCGCACCGAGCCGCGCGGCGGTCAGCATGCTGCCGACCGCCGAACACGCCATCACGACGCCGGCGACGCGCGCCAGATGACCGGTGCCGACGCCGAGGCCGCCGATATAGACGGTGATGATCGGCTCGATCGACATGTTCGCGAGCAACACCATCATCGCGGTCACCAGCAGCGTGCCGACGGCGGCCCGGTGCGTGCGCCGTGCCGGGCGCGCGGTCGTGGCGCGGGTGCGCACCTGCGCGTCGGTATCCGGGCGAAAGTCTTCCTTCACGACGATGATCGTCAGCAGCGCGGCCACAGCGATCATCGCGCCTCCCGCGAAGAACGTGCCGCGAATGCCGAGCCAGCCCGGCAGCAAGCCGCCGACGAGCGGCCCGACGAGATTGCCCGCGAGCGCGCCGGTCGACAGGATGGCGAGCGCCCAGCCCGCGCGTTCGCGCGGTGCCTGCGTGCCGACCATCACGGTCGACGCCGACGCGTAGCCGCCGACGAGCCCGGCTACGAGCCGCAGCGCGACGAGTTGATGGACATCGTGCGCGACGCCGATCAGCGACATCACGACGGCCATCCCGAGCGCCGCGCGCACGAGCATCGGCTTGCGGCCGAAGCGGTCGGCGAGGCGGCCCCACAATGGCGCGGTGACCGCGGTGCCGAGAAAGGTCGCGCCGAATGCAACGCCCGACCACTGGATCACGGCCGACTGCGCGTCGACGCCGAGTTGCCGCACGTACAACGGCAGGAACGGTAGCAGCATGCTCAGGCTGACGAGCGTCGTGAACGAGCCGAACACGCACACGGCCAGATTGCGCCGCCAGTAGCGCGCATGGCGTTCGGCATAGCTGGCGGCGGGCCCGTCGGCGAGCGCCGCGGCCGGCGTCTGAATGGTCGTGCTCATCGCGTGCGCCGTGTGGCGATCAGGTCGACCGCGAGGGCCAGCAGCAGCGCGGCGGCGCCGACGGCGAACAAGGTTTCGTAATGGCCGCCGCTCGACGCGAACACGAACGACAGACCGTACGCGGCCACCGCCTGCATGATCGCGAAGCTGGTGGTGGCGCCTCGCCATGCGCGTTTCGCCACCAACGGATGATGCGCGAGCAGTTCGTTCACGCGGCCGAGCGCGAGCGGCACGATGCCCGGCGTGAAGGCGCCGACCAGCACGCTCGATACCATCAGCGCGGCCGGCCCCATCCCGAGCAGCGGCAGCACGACCGCGGCGGCCTCGATCGCGAACGCGATGCGCAGTGCGCGGCCGAAGCCGGCACGGTCGGCCAGATGCCCGCAGGCGAGCGGCCCGACGATCGCGCCGAGCCCGTACAGCACCCAGTACTGCGCGCCCGCGTCGACGCCCTTGCCGAGCCCGCGCGCGACGTAGTCGACGAGAAAGATCATGTGCGGGACGAGGCCGACTGCATTCAGCCCGTATTCGACGTACAGCGCGCGCAGGCTGCCGGCGCGCAGGTCGTGCGCGGGTGCGGCGCGGGACGGGGCGGCGACTGCGGGCGGGGCGTCGTCGGCCGGCCAACCGCGCCACGCGACGGCGGTCAGCAGCAGCGACACGAGCGCGAGCCCGAGCCACGTCGCGGTGAGGCCCTGCCGCAGCAGGATCGGCACGATCGTGCCCGACGCCGCGATGCCGAGGCCGATCCCGGTGAAGATGCCGCCGCTCGCGAAACCGCGCCGCGCGGGCGGCACGTGCGTGAGGATGGCCGGTGCGGCGAGCACCATCAACGCGCCACCCGACAGCCCGGACGCGAAACGCCACACGAAGAACCACAGGAACGACACGGGCACCGCGCACGCGACGAACGCGAGCGTCGCGATCAGCATCATCGCGCGCAGCACGGTGGTCGAGCCGGCGCGGCGCGCCAGCGCACCGGCCACGAGCGCGCCGGCCAGATAGCCGCCGAGGTTCGCCGCGCCGAGATACGCGGCGGTCGACGCGGGAAACCAGTGCGCGCCGATGATCGCGGGAAGCAGCGGCGTGTACGCGAACCGCGCGAGGCCGATGCCGATCAGGCTCGCACTGGCGCCGGACACCGTGCCGCGCCATACGTTGAACGCCGGGGCGTGCGGGCGGTTCAGAACCGCGTGTTGCATGTTGACCTCCATTCGCTGGACGGGCGCACGCGCGCTCGTCGGTTGAAGGAAGTCTAGATTGAACCGAAGTCCGGCAGAATCCACGCGTTACGGAAGCCATTCTTCCGTGAAACGACTCAATCGCCGTCGGTAATGGCAGCCAGCCGCGCGAAGTGTTCGCGCAGGCGCGGTGTTACGAAATCGACGAATGCGCGCACCTTCGGGACCGACAGGCGGCCGTAAGGCGTGACGAGATGAATCGGCAGCGGCGCATGCTCGCTGTCGCGCAGCACGATCCGCAGCGCGCCGTCGCGCACGGGCTCGGCGACGTGATACGAGAAGAGCCGCGTCACGCCGTGGCCGGCGAGCGCGGACGCGACCGCGCCGCGGATCGTGTTGACGATGAAGCGCGGCGCGAACTGGACGACCTGCGGCAGCGCGGACGAGCCGGTCGGCGGGAAGCTCCACGAATCGAGCCCGAAGTGCGTCATCGAGATGATCCGGTGTTGCGCGAGATCCGCCGGCGCCGTGATCGGCGGATGTTTCGCCAGGTAGTCGGACGACGCGACGACGACCCGCCGCACGGCGCCGACCGGAATGGCGACGAGCGTCGAATCCGCCAGGTGCGCGATGCGCAGCGCGACGTCGATCCCTTCGTCGATCAGGCTCACGGGACGGTCGAGCAACTGCAGTCGGATCGACACGTCCGGATGGCGGTCGATGAATTCGTCGAGCAGCGCGCGCAGCACGTCCTCGCCCGCGGCGACCGGCGCGGTGATCGTCAGCAGCCCGCGCGGCGCCGAGCGCTCGTCGGCGATCAGCATGTCGGCTTCCTCGAGATCGGCGAGGATGCGGCGGCACGCCGCCGCGTAGCGCTCGCCGGCTTCGCTCAGGCGGATCGTCCGCGTGGTGCGGTACAGCAGCGCGGTGCCCGTGTGTTCTTCGAGAAACGCGATCGCGCGGCTGACTGCCGCCGGCGAGCGGCCGAGCCGGCGGCTCGCGCCCGCGAGACTGCCCTCGTCCAGCGTGGCGACGAACACCTTCATCGCATCGATTCGGTCCATGGCTTTGAGTGGGCGCGAGTGGTCGTGTCATTGGGGCGGGAAAGCGCAGCGAGCAGTCTACCGTAGGCGCGCTCCGGTGCCTGACCGGCCGTGCCGGGCCGCTTCGTGAAATACTTGCGCCATGCGCCGTTGCGGAACCCTGCGATGACTGAAAAGCCTGCCGTACCGCCGTTCCGTTGCGTCGTCGTGCGTCACGCGCTGGCGTGCGTCGCGGCGTTGCTGATCGTCGGGCCGGCGAGCGCGGGTTCCGCAGACGATTTGCCGCGCGCGCCGGCCGCTCGCACGCCGCAACACATCCTGTTCGTCGGCGACAGCCTCACGCACGGCCGCTACACGCCCGTGCGCTCGTACGGCGCGATGCGCACCGGCAGCGGCGCGCGCGGCGACACCGCGCAGGTCGTCGACGAAAACTTCGCGCAGACCGGCGCCCGCGCCGAATTCGAGCCCGGCCCGTGGGGCGGGATTCCGGGCATCTTCGCGCGCTTCGCGGTCGAAGCCGGGCTCGACTACGACGTTCATCTCGAAGCGATGTCGGCGACGAGTCTCGCGAAACACGACCGCGTTGCGTCGCGCGTGATCGACCGGCCCATCTGGGACGCCGTCGTGCTGCAGGAACTGAGCGCGAAGCCGCTGCCGTTCGCGCTCACGCACAGCCGCGCCAGCGACCCCGCCGGTTTCTGTGCGAGCGTCGCGCGGCTCGCGCGCGGCATTCGTGCGGCGGCGCCGCACGCGCGCGTCTACCTGTATGAGACCTGGCCGAGCGCCGATCGCGCGAAAGCGCTCGCCGGCGCGCCGGGCAGCGACGGTTTCCACGCGCGCTACCTCGATCGCATCGCCGACATCGGCGCCGCGTATCGCGACGCATTCGAACGGGCACGCCGGGCCGATCCGTCGATCGTCGCCGTCGCGCCGGTCGGCCGCGCGTGGCAGCGGGCATGGGCAGCCGGTATCGCCGATCCCGATCCGTATGCACCGTCCGGCGCGCCGATGCTGTGGTACGGGATGCACGCGCACGGCGATCCGCCGATGTCGCAGCCCGATTACCTGCATCCGGGCGTGCTCGGCGCCTACCTCAGCGCGCTCGTGCTGTTCCAGCAGATTGCGGGCGTCGATGTGCGCACGTTCGGCCCGCAGGAGCAGGCAGCCGCGCAACTCGGCATCGCGCCGCAGATGGCCGAGCGGTTGCAGGCCGTTGCGTCAGATACGGTCCGGCACGAGCGGACCGGGGCCGATGCCGTCGATGCCGTCGATGCCGGTTTCGATCCGGTGCCGCAGGCCGGACATTCCAGTCGCTGTGCGCCGCAATGAAGCGCGCCTGATTCGTCACATCGGCAGGCCGACGCCGGCCGATGACGTGCGTCGCGGCCGCCGCTCGATCGTGCGATCCCGGCCGGCCGTGCTGATATCAACGCGCTGCACATGCCATTCGCGATCGCCGATCACGCGAGACGAACCCCGTGGTTTTCCCTGCGTCGGCGCTCCGGGGTCGGCCAGCATGCTGGCCGACGCCCGTCCGGCGGGCGTTCAGCAGCCTTTCTGCCCGGGAAAGGATGCTTGAAGCATCCGCAATTTTCGCGCCGCGCGAATTCGCCCACCATGTTTCGGACGATCGGCGCCGCCCGCGCTT
This sequence comes from Burkholderia sp. IMCC1007, assembly GCF_027257875.1. GTDB lineage: Bacteria > Pseudomonadota > Gammaproteobacteria > Burkholderiales > Burkholderiaceae > Burkholderia. Next base: position 95,846 of record NZ_JAPVQY010000019.1, read on the forward strand.
CCGGCCTTTTGGCCGACGTTGCGGGCGTCGCCGTCGCATCGCGCGACCGCGCCCGTGATGGCGGCCGCGAACGGCCGGGCAGCGCGCCACGGCAAATCGACAATCTGGAGACACGATGAACAGCCAATCCCTCGATCTTGGCGGCACGGCGGGCAGACCCGCTTCCGCCCTGCCGGCTTCGGCCCGCGCGGAAGCCGAGCCGCCCACCGTTGCCGCCCGTGGCATCACGCTCGGCGAATTCATGGACGACCTGCCGGTCGGCGCATTGCACCGGTTCGTCGTGTGGGTGATCGGCGTCGGGCTATTCTTCGACATGTACGAGATCTTCCTCGTCAGCACGATCGGCACCGCGTTGCAGCACGAGTACGGACTGAGCCGGCAAAGCGCGGATTTCAAGCTGCTGCTGGCGTCGGCGTTCATCGGGATGTTCGTCGGCGCGTTCTGCCTGGGCAGCCTCGCCGACCGGATCGGCCGCCGCAAGGCGTTTCTGATCACGCTCGTCTGGTACAGCGCGTTCTCGCTGGTCGGCGCATTCTCGGTGAACGCCGACATGCTGGTCGCATGCCGGTTCCTGACGGGCATCGGCGTCGGCGCGATCTATCCGGTCGCCGACAGCTTCCTGTCCGAAATCCTGCCGAAGGAAAAGCGCGGGCGGCTCGCCGCGTGGGCCTATACGACTTCCTACGTCGCGGTGCCGCTGGTCGGCTTTCTCGCGGTGTGGCTCAATCCATTGCATATCGCCGGCGTGGCCGGCTGGCGCATCATTCTCGCGATCGGCAGCCTCGGCGCCGTGTACGTGCTGCTGATCCAGCACCGGCTGCCGGAAAGCCCGCGCTGGCTGCTCGCGCAAGGCCGCACGGCGGAAGCACATGCCGCCGCGCGGCGCTTCGCGCAAAGCGCCGGCGTGCGCGCTCCCGAGCAGTTCGCCGAATCCGCCGAACCGCAGCGGCCGCTTCGCATCGGCGAGCGCATTGCGTTGCTGCGCCGTCAGCCGTACGGCAAGCGTTACCTGATGCTCGCGGTGTTCCACCTGTTCCAGGGCTTCGGCTATTACGGGTTCGGCACGCTCGCGGGCACGGTCGTCAAGAGCCGCGGTTTCGACGTGACGGACAGCACGCTGTTCATCGCGCTGTCGTTCGTCGGTTATCCGATCGGCTCGCTGCTGTCGATTCCGCTGCTGAACTGGATCGAGCGCCGCACGCTCGTGATCGTGTCGATCCTGTCGATCGCCGCATTCGGGCTGGGCTTCGCGTATTCGGGCAATACGGCGCTGATCGTCTGCTTCGGTTTCCTGACGACCTGCGCATCGAACGTGTTCAGCAACGCGTATCACGTGTACCAGGCCGAGATCTTCCCGGCACGCGTGCGCTCGACGGCGATCGGCAGCACGTATGCGCTGTCGCGCATCGTCAGCGGCGCGCTGCCGTTCATGCTGCTGCCGGTGCTCGCCGATTACGGCGCGGGCGCGATGTTCGGCGTGATCTCGGTCGCGCTCGGCATCGTCGCGGTCACGCTGCGCGTGTTCGGGCCGCTGACCACGCGACGCAGCCAGGACGACATCAATCCGGTGTAATGCGACACCCGGCGCGGCGCGTGCCGATGCATGCGTCGCGCTCAGCGCGCCGACATGAAATCGAACAGCTTCGCGATGTCGGTGGTCAGCACGGTGCCGGCCTTCACGCCGACCCACAGCGTGCGCGTCGCCCACGCATCGTCGAGCTTCACGACCCCGAGCCGCGCTGCGCGCTCGCGGGTGACCGCATCGCGCGGCAGCACGCCGATGCCGAGCCCGGCCTCGATCATCCGGCTCACGCCGTCGAAATTCGATACCTGGATGCGCAGCTTCAGCGAGCGCTCGACCGCGAACGCGGCGTCGGTCATCCGCGCGAGCAGCGAACTGCCGTCGCTCAGGCCGACGTAGTCTTCATCGAGCGTCTCCGCGAAGCGGATGCTGTCGTGCGCGGCGAAGCGATGCCCGCGCGGCACGAGCAGCACGAGTTCATCGCGCCGGTACAGCCGGCGTTCGATGCCCGGCGCCGGGACGTTGTCCGCGAACACGCCGAGATCGGCCTTGCCGGACGCGAGCGCGTCGACGATCTCGTGGCTCAGCCGCTCCTCGAGACTGACCTTGATGCCCGGGTTGTCGGTGAGGAACGCGGCGAGATCGGCGGGCAGGAACTGGACGATGGCCGACGTGTTGGTCCACACGTGGATGTGGCCGCGCACGCCGGCGACATAGTCGCTCATCTCGTGCGCCATCCGGTTGACCTGCTCGATCACCTTCGCCGCATGGTCGAGCAGCGCGCGGCCGGCGGGCGTCAGTTCGACGCCGCGCGCATGCCGGACGAACAGCGCACTGCCCGTCACGCTTTCGAGCTCCGCAATGCGCTTGCTGACCGCGGACAGCGTGAGCTGGCCATGCTCGGCCGCCTTGGTCAGGCTGCCGTGCTCGGCGACGAGCGCGAACACGCGCAGCGACTGCAGATCGAAATGAAGCGGGTTCACCATGTCGTGGATCCTGGGGAAAAGCCGTGCGGCGCGCGCGGTCAGCGCCGGCTCGGCCTGATGCCGATCATACGCGCGGCCGTGCGGGCGTGAAACGGCCCGGTCGGCGCGACGTCAGCGCGTGCAATGCCGCGAGCATCGCGCCGTCCGGCTTCGCGAGATCGTCGAGCACCGAGAAATGCTGCATGCCGGGCAACCATGCGCGCGCAACGCGTTCGCCGGCTGCTTCGCACGCGTCGGCGTATTCGTGCGCTTGCCGCACGAGCTCCGGCAGCTCGGCCGCGCCGACCGCGACGACGGTCGGCGCGCCGGGACCGACATGGTGCAGCGGGCTGTAGGCCGCGATCTCGTGCGCGGTGAGTTGCAGCTTGTCGTCGAGCACGCACAGCGAGATCGGTTCGAGATCGACGAGCGGGCTGATCGCGAGCGCCGACACGACGGCCGGATGCGCGCGATGCACGGCCGTCAGGTGGCCGCCGGCCGAGTGCCCGCTCAGATGGAGCGGCCTGCCGGCGGTGCCGATGCCGTCCGGATCGGCCGCGAGATGATCGAGCAACGCGCCGATCTCGGCGACGATGCCGGTCATCGATGCGGCCGGCGCGAGCGTGTATTCGGCGAGCACCACGTCGAAGCCGCGCGCGAGCGGCCCGGCCGCGGCGTACGCGAAATCCTCTTTCGCGCAGTGTTGCCAGTAGCCGCCGTGAATGAACACGAACAGCGGTGCGTCGGGCCGGCCGCAGCGCAGCCAGTCGAAGCGCTGCGCGGCACGCGGGCCGTAACGCAGATCGCGGCTGCCGGGTGTCGCGTCGTACAGCGCCGCGCTGCGCGCCTGGCAGGACGCGAGCACCGCCGGGAAATCGGCAATCGCCTTCGTGTTCAGATAGGCGGCGTCGAGTGCCGCGCGGTCCATGCCGCGATAGAGGATCGTCATTCGGGAAGCACCTGGTCGGATTGCGGAGGCGCGGGCCCTGCGCGGTGCCCGCTGCGAACGCGGCGCACGGGCCGCCGTCGCCGCATTATCCGCAGCGCGGGCGGGCCCGGCTATCCGGAATCGGCGAGCGGTGCGCGCGTGTCCGCTTTCGGCGAAGGACTGCGGCGCAGCGTGCCGCGCGTTGCATGGCCGCGTGGGCACGCACGGTGAAGGGGCGCGCCGCCCTGCTCCGTCAGATCGGCTCCGAGATCTCGATCAGGTTCAGGTCGGGGTCGCGCACGTACACCGAGCGGATCTTCTGCGTCGCACCGGTGCGCTCGACGGGCCCTTCGACGATCGGCCATTCGACGCGCCGCAGATGCGCGATCACGTCGTCGAGCGGCACCGACGCGATGAAGCACAGGTCGAGCGCACCCGGCACCGGCACGTGCGCCTTCGGCTCGAATTCCGCGCCGCGCACGTGCAGGTTGATCTTCTGATTGCCGAAACGGAACGCGAGCCGCCCGGCGCCGAAGGTTTCGAGCTGCATCTGCAGCACCTCGGTGTAGAAGTGCCTGGTCCGTTCCGGATCGACGCAGGTCAGCACGAGGTGGTCGAGGTGGTCAATCAGCGCCATGTGATTCGCTCCCGTTCATGAGAAAGCCCGCTGCGCCGGCATGTCGCCGGCTTCGGCGCGCGGCGCCGGATGAAGGTCCGCGCGCCGCCCGGCCTTCAGGATCTGGCTCGGCACGTCGTGCCCGATCAGCGCGGGCAGCCGCGCGGCCGCGGCAAGCACGGCCGCGAGATCGATGCCGGTATCGTAGCCGTCGAGCGCGAGCATGTGCACGAGCTCTTCGGTGCACGCGTTGCCGGTCGCGCCCGGCGCGTACGGGCATCCGCCGAGCCCGCCGAGCGACGCGTCGAAGCGGTCGATGCCCGCGTCGAGCGCGGCGAGCGTGTTGGCGAGCGCCATCCCGCGCGTGTTGTGAAAGTGCAGCGTGAGTTGCAGTGCGCCGAAGCGCTCGCGTGCGCGTTCGCCGAGATCGCGCACCTGCGACGGAAACGCCATGCCGGTCGTGTCGCACAGCGTGAAGCCGTGCACGCCGAGATCCGCGAACCGCTGCATCCACGCGAGCACGGTTTCGGCGCGCACGTCGCCCTCCATCGGGCAGCCCATCGCGGTCGACAGCGACACGTTGATCGCGACGCCCGTGCCGCGCACCGCGTCGATCACGTCGCGCAGCTGCGAGAACGACTGCTCGCGGGTCATCCGCAGGTTCGCGCGATTGTGGCTCTCGCTCATCGACATCACGAGGTTCACTTCGTCGACGCCGCACGACAGCGCGCGCTCCGCGCCGCGCACGTTCGGCACGAGCACCGTATAGACGACGCCCGGCGCGCGCACGATGCCGTGCATCACGGCCTCGGCATCGCGCAGCGCGGGAATCGCCTTCGGCGACGTGAACGACGTGACTTCGATCTTCGCGTAGCCGCATGCGCTCAGCGCATCGACGAGCGCGATCTTGTCGTCGGTGTCGACGAAGGCAGCTTCGTTCTGGAAACCGTCGCGCGTCGCGACTTCGTGGATGTAGAGTCGTTTGGGTCGTGTGCTCATGTCGTCGCTCCGGGTCCGTTCAGATCACGCCGCGCGCGCGCCAGTCGTCGCGCGTCGCGGCATCGATGCCGATCGATTCGAGTACCGCATCGGTATGCGCGCCGAGCGCGGGCGCCGCACGCTCGATGTGTCCCGGCGTCGCGCCCAGTTTCGGCACGATGCCCGGCACGAGCACCGGCGTGCCGTCGGGCAACGCGGCGTCGACGATCATGTCGCGTGCGCGGTAGTGCGGGTCGGCCGCGATGTCGGCGACGTCGTAGATGCGCCCGGACGGAATGCGCGCTTCGTTCAGCGCGGCGAGCACGTCGTCGAGATCATGTTGCGCACTCCATGCACCGATCGCCGCGTCGATCCGCGCGACCTGCGCGACGCGCCCGTCGTTGTGCGCGAGCGCCGGATCGTTGCCGAGATCGGGGCGCGCGATCAGCTCCATCAGCCGCCGGAAGATGCTGTCGCCGTTGCCGGCGATCAGCGCGTACTTGCCGTCGCGGCACCGGTACGCGTTGGTCGGGGCGATGCCGGGCAGGCTGCTGCCGGCCGCCTCGCGCACCGCGCCGAACGCCGAGTATTCGGGCAGCAGGCTTTCCATCATGTTGAAGACCGACTCGTACAGCGCGACGTCGACGACCTGCCCGTTGCCGCCCTGCTGTTCCCGATGCCGCAGCGCGAGCAGCACGCCGATCACGCCATGCAGCGCCGACAGCGAATCGCCGAGCGACACGCCCACGCGCACCGGCGTGCGGCCGGGTTCGCCGGTCAGATGCCGCAGCCCGCCCATCGCTTCGGCGATCACGCCGAAACCGGGCCGGTCGCGGTACGGGCCGGTTTGCCCGAAGCCGGACACGCGCAGCATCACGAGCCCCGGGTTGATGCCGGACAGCGTGTCCCAGCCGAGCCCCCAGCCTTCGAGCGTGCCTGGCCGGAAGTTCTCGATCAGCACGTCGGTTTCGGCGACGAGGCGGCGCACGACCTCTTGCCCTTCGGCGGTGCGCAGGTCGAGTGCGAGCGAGCGCTTGTTGCGCGATTGCGCGGCCCACCATACCGACGTGCCTTCATGCAGCAGCCGCCATTTGCGCAGCGGGTCGCCGACGCCGGGCGGCTCGACCTTGATCACGTCCGCGCCGAATTCCGCGAGCATCCGGCCCGCGAACGGGCCGGCGATCAGTTGGCCGAGTTCCAGCACGCGGATGCCGTCCAGGGGTCTCGTCATGACTGTCTCCGATGAAATCGTGTTGTCGATGAAGGCGATCATGACGGCGTTCGCACCCGGCGAAAATCGATCGATGCTCAAGCAGCCTTTCCTGAGCGGAAAGGCTCGCGGGCGAGAGACTGCGACGTACGCTGCGCGGGCCTTTCCATTCGGGAAAGCGCACTCGCGCAACGGTCAAGCCGAGCCGCGCGCGCCGTGGGCAGAATCGTTGCCGTTGCGCGCCCGCCGGGCGCCCCGTCAGCGAGGCCCGCCATGTTTTCCAGTTCTTGTCCCGCGCAGATCGTGTTTCTCGATGGCGCGACGCTGTCGCCGCAGACCGTGCTGCAGCCGTTCCCGTTTCCGCACGCATTTCGTACGTTCGAACGCACCGCCGAGAGCGAGGTGGCGGAACGTATCGGCGACGCGGACATCGTCGTCACCAACAAGGTCCGGCTCGACGCGGCGGCGCTCGCCGATGCACCGCGCCTGAAGATGATCGCGATCGCGGCCACCGGCACCGACATCGTCGATCTGGACGCATGCGCGGCGCGCGGCATCGTCGTCAGCAACATTCGCGGCTATGCGGTGCGCACCGTGCCCGAGCACACGTTCGCGCTGATGTTCGCGCTGCGCCGCAGCCTCGTCGCGTATCGCGACGCGGTGCGGGCGGGACGCTGGCTCGACAGCGGACAGTTCTGCTTCTTCGATCACCCGATCCGCGACCTGGCCGGGTCGACGCTCGGGATCGTCGGCGACGGCGTGCTCGGCCGCGCGGTGGCCGGCATCGCACGCGCGCTCGACATGCGCGTGCGGTTCGCCGCGTACGGCGACGCTCGGGGACACGACCACGTGCCGCTCGACGCGCTGCTGCACGACAGCGACGTGATCACGCTGCACTGCCCGCTCACGCCGGCCACGCGACACCTGATCGACGCGCGCGCGTTCGCCCGGATGGCGCGCCGCCCGTTGCTGATCAATACCGCGCGCGGCGGACTCGTGGACGAAGGCGCGCTGGTCGACGCGCTGCGGTCGGGGCAGATTTCGGGGGCGGGGTTCGACGTGGTCACGCAGGAGCCGCTGCCGCCCGCGCATCCGTTTCACGCGATCCTGTCGCATCCGGCCTTCATCCTGACGCCGCATGTCGGATGGGCGAGCGACGAGGCGATGCAGGCGCTGGCCGACCAGCTCGTCGACAACGTCGCCGCCTTTGCGGCGGGGGAGCCGCGCAACGTCGTGTGATGCGTCGGCAAGCGGCGGTCGTTTCGATTTCGAGCGCGTATTTCGACCGCGCAAAACAGAACGGCCCCGCTCGATTGCTCGAAGCGGGGCCGGCTGGATTCGGGGTTGCGGATGCCGACGACTCGGCGCATCAATTCAGCGCTCGTGCATCCGGACGATCTTGCGACCGGTTTGCGGATTCTCCGCGCGCGCTGTGTGCACGAACGCCGGCAGCCACAGCGGCCGGGCGGGCGTGAAACCTGAAACGGAGGTCGACGCGCGTATCAGTACGCGGACATCTCGACGCAGGGATCGACCTTCGACGGCGAGCAGATCGCCGAATACTTGGCGCTTTCGCGCATCAGCGCTTCGCCTTCGTGCAGCGCGATCTTGATCTCGGGGTGACGCTCGTACGCGAGGAATGCGGAGCACACGACCGCGGACATCACGATCAGGGAAAACACAAATTTTTCAAGGGATTGGAAACGTTCGGGCATGGTTCGACCTTTCTTCTAGCCCGGCGATTATATCTCGAATTAAGGGTTTTCCCTATATCTCGGCCTGGATATTGAAAATAGGTCTGATGGATGACGGGCTGGCATTCGCGCCCTTTTTCGCTGATCGGCGTCGGGACCGACTGTCGCGCAACGCGATTGCCGCGTGCGCAAGCCGCGCCGGCGGCGGCCATCGTCGTCGCCGGCTTGCGGTCGGCAGAAGGCGCGAAACGGCCCGCATCGATGCGCGCGGCCTTACCTGGACGGAAAAACGACGGCGAAGATCGTCGCGGCCGCGTTACCGCGGCGCCGACGCGGCGCTGCCCGCATTACCCGGCCATGCCTTGCCGATCCTGTCGATCATCGACTTGGCGGCGCCCGTCGCGATGGCCGCATCGACGCCCGAGGTCTGCCACGAACCGTCGGCGGCCTGCACGAACGTGAGGTTCGCGCGCGACGGCGAGTAGTCAGTATTGCGCCACGTGACCACGACGTCGCACGTATAGGTGCGCTCGCCGACCTTCCTGCAGTCGCCGTCGGGTTTCGCCGAGACCACGTCGGCGGATACGGGCAGCGGCTGGCCGAACAGCGCGTTCAGGCCGCCGTGGTTTTCCGCTTCGAGCGCACGGCGCACCGCGGCGTCGACGTCGGTCGATCCAGGGCCGTCGTGGAGCAGGTTGCAGGCGGCAAGCAGCGAGGTCGCACAGCCGAGCGTCAGCAGTGTTTGAAACTTCATGGATATCCGTGCATCGAGTGAACGTCGGGCGGCATGCGGCGATGTGCGATGAACGCAACGCGTGGCCGGTACGCCGCGTAGTCTGCAACGTCCGCGTGTCGTTCGCGGTATCCATTTGTAACCAATTGCACGGCTACGTGCGGGCAAAACCGGCGCGGCGCGCGGCGCAACGCAACCGCGCCGCCGCCCTGCTGCTGCCGCCGCTTTCGTTCGCGCCTACTGCCGCTCCTGCTTCACGCGGCTCACCAGCTGCGTCGGGCTCACGAACTGCAGCGCGATCACGACCCACACGAGCGTGATGGCCATGTAGATCATCGCCATCGCATCGATCGATTGCGGCGCGCGCACGCCGGTCGAGAACACCGCGTAATACAGCGCGACGACGAGCGTCTGCGTGCTCGGGCCCGCGGTGAAGAAGGTCAGCTCGAACATCCCGATCGTGCGCACCAGCACGAGCAGGCCCGCGGCGAGCATGCCGGGCACCAGCAGCGGCAGCAGCACATAGCGGAAATAACGCCAGGTGTTCGCACCGAAGATCCGCGCGGCGGCTTCGAGATTCGGGTCGATCTGTTCGATGAACGGCGTCATCACGAGGATCACGAACGGCAGCGCCGGCACCAGGTTCGCGAGGATCACGCCCGGCAACGTGCCCGCGAGCCCGACCTTGTACATGACGGTCGCCAGCGGGATCCCGTACGTGACGGGCGGCACCATCAGCGGCAGCAGGAACACCAGCAGCGCGAAGCGCTTGCCGCGGAACTGCACGCGCGCGAGCGCATACGCGGCCGGCACGCCGAGCGCGACCGACAGCAGCACGACCGCGCCGACCACTTCGACGGTCACCCACAGCACGCTCGCGAGCTGGAAGTCTTCCCATGCCTTCGCGTACCAGTGCAGCGTGAAGCCTTGCGGCAGCGGCGTGCCGAACCAGCGCGTCGCGATCGAGTTCACCGCGACGGTCGCGATCAGCAGCATCACGTTCAGCAGGAAGAACGCCATCAGCCCCCACACGAGCGCTTTCCACGCACGGCCGGCGAGGCTGCCGCGCAATTTCCGCGGTTTCATCGCGTTGACGGGCTGCGCGCCGGGCGGGTGGTGCTTCGGCGGCCACGCCGGCGATGCATGATTGTCGGTCCCCATCAGCCCTTGCCTCCCGTGACCGGACCGGTATAGAAGAAGCGGCGCGCGCCGAGCATCGACGCGACCACCAGCAGCTGCACGAAGCCCATCACGATCGCGATCGCCGACGCGAGCGAATAGTCGTAGCTCTCGAACGCGGCTTCGGCCGCCGCGATCGAGATCACGCGCGTCGGCCCGGCCGGCGCGCCGAGCAGCACGGCCGACGGAAACACCGAGAACGCCTGCACGAACGACAGGCATGCGGCCATCGTGAGCCCCGGCACGAGCAGCGGCAGGTAGATCTGCCGGAACTGCTGCCACGGGTTCGCGCCGAGGGTGGCCGCCGCGCGCGCGAGCGTCGGGTCGATGCCGCTGATGTACGACAGCATCAGCAGGAACGCGAACGGAAAGCCCGACACGATGAGCGACAGCAGCACGCCCCAGTAGTTGTGCGTGAGGCGCACTTCGTGGGTGTACAGATGCAGCCCCTGGAGCGCCTGCGGAAACCAGCCGTTCGGGCCGAAGTACGTGAGCATCCCGTCGGCGACGAGCACCGTGCCGAGCGTGACGGGAATCACGAGCAGCGTCGTGACGAACTTCTGATACGGAGAATTGCGGCGCAGCGCGAACGCGACGGGCACCGAGACGCCGACGTTGATCAGCGTGGCCGGCACCGCGAGCTTCAGCGTGACGAGCACGGTCGGCCACATCGCGGTGTCGGTGAAGAACTGCACATAGTTCGCGAGCGCGCCGCCGCCGTTCATCGGCTGGAACGACAGCACGAGGCCGTACGCGAACGGATAGATGAACAGCGCGACGATGAACGCGAGCGCGGGCGTGACGAGCCAGGCTTTCGCGTCGCGCGGCGTGCCGCCGGTCGCGAGCGTGCTCATGCGGCCCCCGCGCGACGCCCCGCCGCGCATGCCGCTTCGCGCAGCCCGTTCATTGCACGTCTCCCGCATAGACGAGCGTGCGCGCCGGCGCGACGCGCAGCCGCAGCCGTTCCGCTTCGGTGAATTCGCCGGCCACGCGCGCCCAGATCGGGCCGAACGGCGTGGTGGCGCGGATCAGCGAATCGCGGCCGCCGTACTCGACCGTTTCGACGGTCGCGTCGAACGCATTGTCGGCACCTTCTTCCGCGCGTTCGATATCGTCCGGACGCAGCGCGACCACGACTTCCTTCGCGTCGAAGCCGGCCATCGGCACACCGGTGAGGCGCACGCCACCGGCCGCGACTCGAACGCCGTCGCCGGCCGTTCCTTCGAGCGTGAACGGCAGCACGTTGCGATATCCCATGAAGCGCGCGACGTGCAGGTTGTGCGGGCGCGTGTACACGTCCTTCGGCGACGCGACCTGCTGCACGACGCCCTCCTTCATCACGACGATCCGGTCAGCCATCGACAGCGCCTCGTCCTGGTCGTGCGTCACGTAGATCGTCGCGCGTTCGAGTTGCGTGTGGATGCGGCGGATCTCGGCCCGCATCTCGATGCGCAGCTTCGTGTCGAGGTTCGACAGCGGCTCGTCCATCAGCACCAGCGGCGGCTCGATGACGATCGCGCGCGCGATCGCGACGCGCTGCTGCTGGCCGCCCGACAACTGCCCGGGCAGCTTGCCTTCATGGCCGACGAGCTGTACGAGCTCGAGCGCCTGCTGTGCGCGCCGCCGCGTTTCCTGCTTCGCGACGCCGCGCATCTTCAGCCCGAAGCCGACGTTCTCGAGCACCGACATGTGCGGAAACAGCGCGTAGTTCTGGAACACCATCCCGAAGCCGCGGCGCTCGGGCGGCAGCACGTCGATGCGCGTGTCGTCGAGCCAGATGCCGCCGCTCGTGAGCGGCTGCAGCCCGGCAATGCAGTTCAGCGCGGTCGATTTGCCGCAACCCGACGGGCCGAGCAGCGCGATGAACTCGCCGCGCCTGATGTCGAGATCGAGCCCGTTCAGTGCGGCGACCTGCGCGCCCTCCGCATTGGTGAAGCTGCGGCACACGCCGTCGAGCCGCAGCCGTTCGAAACTGTGCTTCATTGCGCGAACTCCGTCGGCGCGGGCGCCGCAACGCCCGCGGGTTCATCCGTCATTTCGACTTCTGCGAACCGATCTCGCGGTCCCACTTCTGGAACGCGGCGACCATCGCCTGCGCGTTGAGCGGCTGCACGTGCGGACGCTCGGCCAGCAGCTTTGCGTACTCGGGGCGGCCGAACTTCCTGATCACGTCCTGGCTGTGCGCGGGCGCAGTCTCCAGCGTCACGCCCTTCACCGCCGGGCCCGGATAGAAGTAGCCGTCGTCGTAGGTCATCGCCTGCTGCGGCGGCTCGAGCAGGAAGTTCATCAGCTTGAACAGCACGTCGAGCTTGTCCTTCGGCACGCCCCTCGGGATCACCATGTAGTGCGCGTCGTTGACCCACGTCATGTTGTCGAACGGCTGGATCCGGAAGTCGGCCGGCACGATGCCGAGCGCGCGCGGGTTGATGTCCCAGCCGGTGACGGTCACGGTCATGTCGCGCGTGCCTTCGCCGAGCTCCTTCATCACGGCCGACGTGCCGCCCGGGTAGTACGGGATGCAGTCGTTGAGCTGCTTCAGGAACGCCCAGGTCTTGTCCCAGCCGTTGATCGGATCCTGCGGGTTCTTGTCGCCGAGCACGTATGGCAGCCCCATCAGGAACGTGCGGCCCGGGCCCGAATTCGCCGGGCGCGCGTAGATCAGCTTGTCCGGATGGGCCTTGCACCACGCAAGCAGCTGGGCGGGTGTCTTCGGCGGATCGCTGACCTTCGCCGGGTTGTATTCGAGCAGCGGGCCGGCCGGCATGTAGGTCACTTCGAGGCCGAAGCCCTGTGCGAGATCCTGCATCTTGCGCGGGCCGGGTGCGTACTTCTCGAGCACGCCGGGGAACGCGCCGGCGTTGTCGGGCAGCAGCTTGAGCCACAGGTTCTGCTCGATGCCGGCGGCCAGCGCGTCGGTGCCGGTCAGCACGAGATCGATGTCGGAGCGCCCCGCCGCCTGCATCGCCTTGATCTTGCCCGGCAGCTGCGGCGCCGGTGCATTCGTGAACGTGACGTTCGACACGAGGGTCGGATTCTTGTCCCGGAAAGCTTCGATGGCCTTCTGCGTGAGCTGCAGATTGCCCGCGACGTCGACGATGTTCAGCGATACGGGAGCCGCGACGGCCGCGGCGGACGACAGCGTGAAGCTCAGGGCAAGTGCGATCCGGCGGACGCGGCGAGCGATCGGGGTGGCGTTCATGTCTCCTCACTTCGGGCGGTGGATGGGACCTTTCTTTTCAGGAAATCATGACGGCGTTATACGATGTCGGTCAACAAAAAACGGTGACGCGCGGGGCGGGAATTTCCCTAACAAGAAGCTTCCGTTTCGTTGAGGATTTGCTGATTGATTGATTTCGTCGCGCCCCGTGGCAATGGATGCGCGGCGTGTTAGGACGTCGTATATCAACGGGGGCTGAAATGAAATCGGTTCACATCGCCGCGCCGGCCTGAGCGCACATGCGGCACGGCGCGTCGAGGGCGGTGCTCAGGCCGCACGAAGCGCGATCACCTCCCCGATCAGCCGCTCCGCATCGCGCCACTCACCATACCCGGACGCCGGATTCAGGTGCCCGACCTCCCCGAGATCGACGAGCCGGCTGCCCCACCCCGCCGCGAACGCTGCCGCGCGTTCGAAGCGTGCGAGCGGATCGTTGCGGCTTGCGGCCACGATGCTCGGGAACGGCAGCCGTCCTGTCGGCACCGGCGTCCAGCCGTGCGCGTCGAGCGCATCGGGTGTCGGGTAGCCTGCCGGCATCGGCGTATCGAGATCGGCCGGCGCGGCGAGCAGCGCGCCGTGGATCTCGCGCGTGGCCTGCCGCGCCCAATGCACGGCGATCATCACGCCCGCGCTGTGCGCGACGAGAATCACCGGGCCGTCGATCGCGGCCAGCGCCGCATCGAGTGCGGCGACGCGCGCGGCGCGGCTCAGCTTGTCGGTGTCGAGCGGCGCGACGGCGCGCGCGTTCGGCAGGCGCCGTTCGAGATGCGTCTGCCAGTGGTCTTCGACGTGATCGCGCAAGCCGGGCACGATCAGGATGGTGGGCGCGGTCGCCAGGGTCATGCAGCCTCCGGAAGAGTTCAGTTTCGGTTCGGTTCAATTCAGTTCGGTTCAGGACAGCCGGGACGCGCGCCGTTCGCGTTCGACGCGCGCGAGATCGGCCGCGTAGCTCGCGCGGCCGATCTCGAACAGCACGGCAGCCGCGAGCGGCACGACGGGAATCCACTGCAGCGCGCCGACGAGACCGGTGTGGTCGGCGACCCATCCCGTCAGCAGGGGGCCCGGCGCCATGCCGAGCAGGTTGTTGGCGAGCGTGAGCGTCGCGAACGCCGATGCGTGGATCGCGGCCGGCGTCAGGTTCGCGACCATCGCGCCCGAAGCGCCCGACGCGCCCGCGCCGACCAGCATGCCCGCGCAGATCAGCGCGAGCTGCAGCGGCCCGGGCGGCAGCCGGAATGCGACGGCGAGGCATACGCCGGTCAGCACGCAATACGCGATCGCGGTCAGCCATTTGCGCGAACCGTCGGTACGCCCGACGCGGTCGGTGACGATCCCGCAGCCGACCATCCCGACGCCCGACAGCAGCACGAAGCCGGCCGCGAGCACGGCAGCGCGGTCCGGCGCCATCGCGTAATAGCGGTTCAGGTAGCTCGGCAGCCACGCGAACAGCGCGCCGGGCACGAACAGGTGCAGTCCGCTGCCGATATACGCGCAGATCACCGAACGCGATGCGAACAGCCCCGACATCAGCGCCCGCATGCTGCCGCGCAGGTCGCGCGGCGCGTCGGCGTCGCGCCGGCACGGTTCGACGCGGCATGCCGCGAGCCGCCGCTCGGTGACCACGGCGCGGTATGCGACGAGCAGCACGATGCCGAGCGCGGCCATCACGCCGAACGACCAGCGCCAGCCGAGATGCGCGCCGACCAGGCCGCCGAGCGCCATCCCGAACACGGAGCCGAACGCGCCGCCGGCCATGAACGCGCCAGTCAGCGTCGCGCGCAGGCGCGCCGGAAAGATGCTGAGGATCAGCGCGACGCCGACGCTGCCGTACGCGGCTTCGCCGAGGCCGACGAGGCCGCGCGACACGAGCATTTCGGTGTAGTTGGTCGACAGCGCGCAGCCGAGTGTCGCGACGCTCCACAGCGCGGCCATCAGCACGATGCTGCGCACCCGCCCGAAACGGTCGGCGAGCACCGACAGCGGAAACGTCAGCAGCCCGACCAGCAGCGCGACGACGCCGGACAGCGAACCGAGCTGCGTGTCCGACAGCGCCCACGCGTGCTTGAGCAGCGGAAACACGGCGTTGAGCACCTGCCGCGACATGTAGTCCGACAGCAGCAGGCCGACGGTCAGCCCGAACACGAGCCAGGCATAGGCCGGCGCGCGCCGGCCGGTGGCGGCCGCCTCGTGCAGCGACGGCTCGACAGGATGAATCAGCATGCGTGTCTCCTCCGGCACCGGTGCGGCAACGCGCCGGCGCGGCTTGCGCGGCCCCGCTCCGTGTCCCGGAGCTTGCCCTCGCGCACTGCGCGAGGATGGGTGCCGCGCCACATCGATCGGCGGGCGGCGTTCGCGGGCCGCCCGGATGCGCGGCCTCAGGCCGCGCGCAGCGGCACGCTCACCTCCCCCGGCCGGCGGTTCGGCGCCATCCCGAGTTGCGCGAGCGTCTCGTCGACGCCGTCGTACTGCACGCCGATCCGGTAGATCGCCTTGGCCTCCTTGCCGGTCGCGATGTCGCGGCCGAGTTCGCGCGCGATCCGCACGCACTGCTCGACTTGCTGCACCGACGTCATCCGGTTGCCCTTCTGGTCGATGATCGTGTCCTCGATCCCGCAACGCGGATGCAGCCCCAGCGCCATCGCGACCGTGTTGATCGGCAGCACGTTCTTCATCAGCGATTCGAGCGTGATGCACGCGCCGTCCGGGCAGCGCCGCACGAATTCCATGAAGTTGTACGGATTCGGGCCGTCGAAGCCGCCGCCGATGCCGACCCACGTGACGTTCAGCGGGCCGCGATAGACGCCGCGGCGGATGATCCGCTCGAGCGTTTCGAGCGCATGCATGCCGGTGAGCTGGAAATGCGGCTGGATGCCGGCGGCCTGCAGCCGGCGCAGGTGTTCGTCGACCCAGCCGGGGCCGGCCGGCACGGTCATCTCGCGATACGCGTCCCACAGCGCGGCTTCGTTCAGCGACGTGCCGGCGATGTCCTTGCGGTTCATCAGCTCGGTGATGTTCATCTGCACCGTGTTGATCGCGACCGTCACCTGGTCGGGCTTCGGCGTCAGTTCGGCGAGCATGTGGCGCGTGTCGTCGGACAGCCATTTCGCCTCGGCGCCGTCGCCTTCCGGCGCGAACGAGATCGAGCCGCCGACCTGCAGGATCATGTCGGGCACCGCTTCGCGCAGCCGGCCGAGCAGCTCGTTGAATTTCGACAGCCGCTTGCTGCCCTTGCCGTCGAGCTCGCGCACGTGCAGGTGCAGCACCGTCGCGCCCGCGTTGTAGCAGTCGACGGCCTTCTGCACGTGCTCGTCCATCGTCACCGGAATGTCTTCCGGAAAATCCGCGGGCATCCATTCCGGGCCATATGGCGCGACCGTGATGACTACCTTGTCCTGGTTTTCCGGGTGCAGCGAATCGTCGAGAAATTGCATGTCGTCCTCCAGATGGAATCGTTGTGTTCGGGATGGTTGGGCGTGCGTATCCGGTCGCACCGGGCGGCAGGCCCGGTGCGTTGCATGGGGTTGGAAACGGTTACGGTGCGGGGGCGCTCAGCTCAGCTCAGCTCAGAACGGCACGTCGCCGACGATGCCCGCGCGCTCCATTCGGCGCACGCACGGCGGGTAGTCCATCACCGCGTAATGCTGCGTGCTGCGGTTGTCCCAGATCGCGACGCTGTTCTTCTTCCAGCGCCAGCGCACCTGGTATTCGGGGATGTAAGCCTGGCTGATCAGGTATTGCAGCAGCTGGCCGGCGCCGGGATTCGCGTCCTGCCCGAAGCGCACGCGCGCGGGCGTGTGGAAGTTCGTGAAGTGCGTGGTGAACGCATTCACGTACAGCACCTTCTCGCCGGTTTCCGGATGCGTGCGCACGACCGGATGCTCGGCGTCCGGGTACTGCGCCTTCAGCGCGAGCCGCTTGTCGATCGGCATCGCCGCGCCGAAGCTCGCCTCGATGCTGTGGCGCGCGCGCAAGTCGGCGATCTGCTGCTTCACGTGGTCCGGCAGGCGCTCGTACGCGAGCGCCATGTTCGCCCACATCGTGTCGCCGCCAACCGGCGGACCGTCGATGCAGCGCAGCACGCAGCCGAACGGCGGCGCCACGCGCCAGCTCGCATCGCTGTGCCACGCATTCTCGTAGCGGTCGTTCGGCTGGTCGGGCGACTTGTAGATCCGCACGAGCCCGGGATGCTCGGGATCGCTGCCGGCGACCGGATGATCCTCCAGCTCGCCGAAGCGCCGCGCGAACGCGACGTGCTCGGCGCGCGTGATGTCCTGGTCGCGCAGGAACAGCACGCGATGGCGCAGCAACTGCGCGCGGATCTCGGCGAACAGGCCGTCGTCGTGCACGGCGTCGGCGAGGCTCACGTCCAGCAGCTCCGCGCCGATCGCACAGGTCAGGGGTTCGACTCGCATGCGCGTCTCCTCAGACGATGAACACCGACGAGCCGGTCGTCTTGCGCGACTCGAGGTCGCGGTGCGCCTGCGCCGCGTCCTGCAGCGCATAGCGCTGGTTGATCTCGATCTTGATGCGGCCGGCCGCGACGTGCGCGAACAGTTCGCCGGCCAGGTCGTTCTTCTCGGCCGGATCCGCGATGTAGTCGGCCAGCGCCGGGCGCGTCAGGTACAGCGAGCCCTTCATCGCGAGCCGCTGCGGGTCGAACGGCGGGATCGGACCCGACGCGGTGCCGACGCACACCATCAGCCCGCGCCGCTTCAGCGAATCGAGCGAGCCTTCGAAGGTGTCCTTGCCGACGCTGTCGAACACGACGTCGACACCCGCGCCATCCGTCAGCTCGCGTACGCGTTTCGCGACGTCCTCGCGGCTGTAGTCGATCGTATGGTCGCAGCCGTGCGCGCGGGCGATCGCGGCCTTGTGTCCGCTCGACACGGTGCCGATCACGGTGAGCCCGAGCAACTTTGCCCATTGCGACACGATCAGCCCGACCCCGCCCGCGGCCGCGTGCAGCAGGATCGTGTCACCCGGCGCGAAGTCGTGGATCCGGCGCAGCAGGTAGGCCGAAGTCAGCCCGCGCATCGTCATCGCCGCGGCCGTGTCGCACGCAATGCCGGCCGGCAGCCGCACGAGCGGCGCGGCGGCGATCAGCCGTTCGGTGCTGTACGCGCCGAGCGTGTTCAGGAAGCCCGTGTAGGTCACGCGGTCGCCGACCGCAACGTTCGTCACGCCGGGGCCAACGGCCTCGACCACGCCGGCCGCCTCGACGCCGATGCCAGCCGGCAGCGGAACCGGATACAGACCGCTGCGGAAATACGTGTCGGCGAAGTTCAGGCCGACCGCCTCGTGCCGCAGGCGCACCTGCCCGGCGCCCGGATCGCCGACTTCGACGGTTTCCCAGCGCAGCACGTCGGGGCCGCCGGTTTCGTGGAATCGCACTGCATGTGCCATCTTGTTCTCCGTAGGATTTCAGTCGGATGCGGGTCGCGCATCGTCGGGTTCGTCGGGTTCTTGTACGCCCGGCGGCGTCGCGGCTGCGCCGCTCGCCGGGGGCGTGTCCAGTTCGATCCAGTCGGCGTCGCCCAGGTAGCGCCGCGCGGCCGGGAAAATCACGCCTTCCATCCGCCCCATCTGCTCGAATGCGCCGTGCGCATAGACGGCGAGCGCGGCATCGAACGCGGCCGACGGCAACCCGTCGGCGGCGAGCCGCGCCAGCGTGTCGAGCGCGTGCGCGTCGCGGCGCCGCTGGCGGTCGAGCTCGTCGAGTTCGGCCGCGGTGCTCTCCGCCCGCCTGCGCAATGCCGTGAAAAGGCGTGCTTCGGCCGACGTGCCGAACCGCGCGCGCTGCAGCGCTGCGAGCGAGGCCAGCGCCGTCAGCGTGTCGTCGGTATGTGCATGTGCATCGGCGTCTGCATCGGCGTCTGCATCTGCATCGGCGGCCGCGCGTGTCGTCGCGTTCGCGCCTTCGCTTGCCGTCATCAGCGCCTGCAGCCGCTCGCCGAGCGCGCGATGCGCGGCGAGACAACGGGCCATCACGCGTACCTCGGCCGGGGCATGCCGTGCCGGGCACACGAGCACCGGCACGCTGCTGGTCGCAAGCAGCGCCCGCCGTTGCGCGCATGCGGCCGCATCGGCATCGTGCGGCAGTGCCGCGACGCCGATCAGGTCGCAGCCGAGACTGCCGGCGAGCGCGCCGGGCGACGTGCCGCCGGGCCCCGGTTGGCCGGCCCCCGGACGGCCGGCCCCCGCGATCGCATAGGACAGTCCCTGCGCCCGGGCGGCGGCTTCCACTTTCGCACCGTGCTGCGGCATCCGCGCTCCGGATAAACGCGAGTCCGGCGCGGCGCCGGTCAGCACGAACGTGACCCGCGCGCCGACCGCACGCGCCAGTTCGAGCGCATGGCCGACCGCGTCGATGCCGCCGGGCACGCCGTCGACCGTCACGAGCAGATGGCGATACATCGTGCCGCTCCGCTTATCCGGCGCGCGGCGCGCTGCGTTGTGCGCCGGTCGATACGATGTTCATGGCCTCTCCTCGTTGCATTTCAAGTTGCGTTCGTCGGTTGCGTTCGTCACGCATCGGAACCCATGCTATCGATCGGGTGGCGGCGCAGCCCCACTCGTCGCGGGGGGGATTGACGCGCGAGCGGAGTTCGGCCGATCCTTCCCCCCACACCCACCCCGGACGCTGGCCCGCACGGCACCGCCGGAATCCGACTGCTGCCCCGATGGCCCACCCACCCGATCGCGCCGACGCGCCCCCCACCGAACTCGTGCTGAAGACGACCGCGCCGCGCGTGCCGGCGCAGTTGCTCGCGCGGGCGCGCTTGAGCCTCGCCGCGCCGGTGTTCGACAGCCGGCCGGTGATGCTCGTGCAGGCGCCGGCCGGCTACGGCAAGACGTCGCTGCTCGCGCAATGGCGACGTGAATCGCTCGCGCTCGGCCGCGCGGTCGTGTGGCTGTCCGCCGACGAGCGCGACGACGCGCCGCGCCTGCTGCAGGGACTCGTGCAGGCGGTGCGCACCGGCTGCGCGCGGCCCGGCTTCGGGCGCCTGATCCCGGACGGCGCGGCCCGCGCGCTGGAGGGGCTGACCGCGTGGCTGGCCGAAGTCGCGCAGCTGTCGATCGACGCGCTGCTGATGGTCGACGACGCGGAGCGGCTGCCGGCCGCCGGCCTCGACGCGCTGACCTACGTGCTGCACAACGCGCCGCAGAACCTGCGGGTCGTCGTCGCGGCCCGGCGCGGGCTCGATCACGCGGCCGGCGACTTGCTCGCCGGCGGCCAATGCACGCTCGCGGGCCCCGACTGGCTGCGCTTCACGCTCGACGAGACGATCGCGCTGGTCGGCGCGCGCTTCGCGCAGAAGGTCGATGCCGACGCGTGCGCGCGCCTGTTCGAACGCGTCGACGGCTGGCCGCTCGGGCTGCAGCTCGCGATGGCCGCGATGGCGCGCTCGGCCGATCCGCGCCAGGCGGTCGACGCGCTCGCCGCGCGCATGGACGGCACGCGCGACCGGCTCGTCGAGCTGCTGCTCGCGAACCTGTCCGCCGACGACACCGCATTCCTCACCCGCACGAGCGTCGCCGACCGCCTGCATCCGTCGCTGTGCGCCGCGCTGCTCGACGACGCGGCGGCGGCCGACCAGCTCGTACGCCTTGCGCGCGACACGCCGCTGTTCATCGCCTCCGACGATTCCGACTGGTGCCGGCTGCATCCGCTCGTGCGCGATACGCTGCGCGACCGCCTCGCGGCGCAACCCGACGCGACGCGCAGCGCGCTGCATGCCCGCGCGGCCGCGTGGCTGGACACGCACGGGATGACGGAAGAAGCGGCGCGCCACGCGTATGCGGCCGGCCAGTTCGAGACCGCGTACGCGCTTGCGCAGCGCTGCCTCGAGGATGCGATCAAGCAGGGCCGCATCAACGACGTGCTCGACTGGCTCGCGCTGCTGCCGGATGCGGAACTCGACAAGCGTCCGACGCTGCGGATCGCGGTCGCGTGGGCGCTCGCGCTCGGCGAGCGCCATGTCGAGGCGCAGCGCCAGATCGCCGGCATCCTGGCCGACGCCGGCACACCGGCCGCGATGCGCTACGAATGCGCGTTGATCCTCAGCGCGGCTGCGTATTACGCCGACGAAATCGACCGCTTCGTCGAGCTGTTCGAACCGTGGGCCGACTTCACGCCGCCCGCGGCGACGTGGCTCGCGCAGATGCATGCGAACCGCCTGTCGGCGCGCGCGATCATCGTCGGCGAGCCGGCGCAGGCACGCCGCTTCCAGCAGGCCGCGCCGCGCGGCGCGACGGCGGCCGGGTTCGGCTACGTCGCGCGCTGGGGCGAGCTGATCACGGGCCTGAGCTATCTGCGCGAAGGCCAGATCCGGCTCGCGGACGATGCGTTGTCGCCGGCGCTCGCACGCGCGGAAGCCGATCTCGGGCGCCGCCATCCGCTGACCTGCATGCTCGCGGCGATGTGCGCGGCGATCGCGTACGAGGCCGATCGCGTCGACCAGGCCGCCGCGCTGCTCGCGAACCGGCTCGACGTGCTCGAACATGCGGGCACGCCCGACACGGTGCTGCTCGGCTACCGGACGGCCGCGCGCATCGCGCTGCTGCGCGGCGTCGAGCATCGCGCGATCGACCTGCTCGAGGCGCTCGACGCGATGGGCGTCGCGCGCCGGCTGCCGCGCCTGTCGGTCGCGAGTCTCGCCGAGCAGGTGCGCATCCATGCGGCGCGCTATCGCGAGGCAACCTGCCATGCGCTCGTCGAGCGGATCGATGCGATCGCCGCGGCCGAATTTCCGTCGCACGGGCCGCTGTGGCGGCGCCCCGTCGTGCTGCTGCAGGCGATGGCGCACGCGGGCGCCGCGCTGGCCGCGCGCCGCTGGGACGATGCCGGCGCGGCGCTCGACGAAGCGGCCGTGCTGGCGCGCGAGATGAGCATGGGACGCGAGCGCATCGAGATCATGGCGCTCGGCGCGTTCGCGCTCGAACAGTCCGCGCACGGCGGCCGCGCGCGGCTCGACGAGGCGATGAACCTCGCGGACATGTTCGGCCTGACGCGCACGCTTGCCGACGCGCATCCGGCGGTCGCCGACTGGGCGCGCCGCGTCGGCGACGAGGCGCCCGCGGGCGACAGCGCTGCGCGGCCCGCGCAGCCG
>NZ_JAPVQY010000002.1:0-102673 GCF_027257875.1 Burkholderia sp. IMCC1007
CTTGATGCCGATCCCGTACGCTTGCGGATCGGCGTTCGCGTCGAGCTTGAACTTCGAGATCAGCTGGCGGCCGAGATGGCCGCGGCAGCCTTCGGCGAACAGCGTGTACTTCGCGTGCAACTCCATGCCGAGCTGGAAGTTCTCGGTCGGCTCGCCGTCCTTGCCGACGCCCATGTTGCCGGTGGCGACGCCTTTGACCGAGCCGTCGTCGTTGTACAGAATCTCCGCGGCCGGGAAGCCCGGGAAGATTTCCACACCGAGCGCCTCGGCCTGCTGGCCGAGCCAGCGCGTGACGTTGCCCAGCGAGATCACGTAGTTGCCGTGGTTCTGGAAATTGGCCGGCAGCGCCCAGTTGGGCGTCGTGACCGCGCTGCTCTCGGACAGGAACAGGAAACGGTCTTCGGTCACCTCGACGTTCAAAGGTGCGCCCCGTTCCTTCCAGTCGGGGAACAGCTCGGTGATCGCGCGCGGGTCCATCACCGCGCCCGACAGGATGTGCGCGCCGATCTCGGAACCCTTCTCGAGCACGCACACGCCGATCTCGGTGCCTTTCTCGGCGGCCAGCTGCTTGAGCCGGATCGCCGCCGACAGCCCGGCGGGGCCGCCGCCGACGATCACGACGTCGTATTCCATCGATTCGCGCGGGCCGTACTGCGCGAGCAAGTCCTGTGTGGTCAAAATCCTGTCTCCTCCTGCGCCCCGACCGTTACGGTCAGAACTGGTCTTCCGTCAACGCGAGCACGCTCTCGTTGCCCTTCGCGCCGACGATCGACGCTTCGAGGCCGACTGCCTGCACGAGCACATGTTCCGCATAGCATTGCGCGATCGCGATCTTCGCATCGAAGAACGCCGTGTCGCTCGCGCGGTTCGCGTGCGCCGCCAGCAGCGCGCGCGCCATCTGCCAGCCGCACAGCACGACGCCCGCGAGCTTCAGGTACGGCACGCTGCCCGCGAACACCGCGTTCGGGTCCTGCTTCGCGTTCGCCAGCACGTAATCCACCACCGACGACAGCGAGCGCGCGCCCTTCTCGAGCTGAGCCTTCATCGACGCGGCCGCAGCGCCGTCGAGCTTGCCGAGCGCCGCGACAGTCTCGCCGATTTCGGCGATCAGCGCCTTGGCGACCGCACCGCCGTCGCGCAGCGTCTTGCGGCCGACGAGGTCGTTCGCCTGGATCGCGGTCGTGCCTTCGTAGATCGCAAGGATCCGCGCATCGCGGTAGTACTGCGCCGCGCCGGTTTCCTCGATGAAGCCCATCCCGCCGTGCACCTGCACGCCCAGGCTCGCCACGTCGTTCACCATCTCGGTGCTCCAGCCCTTCACGACCGGCACCAGATATTCGTAGATTGCCTGATGACGGACGCGCGTCGCCTCGTCCGAATGGCGGTGGGCAATGTCGCTGTGCGCGGCGGCCACATAGGCGAGCGCGCGCGCGCCTTCGGTCAGTGCGCGCATCGTGCCGAGCATCCGGCGCACGTCCGGGTGATGGATGATCGTCACCGACTGCTTGGCGGACCCGTCGACCGGGCGGCTCTGCACGCGTTCCTTCGCGAATTCGGCCGCCTTCTGGTACGCACGGTCGGCCACGCCGATACCCTGCATCCCGACGCCGAAGCGCGCCGCGTTCATCATGATGAACATGTATTCGAGGCCGCGATTCTCTTCGCCGACCAGGTAGCCGATCGCGCCGCCGTGGTCGCCGTATTGCAGCACCGCCGTCGGGCTCGCCTTGATCCCGAGCTTGTGCTCGATCGACACGCAGTGCACGTCGTTGCGCGCGCCGAGCGAGCCGTCTTCGTTGACCAGGAACTTCGGCACGATGAACAGCGAAATGCCTTTCACGCCTTCCGGCGCACTCGGCGTGCGTGCCAGCACCAGGTGGACGATGTTGTCCGCCATGTCGTGCTCGCCCCACGTGATGAAGATCTTGGTGCCGAACACCTTGTACGTGCCGTCGCCCTGCGGCTCCGCGCGCGAGCGCACCAGCGCGAGGTCGGAGCCTGCCTGCGGCTCGGTCAGGTTCATCGTGCCCGTCCATTCGCCGGAGATCAGCTTCGGCACGTAACGCTGCTTCTGTTCGTCGGTGCCGGCCGTCAGCAGCGCCTCGATCGCACCGTCGGTGAGCAGCGGACACAGCGCGAACGACAGGTTCGATGCGTTCAGCATCTCGATGCACGGTGTCGCGATCAGCTTCGGCAGGCCCTGGCCGTCGTATTCGGCCGGATGCTGCAGGCCCTGCCAGCCGCCTTCGACGAACTGGCGGAACGCGGCGCCGAAGCCGGGCGTGGCCGTCACGACGCCGTCCTTCCAGCTGCTCGGATTGCGGTCGCCTTCGACGTTCAGCGGCGCGAGCACCTCGCCGCAGAATTTCGCGGACTCGTCGAGCACGGCCTGCGCCGTGTCGTAGCCGGCTTCCTCGAAGCCCGGCAGCTGCGCAACGGTGTCGATGCCCGCGAGTTCCTTCAGCACGAACAGCATGTCCTTGACGGGGGCGTTATAGCTCATGGTCGATGTTCCAATCAGGCAGTGAATGGGGTGCGCCACTGAGCCCGCTACGGCAAAACCGGCCAGCTCCAGGCGACGTCGAGGCCCATCGTAATGCCGTGACGGCCGTTTTCCATTGGCATATCCGGCCCACATGGTGACAAAACCGGCCACGCGATACGCGGGTGGCGGCGGCAAAGGTCGGCCGGATGCGGGTTTGCCCGAGGGCAGTTTCGTGGAAAACGGCGTGCGCGAGCGGTATGCGGGGGTGATCGGCGGCGGGTTCGAAGCGGCGGGGTCGAAGCGGCGGGTCGTGCGCGCTCGGTGCCGCTCGGTGCCGCTCGGTGCCGGGCGGTGGCGGTCGGCGGAGATCGGAGATAGGGAGCCGGTTATGGGAAGCAGCAAAGGAAGCCGGTTATGGGAAAGCTGAGCACACCGTGAAGCCGACGGGATGGAAATCCGGCAGCGGATCGCAGTTGAAATCGTCGGCGGCCGCAGGTCGAGAGTCTGCGGGCAATACGCATGCAGGCTTGCGCCCCGGCCGATCGGGGAATGTGGCCACACGACTGGCAGCCGCGCGCGACAGCAGCAGCGCTAGCTGCCTCGCGCGCCGCCGCAAACGTCTGAGGAAATACCGAACGTACACGAAGGACGCAGCGCCTCACGCCCGCCGGCGGCGCACGTGAATGCGGCCGCGTATCAAGCGCCGTCAGCTACCCACATAAACGACCGCGCCGGCCCACCAGCCCATTCGCGACTACCATGCCCTAGCCAACCCCGTCGCTATCGCTTGTCCCGTGTCAGCATCGGATCGCCGAGGTTCATCGAAACGGCCATCGGCGGGCGCGACATGCCGAACTCGTCGGCCAGTGCGGCTTCGTCGATCAACGCGCCCGGCGCGAGCTCCAGGTTCACGAACCGGCGCCGCAACGCGTCGCGCCGCTCCATTTCGTATGCAATCCACCGCCTCGATATCCGGCCCGTTCCCGCCGAGGCAGTGCCCGCGCGGGCCGCGCGCGACGCATAACCTGATGTAATGGCGCGCGGAAAATAAAGCGCATTGACGCTGTTTTAGTGCACGCCAATACTCGGCGCACAGCGAAAGCAACCCGAGCATGGAGCGAGACACGAAACGACGCGCACTGCCGCCCTGCCGTCGGAGCCCGGCTTTCGCGAATAACAGCGTGCACGCGCGCGTGCGACGCCCCCCAAGGAAGCGATGCCATGAACTCCCTCAACACCATGTTCGATCCCGCCCACGAAGCACACGACCGTTTGTCCGATCCCGGCACGTGGGACAACACCGGAAGAACCTGGGCGAGCGGCGAGCAGCAAGTACTGACCTGTTGCCGCGTGGTCGACGAAACCCACGACGTCAAGAGCTTCGAGTTCCGCGTGGGCAACGGCTCGCCGGTGCGCTTCGAACCAGGCCAGTTCATGACGGTATCGGCGAATGTCCACGGCCAGTCGGTCGAGCGCTGCTACACGATCTCGTCGCCGCCGACGCGGCCCTATCTGCTGTCGATCACGGTCAAGCGGGTGCCGGGCGGCGTCATGTCGAACTGGCTGCACGACAACATGAAGCCGGGCAGCCAGCTGCTGGCGTACGGCCCGTCGGGCAGCTTCACGCCAACGGCGGCGCCCGCGGCCAAACTGCTGTACCTGTCCGCCGGCTCGGGCGTGACGCCGCTGATGTCGATGACGCGCGCGAGCATCGATCTCGGGCTCGACCTGGACATCGTGTTCGTGCACAGCGCGAGAACGCCCGCCGACATCGTGTTCCGCAATGAGTTGCAGCGGCTCGAAGCGCTGTCGCCGCGGCTTCGCACGTTCTTCGTCTGCGAAGGGGCCGGCGATGAAGCGCATTGGCGTGGACCGATCGGGCGGCTCAGCCTGCAATTGCTGTCCGAACAGGTGCCCGACTACGCGGAGCGCGAAGCGTTCACCTGCGGCCCGGCCGGCTACATGAACGCCGTGCGGGACGTGCTGCGCACCGGCGGACACGACCCGGCGCGCTATCACCAGGAGAGCTTCGACATCAGCGCCGGTGTCGCGCAGGAACCGGCGGCCCCCGCTGCCGAAGCAGCGTCGGAAACTTTCACGGTCAAGCTGTCGCGCTCGTCGAAAACGTTCACGATGAACGCGACCGACACCGTGTTGTCCGCCGCGCGAAAGGCCGGCGTCGCGATTCCGTCGTCGTGCAGCCAGGGCATCTGCGGCACCTGCAAGACCAAGGTGCTCGAAGGCACGGTCGACATGCAGCACAACGGCGGGATTCGCGAGCGGGAAGTCCAGAAGGGTTTCCGGCTGCTGTGCTGCAGCCGCCCGACGTCGGATCTCGTGCTGGAACTGTAGTCATCCGTCGGCAACAGCGCGCGGCGTGCTCCGCGGCCATTTCGTAGCAGCCCGTATCACTGCTCGCGCGCCGACTCCGCATTTCCCTGCAAACGGACCATCAGAACATATTCAGGAGACACAGCATGGCGGGCGATCAGCGCCTCGATGCGCGCAGTGCCATCGACGTGAACGACAAGGAAGCCGTGTTGCGCGAGGTACGCGCGTATCGATTGGCCCGGGTTCAGGCGCAGCTGCTCGCGCACAAGATTCCGGCAATCCTGCTCTACGACCCGGTCAATATCCGCTATGCGACCGATACGTCGAACATGCAGGTGTGGGCCGGACGCAATCCCGCGCGCTACGTGATGGTGTTCGCCAGCGGCCGCATCGTCGCGTGGGAGTTCCACAGCAGCGAGCACGTGTGGGACGGCCTCGATCTCGATGTGGAACTGCGCGGCGCGCTCAGCTGGACCTACTTCAACGCCGGCCCCGATACGGAGCGGCGCGCCGAAACGTGGGGCGCCGAGATCGTCGACGTGTTCCGCAAGCATGCACCGGGCGAGCGCTACCTGGCCGTCGATCGCCTCGACCCGTTCGGCACCGCCTATCTCGAGAAGCACGGCCTCACGCTGACCGACGGCCAGGCACTGATGGAAACCGCCCGGCTCATCAAGTCATCCGGTGAACTCGTTCTGATCGGCGAATCGCTGCGCACCGCCGAGAAAGGCATCGAGCGGATGCGCCGCGCGCTGCGCCCGGGCCTGACCGAGAACGACATCTGGGCGAACCTGCATTACGAGAACATACGCCATGGCGGCGAATGGATCGAGACGCGTCTGCTCGCCTCCGGCGACCGGACCAACCCGTGGATGCACGAGTGCTCGTCGCGCGTGCTGCAGGCGGGCGACCTGCTGGCCTTCGATACCGACATGGTCGGGCCGCACGGTTACTGCTCGGACATCTCCCGCACGTGGCTCGTCGGCGACGGTCGCCCGTCGGACGAGCAGCGCAGGCTGTACGCGTACGCGTACGAACAGGTCCACTTCAACATGGATCTGCTGCGGCCGGGCATGACGTTCCGTGAGTTCTCCGAAAAGGCGTGGAAGATCCCCGAGCAATTCGTCAAGAACCGCTACTGCTGCCTTGCACACGGCATCGGGATGGTCGACGAATATCCGGCGATCGCGCACCAGGTGGATTGGGAGAGTTCGGGTTACGACGGCCGGTTCGAAGCCGGCATGACCGTCTGCGTCGAAAGCTATATCGGCGCGGAAGGCGGCAGCCAGGGCGTCAAGCTCGAACAGCAGGTGGTACTGACCGAGCACGGCTGCGTGTCGCTGACCGACTGCGGCTTCGAAACCGACTGGCTGTAAATCGCCGCGGAAAGCACCGCTTTTGAGCGACTCATCACATCGATAGCGCAGCATGCCGCGGCCGCAACGGATCCGCGGCACGCATCCGGCGGCCGGTCGCGATACCGGCCGCCGATTTCGCTGCGCAGTGCCGTACTTTAATGCGTAGACTTTCGTGTCGTCAGATCATCACCGCAGGAGCACCGACAAAGATGAGCGCACGTCCAAAGAACATCGAGGATTTCATCCGGGTCGCCGGCGGCCTGTTCCGGTCGGAACGGCTGCCCGAATCCGCGCGCGCGTTCGCGCCGCGGGTATTCGCGCGGCTGCAAACCGTGTCGGACAACGGCACGCGCCTCTCGACGCGATACCCCGCGTGCGAATGGCTCGACGCCGCGCTTGCATCGGTCGCGCGCATCGACTCGCAGTGCGCCGAGCTTGCACGGATGATCAAGTCGCTCGAGCCGACGACTGGATGGTCGCGGCGCACGTCCGGACGGGACGGCAGCCCCAACTACATCGACGGGCACGTGAACGGGATGATCTGCGGGCCGGGCGGCGCGGAAAGCCGCGACGACGTCCAGCTCGGCTATTCGCTGCTGATGCCTCACGTGCGGTATCCGGACCATGGCCATCCGCCGGAAGAAGCGTATGTGCTGCTGACCGCCGGCGAATTCCGGCAGAAAGACGGCGCGTGGTTCGATCCGGGAATCGGCAGCGGCATCCATAACGCCCCGGGCGGCCTGCACGCGATGCGCTCCGGCGATGCGCCGTTCCTCGCGATATGGTGTCTGCTGAATTGATCCGGCGATCGGTGCGAACCGCCGTCGAAACGCTCGGCGGCTTCGACGAAGGGATGCCGTCCATGGGATCCCGCAAAGGGAGCCGTTTGTGGGAGCAAACGCGGCTCGAACGTCCGCGCTACGCGCGCCGCCGGTAAGTCCCCGGCGTACTGCCCGTCCAGTGACGAAACGCGCGATGAAACGCGCTCGGATCGTCGAAGCCGATATCGGCGCCGATCGCCGCGATCGTATCGAGCGTGTCGGTGAGCCGCTGGATCGCGATGTCGCGCCGCAATTCGTCCTTCAACGCCTGGAACGTCGTGCCTTCGGCGGCCAGATGGCGGCTCAGCGTGCGCACCGAACAATGCAGATGCTCGGCCGCCTGGTCGATCACCGGCAGGTCGGGCAGCGCCGCCGACAGGTATTGCCGCACGCGATGGCACACGAGCTGTTCGCTGAACGATTCGAAGATCCAGTCGCCCGGCGCGCGCGCGAGGAACTTGCGCAGGTTGCGCTTGCTCTGCCGGATCGGCGCATCGAGATAATCCGCGCTGAAGCGCATCAGCGTGCGCTCGCAATCGAACCGCACGGAGCCGGTGAAGAAATACAGGTGCTCGACCGCATGGCGCGGCCGCGGACACGCGAACTCGATCTGCAGCAACGGGATCTTCTGCCCGATCAGCCACGAGCACACACCGTGCACGAGCTTGAGCATCAGTTCCTGGCCGAGCGCGCCGATCGGGCCCATCGCCGGATTCGGCCGCAGCAGCACCTGCGCGACGAGGCCGTCGCGCTTCGATTCGACGAAGAAGTCGTCGAGCAGGATATGGAAGAACTGGCCGAAACGATGCAGCGCCGTTTCGAGGTTGCGCGCGTCGAGCAGGCTCAGGCACAGGTACTTCAGCGTGCCGCCGCGTAGCGGGCGCGAGAAGATGCCGGGCATCTCGTCGTCGAGATCGATCGCGAGCGTTCGGTACAGCGTCGAGAACTGCTCTTCCGTCACGCGCGCATGCGGCTCGCCGAGCAGCTCGAGCGGAATGCCGGCGCCGCGCAGGTAGCGCTCCACCACGTCGCGCTGCGCACCCGCGCTCGCGAGAAAACCGTTGACGAGCGAGATCGGCACCGTCGCGCTCGGCGACGGCAGCGCACGCCCGGGCCGGGCGGAAGGTGAATCTGAACCGGTCATCGCGTCCCCGTCGATCGAACCGCTCGCATTGTACTTGAGCGGCCCATGCGGGGGTTTCGAGGTCTTCGGGGCTTTGGGGGCTTTGGGGGCTTTGGGGGCTTTGGGGGCCTTGGTGACCTGCACCGCACCGGTCCGCGCGGCGCGGGCCGCGCGGTGCTTCGGTGCCATCAGTCCGCGCGGCTCAGTTCCCGGCGCAGGATCTTGCCGACCGTCGACTTCGGCAGCCGCTCGACCATCCGAACGATCTTCGGCACCTTGTAGGCGGCCAGACTCGCGCGGCAATGCGCGACGACTCCCGCTTCGGTCAGCGCCGCGTCCGGCGCGCGCACCACGTACAGCTTGACGGCCTCGCCGGTGCGCTCGTCCGGCACGCCGATGCATGCGCATTCGGCAACGCCCGGCAGCGCGGTGACGACGGCTTCCACTTCGTTCGGATACACGTTGAAGCCGGACACGATGATCATGTCCTTCTTGCGATCGACGATCTTCAGAAAGCCGGCCGCGTCGAACACGCCGATGTCGCCGGTGCGGAAATAGCCGTCGGCGGTGAACGCGAGCGCATTCGCTTCCGGCTGCTGCCAGTACCCGCCCATCACCTGCGGCCCCTGCACGCAGATCTCGCCCGCTTCGCCGATCGGCACCTCGCGATCCTGGTCGTCGAGCAGCTTCACGTCGGTCGACGGCAGCGGCAGGCCCGTCGTGCCCGTGAAGGTGTCGATCGACTGCGGATTGAACGTGACCACCGGCGACGTTTCGGACAGCCCGTACCCTTCGCGGATGAAGTTGCCCGTCACCGCCTTCCAGCGCGCGGAGACCACGTCGATCACCGCCGCGCCGCCGCCGGCCGACAGCTTCAGCCGCGACCAGTCGACTTCCTTCAGCCGCGGATGGCCGGCCAGCCCCGCATACAGCGTGTTGACGCCGACGAACACCGTCGGCCGCGCGGCCTTCAGCACGTCGATGAAGCCGTCCATGTCGCGCGGGTTCGCGACGAGCCAGTTGTCCGCGCCGATCGCGAAGTAGGACAGGAAGTTCACCGTCAGCGCGAAGATGTGATACAGCGGGATCGCGGTGACCACGACTTCCTCGCCCGGCTGCCGTGCCGCCTGCGCGATCGCCGCGAACTGCTGGATGTTCGCGACGAGGTTGCGGTGCGACAGCGCGGCGCCCTTCGACAGCCCGGTCGTGCCGCCCGTGTACTGCAGCAGCAACAGATCGGCGCCGCCGAGCGCGACGGGTTCGCACCGAAGCGATTCGCCCGCGGCGAGTGCGTCGCCGAGCGGGATCGATCCGGGCGGCAGCGCGTCGCACGCACCGGCCGGCGCATCGACGACGCCGAGATCGCCGCGGCCCACGCTGAGCACCGTCCGCACGCGCGTCTTGCCGACCACGTCGGCGAACGTGCCCATCGACCCGCCGCACACCACCGCCACTTCGACGCCGGCGTCGTTCAACTGGTGTTCGAGTTCGTGCGCCGTGTAGTGCGGGTTCACGTTGACCTGGATCGCGCCGATCCGCGCCACCGCGACGAACACGACCGGGAACGCCAGCACGTTGGGCAGCATCACGGCCACGCGATCGCCCTTGCGTACGCCGACCACCTGCTGCAGATACGCGGCGAACGCGGTCGACAGGCGGTCGACGTCGGCATACGTGAGCGTGCGGCCGTACGCATGGAACGCGGGCCGCTCGGCGAAGCGGTGCATCGCGTCGTCCAGCAGCGCGGTTACGGAAGGATAGCGATCGGCATCGATCTCGGCGGGGATCGAGCCATACGACCCGATCCAGTGTCTCTTCGTCATGTCCTGCTCCTCGGGGGACGGCGCCACGCGCGCCGTTCGCACGGCGGCCCGCGCGCCGGATCGGCGCAGGCCGTCGCCTGACTGACGACTATCGCGCGCCGGAGCGGCTTTGAAAATGATCCCGGCGGCCGAAAAGATGATCGAAACGGACACGCGGGCGACGCGACCTGTATAGGCAACCACGCGAAACACCGCCGGTGCGGCAGTGTGCGGCAGCTTCGACTATCCGCCGCGCAGCATGAGCAACATACGGAATCGGGCCGTTCCTGGCGCCGTTCCGGCCTGATAGGATCGCTTCGCGTTCCGGTCGCAACCACGCAACCGTGTCGTGCCCCCGCACCCCGTCCGGCCCATGAAGCCGGCACGTCGCGTCCGCAAAACGGATCGCTTCGGCATCTCGCTCGTGTCGTCGCCGGCACCGCTGCCGCATTTCGCCGGTCGATCGAACCGCCCGACAATCAGGATCCCTGCATAATTTCTTCTCATCGCGGCAATGCGCCGCTGCGGAGGAAGCCGGGACCATCCACGCACCAAAAGGTCATTCCCCATGCCAGAACGCATCTCGTTTGGACAACTCCCCGCGCGACTGCTGGACGTCGTGCTCAACGTCGAGGAATACGCGAACCACACCGGCCACGACTTCCGGCTCGTCGAGCTGGTTCGTGTACGCGTGTCGCAGCTGAACGGCTGCGCGTACTGTGTCGATCGTCACATCAAGGAAGGCGTCCATGCCGGCGAGGATCCGCTGCGCTACAACCTGTTGCCCGTGTGGCAGGAGGCGCGGCACCTGTACAGCCCGAAGGAGCAGGCCGCGCTGCGCTGGGCCGACGCGCTGACGCTGATCAGCGAGAACGCGATCGACGACGCGCTCGTCGACGCGATGGGCGAGCATTTCGATCGCGACGCGCTCGCGACGCTCACGCTGATCGTCGCGCAGATCAACACGTGGAACCGGCTCGCGAAGCCGTTCGCGTGGCAGGCCGGTGTGTTCCAGCCAGGTTGATCCCGCGCGCGGGCTGGCCGGCGGAGGGTGGCGCCGGCCCGCGTATCAGGGTGAACCCTGTGGCGGATGGGACCGTTCCCGAGCAGAATTGCGAGCCGTAAACGATATCGAATCGGACGCAGAACCCGCCATGCCGCGCAGTACGCCCCTGAACCCGACGGCCGCCGGCGCCGGTGCACGGCCGCCCGCCCCGGCCGCCCCGCCCGCCCGCGCGTCGCACGAAAAACGCTTTTCGCCGGCCAAGCTGGCCGTGCTGGTCGGCGTCACCCAGGAACTCGGCCTCGACCCGAGCGCCGTGCTGGACGGCACCGGCCTGTCGCCGGCTGCCATCGCCGACCCGTTCACGCTCACGTCGTCGCTGCAGTTTCTGACCGCCGCGCGCAACGCGATCGAGCGTTACGACGGTTCCGACCTCGGCGTGCGCGTCGGCCGCCGCGTGCATGCGTCGAGCTACGGGATGTACGGCTACGCGATGCTGTGCTCGGAATCGCTCGCGCACGCGTTCGACTCCGCCGTCAAATATCATCAGCTCGCGAACGGGATGCTGGCAATCCGCTGGGTCGAACAGGGCGACACCGTGTCGTGGCTGTTCCCGGATCTGCACGAAGCCGCGCTGCCCGAGCCGCACCTGCCGCTCTACCGCTTCCTGATCGACATGCAGTTCGCGCTGCACGTGACGGTCATCAAGGACGTGATGGGCGCGTGGTGCGTGCCGGCGCGCGCGCAGTTCGCGCAGCCGCGGCCGGCGCACGCGGCGCAGCTCGCCGATGCGCTCGAATGCCCGATCGCCTACGACCAGCCGCACCACGTGCTCAGCTAC
The DNA here is from genome assembly GCF_027257875.1 of Burkholderia sp. IMCC1007. GTDB lineage: Bacteria > Pseudomonadota > Gammaproteobacteria > Burkholderiales > Burkholderiaceae > Burkholderia. The sequence continues at coordinate 11,765 of NZ_JAPVQY010000002.1, forward strand.
CCGGCCGCGTGGCGCACGCGTGCGCCGCAGCTCGCGAACCCGATCACCGTCGCGCAGGTGTCGTCGCACTGCGCGCGCCTGCTCGACGAGTTGCGCAGCCAGGCCGGCGTCACGCGGCGCGTGTATCAGGAACTCACGCGCACGCCGGGGCAGTTCCCGGACATCGACGCGATCGCCGACACCCTGTGCATGACGTCGCGCACGCTGCGCCGCAAGCTCGACGCCGAAGGCACGTCGTACAGCGAGCTGCTGACGAGCGTGCGCAAGGCGCTCGCGATCGACTATCTGACGACCACCCCGCTCAGTACCGAGGACATCGCGCTGACGCTCGGCTTCAGCGATGCGGTCGGGTTCCGGCACGCGTTCAAGCGCTGGACCGGCACCACGCCGAGCGAAGTGCGGCGCAAGCGCGGCGGGTGAGCGTGCGCGTGTGCGCCGCCGGCGGTTTCAACGCGCATCGCCCGCCGCCGGGTACGCGACCGCCAGCGCGAACTCGAACACCGCACCACGCCCGGCGCGATCGACGAGCCGGATGCCGCTGCCGTTGAGCACCAGCATCCGGTGCACAATCAGCAGCCCGAGCCCGCCGCTCGTCGCCGCGCCGCCGCTGATCGGCCGCTGCGGCCGCTGGAACAACCCTTCGCGCCGCGCGAGCGGAATCCCTTCTCCGGTATCCGACACCGTCACCACCACGCGATCGTCCTGCGGCGCCAGCGCGACTTCGACTTCGCCGTGCTGCGGCGTGTGGCGCAACGCGTTGTCGAGCAGGTTGGTCAGCACGCGCTCGATCATCCCGAGATCGGCCCATACCGGCGGCACGCGCGGCGGAATGCGCGCATGCAGCGCGACGCCGCGCGCCTGCGCGGCCAGCTCGAACTTCTGGAACACGTCCTGCACCAGATCGACGAGCGAGAACGGCTCGCACTCCGCCTGCACGCCGCCCGATTCGAGCCGCGCGAGTTCGAACAGCGCCTGCGCGAGCCGGCCCACCTTCGCGCTCTGCGCGAGCGCGATCGACAGATAGCGGCGGCGCTCCGGCTCGGCCAGCGTCTCCGCCTTCAGCGACAGCGTCTCCAGATAGCCGTGCAGCGACGTGAGCGGCGTGCGCAGGTCGTGCGAGATATTGGCGATCAGTTCGCGCCGCTGCTGGTCCTGGCGCGTCAGCGCGCGCCACTGGTCGCCGATCCGGTCGGCCATCTGCGCGAACGCCGATTCGAGCACCGCGATGTCGTCGCCGCGCCCCCCCGGCGGCGAGCGCGGCACCGGCGGCTGCGTGTCCGGCGCGCCGTTCGCGTCGAAACCGCGCATCGCATCGGTCAGCCGGCGCAGCGGACGCGTGATGAAGCTGAACGCGATCAGGCCCGCGATCAGGCCCAGCAGCGCGACGACCGCCATCGACCACAGCGTCGTGCGCAGCACGCTGCCCGCGTCGACGCGCGCGGCCAGCCGGTCGTGCGCCTCGCCGAGCAGCACCACGTAGATATAGCCGGACGGCGGCTGCCCCGCGCGCTGCAATGGCGCGGCGCTGAACACCTTGCGCGCGTCCGGGCTGCGCGGATCGTCGCCGAGGATCGGCAGCGGATCGCCCGCGATGAAACGCTGCACCGGCGCGAGATCGACGCGCGCGCGCTTCACGTGGCCCGGCGGCGCGTCGTCGCCCTCGATGCGCCCCGCGTTGTCGAGCAGGTACACCTCGACGCTCGGGTTCACGCCCATCAACTGGCCGAACAGCGTGCGCACGGCATCGGGGCGCAACCCGTTCGCGTCCATCAGCGGCGTGCTGTTCGCGATGTGCGCGGCGAGATCGCGCGACAGGGCCTGCACGACTTCCTTCTCGCGCATGTCGTTCGCGCGGATCTGCAGCCACGCCGATGCGCCCGAGCAGGCGAGCAGCAGCACCGAGAACACGAGCGACAGCCGCTGGGTGAGCGTGAGTTTCATCATGCGTCCCGCTGGTCCGGCGCGGCGAGCTTGTAGCCGCGCCCCCACACCGTCAGGATGCGCACGGGTTCGGCCGGATCGGCCTCGATCTTCGCGCGCAGCCGGTTGATGTGCGTGTTGACCGTATGTTCGTAGCCTTCGTGCTGATAGCCCCACACGGCATTGAGGAGATCCATCCGCGAGAACACCTTGCCGGGATGCCGCGCGAAGAAATACAGCAGGTCGAACTCGCGCGGCGTGAGGTCGATGCGCGTGCCGTCGACGGTCGCTTCCCGCGCGATCGGGTCGATCGACAGCCCGCCGATGTCGAGCGTGCCTGCGTCGATCCGCGAATCGCGCGCCAGTGCGTCGACGCGGCGCAGCAGCGCCTTGACACGCGCGACGAGTTCGAGGACCGAGAACGGTTTGGCGAGGTAGTCGTCGGCGCCCAGTTCGAGGCCGAGGATCCGGTGGACTTCGCTCGAGCGCGCGCTCGTGATGATGATCGGCGTGTAGCGCGCCATCGCGCGGGCACGGCGGCAGATCTCCAGGCCGTCGACGCCCGGCAGCATCAGGTCGAGGATCAGCGCGTCCCAGTTGCCCTGTTCGAGCAGGCGCAGGCCTTCCGCGCCGTCCGCGCTGTGCACGACCTCGTAGCGCTCGTCGCGCAGGTGCAGGCTCAGCACGTCGGCGATGTCGGCGTCGTCTTCGACGATCAGGATGCGTTTGGGATGGTCCATGGCGGTCGGGCGGGGCGTCGGTACGGGTCTCGGTGGTGGAAGGCGGTTCCGGGCGGCGGCGGTTCGGACGAGCCGCGAGAAGCCGCGACGCGCCGCGCGCCGGCGTCGAATCGCGGCACAACGCCGCTTTCGCCATTGTGCGGAATTTTGCCGGCGGAAGGGGTCACATTTCGTTTAAGTTTGGCTCATGCTGGTGATGTGAGCCAATGTCGACAAGGGCTTGCGATCCGGCCCTCAAACTCGATTGCACGCGCCCGCGCGCACACCAAATAGAATCCCTCACCACTTTCTCAACAGCACCGCGAACAACACGCCGAACAGCAATGCCGCCACCATTTGCCAGAACAGCACGGGCTCGCGTTCGAGCAAAGGCGCGGGCCGCCGCGGTTGCGCGGCTGCCGAGTCCGCGGCGAAGCGGTCGAGATCGGAGCAGACTTCGAGCACGTCCTGATAACGGCGCGCCGGATCGGGCTGCAGCGCTTTCTCCAGCACCAGATCCAGCCACACCGGTGCGTCGGGCCGATGCTGATAGACCGGCACTCGCCCATTGAATCCGTACGGAAACTTTCCGCCGCTGAACAGGCGATAGAGCGTCACACCGTACGCGAAAACTTCGGAGCGGGCATCGCCCTGCGCGCCGCGCATCAGTTCCGGTGCCATATAGGAAGGCGTGCCGGGCGAATCGTCCGGAACCGGTACACCGATGCCGGGCATATAGGCAAAACCGAGATCGAGCAGTCGCGTGCTGTTGTCGCGCATGACCAGCACGTTCTCGGGCTTGATGTCCCGATGATAGATATCGCGACGGTTCAACGCATGGATCGAGTGCCCGAGCCGCCGCGCAATCTCGAGCGATTGCGCGAGCGCGAGCGGCCGCGGTGACGTCAGCATTTTTTCCAGCGTGACGCCGTCGCCGAGCGGCATCACCACATACAGCCGGGTCTGGCGCTCGGGGTCGATCGGCATCGGCGCAAGCACGCCCGCTTCGTCGATCTTTCCGGCCAGCCAGCGCTCGCGCACGATCGACTGGCGCACGTTCTCGTCCTGGTCGACACGCGGCCTCGGAAACTTCAGCGCGAGCGGCGTCGCCGGATCGGCAAGATCGTGGCCGGCAAAGATGCGCGAGTGAAAGCCGTCGCTCAGCACGTACGTGAGCCGGTAGCCGTCGATCACGTCGCCTGCCTGCGGCACCGCGGGAATGGGCAACGCGCCGATCACGCGTTCGAGGTAACCCAGATCGACAGTGGGCAAGGTGTCCACGTCGATGACGGCAGCAGTCGCGTCGTCCGACGCATGGCGCGCATCGGCGAGCGCGACGAGCTTCTGCGCCGCCGCCAGCGAACCGTTCGCCTGCAACAGAACGGCCTGCATTTCGCGCATCGGAATGCGGCGATAGAGACCATCCGAACACAACAGCAGACGGTCCTTCTCGCGAAGCTCGAACGTTTCGACGCGCGTGACGAGGGCTTGCTGCAGGCCGATCGCGTGTGCGACGTATGAGCCGAAGGCGACCGGCACGAGGTCGTCGCTACCGACCTGCGTCAACTGCCCGTCACGCAGCAGGTACAGGCGGACGTCCCCCGCGGCCACCAGCCACGCATTCGCGCGTCGCACGATCAGCGCGGCGAACGACGCCGCCATCTTGCTCAAGCCCGGATCGGAGCGGCCGATCTGATGAAGCCAGCCATGGATCGATTCCAACGCACGGGCGGCCGCCACCTCGGGCTGCAGCGTGTCCGTTATCCCGTAGTAAGCGTCGATGAACGTGCGTACCGAAAGCTCCGCCGCGACCCGTCCGCCTTTGCCGCCGCTCATCCCGTCGGCCAGGGCCACCACGATGCCGCGCGCCACGCGCTCGGAGAGGTTCCCTGCCATGACGGCCACGTAATCTTCGTTCGTCCGGCCCGCTCCCCTCGCGCGAGCCGGTGCCGACACACAGCCGAGGTCGAGCGCCGCGCATTCGCCTCGCGCCGGCTCCACCGTCAGTTCGAATACGGTGTCCGGGCGATGAGGCCAAGCGGTCGCCCGGCCGTCCGCTGCGTCGGGCGCACGTGCCTGGCGAGCGACGGCCGTCCTGTCGAGGTCAGAACTCATTGAGAAGTCACCCGCTGTCACTTCTTGCCGAAGATTTCCGATTCGCTTGTTTCGAGGTCGTGCTCGATTCTGTCGAGCACCTGCGGCGAACGCTTTTTCAGCATCATCAACCAGATGATCCCGACCAGCATGTAGGCCACGAACAGATACGGCAGCACATTGTACGGGTAGTCGGGCACCGGGTATACGCTGCCGATGAACGCGCCAATCATCGCGATCGCGCCGAGCACGCCCCAGACGACGTTGATCGGCTTGAGCTCACCCTGCTTCTTCAGGTAGATCGGCGCCGAGATCGAGATCAGGAAGTAGGCGACCAGGAAACCGAACGTCGCGAAGGTGCTGGTATAGCCGAACGTGTTGAGCGGGCCGGCGCCCAGCATCGCGAGACACACGCCCAACGTGACGACGGCCGAGAACGCGACCGCGTAGTGCGGCGTCTGATGCGTGCGATGAACCATCCCCATCGAACGATGCACGAACTGATAGCGGCCCATCGAGAACAGCAGGCGGCTTGCCGAGTTCAGCGAGGCGAGCACGCAGGCAAACGCACTGAACGACGCGATCAGGTAGAAGACCGGCCCCAGCGGCGACGCGCCGACGTTCGTCAGCAACGTCATCAATACCGCCGAGTCGCTGCCGAGCTTGCTCACGTCGCCGTTGTACGCCACGACCATCGCGTAAGCGACGAACATGAAGAAAAGACCGGAGAGCACGAGGCTCAGAATCACCGCGCGCGGGATCACGCGCAACGGATCCCGGGATTCCTTGCCGAGCGACGCGGCACTTTCATAACCGACGAACGAGAAGATCCCGAGCACCATCGCCTCGGCCAGCCCCTTCGAACTCGTGCCCTGCAGCGTGAGCTGCGCATGATCGACGATGTGGTCCGGATGCAGCCAGAAAACGTAGAGCAGCACACCCATGACGATGACGACCGACGCCGCCTCGATATACAGCGAAAGGCGTGACGACAGCTTGATGTCACGGGCGGCGAGGAACCAGGCGAGCGCCACCAGCACGACATAGACGGCCAGGCTCGGCACCTTGAAGCCCCAGGCCGCGCACGCATTCTGCACGAACACGACGCCCGCGGCGCCGACGCCCATCGCGGTGCCCGTATACGCGGCGATCAGGCCCCAGCCGGCAATACCGCCCGCCATGGGCCCCAGCGCGCGCGCGATGAAAATGAAGAACGAGCCCGCGGTCGCGACCCGGCTCGCCAGCACGATGATGTTGAGGCTCACCAGCAACAGCCCGAGCGTCGACAGGCCATAAATGAGCCAGGTGCCGGTGCCGGCCAGCGCCGCAATGGCGACGACGTTGATCGACGGCGTGAAGGTCGGCGACAGGTTCGCCACCGACTGCCCGATCACCTCGGAAAATCCGAGGCTTCCGTGCCGCAGGCCCGCATCCTGGGCCGGCTTCGATATCCGTTGCGTTGAGCTATTCATATCGCACTCCACAATAAATGAACTTGATCGGAAAGACACGGAAACTGCATCGGGCACGCCGAACACGTCGGACTGCCCTCTTCATCGCAAAGGATCGCGAACTCCACTGCGGTTATCAGGAAAACCAGGAAACTCAGGAAAAAACACGCATCCCGATCAATGGCCCGGAATCCAGGACGTGCCCGCGAGCGGCACCCGCGCCATCGCGGCGGCCTCCACGGTCAGCGCCACGAGGTCCTCCGGCTCGAGGTGATGCACGTTCTGCTTGCCGCATGCGCGTGCGATCGTCGCGAGTTCCATGTTCAGCGTCTTCAGGTAGTTCCGCACGCGGCGCGCGCCTTCCTCCGGCTCGAGCCGTCGTTCGAGCACCGCGTCCTGCGTCGTCACGCCAACCGGGCACTTGCCGGTGTGGCAGTGGTGGCAGAAGCCGGGCGACGTGTTCAATGCCGCGTAATCCGCTTCGGCCGAGTGCAGCATGCCGTCCTGGAAATACCGGTCGCTGTTGCACCCGAGCGCCATCAGCACGCCCTGCCCGATCGCGACGGCGTCGGCGCCGAGCGCGAGCGCCTTCGCGACGTCGGCGCCGGTGCGGATCCCGCCGGACACGATCAACTGCACCGTGCCCTTCACGTTCAGATCCTCGAGCGCGTCGACGGCCTGGCGAACCGCGGCAAGCGTCGGGATGCCGACGTTCTCGATGAAGCAGGTCTGGGTCGCGGCGGTGCCGCCCTGCATCCCGTCGACCACGACGACATCCGCGCCCGCATGCACCGCGAGCTTCACGTCGTTGAACGTGCGTGTCGCGCCCACCTTCACGTAGATCGGGATTTGCCAGTCGGTGATCTCACGCAGCTCCTGGATCTTGATCGCGAGATCGTCCGGGCCCGTCCAGTCGGGATGGCGGCTCGCCGAGCGCTGGTCGACGCCCGCCGGCAGCGTGCGCATCGCAGCCACGCGCGGGTTGACCTTCTGCCCGAGCAGCATGCCGCCGCCGCCCGGCTTCGCGCCCTGCCCGATCACGATTTCGATCGCGTCGGCACGGCGCACGTCGTCGGGATTGAAGCCGTAACGCGACGGCAGGCACTGGTAGACGAGCGTCTTCGACGACTGGCGTTCCTCCTGCGTCATCCCGCCGTCGCCCGTCGTCGTCGACGTGCCGGCCGCCGTCGCGGCGCGGCCGAGCGCTTCCTTGACGTTCGCGGACAGCGCGCCGAAGCTCATCCCGGCCACGGTGATCGGAATGTCGAGCACGACGGGCTTCTTCGCGAAGCGCGCGCCGAGCACGGTCTGCGTCGTGCATTTCTCGCGATAGCCCTCGAGCGGATAGCGCGACAGCGACGCGCCGAGGAACAGCAGGTCGTCGAAGTGCGGCACCTGGCGCTTCGCGCCGAGGCCACGGATTTCGTAAAGGCCGCGCTGCGCGGCCGTGTGGATATAGTCGATCGTCTTGCGGTCGTAGCCGTGCGACTCTTCGTGCTGCAAGCGGGCGAAGTGAATGGTCTTTTCCATGGCGTGTTCTCGATCGAGCGTGGATTCAGTATTCCTGGTTCGCGTCGGCGTTCCAGTGATAGAGCGTGCGGGCCGACGCGATGCGCTTGAACGCGTGCGGATCGTGATCCAGCCCGGCCGCGTCGAGCAGCGCCGCGACGGCGCTCACGTCGGCGGCCGTCATCGGCTCGAACCGCGCATCCGCGCCGAGCGACTTCACGTCGCCCTTCACGTAGAGCACCGCCTCATACAGCGAATCGCCGAGCGCATCGCCCGCGTCGCCGCAGATCACCATGCGGCCGGCCTGGGCCATGAACGCGGAAAAACTGCCGACCGAGCCGCCGACCACGATGTCGCCGCCCTTCAGCGAAATCCCGCAACGCAGCCCCGCATCACCGTCGATCACGAGCAGCCCGCCGTGCGCGGACGCGCCCGCGCCGTTCGACGCGAAGCCCTTCACGTGCACCTTGCCGCTCATCATGTTTTCCGCGACGCCGGTTCCGGCGCTGCCCTCGATGACGATCGTCGCGTGCTGGTTCATGCCGCCGGCGTAGTAGCCGGCGTGGCCAGCGATCGTGACCGTCACGGCGGCATCGACGCCGACCGCGATGTTGTGCGCGCCGTTCGGCGACGTGACGACGATCTGCCGGCCGTCGAGCGTGTCGGCGCTGCCGTGCAGGTACTGGTTGACGTCCCTGACGGTCGTGCGCTCAAGGTCGAAAGTCACGCGTTCCATACGTACATCTCCTCGGGTGCGGGTTCGAATACCTTTGCATGCTTGATGTCGGGCAGATGCGCGAGCGAACGGAACTCGGACGCGATCGCGACGTAGTCGTCGTTCTCCGCGACGACGGCCGGCTTGCATGCGAACGGGTCGCGGATCAGCGCCAGCTCGGTCGGCGTGCCCATCAGGAACGTGTAGAAGCCGTCGAGCTCCTCGAAGCCCTTCTGCAGCGCGTCCGGCAGCGCGTCGCCTTCGCGCAGGCGCCATTCGAGGAAGCGGCACGCGGCCTCGGTGTCGTTGTCCGTGTCGAAGTGGATGCCCTTCGGTTCCAGCTTGCGGCGCACGCCGTACGGATTCGACAACGAACCGTTGTGGACGAGGCAGAAATCCTCGCCGGCCGTGAACGGGTGCGCGCGGTCGGGCGTGACCGCCGATTCGGTCGCCATCCGCGTATGGCCGACGAGATGCGAGCCCTGCAGGCCCGAGAACGCATAGCGATCGGCCACTTCGGCCGGCGCGCCGATGTCCTTGTACAGGTCGATCGAGCGCCCCGCCGACAGCACATAGATCCGCGGATAGTGTTCGTGCAGCCAGCGCCTGACCGTCTCGGCCTGGCTCTGCACGGTCAGCACCGCATGATTGCGCTTCGCGTCGATGCGCGCCGTCACGTCCATCGACGCGTTGAGCCGGTCGGCCAGCGCGTCCCACGCGAAGTGCTCGCCTTCATCGGTGAAGCCGGAATACAGGCTCAGCTTGCGCTGGCTTGCATCGACCGACTTGCCGAACACCGCGAGCCCGGCCGAATCCGGCCCGCGCTCCGTCATGCCGATCAGCATCGGCACCATCAGCTCGCCGAGCCGCTCTCGCAATGCCGGCGTCTTCACCAGCAAACCTACGATTCCGCACATGTTGCGTTCTCCTTAGAAGAATTCGAGGTACTGCCTGACTTCCCAATCCGATACGTGCCGCATGTATTCGAGCCATTCCATCCGCTTCAGCTTGAGGAACTCGCCGGCAACCGGCCCGAGCGCGTCGCAGATCACGCGGTCGGCCTCGAGCGCGTCGAGCGCATCGCCGAGGTTCTGCGGCAGCACGCCGATGCCGTGCTCGCGCAGCTTCTGCGCCGGCCACTCGTAGAGGTTCTCGTTGGCCGGCGCGCCGGGCGACAGTTCGCGGTCGATGCCGTCGAGGCCCGCCGCGATGACGGCCGCGGTCGCGAGGTACGGGTTGCAGGCGCCGTCGGGCAGGCGCAGCTCGATCCGGCCGCCCGGCATCCGCACCATCGTCGAGCGGTTGTTGTCGCCGTAGCTGATGTACGCGGGCGCCCAGGTCGCGCCGGTCAGCGAACGGCCGACGACGAGGCGCTTGTACGAATTGATGGTCGGATTGCAGAGCGCGGCCAGCGCGGGCGCATGCGCGAGCAGGCCGGCCGTGAAGCGGTAGCCGAGCGCCGACAGGCCCATGCCGAGCGCATCGGCGTCGTCGGCGAACAGGTTGCGCTTGCCGTCGCCGATCGACATGTGCATGTGCATGCCGTTGCCCGGGCGGTTCGCGAACGGCTTCGGCATGAACGAGCAGATCATCCCGAGTTCGTTCGCGATCTCCGACGCGGCCATCTTGAAGAACACGTAGTGATCGCACGACGTCAGGCAATCGGTGTACGTGTAGTTGATCTCGAACTGCCCGTTCGCGTCCTCGTGATCGATCTGGTAGACGTCGATGCCGACCGCGCGCAGCGATTCGGTGAGCTTTTCCAGGAACACGCGCGTGCGCGACAGGCCCTTGTAGTCGTAGCACGGCTTCGCGAGCGTGTCGCTCGGATCGCACGGCTCGAGCGTGCCGGACGCCGACCGCTTGAGCAGCGAGAACTCGGGCTCGAGGCCGGTAAACAGCGTCCAGCCGCGCTCCGTCATGCGCGCGACCTGCTTCTTCAGCGTCACGCGCGAATCGAAGGCCCACGGCGCGCCGCCCACGTGGCCGTCGCAGACGATCCGCGCGAGCCCGGGTTGCCACGGCACCGGCGTCAACGTCGCGAGTTCGCCGACCGCCATGTAGTCGGGCCCGTTCGGCTCGATGCCGACACCCCAGATCGCAAAGCCGGCAAAGCCCGCGCCCGCCGTCAACACGCTCTCCAGGTGGGCGACCGGCACCGACTTCGCCTTCGCCACACCGTGGATATCGACGAATTGCGCGAGCACGTACTTCACGCCCTGCTGCGTGAGATACGCCTGCGCCTCCGCCGCGGACGCGAAGCGCGGCACGCTTCCGAGCGCGTTGACTGGCAACTTGCTCGCATCGTTCAGGTTCATCGTCACTCCTTGCAACTGCATCGTTTGCTGGTTTGAGAAATCCGCTCGACGCGCGAGGGACCCGGCTGCGATTCATCGGCACGCACCGCTCGGGTGAGCTGCGACCATGTCCGCAAGACGTGGCAGAATTTATTGACGTGCAACAATAATTCCTGCCATGAAACTCGTTGCCCGCGCACCGGCGTATCCCGCCATGCCGGCGTGCGTACTGCAATCTGCTACCCTTGCCCTTTTACGAGGTCGACGATGCACCCCGCAGACGACAGCAAGACACCGCTCGAACGCTACCTCGGCGCGACGATCCGCGAGCTGCGCCAGCACCACGGCCTGACCATCGCGCAGGTCGCGCAACAGGCCGGCATCAGCCGCGGCATGCTCTCGAAGATCGAGAACGCGCAGACGTCAACCGGTCTCGACGTGCTCCACCGGATCGCGCAGGCGCTCGGCGTATCCATCTCGACGCTGTTCCGCAACTTCGACGTCCCGCAAGGCGGCGCCCAGCTCGTGAAGAAAGGCGCCGGCATGGAGGTCGTCCGTAAGGGCACGAAGAGCGGTCACACCTACCATCTGCTCGCCTACGACCAGGGGCCGCGCAAACTCTTCGAACCGTTCCTGATCACGATGGACGACGAAGCCGAGCGCTTTCCCGTGTTCGAACATCCCGGCACCGAGTTCATCCACATGCTCAAGGGCGTGATCGAGTACCGGCACGGACAGCAAACCTACGTGCTGCATCCGGGCGACACGCTGACGTTCCGCGCCGATATCCCGCACGGCCCCGAACGCCTGATCAAGACGCCGATCCAGTTCCTGTCGATCTTCGTCTACGGACAGACCGCCGAAGAATGAGCGCAGCGTCGCGACAGATAATGCAAACTCCGTGCCACGTTTATCCGCAGGAATCAAAGATTCCCGTGGATAAACACTCTTGGCGGAATCGGGCCGGTCTATCAGCTGTGTCATGCGTCGGTGCCTGCCTGTCGAAGGTGCGGTTCCGTGCCGAATGCGGTGCAGCGTCGCACTGAAACGGGAACCGCGGTTACGAAGATGTATCAGTAATGCTTATGCTGCTGCGGGCAGCGACGCGAGCGCATCCAGCGCGCCGTCGATCATCCGGCGCAGCGTCGGCTGCACGGCGGCTGCGCGCGCGGCATCGTAGTCGAACGGCTCGGCCTCGCTCATGTACGTCGACTGGCACATCTCGAGCTGGACCGCATGCACGCCGCGCGCCGGGTCGCCGAACCGGCGGGTGATGTAGCCTCCCTTGAAGCGGCCGTTGGCAACCGACGTGAACGGGCTCGCGGCGGCCGCACGCACCACCGCGGCCTGCACGGCCGGCGCAGCGGTGCGGCCGTCCTGGGTGCCGATGTTCAGGTCGGGCAGCTTGCCGTCGAACAGCCGCGGCAGCACGCTCGCGATCGAATGCGCGTCCCATAGCAGCACATGCCCGTGACGCACGCGCAGGCGCGCCAGCTCGGCTTCGAGCGTCGCGTGATACGGCTGCCAGTACGCGGCCACACGACGCGCCTTCTCCTGTGCGTCGGGCGCGCGCCCCGCCCGGTACAGCGGATCGCCACGAAACGTTTCGCCCGGGCACAGGCCGGTCGTCGTCTGCCCCGGATACAAGCTCTCGTCGTTCGGCGGACGATTGAGGTCGATCACGTAGCGCGACACGCGCGCGCCGAGCACGGTTGCGCCGAGTTCCGACGCGAACGCGTAAAGGCGATCGAGATGCCAGTCGGTATCGGCGAGCGTCAGCGCGTCGTCGGTGTACGCGTCGCGCAGCGGCTCGGGAATCTCCGTGCCGAGGTGCGGAATCGATATCATCAGCGGCGCGTCGCCGCGTTGCAGCGTATAGAGGTCGCTCACTCAGGGCTCCATATGAATCAAAGCAATGCGTCGTCGGGCAGTTGCGGCAGGCTGCGCGCGAGCGCGGGCCGGATCGAGCGCTCCACCACGGTTCGCGTCAGCGCGACGATCTCGCCGACGAAGTCCTCCCACTCTCCCTGCCGGTGCAACAGAAAGAAATCCCGCCGCCCGAGCCGCCCGGACGGCAGCGGGATCACGGCGATCTCGCCGAGGTAATGGCGCGCCTGCCACAGACACAGCGGCGTCGAGATCGCAAAGCCGACGCGCGCGGTCACGAGACTCAGCAGCGGGTCCGTCGCATCGAACTCGAAGCGTCTCGGACTATCGATGCCGAGGTGACGCGCGAAGCGCTCCACCTGCTGACCGATCACCGAGCGCGCCGTGTAGCGGATCAGCGGCAGCTCGCCGGCAAGCGCGCGCCAGTCGAGCGTCGGCCGCCCCGCCAGATGGCTGCGCGCGACGACGGCAACGAACGCCTCCGAAAACAGCGGCACCTCGACGATGCGTGCATCCGTGAGCGCCGTCTGCGTACACACCGCGACATCCAGTTCCCGGTCGTGCATTTGTCTGGAGAGTCCCGGCGTGAGGCCGGACCACATCGAAATCTGCCGCGACGCGCCCGACACCGCGCGGATCAGCTCCGGCCCGACCGTCGCCGCGAACGAATCGACGCAGCCCAGCCGCACCGGCATGCGGCCGGCATCGGACGCGTCGCCGACGCGCGTGCTGACCATCTGCGCATGCTCGAGCAGCGGGCCGGCGAGTTCGAGCAACGCGCGCCCGGCCGGATTCGGCCGCGGCGGGCGGCTATCGCGATCGAACAGCGCGGTGCCGTGCTCGCGCTCGAGCGTCGCGATCGACTGGCTGATCGCGCTCTGGCTCACGCCGATGCGCTTCGCGGCGGCAGTCATCGAGCCGGATTCGCACACGGCGACGAACGCCTGCAGCGCGCGCAGATCGATTGGCGGTGGGGTGCGTCTCATTGCTTCTCCAAGGTCGCCCGGGCGGATGTGGCTGATCCGGCAACACGGGACGAATGGTGCGCCGGATCGCACGGCTCGCATGCTGAATGAGCATTCAAGGGTGCGCGTCATAAGTTTGCCTAATACAAAATTCGGCGGCACCGCGGCTTTCTAGAATCGGCTCACCGCCTACCCAGAGGGAATCCATGAGCCACTACGACTTCATCGTGATCGGCGCCGGCGTGATCGGCACGTCGGTCGCGCATCACCTTGCCGCGCTCGGCGCCGGCAACGTGCTCGTGCTCGAGCGCGGCATGATCGGCGCCGGCACCACGTCGCAATCGTCCGGTCTGCTGCGCACGCACTATTCGGTGCGTCAGAACGTCGAACTGGCGCGCGCGTCGTGGTGGGCGTTCAACAATTTCGCCGAATACGTCGGCGACGACGAAGCATCGTGCGGCCTCGTCAAATGCGGCTACATGATCTGCGCGCCGGACGGCGACAAGCTGGAGCCGCTGCGCGCGTCGCTCGACGCGCAGCGCGCGATGGACATCGAGGTCCGGCTGCTCGACCGCAACGAGGCGCGCGCGCGCCTGCCGATCGCGCAGTTCGACGATGCCGCGCTGATCGGCTTCGAGCCGGAAGCCGGCTTCGCCGACGCGTACCTCGTCGCGACGGGCTTCGCGAAATCGGCACGCCGCCGCGGCGTGAAGATCCTCGAAGGCACGACCGTCACGGGCGTCGTGCGGGACGGCCACCGCATCGCCGGCGTCGACACGAGCGCCGGCCGCTTCACGTGCGGCACGCTGATCAGCACGCAGAACATCTGGACGCCGGAACTCGCGGGCTGGATCGGCGTGCCGTTGCCCGTCAAGCCCGAACGGCACACCGTGCTCGCGCTCGAATGCGACGCGAAATATTCGTTTCAGATGCCGGCGTTCAAGGATCTCGGCTCGCCCGGCATGCTGTATTACCGCAGCTACGGCGGCAGCCAGATGCTCGTGTCGGAGGGCATCGTCGGCGAGACGCTGAACGCACCGGAAACCGAACAGGGCGACATCTCGCTCGACTATGTCGCCGAAGTCGGCGCGCAGGTCGCCGAACGTTTTCCGGCGTACGAGACGGCCGGGCTCGCGTCGTCGTGGACGGGCGTCTACGACGTCACCCCCGACTGGAACCCGGTGCTCGGCGGCGTCCCCGGCATCGACGGACTCGTCGTCGGCTTCGGCTTCTCCGGCCACGGGTTCAAGCTGTCGCCCGGCATCGGCAAGCTGCTCGCGCAGCATGCACTCGGCCTGCCGACCGACGTGTCGCTCGCGCCCTATGCGCTCGAACGCTTCGCGACCGGTGCGCTGCTCACCGGCAAGTACGGCCACGGCGCCGTGTCCTGATCCCCATCGCTTCGACGAGACATTGCCATGCCCATCAAGATCCTGGTGCCCGTGAAGCGCGTCGTCGACCCGAACGTGCGCGTGCGCGTCGGCTCGGCCGGCGCGATCGACACGGCCGGCCTCAAGATGTCCATCAACCCGTTCGACGAATGCGCGCTCGAAATGGCGCTGCGCCTGCGCGAAACCGGCCACGCCGTGCAGGTGAGCGTGCTCACCTGCGGCCTGCCGGTCTGCCAGGACGTGCTGCGCACCGGCCTCGCGATGGGGGCGGACGACGCGATCCTGATCGACACCGCCGACACCGGCGACGCGACCGCGTCGCTCGACTCGCTCGGCGTCGCGCGCCTGCTGCACGCGTATCTCGGCACGTCGCCGTACGACCTCGTGCTGTGCGGCAAGCAGGCGATCGACGACGACACCGGCGGCGTCGCGCCGATGCTGGCCGGCCTGCTCGGCTGGCCGCAGGGGCTCGATGCGATGGCGCTCGTGCCCGACGGCAACGGCTGGCGCGTGACCTGCGGCGACGACAGCGGCACCGCGACGTGGCGGCTCGACGGGCGCGCCGTCGTCAGCGCCGACCTGCGCCTCGCCGAGCCGCGACGCGTGACGCTGCCGAATATCGTGAAGGCGAAACAGAAGCCCATCGCGGTCGTCGAGGCCGGCCGCTTCGGGGTCGACCTGGCGCCGGCGTCGCGCGTGGTGCGGCTCGCCGAACCGGCGGTGCGCCGCGCCGGCGAGCGCGTCGCCGACATCGACGCGCTCGTCGCGGCGCTCGCCGCACAGAACGTATTTGCCCACCCAGGAGTTTCCGCATGAGAACGCTCGTTGTCGCAGAAGCGACCGCCGACGGCACGCTCGCCGATGCGGTGCGTCGCGTGGTCAGCGCCGCGTGCGCGCGCCGACAGCCGGTCGACGTGCTGGCGCTCGATCCCGCGGCGGCGTCCGAGGCGGCGCTGATCGACGGCGTGGACGCGGTCATCCGCCCGGACGCGCAACACGCAGCGGCCGCGATCACGCCCGAAGATCTCGCCGCGCAGCTCGCCGCACTCGCGCCGCGCTACGCGCTGATCGCGGCCGCGCATCGCACGCTCGGCCGCAATGCACTGCCGCGCGCCGCCGCGCTTGCCGATGCGGCGTTCGTCGCCGACGTGACCGGCATCGCCGACGACGGCAGCTTCGTGCGCGGGCTGTATGCGGGGAGCGTCGTCGCGACGGTGACCAGCGCGCGCGACACGACCTTCGTGACGGTGCGCGCGTCGTCGTTCGCGCCGGCCGGCGTCCGCACGGCACCGGCCGCGATCGTGCCGCTTGCCGCGCCACCCGCGTTCGCCGCGACGACGCTGCTGGAACGGCACGGCGCGCAGTCGAGCGGCATCGATCTCGCGAATGCGCCGATCGTCGTGTCGGGCGGGCGCGGTCTCGCATCGGGCGAGAACATGGCACGGCTCGGCGCGCTCGCGGCACGGCTCGGCGCTGCGCTCGGCGCATCGCGCGCGGCCGTCGACGCGGGCTACGCGCCGAACGCGATCCAGGTCGGGCAGACCGGCAAGACCGTTGCGCCCGACGTCTATCTCGCGTTCGGGATTTCCGGCGCGGTGCAGCACCTCGCGGGGATGAAGGATTCAAAGCTCATCGTCGCCGTCAACAAGGACCCGGACGCGCCGATCTTTTCGCTCGCGGACGTCGGCTTCGTCGGCGACCTGTTCGACGTGATGGCCGCGCTCGAGCGTCACGTCGGTGCAGGAGGTCGCGCATGACAGCGCTGCAATTCGCAGACGGCGCGGTCGGAACGCCGGCCGCCGTCGAGCGCGCAGCGGGCGGCCGACCGGCGTCGCGCTATCCGTCCGTGCAGTTCATCGACTGCAACAGGATCGCGCCCGAATCGTGGGCGAACGGCAGCGGCGTCACGCGGACGATCGCGAGCCGCACCGGCGCCGACGGCGAGATCGACTGGCGGATCAGTCTCGCGACGCTCGACGGGCCGGCCCGCTTCTCGCGGTTTCCTGGAATCGATCGCCAGCTCGTGCCGGTCGACGACACGAGCGTCGAACTGCATGCGCAGGACGGACACCTGATCGCGCGCCCGACCGAGCCCGCGCAGTTCCCCGGCGAGCTGCAGATATGGACGAGCGGCATCGCGCGGCCGACGCACGTGCTGAACGTGATGACGCGCCGCGCCGCGTGCCGCGCGACCGTCGTCGTGGCGACGCATTCGTGCCGCGTCACGCCGGCGTCGACGCATCTGCTGATCTGCGCGGCGGGTCAGTGGCGCATCGGCAGCGCGCTGCTAAGCACGCAGGCGCTGCTGCCCATGCATGGCATGTGGCTCGATGGCCGAGGCGAGGAACTCGAGCTGAAGTCCACCGGCCCCGAATCCAGGCTGATCTCGATCGCGATCGCGCCGGCCGTTCGATAACGGCTTGTGTGTCGACACTAATCCCTCGTCTACTCCTGGTACTCGCTCATGTCCCACATCTCGCTGATTGAAAGCCACGGCCCGCGCGAATCGATGGAATACGACGTCGTGATCGTCGGCGGCGGCCCCGCCGGGCTGTCGGCGGCGATCCGGCTCAAGCAGCTGGCCGCCGAGAAAGGCACCGAGATCGGCGTGTGCGTGCTCGAGAAGGGTTCCGAGATCGGCGCGCACATCCTGTCGGGCGCGGTGATGGACCCGCGCGCGATCACCGAGCTGTTCCCTGACTGGAAGGAACAAGGCGCGCCTTTGAACGTCGAGGTGACGGAAGACCGCTTCCTGTTCCTGTCCGAGAAGAGCGCGATCACGACGCCCAACTGGGCACTGCCGGCCAACTTCCAGAATCACGGCAACTACGTGATCTCGCTGGGCAACGTCACGCGCTGGCTCGGCCAGCAGGCCGAAGCGCTCGGCGTCGAGATATTTCCCGGCTTCCCGGCCGCGGAGATTCTCTACAACGACGACGGCTCGGTCAAAGGCGTCGCCACCGGCAACATGGGCGTGGGCAAGGACGGCGAGCCGACCGAGAACTTCCAGCTCGGCATGGAGCTGCACGCGAAGTACACGCTGTTCGCCGAAGGCTGCCGCGGCCACCTCGGCCGCCAACTGATCTCGAAGTTCAAGCTCGACGCGAACGCCGATCCGCAAGCGTACGGGATCGGCATCAAGGAACTGTGGGAAATCGATCCCGCGAAGCACAAGCCGGGCCTCGTGATCCACACGGCCGGCTGGCCGCTGAAGTCGGACACCTACGGCGGCTCGTTCCTGTATCACATGGACAACAACCAGGTCGTGGTCGGCTTCGTCGTGGGACTGGGCTACACGAACCCGTACCTGTCGCCGTTCGAGGAATTCCAGCGCTACAAGACGCATCCGTCGATCCGCGCGTTCCTGGAAGGCGGCAAGCGCGTGTCGTACGGCGCGCGCGCGATCACGGCCGGCGGCCTGCTGTCGCTGCCGAAGACGGTGTTCCCGGGCGGCGCGCTGATCGGCGACGACGCAGGCTTTTTGAACGCGTCGCGGATCAAGGGCAGCCACGCGGCGATCAAGACCGGCATGCTGGCCGCCGACGCCGCATTCGACGCGGTGCAGGCCGGCCGTCAGTCGGACGAATTGAACGCGTACCCGGATGCCTTCAAGCATTCGTGGCTGTACACGGAGCTGTACCGCGCACGCAACTTCAAGCAGTGGATGGCCAAGGGGCTGTACCTCGGCACGCTGATGGTGGGGCTCGAGCAGAAGGTGATGGGCGGCAACGTGCCGTGGACGCTGCACCACAAGCACGCGGATCACGAGATGCTGAAGCCCGCGTCGCAATGCACGCCGATCGAGTATCCGAAGCCGGACGGCAAGCTGACGTTCGACCGGCTGTCGTCGGTGTTCATCTCGAACACGAACCACGAGGAGCACCAGCCGGCGCACCTGACGCTCAAGGATGCGAGCGTGCCGGTGAACGTGAACCTGCGCACCTACGCGGGCCCGGAGGCGCGCTTCTGTCCGGCCGGCGTCTACGAGTTCATCAAGAACGACAGCAACGAAGATCGCTTGCAGATCAACGCGCAGAACTGCGTGCACTGCAAGACCTGCGACATCAAGGACCCGACGCAGAACATCGTGTGGGTCACGCCGGAAGGCGGCGGCGGGCCGAATTACCCGAACATGTGATCGCGCGTAGGCGACGAACGTTTCGCATGCCGAACCCGCGCTCGTGCGGGCACGCGAAGCCGAGTGCCATGACACGATTACACCAACCTTCCGTCGCAAACTTCGACACGGTGCCCGTCACGCCGCCAGCATCGAACCCACGGTAGCGTTCCGTCGCGCACGGTGCGCGCGTTGTGCCCAGGTCGCTACGCGACCATGCATCCCCCGTCACGCCCCTCGATCCATTTCCTTCGTCCACCAAACGAAGCGCGCGCCGCTTCGCCTGCCCATGCGCAAGGTCCGCGCACGCGTCACACCACCCGCTGACATCTCGCCTTCATCGCCGCGCGCTGCCGACGCTCTCTCCGAAGGAGTACCTCTTCATGACAGTTGCTGGCGCGTTATTGGCCGACGATCGTTGATCGCTCGTACTCAACCCGACTTGATGGAGATCCCGATGAGTTCCCTCCCTGACAGCGCACAGGCGGATTTCCCCGCCGCGCATGCCGATACGGCCGGACTTCAGCGCAAGATCAGCTGGACCGGCGCCTTCTGGGTCGCGAGCGGCGTGCCCGCGCTCGTGCTGTTCTCGATCGGCTCCATCGCGGCCACCGTCGGCAAGCCATCGTGGATCGTATGGATGATCTCGATCCTGTTCGGTTTCATCCAGGCGTTTTCTTACGCGGAGATTGCAGGACTCTTTCCGCACAAGTCGGGCGGTGCATCGGTCTATGGCGCGATCGCGTGGGTGCGTTACAGCAAGCTGCTCGCCCCGCTGTCCGTGTGGTGCAACTGGTTCGCGTGGTCGCCGGTGCTTGCGATCGGCTCGGGCATGGGCGCGGGCTACGTGCTGAACATGCTGTTCCCGGCCACGGCCGCGATCAACACGTGGCAGATCACGCTGCTCGATCTCGGCTGGCTCGCGAGCGGCCTGTCGCTGCGTATCAACGCAACCTTCGTGATCGGCGCGACCATCCTGCTCACCACCTTCGCGGTCCAGCATCGCGGGATCCTGCAGGCCGCGAAGCTCCAGATGATTCTCGCGATCGCCGCGCTGCTGCCGTTGCTGCTCGTCGGCGTATATCCGCTTCTGAGCGGCGACCTGCCCAGGTCGCACTTGCTGCCGCTCTACCCGCTCGCGAAGGATGCAGCCGGCCGCGTGATCGACGGCACGTGGAATCTCGCGGGCCTGCAGCTGATGGCGGGCGGCCTGTTCATCGCCGCCTGGTCGACCTACGGCTTCGAGACGGCCGTGTGCTACACGCGCGAGTTTCGCGATCCGCGCCGAGACACGGTCAAGGCCATCGTCTATTCCGGCCTGCTGTGCCTCGTGTTCTTCACGATGGTCCCGCTCGCGTTCCAGGGCGCGCTGGGCCTCGGCCAGCTCGTCACGCCCGAAGTGAAGGATGCGGCCGGCAACGTCACGCAGGCCGCGGTGTACGACGGCGTGCTGTCGCCGGGCATCTTCAGCGGCATGGGTGTCGCCGAAGCGATGACGCAGATCGTCCACGTCGGCAGCTGGGGCGAGTACATCCTGAAACCGATGCTGGTGTTCGCGCTGGTGCTCGCGATCATGACGTCGATGGCGGGATCGTCGCGCACGCTGTACCAGGCATCGGTCGACGGCTGGTTGCCGAAATACCTGTCGCACGTGAACGGGAACGGCGCGCCGACCCGCGCGATGTGGACCGATCTCGGCTTCAACCTGTTCCTGCTGCTGATGTCCGACTACACCGTCGTGCTCGCGATGTCGAACGTCGGATACATCATCTTCAACTTCCTCAACCTGAACGCGGCCTGGATCCACCGCCTCGACCGGGCGAACTGGACCCGCCCGTTCCGCGCGCCGCGCTGGCTGCTCGCGCTCGGCACGATGCTGTCGTTCGTCAACCTCGCGCTGATGGGCTTCGGCGCCGACGTCTGGGGCAAGGGCACGCTGGTCTCGGGCCTCGTGTTCGCCGCGCTGATCGTGCCGGTGTTCGTCTGGCGGCACTACGTGACCGACAAGGGCCGCTTCCCTGATCAGATGCTGGAGGACATGACGCTGTCCGGCGGCGAACAGCCGCGCAAGGCCGGATACCTGCCGTACCTGACGCTGCTGCTCGGCGTGGTCGTCGTCATCGCGACGCACTGGATCGCCCCGTAAGCGCGATCGCGGTCGCACGCGACTTGAAACGACGCCCGGTTCGCAGCCGGGCGTCGTATTTGCGCTCATGCGTTGCGCGCGCGACGCCGCCCGCTGCCCGCCGCCCGCCGCGCGAACGCGCGGCCGACTCAGACGCCAGGTCGATCGCCGGGCCGCACTTCGAAGATCGCGCCCTCGACACCCAGCACCTCGCCGCTTGTCGAGTAGATCCCGACGCCGGTTTCCCACACCGGCTTGATCCGTGCGTCGGCGCATCGGATCCGATACCGCAGATCGAATACGCCGCGCACCGCCAACGCCTGCTGAACGCCCATCCACACGTAATCGGTATCGTCGGGCACGATGAGTTGCCCGAACGCATGCGCGTGCCCGTCGAGAAACCACTGCCGCGGATAGCCGGTCAATCGCTCGCATCCGGCACTCACGTACTCCATCGTCCACAGCCGGTTGTTGCGGCCACGGTAGATGAGGCCCGGAATGCTGTCGAGCAGCCCTTCGACGCTTCTCAGGTGAGCCTGCGTCGCCGTCTCGCGCCGCCGGTCGAGCGTCACGTCGGACAGCGCAACGGATGATCCGTCGGCATTCCTTTTCAACGACACCTCGAACCAGCGCAGTTCGCCGTCCGGACGCACGCAGCGCAGGCGCTCGCGGACTCCGCCGCGCGAGATCGCCAACGCACGCTGCTGCATGCCGATCCAGATGCCCTGGTCTTCCGGATGCACGTAGTCGATGAAGCACCGGCCGGCCGCGGGCCGTTCCATCGCGTCGGCCCACGCGACGTTGAAGGCGGCGATCCGTCCCGCGCCGTCGAGCTTCAGCAGCGCGAGCGGGCAATCGTCCGCGTCGAACGCGCTGCCCAATGGGTGCGTCGCGAGCGTGTCGTCCGTCATCACGCCGCCCGTTCCCGGTTCGACGCGCCGATCGCGCGCCGGTGCACCGATGCCGCCAGCTCGAGCCGCGTTCGCGCGTCCAGTTTGCGCAGCAGGTTCTTCACGTAGACCTTCACCGTGCCCTCGCTGATGCCGAGCACGCGCGCGATCTGCTTGTTGCTCATGCCGTCGGCGATGAGCGTCAGCGTCTGCGTTTCGCGCGCAGTCAGGTCGGCCGGCCGTGCGTCGGCATGCGCGACGGCGACGCCGTCTTCGTCGGCGAGCGCGTCGTCGAGCACCACCAGCCCCCGCATGCAACTGCGCACGTAGGCGAGCAGCGCCTGCGGCTCCGAATCCTTCAGCACGTAGCCGTCGGCGCCGAGCCGCACCGCCGCGCGCAACTCCTCGCGATCCATCGACGCCGTCAGCAGCACCTTCACGCAATCGGCCTCCTTGCGCCTGAGGCCGTCGAGCACCTGGAGCCCGCCGAGCCCCGGCATGTGCAGGTCGATCAGCACCAGCTCCGGCCGCAGCATGCCCACGAGCGCAATCCCCTGTGCGCCATTCGACGATTCGCCGACCACGCGAAATTCCCCGGTCGCACTGAAAAATTCGGCCACGCCGCGGCGAAACAGCGGGTGGTCGTCGATCAACAGCAGCGTGGTCGGTTCCATCAGATCGTTTCTCCGAATATCGCGCCGTCCGGCACGAACAACGCCACGCGCGTCCCGCCGAACGCGCCGCGCTCGATCGCGATGCGCCCGCCGATCGCCGCCGCGCGTTCGCGCAGGATGTCGAGGCCATGGTGATTCACGTCGGCCGCGCCGTCGCCGAGCCCGATGCCGTCGTCGACGACGAAGACCTGCAAACCTTCGCCGTCGGTCCGCAGCGCGATCCACGCATGCCCCGCCTGCGCATGACGCACGACGTTCGACAGCGCCTCGCGCACGATCTGCAGGATATGCAGCGCGATGCGCGGATCGATCCGCAGGTGCGGCACGCGATTGTCGAGCTCGAACACGACATCGCACCGGCGCGAGAACTCCGCGACCGAATCGGCCAGCGCCTGCTGCAGCGAGCGCCCGTCGAGCGTGAGCCGCGCGCTGGTGATGAGCTCGCGCACCTCGCGCTGCAGGCGCGTCGTCATCGTGCGCAGTTCGGCCAGCAGCGGATCGCCGGTCGGGTCCTGCTGCTGCAGGCGAGCAACCAGGAACGACATGAAGCCCAGCTGCTGCGCGACCGAGTCGTGCAACTCGCGTGTCAACGCCTCCGCCTGGTTCGCGGCGTCGCGCCCGTGCGCATCGTGCGCATCGGCAGGCTCCCGACGCGCCAGCGCCGCCCGGACCGTGCCCGCGATGACGTCGAGATCCGCCAGCAGCGCCGGCTCGGCCGGCAGTGCGATGTCCAGCACCAGCACCGCGTCGCCGATCGCCAGTACCGCGCGCCCGTGGCCGGTCCCCACGCAGTCGGGACACAGTTCGCACGCACCGCCGCTTGCCGCGTGCCGAAGCTTGCAGCGATGCCCCTGCGTGCATCGCACCAGCGTGTCCGGCGTGGATTCGTAGCCCGCACCGCCATCGAGCGCGAGCACGACCCGTGCATCCGGCAGTTCGCGCGCGAGGCCCGTATAGAACGCATGAAACGCCGCGTGCCGCGGCGCACCGTTGGCGCATCCGGCCAGCAACGCGAGCAGCGCATCGCGAAAGCGCGTCGGCAACGACGCGCCGCCCAAGGGCGGCATGCAGCTGTCGGTCAGGCTGTCGTCGGGAGTCACGATCATTCGGCAGGACAAACCAGGATCGAAATACGACGCAAGTTCCATGCCTCTCGGCGCTTTCCTGCGCGCTACCTCTTAGGGCATACCTCCTCTTCAGGATTGAACGGCAATTACTGGCAAGAAACTATGTTGAACAACAGGAACGCAACGTGACGCAGCGACGGTCGCCGAGCGTACGCCCATTCGTGATGCAAACGCCCCATTTTGGGAGTCGAACGATGCACTCAATTGAACCGTTCGCAACCGGCAGCCGAACGCACGAAGCGCAACCGGCGCACACGCCGTTCGTGCCGCCGAGCTTGCCGCCGAGTTTGCCGCAATACGCGCCGTTGCAGCCCTGCTTCGCCGCCCGCTCGCATCTCGTGGTCGCGCAAGGCAACGCGCTCGACGCGGTGCGTGCGCTCGTCGACGCCCTCGCCGGGCTGCCGGGCGCCGCGCTGCTCGTCACGCTCGGCCATCTGCGGGCAACCGGCCTGCCGACCGTGTTTCACGCATCGCTCGACGCGCTCGAGGACGACGTGCGCCGCAGGCTGAATGAAAGCGTCGTCGGCGTCCGTCTTTATGTGTGTGGCGACGAGGCGTTCGTCTGGCACATCCGGCGCGTCGCGCAGGCGGCCGGCATGCTGCCGGACGAGGTGGTCGCGACCGTGTCCGGCATGCGGCGCACCGTGTACTGCGTGCATTGCGGGACCTCGCATGCGCACGACGGGCCCGATGCATACGACGAGGTCACCTGCCCGTCATGCGATGTCCGCCTGAGTGTGCGCCAGCATTTCTCCGCGCGGCTCGGCGCCTATCTCGGCGTCTGCGCGGATGCCGACCGGCCCTACGCGGGAGACGCACCATGAGCCTGCTCGACGTTCGCGTGGCCGAGGCCCGCATGCTCACGCCCGTCGTGCGCGAACTGGCGCTGACGGCGGTCGACGGCGCGCTGCCGGCCTTCTCGTCCGGCAGCCACGTGCAGGTCGTGCTGAACGATGGCGGCCGCACCTATCGCAACGCGTACTCGCTGGCCGGCGATCCGGCCGAACGCAACGTCTATCGGATCGCTGTCCGGCGGCAGGCGTCGTCACGCGGCGGCTCCGTGTTCGTGCACGACCGTCTGGCCCCGGGCGCCCGCTTGCGCATCACGGCCCCGGCGAACCTGTTCGCATTGAACGCCACCGCGCGCCATCACGTGCTCGTCGCAGGCGGCATCGGCATCACGCCGTTCATCGCGCATCTCGCGGAGCTGGAACGCCGGCACGCGAGCCACGAGTTGCACTATGCGTACCGCACGGGCCAGACGGATGCCTATCGCGCGGCACTCGAAGCGCGGCTCGGCGCGCGCTTTCACGGCTACGACGGCGTGCAGGCCCGCTTCGACGCGATCGCGATGCTCGACAGGCAGCCGCTGGGCACGCACGTCTATGTGTGCGGCCCCGAACGCCTGCTGCGCGCGGTGCGCGACGCAGCCGCCGCGCTCGGCTGGCCTGCCGGCCGCGTGCACTGGGAAGCCTTCGTGGCGCCGCTGCCGGGCCAGCCGTTCACCGCCGACCTGCGGCGCAGCGGCCGACGCATCGCGGTCGGTGCCGACCAGAGCCTGCTGGAGGCGCTCGAATCGGCCGGCATCGACGTGCCGAATCTGTGCCGCGGCGGCGCATGCGGCCAGTGCGCGACGCGCTATCTCGACGGCGCGGTCGAGCATCGCGACGCATACCTGGACGCCGCCGCGCGCGCGACCCATCTGATGCCCTGCGTGTCGCGCGCGTGCGGCGGCGCATTGACCCTCGACCTGTGAGACCTGTGTCATGAGCGTATTCATCAAGCCCGCGCAGACGTATCGCGACGACTTCTCGTTCCGCAACAGCCCGGCGGCGATCGCACGCTTTCCGTTTCCGTTCCCCGAGGACCGGTACATGTATTCGGTCAACATCGAGCCCGCGACGCCGCGCGATCCCGGCTCGGTCTACGCGCACTGCTTCGACATCGACGAGCACTACCGCTCCGAGATCGCCGAACGCGCGCGCGTGCTCGACGCCGAGCCGCGCCGTGCGATCGTGATGCCGCACATGGAGACCGCGTCGTGGGACACGCTGGAGATGGTCATGACGCATCTGGCGCACGACTATCCGGAGTGGTTCGCGCTCGAGCGCGACGACGCTCGCTGGCGCTGGCAAAACCGCGCGCTCGACCTCGAACAGAGCTTCGTGTTCGGCGACGCGCGCACGCTGCCGTATGGCCCGCTCGAATACATCATGCGGCAGACGCAAGGCGACATCGCGCTGCTCGACCAGCGCGACGGCGACCTGTACATGGATGCCGGCGTCGTCACCGGCCCGGCCGACTGGTCGCTCGCGTTCGATGCCGGGATGAGCTTCAGGCAATGGCATGCGCCGGTGCCGCTCGCGCACCAGGCGGGCGTATTCGACCGCGCGCTGAAATACCTGCTCGCCGTGCAGGTCGGGCAGCCCGTGCGCCGGCTGAACTGGACGCTGACCATCCATCCGCGCCTCGACACGTCGCCCGAAACCTATCACCTGTGGGGCGCGGACCGCGGCCGCGTGACGCCCGACAACGTCGGCGAGGCCGTGCATCTGCGCGTCGAGCTGCAATTGATGGCGAGGCTGCCGCGCAGCAACGCGCTGATGTTCGGCATCCGCACCTACCTGTGCAGCATGGCCGACCTCGTCGGCAATCCGGTCTGGGCGCGCCGGCTGCACCGCGTGCTGCGCGACCTGCCCGAGCCGATCGCCGAATACAAGGGCATGTCCCGCTACCGGCACACGCTCGTCGAGTGGCTCAGCCGGTTCGACGGCGACGCGTGACCCGGCGTTTTTTCGTGATCGACCTTCACTTTCGTATGGAGCATTCAAGATGGCGAACTCTTGGCGCATCTCCGCCCTGGCGGACCGGCATCGCGCACTCGGCTCGAATCTCGAGGACTGGAACGGCATGGGCACCGCATGGACCTATTCGACCGATCTCGCCGACCACCACGAGGCCATTCGCACCCGCGCCGGCCTGATGGACGTATCGGGGCTGAAGAAGGTGCACTACGTCGGCCCGCACGCCGAAAGCCTGCTGAACTGGGCGACGACGCGCGACATCGGCAAGCTGTATCCCGGCAAGTCGGTGTACGCGACGATGCTCGACGAGCGCGGCAAGTTCATCGACGACTGCATCGTGTACCGGACGGGCCCCAACGCGTTCATGGTCGTGCACGGCGCGGGCGCGGGGTACGAGCGCCTCGTGCGCTCCGCGTACGGCCGGCAGGTGGCCGTGCTGTTCGACGACGACCTGCACGACCTGTCGCTGCAAGGGCCCGTCGCGGTCGACTTCCTCGCCGAATACGTGCCGGACATCCGCAACCTGCGCTACTTCCACCACGTTCAGACGCGCCTGTTCGACCGGCCGGTGATGATCTCGCGCACCGGCTACACCGGCGAGCGCGGCTACGAGATCTTCTGCAAGGCCGCCGACGCGCCGCTGATCTGGGACACGATCGTCGAGAAAGGCCGGGCGATGGGCATCGTCCCCTGCGCGTTCACCGCGCTCGACTGGCTGCGCGTCGAGAGCGCGCTGCTGTTCTATCCGTACGACAACTCCGAGATGTACCCGTTTGCCGACGAACGCGCCGGCGACACGCTGTGGGAACTCGGCCTCGATTTCACGGTATCGCCCGGCAAGACCGAATTCTGCGGCGCTGCCGAGCATGCCCGGCTGGCCGGCAAGGAGCGCTTCCGGATCTTCGGCGTCGAGCTCGAGGCCACGAAGGCCGCACAGGCTGGCGACACGCTATGGCGCGACGGCAAACGGGTCGGCGTGATCACGTGCGCGATGGTGTCGCGGCTGACCGGGCGCTCGCTCGCGATCGCCCGCCTGGACGTCGAGCATGCCCACGCGGGCGCGCCGCTCGTCGTGAAGGGCAGCATCGACACGCGCGCGAGCGCCGCGCTGCTGCCGTTCGACGATCCCGAGAAGACCAAGCGCACCGCCGTCGGCTGACGCCGCGACGACCGCGCGTGGCCTTGCATGACCGCACGCCACCGGCGGCGGCCGGCCATCCCCGCAATCCGATCCGTTTCGAGGACACACGACGTGAATCCGAACTACATCCTGACGATCAGCTGCCCGGCCACGTCCGGCATCGTCGCTGCCGTCACCGCCCATCTCGCCGCGTCGAACTGCTACATCAGCGAACTGGCGCAGTACGACGACGAGGTCAGCGGCACCTTCTTCATGCGTGCCGTGTTCCGCTTCAACAGCGGTGCGAGCGGCGACGTCGAGCAGCTGCAGCGCGATTTCGGCAGCGTCGCGCGCGACTTCTCGATGCAGTGGCAACTGAAAAGCGCCGGCGATCCGATGAAGGTCCTGCTGATGGTCAGCAAGTTCGACCACTGCCTGTCCGACCTGCTGTACCGCTTCCGCAAGGGCGAGCTGCGCATGCAGATCACCGCGGTCGTGTCGAACCATCTCGACCTGCGGCCGATGGCCGAGCGCGAGGGCATCCGCTTCATCTACCTGCCGATCACGCCGGACACCAAGGCGCGGCAGGAGGCCGAGCTGATGCGCATCGTCGACGAAACCGGCACCGAGCTCGTCGTGCTGGCCCGCTACATGCAGATCCTGTCGAACGACCTGTGCGAGCGGCTCTCCGGCCGCGCGATCAATATCCACCACTCGTTCCTGCCGGGGTTCAAGGGCGCGAAGCCGTACCACCAGGCATTCGAGCGCGGCGTGAAGCTGATCGGCGCGACCGCCCACTACGTGACGTCCGACCTCGACGAAGGGCCGATCATCGAGCAGGAGGTGCAGCGCGTCGACCACGTGCTGCAACCGGACGATCTCGTGTCGATCGGACGTGACACCGAGACAGTCGCGCTGTCGCGCGCGGTCAAGTACCACACCGAGCACCGCGTGTTCCTGAACCAGAGCCGCACGGTGATCTTCAAATGAGCGGCGCGACTCGCATCGACGGCAACGCGATCGCCGACGCGCTGCTGGCATCCGTCAGGCAGGACGTCGCGCGGCTGCGCGCGGAAGGCGTGATGCCCGGCCTCGCGGTCGTGCTCGTCGGCGACGATCCGGCGAGCCACATCTATGTGCGCAACAAGATCCTGCGCGCGCAGCAGGTCGGCATCCGTTCGATCGAGCATCGACTGCCCGCCGACACCGCGGCGCCCACCTTGCTCGCGCTCGTCGCCGAACTGAACGCCGACCCCGACGTACACGGGATTCTCGTGCAGATGCCGCTGCCCGCGCAGCTCGACGCCGCGGCCGTGATCGACGCGATCGATCCGCGCAAGGACGTCGACGGTTTCCATCGCGAGAACGTCGGCGGCCTTGCGCTCGGCCAGGACGTGCTCGTGCCGTGCACGCCGTCGGGCTGCCTGCATCTGCTGCGGGAGATCGTCGGCGATCTGCGCGGCAAGCATGCGGTCGTCGTCGGGCGCTCGAACATCGTCGGCAAGCCGATGGCGGCGCTGCTGCTCCAGTGCGACTGCTCGGTGACAACCGTCCACTCGCGCAGCGCGAATGCCGCGCAACTGTGCCGCCAGGCGGACATCGTCGTCGCGGCGGCCGGCAAGCCGGGGCTCGTCGATGCGGGCTGGATCAAGCCGGGCGCGGTCGTCGTGGACGTCGGCATCAACCGGATCGAATCCGGCGGCGCGACGCGGCTCGTCGGCGATGTGGACCACGACAGCGTGTCGCGCGTCGCCGGTGCATTGACGCCGGTGCCGGGCGGCGTCGGGCCGATGACGATCGCCTTCCTGATGAAGAACACCGCGCTCGCGGCGCGGCGGCAACGCACGACGTGACCGACGTGCGCGCTCGCATGGCTAATCACTTCCAACGAGGTAGAACGCGATGACACAACGTGTTGCAATCATCGGTGCGGGCCCGTCGGGCATGGCCCAGCTTCGCGCCTTCCAGTCGGCCCAGGCGAAGGGCGCGGACATCCCGCAACTCGTCTGCTTCGAAAAGCAGCGCGACTGGGGCGGCATGTGGAACTATACGTGGCGCACCGGCACCGACGAATTCGGCGAGCCGGTCCACGGCAGCATGTACCGCTATCTATGGTCGAACGGCCCGAAGGAATGCCTCGAGTTCGCCGACTACACGTTCGAGGAACACTTCGGCAAGCCGATCGCGTCCTATCCGCCGCGCGAAGTGCTGTGGGACTACATCAAGGGACGCGTCGAGAAGGCCGGCGTGCGTCCGTACATCCGGTTCGGCACCGTCGTGCGCCAGATCGCGTTCGACGACGCCAGCGGCCGCTTCACGGTGACCGTGCACGATCTCGACAACGACGTCGTGTATGCGGAAGACTTCGACTACGTCGTGAACGCATGCGGCCATTTCTCGACGCCGAACCTGCCGAGCTTTCCCGGCTTCGACAGTTTCGGCGGGCGCATCCTGCACGCGCACGACTTTCGCGATGCGCTCGAATTCAAGGACAAGGACATCCTGCTCGTCGGCAGCAGCTATTCCGCCGAGGACATCGGCTCGCAATGCTACAAGTACGGCGCGCGCAGCATCACGAGCTGCTATCGCACCGCGCCGATGGGTTATCACTGGCCGGCGAACTGGGAGGAAAGACCGTTGCTCGAGCGCGTGCGCGGCAACGTCGCGTTTTTCGCCGACGGCAGCAGCAAGAAGATCGACGCGATCATCCTCTGCACCGGATACCAGCACCATTTCCCGTTCCTGCCCGACAGCCTGCGGCTGAAGACGAACAACCGGCTCTGGCCGCTCGACCTGTACAAGGGCATCTTCTGGGAACGCAATCCGAAACTGATCTATCTCGGCATGCAGGACCTCTGGTACTCGTTCAACATGTTCGACGCGCAAGCCTGGTACGCACGCGACGTGATCCTCGGCCGCATCGCGCTGCCCGGTTTCGACGCGATGCACGCCGACAGTCTCGCGTGGCGCGCGCGCGAGGAAGCGCTGGTCACCAACCAGCAGATGTTCGAGTACCAGGGCAGCTATATCCAGGACCTGATCGACGCGACCGACTATCCGAGCTTCGACATCGCCGGCGTCAATCGTACGTTCCTCGCGTGGAAGCACGACAAGCACGAGAACATCATGGGCTATCGCGACAAGTCCTATCGCTCGCTGATGACCGGCACCCAGTCGCCGCCGCATCACACGCCGTGGCTCGACGCGCTCGACGATTCGATGGACGCGTACCTCGGCGAGCGTGCGCCCGAACCGCGCGTGCGCACAGGCTGACCGTCGCGCCGCGTCGCGGCATCCGGCCGTGCGCCGGGTGCCGCGACATGAGCCGTGCCATTCGCGGCCGCGCGCATCGCGCGCCGCGCCCGTCCCTCCATGCAAGGAACGTCCATGCTTATTCGTCCGCCGTCCGCGTCGCGGCCGCACGAACCCGCGTTGTCCGCCCATGCGGCGGGCCGCGAACGCCATCGCGTCGCCGGTGCGGGGCTCGCCGCCGTCATGCTCGATGCCGGCGACACGCTGCAGGTAATCGATGTCGAAGGGCGGCAACGGGCCGAACTGCTCGCATTGCGCGTGCATGACGGCGGCAGTGCGCTGGCCGCGCTCGACCTGACGCCCGACGACGGCGCGCGGTTCATCGCCGAATGCCTGAACGGCGGTTGCGCCGCACCACGGGATATCGCGACCCTGTTCGAACGACACGGGCTGACGGGCGCGCCGTTGCCGGCGGGAGCGATCCTCTGGTCCGGCGACACCCACGCCGGCTGCACGCGCACGTTCGTCGCGACGGCGCCGCTCGTCGCGATCGTCGCGGCGCCCGGCGACCCCGTGCCCGTGGACCGCGCCGGCCGGCCGGCGACGGAACTGCACCTGTCCGTCGTCCGCGCGCAAAAGTCCGCTGCCACGGAGACGAGCGTGCCGCTCGCCGATCCGCTCGCCGATTTCGTGATCCGCCCGGGCACTGCCGTCGCCTACACGGTGGCGGCCGGCGAGTACATCCAGATCGTCGACATCGACGGCAGGCAATGCTCCGATTTCGTCGCATTCGATCTCGACGCGCTCGGCCGCCATCAGGAAGTCGGCCTCGATCCGACCGTCACGCGCACGCTGAACGGCCATGCGTATCCGCTGCCCGGTCTGTATTCGCGATTCTTCGACCAGCTCATGCAGCCGATGCTGGAAGTCGTGCACGACACCGTCGGCCGGCACGACACGTTCGCGCTCGCGTGCACGGCACGCTATTACGAAACGCAGGGCTACCCGGGCCATCCGAACTGCAGCGACAACATCAGCGCGGCGCTCGCCGATTACGGCGTCGCCGCGCGCCCCGGCTGGCCGGCGATCAACTTCTTCTTCAACACCGCGATCGACGCGCACGGGCAGATGACGATCGACGAACCGTGGTCGCGCCCGGGCGACTACGTGCTGATGCGCGCGTTGAAGCCGCTGCTGTGCGTCAGCACGTCGTGCCCCGACGACATCGATTCCGCCAACGCGTGGCAACCGACCGACATCCGGATCCGAACCTACTCAAGCGAAGCGCGCTTCACCATGTCCACCGCTCTCAGATCCACACCCGACGCGCTGCCCGTGCTGACGCGCCAATCGGGCTTCCACGCGCGCACGTCGGCGCTCACGCGACACTTCGTCGACTACCGCGGCTGGCACCTGCCCGCGCGGTTCGACGGCTACGGCGCGATCGACGAATACTACGGCTGCCGCGAGCGCGCGGCGATCATCGATCTGTCCGCGTTGCGCAAGTTCGATGTCGTCGGTCCCGACGCCGAGGCCCTGCTGCAATACTGCCTGACGCGCGACGTGCGCAGGCTCGCCGTCGGCCAGGTCGTCTACTCGGCGATGTGCCATCCGCACGGCGGCATGCTCGACGACGGCACGCTGATGCGGCTCGGCCCCGACACGTTCCGCTGGATCTGCGGCGACGATTTCGCGGGTATCTGGCTGCGGGAGCAGGCGAACCGGCTCGGCATGAAGGCATGGATCAAGTCGTCGTCCGACCAGATCCACAATGTCGCGGTGCAAGGACCGCGCAGCCGCGAGATCCTGAGCGCGCTGATCCGCACGCCCGCGACGCAACCGTCGCTCGACAGCCTCGGCTGGTTCCGCTTCCTGATCGGCCGCCTCGGCGGGGACGACGGCTGCCCCGTCATCGTCAGCCGGACCGGCTACACCGGCGAGCTCGGCTACGAGATCTGGTGTCATCCGCGCGATGCGCAGCCCGTATGGGACGCGATCTGGGCAGCCGGTCAACCGCACGGGCTCGCGCCGCTCGGACTCGACGCGCTCGACCTGTTGCGGATCGAAGCCGGGCTCGTGTTCGCCGGATACGAATTCACCGACGAAACCGATCCGTTCGAGGCCGGCATCGGATTCAGCGTTCCGCTCGACAAGAAGACCGATGACTTCGTCGGGCGGGACGCGCTGCTGCGCCGTAGCGCGCATCCGCATCGCCGGCTCGTCGGGCTCGAACTGGCCGGCAACGAACCGGCACATCACGGCGATTGCGTGCACGACGGGCGGGCGCAGGTTGGTGTCGTCACGAGCGGCATGCGCTCGCCGATCCTCGGCACGAACATCGCACTTGCGCGAATCGACGTGCACCACGCGCAGCCAGGCTGCGTGCTGCACGTCGGCAAGCTTGACGGCCAGCAGAAACGCATCGACGCGCGGGTCACTGCACCTGTCTTTTACGATCCGCAGAAGGCGCGCGTTCGCAGCTAGCCCGCGAACGGGCGCATGCATTGCGGCGAGAGGGTTCCGTCACGATGTGACGGAACCGCGGCTCTCGGATAACGCAGCGTCATGAAGTCCGTCATTCGCGATATGTCGTGAAGACGGAGCAAGGCGGAGTTCGCCCAGGTACGCGCTTTCGCCGAGTTCGCACTGGCGCGACGCGTCCCCGACTGCGTGACGGATTTCGACTGTGTACACGCCGCTGTCCTTCGCCAAACCGCCGAACCGGAAATCGCCGAAGCCGTCCGACACGGTTTCGGCCACGATGCGATCGCCGCTGTACAGGGTCGCTTCCGCACCCGAGATGCATTCGACCACCTCGCCAATCTGCGCGCTCACGCTTCCTCCGATGAAGCAGGTGTCCCATCGCTCGAGGCCGCTGTACCACACACGCGGCTTCGTCCCGAAGTCGGGCTGCAGCACCCTGAGGCCCTCGCGCCGAGCCTTCTCGGCCATCGATGCGTCATCGAGCTTGACCGCTTCGAACACCCCGGTCGGGCACGACTGCTGACAACGCGGGTATGACCAGCCTTGATCGAGCAGATGCGCGTCGAAAATCCAGGTCTGCGGCAGTTGCAGTTCCTCGTTCCAGACGATCGCGTTGTACGGGCAGGACTTGACGATGTCCTTGCGCCCTCGCGCCTTGTCCGGATTGATGATGGCGATGCCGTCGGATCGCTTGCGGATCGCGTCGCCGCCGACGCGCATGCAGGGCGCGTCGTCGCAGTGATTGCACATCACCGGCAAGTACGTCGTTTCGACCATGTGGGACGCGCCCTGCACGCGGCGCAGGATGCGCACGGGGCTTGCGGCGCTGGCCGCGGCCGGCGCGGCGTACCCGGGAAAGTCATTGCCGACATGCTCATCGCGCGCCGCTATGACGCAGTTCTGGCAGTTCTCGCATTGCCCGACCTTGATAACCAGATTCCATTTGCTCATCGTGTGCTCCTCACGCTGCGCGACGGATCAGGAACGCGTCCGCGCTTTTCCACTTTTCCACCTGCACCAGACATGAATTCGGACTCATGCTGCTGGTCCCCGCGGTCTGGGGTCGATCCGGGGTCAGCAGGTTCATGCAACCGCCGATTTCGACGCGCTCGCCGTCTATTTCGATCAACTCGAATTCAGCGCTCGCCTCGTAAGACTTGACTACCCCGGCAGTGACCAGCGGCGATACATCGGCCGCACAGATAACCGCACCGCGGTCGTTGTACACCTTGACGAGATCGCGATGGGCAATGCCACGGGCCGCCGCGTCGACGGGACCGAGCCTCAGCAGCCAGAAGCGATGTCCGCCGATCAACGCACGATGGTCTTCAATGCTGTTGACCGACGAGTTCTTGCCGTCGCAATGGGTGTGAAAACTGTAGCGGCTATGCGTGGCGATCAGTTGCAGCGGATACTGCTGTGCCAGTGGAGAGCGCAAGCCCTCCCAGGACGGGATGTATCGGTTCACCGCCGGTCGCTCCGGGTTGTCCGCCGTGTGCCGCTTCAGCAGCTCGGGGACGAACTCGAGCTTGCCGCTGGGCGTCTGCAGGCCCATGCCGAATTTTTCCGCGTATTGCGACGGCATCGGATGCGGTTCCTGCAGATCCTTGCGCCGGCCTTCCGCGAACCAGCGCATATCCACCGGATGTCGCAATTCCGGTTTTTCGGTTGGCACGACGAAGTAACCTTTACGGCAGAATTCACGCCACGAAATGTGATCCGGCAAATCCGACGAGTCGAACACCCGCTTGACCCAGTCCAGTTCCCCGCAGCCCTCGGTGAACACGCTGCCGAGTCCCAGGCGCGTCAGAATCGCGGTGAAGATGTCATAGTCGGAGCGGGACTCGCCCAACGGCTCGATGCACTTATGCTGCAGCGTGATCACGCGGTGATTGACCGTGTTGAAGCCGTGATGCGCGTAGCCGCCCGAATTCGACCATTCGCCGATGTCCCACCGCTCGAGCGACGTGCATGCCGGCAGAATGATATCGGCGAACGTCGCCTCGCCTTCCATCCAGATCGACTGATTGACCACGAACTCGATGCTCGGGTGACGGTAAGCATCGGCCCAGCGCCCCGATTTCGTGACGGTGCTGAACGCGGAGCCGCCATAGCGATAGATCATGCGGATCGGCGAGTAACCGGGCATCGGGTAACTGAACGGCGCGAACTGCGCTTCCTGGGACATGCCGTCCCACAGGTAGCCTGTCGCGTGGCCGTTGATGATGGCATCGGGCAACTGCTGCCGCGGGACCATCTGCTTGACGGGATTCATCGTCAGGATGTGCGGCATGCGTTGATAGTTGTTCACGGCGTTCGCGGTCCACGTGAGGTCGCCCGACATCCCGCCGTCCGCGTAGCCCGGAAAGTAGAAATTCAGATCGTGCGGCGCGCCGATTTCGAGGCAGCCGAAATTGACGCCCGGTTTGCCCCAGCCCTGCATCGCCATCATCATGATCATGCAGCGCGCCCATTGGGCCCCGGTCGCACCGCGTCCGGCTCCGCCGAATCCCGCGCCCGTCATGCCGACGGCGAGATACACCTTCCGGTTCCCCCACCGCCGCGCGAGCGCCCGGACATCCTTGGCGGGCACGCCGGTTTCCAGTTCCTGCCATTCGGGCGTTTTGGGCACGCCATCCGTCTCGCCCGTCAGATAGGCCGCCCATTCGTCGAATCCGGTCGTGCGATTAGCGACGTAATCCTTGTCGTACAGGTCCTCCATCAGCCATACATACATGATGGCAGTGGCGAGGGCCGCGTCCGTTTGCGGTCGGACCGGAATCCATCGCCCACCGAGCAACTGGGCGGTCGGATTGCAGTGCGGATCGATATGGACGAACTCGATTCCGAGTTCCTTTGCCCAAAGACGCCGCGGCGTCCCTTCGAATCCGGCGTATGCGCCATTCGTGCTTTCCGGGTCGCTGGACCAGAAGACGATCATGTCGGCTTCGTTCAGGCAATCCTCGATTCCGCCATAGCCGGACGGCACACCGACGCGCATCGAGTTGCCGAAGTGATGCATGGCACCCCAGTACCACCCTTCCCAGCTGTCCGGATTGGCGGCCACCCGTGTGAAGCCGATCAGGTTGGCAAAACGCGTCAACGCGCTGAGGTAGTAGCCGATATTGCCCCACTGATGGTGCGACGACATCGGAAACGTGATGGAGCCCGGACCGTGAACACGCCTTTGCCGATTGATCTCTTTCGCGACGATATCCAACGCGTCGTCCCAGCTGATCGGCACATAGCCGGACTTGCCGCGGTTTTGCGGATTGCGCTCGCCGTCCGGGTCGAAATCGACCCGCTTCATCGGGTGGAGGATGCGCTTTTCCGAATAGACGAGCGACTTGATCGACAATGCGTGCGGCGCGACGAGGCCGCGCCGTGGCGGGCTGAAACGGCGTCCGCGCGCTTCGATCTCCCAGCTCGCGGCATCCTTGTCGTCGAGATCGACGGGCGTCACGCGAATGATGCGTGCATTTTTCACGTACACGAATAACGGGCCGCCATTGGTGCAAGTCGTGTAGCGCTGCGTGCCGTCGTGCATGGGCGTACCCATCGGCAGGCCGATGGTTTGCATCATGCTCAGCGTCTGCATGAACCACACCAGCAACGCATCGTCGCCTTCGGTAACCACCTTGAAGTTTTTCGCCGCATGGATGATATCCAGGTAGTCGGGACTGGCGGAGAGAAATTTCAGCGCGGTGGGCACGTCCTTGAACAACATGCGCACGTCGGGCTGAGGATGCCTGCCTGCACACGACCGGACGCGGCCGTTCTTGAACTCGATGACGCGACCGATGCTTTGATCCATGAGCCCGATCCACGCGACGAGATCGCGCTCCTTGAGCCGATCGCGATAGGCAGGGAAGCGGCGTGCCGTCAGGTCGAGGACCTTGGGCATGGCGAAGAGAATGGTCTTGAGGATCTGACGTTTCACTTTTTGATCCAATGGAAAGTCTGCGCAAATGCAAGCATCGGGGTATTACCGACCGGTTCCCCCGAGCGGTCAAATCGCTCGGATGGGCACGGTCATGGCTCGGGGTGGTTCAAAGACCCGGGAAAGCCGGGCGCCATTGCACAATCCGCCGCCGGGTATGACGTCAGGGACGCTGGCCGTCCGCGTTAGAACGTATAGCCGACGTTCAGAAAGACGTTGATGGGTTCGATCCGCAGCGTCGATCTGGAAACGATCTGCGTCCCGGTTGCGGTCCGTCCGTATATCGTCATGTGCGTCTTGAGCGGGATGTAGCCGACAGACACGCCGACCGACCAGTGTTTGGAAAGCGCATAATTGGCCCCGACATCGAACACGGGGTTCCACGATGCACTGAGGGTCGCGTGTACCGATCCGCCAGGACCCACGCTATCGGTGATGAACTGGGCGTTGGTTGCGCGAACCTGGGTGAACCACGTGTAGTTCACGCCCAATCCGACGAAAGGACGAAATTTCGACTGAGCGTCGAACAGGTGATATCGAAGCTCGATGGCGGGCGGCATCGGCCTCGTCGTGCCGAGGGTGCCGTACTTCGCGAGCGTGCCGTTGCCCTGCAGATTAACCTTGAGTGGCAGGCCAATGAGTGTGGCGATGCCGAGGTTGTCGGTCACGTAGTACTCGGTGTTGATGCCGAGCGTATCCGTGGACGACGCGTGTGCACCCGTGCCCGCCAACTGCTGATTGACGGCAACACCACCCACGCTCTCCACGGTGAGCGGCGTGGCATTACCCTGCGGTGCTACGTGAAGCCACCCGGTCGACAGGGTCAAGCTTCCGGCCGACTGTGCATTCGCACTTCCAGCCAGCGCAGCCGAACAAATACAACCCGCCGCAACGGCAGGCCGAACATTTTTCCAGTAGTTCCTCACGCGTCTTCTCCTGCCTCATCGGCTAAATGGCTTCTATCGTCCACACTGCTTTAACGATCCGCCCATTGAGCCGAATCGTTGGATCGGTTCTCGTATCTTTGCTACCGAACCTGAAAATCGCTTCCCTCTTGCCTAGTGGTACTAAGTAAATCGATATCGTTTATCCGAGTCACTGCTTTGCTTACCGACTCCGCACCGTGTGGCGCCAGGAACTGCGAACGTCAGATTACCGGTGACGTTCGCAATTCAGCCGTGGCATCAGCGCGCATGCGAGCGACCGGGCGCCTGCGTCAATGCAAGCAACCCTGTCACGTTGAGACCCTGTGCGTCTCGGACGCCGCATTGCCATCAACGCTGGTCGTGGAACTCGCCGCGACAGCGATCGAGAACGCGAACGGAAAGCGCCCAAGCACGGAAGTCGCCGATGATTCGAGTGCTGCATCGGGCAGTTCGACATGAACTGAAATCCCACGCAACGCGTCTTCCGAGACGCTGACGGTTGCGCCGTCGACGCCCGCTTCCACGAGCGCGGACCGCAGCGCGTCGACGGTTTCGATCCGCTTCAGCGCGGGCTTGAAGATCTTGCCGACGCCCGTCAACGGCATCGTCTCGACGATCCGTATGCCTTTGGGGAACGCAGCCCGTTCGCTGATCTCGTCACGCAGGAACGCTGCCATTTGCGCTTCATTAGCCGTTATGCCCGGCTTGAGCTGCACATAGGCGACCGGCAGTTCGCCCGCGTGGATGTCGGGACGCCCGACTGCTGCGGCAATCTGCACTGCGGGATGTCGGTGCAGCGCTTCTTCGATCGCTGCCGGATCGATGTTGTGTCCGCCACGAATGATCAGCTCCTTCTTGCGGCCGGTGAGCCAGAAGTAGCCGTCTGCGTCGCGGCGCCCCAGATCGCCTGTATTCAGCCATCTGCCGCCATCGGCGAGATCGATCCAGATGCCGCTGTTCTGCTCCGCCCGCATATAGCCGACGAACACGTTCGGACCGGAGATCACCAGTTGGCCAACCTCGTCCGCAATACAGTCGCGCACATAGCGGCCCGTTTCATCGACCATCACGGCTTTCATGGCCTGGCCCGGGAGACGAACGCCGATCGAGCCGACCCGCCGTTCGCCGAGCGGCGGATTGACGCTGCTGATACAGGTGCCTTCCGTCAGACCGTAGCCCTCGAGAATCCTGATTCCGGTTCGCGCCTGGAACGCACGCAACAATTCCACCGGCATCGGCGCAGCGCCGCACAACGCGTATTCGAGCGAACTGATGTCCCGGCCGTCAGCGGGCACGTCGAGCAGCGAGCCATAGAGGGTCGGCACACCGCTGAAAAAGTTGATCCGGTAATGCGCGACGATATCCCAGAAGCGTTTGACGACGCCTTCCCCACGATAACCTTGCGGGGTGCCCAACACGACATGCGCACCGCGTGAAAACGGCAGCAGCCCCGTCACCATCACGGCATTGACGTGAAAAAGCGGCAAGCCGCAGAACATCGTCTTGCCCGGGCCAACGCTTTCGCCGAGGAACCGCGCGGCGCTCCACGCATTGGCCACCTCGTTGCCATGCCGGCGCATCGCGATTTTAGGCAGGCCGGTGGTGCCGCCCGTGCAGAAGTAGGACGACACGTCGTCCGCGTTCATACGGTGTGGCGTGCAGAGCTCGATGCCCGACTCCAGCGCGATTGCTTCGCCGAAATCGTGGACGGCGATCTGCGAAGGAACCGCGCGTCGCACGCCTTCCTCGCCGTGCAATCTCGAGCATTCGTCGCGCTGAAGCGTTCGGGCCGCAGAACGCCGTTCGTCCGGCACATGGTCGGCAAGGTTGACCAGCACGACGTGCTGGAGCGACGCGACCTTATGCAGGACCGCCTGGACTTTCGGCCACAGGTCCGTGCCGGGATACGGCGCCAACGTGACGATCACACTGGCGCCCGACGCACTGAGCAACTCGCCTATCGCGTCGCTTTCGAGCAGCGGATTGATCGCGCAGACAATGCCGACGGCCTCGGCGCCCCAGATCACAAAGTGCGTTTCGGGCAGATTCGGCAATACATAGGCGACGACCGTGTCGCGCTGCACGCCCAGTCGCGACAACATGTTTGCCGTGCGCGTGATGTCGCGCACCAGTTCGCTGTAAGTCCAGCGCTCCGGGTTCGCGTAGCCGTCCGCGGTGGCGAAGAACGACAGCGCGGGTGCCGACGGATCGATGGCGGCGCCCCGGCAGATCATGTCGTAGGTGCTCGACGGGAGATCCGCCGGTTGCCCCTGCGATTCGATGGCGAGGACATCCCGCTCGTTTGCCACGCCTTTCATACGGCCTCTGCGACGACGACGTTGCGCTGGGTGCCAAGATCGATCGAGCCATCGTGGCTGACGATACGAGCTTCGACCACATCGCCATCCTGAAGGTACTGCGGCCGCTCCGCTTGCAACGCGAGGAAAAGACGCCATTTCTCCGCTTCGGGCAGCTGTGCCGCGGCGCGTTGTTTCTCCGGCGACGGAATGATCAGCGCGCAACCGGAGGGCGTGCCCGTTGCGAGCAGGTCACCGACATGCAGGTCTTGAACGCCGGACAACTCGGTCAACGTCTCGGCCGGGCCGTAGACGAGACCCGCAGTGGAATCGTTCTGTCGAACGGTTCCGTTGACGGTCAGCGTCAGCACGAGGCTCTTCAGCTTCGGCATGTCGTGCTTGTCGAGCAGGCAAAGGTACGGGCCGACAGGGCCGAACGTACGATAGCTCTTGCCCTTGTAGAACTGCATCTGCGGAATCTGGATGTCGCGCGCGGAGTAGTCGTTGACGATCACGGCGCCGGCAATGAAATCGTGCAGGTTCTCGTCGGTAATCGCTTCGCGGGAGGTAATGTCGCGTTTGAGGACAAGGCCGAGCTCGAGCTCATAGTCGAGAAACCGTACCTCGCGTGGCTTCACCAGTTTCGAGTCGGCCGCGACGATGCAGCTCGCGGCCTTCGTGAAGATCATGTTGAACTTCTTGACATCCGGGTCCATGCCGGATTCGATCATATGCTGGCGATAATTCGCACCCTGGCAGATGAACTGCTGATTCGCCGTGACCGGCGACAGCCATTGGACGGCCGACTCGGGAATCGTCGGACCGTCGAGTTCGGGCAGGCGCTCAATCGGATTCGCGGCGATAAATTGCGCCGTCGTCGCGAATTCGCCGGGAATGGGCGTGATGGCGCCGTTTCGTACCACGCCCCAACGAGCGTGGCCTTCGTGCCGATAATGCAAAACATGCAGTGACATGGTTTCGAGCCTCTATGGTGCGGAGATGCGGAGGTGTCAGGCGAAGATCTTGGCGAGCGCGCGCAGTTTGCTCAGCGTCAGATCGGGACTGCGTCGGAGGTTGCGAATGAGGGCGGCCACGCTCGACGGCGACAGCTTGGGCTTGGTGAAACTGCGTGGCATCGCCGGCCCCCACTGGGCCATCGCTTCACGGCTGACCGCATGCTGGCCGGTCGGTGCGTCCGACGTGAAGAGGTCGCCGTCGCAGTAGTGTTCGTGCTTGTCGCCCCACGGGTCTTGCCAGTAGTCGAATATCTGGCTGCCCAGAATATGACGTCCGATACCCCAAGCGTGCGTCCAGCCTTTTTCGCGCAGCACGCGTTGCCCCATGCCGACCGCGTCCGCATCGATCAACTCAAACGCGCTATGGCTGTACTTCGGAATGAAGCCTTGCGCCAACGCGAGCGTGTGATGGTCGGCAGGCCGCTCGCCCAGATCCAGACGCATGAATGCGACGGCAGGCGAGCCGTCCGGGAGTGTCTGCACGTCGCTCGGGATAAAACCGAAGTGCTGCGTGTACCACGCGCACGTTTCCTGGAAGTCCGCCAACTC
Source organism: Burkholderia sp. IMCC1007 (assembly GCF_027257875.1). GTDB lineage: Bacteria > Pseudomonadota > Gammaproteobacteria > Burkholderiales > Burkholderiaceae > Burkholderia. Next base: position 54,034 of record NZ_JAPVQY010000002.1, read on the forward strand.
GAGCACGACATGCCCGAGCTTGATGACTTCGGGCGCGTACGCCGGCGGGCGCTGCGTGTCGTTGATTCGTACTGGCGCGTCCGCGGAATTGAATTGAAGCGCGTTTCGACGGGGCAGCGGCTCGACCTCGCGAAGGCCCCAGACCGCATCGACGCGAAAGCCCGACGGGTCGGTCAACGTGACGCGATAGCCGCCGCCCGGCCAGTCCGACCATTCCACCCCCGTGGCGCCGGGAATCTCGGCCAGCGCATGCAGGTCCGACTGCCGATCGACCTGCAACCCGAAGCCGGCGAACCGTGCCTTCGGCGCGTGGCGAACGACATAACAGAACGGCGCGGGGCCGGTGCCGCGCAACAGCACCAGCGCTTCGTTTCGAAAGACCGTACGCAGTCCGAAGTCGTTCAGAAACCGCTCGGCCTGCCCGAGGTCCGGACGATCAAAGATCAAGTACGACAACGCCGACGCCTTGGTCGTCGGATCGGGATGACGCGACGGTTGTGCAGTCGTCAATCCGGGAACGCCAACATGCGCACTTGTCTCCACGCTCAGCTCCTATCGTCTCTATGGTTGCTGGTCCGATTCACTGCTCGGCCTGTTGGTGACATTAAACTCATCTCTGATACTTTTGTCAATAAGTGCGATCGAGACGCCATTTGCGGAGCGACTGTGCGCCGGGGTCTCCGCTCGCCGTCAACGCGGCGCGACCGGCAACGGTCGCTGTGCGACATGCTCGGCCTCGGCACGACTCAAACCCAGCATCTGCAATACGGCCACGGCGGCGCGCTCCGCAAGGTGCGCTTGCACGACGTCCCGGCCCTGATCCGGTTCGGTCGGCGCTCGGCCCGGAGCGACGACATCGAGTTCCGCGGCAATCGCCGCGAGAACGATGCCGGTCACCGACACATGGCTCATGAAAGGGTCGGGCGCGGCGAAGCGCCCGGCTGCGATACCCATCTCGCTATCGCGCCTCAGCCGCCGATGCATACCGAGGTGCAGCGCGCGATCCGAAAATCCCTCGCGAATCAGGAAACGGCCCCAAACCGGTTCACGCCGCGCGCGCAGCAACGTGTGTCGCACGCACACGGCGATCACTTCCGCCGGATCGGATAGACCGCTCACAAGTGCATCGAGCCGTTCGCCGAACTCCTCGATCACGCAATCGACGAGCGCCGCATGAAGCGCATCCTTCGATTCGAAGTGGTTGTAGAACGAGCCGAAGCCCACATCCGCCGATTCCGTGATCTCGTTGATGGTCACGTACTCGAAACCTTTCGTCGCCACCAACGCGAGCGCCGCCTCGAGTAGGCGCGCACGCGTCTCGCGCTTGCGCCGCGCACCGCGCGGTTCGCGCCGGTCGCCCTCCCCGGGGCCCGCACCGTCACCCGCACGAGCATCGCCGACTTCCATTGCCCGTTGGCCGGGCCATTGCGAACCCGGGTGCCCGCCGTCCACCGGCGCGCCAGTCTCTTTTTTATCGCTCATCGTTTTGGACCAGAAATTCATAATTGACAATTCTATCAGCTTCGACTTTAATGTCACCATCGATCGATGCTTGTCGGTATAAACCCTGACGAATGATCGATCCCCTTTCCTCTTGGTAACCCCCTTGCTCTGGAAACATCGTGAAACTCCCAGGTCTTGAAACGCGATCGTCCTCGCGCCCGTCTTCCGCTGCGTTGCCCCGTCAGGCGGGCCTTTGTGTCGCCGTGTGCGGCGCGGTCCTGCTCGCGGCTTGTCATACGCGCGAACCTGCCGCCCCCGAGGTGAAGCCCGTCGTCGCGCTCGCCGTGCATGCCGACGGTACGCCGGACGCCACGTCGTTGCCGGCCCAGGTCGACGCGCGCTACGCGACGACGCTTTCGTTTCGCGTCGGCGGCAAAATCGCCGCGCGCCGCGTACACCTGGGCGATACGGTGAAAGCCGGGCAAGTGCTCGCACTGCTCGACCCCACCGACCTGCGCAACAACGCAGCGAACGCACGCGCGCAGCTCGATGCGGCAGCCCACCAGCTCGCCTATCAGAAGCAGCAGCTCGCACGGGATCAAGCGCAGGCGCAGGCCAACCTGATCGCCCCGGCGCAGCTGGAGCAAACGCAGAACGCGTATGCAACGGCGCTCGCGCAGCACAATTCGGCGTTGGCTCAGATGGCGCTGGCCGAAGACCACCTGCGCTATACCACGTTGGTCGCGGACCACGACGGCGTGATCAAGTCCGAGGACGCCGACACGGGCCAGAACGTCGAGCAAGGGCAGGCCGTCTATCACCTCGATTGGAGCGGCGATGTCGATATCGCCTGCGACGCCGCCGAGAGCGCATTGAATTCGCTCAACGTCGGCCAGCCTGCGAAGGTCACGCTGTCGGCTATGCCCGGCAAGACATTCGAAGCACGCGTGCGCGAGGTCGCGCCGAGCGCCGATCAGCAAAGCCGCACCTGGCGCGTCAAGCTGACGCTCATTGCGTCGACGCCCGAGATACGGCTCGGCATGACGGCTCAGGTGCAGTTCGATATCGCCCACGCGAACAACGGCGGTTCCGCGTTCGCGCTGCCGGCCACGGCGCTCTTTCACGATGGCGACAAGCCCGCCGTCTGGGTCGTTCAAGCGGGCACCGACAAGCTCGTGCTGCGTCCCGTCACCGTCACCAACTACGGCGAGCGGACAGTTGAAGTCGCCGCAGGCCTGCATGACGGCGAACGCGTCGTCGTGCAGGGCGTCCATACCGTGAGCGCCGGCGAGCATGTGCAAGTCGTCGCCCCGTTGCACCCCGAGGACTTCGCATCATGAGCATCGTCGATCACGAAAAGGCGGGCGACACGACGCCCGCCGCCGCTCCGCACGCTGAAAGCAAAGGCAAAGGCGGCTTCAACCTGTCCGAATGGGCGCTGCGTCATCAGCAGCTCGTCGTTTACCTGATCGGTCTGATGACGCTGTTCGGCGTCATCGGCTACACCCATCTTTCGCAATCCGAAGATCCGCCGTTCACGTTCCGGACGATGGTCATTCAAACGTATTGGCCCGGCGCGAGCGCACGCGAAGTGCAGGAGCAGGTCACGGATCGCATCGCGCGCCAGCTTCAGGCCGCGCCCTACGTCGACAACATCAAGAGCTATTCGCGCCCCGGCGAGTCGATGATCTTCTTTGCGATGAAGGACTCGGCCCCCGTCAAGGACGTGCCCGAAACCTGGTATCAGGTGCGCAAGAAGGTCGGCGACATCCGGGCAACGCTGCCGCAAGGCATCGTCGGCCCGTTCTTCAACGACGAGTTCGGCGACGTCTATACGAACATCTATGCGCTGGAAGGCGACGGCTTCTCGGCCGCGCAGCTGCACGACTATGCGGACCAGTTGCGCACGGTGCTCCTGCGCGTGCCCGGCGTCGCGAAGGTCGATTACTTCGGCGACCCCGGCCAGCACATCTTCATCGAAATCTCGAACCCGCAGTTGACGAAGCTCGCGATCACGCCCGCGGAGCTCGCTCACGCGATCGATGCGCAGAACGCCGTGGCGCCGGTCGGCACGTTCACTACGTCCGACGATCGCGTATTCGTGCGCACGAGCGGTGCGTTCAAGGACGTGCACGCGCTCGAGGACATGCTGATTTCGGTGAATCACCGTACATTCCGCCTCGGCGACATCGCCAAGATCCACCGCGGCTATGACGATCCGCCCGTCACGCAGATGCGCACGAACGGCCATGCCGTGCTCGGGATCGGCGTCACGATGCAGGCAGGCGGCGACGTGATCCGGCTGGGCAAGGCGCTCGACAGCGGGCGCGCCGAATTGCAGGCACGCCTGCCCGCGGGGCTCAAGCTCGTGCAGATCTCGAGCATGCCCGACACGGTCAAGCATTCGGTCGACGATTTCGTCGAGGCCGTGGCCGAGGCCGTCGCGATCGTGCTGGTGGTCAGCCTCGTGTCGCTGGGCCTGCGCACCGGCATGGTCGTCGTGATCTCGATCCCGATCGTGCTCGCCGTGACGTCGCTGTGCATGTATCTGTTCGGCATCGGCCTGAACAAGGTCTCGCTCGGCACCCTCGTGCTCGCGCTCGGATTGCTCGTGGACGACGCCATCATCGCCGTCGAGATGATGGCCGTGAAACTCGAGCAAGGCTGGAGCCGCATGCGCTCGGCGGCATTCGCCTATTCGAGCACGGCCTTTCCGATGTTGACGGGCACGCTCGTCACCGTATCGGGCTTCCTGCCGATCGCGCTCGCGAAGTCGAGCACCGGTGAATACACGCGCTCGATCTTCGAAGTGTCGGCGATCGCGCTCATCGTTTCATGGTTCGCCGCCGTCGTGCTCGTTCCGCTGCTCGGTTATCACCTGCTCCCCGAGCGCAAGGCGGGCGAGCACGGTGGCCACGGCCATGACGACGATATCTACAACACGGGTTTCTATCGCCGCATGGGCGGCTGGGTGGCCTGGTGCATCGAGCACCGCTGGTTGGTGCTGGGCGCAACGGCCATCGCGTTCGCCGTCGCCATGGCCGCTTTCACTCGCGTGCCGAAGCAGTTCTTCCCGAACTCCGAGCGCCCCGAGTTGCTCGTCGATATGCGCCTGCCCGAGGGGGCGTCGTTCGCCGCGACGCTGCGTGAAGCACAACGCCTCGAGCAGACGCTGCGCGGCCGCCCCGAGATCGATCGTGTCGTCGACTTCGTCGGCACGGGCGCGCCCCGCTTCTATCTGCCGCTCGACCAGCAATTGCAGCAGCCGAACTTCGCGCAATTCGTCATCACGGCAAAGGACGTCGAGGAACGGGAAAAGCTCATGAAATGGCTCGAAGCGTCGCTCGAGAAGCAATTCCCCGGCGTACGCACACGTGTGGCGCGACTCGAGAACGGGCCGCCGGTCGGTTATCCGATTCAATTCCGCGTGAGCGGAGACAACATCGCGACCGTGCACGAGATCTCGCAAAAGGTGGCGGACAAGGTTCGTGCCGATGCGCGTACGCGCAATGTGCAGTTCGACTGGGATGAGCCGCAAGAACGCTCGCTGTCGTTCCAGATCGACCAGAACCGGGCGCGTCAACTCGGCGTGACCTCGCAGGATGTGTCGAACTTCCTCGCGATGACGCTTTCCGGCTACACGGTCACGCAGTACCGCGAGCGCGACAAGCTGATCGATGTCGATCTGCGCGCACCCAGGAGCGAGCGCGTCGATCCGTCGCAACTCACGGGCCTGGCCATTCCGACACCCAGCGGCCCCGTGCCGCTCGGCACGCTCGGCCATGTGCGCACGGCGCTCGAGTACGGCGTGATCTGGGAACGCGATCGACAGCCGACCATCACGGTGCAAGCCGACATTCGCGGCGACGCGCAAGGTATCGACGTCACGCAGGACATCGACCGGCAACTGAGCCAGTTGCGCGCGCAACTTCCGATCGGCTATCGCATCGTGGTGGGCGGCTCGGTCGAGGAAAGCACGAAGGGCCAGACGTCGATCAATGCCGAAATGCCGATCCTCATCATCGCAGTGCTGACCCTGCTCATGATCCAGCTGCAGAGCTTCGCGCGCACGTTCATCGTCGTGCTGACCGCCCCGCTCGGCTTGATCGGCGTCGTCGCCGCGCTGCTGCTGCTCGGCGAACCGTTCGGGTTCGTCGCGATGCTCGGCGTGATCGCGATGTTCGGCATCATCATGCGCAATTCGGTGATCCTCGTCGATCAGATCGAGCAGGACATCGCGGCAGGCCAGCCCCGTTTCGATGCAATCGTCGGCGCGACAGTCAGGCGCTTCCGCCCGATCATGCTCACGGCCGCCGCCGCGGTGCTGGCGTTGATTCCGCTCCTTCGTTCAGGCTTCTTCGGCCCGATGGCTACGTCGCTCATGGGCGGCATCACGATCGCCACCGTGCTCACGCTGTTCTTCCTGCCGGCCCTTTATGCGACTTCCTTCCGTGTTCGGCGCGATGAGCGCGCACTGCAACAGCGCGTCGTCGAACACGCGGAGATCTGATCATGCAACTTGCCATCAAGACATCCGTTATCGCCGTATTCGCGGCACTTGCAACGAGCGCGTGCTCGTTGGGACCGAGCGGTGCGCCGCCCGCGATGCCGTCGCCCGCGCATTATGGCGCGCAGCCGCAACCGCAGCAGACCGTCGCGGCGGGCGGTACAGCGCAACATTTCGATGTCGGCGCAGCGCCGGTCCCGCAATGGTGGAAGCTGTATCGCTCCGACGCGCTCGATGCGCTGGTCGGCGAAGGGCTGCGCAACAACCCGACGCTCACCGCCACGCAGCGGTCGCTGAATGCCGCGCAGCAGGAACTGCGGGCCCAGATCGGCGCTTCGACGTTGCCGTCGATCGACGCGGGCGCACAGGTCGAGCGTACGCGTTCGCCCGTCGTCCCCGGCATCGGTCCAAGCACCGAACGCTACAACGTCTTCGTCGGTCAGCTGCAGGCGCAGTACAACTTCGATCTGTTCGGCGCCACGCGCTACGGGAACAAGGCCAGCGCGGCTCGCGTCGACGTGCAGGCGTATGAACTGGCGGCGGCGCGCCGCGCGCTCGCCGCGAATATCGTCGGCGCCGCCATCCATGTCGCGACGCTCGATCGTCAGATCGCGCTCACCGAACGTCTCGTGACGCTCGCCGGCGATACGTCGCGCGACGATGCGCTGCGTCAGGCGCTCGGCTCGATCTCGCATGCGCAGGCACTGGCCTCCGCGCGGCAGGCCAGTGCACTCGCCGCGACCCTCCCGCCGCTGCGGCAGCAGCGCGCGAGCACCGTCCACGCGCTGGCCGTGCTGTTGGGTCGAACGCCGGATGCGGCGCCTGTCGTCCCCGATCTGGATAGCCTTGCGCTGCCCGAGCGCCTGCCGGTCGCCGTACCGGCGCAGTTGCTGCGCTCGCGTCCGGATATTCAGGCTGCCGAAGCGGCTTTACAAGCGGCCGCGGCCGATGTCGGTCAAGCGACGGCGCAGCTCTTCCCGAGCCTGTCGCTGACGGCCTCGATGGGCCGTGCCGGCTTCAGTTGGCCGGCCCTGCTCACCGGCGCCGGCGGCATATGGGCGATCGGTGCGAGTGCTGCGCAGCCGATCTTCCATGGCGGCGCGTTGCTCGCGCATCGGCGTGCAACGAAGGAGACGTACGAGGCAGCGGTACTGCACTACAAATCGACGGTGCTGTCCGCCTTCGAGAACGTCGCCGACTCGCTCGCCGCGCTCGACAACGACGCGCAGACGCTCGCATCGACCGAAATCGAGGCGCGCGCCGCGCATGAACTGTTCGACGAAACGACGTCGCGTTATCGGCTCGGGTCCTTGCCGATATCGGCGGCTCAAGCCAGCGAACAGCAGTTTCTGACTGCACGGCTCGACGCGGTCCGCGCGCAGAGCCAGCGGCTCGGCGATACCGCCGCGCTGTTCCAAGCGATGGGCGAATTGCCGCCTGAGCCGGGGAAGTCGGCGTCGCACGATTGATTCGCGCGCGTCCGGTCCGTTTGCGATCGTGACGGGCCGGCACGCGAGAAGCGCGCCGCCCCGCCACGATCGGTCGCCCATGTTCGTCCGTTTGATTTTCTTCCCTATGGAACATCGAGATTTGATTGCCTGCCACGAGTGCGACGCGCTCTTTCGCAAGCCGCCGCGTCTGCGCGGCCTGGTTGCGCACTGCTCGTCTTGCGGCGCAAGCATGAAAGGCATGCGTCACGCCGGTCTGACGCTCGAAAAAGTCTGCGCAGTCACGGTCGCCGCACTGATCACGTTCCTGATCGCGCAGGCGTTCCCGGTACTCGCGCTGGAAACCAATGGCCTGACGTCGCACGCGACGCTTTTTGAAGCCGTTCAGGCGCTATGGAAAGGCCATATGCAGATCGTTGCAGCAATGGTCTTTTGCACGACGATGCTGTTCCCGTCGTTCGAACTCGTCGCGCTGCTCTATCTGTTGCTGCCGCTGCGCACGGGCCGTGTGCCACGCGCTTTCGACGCGGTGCTGCGCGCCGTTCAATTCGTGCGTCCGTGGGGCATGACCGAGGTATTCATGCTCGGGGTGCTCATTACGATCGTGAAGATGGTGAGCCTCGCGCGCGTCATCCCGGGCACGTCGCTGTTCGCGTTCGGCGCGTTGACGCTGATGTTTTGCGTGATCGCGGCTTTCGACCCCTGCATGCTGTGGGAGATTCGCGACGAGGTCATGAATCGGGGCGGCGCTCCCGCCAGGCCGACGCGGCGGCGCAACTCGCAGCGTGACGTGCATGGCGGTGCTGCGCGTGCCGATGCGTCCGCAACGGCCTCCGTCACCGCCAGGCACGCCGGCTTCATCGCCTGTCACTGCTGCGGGCTCGTTCACTCGCGCAGCGCGCAAGTCTCCGATTCACACTGTGTCCGGTGCCGCTCACCGCTGCACGCGCGGCGCCCCGCCAGCATCACGCGCACTTTCGGGCTGCTGCTTGCCGCTGCTTTGCTTTATATCCCGGCCAATCTGTTGCCGATCATGCATACCGCATCGCTCGGACGCGCCGAGGACGACACGATTCTCGGCGGCATCGCTTACTTCTGGCAGTCGGGCGATTGGCCGCTCGCGGTCGTCGTGTTCGTCGCCAGCGTCATGGTGCCGATGCTCAAGCTCGCCATTCTCACGCTGCAAACCGTCGCCGCCTGGCGCGGTTCCGACTGGCAGCCGCTCCAGCGCGCCAGGCTCTACCGGATGGTGGAGCGCGTCGGGCGCTGGTCGATGCTCGACGTCTTCGTCGTGTCGCTCACCGTGGCACTCGTGCATTTCGGATCGCTGGCGCAGATCACCGCGGGACCGGGCGCTTTGGCCTTCGGTTCGGTCGTGGTGCTGACCATGCTCGCAGCGAACGAGTTCGATCCGCGCCTGATCTGGGACAACGTCCGGCGCCGGCCGGCACGCTCTTCCGCACGATCGTAGTCGCCGCGACCCGTCCGGCTTCGACAACCCTCCATTCGATTTCTTTCTGCGATGCAAATCCATGACTTACCGCATCCGGAGATCAAGCCTCGCAGCCGCTGGCTTCCTTCTCTGGTATGGCTGATTCCGTTGATCTCGGCGCTGATCGGTATCGCGCTTCTCGCGAAATCCATCGCCGATGAAGGGCCGACCGTCACCGTGACCTTCAATGACGCCGAAGGGTTGGAAGCGGGCAAAACGAAGGTCAAATACAAGGATGTCGAGATCGGCACCGTGCGCACGATCGCGCTGTCGGACGATCTTCGGCATGTCCGCGCGAAGATCCAGCTCGACAAGGAAGCCGAAAAGTTCGCCACCGACGGAGCGCGATTCTGGGTGGTGCGTCCGCGCGTCGGCGCGAGCGGCATATCGGGCCTTGGCACGTTGCTGTCCGGCGCGTATATCGGCGCCGATATCGGCCGCTCGACCGTGCGCACAACAGCGTTCACCGGTCTCGAGAATCCGCCGATCGTGACCGCCGACCAGCAGGGACATCCATACACGCTGCGAGGCGATTCGCTCGGCTCGCTGGATATCGGTGCACCCATCTTCTACCGCAGGATTCGAGTCGGGCAAGTCGTCGGGTTCTCGCTCGACCCCAAGGGATCGGGCGTGATCGTCAACGTGTTCGTCAATGCGCCATACGACAAGTACGTCGGTACCGACACGCGGTGGTGGCACGCGAGCGGCGTCGATCTGCGCCTCGACTCCGGCGGGCTCAAGCTCAACACGCAATCGCTTGCCACCGTCGTCATGGGCGGGCTGGCCTTCGAAGCGCCGCCCGGACAAGATGCGGGCCCGCACGCCGCCGACGGCGCGACGTTCAGGCTCGCGTCGGACGAAAGCGACGCCATGCGCGAGCCGGACGGCGCGCCGCTCTATGTCGCCATGCATTTCAATCAGTCGCTGCGCGGGCTGTCGGTCGGCGCACCGGTGGATCTGCGCGGCATCACGCTGGGTCAAGTGACGAAGATCGGTCTCGAGTACGACGAGAAGGCCCAGAATTTCAGCATGGAAGCGACCATGGCGCTCTATCCGGACCGGCTCAGCCGCCGTTCGAACACGTCGCTGCCTGCGCCGAATAGCCAGGGCGGGCACGACTTGCTGCAACACCTCGTGATGCAAGGGCTGCGCGGCCAATTGCGAACCGGCAACCTGATCACCGGCCAGCTGTACGTGGCACTCGACATGTTCCCGCATGCGCCGCGCGCGACGGTCAATCTGCGTAACACGCCGATCGAGCTGCCCACCGTGCCGAATACGCTCGATGAACTGCAAGTGCAGCTTGCCGAAATCGCCAGGAAGCTCAACCAGGTTCCGTTCGACAAGATCGGCGCGAATCTGAACGGCACGCTCGAAACTGCGAATCGCCTCTTCGGTCAGCTCAACACGGAGGTCGTTCCGCAAGCGCGCTCCACGCTGGCATCCGCGCAGAAAACGTTCGACGCGGCACAAGCGACCCTCGGACAAGATTCGCCGATGCAAGCGGACGTTCATGGCGCGATGCAGGAATTGACCCGTACGTTGCAGTCTCTGAATGGGCTTACGGACTATCTGGAACGCCATCCCGAAGCACTCGTGTTCGGCAAGAAAGGGGATCGTCAATGATGTTCAACGTAATTCAAAGGCGCGGCGCCGTCATTCGAGCATTTGCAGCGGCGAGTGCGCTCGCGCTGTCCGCCTGTGCGTCATCGCCGCCAAGTCGGTTCTATACGCTGGCGCCGGATGCGCGAGCCGGCGCCGCTTCGACCGTTTCCGGTCCCGCTGCGTTGATCGACATTCAGTCTGTCAGCGTGCCGGACCAGGTTGCGCGCAATCAACTCGTCGTCAGGATCAGCGACACGCAGGTCGCAGTGCTCGAAAACGAACGCTGGGCGTCGACATTGAGCGATGAAATCCGCATGGCGCTATCGATCGCGGCGACACAGCAGTTGAGCGACTTCAACGCTCCCCGTCCGAAGCAGCAAGGCGACGCGCACGTCTATCGCGTTGCCGTCGCGATCCAGCGCTTCGAGTCGTGGCCCGGTGCACGGGTGATCGTCGATGCGACCTGGAGCATTCGCTCGCCGCGAGCGGCCGGTGAAAAGCTGACTTGCCGCAGCACGGTGTTCGAGCCTGTCGGCGCCGGTTACGATGCGCTGGCGGACGGTCATCGCCGCGCGCTGACCGCCATCGCGGGGCAACTGGCGGCGACCGTTCGCGCCCTCGACACCGGCGCGGGCGGCCCGCTGATGACGACGACTGGCCGTTCAGCGAATTCGGCGCCGACGGTGCTGTGTCCGTCCGCGGCAACCCACATCGCAAACGACGCCATATCGATTCCGGGATCGTAGCCAGCCCGTTCAGGATTCGCGCAATGAGTGAATACCGCTTGGCTACCCGCGTTGCCGACGGTCAGCCGAGCGGTATGCCGTCATGGCTTTCAGTCGGCTTCGACAGCGGGTTCCACGATCGGCAACGGACGCGTCGCAACCTTTTCGGCTTCCGCCCGTTTGAGGCCCAGGCTTTGCAGCAGAGCGGCGGCCACGCGCTCGGCGAGATGCTCACGGCTGAAACCCAATGCGTCCAACACGTCGGCATTCGGCGCGTCCGGCGCGACGACGTCGGGATCGGCCGCCACCGCGGCAAGCATGGTGCCGCCCACGGACAAGAACGCGACAAATGGATCCGCGACGGCGAAACGCTTTGCCTCGATGCCCCTTTGCACATCCCGCAACAAACGCTGACCCAGTCCGCGGGTGAGCATGCGCGCGGAAAAGCCCTCCCGTACCAGAAATTGGCCCCAGAGTGGCTCGCGATGCGCACGCATCAACGTATAGCGCGCCGAGACGGCGATCACCTCGGCCGGGTCGGACAAGCCGGTCGTGAGACGGTCGAGCCAATCGGCGAACTCATCGAACACGGACTCGACCAGCGCGGCGTAGATCGCCTCCTTGGACTCGAAGTGATTGTAGAACGAGCCGAAGCCGACGTCGGCCGCCTCGGTGATTTCGTTGATGGCGACACCTTCCATGCCTTTTTGGGCCATCAGCGTGAGCGCTGCCTCGAGCAAGCGCGCCCGCGTCTCTCGCTTGCGGCGGGCGCCGCGCGGCTCCCGCGCGTCAGCGGCCTCCGCAGCGACGGCAGGCGTTCGCGCGGCAGCGCGCTTGGGTATCGGGCGATTTGTTGTGTTTGACATGACGATTCCGATCTCGATCAGAGCCGCAGTATAGATTCAAACGTCTCAATCGACAAACCTATCACTGTTGAGTAGCATATCATTTGCAATCGCGGAATTGGCTTTGTCTTGGGTCAGGCGTTAGCCGGCAGCCTGCTGCGATCCAACCATCGGGACACTGGACTTCCTAAGGACTCCAATGAAACGCAAAAGGCTGACGCACGCGGAACGAAGAGCGCAAACTCGCGAGCAAATGGTGGAAGCCGCTCGGGCGCTCTTTATCGAAAAGGGGTTTCCGGCGACCAGCGTGGCCGATGTCGCCGAAGCGGCGGGCTACACGCGCGGCGCGTTCTATTGCAACTTTTGCGACAAGTCCGACTTGTTGATCGAATCGTTGCACGGGGAGCAAGACGAGTTGACGTGCAACCTGCGCTCCGCGTTGTTGAAACTCCACGATTACTTGCAGAGCGACGATCGCGTTACCCTCTGGGTCGAGGCGACCCTTCTCGCGAGGCGGGACCCCGAGTTTCGCAAGCGGTTCGATTCAGTCCTGGACGGCGCGAACTCCGCCATTCCGGTTCAGGAAGGCAAGCCATGAACCTCTCCGTGGCCTTTTTGAGTCGTGCGGCTCGGTTTGCACACCCTTTGATGACGTTGAAACCATCGATGACGATTTTGTCACTCAAGAGACATAAATCTATACTGGCGGTGTAAACGAAAAAACGAGATCGGAGGCGACATGCCGGCCACTGCAAAAAGCAAGACAACGAAGCCGCGTGCGGCGCAAGCGAGCGTAACCGTTCAAACCGACACCGCGGAAACGCGCGAGCCGCGCGGCGCGCGACGCAAGCGCGAGACGCGTGCGCGCCTGCTCGAGGCGGCACTCAAGCTGATGGCGGAAAAGGGGATGGAAGGCGTGGCCATCAACGAAATCACGGAGGCCGCCGACGTCGGCTTCGGCTCTTTCTATAACCACTTCGAATCGAAGGAGGCGATCTACGCCACGCTCGTCGACTCCGTCTTCGAGGAGTTCGCCGATACGCTCGACCGCGTTGTCGGCGGCATTTCCGACCCGGCGGAGGTGATCTCCGTGTCTGTGCGTCACACGCTGATGCGCGCGGCGCGCGAACCGGTGTGGGGGCAGTTCCTGGTGCGCGAAGGGTTTTCGGCACGCGTCTTCGGCCGCGGCCTGGGTCAGCGGCTGCTTCGCGACATACAAAGTGGCATTGCGGCAAAACGTTTCGTCGTGGCGGATCCGTTGATCGCGTTTCTTTCCGTGGGGGGCGCGGTGCTCGCGTCGGTGTCCGCCGAGCTCAACTTCGTTGCGCCGGGGGCGCCCGCGGCCGGCACCCTCAAGCAACTCGGCTTCAGCGGCGAGCACTTCCCCGAGCGTACGGCGGCAGCGCTCCTGCAAACGCTCGGGATCAAGCGCGCCGAGGCCGAGAAAATCGCCAACCGTGCGCTGCCAGTGGTCGAAGCCGAAGCCGGCGTAGCTTGACCGACATACCGGGAATCGCGCTGGCCGGATTCGGTTGCTTCGTTTCCGGCCGGCGATTCGCGCCGCGCTTTACGCGCCGCGGTAGCAGACCGAGGCTCAGCGCGATGCGTTCGAGAGCACCGCATTGAATCTTTGCTTCCGGACGGATGGGGCGTAAAGACCGCCGCGACGACCCACGATGCGATCAGTGCGATGCCGACGATCCAGAACATGGTGCTGGTGCATTCGCCGGCCGACGAGCGCGCAAATCCGTTGGGCATGAAGCCGACCGCCGACACCAGGGAGCCGGACAGCATCGGCGCCGCAGTGTGGCTCCGCGCATAGGCCGAGGCAACCATACGGCGATAGCCCTCCTGCATCTTCACCACCATCTGGCCGCCGGTCGCGTCAAGGGTCCTGATATCGCGACCGGCCATCAAGTATCGCCGGCCGCTTGCAGATGACGGCACGCACCTCGTCGCCAAATTCCGCGCATTCCCCCGCATCGCGCTGCGTCGGCTCGAGACCCATAGGCCGTCACCTGCTCCCACCCCAAAAAGGGTAAACACCGACGCAAATCGCGCTTTACGAAAAATCGGCTCGCCCTATAATTTATCAAACGATCACTTATCGATTGATAAATTAAGGAGGCGCCAATGGCCATCACCAAGCTTGCCCACTACTCGATCCGTACGACCGATCTGGAAAAGTCGCGGCAGTTCTACACGCAGGTTCTCGGCTTTCGCGAGGGCTTCCGCCCGCCGTTCGATTTTCCGGGCATCTGGCTCTACAACGGCGACGACGAATCGGACTTCGGCGTCGTCCACATCATCGGCACCGATCCGAACGACCGCGAAGGGCTGATTGCCTATCTCGGCGACAAGGATCTGCCGCAAACGGGCACGGGCACCGTCGACCACATCGCGTTTCTCGCGACCGGCCTCGAACAATTCTGGGCGAAGCTGCGCGTTGCCGGCTATGCGTGGCGCGACCGTACAGTCCCGAGTCTCGGCCTGCATCAAGTGTTCGTCGAGGATCCGTCGGGCGTGACCATCGAAGTGAATTTCCCTGCAGACGAGGCGCTTGCACTCAAGCAAGCCACGCCGGCCACTACGGCCCAGTAAGGAGGAGTCCAAAATGCAACGCAATCACTCGGATAGCCGCAAGGCGCTCATCGTCGGCGGTTCGCTCGGCGGACTTTTCGCGGCAAACCTGCTGCTTCGAAGCGGATGGGACGTGACCGTTCTCGAGCGCTCGCCCGATGAACTGGCGGGGCGCGGCGCAGGTATCGTCACGCACCCCGAGCTGTTCGACGCGCTGACCGCCGCCGGCGTCGAGGTCAACGAAGATATCGGCGTTACGGTACACAGCCGGATCACGCTGAATGCGGACGGCAGTTCAGCCGCCACGTGCCCGCTCACGCAGACCCTCACGGCGTGGAGCAAGATGTTTCACATCCTGCGCGCCGCACTGCCCGACGCGTGCTACCGATCGGGCGCCATCGTCGAGGACGTCGTCAGCTTCGACGACCACGCCGAAGTCAAACTGTCCGACGGCGACACGCTACAAGCTGACCTCGTCGTCGCGGCGGACGGCTTTCGCTCCGCGATCCGCCAGAAATTCCTGCCCGATGTGCCGTTGCAGTATGCCGGCTACATTGCGTGGCGCGGGCTGGTCGACGAACGCGACCTGTCACCGCAAACATGGACCACCCTGTTCGACAAATTCGGCTTCTGCCTTCCGTCCGGCGAGCAAATGCTCGGCTATCCGGTCGCGGGCCCGGGCAACAGCACGCAGCCCGGGGAACGCCGCTACAACTTCGTGTGGTACCGGCCTACCGACGAAACGGTTGCGTTGCGTGACCTGCTGACCGACGCGACGGGCAAATACCACGCGAACGGCATTCCGCCGCACCTGATTCGCGCGGATGTACTGGCGGACATGCGCGACGCTGCCCACAGCCTGCTCTCGCCGGAATTCGCTGAAGTTGTGGCCAAGACGAAGCAGCCGCTGTTCCAGCCGATCTACGACCTCGAGGCAACGCGGCTCGTATTCGATCGCGTCGTGCTGCTGGGCGATGCCGCCTTCGTCGCGCGTCCGCATTGCGGTATGGGCGCCACCAAAGCGGCCGGCGACGCGACGCAGCTCGCGCGCTCCCTGGCCACGAGCGCAAGCGTCGGCGATGCGCTGGCCGATTACGAGCGTCAGCGCCTCCAGTTCGGCACGGCGATCGTCGAGCATGCCCGCCACCTCGGCGCATACATGCAGGCACAAATGAAAAGCGAGCTCGAGCGCGCGATGGCCGAGAAGTACCGGACGCCCGAAGCAGTGATGCGGGAAACCGCGGTCGCCCCGCAACTTTGATGCAAAGGTGCCGATGCTAACCGGCCGTCCGAGCCGGTACCACCGCACTGAAACGATCAGCCACCATCTGGAGGAAGACGATGACAAACGCGACGGCGTATTCGAGTGCTGCCCAGCCCTCGATGCCGAGACAAGGACCGGCAACGGCACCGGCGATTCTCGCCGACATTCGGTTTCGTCGGCTCGTACAGAGCCGGCGGCGGTTTTCATGGACGTTGACCGCCAGCATGCTCGCGGCCTACTTCGCGTTCATTCTGTTGATCGCGCTCGCGCCGCACGTATTGGGTACGCCGATCGTTGCAGGCCATCCGACCACGTGGGGCATTCCGATCGGCGTCGGCATGCTCGGATTCACGTTCGCGCTGGTCGCGATCTACGTGCACCGTGCCAATACGGTTTTCGACACTGCACTCGACGCCATTCGTAGCGAGGAGCAATCATGAAGATCCGCAACATGCTGCCGTGCATCGCGGTGTTTCCGTCGGCGTTCGCATGGGCGAGTCCGGCCATCAGCGGCCCGGTCTCGACGGCATCGCATCAGACACGCAATCCGATCGCCATCGCGATGTTCATCGCATTCGTCATCGCGACACTCGTGATCACGCGCTGGGCTGCCGGCAAGAACAACGGGGTCGCCGATCACTACGCGGCCGGCGGCAAGATTACCGGCCGTCAGAACGGCTGGGCAATCGCCGGCGACTACATGTCGGCCGCATCGCTGCTCGGCATCTCGTCGCTGGTATTTTCCAATGGCTACGACGGGCTCATCTATTCCGTCGGCTTCCTCGCGAGCTGGCCGATCATCCTCGCACTGATCGCAGAGCCCCTGCGAAATCTCGGACGATTCACCTTTGCCGACGTCGTGTCGTACCGCCTTCGGCAGCGCCCGGTCAGAACGTTCTCCGCGATCAGCTCGCTCGTCATCGTGCTGCTGTATCTCGTCTCGCAGATGATCGGTGCCGGCAAGCTCGTTCAGCTGCTGTTCGGCATTCACTATCTGCCGGCCGTGATCATCGTCGGCGTGCTGATGGTGGTCTACGTGTTCTTCGGCGGGATGCTCGCTACGACGTGGATCCAGATCATCAAGGCTGTGTTGCTGCTGTCGGGATGCGCATTCATGGCGTTCATGGTGTTGCGTCATTTCGCGTTCAACCCGGACGCGCTCTTCGCAGCCGCCGTGCAGGCACACCCGCGGCACGATGCGATCATGAGCCCGGGCGGTCTGATTCATGATCCTGTTTCAGCCGTATCGCTCGGTCTCGCTTTGATATTCGGCACAGCCGGTCTGCCGCACATCCTGATGCGCTTCTTCACCGTTGCCGATGTGAAGGAGGCGCGCAAGAGCATTCTTCATGCGACCGGCATCGTCGGCATCGGCTATGCGTTGATCGTGATCATCGGCTTCGGCACCATCGCGCTCGTGTCGTCCGATCCGACCTACCACGACGGCCACGGCGCGCTGATCGGCGGCGTGAACATGGTCGCGATCCACCTGGCGCATGCGGTCGGTGGCGACCTCTTCCTCGGATTCATCTGCGCTGTCACGTTCTCGACCATTCTGGCGGTCGTGTCGGGGCTCACGCTCGCGGGTGCATCGGCGGTGTCCCACGACCTGTATGCGAATGCGTTTCGGCAAGGACGCGCAACCGAGAAGGAAGAGCTGAACGTTTCCCGCATCACGACCCTCGTGCTGGGCGTACTCGCGACCTTGCTGGCGATCGCGTTCGAAAACCAGTACATCGCGTTCGTCGTCAGCCTGGTCTTTTCGATTGCCGCGAGTTCGACGTTTCCCGTGCTGCTGCTGTCGATCTACTGGCGCGGCCTCACGACACGAGGCGCCGTGATGGGCGGCATGCTGGGCTTGCTGACTGCGGTGGTCCTGACCATTCTCAGCCCGACGGTCTGGGTCCAGGTGCTCGGTCACAGCCATGCAGTCTATCCGTATGAATACCCCGCGCTGTTTTCGATCATCGCTGCCTTTGCCGGCATCTGGCTGTTCTCCGTGACGGACCGTTCGGCGAACGGCAACCGCGAACGCGCGATGTTCGACGATCAACTCGTGGTATGCGAGACCGGCTCGGCTGCACCCATCCCCGCAGCAAATCACTGACGCACATTCGGCGGAGCGCTCGGGCGGCGGAATCACTGCTCTGCGCTCCGTTGCTTGACCATAAAAGACAACATCGACATCAGGAGATCCGTATGACGTCCCCCACCTCTCGCCCTCGAAACAAGCTCGGCAACCTGAAAAAAATGCCGACTTCCATCAAGACGGCCACGGCGCTCTCGGTAGTCGCCGCCGTGGGCGTCCCGCCGATGGCATTCGCTCAAAACAGCGTAACGTTCTACGGCATCATTGATCCCGCGCTCGTCTACGTCAGCAATGCGCAAACCAACAAGGCCGGTGGCGTGCTGCATGGTGCCCATCAGTTTTCGATGCAGGACGCATCGACGTCGGCTTACATCGGCAGCCGGTTCGGCTTTCGTGGCATTGAAGATCTGGGCGGCGGAACGAACGCGATCTTCACGCTGGAGAGTGGTTTCAACGTCGCAAACGGTGCGCTCGGTCAGGGCGGCCTGCTGTTCGGTCGCCAGGCATTCGTCGGCTTGTCGAACGGCCGGATCGGCTCGATCACGGCCGGGCGGCAATACTCGTCGTTCGTCGATTACCTGTTCCCTTTGACTTCGGTCAGCCAATTTGGCGGCTTCATTACCGCGCACCCGGATGACATCGACAACCTCGGGTTGACCGTCCGCCAGAACAACGCACTGAAAATCTCTTCACCGGTCTGGAACGGTTTCTCCGCCAACGCGATGTATGCGTTTGGCGGCGTTGCCGGAAGCATGTCCACGAATCAGGTCGTGTCAGTCGGCGCCGGCTATACAGGCGGCCCGCTCAAGGTCGGCATCGGCTACCTGAGCGCGTACGACCCGAACGTCTCGATGTGGGGAGGCCAGCCCAACGGCGGCGGCGTCACCGCCAACAATATCGGATCGTTCGGCTCGGCAACGACGCCGGAAAAGAACCCCGTCATCGCCGGTTACGCGTCCGCGCACCGCGAGGAAGTGTTCGGCGCCGGGGCAGCCTATACGCTCGGTCGTACGACGCTCGGCGTGCTCTACACCAACACGCGCTTTGTCGGCCTCGGGTCGGCCTCCGGGCCGAATCCGCTCGGCTATCAGGGTAGCGCCGCGTTCAACACGATCGAGCTGAATGCTTCTTACCGAATCTTGCCGGAAGCCTCTGTCTCGGCATCGTATGCGTACACGATAACCAGCGGGCCGAATGCACACAAAGCCCACTACAACCAGGTGAACGCTGGCGTTCACTACTTTCTGTCCAAGCGCACCGACGTCTATATGGTCGGCGCTTATCAACGGGCATCCGGCGTAGACTCACTCGGACAGACGGCAGTCGCTTCGATCAACGGAATGACACCGTCGTCCACGCGTCAGCAATTCGTCGATACGGTCGGTATCGCCCACCGGTTCTGAGACCGATCGGCCGGTGCAGAGAACGACGAGCATCCCGCTTCGGCATGATGAAGCGGGACAAAAAACGCTTTCCGCCCGGAGCACGATGCCGGGCGCATCAAGATCATCGGAAATAAAATGTCGGATAACGCGACGACGAGACGGACGATTTTCTGCCGTTTATTTCCAGGAATAACGGGCTCTGCTGCCGTGCCTGATTCGGCACACGCACGCGTGCGCCTTTTCAGATCACCGATTCCGGCTCCATTGTGCCTGATCGGAATGAGTATCCGGAATTTCGATGTGTGCGCTTCATTCGATTACGATGCCGCGCATCGAAAATAATCGACCGCATCTGGTACGGTTCCACATATGCGCGTCGAACGGATTTTCACCTTCTTCATCGAGCCGCCGCTATTCCGGAACCGGCAACCCCAGCCGCCAGTTCAAATTCCTGCGCGCCTGCCGCTCGCAGCGCGCGTAGAAAAAATCCGTCAGATAGATGCGCGGGCGCAGCAACAGCCCGCGCAGAATCGCTCGTTCATGCAGGTCGTAAGCGCGGTCGTCGAGATCGGGGCGCTCTGCCCGCAGGCGCCGGCCGTCCTCGCGAAATCGGTTGCGTGCAGCCCCCAGCACCGCCAGATCGATATCGCACACGAAGCGCGTGTCGGGGTCGTCGGCGATCCCCACGTGCGTCGTCGCGAGAATCATCGCGCAGATGTGCTCGCACGCGCCGATTCGCCCGTCCGCCTGACGCCGAAACCATTCCGCACTCCGCTGCTCGTTGTCCTTCGCACCGGGAACGAAAATCACGTCGTGGAACCAGAGCGCGAGTTCGACGGTGTCCGGCTCGTGAATCGCATCACGCGCCAGCTCGAGGTGACGCAAGCAGCGCCGTACATGCACGAGCGTATGGTAATGGCGCACCGGCTCCATATAGCAGCGCGCCAGCATGCGATAGACCTTCTCGGCATGGGCCCCGCCGCTGTGCGCCCACAACGCAACGAACCGCGCCTGCGTCCGGTTCACGTTCGCTCCTTCGCACGGGGCGTTTGCACCTGAGCGCCCCATGCCGACATGAGTTGCGATGCGCTCAGAGAAATTCCCTGCGAACGTCGATACTCGAGCGCTGCCCGATGTTGCCGTAATGATGCGCGAGCCATGCATCCGCTTCGCGACGTCCGTGGTCGCGCAGCTCGCTCAGAAACCGCCAGTCCGCGTTGTACTTGCTCGATACGCTCAGCGCGCTCAGCGCGTCGTCGGCACGAATCGAATGGATCAGCATTTCCTTCATGTCGCCGCGCTGAATCTTGCCCTGCTGAATCAGGTCGGTGACGAACGCGATGGCGCGCATCTCGCGCATCAGCGACGAGTTGAAGCTGATCTCGTTGATACGGTTGAGAATTTCGGCGGCCGTGATCGGTACGCCACGGCGCACGAGCGGATTGATGTGGACGATCACGACGTCGCGCGTTTCGCAGTTGTAGATCAGCGGATAGATGGCCGGATTGCCCATGTAGCCGCCATCCCAGTAGTACTCGCCGTCGATCGAGACCGCCTGAAACAGCGTCGGCACGCATGCCGACGCAAGCACCGCGTCGGCGCTGACGTCCGCCCCCGTGAAGAGGCGTATTTTTCCCGTCTCGACGTTGGTGGCGCACAGATACAGCCGGATCGGACAGTGCTTGCGCAGCGCATCGAAATCGACGTGGCTTTCAAGCACATCGCGCAGCGGATTCAAATTGTTCGGATTGAACTGATAGGGCGAAAAAACCCGCAGCATCATGTCGGTGAACGCGTAAAGCGGCGAATGATCGAGCCCGAAGCTGTGCGTGCCCTTCAGCCACGGCACCCAGCGCAGCGGGTTGTAGCGCTCCGCCGATCGCGCGACCGCCTGCCAGAAGTCGTGCAGCGCCTGACGCGCGCCGTCCTCGCCGCCCTGTTCCAGCCCGTATGCGAGTACCGCGGCGTTCATCGCGCCGGCGCTGGTCGCGCTGACACCTTCGATCGCGAGCCTGCCGTCCTCGAGCAGCCGGTCGAGCACGCCCCAGGTGAACGCGCCATGCATCCCGCCGCCCTGCAACGCGAGTGCGATCGGCTTGCGCGGGACATCGTTGCGATGCCGTGCGTGCGTGGTTGCCATGCCCGTCTCCTCGACGCTCCGTCATGCGGAGCAGCAACAGGTCGTCGAACGCACGTCGTCACGCAATGCGCGGCCGTGCGTCATCGTTCAATTCATCCTGCGCGTGTGTCCCATTCATCCAGCAGCGCTTGCGCGTCGCGCAGATCGCACGTCGCGAAGCCTTCCGTGAACGAGGCGACCACCCCGGACAGCGCCTGCTTCGCCTCGATGATCTTCCCCCGTCGCTGCAATAGCCGCGCGAGGTCCGACACCGCCCGCAATTCCAGCGCTCTGGCGCCCTGGCTGCGTGCACGTGCGATCGCCCGGTGAAAACAGTCGACGGCTTCGTCGTCGCATGCGGCCCGCGCCCGCGCGTCGGTCGCCCGTGCGGCCAGACAGTTGCCCTTGAGCCGGTACAGCTCGGCCTCGTAGCAATGCTCGCCGGAGCGCTCGACGATCGCCATGGCGTCGTCCAGCATGCCCAGTGCGAGCTTCTCGTCACCCGCCCGCCAGCAGCTGTCGGCGATCAACGCGAGAAAATAAGGCCGCTGGTCTTCGCCGCCGGCTGCCCGGTGTGCGTCGAGCCCCTGCCGCATCTGCGCAATGCCGTCCGCGAGGTTGCCTTGCGCGCTCACCGCCCAACCGCGAAAAAGCATCCCGCACGCGAGCCAGTACGGCAAGCCGTGCTCGGTCGATACGGCAATGACCGCTTCCGCGCGCTCGGCGGCGAGCGTCGGTTCGCCCCGCAGCTGATGCAGATGCGCGGTGTAGGTGAGACTGAACGCGAGAGACGGCCCATAGGCAAGCGACTGTGCAAGGGCGAGCGCTTCGACGCTCCGTTTGAGCGCCTGGTCGGCATAGCCCTGGAACCACAAGGTCAGCACCAGGAAACTGAGCGCGCGGATGCCGGGATCCACCCCGTGTGCGAACACGTGCGCCTGGTGCTGCTCCGGATCGTAGATCGCAAGCGCCTGTTCCAGGTGGGTACGCGCGGCGGTGAAATCGCCCTGCAAAAAGAAGCACGATCCCAGCGCGCTATGTGCCTCGATGAGGAAGTCCGGATCGTTCGCATCGCGCGCCGTGTCGAGCATCTGCTTGCCGAGGTCGGTCGCGAGCGCATACTCGCCGCGCACCACGTGGTACATCCGCAATCCCAGCTGCGTCGCAAAGCGCTGCGATGCTTCCCCCGCGCGCTCGCACAACGCGAGCGCGCGCGTGTAGGTCGCGCCGACCTCCGTCGAGCCATACCCGCGCACATCCATCAGCACGGGCCCAAGGGAAAGCAACAGCGTCAGCTCCCAATGCGCACGCATCGGCGTGTCGGGCAAGCCCTTCAGCAATGCAAGCGCCGCGCCGAGGTGATTCATTGCATCCTGATGGGCGGCATGGCGCAGCGCCTGCTGCGCCGCGCGATGCAGGTATTCGACAGCCTTCGGAACGTTGCCGCTCTGACTGTAGTGGTGCGCAAGTTCGCTGCAGTAATCGGCGATGCGCGTCGGGAACAGCACCTCGATTGCCTGCGCGGTGCGCTCGTGCAGCGCGGTGCGCCGCTCCGTGAGCAGCGAGCGCCCGGCTACTTCCTGCGTCAGCGCGTGTTTGAACGAATAATTGACCTCGGGAAACGCAGGCCGCTCATAGATGAACTCCGCGGCTTCCAGATGCGCGAGCAGCCGGCGCAATGCGTCGTCCCGTGCCGGCTCCTCACCGCAAATGCGCCGGATCAGGCTGAACGGAAACTCGTGGCCGATCACCGCGAGCGCCTGCAGCAGTTCCTTCTCCTCGACGGGAAGCCGGTCGATCCGCGCCGCCAGTACGCCCTGCACGGTGGTAGGAATGTGCAGCGTCGCGGGCGTCTCGACGACGCGGTAACGGCCGGCCTCGCCGAGCAGCGACTTCTCCTCGACGAGCGTCTGGACCACTTCCTCCATGAAAAACGGATTGCCTTCCGTCTTCTCGAGAATGCGCTGCTTCAGCGGCACGAGCGAGGGATCCTCGCCGAGCAATGCCGCGAGCAAACCGCGCGCATCGGCGGGGCCGAGCGGTTCGAGCCGGATCGTGCTCCAGTGCGCGGCGTGCGCCCACGCGGGCCGATACTCGGGCCGGTAGTTCACCAGCAGCAGGATGCGTGCGTCCGACACGTGGCCGATCAGGTAGGTGAGGAACGCTTCTGTCTCGCGATCCAGCCATTGCAAATCCTCGAACAGCAGATGAACCGGCTGGTTGCGGCTCTCGCGCACGAGCAGCTGCCGGATCGCATCGAAGGTACGGTCGCGCCGGATCTGCGGATCCATCTCGACGAGTACCGGCGCGCCTTCGCCGATGCCAAGCAGATAGAGGACATACGGCACGAGATCCTCGAAACTGCGTTCCAGCGCGAGCGCCTTGCCGATGACCTTTTCCCGGCAGCGCCGCTCGTCGTCCTGCGTCGTGATCTGAAAATAATTCTTCAGGAGTTCGATGAGTGGCAAATTGGAAAACGCCTTGCCGTGCGATACCGAAAACGTCTCCAGCACCAGTGCACCGCGCCGTGAACGTTCCTTGAACTCATGAAAGAGACGCGACTTACCGACGCCGGCCTCGCCCACCACGCCGACCACGCGTCCCTGCCCGGCCCGCATGGTTTCCAGCGCGCGGTTCAGATGCTCCATTTCCGTTTCGCGACCGACGAACCGCGCAAGACCGCGGTGCGCCGCCAGCTGCAGGCGCGTGCGTAATGCACCCAGTCCCAGCACTTCGTATACGCATAGCGGCGCGGGAATACCCTTGAGTTGCGTCGCTCCCAGCGCGTTGAACTCGAAATAGCCTTCGGCCAGCTTGTAGGTGGACTCGCTGACGAGAATCGACGTCGGTGCGGCGATGCCCTCGATCCGCGACGCGATGTGGATCGTATGCCCGAGCGGATCGTACTCGGTGTGCAAGTCGTCGGTGCGGATCGAACGGACGACGACCTCGCCGGTATGGACTCCGACACGAATCTGCAGAGGAATGCCTTCCCGCAGACGAATGCGGTCGCCATGCTGTCGCATCGCCTGCTGCATGCGCAGCGCAGCGAACAGCGCGCGCTGCGCGTGATCTTCGTGGGCGATCGGCGCACCGAACAGCGCGAGTATCCCATCGCCGAGCGATTTGGCGACGTACCCCTCGTAGTAGTGGACCGCTTCCATCATCAGTTCGATCACCGGCGCGATCAGGCGATGCGCCACTTCGGGATCGAGATCGTGGATCAGCGCGGTCGAACCGGCCATGTCGGCAAACAGCGCGGTCACCGTCTTGCGCTCGCCGGCCGGCTCGCCGCGCGCTTCCATCGCCGCGTGTTCGGCACGGATCCGCTCGGCAAGATGATCGGGCGTGTAATGAATCGGGGTGGGTGGCGGCTCCGGCGCCGATGGCCGCGAGACAGGCTGCGCGGCGGCGGGCGTGGCCAGCGGTGTCCCGCAATTGCTACAGAAGCGGGCCGCGGGCGCCGTCTCGTGTCCGCACTGCGGGCACGTCGGGGACAGCACGGCCTGGCACTCCTGGCACACTTTCGCACCGGGAGGATTCTCGGACCCGCATCGTGTGCAGTGCATAGAACCCTCTTTGCGCCAAGGGTCGACATCTCAATATTATGCGCCGCCGTGCGCGGAAATTCAGGTGGTGAGTGGCGGAATCGATGGCGCGACGATCGCAAATCCTGCGGTCGAAAAGCGTCCATTGCGTTCGTCGTCACGCAACGGATCGCGATCGCGTGATGCGGCATCCTGCCCGGAGCGTGCAGCGAAGCGAGTCACGGCCCGCAACGCGCGCGGTGCCGCGCTTTCAAGCGCCGTCATCCCCCGCGGCATCCCCGGCCCGGCTCGCGAGATAGTCGACCATTCGTTGCGCGGCCGGCTGCAGCGCATCGAAGCTCCGGAAACACACGACGAACCGGCGCTTCGCCCACGCATCGGTGAGCGGGATCACCTTGATGCCGAGTACCGGCCGATAGGTCTGAGCAACCTCGACGGGCACGACGCTGATGCCGAGGCCGGCCGCAACCACCCGAAACGCGGCATCGAAGCTCGACACGATCACGCGGTACGACACCGTCTTGCCCGCGCTCGCCGCCGCGCGCTGCAGCATCGTGTGAACGGCCGTCGACGGCAACAGGCCGACGTGTTCGTAGCCGAGCGTCTGCTCGAAGCATAACGACGATTCGTTCGCGAGCGGATGATCGCGATGCACGGCGAGCGCCAGCCGGTCCTGTCGATACGGCCGGTGCTGCAGCCCCTGCAGGTCGACGCTGTCCCAGCACACGCCCACGCTCGCCGCGCCTTCGCGCAACTGCCGCACCAGTTCGGACGACAGCCGCTCTTCCACGTCGACACGGATGTTCTCGTTGGCCGGCTCGCGCATGAAGGACGAAATGTCGTCGAGCAGCGCCTCCGCGATCGCCGACGCCGACGCGCAGATACTGACGTGCCCCTTCAGCCCGCCGCCGAACGCGGCGATATCGCTTGCGATGCGCTCCATCGTGAACAGCATGCTGCGCGCGTGTTCGAGCAACGCGTTGCACGCGGGCGTCGGTTCGACGCCCCGGCGCGAGCGCGTAAGCAGCGGCACGCCGAGATCGCTTTCGAGTTGCGCGATGCGCTTGCTGATCGCCGAAGGTTCGATATGGGCTTCTTCCGCTGCCCGCGCAATATTGCGGTGATCGCACACCGCGACCAGCAATCGCAGCGTCTTCAGATCCATGTCGCGCATCGTGCCGTCTCCAGGGCTCAGACATTCCGGTTTGGAAGCTCGGTGCTTCCGAAATACCGCTTTAATGTTCATCGGGAATGGCTAAAGTTAGCACAACGCCGGCGTATCCACGACCGGCGAAGCCAATGGAGACAACGACGTGTCCTCGTTCCCCACGCACGCAGTCATTCGCGAAGTCGGCTTGCGCGACGGACTGCAAAGCATCCAGCGCATTCTTCCGACGGAACGCAAACTCGAGTGGATCCGCGACGCCCATGCGGCCGGACAGCGCGAGATCGAAGTCGGCTCGTTCGTGCCGGCCCGGTTGCTGCCGCAACTGGCCGATACGGCGGCGCTCGTGTCGTACGCGAAAACGCTGCGGGGCCTGCGCGTGTCGGTCCTGGTGCCCAACCTGAAGGGTGCCGAGCGCGCGCTTGAAGCCGGTGCCGACCTGATACTGGTGCCGCTGTCGGCCAGCCGCGCCCACAGTCTCGCCAACCTGCGCAAGACGCCCGATGAAGTCGTCGCCGAGGTCGCGCGCATCCGTGCCGCACGCGATGCAGCCGGCTCCCGCGCGCTGATCGAAGGCGGCATCGGCACCGCTTTCGGGTGCACGCTGCAGGGCCGCGTCGAGCAGTCGGAAGTGCTGCGGTGCATGCAGGCGTTGCTCGATGCGGGCGCGGATCGCGTGAGCGTTGCCGATACGGTCGGCTATGCGGGGCCGGCCGCCGTCCGCGAATTGTTCGGCAACGCGCTCGACATCGCCGGAACTCGCTTCTGGTGCGGCCACTTCCACGACACGCGCGGGCTCGCACTCGCGAACGTGTATGCGGCGCTCGAAGCGGGCGTCACGCGTTTCGACGCGACGCTGGCCGGCATCGGCGGCTGTCCGCATGCGCCGGGCGCGAGCGGCAACGCAGCGAGCGAAGACCTCGCGTTCATGCTCGCCGACATGGGCATCGAAACCGGCATCGACATCGCCGCGCTTTTGGCACTGCGCGCGAAGGTCGCGCGCTGGCTGCACGGCGAAACGCTGCACGGCGCGTTATGGCGTGCCGGCCTGCCCCGAACCCACGCCGCCGCGACCGCAACGACAGCAACGACCGCCACGACCGCCACGACCGACTGAGACGACCATGAACCACGACACCCGACTTCCTCTCGACGGCGTTCGCGTCGTCGAATTCACGCACATGGTGATGGGGCCGACCTGCGGGATGATCCTCGCCGATCTCGGCGCCGAAGTGATCAAGATCGAACCGCCGGGCGGCGACAAGACCCGCAACCTGCCCGGTCTCGGCATCGGCTTCTTCCGCTCGTTCAATCGCAACAAGAAGAGCGTCGTGCTCGACATCAATACGCGGGAAGGCAAGGAAGCCGCCGTCGACCTGATCGGAACCTGCGACGTGATGATCGAGAACTTCCGGCCCGGCCTGATGACGAAGCTCGGGCTCGACCATGCGACGTTGTCGGCGCGTTACCCTGCGCTCATCTACGTGTCGCACAAGGGTTTCCTGCCGGGACCGTACGACAAGCGGCTCGCGCTGGACGAAGTGGTCCAGATGATGGGCGGCCTGTCATACATGACCGGGCCGGTCGGGCGTCCGCTGCGCGCCGGCACGTCCGTCAACGACATCATGGGCGGCATGTTCGGCGCGATCGGCGTGCTCGCCGCATTGCGCGAACGCGATCGCACGGGCCTGGGCCAGGAGGTGCAAAGCGCGCTCTTCGAGAACTGCGTGTTTCTGTGCGCGCAACACATGCAGCAATACGCGATGACGGGCGAGCCGCCGCCGCCGATGCCGGCGCGCGTGTCGGCGTGGAGCGTCTACGACGTGTTCACACTGGCCGATGACGAGCAGCTTTTCATCGGCGCGGTGAGCGACAAGCAGTTCGTCACGCTGTGCGACGTGCTGGCATGCCCCGAGCTCGCCGCCGAACCGGATTTCGCGACCAACGCGCTGCGCGTCGCGGTGCGTCCGCGGCTGCTGGCGCGGCTCGGCACCATCCTCAAACAGCATCGCGCGGACGAACTGTCGCGCAAGCTCGAGGCAGCGGGCATTCCGTACGCGCCGATCGCCCGGCCGGAACAACTGCTCGACGACCCGCACCTGAAAGCGAGCGGCGGCCTGGTGCCGATGCAGACCGACGACGGCACGACGACCGACGTCGTGTTGCTGCCGATCACGATGGGCGGACGTCGCCCCGGCGTGCGCCAGGCGCTCGCACGTGTCGGCGAGCACACGCAGGAGGTGCTGTCGCGGCTGAAACGGCGAGCGATCGCATGAGCGTCGCGCCGGCCGTCCCGCACGCACGGTCGCGCTGGCCGTAGCGAGCAGGCAGAGCGCGCACGCGCACGACGTGCGCCACACCATCTTTGCAGCGGCACGCACATCCATAAAAAATGCCGTCGATACGAAATGTCAGGAGACAGACATGCAGCAGACCATCACCGCGAGCCGCTCCGCGCTCGATACGCCCGACGCTCGCGCCGGCACCCACCGCGGCGCGGACATCTCCGCGCGCATGGACCGGCTTCCCGCCACACGGCATCTGTGGATGCTCGTGCTGCTGATCTCGCTTGGCGGGTTCTTCGAAGTCTACGACCTGATCTTCACCGGCTATATCGCGCCGGGCATGACGAAGAGCGGGCTGCTTCAGACCACCACGCAGGCGTTCTTCGGTTTTACCGGCATCGCCGCCTTCATCGCGGCGACCTTCGCGGGGCTGTTCGTCGGCACGTTCGGATGCGGCTGGATGCCGGACCGCTACGGACGCCGCGCCGTCTTCACGTTCTCGCTGCTGTGGTACTCGATCGGCTCGGCCATCATGGCGTTCCAGACGACGCCGGACGGCGTGCTGCTGTGGCGCTTCATCACCGGGATCGGCGTTGGCCTGGAGATCGTCACGATCGACACCTACGTGACGGAGCTGGTCCCGCAACAGATGCGCGGCCGTGCGATCGCGTTCAACCAGGTGGTGATGTTCACGGCCGCGCCGGTTGCCGCGATTCTTTCATGGTGGCTCGTGCCGCAAACGGCGTTCGGGCTCGATGGCTGGCGCGTCGTGGTGCTCGCCGGTTCGGTCGGCGCCGTGATCGTGTGGTTCATCCGCCGCGCGGTGCCCGAAAGCCCGCGGTGGCTCGCCGCACACGGCGACGTCGAGAACAGCGAGCGGATCGTGAGCCGGATGGAAGCGATCGTCGAGCGCCAGTCGGGCGCGCCGCTGCCGCCGCCCGTCGACGCGATCGCGCAACCCGACGTCCCGCGCGCAGCCTTCGCGGCGCTCTGGCGCGCGCCCTACCGCTCGCGCCTGCTGATGCTCGTCGCGTTCAACTTCTGCCAGGCGATCGGCTACTACGGGTTCACGAGCTGGGTGCCGACGCTGTTGATCGGCCAGGGAATCACCGTCACGAAGAGCCTGCTGTACGCGTTCATCATCGCGTTCGCGATGCCGGCCGGACCGTTGCTCGCGATGCTCTATGCGGACAGGATCCAGCGCAAGCAGCTGATCGTCGGCGGCGCACTGGCCGTGATCGTCTGCGGGCTGGTGTTCGGACAAGTGAAGGCGGTGGTGCCGCTCATCCTTCTCGGCGTGCTGATCAGCCTGGCGGGCCAGACGATTTCCGTATCGTTTCATGCCTACCAGTGCGAGCTGTTCCCGACCGCGGTGCGTTCCCGTGCGAGCGGGATCGTGTATTCGGCCAGCCGCATCGGCGCGATGATGTCGGGCTTCATCATCGCGGCGCTGCTGAAGGACTTCGGCGTGCCGGGCGTCTTCACCGGAATCACGATCTTCATGCTGCTGGTGGCCGTGGTGATCGGCGTGTTTGGTCCGCGAACCAACGGCGTACGGCTCGAGGAATTGAATCGGTGAATGCCCGAGATCGCGCGTCGTGCCAGCCGGCGTACGCCCGGCCACGTAGTTTCCCGGAGATGACCGTGTAGGTTTCTGCGTGCGCGCAGAAGACCGATGTCGGCACCGGGTGTCAGCGAGTGCCGACGCCTTCGCACGAACACAGCGCAGTTCAATCGCGTCAGTAACTCGGCGGCGTCACCGCACTGATGATCTCGGCGTCGGAATCGCCGACATTGCGAAACCGATGCGGCTGCTGGCTGTCGAAGTAGTAGCCGTCTCCGGTTCGCAGCACTTTGGTCTCGGCGCCGACGGTCACCTCGACTTCGCCGCGCATGATGACCCCGGCTTCCTGCGCCCGATGCGAGAACGCTTCGCCGGTGTCGGCGCCCGGCTTGTAGGTTTCCCTGAGCAGGAGGATCGCGCGGTTCGGATGATTCACGCCGAGCATCCGGTAGGAAATCGAATCGGTGTCGCCGATCTCCACGAAGTCGGCCGCCGAATAGAACGGCGAATACGGCAGCGAAGTCTGAAGGCCATCGAAAAAACCGACCAGCGTCGTGCCGAGCGCGTCGAGCATCGCCGACAGAGTGTCGACGGTCGGGCTGGTCTTGTCGCGCTCGATCAGCGATATCGTCGCGTGAGACACACCGGAGCGGGCCGCCAGTTCCCGCACCGTGAGTTTTCTGCGGTTGCGCAATTGCTTCAGATGCGGTCCAAGTTGCGGCATGTCGGCTCTCCTGTCGTCAGCGCGCTATTCTACGTTCGCGCGCACGGTGCGCAACGCGCGGCCTCCGCAACCGGGGCACGACACGGCGTTACTACGACTGCGCCGTGCCGCGCACTGCGATCAGCGAACCGCGTCCGCCGTGTTGCCACGAAGCGCGGCAGACGATTTGTCGCGTCGCTGCAGATACAGCCCGGTCGCGACGAGAATGGCGGTCAGCACGGCCGTCGACGCAAGTTCACTGCGAAAGCCCGGGAAGATCGCCATCGTGACGAACACGCCGAGAATGAAGACGATCGTCAGGATCGTCAGATGCGGGAACAACCACATCTTCACCTCGAGCGGCTTGCCCTGTGCAAGCAAATCGCGCCGCATGAACAGCTGCGTCACTGCGATCACGAGGTACATCAGCAACGCGATTGCACCGCTCGTCGCGAGCAGAAAGTCGAACGCCGCTTTCGGAAGCACGTAGTTCGCGGCGAGTGCGGCAAGCGCGACGACGGCCGTGCAGAAGATCGCGTAGCGAGGCACGCCGTTCGCAGTCGTTTTCGCGAGAAACGCCGGTGCGTCTGCGCGCGTCGACAGCGAATACACCATGCGCGAAGCCGTGTAGATCGCGGAATTGAGGCAGCTGACGACAGCAACCAGAACCACCACGCTCATGATCTGCGGCGCACCGGGGATATTCATCGCGCTCAGCACGGCCTGGTACGAGCCCTTCGACAGGCCGGGCGCATTCCATGGAACGAGGCAGATCACGACCAGCATCGAGCCGATGTAGAACAGCGACAGGCGCCAAATCACCGCACGGATCGCCTTCTTGATGTTGCGTCGCGGTTCCGCGGATTCGGCGGCCGCGATGGTCACGACTTCGGTGCCCTGAAAGCTGAACATCGCCGTCAGCAGTGCCGCGACCACGGCGACGTATCCCTTGGGAAAGAATCCGCCATGCCCGAGGAGGTTCGACCAGCCGTGCGTCGATGAGAACGGCAGCAGGCCGAAGATCGCGAGCGTGCCGAGAATGATGAACAGAACGATCGACGCGACCTTGATGATCGACAGCACGTATTCGAGCTCGCCGAAATTGTTGACGCTCATGCAGTTCGCGGACACGAGCGCGACCGTGATCGCAAACGCCGTGATCCAGCCGGGCAAGCCGAGCCACGAACCCAGAATGTTGCCGGCAACGATCGCCTCGATGCTGACGACCAGCACGTAGAACCACCAGTACAGCCATCCGATCGAGAAGCCGGCCCAGCGGCCGAGCGCGCGGTCCGCATACGCGGAGAACGAGCCCGTTTCCGGGTTCGCACAGGCCATTTCGCCGAGCATCTGCATGACGAGCACGACGATCAGCGCGGCGGCGACGTAGGCGATGATCACGGCAGGGCCGGCCAGCGCGATCGCGGACGACGAGCCGACGAAGAGCCCGGCGCCGATCACGCCGCCGATCGAGATCATGGTCACCTGACGGGGCTTCAGGCCGCGGCCCAATTGTCCCGAGGCGGGTTTCGAAGTGTTTTCCATATGGGGCAGTTATCTCGTGTGCGTTGAATTGGAGCGGAGTGTCTACCGACGTTTTCCGCTTTGGAACCCCACGTGCGCACTCGTGAAACTATTGTGAACAACGCGGCGCCGAATCTCACTCGGTTGGTCCCGCGTGCGCCGAAATTCCGCGCATGGCGCACCGATTTTCTTGGCCGCGACATGCATATCGCGCTCCTGCGGCACGCGGGGCGACGTTCGCTTGCACCGGAAACGGGCAATTTAGGGGTCTTCCCTGCCCGATCGCGTTGTTCAATAAACTATCCAGCCTTTCGCGCCGTCCTTGCTGCCGTCCATTTCCCTCGCTAGTCTCCGAGTCATTGCAATTCCGCCGTGCCCTCTTCCCTGCGCGATTTTTTACTCGCACACCGGACCGGAGCGGTCCGATTCGCACGCCGCTTTCACGCACGGCGTGGCGTCACTTTCATCAACGGAGCACATATGAAGAACCTGGTCGGCGACGTATCCAGCGCCGCGCGAATCCTGCCCGATCTCAATGGCGAAGCGCTGTTCATCGCCCGCGGAAAAGGTGCCTGTCTATGGGACGACCATGGCAAGCGGTACATCGATACGGCATTGGGTTTCGGTGCCGTGCTGCTCGGTCATGCGCACACCGCCGTCGCCGCGAGCGTGATCGATGCATTGAACGATGCGCCGGCGCCATCGTGGGCACATGTGCGCGAGCATGCGGCTGCCCGCGCGCTGGCCCGCCACACCGGCGAACTGAGCAAGGTGATATTCAATAATTCGGGTAGCGAAGCAGTGCATCTGGCCTGTCGCGCGGCGCGCGCGTTCACCGGGCGCAGCAAGATCGCGAAGATGGCGGCCGGGTTCGACGGCTGGCTCGACGAAATCACGCTCGGCAACGTGACCAGCGCCGATGCCGATTTCGCGGACGGCGCGCGCCCGTCCACCAATCGGATGACGCTGCTTCGCTTCAATGACTTCGACGACGTCGAGCGGCTGTTCGCCGAGCACGACGACATCGCGGCCATCGTGATGGAGCCGATGCTCGCCAACGCGGGCTGCCTGATGGCGGCGCCCGGCTATCTGGAACACGTCGAACAGACCGCGCGCAGGCACGGCGCGCTGATCATCGCGGACGAAGTGCTGATGGGCTTTCGTCTGCATGCCGGGCTGAGCAGCCAGCGACAGGGCCTGCGTCCGGACCTCGCGACCGTCGGCAAGGCCATCGGCTCGGGTGTGCCGGTGTCGGCGGTGATCGGACGTCCGGAAGTGCTCGAAGGGTTCGAACAGGGGCGTGTGCTCCGTGGCGGCACATTCTCGGGCAACCCGATGGCGTGCGCGGCGCTGATCAGCACGCTCGACGCACTCGATGCATCGGACTACGCGGCGCTGACCGCCGCAGGCGATGATCTGCGCGCGCATATCGTCCGCACGTTCGCCGAGCAGGGGATCGTCGCGTCGACGAGCGGCTACGGGACGGTATTCACGATCTGGCCGAGCGCCCAGGCTCCGACGACCTATCGCGAAGCATTGCGTGCGGCATCGAAGGCGTTTTCGACCGAACTGCATCTGACGCTGCGCGAGCTCGGGCTGCTGGTGATGCCGTCTCCGTTCGGTCGACTGTACGTATCGTTCGATCACACGCCCGACGTGATAGCGGAAATGAAATCGATCTTCACCGCCGCCGCTGTACGGATGAAGGCAGCGAAGCGCGCCGAAGCCGCTGTCGTGTGATGCGTCATCTGGGCCGGGCTCAGCGCCCGGCCCGGCGACGCTTCGAATTCACCACGCGTCGCCGGCGAACGCTTCGCCGAAGAACTCGAGAAATGCCTTGATGCGCGGGCCAGGATGTTTCCTGTCTGCGTGGATCATATAGATCGGCTCGCGCAGCGGCAGCTGATAATCGGCCAGCAGCGGCACCAGCGCGCCGCGAGACAGATCCGCGCCGATATGGAAATTCGCGAGCCGCACGATCCCCTCGCCAGCCAGCGCGAGATCGCGCAGCATGTCGCCCTGCGTGAACGATGCACGACACTTCACCGGCACGGTCACGACTTCGTTAGCCTGACGAAACGACCAGCTGTTCCACGGGCTCGCGAACGCGAAATTGAAGCAACGGTGATCGAGAAGGTCGGCCGGCACGCGGGGCGCGCCGAACTGCTCGATATAGCGTGGCGACGCGCACACGATCCATTCGGCCTCGCCGATCCGGTGCGCGATGTGGGACGAGTCGGGCAGCACGCCGCTGTGGATCGCGATGTCGACGCCCTGTTCGATCGGGTCGACATACTGCGCGCCGACCTGCACTTCCACAGCCAGGTCCGGATACCGCGCGAGAAATTCCGGCAGCCTCGGCAGGATCTGGTGCTTCGCGAAGGTCGCCATCGTGTGGACGCGCAGCACGCCGGTGACCTGTTGCGGAAGCGCCTCTCCCACGGATTCCGCGGCCGTCATCGCGCGAATCAGGTCGCGCGCGGTGGGTTCATACGAGCGACCTTCTTCGGTCAGCCGGTGCGCGTGCGGGCCGCGATAGAACAGCCGCACGTTGAGGCGCCGTTCGAGTTGCCCGATCGCCTTGCTGACGGTCGACGGCGCCAGATCATGATCGCGGGCCGCGGCGGAGAAGTTGCCGCTGTCGATCGCCCAGACGAAGATCTGGATTTGCGTGTAGAGGTCCATAGCCGCCACACTACACGACGCGCGCGATAAATTCGAGGCGGGCGCGCCCGCCTCGTTGCGGATCAGCGGATGAACTGCTCGATGTAGTTGTCCGGCAGGCCGAGCGTCTTGTAGTGCTTGCGCGCGGCTTCGAGCTTCGTGAAGACGTCCTCGTAGCCGACCGCGACGCCATGCGGATCGACGTACGTGTAGCCGCCCGTCACGTGGAACCACGTGATCATCTCCGACACGCCCTCGGGCACCACCAGCGTGTGCGTCTCGCCGGCGGGCTCGTGCGCATACGAACCTTCTTCCGCGATCCAGTCGTGTTCCAGATACTGCCAGCGTCCCTTCAGCACGATCGCATGCACCGCGCCCGTATGGCGGTGACGCGACAGCACGCCGGCCTTGCGCACGCGCAGCAGGTTGACGTAGTAGCCGCCGCTCGTCGACAGCAGCAACGGCTTGAATGAAACGCTCTGCGTCACCGGCACCCACAACGCGTCGTTCTCGAGCCATTTGTCGAGCACGTTCAGGTGCACGAGGTCGGGCGACATGTAGGGAACCTGGGGCAACGCGTAGGGGATGGCGAGTTCGTCGGGCTTTTGCGCGGACATGAGGACTATGACTCCGTGTGGGAACGATCTGAATGCCGGCGGTCGACCCGGAGATCGCTCCGCACGGCTTGATTCAGGATGCTACACACGCGCTGCGTTGCACGGCAGCAGCGCGCCGGCAAAGGGGGTATGCCGGGATGGAACAGTGAGATCGCCCGGCCGGCACAGCCCGGGCCGTACGCCCTATTTCGACAGCGTCAGCAGGAACGCGCTTGCTGCACCGCTCGCGACCGTAAATGTCCCGCCCTCGGCGTTCACGGTTTCCCCATATGCGATGCCGACCGGCTTGCCGTCCTGGCTCCCGTCGAATGTCTGGCCGCCGAGCGTAATGCCCGTCTTCGAACTGAACGACGGCGCCATCATCCGGGTAACGACACCGGTGCCATACCCGGCGATCGCGAGCTTCACCACGCCGGACGCCGATTGATCCTTGTTCAGCACGAGCACATTGACGGCGTGGGTCGTCGGATCGAGCGTCGCCCACGCCTTCAGGTTCGCCGTCGTCTTTATGGTGACCGGCAGCAGGTTTGCCTGATGCGCCGTCGCTTGCGCGAAGAGCAGCATGCCGTAGTACAGCGACTGAACCTCACGGAGCGAATACTGCGGCGCGAACTGCGTACCGGCCGGCGGGGCGATCGCCTTCGACGCGACATACTGCGACTGGGGCACGTCGAAATGGAAAGCTGCGTAAGCGTCCCACTGGTTGAAGCTGTTCCAGTTGTTGCTGTGGAAGTTGACGCCCGAGATGCCGACGCTCGCAAACTCGAACATCGTATCGGCCGCCCAAAGCGCGGCTTCGAACGCATTGCTCACGCCGTCCTGGCCCGACGACGACAGCGAATTCATCTCCGCCATTCGAAACGGTTTTCCCGCGGCCGTGGCGAGCGGCACGTACGGCGCGACCAGCGACGGCTTGAGCGTCGACGACGTCGGCTGAAGCAAGAAGCCCGAGGGAACGGTATTTCCCGCATTGGTACCGGCCGTGACATAGGCATGCCAGCTGACCAGCGCAAGCGACGGTGCATCCCGTTGAATGAAGGCGTTCAACTGATCCGTGGTCGCGAAATCGGTTCGCGGCGGCAGGCGTTTGGACAATTGCGTATTGGGAAAGCGCGCGATAGAGGGCCCCATGAGCAGCGTTCCGGGATTCGCTGTGCGGATGCTGTTTCCGAAGGTCTGGAAGTCCGTCAAAAACGTCGAGAACGGATAGGTCGTGTTCTGGTAAAGATCTGGCTCGTTGCCGATTTCGATCGCCTGCACCGATCCGCCCGGCATCGCGTTGAGGTACGCCGTCGCCTGATTCGTCGCCAGCGCCACGTCGCCCGCCTTGAAGTTCACGCCCAGGATGAACGACACACCGGACGGCATGCGCTTGGCGTCCTCAACCATCTGCGCGAACGGCGCAACCGTGCCTGCGTCGGGCTGGCCGGTGCTGTCCGTCGAACTGCCGCCGACCCGCAACGAAACGGGGCCGCCGCCGTACGCTTCGAGATTCGCGATCAACTGTCGGTAGATCTGATTGGGATTATCCGGCGCCCCCATCAGCAGTTGCGCCTGGCCCCATTCGTGTGAAAACCCGAGGAAGCCAGCGGGAATCGCCCTGCCCGGTTCGGCGGGATTCACCTCCACGGTTCCGACCGTCGCGGACGGCACGACCGTGACGGTGACATCCCTCGCCGTGGATGCGTCCGGGCCATTGCTTGCGGTAAGGCGATAGGTCGTCGTCTCCGACGGCGACACGACGACCGATGCAGCCGGCGTCGCGGTTACACCGCTCAGCGAGACCGATTTCGCGCCGTCGGCTTGCCACGACAACGTGGTCGTTTGCCCGGCCGTTATCGTCGGCGAACTCGCCGAAAATCGCTGAATCGCCGGCGCGATGTCGCCGCTGCCCACGCCACCGCCGCAGCCCACAATCGACAGCGTACCCAGCACCGGCACGAACCAGGACCGACGCGCGCGAGCTTGCCAGGATCCCGCAATCGATGTCGCTTGAAACGGATTTATTTTCGTTTTCCTCAAGATAACCGTCCTTGAATGGCGAATAAAGGTAGTGCGCCGCCGCCGTCTCGTCGAACGTGGTCTACGAATCGAATGGACTGCAACGACGGCTCCAAGATGAGCACAGCGCACCGGCCGGCGCGTTTTTTCAAACCGCACCCGCCGATGCCCGGGCAAGCGCTATTGCGCGATGGTTCCGGCAGTGCTCAAGCTGCGCGACGAATTGCCGACGTACACGGTTGTCGTCCCGCTGGCGGGCGACCACCGCTGCGCATCTTTGTCCCAAGTGCTCAGCGGATGATTGTTCGCACCCGGATCGATGTTGATCGTCACGGACTGCGACGCGCCCGGATTCAAGGCCACCTTCCGGAACCCGACCAGGCGCTTCGGCGGCTCGCCCGACGACGACGGCAAGCCGACGTAGACCTGCACGACTTCCGCGCCGGCAACCTTCCCCGTATTCGCGACAGACGCGGTGACGTTGTACGTACCGTTGCTTCCCGACGAAACCGCTGCGTTCTGGATCTTGAACGTCGTATAGGAAAGCCCGAACCCGAATTCGAAGGCCGGGCTCTTGCTCATTGCGTCGTACCAGCGATAGCCCATGTCGAGCCCTTCGGTGTACGTCACCGTCGGCACCCCGTTGACCGAGACGCCCGGGTACTGCGCCGCGCTGATCGAATCCATGAACCCCTGGCCGACCTGCGGGAACGTCACCGGCAATTTGCCGGACGGATTCGTCACGCCGAACAGCAGGTCAGCGACGATGTGCCCATCCTCCTGCCCCGGGAACCACGCTTCGAGTATGGCGGCCGGCGCGGATGCACCTCCCTTGAGCAGCGTCGGATCGATGGCCTCGACCGCGCTGTCCTTGAGCACGAGCACGGTCTTGCTGTTCGCGGCAACGACGCTCTGGACCATCGCAAGCGTATTGCTGCTCTTGACCGTGCTGGTCGTCGTCAGCGAGCTGGCCTTCGGCCCGTACCAGTCCAGCGTGTCGAGATATTTTCCGGCGTCGAGACTCAGGCCCCACGCGTCGCTGAACGTCGTCTGATCCGCGCCCTCTTCGGAAATCGAGCCGGCCATCACCACGACGGCGTCGGCGCTGCCCATCAAGGTCTGCGCAGCCGCAAACGTCGAAGCGGCGCCGTCAATCGTCGCGTTGGTGTTGGTATCGTCGACGAGAACCAGATGGACCTTCGCCGTCGTATTGCCGAGACTCTGCAGCACATCGCGCATCCCTTGCAGCGGCGAAACGGTATAGAGCGCCACGACGTCCGAACTCCCGCCGCCGGAACCCATCGGGTTGCCTACGCTGCTGCCTCCCGCAACCGCTTGTTGCGCATACACCTGGGACGCCTTGCCGACAATCACGACACTCTGCACCCCCTTGCTCAGCGGCAGCGCTCCATCGTTCTGCAAAAGCACCGCGGACTGCTCGCCGATCGCCTTCGCCGCGGCACCGTCGGCAACGGTATCGATGGGCGTCTGGACGAGCGGACGATCGAAGATGCCGGCCTTGAACATCTGCGTATATCGGCGAGCCAGCGCCGTATCGATATCCGACGTCTTGATGGCGCCCGAGGCGAGCGCGGCATTCAGCTTGTCCGGCGTCCACCAAGTCGCAACACCAGGGATGATCACGCCCGGCATTTCGTTGTCCAGCCCGGCGAGCATCGTTCCCGCCGTGCTGTGCGCGGCGAAGAAGTCCGACTGCACGTAGCCGTTGAAACCCCATTGCCCGCGCAGCACGTCGGTCAGGATGTGCTTGTTCTCGCACATCGAGAAGCCGTTGACGGAGTTGTACGAGCACATGACCGCGCCGACCTGCCCGTCCTTGACCGCCATTTCGAACGGCAGCATGTAGAGCTCGTGCAACGTCCGGTCGTCGATGTTCTCCGAGATGGTCATGCGGTTCGTTTCCTGCTCGTTGGCCACGAGATGCTTCGCCATCGCGATCATCCCGTGCGACTGGACCGCCTGGATTTCGGCAACACCCATCGTGCCGGTGAGATACGGATCCTCGCCCATGTACTCGAAGTTTCGGCCGCCGACCGGCAAACGCGCGAGGTTCATGCCCGGCGCTTCGAACACGTGAAGCGCGAGGTTGGCCCCTTCCTTGCCGATCACGTCGCCGAACTGCGTCGCGACAGCGTGATCGAACGATGCCGCCACCGCAATTGCCGATGGCAACGCGGTCGCCTTCGCCGATTCGGCGCTCGTCAGCGCCGCGGCCCCGCTCGACGCGGATCCCGCAGGAACGCAATCGTTCTGTCCAATCCCGACCGGCCCATTGGTGACGCGAAGCGTGGGAATGTGGTATTTCGAAATCCCGGGGATATGGCGCGCGCCAAAGCACTGCGGCAGCTCGGCAACCACGCCGGGGCCGCCGACCAACTGCTCCTCCTTGTCGGGCAATGCCATCGCCGCCACCAGCAACGCGGCGCGCTGCTCCGGCTTCAACGACGCATCCATCCACGGCGATACGTT
Organism: Burkholderia sp. IMCC1007; assembly: GCF_027257875.1. GTDB lineage: Bacteria > Pseudomonadota > Gammaproteobacteria > Burkholderiales > Burkholderiaceae > Burkholderia. The sequence goes on from NZ_JAPVQY010000002.1 coordinate 94,097, forward strand.
GCCGGATGGCGTTGGAGACGATGCAGTCGGGCTGCTATCGCTGCTTCCGCCACAGCCGCTCAACAGCACGGTCAATCCGGCCGCCAGACAAACGCCTGATCTTTTGATCGAAGTTCCCATGTCCCGCTCCTTTTGCTCGATGGACGATTTCGCACGCCCGTTCTTGTTAATATTTTGCAGTGCTTATTCATGTCGTCGCTTCGACGCCGGACCGGCATTCCCCAACGGCTACGGATGGGCGCGCGCGTCCGCCGTCAAGCAACGCCGAGGTTGTTTGACGTCGCCGAAACGAATCAGTGAAAGCGCTTCGAGGAGCGAAGACATCTTGCCGGCGCGACGCGTCCGGTAACGCACGAACCGCAAGCCAATTGCGACGACGTCGCGTGACGTGCCGCCCTTGGGGCCCCACCCCTTGCTGACTATCGGGTCCGTGCTTCGCTCTTGGCTTGCCGGCCGATTGGGAAAACGTTTATCCAAGAGTAGATGGGCGACCTTTCTTTGGCTAGTTCGTGTTAACGCTAGGAATTGATCGATCGTACCGATGCGCGATTCCCACTACAGTGGGAATGGGTAATCGTTTATCCGCCACGATCCGATGGCTGCGATCCGATGGCCGCCATTCGCGTGCCCGCCCGCCGCACGCGCGCCGCGCCGGACCGGCACGACGCGCCCGCAGCGGTCAGGGCAACGGGCGGTTGGACGTCGAGTCTCGTACGACGAGGCGCGGTTCGAGCATCAGGCGCACCGCCTCGCGCTGGCCGGACAGCGCTTCGAACACCTTCCGCGTCGCCAGCTCCCCCATCTTTTCGCTCTGCGTGTCCACCGTCGTCAAAGCGGGCTCCGAATATTCGCCATAGGGTGCGTTGTCGATGCCCGTCACGGCGAGGTCTCGCGGCAGTTGAAACCCCAGCGCCTTCGCGCCTTTCATGAAGCCCAGCGCAATCAGGTCGTTGTAGCAGATCACCGCCTGCGGGCGCCGCGGGCCCAACAGAATCCGCGAGCAGGCCTGCTCACCGGCCACGGACGTCGGTGCGTGCGCGTCGTACACATCGAGCGTCAGCCCCGCCTCCGCCAGGCATTCGCTCGCGCCACGCACGCGCTCGGAATCAATCGATGCCTGCCCGAACCCGAGGTAAGCGATTTTCCGATGCCCGAGGTCGAGAAGATGCCGGGCCAGCATATAGGTCGCCAGACGGTTGTCGATGCCGACCGTCGGAATCGCCAGCTCATCGAGATGACGCAACATCACGACCGGCTTCTTCAGGTCCAGCATCCAGCCGGCGTCCTGCTCGGAGAGACGCGAACTGATGATCAACCCGTCGACGCGCTGTGCGAGCGCCTCGATCAGCAGACGCTCGCGAGCCGGATCCTCTTCGGTATCGACGAGCAGCAACGTGTAATCGTGTGCGAGTGCAACGCGATTGGCCCCCTTCACGACACTCGCGAAGTGCGGGTTGCTGATATCCAGAACCGCGAGGCCGATCGTGCGCGTGCGCCCCGTAATCATCGACCGCGCAAGCGGACTGGTCTGATAACCGAGCTTTTCGATCGTCGTTTTCAGGCGGGACTCCACGTCCGGCGAGAAGCGCTTGGTCCCGTTGACGTATTTCGATACCGTCGCGACGGATACGCCGGCTGCCGTCGCCACATCGCGGATCGTCGGGGTCGCGTTTTTCATAAAGGGAGAGCGGGTTCTGGAATTCGGCAATTGTCGCAGAACCGACGACACGACCAGAAGATTCCTCGCTCGGGATCCCGACTTCAGTACCCGCCGCGTTCCCCACTCGGTCGCGATGCACGTTCGCCTGTATAGCTCGCAGCAAGCTGTCCAGCCGCGCCACTCAACAATCCCGTATCCGTGCCGACCGCAACGAAGGTCGCGCCGGCGTCCAGATACTCGCTTGCAAACGCGCGGTCCGGCGCGAGCACGCCCGCCGCCTTCCCCGCGTCGCGCACCGCGCGGATGCCGTCGCGAATGGCCGCGCGCACCGATTCTTCGCCCGGCTTGCCGAGGAAACCCATCGAAGCGCTCAGATCCGCCGGGCCGAAGAACACGCCATCGACGCCGTCGACGTTCGCGATCGCATCGAGGTTGGCGAGCCCCGTGACGGTTTCGACCTGCACCAGCACGCACAGCTCGTCGCTGGCGCGAGCCAGATAGTCCGGCACCCTGTTCCAACGCGATGCCCGCGCAAGTGCACTGCCGACGCCACGCACGCCGTGGGGCGGATAGCGCGTCGCCGCGACGGCTTCACGCGCCTGCTCGACGGTGTCGATCATCGGCAGCAGCAACGTCTGCGCGCCGATATCGAGGAACTGCTTGATCAGCGCCGTATCGCTCCTGACCGGGCGCACGATCGGATGCGTCGGGTACGCGGACATCGCCTGCAATTGCGCGAGCGTACTGCGCACGTCGTTGGGCGCGTGCTCGTTGTCGATCAGCAGCCAGTCGAAGCCGGCCGTGGCCAGCAACTCGACCACGTACGGATCCGCAAGCGCGGCCCACAGGCCGAACTGCGGCCGGCCTTCGGCCAGCGCGTGCTTGAATGCGTTCTTGATTCGGTCCATGCCTGCTCCTTATACGAACTTGAACGCGATACCGCCAAGCGGACCGTAGTCGACGTGGAACGTGTCGCCCGCTCGCGCCGGAATCGGGCTCGTGAACGAGCCGCTGAGAATCACGTCGCCTGCGTTCAGGCTCTCGTCGTACGGTGCGATCTTGTTCGCGAGCCACGCGACGCCCGTTGCAGGGTGATTGAGCACCGCCGCCGCAAGCCCGCTCTCCTCCACGGCGCCGTTCCTGTACAGCAACGCCCCGACCCACCGAAGGTCGACGTCCATGGGACGCACCGGCCGGCCGCCCAGCACGATCCCGGCATTGGCCGCAAAGTCGGAGATCGTGTCGAACACCTTGCGCGGCGCGTGGGTCTCGCGATCGAACTGCTCGATACGCGCGTCGATGATCTCGACTGCAGGCGTTACATAGGCAGTCGCGTCCAGCACGTCGAACAGCGTCACGTTCGGCCCCTTCAGCGGTTTGCTGAGAATGAACGCGAGTTCGACCTCGACGCGCGGCGCGATGAATCGATCCGCCGGAATATCCTGGCCGCTTTCGATGAACATGCTGTCGAGCAGCGGTGCGTAATCCGGCTCGGTGATCTGGGACGAACGCTGCATCGCGCGCGACGTCAGGCCGATCTTGCGGCCCTTGATCACGTGCCCGGCGTCGAGCTTGATCTTCACCCACTCGCGCTGGATCGCGTAGCCGTCCTCGATCGTCATCTCAGGGTAGGCCGCGGAGAAGTGGCGCAACTGCGTGCGCGTCTTTTCCGCGTGGTCGAGCTTCGCCGCGAGTTCGCGGATTGTCGTTTGGTCCAGCATGATGAACGTGCCCTTCGCGCTCAGGCCTTCAGCCGCGCATGCAGATTGTTGTGCTTCCAGGTGCCGGCTTCGCCGAACTCGTTGATCTCCAGCGACAACGCAAGCCCCTGCCGGTCGAACGCCTCGGCGAAGTGCTGCTTGATGATGTCGAACAGTGCATCGCCGGCTGCCTGCTTCGCAGCCTCCGAACGTCCGGCGGCGATCTTCAGGTTCCCGTGCAGGAACGCGGCGCCATCGATCCGGCCGTCGGCAATGCAGAATTCGTCGCAGCGCAGCGCGCGAACGCGGATTCCGCCCAGCGGGAACACCCGTTGATCGTCCTCGCGCTGCGCGTCGAGGCTGCGCGCGAGCTTGCGGCACAGCAGCGCGATGCTGTCCGCGTCGGCCAGGTTGTTGCTGTATTCGAGTGTGAGATGTGGCATCTGCTGCTCCCAATGATCAGACGGGCAACGGCGTGACCGGCAGGATCGCGTTGATCTGGCCGGTGCCCGAGCTGCCGAAGTACGGGGTCACCACCTCGGCCTTGCCTTCGTAGCGATCCCAGCCGAGCGCGCCGAGCAGCATCGCCGTGTCGTGCATGCCGCCCTCGCCCCAGCACTTTTCGTTGTAGAGCGGCAGCATCCCGCAGAACGTTTTCCAGTCGCCCTTTTCCCACAGCGACACCACGTGCCGGTCGGTTTGCTCGAGGAACGGATCCCACACCTTGTGCATGAACTGCTCGGCCGTGCCGTTGCTCGCAAAGCGATGGCTGAGCGAGCCGCTGGCGAGAATGGCGACGGTGCCGTCGTAGCGCTCCTCGATTGCGTTGCGCACGGCCAGGCCGAAACGGGCACTCGTCGGCAGGTCGTGCCACATGCACCATCCGGAAATCGACACGGTCTTGAAGTGCTGGTCCGAATTCATGTATCGCATCGGAACCAGCGTGCCGTATTCGAGCTCCAGCGACGTTTCGCTGTGCGCACGCGTCTTCACGCCCATCTCGTTCGCCACGTCGGCGATCGCCTTCCCGAGCGCGGTGTTGCCCGGGTACGCATAGCGCATGTTGTTGATGAAGTGCGGCAGTTCGTTGCTCGTGTAGATGCCTTCGAACTTCGGCGCACAGTTGATGTGGTATTCGCTGTTGACGAGCCAGTGGACGTCGAACACGACGATCGTGTCGACGCCGAGTTCGCGGCAGCGCCGACCGATTTCATGATGGCCGTCGATTGCGGCCTGGCGACAGCCCTTGTGCGGGCCGTCGAGCTCCGACAAATACAGCGACGGCACGTGCGTGACTTTCGCGGCGAGGGCGAGCTTTCCCAATTTGTGTCTCCTTGTCTCCTGATGGCGCAGTTCGCGGACGAAGCCGGTGCATCTGCTTACGCGCCCCAGCGCGGAATGTGATGCGAACCGAGCGACACGCAGACGTTCTTCGGCTCCAGGAACACTTCGTAGCTCCACGTGCCGCCTTCGCGGCCGACACCGGACGCCTTCGTCCCGCCGAACGGCTGACGCAGGTCGCGAACGTTCTGGCTGTTCACGAAGCACATGCCGGCTTCGATCGAAGCCGCCACGCGGTGCGCACGGCCGGTGTTCTCGGTCCACACGTAGCTCGACAGACCATACGCGATGTCGTTCGAGAGGCGGATCGCGTCCGCCTCGTCGTCGAACGGAATCAGGCAGGCCACCGGGCCGAAGATCTCTTCCTGCGCGATGCGCATGCGGTTGTCGACGTCGACGAACACGGTCGGCGTGACGAAGTTGCCGTTCTTCATCGCGTCCGGCAGCGCCGGCGCATCGAGGCCGCCGCACGCGAGCGTCGCGCCTTCCTTCGCGCCGAATTCGATGTAGCTGCGGACTTTCGCGAGGTGCCCCTGGCTGATCATCGGACCGACGATGGTGCGCTCGCCGAGCGGGTCGCCCACGGTCAGCCGCTTCGCGCGCTCGATGAAGCGCTCGGCGAACTTCGCGTAGATCGACTTCTGCACGAGAATGCGCGAACCGGCCGTGCAACGCTCGCCGTTGTTCGAGAAAATCATGAACACCGCGGCATCCAGTGCGCGTTCGAAGTCGGCATCCTCGAAGATCACGAACGGCGATTTGCCGCCGAGCTCCATCGAGAACTTCTTCAGGCCCGCGGCCTGCACGATGCGGTTGCCCGTCGCGGTAGAGCCCGTAAACGAAATCGCATGCACGTCGCGATGCGCGACGAGCGGCTCGCCGGTTTCCTTCCCGTAGCCGTGCACGACGTTCAGCACGCCTGCGGGAATGCCCGCTTCAAGCGCGAGATCGCCCAGCATCGATGCGGTGAGCGGCGACAGCTCGCTCATCTTCAGCACCGCCGTGTTGCCGAACGCGAGACACGGCGCGACTTTCCAGGTCGCCGTCATGAACGGCACGTTCCACGGCGAGATCAGTGCGCAGACGCCGACCGGATGGAACAGCGTGTAGTTCAGGTGCGTACCGGTCGGATAGGTGTGCCCGTCGACGCGCGTGCACATTTCCGCGAAATACGTGAAGTTGTCCGCGGCGCGCGGCACGAGCTGCTTGGCTGTTTGCGAGATCGTCTGGCCGGTGTCGCGCGTCTCGGTGTTGGCCAGTTCCGGCACGTGCTTCGTGATCAGCTCGCCCAGCTTGCGCAACACCTTGGCGCGCTCGGTGGCCGGCGTGCCGGCCCAGCCGGGGAACGCATCCTTCGCCGCGCGCACCGCGGCATCGACGTCCTGCTCGGTGCCGCTCGCGACTTCGGCGAGCACTTCCTGCGTGGCCGGGTTGACGGTCTCGAAGTAGCTGCTGCCGGCCGCAGACTTCCCGTTGATCAGATGGTCGATTCGCATTGGTAATCCTAATCAGTCAGTTGCGGCCAAATTCCGCGTCAGAGGCAATCACGTTGACGAGACGGCCGAGGCCGTCGATTTCGCACACGATTTCGTCGCCTGCTTTGACATCGACGATCCCTTCCGGCGTGCCCGTCAGGATGATGTCGCCGGGCGCGAGCGACATGAAGCCGCTCAGATACTCGACGAGCGCGGGGATGTCGGTCACGAGATCCCGCGTATTGCCCTTCTGCTCGAGCTTGCCGTTCACGAACGTGCGCAGTTCGAGGTTCGTGACATCGGCAACGTCTTCCGCATCGACGAACCACGGGCCCAGCACGGTGCCGCCGTCGCGGTTCTTCACGCGCAGGTTCGGGCGGTAGTAGTTCTCGAGATAGTCGCGGATCGCGTAGTCGTTCGCGATCATGTAACCCGCGACGTATTGCATCGCGTCTTCGCGCCTGACCTCCCTGGCCGGCTTGCCGATCACGACGGCCAGTTCGCACTCGTAGTGCATGAACGTCACGTCGGAAGGACGGCGCGTCACCCCACGGTGGCCGATGACGGACCCCGGCCCCTTCAGAAACACGAGCGGTTCGTCCTGCTTCGAGAACTGCAGCTCCTTCGCGTGCTCCGCGTAGTTCAATCCCAGCGCGAAGATGGTCCCCGGCTCGATGGGCGCGAGCCACACGACCTCGCTCTCGCGACACACGCGCCCGTCGGCGAGCCGGACGCCCGCTTCGTGCGGGTAAGCCTCGTGAATGGCGCCCGAATATGCAACACGGCCCCGCATCATTGTTTGCCTCCTGCTGCTTCGCTCGTCATCGAAAACGTGAGGGCCGGCCATCCGCCGATCGATACCGTCACGACGTCGCCGGCCTGGGCCACGGGCGCACCGTGCGGGACGCCCAGCGTGAGCACGTCGCCGGCTGTGAGCGTCATGAAGTCGGTGACGTCGGCGATCAATTGCGCCACATGCCGGATCGACGTCGCCGTATTGGCGTTGAACGGCTCCTTGCCGGCGATGCTCACCGAGATCGGCAGCGCGTCCGGGTCCGCGACCAGGCGACGCGCGACGACGGTCGGCCCCATCACGCAGAAGCCGTCCCGCGCGCGGAACCGGACCGACGGGCGATACACGCTTTCATGCGGCACGCACAGGTCGGCCACGATCGTGTATCCGGCCACATATCCGAGCGCATCGGCAACGCTCACGTGCGAGGCGGTCCGCCCGATCACGATCCCGAGCGAGCCGCCGATCTGAACGCCGCCCGTGCCGCCCGGCACGACGACCTTCGCGCCGTGCCCCGCCAGCGTGTTCCGCGGCTTGATGTACAACACGGGGGCTTTGGGCGGTGCCTTGTAGGGCGCGGCGTTGACCGCGTCGCCCAGCGCGTCGAGCGCCGCACGGTCGTTCAGCAACGTGCCATAGACGGTGCCCTCGACAGGCGGCCGGCATCTGGCGCCGCCGGACAGGAGCGACGCCGCCGTGCGCGCATCGACATCACGCGCAAGCGGCTCTGCCTCCAGGCGAAGCACATGGTCGACAGGTGCAAACATCACGGTTCGTTCCTCGCCAGTTCACTAACATGTGAGTATTATTTCGCCTGATATCATCGGGCGTCAAGAGAGAACATGCAGGCCGACGGAATTCCCGGCTGCAACGAAGCTGAAGCGCAATCAACGGTATGGATGTCAAAGACAAGCACGACGCCCCTCATCGCAATCTTCCGATGATGCTTCTGCGCGCGCGGGAGAAGATCATGGAGCGCTTCCGGCCGCTCCTGAACGCACACGGGCTCACCGAGCAGCAATGGCGGATCATCCGCGCGGTGCACGAGCACGGGCCGATGGAGCCGCGGCAGCTTTCGGATCTCTGTACGATCTCGAGCCCGAGCATGGTGGGCGTGCTGGCGCGGATGGAGGCGCTGGAACTGATTACGAAGGAGCGGTTCGCGGAGGATCAGCGCCGAATCCTGGTTTCCCTGACGCCGACGAGCATGGAGCTGGTTCGCGCACTGACGAAGGATCTGGAAGAGCGATACGCCGACCTGGAGCGAGAGGTCGGCAAGGATGTCGTGGCGCGGGTCTACAAGGCCGTCGACGATCTGCTCGCGGGGCTGGAAGAGGATTGATTTCTTGCCTGCCTGCTGTCGAGAGACCGACCGGGGTAAGCCCGACGGACAGGCCGCAGGCTCGTCGGCTCATCGAACCGGGCGAATGGCGGCTGCAACGCCGCATCGCGACTTGAACGGGCTTTCGATCGAAGGGCGCTGAAGCACGCCGCCCGCTGTGGTAACAGCCTGACGTACATCGGCCCGCAACGCACTGGCTGTGCGTTGCGGGCCGACCCTGCATCGAAGCCGCCCCCAGCCCACCCCGGCCGGCCATCGGTCCCTGT
>NZ_JAPVQY010000002.1:102683-338725 GCF_027257875.1 Burkholderia sp. IMCC1007
CGGGGGGGGAAACGCCCGCGCCCCCCCGGGCCCCCCCGGGGGGGGGGGGGGGGGGGCCCCCCGACCCTGCATCGAAGCCGCGCACTGCCGACCCGGGCCTGCCTGCGGTCCGTGTCGGCCTCGCGGTAATCCTCAGGCTTTCAGCGCACCGAAGATCTCGTCCAACATCGATTTCGCATCGCCGAACAACATGCGGTTGTTGTCCTTGTAGAACAGCGGATTGTCGACGCCCGCATAACCCGAAGCCATGCTGCGCTTCATCACGATCGACGTCTTCGCCTTCCACACTTCCAGCACCGGCATCCCCGCGATCGGGCTCGACGGGTCGTCCTGCGCGGCCGGGTTCACGATGTCGTTCGCGCCGATCACCATCGACACGTCGGCCTCGGGGAAGTCCTCGTTGATCTCGTCCATCTCCATCACGATGTCGTACGGCACCTTCGCCTCGGCCAGCAGCACGTTCATGTGCCCCGGCATGCGGCCCGCGACCGGGTGGATCGCGAAGCGCACGTCGACGCCCTTCTCGCGCAGCAGCTTCGTGAGCTCGTACACCGTGTGCTGAGCCTGTGCAACGGCCATCCCATAACCGGGTACGATGATCACGCGCTTCGCTTCGCGCAGCAGCTCGGCCGTTTCCACCGCGCTCACCGCGACTGCTTCGCCAGCCGGCTGCGCAGCGCCGCCGGCACCCGCTGCCGCAGGCGCGCCGCCGCCGAAACCACCCGCGATCACGCTGATGAAGTTGCGGTTCATCGCGCGGCACATGATGTACGACAGGATCGCACCCGACGAGCCGACCAGCGCGCCGATCACGATCAGCAGGTCGTTGCCGAGCATGAAGCCGGTCGCCGCCGCCGCCCACCCCGAGTAGCTGTTGAGCATCGACACCACGACCGGCATGTCCGCACCGCCGATCGCCATCACCATGTGCACGCCGAACAGCAGCGAGATCACGGTCATCACGAGCAACGGCAGCATCCCGTCCTGAATGCTTTCCGCATGCAGGAACGCGCGACCGAAGTAGATCACGATCAGCAGCGCGGCCAGGTTCATCCAGTGCCGTGCCGGCAGCAGCAGCGGCTTGCCGCCGATCTTGCCCGACAGCTTGCCGAACGCGATGATCGAACCCGCGAAGGTGACGGCACCGATCAGGATACCGACATAAATCTCCACTTCGTGGATTGCCTTCTCGGCACCCGTGAACTGCACCGACGTGTCGATATAGCTCGCGAAGCCCACCAGGCAGGCCGCGAGGCCGACCAGGCTGTGCATCAGCGCGACCAGTTCCGGCATCTGCGTCATCTGCACTTTCTTCGCGGCGTACAGGCCGACGGCGCCGCCGACGACGAGCGCCGCGATCACGTACGGAATGCCCGAGGCCGACACGCGCGGGCCGAGCACGGTGGCCAGCACCGCGATCAGCATGCCGATCATCCCGAGCAGGTTGCCGCGGCGCGCGGTCTCGGGGTTGGCCAGCCCGCCAAGGCTGAGGATGAACAGGATTGCGGCGCCGATATAGGAGACGGTGGTCAGGTTTGAAGTCATTATTGTCGTCCCCTTATTTGCGGAACATCGCCAGCATGCGTCGCGTGACCGCGAAGCCGCCGAACATGTTGACGGCCGTGAGCGTCAGCGCGCCCACCGCCAGGCCCAGGATCAGCCCGGACGGACGGTCGCCGGCATTGGCCAGCTCACCGAGCGGCGGCGCGACCTGCACGAGTGCGCCGATCGCGATGATCGACGAGATCGCGTTGGTCACGCTCATCAGCGGCGTGTGCAGCGACGGCGTGACGTTCCAGATCACCATGTAGCCGACGAAGCACGCGAGCACGAACACCGTGAAGTGCGACAGGAAGCTGGACGGCGCGAACTGGCCGACCAGCAGGAACGCCACTGCACCGACCGCGAACACGATCGCGAGCGCCTTGGCCGACATCGGCTCGCCGCTGTGACCGTGGCCCTTGGACTTCGCGGGCGCGACGACGGTGGTTGCGGCCGCCGGCGGTTTCGGCGCGACGACCGCCTGCTTGATCGGCGGCGGCGGCCACGTGACGTTGCCTTCCTTGATCACGGTCAGCCCGCGGATCGCGTCGTCGTCGAAGTCGACGTTGATCGTGCCGTCCTTGTTCTTGCACAGCTCCTCGACCACGCGCAGCAGGTTGGTCCCGTACAGCGTCGACGACTGCCGCGACAGGCGCGATGCGAGATCCGTATAGCCGACGATCGTCACGCCGTGGCGCACGACGGCTTCGCCGGGCACCGTCAGTTCGCAGTTGCCGCCCTGTTCGGCGGCCATGTCGACGATCACGCTGCCGGGCCTCATCGACTGCACCATCTCGGCGGTGATCAGCTTCGGCGCCGGCTTGCCGGGGATCAGCGCGGTGGTGATGATGATGTCGGCATCCTTGGCCTGCTGCGCATACATCGCGCGCTGCGCCTGCTGGAAGCCTTCGCTCATCACCTTCGCGTAACCGCCGCCGCCCGAGCCTTCTTCTTCGTAGTCGACCTTGACGAACTCGCCGCCCAGCGACTTGACCTGGTCGGCCACTTCCGCTCGCGTGTCGTTCGCGCGCACGATCGCGCCGAGGCTCGCGGCCGTGCCGATCGCGGCGAGACCCGCGACACCGGCGCCGGCGATGAACACCTTCGCCGGCGGAATCTTGCCCGCCGCGGTGACCTGACCGTTCAGGAAACGGCCGAATGCATGCGCGGCCTCGATCACCGCGCGATAGCCGCTGATGCCGGCCATCGACGTGAGCGCATCCATCTTCTGCGCGCGCGACAGCGTGCGCGGCAACGAATCGATCGCGAGCACCGTGGCGCGCTTCGCGGCCAGTTGCTCCATCAGCTCGGGGTTTTGCGCCGGCCACACGAAGCCGATCAGCGTGCCGCCTTCCCGCATCAACGCGACTTCTTCCGTGCTCGGCGGGCGCACCTTCAACACGATCTCGCTGCCCGCCCAGAGCTCGGCCGCCGTGGCGGCGATGCTCGCGCCGGCCGCGCGATATGCGTCGTCGTCAAAGTTCGCGCCGGCACCAGCGCCGCTTTGGACGGCCACCGAGAACCCCAGCTTGATCAGTTTCTCAACCACCTCGGGAACGGTCGCGACGCGCCGTTCGCCGGGGGCTATCTCCAGAGGAATCCCAATCTGTAGTGTCATGTTGTTGAAAGTTGGGTGATGGCCATCGCGAAGCGCTCGGGCCGATGCGTCAAGTTACCAGAATCATGTGAATTCGCGTCAACGATCGAACGACCGTTCGCTAAACACGATCACCCCCGTCCCGCCGCGATGCCCGCGTCAGAACAGGCGAAGCGCGCACGCGCGTCGCGCACGAATGCGATCGTACTGTTGTGTTTTATCCACGTACAGGAAAGATTGCGTCGACCGAACGGGTGTTGACGATGCGGCCGTACGCATCGCTGCTCCCGCATCGCAATGGTCGCTATCCGCGCGCGCGGCTCCGGTCGTCGAGCAACGGAGTCAGGCCGCAACCGACGAAGAAGGCGATGCCGCCGAAACCGGGCTCAGCGCGCCGGAAGCGAGCCGACGATCTGGTCGGCAAGCTGTCCGAGAATCCGGCTCAGCGCGGCCGCCTGCGCCGCCGCGTCGCGGTCCGCCATCTGCGACGTCAAGGTCGTCTCGCGGCTCAACGTCACGCGGGCAGGACGGCCCGACAACACGGTCCATGCGACGTCGAACGTCAGCACTCCGTTTGCGTCCGGGCGCGCCGCCAGCACCGTGACGACGAGCGTGCGCGTGTCGGGCGGCCGCGGCGCATCGGGCAATACGAACGCGCCGCCGGGCAGGCGCGTCAGCAGATCCTGCGCCAGTGTCTGGCGCATCATCGGGCCGAGCGGCGCGCCCCAGCGCGCGCCGTCGTCGATCGCGAGTCGATTTGCGGAGAACTGCGTGACGACTTCGAGCCGGTCGAGCTCGGCCGGAATATGCACCGCCGTCAGTTGCACCGGTGCAACCGGTTCGCTCGCAAGCGGTGCGGAAGCCGGCATCGCGCTCAGCGCCACGTAGCGCGTCGGCGGACTATGCCCGCAGCCGGGGATGAGCGTGCCGGTCAGCACGGCGACGAGTGCAGCGGCTGCCCACGTGCTCCGTTTCCGCCCGAATGTTCCGACCGGTCGGTCGGCAATGCGGATCATGGCTTGTCCTCCCGTCTGCCGCGCACGAGCGCTTCCGGATGCCGATCGAGATAGTCGGCCAGCGCACGCACCGAGCGCGCGGTGTCGGTCAGCTCGCGTATCGCGCCGGGCAAACTCGTCTGCGCCGTCGCGTCGTCGCCGAGCGTACGGTTGGCCGCCGCGACGGCCTGGTCCGCCGCATTCGCCGTGTCGCGCAGCTGCGCGACGAGCGGCCCGATTTGCGGCGACACCTGCTGCATCATCCGGTCGATTTGTGCGACCGACCGGTCGATATGCGAAAGGCTGTCGCGGATCTGCGGCGACCCGGCCAGTGCGTTGACGCGTGCCGCGATACTGCGCACCTGCTCGCCCGTCTCCTTGATCGGCAGCGCGTCGATCTTGCCGGCGATATCGTTTGCACGCGCGGCGATCGCATCGAAGTCCGCCGACGACACGCTCGGTATCTCGGCCGGCCCGTGTCCGCTCACGAACGCCGAGGCCGGCGCGCCGCGCTCGAAGTCGAGGCGAATCATGCGCGGGCCGACGAGCGGCGGATCCTGCACCAGATGCGCGCGCAACCCGTGCGCGACGAGCCGCGCGAGCATGCCGTCGACGATCGGCCGCCAGTTGCCGTCCGTCGGCGGCCGGACCCCGGTGATGCCGAGTGCCGACGGCTCGAGCGCGATTTGCACGGGCGTATCGAGCTGCCCGCTGCCGACGTCATAGTGCAGGCGCACGCTGGTAACGGTTCCAACCGGAAAGCCGCGCAACTCCACAGGCGCGCCGTCCTTGAGTTCGCCCACCGCGCCGCCGAACCGCACCACATACGACACCACCGGCCCGTGTTGCGGCGCCAGCGCCGGCCGGCGCTCGGTGCCGTCGAAGTGCCGCGCCGGCTTGCCGGGCCCCGGCTCCATCACGATTTCCGGGCCGGCGACGAGCCCCCTCAGCGACGCCGGGTCGTTCATGTCGGGTTGCGCGCCGCGCAGGAAAAATCGCGTGCCGCTGAGCAGATACTTCTCGCCGGCCCGATCGATCCTGAGCGCCGCCTCCACGTGCCGGCCATCGGCCGTCAGCGTGATGTCCGACACGTTGCCGACCCTGACGCCGCGCAGCGTCACTTCGGTGTCGTCGACTCTGATGCCGTGCGCATCGGAGAACACGACCGTCACGGTCTCGCCGCCTTCGGCCAGCGCGCGGATGCCGAGCCATCCGACCACGCCGAGTGTCGCGAGCGGCACGGCCCATACCCAGCCCGGCCATGCACTGCGGCGCACGTCGGCCCGCGTACGGTGGCCGGTCATCGGCGCCTCCTGTCGCGGCTGTCCCACATCAGGCGCGGATCGAACGCGTGCGCGGCCGCCATCGTGAAGAACACGACGAGCGCGAAGGCCGTCGCACCGGCCGCCGGCGCCGCCGACGCGATGCCGTCGAAGCGGATCAACGGAACGAATGCCGCAATCGTGAAGACATCGATGTTCGACCATCGGCCGAGTTCGTCGATCCATCGATGGATGCGGCCTTTCAGACGCAGATGCGAACGCGACTGCCGCAGGACGGACGCGACGAACCATGCCATGCAGACGATCTTGGCGACCGGTATCACGACGCTCGTCACGAAGGTGAGGATCCCGAACGGCCAGAGACCGACATGAAACAGCCGCAGCACGCCGTCGACGATCCGGTGCGACACGACGTGTCCGAGTTGTCTCGACAGCGTCATCGGAAGAAGGTTGGCCGGCACGGTCAGCACGAGCGCCGCGAGCGACAACGCGCTCGCACGCGTGAGCGGTGCCGCCTTACGCGCACGCAGCGTCAATCCGCAGCGCGGGCACGGAAACCCGTCGCAGTGCGCCGGCTGAACCAGGTCGCATGCGGTGCAGGCGACGGTGGCCTCTCCCGGCGACGGGTATCGTTCGGGCGCGATGGCTCGCCAGACCGTGCGGCGATCCAGCGACGCGCGCGTGATCATCGACAACAGCCCGGCCGCAACGAGGCAATAGCCGCCCGCGCCGATCGTGCAGGGCAGGCTCTGCGTGACACGCGCGTAACCGACCATGCATCCGAGCAGATACACGTCCAGCATCGCCCATGCATCGAGCCAGACCGTCCACCGGAACAGCGGCCCGATACCACGGAAGCACCAGCCGAAGCGCACCGCGGCGAGCACCACCATGAGCCCGCCGAAGCGAAAGAATGGCAGCACGATGCCGAACATCCCAAGCAGCGCCGCCAGCAGCACCCAGCCCTGCCCCCACATCGTCAGCATCCCGGAGGCCAGGACCGACGAGTGGGGCCTGCCGAGCATCCGCACGGTCATCAACGGCGCGAGGTTGGCGGGAAACAGCAATATGAAGGTCGCGGTGGTGCATGCAAGCGCGGCCTGCACGCTGCGGCCGCTGCGGCGCTCCAGGGGTGCCTGGCACATTCGGCATCGCACGAGCGCATGTGCGCCGATGGGCGGAATGTCCTCGAGCGACCCGCACTCGGGGCAGCCGATCGTCATGACGGTGCTCCTTCGGCCGCCCAGCGCGCGCATGCACGCGCCGCACCGGTGCGGCATGCGGCCGGCTCCACCGGCCGCACCGCCGCGCGAAATGACGCGGCGATTGCGGCCCGCCGTGCGTTATGACACGCGCCGTCGCAGAATTTGCCCGGTTCGCGCTCCGGTTCGCGCACCGTCGTCGACATGCGCCCTCCTCTTCTGTCGCTTCGCCGTGAGGTCGAAGACATCGGGGCCCCACGCCCCGATGCACGACGGCCAGAGCAAACTGCGTGCCTCGCCGTGCCGAGCACGCGTGAGCGGGAGGGGCAAGCAACGGCCCGGGATCGGGCGAAGCAGCGAGCGGCGTTGGCGCCGCGCTGAAGCGGGCCGTACGACGGCACTACAACGACGGAAGCGACATGCCGGCCAAACGACGGACGCCGTCAGTCCTGGCGATCGAGCACGAAGCCGGTTGCGCGCAGTTTTCTGTCGTCGAGACGATAAAAGCCCATCGGATAGCGCTTTTTCACGGTCTTGCCGACGGCCAGACTTCTCGCGACATCCGCGAGCAACGGGACGTGGACGCTCGGCTTGCGTCCCGCGCGGCGATAGACTTCTTCGTAGGTCGGCGAATGGGTGTCGGCGATATTGAACGCTTCGCTCCCGTCACGCTTCCCGCCGTCGATCGAGCGTCGAAGCAGATGAACGATCGCCCTGGCGACGTTGTGCGGCGAAATATAGTGACTGTTGCGGTACAGCGCAAAGAGCCGCTTGGTCAGGTTCCAGTGCAGCGCTTCCTCGAGATAGCCCGGCTGCTGCGCGAGGGCGATCCGATACAGATCGACATGCATGCTCGCCGAGCATCGGGACAGGATGTCCTCGCCGATACGTTTGCTGCGCGCGTATTCGCGC
Organism: Burkholderia sp. IMCC1007; assembly: GCF_027257875.1. Classification (GTDB taxonomy): domain Bacteria; phylum Pseudomonadota; class Gammaproteobacteria; order Burkholderiales; family Burkholderiaceae; genus Burkholderia. The sequence continues at coordinate 110,215 of NZ_JAPVQY010000002.1, forward strand.
ATCTCCGGCGCCTCGAAATACTGCTTTTCGAGCGGGCGGTTCACGTCGAGCAACGGCGCGTTTTCATCCACGAGCCGGTTGCGCGGAGAGCCGTAAACCACCATCGAACTCGCGTATCCGAAATAGCTGATGCCGCGACGGACGCACGCCTGCGCGAAGCGCTCCAGATTGGTGATGTTGATCGTTTGCAGATGCGGCGTGCCGGGCAAACCGGCCGCCAGATGGACGACCGCCGTCGCGCCATCGACCAGTTCGTCCAGTGCGGCATCCGCGAGATCGCGATCGGAAAAATCGGCCGCCACCCATTCGACCCGCGCATCGACCGGTACCTTGCGGTGAAACTGCCCTCGCACGCGATAGCCATGCTGAATCAACTGATCGACCACGTGTGCGCCCACGTTGCCGGTCGCGCCCGTCACCAGCACGAGCGGCCGCGTGTCGTTTGCCGCGGCGGGCCGCGTCAATGCCGCGATCCGTCGCGCGACCAGGTTCGACTTCAGATGGTCGGCAAGCCTGATCGCGAGTGCCATGATCACCATGGTCGGATTGGCATGCCCGCTCGTCGGGAAAACCGACGCGCCTGCGATATACAGGCCGCGAACGTCGTGCACGCGGCAGTCCGCATCGACGACGCTCGTCGCCGGGTCTCGCCCCATGCGTGTCGTGCCGGCGGTGTGCGCCATGTCGTGCAGCGCGATGGCCGGCAGGTCGCCTGCCGCGATTTCAGGCCGCAACTCGAAGCCGTGGATGCCGGCGTCGCGCAGGTCGCTGTCGAGCAGACGCGCGAACGTGACGACGGCCTGTTTCATCACGCGCCCGGACTCCCACGTGACGCTGGCCACCGGCAATCCGAGCCGGTCGCATCGGCTCGACAGCGTCACGCGGTTCTCGCGCATCGGCGGCTGCTCGCAAATGACGTCGAGCGTGACCTTGTCGATTTTTCTGCCCGTGCCTTTCGCCACGTAGTCACGCGCGACGAAATTCGCATCGAGCCGGATGACCGTGTCGACGAGTAGACGACGCACGCGCCGCGGCAGTATCGAGCTACCCAGTATCCGCCGCCCGACGAAACTCACGACCACGCCGGATCGCTGCAGCACGAGGACCAGATCGGCCAGCGGGCGCTTGCTTTGCCGCTTTGCCAGCCGCTTCAACGCGACGACCGGATCGTCGTTCGAGATGCGGGCATTTGCATACGCGGCCATATTCGGCAGACGTCGTTCCTGCTGCACGTCGGGGCGAAGTGCCAGTCCATGCGAATACATGAACGCGCGATAGTCCTGCTGCAACGAAAAGAAGCCGAGCAATGCGGCAGCCGACGCCTGGCTATCCGGCGAAAACACGCCGATCGACATGCACGGGTGGTCCGTCAGATAACGGCCGACGACGTCGCGCGCATTCCCCAGCGCATTGCCGGCCTCGTCCCGCGACAGGAGCAGCAGCCTGCCGTTTTCGATGGCGCCGGCCGCCAGCACCACGTGGCTCGACTGCAACGTGCGGCGTCGCTTGCCCGACAGCGACGACACGATCTCGACGCCCGTCACTCCGGTGTTATCCGCGTGGATCGCGCGCACCGTCGCGTTGAGCATGATCGTCACGTCGCGATGCGATTCGCTTCTGAAATCCGGCCCGAAGCGCATCACGTCCGTCAGGTTCCGATGAGAGCGCGCAAGCTGCCAGAAGAACGACGACACATGCTTCATGCGCGCCATTTCGACAGGCTCACGCAATTTCGCCGCCGGCCAGAATGCGGCGCCGCTGAGGATCGGGCCGACGTCGAGGTGCCGTGCGGCACGCTGAATGTAGGGCGCGAGATCCGCGGCGGCGATTGGCCAGCCGGAGTCCGCGATCCACTCGCGCGAAGCAAAATCCATCGCATCGAATGGCGCGACCTTGCCGGCCCATCCGGCCGTCGAGCCGCCCAGCACGCGACACCGAACGCCGAACTTCTGGGTTTGCGTGGTCCAGAATTTCAATTGAAACGCGTGCGACGCATGGCGGGACCGCTGCAGTTCCGCGTCTTGCAGCGATCCTTCGACGTCGACTTCGTTCAGCGCTTCGTGGTCGGCCGATTCTTCGAGCGCACCGCTTTCGAGAAGCAGAATGTTCAGGCCCAGGCCGGACAGCTCGCGAACGATCGTCAGGCCCGCGGCGCCTCCGCCGACGACGATCAGGTCCAATGGTGCCGACAACGGATCGCCGGGAAGCTCGTCTGCTTCAAAATCAATATAGTGCGTCATCTCTCGGTATCCCTGACTCGCCTCCACACCGGCAGAGACGGCTTCACTACGGCTGCAGCGCCAACGTGCGGATGACGGACAACGGTCGCGCCGACGTACCGGCCGTGCCGCACGATCGCGAAGCGATCGCTTGCGGCAATGGCACGAGCAGGGTGCTGTTCAACGAGTCGGGGCCGCCGGCAGTCGCGAGAGGGAAGCCGGCGTTTTGCCACAATGCGACCGGTACTCCCGGTGCGGGAAGGTCGGCGAGTGCATTGCCCGGCACTCGCACGGATTCGAGCAATGCGATCTCGTCGTCGAATCCGGCGCCGAGATCGATGCCGTCTTGCAATGTCGCATTGCCCCGATAGCCGTTCTGAAAATCCGGCACTGCTCCAGCCGAAACAACAAGATACAGTCGCCGTCGGAAAGCAGTGTGCTCCATCTCACATAAATGGAATCTGCCGGAATTTTCGGCATCGGGGCGGCTTGGTCAGCAGATGGATGCCGGGGAGACTACACGTGGATGCGCCATGGAGCGGACTGATCCAGCGATACCGCTCCGGGTGAGTGCTCAAACCATCCGCGGTAGGCCTGTTACGGCGGAGAAATGATCTACGCCGCCGCTCACCCTCCAGTCGGACGCACACCGTTGCCCGGCAGGACGATTGCACCGTCCTCTGCGCCATGCGGCAATCCGAAGTCCCGACCGCGCGACTCTCGCGACAAACCCACGGCGATGAACGCAGGCAATGCCATCACGATAGCGTAGCCCGCGACGAATACTGCCGATCCGGTAAAGCTGACGAGCAGTGTCCCGACGATAGGCGCGATGGATCCGCCGAGCACCGACGCCAGTTGATAACTCGTCGAAAGCGCGGTAAAGCGCACGCGCGTTGGGAACAGTTCAGCCATATATGCGGCCATCGGTCCGAGAATGATTCCGTGGCATGCCAAGCAAGCGATAAGCGCAAGTTGGAGGTGCAGGTAGTGGCTTCCCGGTGACAGCGTGAACAGCGAACAACTTGCAACCGCGGCGCCCAGCATGCCGACGATCAACACAGGCCGACGGCCGACTCGATCCGACACATGGGCGGCTACAAGAATCACGAACACTTCGATCGCAGATGCCAGCATAAGCGCGGATAACGCTTGCTGACGACTGAAGTGCAGGTAGCCCGTGGCGAGTCCGAGAACAAATGTCGAGAAGAGATACAGGAACGTGTTTTCAGCCGCCTTGACGAAAAAGGCCTTACTCATCTGTTGCCAATTATGCGACCAGGTTTCGCTCAGCGACACGCGTTCTACCGTCTGATGTGCGGCGGCGAGTTCGGCAAACGCAGCTGACTCCTCGACTCGCCGGCGAGTCCAGAAACCGACGATCACCAGAAGCGCCGAGATAAAGAACGGAATGCGCCACGCCCATTCGACGAACGCCGAGTCCCCATAAACCTTCTGCACGGTGCCCACCACCAATGCAGTCAACACATTCGCGAGCGGCCCGGCGAACATCGTGAAGCTCGTCCAGAAGCCCCGTTGACTACGCGGCATCGACTCGGCAATCATCAGGATTGCGCCCGTCGCCTCGCCTCCGACCGCGATACCTTGCAGTATTCGAAGCAACACGAGCAGCAAAGGCGCGGCGAGTCCGATCGAAGCGTACGTTGGCAAGAGGCCGACCGAGAAGGTGCTGAGCCCCATCATCAACAGGCTGACGACCAGGGTCTTGCGACGACCGACACGGTCACCGATCAGCCCGAACACGATGCCGCCCAACGGTCGTGCAATAAACCCGACCGCGAACGTGGCCAGTGACAGCAGCGTCGCAGCGAGCGGATTTCCCACGACGAAAAACTGCTTGTCGAATACCAGTACGGCACACGCGGCAAAGGCAAAAAAGTCATACCATTCGAGCGTGGTGCCGATGGTACATGCGAACATCAGATTGGCACGTTTCTTTTTCACCTTCGGTCTCCTATCTTTAATGGCCGTGCCAAGATATGGCCGGCAGCACTGCACACGGTGTCGTCGTCACAGCTCGAGAATCAGTTTTTCCCCGCCGCATGCGCGCGAGCAGCAGGTCATCATGCGATCGTTGGCCTCGCGTTCCGCTCGCGTCAGTACCATGTCGCGATGATCGACCCGGCCTTTCAGCACGCGCACTTCGCACGATCCACACAAGCCCTCGCGGCAGTCGCTCTGCACGTCGATGTTTGCATGCCGTAACGCGTCGAGCACGGTCTGATTGGCCGCCACCGTGAGCAGCAGACCCGAGTCCTTCAGCTCCACTTCGAAGGCCTCGTTCTTCGAATGATCGGTCACGGTCTTCGTCGCGGCGAAATGTTCCATGCGCAACGCGTGTTCAGGCCAATGTGCGCAGCTGGATGCAAGTGCATCCAGCATTCTGGCGGGCCCGCAAGCGTATACATGTGTATCGTCGTGTGCCGGTGCGAAAAGCGATGCGAGATCGTTACGAGTGCCTTCTTCAGAAACATGCACGTGCAGGCGTTCGCCATGCAGCGCGATGAGGTCATCGAGCATGGCCATCGACGACCGTCTTGCGCCGCTGTAGTGGATGACATAGTCAATGCCGCGGGCCTTGGCCTCACGCGCCATCGCGCTGATCGGCGTAATCCCGATTCCGCCTGCGACAAACACGGCACGCGTCGCATCCCCCGTGAAACGGAAATGGTTGCGCGGCCCGCGAATGTGGACAACATCGCCTGTTTGCAGGTTCGCATGTATCCACGCCGATCCACCACGCCCCTGCGGTTCATGCAGCACGGCAATCTCGAACGCCTGTCGATCTTCGAGGGCACCGCAGAGAGAATATTGCCGCGAGATGCCCGTATTGCCGCACGCGACATCGATATGCGCACCGGGCGCCCACCGCGGCAGTTGTCGGCCATCGGCCGGAACAAGGCGGACATGCAAGATGTGATCGGCGCACATCGTCAGGCGCTCGACTTTCATTGCCCGGCTCACCGCATGCGATGACGGCTCGCCGATTCGCACCGGCGTATCGGACACCAGCACGGACCGGCCGTGACGCTCGGGATTGAGCGCGGGGTCCCACTCGACGTACAGATGTTCCGGGCCACGAAACGATGTGTTGGGCACATACGTGAAGGTTTGCTCGGCAAGCTTCATGTGCGGGAGCCGACGTGTGAACTCTTCCAGGAAGATCTGCATCTCCATGCGCGCGAGGTTCTTCCCCATGCACTGATGCGAGCCATAGCCAAAGGTGAGTTGGTCGCTCGCATTCTCTCGGCGAATGTCAAAGAAATCGGCATCGACGAAGTGCGCGTCATCGTGGTTTGCCGACGAAGTGACGATCAGCAGCTTCGAGCCGGCCGGAATCGAAATCCCGCCCACGACGACATCCTTTGTCGCGAGACGCCGCCACGCAGCCACCGAGCCGTTGTGCCGCAGGCACTCCTCGACAGCGTTGGGAATCAGGCTCGGGTCATCGCAGAGGTCGCGCCAGGCTTGCGGATGCTGCAGCAGCAATTTCATTGCGTTGGCGGTGGCGTTTGCCGTGGTCTCGTGCGCAGCGACGATGCCCGCCATCATCATGGAATGGAGATACGAGTCCGTCACGACGTCGGGCAGTTCCTTCTGCTTCCTGATGCCGTACTGCATCCAGCCCGGGCCAGACGGGTCCAGCCGCATCTTTTCGAGCACCTTGCCCGCGTACTGCCAGAACTTGCCGACGGCGTGCGCTACCGCAACCTGCTCCTCGGGCTTCGGACGGCCCCACGTGTTCACCGTGTGCGCGATCGAATACTCGCGAAGCGTATCCATGTCCTCTTCCGGCACACCGAGGAAATGCAGTGCGACGGTAAGCGGGACTTCCCAGAGCATCTGATCGACCAGATCGGCGCGCCCATCGTCGATGAAGCGATCGACGTATTCACGCGCCAGCTTGCGAACCATCGGCTCGTGATGCTTCAACTCCTCGGGCGTGAATGGATCCAGCAGCGCGCGCCGGCGCGGCATGTGCGCGGGCTCGTCTTCGTTGACCAGGGTGCGATTCAACGCAAAGCCGTACGACTCCAGCACGGCGTTCGCTTCGGGGCCGGTGGGCGTGATTTTTTCAAGCGCGATCGACGGGCTGAACGTGACGTTGTCGCGAAAAATTGCCTTGATGTCGTCGTAACGCGTGACGACCCAATAGCCGAGCTTCGGGCTGAAGAATACCGGTTCCTGCTCGCGGGACCACCGCACGTACTCCGGCGGATCCTGCTGATAACCGTCGTCGAACGGGTCGAACGCGGCGGCGCGTGCACTCACCGGGCAACCATTCGGCGCGGATTGCGCGGCTCCCGAAGCCGAATGAAAGGGACACTCCGACGATGATGCGGGACGCGCATTCGACGACATGGTTTGCTCCTGTACGATGCTTTTGCGTAACTATAATACGCATTGCGTAATCGGCAGATCGGGGTAAACCTGTGCGGCGCAGTAGCCTCGGCTCCTCGGCTAAGATCACACCTATGAATACAGATAACGAACGCGAAAAAGTCGCCGCGGCCACGCGGGATCGCAGACAACGTGTGCAATCGGCGTCGACCGGCTTGCTCGTGCTGAAGGAACTGGCGGCGTCGGGTGGGCGCGCGACGCTGACTGCGTTGGCCGCGCGACTCAGCGAAAATCCTGCCAAGGTGCATCGCTATCTGGCGAGCCTGATCGAGGAATCGTTTGTGACGCAAGACAAGGGCACGCAGCAATACGTTCTGGGGCCCCAATGCATTGCAATCGGTCTGTCAGCCATGCGCGTGGCTGATCCGATCCGTTTGGCGGAGCCAGCGCTGATGCGCCTGCGTGAGCGGCTTGAAGTCACCTGCTTCGTCGCCATCATGGGCAACCGGGGACCGACGATCATGCGGTTCGAAGAGCCCGGCTTGCCGGTGACGGTTAACGTGCGCGCGGGTTCCGTGATGTCTCTACTGTGGTCTTCGACGGGAAGGCTTTTTCTCGCCCTGCTCAACGAGAAGCGCATCAGGAAGATGGCGGAAGAGGAACTGGCGGCCACACCCGCCGAATTGCGCGCTCAACTCGATGCCACCGATCCGATCGGCCTGCTGCAGCGCGAGATTCAGGCCGCAGGTCTGGCAACGGTACGCGATACGAACCTGAAAGGAATCAGCGCGGTCTCGGCACCCGTATTCGATGCGAACGGGCACATCTGCGCGGCGATTACAGCATTGGGCGCAACCGGAGGGTTCGACGCGTCGCCGCATGGCCCCATCGCCAGCGAGTTGCGCCACGAAGCCGAAGCGATCAGCGCGGAATTGGGGCACAACGTTCAATTGCGTTAATGCGATCGTGTAGACGCGCGATGGAGACTGACGTTCTCCCCCGATCGCCTGAACGGGATCTGTCGTGCGTCAAGGCTGTGTGCTCGCCAACACGCGCGCTCCTTCTGTTGCGCAGCCCCTCGCCGTCGAGTTCCGGATCATTGCCCGGAATCCGAGAAGTAATGACTTAAGGGTGAAGGCGCGCAACGCAAGTGCGGCCGCCCGAGCAAGCGACGGCCATGCGTTGCGGACTCGGCCTTTACGATGCGCTCTGAACGGTGAAAAGCCGACCAAGCTGCGGCAATTCGTCTTTCACGCCCGCGAGGCGCAGAGCGTGCCACGCCATTGCGTGATTGCTCGATGTCACCGGTTTTCCAAGTTCGCGCTCGATGAGCGCAACCTGGTCAGCCAATCGCAACGACGTACAAGATACGAAGACGGCATCGACATCGTCATGTCGACCGAGTGCCAAGATCGCATTGCGAACCGACTGTGCGTCGATACGCGCGACCTCGTTGTCGTCCGAGTGCTCGAACGATCCCATCCGGACGACGTTCACGCCGCGATTCAACAGGTAGTCACGCATCGATTCGTTGATCGTTCGCATGTACGGCGTCAGAAGCGCGACACGCTGCGCGCCAAGCGAGTTCAACGCGACCCGGGCCGCGGTGATGGGCGTGGTACAGGCCGCATTCGGCCTGGATTCTTTTATCCGCGCAATGACGCGGTCCTCACCCAGGACCATCGATGCAGATGTGCAACCGAACGCCACCACATCGAGCCGCTCGCCGGGTCGAATGACCGCCACCCCCGGCGCAATCAGGCCGTCCATTTCTCTCAGTGTCTCCGGCGTGATGTCGGCCGAATTCGCGATGCGACTTTCATAGAATCCAACCCCATCGATGGCGAGAAGCTTGCGCCATTCGTACTCGATCGTGTGGTCGGTCGCGAGGACGACCAGGCCGATTGCGGCGCGGTCGCAGATACCGGCATCAAGGGCGAAATCGAGCTTCGCGTAACGCTCGGCGCCTTCGAGAGTTTCCATATTCGTGCCTCTTCACGTTGACGGCCGGCTTACCTGCAGCGTCCAGGCCGTTGCCTCGAATCCTGAAATTAGACTGCGGCGATCACGCCGATTTCAACCGTGTACTGAGGGAAGGCCAGCTTCGATTCGACACAGGCACGCGCGGGAGCGTCGCCCTCGGGCACCCATGCGTCCCACACTTCGTTCATCTCGTTGAATGTTGTGTAGTCGGCGATCCAGATGCTTGCCGACAGAACCTTCGTCTTGTCAGAGCCGACTTGCTCCAGCAATTTGTCGATCTTCGCAAGAATCTGCGTCGTCTGCCCCTTTACGTCTTGACTCGGATCGTCCGCGACCTGCCCGGCCACAAAGACGAAACCGTTGTACACGACTGCCATGCTCATCCGCTTGCCGCTCTCGTATCGCTTGATCTGCATAAATCCTCCTTCGGTTGATGTCAAAGTGTGACGAGACTAGCGCATCTCACACACAACTGTCGACACTTTTATCGACATATCTGAGGAAAAATCCCAATGGAGGGGGTTCGCCTCGTTGCACAAGTTCACCAATCTTAATATACAATAGTGTCGACACTTAGGGCGCGAGTAAGCCCGGGTGAAGCTGCGGCCCACTCACAGACGGCCGCAGCGGTCCGAAGTCATTCCATGGTTCACATTGAGGACGCCATGAAGGTCATTGTGCTCGGCGGCGGTGTGGTTGGAGTCACCACTGCGTATCAGCTTCAAAGAGATGGTCACGATGTCACGGTAGTGGACAGGCAACCCGTTGTCGCTGGCGAAACGAGTTGGGGAAACGCAGGAATGGTCGCTCCGGGCCACTCCTTCGTTTGGTCATCGCCGAAGGCGCCGATGATTCTGGCCAAGTCGCTGCTATTGAAGGACCAGGCCCTGCGATTCAAATTTTCAGCGGACCCGCGACTTTATTCGTGGTCGTGGCTTTTCCTGATGGAATGCAGCGCTGAAAAGGCGCGCCGCAACACCCTTCTCAAACATCGACTGGCAGCCTATTCGCAGTCGGTGCTGCAGAGCGTCATCGCGACGGAACGCATTTCGTACGACCGCAACGACCGCGGCATCATCTACTTCCATCGCAGCCAGGAAGCGTTGGACCGTGGTGTCGCGCAGATGAAACTCCTCGAGTCGGACGGCCAGATCATCAAAGTGCTGAACCGCGAAGAGGTCGTATCGCTCGACCCCTCGCTTCGCTCTGCGAAAGACGAGATTGCGGGTGCCATTTACTGCCCGACGGATGAGACGGGCGACCCGGCGAAGTTCACGCGCGCGCTTGCCGACATCATTGTCGCCCGGGGCGCAACCATCCTGACGGGAACGAGCATCCGCGGCCTGGACGTCGCCGCCGGCCGGATCGACGGTGTTAGAACAGACAAGGGTGTACTGAAAGGCGACGTGTACGTACTGGCGCTCGGCAGTTACAGCCCGATCGTTGCCCGGCAAGTTGGAATCCACTTGCCGATCTATCCCGTGAAGGGCTATTCGTTGACCGTACCGATCGACGCGCATGCTCACGCGCCAAATGTTGCCGTCGTCGACGAACACAATCTGGTCGCCATTTCGCGCTTCGGAGACAGGATCCGAGTCACGGCGACCGCGGAGTTCGCCGGATACGATACTTCGCACAAGCCCGCGGACTTCGCGTTCATGAAGCGGGTTACGCAAGAACTCTATCCGGACGGCGGCAGCTACGACCGCGCGGAGATGTGGGCGGGATTGCGACCGATGACGCCGAACAACCTCCCGTTCTTCGGACAAAAGAAATATTCGAACCTTTTCCTGAACACCGGCCACGGGCACATCGGCTGGACCATGTCCCATGGGTCCGCACGCATCACGGCTGACCTGATAGCGCGGCGCGCGCCGGAAATTTCGATGGAAGGACTGCTCGCTTAGCCGGCGCGCAGCCTGCATCCGTTGAGTTTTTGACGGCCGTGGGCGACCCCGGCGCGCACCCGACGCCGTTCCGGGGCTGGTATAGAATACAGCGTTGCCGACACTTCCCGGCCGCGCCTGTACGGAACAGAAAGTAGCCGCCCTGGAAGTGAGCGCCCGACCGTGGAGCCGGCGCACCCGACGAGCCGACACGCGTCAAGCTGCCGTCTCCGACGGAGTGGCAGGTCTTCAGAATCATCTAAGGTGCCACGCGCATCAGGAAGGAAACTCACAATGGCAGGCTACTCTTCTCTCATCCGGGATCCGAAACCGCGGGTCCGAGAGACCAATGCTCCGAAGCGAGCGGGACTGACCGTCAACGACTTGTACGAGCATCTGAAGCAGATGGCGGTTCTGTACACCATCCGGCCAGGCGAGCGCGTCAACGAGCTGGAACTGTCCGAGAGATTCGACGTCAGTCGGACGCCGCTTCGCGAGGCGCTGAATCGCCTGGTCGCTGAAAACCTGTTGACATTCGTCCCCAATCGAGGCTTCTTTGTCCGGGAACTGAACCGTCAAGACATCTTCGATCTGTTCGAGCTTCGCCGCAGCATCGAAGCGTCGGCCGTGCAACTTGCCGTCGAACGCGCCGACCTCAAGGATGTGAAGGCACTGCGGAAGTTCTGGAAGGACACGATGAAGAGCAAGGCGCAGGCGCCCGCAGCTCAACTGGTGTCCCGTGACGAAGAGTTCCACGTCCGTCTGGTCGCCCTGTCGGGCAACAACGAGATGGTCCGTACGATGTATGGCATCAACGCACGCATACACTTCGTTCGCTGGATCGACCTTGAACAGCGCGGACACGACGCCTTCGCCGAGCACCTCGAAATTCTTGACGCCATCGAAGCGCGCGATGCGAAGCGCTGCCGCGAACTCACGGAGACGCATATCACGTGGCGAATGGAAGAGATTGCCAAGGTCGTAGACGCCGGGGTCGTGAGGCTCTTCTCGCAATAGTCGACCGGCCGCTGAGAGGCGGGCACGCTGCGCGCGCCCAGCCCGAGACGTCACATCCTTTCGAAGATCGCCGCCATGCGTTGTCCGCCACCGATGCACATGGCAACGAGCGCATAGCGGCCACCCGAACGCTGCAATGGGTAAGCAGCGCGGGTGGAAAGAATAGCGCCGGTCGTATCCTCGTCGCCATTCGTCAGGCAACCTGCTTCAGTTCGATGACAGACGGTTTGGATAACTGAGCAACTGCGCTCGCCCATTCGGCATCGATAGACTTTAAGTTGCGCTCCTTCACGTGTCCGTAGCCGCGAAGCTTCTCGACCATCGTCGCGGCCCGCAGCACGAAGCGATAGTTGCGCGCGCTGCCATGACGAAGAATCTCGTCGACGGTTTGCTCGTAGCGCAAAATCAGATCGCGCTCCATCTTGCGCTCCGCGGTGTAACCGAAGATGTCGAGCGGCGTACCGCGCAGGATCTTGAGCTTCGCGAGCAACCGGAATGCAGGCAGAACCCATGCACCGTACTCCTTTTTGCGTGGCTCGCCCGTGACCTCGTCCCGCTTGGCGAACAATGGCGGCGCCAGGTTGAACGCAATGCGAAAGTCGCCTTCGAACTGTTGCTTGAGACTTTCAACGAACTCGGGCGACGAATGCAAACGCGCGACCTCGTATTCGTCCTTGTAGGCAAGAACCTTGAAGTAGCCATTGGCGACCGCGCGCGTGACCGACTGTTCATTCGGCATGACGCTACGCTCCCAGTCGCGAATCTGGTTCACCCGCTTTCGGAAGCGCTCTCCATATGCTGCGTTTTGGTAACCCGTCAAGAACTTCGCCTTGCGCTCGACAAGCTCATCGAGTGACGTCGACAGGCGAAGCGAATCACGAACCGGTTTGGCGGCAATCCATGCGCGCTCGGCAGAACCCGGCGACAGCGCAGCACGCCGGCCCCAGAGGAATGCGTCCTTGTTCATCTTCACGCCTGCGCCGTTCAACTCGATGGCTGCATCGATCGCCTTCGAGCCAACAGGGATGAGGCCTCGCTGATAGGCATAGCCCAGCATGAACATGTTTCCGGCAATCGTGTCGCCGAAGAGGTTGATTGCGTACTTCGTCGCATCCACGAATTCGACGCGATCGCTGCCGACGGCTTTCGTCATGCCGTCGCGCAATTCCGCGGCCGGAAACTTCAGGTCTGGATGACGCGTGAACTCACCGGTCATGACTTCGTGAGTGTTCACGAGCATGCGCGTCGAACCCTTGCGCGTCGCAGCGAGCGTCTTGCGGCTGGCCGCGACGACCATGTCGCAGCCGAGAACGGCATCGGCTCCGCCCGCTGCAATCCGGATCGCCTTGATATCCGCCGGACGCTTGCCGAATCGAAGGTGCGACCACACGGAGCCGCCCTTTTGGGCGAGACCCGCCATGTCCAGAATCCCGCAACCTTTGCCTTCAAGATGCGCGGCCATGCCCAAGATTGCACCGATCGTCACGACACCCGTGCCGCCCACGCCGGTCACGATAATGGAATACACGCCATGGTCGAGAGACGGAAGTTGCGGCTCGACCAGGGCCGGGAACAAGTCGACGTTCGGTTTGACGGCTCCGTCCTTGCGCATGCTGCCGCCATGCACGGTGACGAAGCTCGGGCAGAAGCCGTTGTTGCACGAGTAATCCTTGTTGCACGCAGACTGATCGATTTCGCGCTTGCGGCCAAATTCTGTTTCGAGCGGCAAAAGGGACACGCAGTTCGATTTGACGCCGCAGTCGCCGCAGCCCTCGCAGACGAGGTCGTTGATGACCAGGCGCTTCGGTGGATCGGGGAACTGCTTGCGCTTGCGACGCCGACGCTTCTCCGCGGCACAGGTCTGGTCGTAGACGAGCGCCGTCACCCCCGGGATGTCGCGAAGTTCTTCCTGCACCTTCTGCAGTTCTGATCGATGATGAATCGTGACACCTTTCGCCCAGCCGGCATCGGCTGGATACTTGCCGGGGTCGTCGGTCACGACGGCAATCCGATTCACGCCTTCCGCACGGACCTGCGTCGTGATGGTCATCGGATCGAGGGTGCCGTCGTGGCGCTGACCACCGGTCATTGCCACTGCGTCGTTGTAGAGAATCTTGAACGTGATATTGGTTTTTGCTGCCACGGCGGCACGGACGGCCAGCAGCCCCGAGTGAAAATACGTGCCATCGCCCATGTTCTGGAACATGTGCTGCCGCTTGGAGAACGGAGCCTCTCCGACCCATGTCATACCTTCGGCGCCCATCTGCGTGTAACCGAGCGTGTTGCGATCCATCGTCTGCGCCATCCAGCTGCACCCGATACCGGCGTATGCGTTGCTGCCTTCCGGGATGACAGTCGACGAATTGTGCGGGCACCCGCTGCAGAAGTAGAAGCTGCGCAGCATCGCCTCGGGCGCGAATTCGACACGGCTCAACTCCGTGAGAAAGGAAACGCGTTCTGCGATGCGTTTGTCGCCTGTGCTGCGCTCGAGCCGTTGTCCCAGCGCGATAGCAACCTGGATGGAATTCAACGACATCTCTACAGGGAACAGCTTGTTGCCCTGCTCGTCCTGCTTGCCGATGACGAGTGGCGCATTGGGCGTCCGATACAGGACGTCCTTGATCTGGGATTCCAGCAGGCTGCGCTTTTCCTCGACGACCATCAGCAAGTCGAGGCCGACGGCAAACTCGCGGAGCCCTTCGGGTTCGAGAGGCCACGTACACGCGACCTTGTAAATGGCCACACCCATCGACTCGAGTTCAGCCTCGGAAATCTCGAGGTCGTCGATGGCTTGCATGAGGTCCAGATAGCTCTTGCCGTGCGTCACGATGCCAATACGCGCACCCGGTTGGCCCAGCGTCACGCGGTCGAGACCGTTGGCGCGAACGAAAGCGCGAACAGCGTCGAGCTTGTAGTTGTGCAGGCGGAATTCCTGTTCTTGCGGCGTGTCCGGTTGACGGACATTGAGACCGCCCGCCGGCATCGGCACGCCCTCTGGAAGCACCGGAGTCACGCGATTCAGGTCCACTTCGATCGCTGCCGACGCGTCCGCCGTGTCCTTGACACACTTGAGCCCAACCCAGCACCCTGAGTACCGGGACAATGCCCAGCCATACAGACCGTAGTCCAGAATTTCCTGCACGCCGCTTGGGCTCAAAATCGGAATTGCCGCATCGACCAGCGCGAACTCGGACTGGTGGCAGGTCGTGGACGACTCGCAGGTGTGGTCATCGCCCATCAACAGCAGCACGCCACCATGCTTCGAGCTGCCCGCCAGGTTTGCGTGGCGGAAGGCATCACCGCTTCGGTCGACTCCCGGCCCTTTGCCGTACCAGATGCCGAAAACGCCGTCGTATCGGCCTTCGCCGCTCAACTCGGCCTGCTGGCTACCCCACACCGCTGAAGCCGCGAGGTCCTCGTTCACGCCCGGAACGAACACGACATTGGCTTCGCTGAGAAACTTCTTCGCTTTGCCTAGTTCAGCATCGTAGGTGCCGAGCGGCGAGCCGCGGTATCCCGAGATGTATCCGGCCGTGTTCAGGCCGTTAGCCTTGTCACGGCGATGTTGCATGATGGGCAGCCTGACAAGCGCCTGAACGCCTGTCAGGAAAATGCGCCCTTCGTCGAGCGTGAATTTGTCGTCGAGCGTTACTTTACGCAGCGTCACGATTGCTCCTTCGAGGCAAAGCCTTCGCATTCCTTGTTTCCGGTTCCGCTACCGAATCCATCCTGTTCTCAACCTTCTTCATTCACGTCTCCTGGAAACGGGGCACCGTGGTCACTTTGACGGACCTGAACCAGCCATAGCCGTCGCCGAGTCATCTTCGTGCCAGCATTTATTCTACACAAGTGTCGACAGTTCAAAAAAACATCATTGCCGGGAATTCCGCAGGCGCCTTCCTTCAAACCCGGCCCGTCATGCGACCATCTCGTTCATCGAAGGACTGCACGCTGACCGAGCCGCGTGACGGATAGGTGAGCGCAACCCCGAAAAGAATCAGAATGGACGCGACAAGCATGGCTGCTGCAATGAAACAGAGCCGAGGGTGCGCGTACGCGCGCGCCTCCACTCCTGCGTTCGGCCATTTCCGTGCTCAATGAAAAGGAATCCGACATGTCTTGCCTCCCAAACCTGTCTGTCGATGAAGACCACATGCCGCTCAGAAGGCTTCCTGCGCGCTCGACGAATTCAGCTCTCGAGAACTGATCGGCGAGGAAACGAGGAACAGATAAATCAATGCCGCGACGACCGCCACAGCCGCACTGATAAGTAGCGCGACGACAAACGACTGCGTCCGGTCGACAACCACGCCGGTAATCAACGGCGCAAGCGAACCGCCGAGGTATCCGCCGAAGTTCTGCATGCTGCCGAGGGACGCCACAAGCCTACGGGGCGCCGCCACGCTGACCAGCGCCCAGGCGCCTCCACTTGCCAGGTTGACGAAGAACATGGCACCGCAGATGTATGCGATCGCAAGCGAAGTGCTGGGCGTAAATGCCGCCGGAACCGTGAAAGCGGCCGCGCCGAAAAGTCCCACGCAAATCGGCCACTTTCGGCTGTTCACGGGCGCCATGCCCTTTCGAACCAGCCAATCGGCGAGGAAGCCGCTGATGCAAACGCCCAGCGTGCCGAATGCATACGGAATGGAAACCAGCCAGCCGGTCTTCGCGATACTCAAATGTCGTTCATGCTCGAGGTACGCCGGAAGCCAGGTCAGGTAGAGCCAGAACATGTAGATGACGCCCATGAAGCCAAGAATCATTCCCCACGTGGTGCGCTTGGCGAAAAGTCCCCGCCATTCGGCAAAGCTCACCTTCGCGTTATCTGCATGCCCTTCTTCACCTTCGGAGAGGTGCCGGAGTTCTTCCGGTTCCATCTGCCGCTCCTCGCGGTTCCGATAAATGAGGTACCAGCCGATGGATACGGCCACGCCAACGGCGCCCATGACGATAAACATGATGCGCCAGCCGAACCCGAGCATCAGGAACGTAAGAAGCGGAGGCGCAAGCATCGGCGCGATGGTCGACGATGCAGTGAAGATTCCCGTCGGCCCGCCGCGCTCGCGAGCGTTGAACCACTCGCTGATGACCTTGGCGCCTGCAGGGAATTGCGGGGCTTCCCCGATACCGAGAAAGATTCGAGCAATGAAGAATTGTTGGAACGTGGTAACAAGGCCGCCGGCGATCTGGGCACAGGACCACGCGAACATCCCCAGGCCCAGCATCATACGTGCGCCAAAGCGGTCGAGCATCGCTCCGACGGGAAGCTGTGAAAATGCGTAGGCAAGCGAGAATGCGGAGAGCAGCAGTCCCATCTGCGTCGCAGAGAGGTTCAGTTCATGCGCGATGGACCGGTTCGCGATCGAGAGCGTACTCCGGTCGAGATAGTTCACGAGGCCTGCCATCACGAGGAAAGTGACGGCAAGTGTCTGAATCCGCTGCAAACGGCGTGTCTTGGGGGTCATCAACTGTCTCCGGTGCGGCTCCGACAGTCGTTGCTGGCGGATACCAGGGATGTCTGCGCGGCTCATCGCGCAGCATCCCAGTGTGTTGATTCAACGCGTCCGGCCTCGAAAACGGCTCCAGCGTGTGTACACTGATGAATGCACTCGTTCAGTATAAGAAAACCCGTCGCCCGTTGAATAATGAAACTTCGGGATAGCGGTATAGCTGCAAGGCAACCCAGATGATTCCGTCGCTCAATTCGATAATCGGACGCCTGCATGCAAAGCAGCTTCGGTTGCTTGCAGCCTTGGGCGACCACGGCTCGCTCCTGAATGCGGCACGCGAGGTGTCCATGTCGCAGCCCGGCGCGAGCAAGGCACTGCGCGAAATCGAGTCCATCTTCGGGGTCGAGCTGTTCGTCCGCACCAATCGCGGCCTCGAGCCCAATGCGGCCGGTCACTGCGTGATTCGCTACGCACGCCTGTTCCAGTCGGATATGGGACATCTGCGCGACGAGCTGCTCGACGTTCTCCGCGGCTACGGCGGCCGCGTGTCGGCCGGAACCATCATGGGTGCGGTTCCATTTCTGACCGACGCCGTCAACTACCTGCTGGCGGAGCAACCGCAGATCTCCGTCGAGGTACTCGAAGACACCAGCGCGACACTGCTGGGTCTACTGGATGAGGGCCGAATCGACCTGGCGCTGTGCAGAACGAGCGTCAGCCGCTCGCCAGAGCTGTACGCGAGCACGGTGGTCCAGGAGGAAACCCTGGCCGTCATCGCGAGCACGGGGCACCGCCTTGCGCAAGCGGAGCAGCTGACGCTAGCGGATCTCGAAGGTGCGCATTGGGTGGTCTACCGCGCCAACATGCCAATTCGCCGCCTTCTCGAGCGGGAATTCCAGGACGCGGGAGTTCGGATGCCCGTCCATCTCGTCGAGACCACCTCTGCGTTCATGACGATGTCGCTCCTGCAAACCAATCCGGAATTCGTCGCGATGTTGCCTGTCGCCGTGGCGAACTTCTGTACAGGACAAGGATGGGCGTGCAAGCTCGCACTATCCGTGACATCTCGCAGCGAACCATACGAGCTCGTGACACGACAGGGCGCGCCCGTTTCGCCCGGCGCGCAATTGCTCATCAAGGCTCTGACGCGAGCGTTACCAGACGCCGTGGCACCCCGATGAGAAGACGGCGGCACTGCATCAGGCTTGAAGCAACACCGCCCGTTGCCGCCCCTGTCTTCAGGTTCTTCGTCCGAAACCGGGAACCGGCGCCGGTCGCGGCAAGCGACTTCGACGATCGCCCGACCAGAGGGGCTCACGCGAACGCTGTTCCGTTCTTGCTGACGCCCATTTCGCGTGTCTCATTGACGAGAGACTCGCCGCAGATGAAGCCCCAGGTGAGGTTCGGGCCAATCGTCGTTCCTGGGCCGATTGCAAATGTGCCGATAGGGTTGGACATGCACAAACCCGCAGCGTACAGGCCAGGAATGACCGTACCGTCCTCGCGCAGCACCTGTCCGAATTCGTTCGTCTGCGCGCCGCCTTTGGTCCCGAGTATCGAACGATTGAATGGCGCCGCGACGTACGGAGGCCGATCGATCGCACCCAACGCTTCGCCAAGGCCGCCGGTCTTGAATTGCTCCCACTCGCTTTCTCCCCGGCGGAAATCATGATCTTTACCGTCACGGCAGAATCCGTTGTACCGTGCGATCGTCGCTTCCAATGCTTCGGACGGCAACCCGATCTTCGACGCAAGCTCCGCGATCGTGTTTGCCTTGACGAGCCAGCCGCGGCTGCGGCCGGCGTAGAACGCCAGAGGCGGTGCATCGTCGAGCAGACGGCTATCGGCGATCACCCATGCCGGCAAATGAACCGGTTGGCCGGTTTTCGGATCGCGACGGTCGACCTCGACGCCGATGTTGAAGTCGTACTCGCTTACGAACCGCTTCGCGGAACTGTTGACAACAATGGCATGCTTTTCTGCCTGGAAAATCATTGGCAGGCCGTGGGGCTTACCCTCGTAGCGGGTCGGAATTGCCGGATACACGTTCGCTTGATCCATGTGGGACAGCCTTCCACCGACCGCGGCCACCATGCGTTGCCCGTCCCCCTCGTTGGTCCGAGGGCTGCCCAGCCAGTCGAGCTTGCCCGGGAAATACAGGTCGAGCATTTCCTGGTTCCATTCGAAACCGCCAGACGCAATGACGACACCGGCCGTAGCACGATAACGCTTGCGATTCCCGCCCGCTTCAAGTTCCAGACCTTCGATCCGCCCGTTAGCGCCCGGGAGAAGCTGCATCACGCGCGCGCCCAATTCGATCTTGCATCCATGCTCGAGGCAACCCTTCAGCAGACCGGTGATCAGAGCACTTCCCTGCGCACGGCTGCGGGTGATCAGGCGCCAGATCAGGCGCGGAAGCACGCGAACGGCCGCCCGCACGGGATGGTGATAGAGATCCCCGTCATACACTTCCTGATACGTGAACAAGTGAGGCAGCGTCGACGTCCGTATCTTGCCAGCGTACCGTCCGACGATCCATTTGCTCAGCGGCTTGGGCGACAGCATGCGCCCCTTCGACTTGCCCCCGTTCAGCTCCGGCACAATATCCGGCTCTTCGGTCAGCCGGAATTCCAGCGGCGTATTCGACTCGATGAACTTCAACGCAGGCGGTGCAGCGTACGCGAAGGCTTTCCACAAATGATCTTCCGTATCACGCCAGCCTTGCGGACCTGAAGCGCGCAGATATTGCAGCGCTTCCTCGCGAGAGTCTTTCAGGCCCGCTGCCGCCGCGTGATGATTGGCAGGGATCCAGGTTCCCGAACCGGACATCGCGCTCGTGCCACCGATGAACGCGCTTTTCTCGATGACCTTGACTCGCAGTCCACCCACGCTTGCACGCAGCGCCGCCGAGAGGGCTGCCGATCCCGAGCCGACTACGAGCACGTCGTAAGACTCGTCCCAGTTCTGCAAACCGTTCATATCAATATCTCGTTTTTTAGGACCCACATCCGGACGTTCACGTCGCGACAGCAATCGAAGCGACTGGCGTGCTCGTTCTGCTTCGTGACCGGCTCGCGAGTCTGATTCCGATCAAGCGCGCACATCGATGATTCACAAGTGCGTACCGAAAAAGTTGCAACAGATCGCGGACGATCGGCTCGCTATGCTCCGAGGTATGCCGCCTGGATTTCCGGGGAGGCTAACAGTTGAGTTGCGGGCGCTTCGTGCACGCAACGGCCGACCTCGAGGACATAGCCGCGATCCGCAAGCTTCAAAGCCGTGCGGGCGTTCTGCTCGACCAGCAGGATCGTCACCCCGGTATCTCGCACCCTGCCGAGCACGGAGAAGATTTCCTTGATGATGATCGGCGCGAGACCAAGACTCGGCTCATCGAGAAGAAGCAGCTTTGGCTTGCTGATCAGCGCCCTGCCAATCGCGACCATCTGCTGCTCTCCACCCGAAAGCGTGCCGGTCAGCTGCGTCCTGCGCTCGTACAGTCGGGGGAAGATGCCATACACGAAGTCCATGCTTTCGGCGATCTCCCGGGCCGGCCTCGTGAAACCACCGAGTCGTAGATTTTCCGTGACCGAGAGCGTGCCGAACACTCTGCGTCCTTCCGGAGACTGACCGATACCCAGCCGCACAATGCGGTCTGCAGGCGCTTTCGTGATGTCCTCACCATCGAACTGAAGCTGCCCGGATCGAGGCTTCAGCAACCCGCTGAGCGCCCGCATCAGCGTCGTTTTACCCGCTCCGTTCGCACCCAGAATGGCGACGACTTCCCCGCGCTCCACGTGCAGGGAAACGCCCTTCAGCGCTTCGATCTGTCCGTAGTTCACGCGGAGGTCCTTGACTGTTAGCAAGCTCATCGCACCGCTCCTGTCGAATTTTCCGCAACCGGTACATCGTCGTCCTGACCAAGATAGGCTTCGATCACCTGAGGATTCGACCGAATCTCGTCGGGTGCCCCCTCGGCAATCTTTTTCCCGAAGTTGATGACCACGATGTGGTCCGTCACCGCCATTACGACGTTCATGTCGTGCTCGACCAGCAACACCGCAATCCCGTCCTTCTGAATAGAGCGGATGCTCTCGTTGAGTTCGGCCGACTCGTTGTCGTTCAGGCCTGCTGCGGGCTCATCCAAAATGATCAGCTCCGGGTTGGCGATCAGCGTGCGAGCCAGCTCGATCCGCCGCTGCGTGCCATACGGCAACGACGTTGCGTTTTCCAGTGCCACCCTGGTCAGGTTCATGCGCTCGAGCATCGCGTATGCACGCTCTTTCAATTGCCGTTCTTCCGAGCGCTGCGCCGGGGTGTTCAGCAATCCCTGCCACCAACGCTGCTTGACCGACAGGTGCGCCCCCGCCGCCACATTCTCGAGTACGGTCATATCCGAGAAGAGACGCACGGACTGGAACGTGCGCCGAATCCCCAGCGCAGCGATTCTGTCGGGACTCTGCCCGGAAATGCGCATGCCCTTCCATTTGACGTCGCCATCAGTCGGCGTGTAGATGCTCGTGATCAGATTGAAGACCGTGGTTTTTCCGGCGCCGTTCGGACCGATCAGTCCGACGACTTCACCGCGCCGAATCCTGAAGCTCAGGTTGTCCACTGCGCGCAGACCGCCGAAACTGATCCCCACCTTGTCGAGCACGAGGATCTCTTCGGGCGTCTCCCGTTCCGCGTGAATCGGCATATTCATTTTGCGCCTCGCCGGCTGGGCCAGATGCCTTGGGGACGCGCGACCATTACTGCGATCATCGCGGCACCAAAGACAAGGTAACGGTATTGCGCAAGCCCCAGGAACACTTGCGGCACAACGAACATCAATGCAGTGCCGAGCAGAACGCCCGGTATGGACGCCTGCCCACCGACGATCACGATCGCGAAGAGCGTAACCGAGTCGGCGAACTGGAACGAGCCAGGACTCACACCGGACAACTGCATTGCAAAGAACGATCCGGCGAACCCCGCGATCGCCGCGGCCAGTGAGAAAGCACCGGTCTTGTACCAGCGTGCACGCACGCCGACGGTCACTGCTGCCAGTTCGTCATGCTTCAGATACCGAAACGCGCGGCCCAGTGCCGAACGGTCGAGGTTGATCACAAGCAGAAGGACGATCGCCAGCGCGATCCAGCTCAGATAGAAGATCGCCGTTTGACTGGACAGCGAATAGCCCATGACGGTCGGCGGCACGACACCAAAGATGCCGTCGGCTCCGCCCGTCATTCCGATGGGATCGTTCTTGAGAGCGAGTACGAAGATCGCGTTCAATCCAAGCGTGACGAGCAGTAAATAGTCGCCTCTCAGTCTTACGATCGGCGCGGAAAGCACCGCCGCGACGAGCGCAGCCGCCGCTATGGAAAACGGAATCGTCGCGAATACCGACCACCCGTACGTCACGTTCAATACCGCGGTAACGTATGCGCCGATGCCGAAGTAGACCGTGTGGCCCATGTCATACATTCCGGCTCTTCCCAACACAATATCCTGCGACAGCGCAACCATCGCATACACGGCGAAAACGCCACCGATCGTGATCCACGACGGCGACAGAAACACCGGGATCAGCAGGCCGATCGCCCACAGGGTTGTGCCGATCACCGGTCCTTTTGCCGACCGGATTCCGGGGCTATTCGTCCATGCACGATCTGCGGCCGGACTCGCCCCGGGAACCATTACAGTCTTGCTATCTTGTTGCATCGTGATTTCCTCACACCTTGTTTGCCACGCGTTCACCGAGCAAACCGGATGGCCTGACGATCAGAATCATGATCAGCAATCCGAACGTGATGGCATCCTGCCAGGAACTGGATATGTAGCCGGCACCGAATGCATTGACGAGGCCGAGCAATAGTCCACCGAGCATCGCGCCCGGGATGTTGCCGATACCGCCGATAATCGCCGCGATGAACGCGTTCAATCCATACGACCATCCCATCGTGAAATAGGCCTGGCGATAGTAGAGGCCGATGAAGAGCCCGCCCACCGCACCGAGCGCGGGGCCGATGAGAAACACGAGACTGATGACGCGGTTCACGTTGATGCCCATCAGTTTCGCCGCGTCCTGATCGATCGCTGCCGCGCGAATTGCCGTGCCGAGCCGCGTGTGATTGACGAAAATGTGGAGAGCGAGCATCAGCAGGAATGCGCCCGCGATGATCAGCACTTGTACGGCGCTGATCGAAGCGCCTCCGACGAGCCAACGCGTTTCCGGCAGCACGTCGGCGGGAAATACCCTCACGTTCGGCCCCCAGATGAGCATCATGCCGTTTTCAATCAGCATGGATGCGCCGAGCGCGGACACCATCGGTGACAGCCGATTGGCGTTTCGCAGCGGTCGATATGCGATACGTTCGAGCAAGGTGCCGGAGACGGCAACCACGATGACCGCGATAACAAAGGCCAGGATCAGCAAAACGATCGGGCTGCCCAGTCCACCAAGAACGCCGCCGCCGAGCAAGGTTAGACCGATGAACGCGCCCATCACGCAAAGGTCACCATGCGCGAAGTTGATCAGCCGCATCACGCCATAAACCATCGTGTATCCAAGCGCAATCAGCGCATAGATTCCGCCTATGGTCAGGCCGTTGACAGCTTGCTGCCAGATGAAATCCATAATGTCGTTTCCAGAAACGTCGAGCCGCCATCAGGAAAGCACCGCCACATCCTCGGTAGTCGAACGTGGCGGCCGAGCTTAGTTCTTGGCGTTTTGATCGAGTGGATAGACGGTCCGATACTGCGCGGACGCGTTGATCTCGGCGGCTGCAAACGGGCTTCCAACGCGTTCGCCCTTGCTGTCGAAGCCGAAGGTGCCGGTCAGACCGTCAAACGTCTTCATGTTGTGCATCCAGTCGATCAGCTTCGACGGATCGGTACTCTTCGTGGCCGTCACCGCCGCCAGCACAATACGCATACCGTCAGCATTCGAGAACGTGTAGATGCTGGGCGGCGTCGCGTTATAAGCCTTCTTGTATTGGGCCAGGAATTCTTTGGCCAGCGGGTAAGGCAGGCTCTCCGGTTCAGGAGTACCGATTATTATGGCGCCTTCCGACGCCTTGCCCGCAATCTTCGCAAACGATGTGTTCTGGTTTGCGTCGCCACCGACGAACGGCGCAGATAGGCCTAACTGCACCATCTGCGCGCGAATCAGGCCGCCGTCCGAGTAATACCCCGAGAAATAGAGGACATCGGGATTCTCGGACTTGATCTTGGTCAGGATGGGCGTGTAATCCTGACTACCCGCCGTGATGAAGCCGCTGAAGATCACGTTGCCGTTGTTGTCCTTGACCGCCTTGGCGACACCCGCACCCAGGCCGCTTGAAAAGCTCGAGTGATCCGACAGCACTGCGATCCGCTTGTACTTCTTGTGCTTCACGAGATATTCCGCCGTGAAGGCCGCTTCCGCGTAGTTCGGCGGCGCATTGCGGAAGAATGTCTTGTAGCCGCGCTGGGTGAGATCGTCCGTGCTCGCGTCGGACGTGACGATCACGTTCGCCGCCGTGTAGATCGGTGCAGCAGCGAGTGTCGCTCCACTGGTGTAGCTCCCGATCACTGCCAGCACACCGTCGTTGACGAGCTTGCGTGCGCAGATCGCCGCCTGCGCCGCTTTGCCCTCGTCATCGCAGGTAACGATTTCGATCTTGCGCCCGAGCGTCCCGCCAGCGGCATTGACTTGCGTAGCGATCAGCTTGACCGCGTTGGCGATGCCCTGACCTTCGGCAGCGTACTCACCGGTGATCGGCGCCTGAACGCCGATCTTGATCGTCGACTGGGCAAACGTCGAGGACATCGCCGTGACCGCGACACCGAAAACTACACATTTCAGACGAGCAGTGCTCATGCCAATTCTCCGAATTTAATGAAGCGACAGTCGTGCGATCTCCGCTCTGCCTGCGTCCGCAGGTCAGCGCACTCGAGCGGCTGTCTGAATGACTTCTCCCTGGCGCCGCTCCCCGCAACGGACCCATCTGGATGACGCTCTCGTGCAGGGATCTTCCCCGTGTGTGAAAGCAAGCCGATCGCCCACACAAGTGTCGACACTATCATCGACAGTTTTTGAGCGCAAATAATGTTTTTCCCCCATCCTGGAGCGGCTATCCCGGTTCGTTCCCGAGCCTGTGGACTGCTCGGCGGGGACTGGCATCCGGCGCGTACTGACTTCACAATTCATTTAACTTTGAATCGTGGCTGTGTCCCGGGGCAATACCAGCAAGGCTTTGCGCTCGATCCCCTAAAACCAAACTTCCCTTACCCCAGTCCGAACACTAAAAAAACACTAAAAAGCGGACGCGACGAAACCTCATATCCGGCGAGCGTTGGAAGTCGGCAGCATCCGAACTACTCGTCTCTTCGATGCCATCAGTTGCCGCAACGCGTGCCCACCCGACTATCCGAGAACGGCACGCCGAACACTGGCAGTCTGGCGAACAGTGATGCAATCCCGCGAGGTGGCATCGGTGAACAATGGCTGACGTTGTATCAGCCGATTTTGACAACCCGCTCGTCTCCGGTGACCCCGCCCTCGGAATTCGAAGTTTCACGCAACTTGTCCAGCACTTCCTGATAACTCTCATGCAGTGCCGGCCAGTCCACGCCAGGCTCAAGTGCCGCTGGATCAAGCCGACCAGAAGTCACAGCAAGGCGCACTGCCGGATGGCAGTGTCCGACTTTGGCCAACCAGCCAGCACATGCGAATTCCTCCCCTTGCCGTGATTGATGACACGCAAACATACTAGCGCCAAAATCCGGTCCCATGCCCCGGTGATCAGGGCACGTATCAGCCAGCTTTTCGGCTAGGTCGAGATCGAAGTTTGGAATATCTGCCGCGCCCGCGGCACGACGCCAGGGGCACGATGCACATGGTTTGCCAGGTGTTTTCATAATCCGGCGGCTTCGTCATAAACGACCGCTACATCGATGGCATACGCCGACACCACGCGTGGGCACTTCACCAGAACCAATTCCTGAGCCTTTGCTTCTTGCTCGCGCCTCGGTCGGCTACAGTCGTTCCACATGTCTTGCCCTAGTTTTGCACTCGCGGAAATCATCGCTCGCCCTCCTATCGCACTGTGCCGTTCTGGCAGTGCCCACACCACATGCCTTTGCTCGCATTGCACAATGCTGGGCGGCCACAATACTGGCAACGGATCGAGATTGCTCCGAGATACATAGATAGCATTTCCTCGCTCAAAACCGGATCGTGTCAACCGGTACGTCAATCCCATGATGCATCAGGACTGCTTCACGGAAGGCACGCCATTCCTCAGTACCAGCCGCCTCGTGCGTGCAATGCAGGCACTGGTCCGCGCCGGCCAACTGCTCGGTTACGGTCCGATGTACGTCTACGCCAAAACGCTTGCTGAATCGCCCGACACATGACCCATCATGACCTGTCACCCATACGGTGTCGCCAGCCGTCGAGACGTCAATGGTGTAAATCTGTTCCATCAGTTCCGCTTCCTTAAGCGAGTTCGTACTTATCGAGCAGTTCGAGTTTTCGCATCTCTTTGCGACGTCGCTCTTGCCGCGACTCCTCGGTCGGAATGATGTCGCGCTTGGCAGCCAGCGTCGCGTCGTAGCGTTCGATTTCCGCCACGAGAGTTACGAGTTCCCTAAGTTCCGCTCGAGCTCTGGTGAACATATCATTTCCTTTCTCAGTGTATTGGCCGTCGGCACGATTATTTGATCAACTGCATCCCCGCGACCTTCGAGGCCGACACGTCGAAAGTAGCCGTGTACTCGCACTCGGCTACATGCCCCGAACGCTCGATCAAGCAGTCCGCGAAATCCGCCTTTGAAGATGCTAAAACTCGAAGTGCCTTACGTACCGTGTCAGCACTTTCGACGACCAGTTCTCTGGTCCCGATCATTGATTCGACGATGTCCTTCATCTGCTCTCGTTCGACACCGTAGCAGCGCCCAAGTACCCAGACGACCTCGATTAATGCGACTTGCGAAACATATCCCGGCCGCTCGGGCGACAGGGACTCCATCAGTGCCGTCGCCTTCTTCGACTGAATCTCGTCGTCTTGCGCGAAGTAGCGGACTAGCACGTTTGTATCCAGTCCGATCATCGCGCTGATGCCCCCTGCTCGGCGATGGCCTGATTCATGTCGTCAATCGACACCGGTTTCGCGGGCTTCTTCACAATGCCCTTAAGGGCCTCGAGCGAGCGCGTGGCCGGATAGATCTCGTACCGGCCTGTCGCCTCGTTGAAGCTGAATTCGATCCGGTCGCCGGCCTCCAAACCAAGCTGATTGCGCACGGCCACTGGAATCGTGATCTGACCCTTTGAAGTAATAGTTGCGGCTGTCATGGTGACACCTCCCCATTCCTTACTTTATGGTAAGGAAAAGCAAAAAGCAAGAGTAGCCTCCAGCCGCATCGCACCACCAATGTACCTCCCGCTGCTCGCCAAGCTCACAGCTTTGACTCCAGTGCTGCATTGGGGCCGTTGACAAAGGCGGCTTTCGGATTGCCGCCGTCTTGAGTCATTGTGCGGGCGAGGGTCGGCTACAACGAACCGGTTGGACGGTCTGACGTTCATCGTGGATAAGCGTCAGATTGTCAGTACGGTGTGACGGCGGCGTCCGACGCACCCGACCGCCTACCTCGCCGGATTCGGCGTGTCTCGTTCGAAGGTAATGATGGACCGCGTGGTGGCGGGCCAGTTCGGCATCTGCCGCCATGGAGTCAGCACCTCCAGACGGTCGCCGGAGACGCGGAGCTCCCGGCACCGCATCGTGCCGATCCATTTGGGATTCCAGGCGGCCTCGACCTTGGTACACCATTGGCTGCCTTCGATTCGCTCCATTCCCTTAAGAGTTGAAGTCTCCACAAAATCCGGGGCGGTTCAGGTCAGGGGTATTCAGGCTCATGATCGTGGCTATTGAGCCGCCCGGCGGGGCGGCGCCTTACTGGCGATCGAGCATCATCGCCCGATGGGCCCCGCTGGAGTTGGCGATTTAGTTACTTCGCCAACGGTACTGCACCCGGGCCGGCCAAAAATCCGAAATTCATCGTTCAATGGCAATGGCCGGATACGCTGTTTGACTACCCCTTTAAAGCAGCAGCCGTGATACCCCCAACGGTAGATGACCACCAATCAAAGCCTTTACCTGAGAAAGCCAAGAACGAACCTCCAAGAAATACAGCAAAGACCACGACCATACGGGCCGGCCTGAAATTGAATGTGAGACCAACCAGCCTGACGGCCATCACGCTTCCAGTAATCCGAGCCATACTTTCCGCGCACTGGAAAACTGCCATCAACGCATTCGAAAGCAAGACACCCACAATCGCGGCCGTTCCAACGATGTTCTCGAACACTACGCGATGTCCGTATTCCGATAGGCCGTTCCAAAAGTCACGCGCCTGCATATGAGTTGCCATCTGAATAACGTGCCCGTCCAATCGCCCATAACCGAAGTTGAGCAAGCTCAAAACGATGATCGTAACAACAGGGTTGATAAACAATTTGACCATATCCCCCCATGTTCCCTCTTCAGTGCGAAGTCGCCAGAGAAATCCGATGACAAGAGGCAGGATGGGCAAACTCGACAGAAGCGCAGCCTTCGTAAGGACGTCATAGATTCCATCGATGTGTCGCACGTACAGCCAGCACATGATGACCGATACCACGGCTGCGAGGACGGCAATCTCTCCACCCGCGCCCCCGCCACCGCCACTACCACCCGATCCGCCAGACCCTCCATTATTGTTAATCCGCGTGTTATTAGTAACGCTGATAGTGCGGTTACCATTTCCGACAACATTCCCATTTCCCACGATGTCAACATTTACGTGTTTCATACGTTATCCTTATTAATATGTCGATTTAAGTTCACAAAATTCAGAGTGTCGTCTCGCCCACGGCCATGAGAAGCCTGCGTGCCGTTAAGGCATCGGCAGCCCGGCACCGAGCCGTACCGAATCAGGCCGCGTATGCCCGAATATCGAGCACGTCGTACCGAATGTCGAAACCGGCTATGCAATCGCTGACGTACCGATGCACTCGCCAATCCCAACCTTCGGGCCCGCCGCCGCCGATGAGCATCAATGGGCGTGCAAGCTCTGCCTCTCGATGTCGGGCGATGCCGCGTAGTGTTCGCCTGTCGAGCCAACTCATATGTGGCCTTCCATCAGGGTGCGTATGCCAGTCTCCCAGATAAACCGCGCGTCCCGATGATGCCTCGAAAATATCGTCGAGCCGATGGCACTGCCAGTCATGATCGGGGTGAAATCGCTGGCGCTTGTGCCGGGCGGCCGGTCCTGGTCCGATAATGTGCTGAACAACCGGCTCATTGTTACTGGCGACATATCC
The DNA here is from genome assembly GCF_027257875.1 of Burkholderia sp. IMCC1007. Classification (GTDB taxonomy): domain Bacteria; phylum Pseudomonadota; class Gammaproteobacteria; order Burkholderiales; family Burkholderiaceae; genus Burkholderia. Next base: position 139,457 of record NZ_JAPVQY010000002.1, read on the forward strand.
AACTAGGATGCCCCCCGTTTCGAGCGGATACGCGCGGCGAGCCTCATCAAGCATCTCGTCGAGCGCGGGCGCGTCAATCCAAAGCTGGCTCATACCCGCGAGCTGCAGACCAGACAGTCCTGTCTCGCAGCCAAAACATAAGTCGTCCAATCAGGCGCAATTGACATCCCTTCTCTCTGGATATCGGCAACCGCGACGTCCCACGAAAAGTCTGGATATCCGTCATGCGCTCCCGAACATAGAGTCGCGACCGCCAAACGGCTGGCGAGGTTGGCGATCGCATCACTATCGATCCCTGCACCAATGAACGTGGGTTGGGAGCACCCGCCGGGCTGGATTTCATCTGTACCGGCATCTGCCGGCAGTCGGATCGTCTTATCCTCGAGACCGCGAAGAAAACAATGCCAACAGCCGTTCGAACTGCCCGCCCTGATTCGACCGACGATGCCGCCTGCAGCGCCGTGCGTCGTCGTCAGCCAAACATACGGCTTCCCGAGCTCACGAGCGAGATCTGCCAGGAAGTGACTTACCCGGTGATTCGCGGCTGCGTCAATGACGATATCTGCCTCGGTCGCCAGCTGCCGGAGGATCGCATATTCAGAAACGCGATTGTCTCCGGAGGGCACTCCGATGCGAAGATTACAGCCACGCACGGTCGTGTATGGATACTCATTGCCGATGTGCAACGCCAGAGCGGTCGTCTTCTGGAGCCCTGCGTACTGCCATCCCAACGCCCACCGCACCGTATTTCCGACCTGCAAGTTATCGCAATCGACGAGTTCAAGCCGGCCGATTCCTGCCCTTGCCAGTTGGAGACAGACGGGCGATCCCAAGCTGCCTAGCCCAACAATCAACGCGGCCTTGTCGCGCATCGGTGTCAAAAATGGCGCGCGCCGCAGCCAAGCTTGCTGGCCTCCCCAATCCGCTCGCACAAAGTCCACGCGAAAGACAGCCGGACGCGATCGCTTTGCTTCTCGCGTCACACGTACGGACAAGAATATCCAGTCATCCGCGGAGTGCCGCCAGGACACTTCGTCGGGATAAACCACACCGACTACGATGACGTCGCCCCGCTTCGCAGACGAAAGCATTTTCCCCAGTTCAGGAAGCTTAGCTTCTATCTGGCGGAATACATCTTGCGCGGCGGTCTCGAAGGAACTGACCTCCGGCCTTTTCTCCAGCCTCAGCCAAAAACCGTTCGAACGGACTGCGAAGGCCGGTATCTTCGCCGCGAAAGTCACGAGTGGCTTGTTGTGCATGTCGCTTATCGACGCAACGACGCCATTGACGAAACACCGATCTGACCATCCGGGCGGCGCAGCACGAAGCAGTAGGTTAAGCCGCCCTGCTGACACCTCCGCCGGCGGGGTTTCGTCCGGAACGACGACCGCACATTCCACCGCATACGGCAAGAACGACGACAAAGGCTCGCCAACATGATCCTCTGCTTTCGCGATGGCCTCAGCAGCTGCGCTACTGTTGTTAACTTCCAAAATCGCTGGCAACTGCTCCTGAATCAGCGTCGCCAGCGAATCGTGCCCGGGACGCCACTCCTCTCCCTCTCGCGCCAAAAGGCAGAGATTTTGCCCAAGAGGGTGCTGGTGGCGCTGAAACTGACCGGGATCCGTCGTCACCGCTGGCACGAAGTATGGATACATATCCGGGTAACTGGCCGTGAGTGCCAGCACCCCATCTCCGTGCGGCACGTCAACATGTACCACCAGCTGCCCCGCCTCCATCGCAGCGGCGTCAATCGACCAACGATATCCCAGTCGCTCCAGCGCCTCCTTCTCCCTGGAGAACGCAGCCGGATAGCGGTCCCACCAGGCTTCCATGATTAACCCACCGGCCGATGACCAGGAGGCTTCGGCGCACCGGATCCCGGGTCCGGCCGCCCCGGCGGGTTCGGCGGTGGTTGGTGGCCATGATCATGATGGCCGGGATGCGCGTGGTCACCATGGTGGCCATGCTTGGAACCGTCTTCATGGCCGCGCTGTTCGTGCGCGCCCTTCTGGTCATGCTCGCTCATAGTCGCTTTTCCTGATAGATCGCCGGCAGCATCTGTCGATGCTGATCGGCCGCCATCTACGGCCGATGGAACTATTCTATCGGCGCGCGCAGAAAATACAACTACTTTTTATGACCACATATTTTAAGCGATGACATAAAATCAATCTTGGCCTACAATGTGGTGCGGAGGACTACCTTATATGAACCTGCCCCGAGACACCCAGCGCGAGCGGCTGTACTACATCGAATTTCTGGCCCTATTTTCTGGACAAGTGAGCAGGAAGGACCTGACTTTCCGGTTCGGGATTAGCGAACCTGCTGCAACCAAGGACCTATCGCTCTACGCAGAGTTAGCCCCTTCGGTGCTGAGATACGACCTGCGCCGGAAATGCTACGTTTTTGACGGCGGACAGCCATACTTCGAACACAACGTCGAGCAGGCCCTGCATGCGTTAGCGGGCGACGGCGCTGTCGATTTCGATCCTTCGAGAACAAAGCGAATCCCTGGTTGGGTAAGCACAAGCATCAAGCGTCAGGTTCCGCTGGAAATCGCTGCGACTCTCACCCGCGCTATCGATCAGCAACAGTTTGTTATTGCTGAGTACACCTCACTAACGACTGGATCTCACTCCCGAAAACTCTCACCGTTGGCTCTCGTGAATGACGGCCTACGCTGGCACATTCGGTGTTTCGACCACGAAAAGGAAGAGTTTCGGGATTTCGGGCTCACTCGATTCACGAGTGTCGAGGAACGTGGCAGTTCCGATGTCGACTTGTCAAAAGATCGTGACTGGAACACCGAAATAATGTTGCGTCTTACCCCACATCCCCAGGCCCTTCACCCGGAAACGACATATGCTGACTATGACATGAAAGACGGCGCCAAGACTGTCACGCTCCGTGCTTGCCTAGTGGGATATTTTTTGCGTCATTGGCATGTTGACTACTCCCCAAACGCATCCGGCAACCCGCGCGCGCAACAGCTCTATCTCGCGAATCGGAGTGAAGTGATTGACGCCGGTACTCCGGCATGGGCGCTGCAACCTTAGGTGACTAGGTCGGAGCAGTTGTGAAGAATGACGCGACGTCTTCATCACCGGTAACGTAATCGCCCTTTCGGAGGCACGATGCGCTCTTGATACAATGATGTGATCAGCTCGATCTTGCTGGCTCGCCGTCGGTCCAGCAGGGAACATGCGGACGTCCCGGTACGCCGAGAAAGCACGAGATCATCGTCTACCCAGACGCTAACGAACACTAGCCAATCAAAGATGCAAGATATCGAATTCTATCGCGCAAACGAAAAACCATACGGCGTTTTCAGTAACCTGTATAAACGCGCAATCGTATTTGAAGGCATCGAGTATCCCACGTCAGAACACGCCTATCAGGCGGGCAAAGCCAGAAAGGACTCAGTTCGCGATTGGCTCATGGCTGCGCCCTCACCCTCGCTGCTTGCGATGGCGGCGCATGGACTGTATGTGTGGGACGTTCACCCTGACTGGTCCAAAACCAAATTCGCCAGGATGAAACAGGTACTGCATGCCAAATTCACCCAGCACCAGGACTTGCAGGAGATTCTGCTTTCGACAGGCGACGCAAGACTGGTAGAAACCGCAACGGTTGACAATGCGGTCAATCGGCTTTGGGGACAGGTGAACGGTGTCGGGAAAAATATGCTGGGGGTCTTGCTGATGGAGGTCCGCTCAGAAATCAGGGCATCGCTTGTCAAACCGTCCCGGGCAAAGACAAAGCCCGCCCTCTCCCGCCGGAAATCAAACCGGGAAAAGCTCACAGCATAACTTCGCGGGCTTTCGCGGCGGGATATGCAGTCCAACGCCGGAGTACGATGACCTGCCGACCGCCTGCGCGGATTCATAAGCATCGCGCCAATCTCCGGCTTCCCAGATTGCATCTGGGTCACGGGCTTCCATCAGATCAGCCAAGGCCAGCAACTTGTCTCTTACCTCATATCGGGCCAACCCACGTGCCCCTGAATGCATGCAGTTCAGGGCGGCCAGTGCCTGACCGAACCGAAGAGACGCTGCAAGCGTTGGTGTGTTCAATTCTCGCGATGAACGGCCCCCGTATAACGCGTAAAGCAAACCGGCAGTACACCAGTCACCCGCTCCGGCCGTGTCAGCCACACGCGGGACACTGAACGCCGTCAGCGTCCGCCAACTCCCCTGCGGCATGTCGGACGCCACCCTGAAGCGAAGTCCCTGTGCGCCCAGTGTCTGAATAACCACCTCAACATCCGAGCAGTCAAACGCCGCCAGTTCCGTGATTCGTTCGTCCGCGTACTTCAGGATGTGACACGCATCGATCGCCCGCTGAAAATCCGCCGTTCTGACAGCAACGGCGGATGGCTCGAACACGACTAACGCCCCCCGACTACGGTAGTTCTCCGCCAGATTAAGCGACCAGTCAGTGACGCGATCAAAGTAGAAAACATCCGGCCGTTCGATCTGCCGCAGCACCGTATGGCAGTACGCGTCCCCAGCCTCGGACGCAAACCCCCGCTTCTGTCCACAAAAGGGGCACGAGAAACTGAATCTGTGGGTACATTCGTGATCGCCGGGCCACTGGTAGACAACCGGCGTATGTGCATGGTCTTCGTGCCTGATGAACCGGGTATCCGCCCGAAGAACCTCGAACTCACGGCGGATGCGCCTGCCGGCAACATCATCCCCGAGCCTCGCGACCGGGGCGCTCGACCAGCCAAGGAATGCGAGAATAGCCAGGACATTCCCTGCCGAGCCGCCCAATTCGGCCCGCACGCTGGTCCTATCCTCGCCCAGGAGGACATCCAGCGCCAGCAGACCTGTCCCCACGACGTGTGGTCGCGTGTCAGACCTTTCCGGCAAGCTCAATCGAATCGTCATAGGGAACCCCAGCAAGCCAAACGTGCCACAAGTGGTTGGGCTTTTGAACAGTCAGCCCTGCGGGAGGTGCTGAGGCAGTAGTATACCCGATCGTCTCTACATACAGCATCGGGAGGTCCAGGTCGATCGCAGCCAGCAGCATTCCCAAACTGCCCATGCGCCAGCCGTTCGGCGAAAGCACCGTGATCGCTGTCTGCTTGGTCGCCTGAAATACCTCCTTGCGCGCGGAGTCCATCCTCGAAATCGACTGAAAGACATCCATCGGGTCCGATTCGTGCGCGTAGATGATGTTCAGATGACTGCTCTCCCAGTCGCCAAGGAGGAGATCTCCAAACTCGAAGAGCAGATCGTCTCCGCGCCGGGGACGCGCCGACGGAAAAGGTACAATCGGACAGACTTCCGCCACCGGAGCGTTTGCCGATAGTGCCTGAAACATGATGCTCATCTGAGGTAGTGAGCTCTCTGCCAGTTGCGGCACCCACAGCTTCAGGTTGTCAGCGCTGACATCAAGCCCCATAGTTCCCTGAAATCCGTGCATCCACTCGGCACGGTCATTGGATTCCGACTCCAGCCTGATCTCACGATGATCGTTTGTCGCCATCAGAACGTGAACGTTTGCTCCAGACTGCATGCTGCGCTCAATGGCCTGCTTGACGAGGGGAAAGCATATCCCGCGCGACATTCCTGTCGCGTCGATGACGACGTCAGCGTAATCGCCTTCGTACCAGTTGTCCGCTGCACGGGCAGCGACGCGCCCGCCGACCGTCGCACCGTCGTCGGCCACGATGCGCACGTCCTCGAACCGGAGCTGCTCCCGCGGTATTGTTCGCTCGAGGTACGCAACATGGCTGGCGCCAATGTCATTCAACGTCTTCGAGCTATCGCGCCGTCTTTCCACCATAAAGCGGAAATCAACGCATTTTGCCGCGGCCAGCTCAGTCGCAAAATAGAGGCTGCTCGTCTCAATCCCGACGGTCCCGATAAATAGCACGCGCCTTGAGTTCATCAGGTGTTCCGACAGAAAGGGAAGCACGTCGGCGTCGCTCTGGGCGTAGCACCTGTCGCGGGAAAAACGATTCATTCACTGATACTCGCAATAAGCTCCGACAAGTGGCCCTCACAAAAGCCACCACGCCCAAACGTCAGTCCGTGCTTCAGGATCGGAAGTCCACCCAGTTGAAACAGGCACCATGTCCGTCGTTTGCATTCATAGTTCTCAGTGAGAGAAAGCGCGTTATAGGCAAGCGCGTAGTGCAAAACAACCACTAGATTGCCCCCATCCTTCTGGAAACGATCCATTTCGGACTGAGGTATCCCGAACGCATTGGCACCGTCATCCAGCGGTGCGTTCGGTTCAAGAGTGCGGCCCCTGCAGCGGGACGCGATGAATTCGACAAGCCGGCGTACTGCATCACTGTGCGGGAAATTCCAGCGTTCGATCGTCGAAGCCGCCTGCCGGACCAGGATTTCATTTTGAACCTTCGCCTCCAGTCGAGGCTCTCGCCCGCGCACAATTCTAGTTTCCACGTTGTCCACCAATGCACCCGCCAGCTGGATAAATTGCTCGATATTCTCGCTACTCGCATCGACCAAACGATCAAACCCGTAGTAGAAAGGCTTACCATAGTCATGGAGTAACTGGAGGTTGGCACCAGCAATCAACGAGGCGTTCACTGAACGTGACGCTACCGGCTCATCCGGTCGCAACTCAAGCTCCTCGGGTTCCGAAGAAAATAGCTCTGTCTGAGGGGTACGACGAGACTCGCGGTGTATCAAGATCCGGAGCAGCGCCTGCCGGGTATCATCCGGTAGTTCAGCAGGAATCCATGACCGGATGAGATCAACACGATTTGCGGCAAACCCACTCTCATCGATCACCCTCTTGACCGCAGCAGTCAGTTGCCGCATGTCCGCGGACTGCAATACAGGATCCTTCGTCGACAGACAGTCCTCAAGACGGATCGACTGCCTGCGCAACGTGGGCATCTGTTCGATATACCGCTTTGATATGTCCTTGACCGTCGCCTTAAACGCGCGCTTGTCCGATGCACCTTTCTGCATGAGCTTGAGCACCCAGTCGCGGTCCCGTGTACTACCCGCGGCACTGACAGACGCCCCCTCAGGATCCGACGTCAACGCACGCCGGAAGACATCGTGGCCAATCGCATCGACGCGCGTGACCAGCCATCTGGCAACCTTCAGCTCCCGCCCCTGCAGCCACTGCTCAACATCCGCGAACTGTTCAGGATGCAATTCATGTGCATCATCGACAATTGACAGCGGCCTCATGGTGATTTCGCCGCCGTCAACCCCCGCGATGGCCGGTATGCGAATCGCTTCGATGATCGAAAAGGCCTCATAGGAACTTTGCGGGCCGATCTCGGCCAATTGGTGCTCCGCGGGTGGCACCAGGGCAGTGACGATCCGAAATATCCGTGCCTCGACTGACCGCGCGTAGTCTCGAAAGGCAAGCGTATCTTCGGCGCGAATAAGCCTCGCCTGAACCTCAAATTGCTCACGCGCAACTATCTTGACCTGCGAAAGATCCGCACCGGCCCCCTCAATCTTTCTCAACCATCCAAGTACTGAGCGAACCTGGATCAAGGACCGCAGAAGAGCGGACTTCACCTTGGCCGAATACGGCAACTCCCAGATATCCCGCATATCGGGCGTTGTTGCGAGTCGAAAAGCCAGTATTCGCGGCCGAAGATCCTCAATGACCAGACACTCAGTCAAGGCACGTGTTACGTCCTTGTGGTCTGTACTGGGCAACGACCTCAACAAGGCGACAACGGTGTCGAGTTCGATCAGTCGCGCAATCGTGGTCTTGCCGCTACCCGGTGTTCCGACCACAATGACGAGTCTGTCAAAGAACGATGCGGCGTTGCTTTCAAAGAACCGTCTGAGCGGCTCCGGGCTGAGAATAGATAGTAGCGCGCCTGGCGCATCAAAATATTCCGTGGCGCGTTTCTTGAACGGATTATCCATGGTCAGCGTGTCGCTTTTTTCGGGAGAACAGTGGTCTCATCTGATGCGAGGGCGGTACGCGGTCAGGTCCGGATGTCGCCCATAGAATCGCGACCGAGTTGTTGGGCGCATTGTGATAAAGCACGACAGGAAGTCCGCACTGTCGATATCCGTACCAGACATTCTTCCCGAGATGCACGTCCTGAATCGAAGGGTCATAGCAGTCTTTAAGCAACTTGACCAGATCCGCGGGGCCGTCATCGTCAATCACAATGTCGTTGCTAAGCACGGCAGAAAACGTCGATTCAAACCGGAATGCTCCGGTTAGCGCCCGGAACCGTCCAATGGCATCGTCCACAGTTCCCGTCGCACGGCTGGAGCCCAGGTAGTGGTGAACGTGGATACAGCAATCCACGGTAAGCGATGTACCGAGCCGCCCCTTGTTCTGTTCGCAGAAGACAGGGATCTTCCCCTTCCATTCACCCTTATCGTTCTGCCGGATCAGCGTGGCACCCGACGCGGTGAAATCATCGATCAGACAGACGCGTTCAAATAATGCGTCCTCGTCGCAGAAGCCCAGTTTGTCCAGACGCTCACGCAATGCCTCGTTCAACTTCTTCCACTTCTCGTTTGATATCTCGCTGGCAGCGACAACCTGCTCCGTGGAAACACGCCCTTCGTTATCCCGGCGGAAAATATCGATTTTTGCTCCGTCGCTCAACCCGACGTAAAGCGTCCGGATTCCGATCAATTCGAGGCGACGTTCAGCCGACTTGTTGCCCCATGTTCTATACAGGGGTACACCCAAATGAGTTGCCACTTCGGTGCGCATGCAACGCAGAAGCACCGGCATTGTCAGATTCACCAGATGGTGCATCTCGCCCTGACTGATAAATACAAGCCGCCGTCGAAGAAAGGAATAGGCCGTCGTGCGATCCTTGCTAGTGAACTGCCCAAGCCAGGCAAGAAGGTTGACATAGAAACGCGCTCCAGGACTATAGCCCTGGTAGTGGTCATATTTAGCGCCGACCATCAGCCGCAACCATGCAAATTCTTCCGTTGCCCGGGTCTCGTCCCACTCCATCAGGTCTGCCAGGAGGCGCATGGCAAGTTGTGCCTTCATTTTGCAAACCCCGGCACTGTCAAAATTGCACGAACATGTTCGATAAACTCCGGCGCGAACCGCAACGCCCCTCCGTCGACCACAAGCGCTTTGAGGTAAAATCGCGTGCCCTGTGCGCCAATAAGGCCTTGAGGCAGAAAATTCCAGCAGGCATCCCTTGCAATTGAGACGCCACCTACACTGAGACCCAGGCCCGCATTGAGAAATTCGTAATCGTTACCCTCGATGTCACCCGAATCTCCAAGCCTGAGAATTTCGTCCTCGCGATCACAACCAACGGTCGCGGCAATGGACGAAACGACCTTGTCCTTACCTGCAGATTCGGTGACCACGTCTATCGAGTGACCTGAATAAAAAATTCGCCACCCGTCATACCCTTTGGCGTGGAGCCATTGGCGCACGTATGCCCCAACGCGGCACTTCGCCGAATGATCACGAATGCGGAGGCTCAACTGCCCTTCACCGATTTTCGGCGACGACTTCAACGCACCGAGCAGGGTTGACTCAGTCAACCACTCAGTCAACTCGACGAACCTCGGGTCAGGCTTACCCTGCACCGGCGGTGCCTCGGCGAGACCCGATACAACCGACCCACTATAAAAACCGATCGTGATCCACTTCCACAGCTCTTCACCAAGCTTGGTCCGCAGATCGCCATGCAGCGAATCGCCTCGACCTGTTGCAAAGCCGATCGGAAATCCGGCACCTGCGATACGCCCTATTTCCGATAGCAGGCAGGCATCAAGCCCATCAAACCGGAGGTCCGTATTGCAGAACGTTCCATCGAAATCACATACCAGTGCACGGAATCTCGCCCGCTCAAGCCGGTCGGCGAACGCAACGCCTGCCTGCCTGAATGTTTCGTAGGTCGCGCGGGGCGCATCCACGTTTCGTACTTTACGGACCAGAGCTGGGGGCCACCCAGCTCGTCCACGAACGGCCTCACGTACATCCGACGCGTGCAATGCCCGCCCGAACTCCGGAACATCGGGTTGCCCTGGATCAATCCCGCGGCGTTGGGAAAGGATATCGGTTAGCAGGATTGCATCAATCACGCTCACTATTTCCGCGAGTGCGTGTTCTCCTGGCAGGTCGAGCCGAACGACAGGCACATCTGCGGGAAACGTCCCTATCGTCGCCCGCGCCAGTATCCGGTCTCGAGGTGACTCGAATGACACAAAGCACGGCGCGAGTTCCCGATTGGCCAGTTGCAGGTGACGACCGTGTGCGAACTGCCGGTAATCAACTTTCTGGACCACACCGATCGCCGATTCGGCAATTTTTGATTCGATATCGATCGCGCCAGCTATGCCATCCCTGCCATAAAGCACGCAAATTTGACGGCCGCCAGTGACCGCGTCCTCGAGTCCCTGTTCCGCAATCTGGCGGCGACGCCGCTGAAGCCACTGCTCGTCGATTTGCTCAAGGTATCGATCCAAGCCATCAATCGCGTATCCGCGAGCGATCAGGATCATGGTCGCGATCAGGGAATTGGTCGCAAGATATCCATCTTTTCCCCACGGAGCGGCGAAAGCGGCAACCGTCGCGCCCGACGCCCGAAGCCTGTCCGCCAGCGGGCTTTCCGGTGCCAAGGTCAGAGCAAACCCAGGAATCTCCAGCGTCAGCATGTGCCGGCCGGCAGCGAGAACATCCTTGTTCTTGCCTTCGGCCGACACCAGAACGACTGCGCAGTCCTCTGGCCTGGTCTCATGCGCGAAAAGGTCGACCGGGGTTGACTGACGCGAGATCCGACCGAACTCCGATTCATGAAGTTGGGCAAGAAAAGCCGCCGACGTCGACGACCCCCCCGAACCGACCGCAAGCAGACTTCGCCCCGAATTGCCAGCGATAACGCGAGCCAAAAGGACAACGTTTTGCTCAAGCGCCCAACGTATTGCGCTCGGCAGGTATGCAATTTCCTCGGCGAACTGCTTTCCCATCCCCGGTAGTCTCTCGGATTCTCGTTTATCTGCTGTCTTTGAACCGCTTACGTAGGGCCACTACATTAACATTAAATCGCGGTCTCAACATGGAAGTAAAACGATCCTTGCGCCTGCTTCCAGCGGCGGACCAACAGTGGAAGCGAGATTGGTTATCCTTTTGCGTTCGGCTAAGGCAGCCGCGATGGAACATCGCTCCGCGCTTTGCAACTTGCTGCGCAGTGCTCCAAGCGCGGGAACAACCGATAGGACTGTACGCCCTTTCGCCGCAAATGTGAGCCGTACCTGAAAAGATCGCACACGAACCTATGGGACGCCTCCCGGCGCTAACGCACCGGGACCGGGCTTTCGCGCTGCGCGCCGAGCTGCGTTCCGCGTCTCACCCCTGTCGGGCATCAATCCCTAGCGCAACCGTCAACCCCATTCATCTTCGAGTTCAGCGTGGCCTGTACGGCTACGCTGCTGCGCCCGTGCCTGGTCAACCCGAGGCACGGCATGCACCCGACTCCCAGGTTCCCGCCCTTGACCCGCGACCGTAGCCGATCGCGGGCAGGCATCAAGGGGCGCGGGACCGTGTTGCCCGCACCCCTCCCTCGCCTTTTTCCTTGACACCTGCCCGCGATCGGCTCCTCCAGTCGCACGGGCGGGAACCCGGGAGCCTGGCGGCAGCAAAGCCAACCCCGAGTTCCACCGGAAGGTGTCCAGCCACAACGGCAAGGCACGCCTTCTCGCCCGGTTCAGGTCCTCAACCTTGACCGGAGAAAATCATGCAACTCGCTTCCTCATTCCACTACAGCGCCCCGATGCTGCGCGCGGATTCGCCGCTTTCGGATGATCAGATTCGCCTCGTTGCCCCCTCAATCTTCGCGGACGGCAAGCACGAAAGCCGTTCCGAGCGCTATACCTACATTCCCACCATCGATGTGCTGCGCGGCCTGCGCAACGAAGGCTTTCAACCATTCATGATCTGTCAGACCCGCGTACGTGACACTGGCAAGCGCGAATTCACCAAGCACATGCTCCGGCTGCGCCATGCCGACCAAATCACCGGCGAGGAAGCCGACGAAATCGTGCTGCTGAACTCTCATGACGGCACCAGCAGTTACCAGATGCTCGCCGGCACATTCCGCTTTGTCTGCCAGAACGGCATGGTTGCAGGCGAGAACATCGCCGATATCCGCGTACCCCACAAAGGCAACGTGGTGCAGAACGTGATCAACGGTGCGTTCGACGTGCTCGACGGGTTCGAGCTGATCCGAGAACAGAAAGACGGCATGCGCTCGGTAACGCTCGACCGCGACGAACAGCACGCATTCGCCCGCTCCGCGCTCGCGCTGCGGTATGACCGGACCGACGCCGAAGCCCCGGCTCCCATCTGCGAAAGCCAGCTACTCGCCCCGCGCCGTTTCGAGGATCGCCGCGACGATCTCTGGACTGTCTTTAACCGGGTGCAGGAGAACCTGACCAAGGGTGGCCTGCATGGCCGCTCCCGCTCGGGCCGCGCGATGTCTACACGCCCCATTACCGGTATCGACCAGAACGTGAAGCTCAACCGCGCGCTGTGGATGCTCGCGGACGCGATGCGGCAGATGAAGGCGTAACGACTGCTACGGGCGGCGCATCCGCGTCGCCCTGCTGTTCGGTTTTGCGCCATGACGCCAGTCGGGTCACGTCCTGACGCATCCGCACCTTACTGGCCCGGCATCTTCCTTCCTACTATCAGGAGTCGATCATGCAAGCCCAATCTGTTGAAACCGTCACATCTGACGCCGCCGAATCCTCCGCCGTGCTCGAAACCGACTTCGGCAACGAGCAGCCGGTCGTGACGGTGCCGTATTCCAGCCTGCAACGTTCACCGTTGAACGTGCGCACGAAACTACCATCCGGCATCGCTGGACTGGCAACCAACATCCGCGCCAAAGGACTACTGCAAAACCTCGTAGTCCATGAAATCAAAAGGACACGCGGAAAGCACCGCAAATATGGCGTGTGCGCAGGTCAGCGACGCGAAGCCGCTCTCGATCTGCTGTTCGAACAGAAGCACATCGCCGCCGACTATCCGGTACCGGTGCGCATCGTCAGCGAAGGCGAAGCGCTCGCCATATCGCTGATCGAGAACAGCGAGCGGGAAGGACTCGACCCGTTCGACGTGCTGCGCGCGTATCGAATGCTGGCCGACGAAGGTCGCAGCGTCGATTACATCGCCGCGCTCTTTTCAGCGTCGCCTATTACCGTCAAACGGCGCATGAAGCTCGCCAACGTGTCGCCCAAGCTACTGGCGCTGCTGCGCGAGGACGCAATCACGCTCGACCAGCTTGCCGCACTCGCGCTCGCAGACGATCACGACACGCAGGAGCATCTGTGGTTCGATGCCAACGAGTGGCAACGTCAACCGCACTATCTGCGGCAGGCAATCACCCGAGCTGAGATCGATGCGAGCCGAAGTCGCCTCGTGCGCTTCGTCGGCCTCGACGCCTACGAGGCAGCAGGCGGCTATGTGCGCCGGGACCTCTTCAGCGACGACGAGCACGCGGGCTATATTGCCGATGCCGACCTGCTGCAGAACCTTGCCGCACAAAAACTCGACGCGGCAGCCGAGACGATCCGCGCGGAAGGCTGGGGTTGGACGGAAACGCGTGCCGAACGGGACGTGTTGGAGCTGAACCGTTACGGCAGACTGCACCCGGCCCAGCGCCCCTACACCGACGAAGAACAACGCGAACTAGACGCACTCATCGCGCAGCGGACCGAACTGGGCAACAAGCTCGATGCACTGGCCGATGACGACGAGGACGCCTATGACGAAGCCGAACGCCTCGACGCCGAAAGCGATCAGGTGGAAGCCGCAATCGGCGCGCTCGAAACCCGTGCCATCGTATGGGACGCAGCGCAGATAGCAGAAGCCGGTGCGTTTGTGATCGTCGGCCCGCAGGGTGAACTGGTGATCGAGCGCGGTCTCGTGCGGCGCGAGGACAGCGCGGCACTCGATGCGGCAGGCGCGACCATAACTGGCACGCCCGAGGCAAATGCGCCGGACACGGCAGACGCACCGGCCAAGATCAAGCCAGTCCACAGCGCGACGCTCTGCCAACGGCTCACAGCCCATCGCACCGCCGCCCTCCATGCGGAACTCGTCGTGCAGCCCGCCGTGGCACTCGCGGCCCTGTTGCAGCATCTGGTTCCGCAGGCGCTTCCGGAGCACTACGGCCACGGCTTCACGCCGCACTATCTGGCACTGTCCGGCAACAACAATCACGATGACCTGCTGCGCGCGGCGGACGACCTCCCCGTCAGCCCGGCCTGGAACTCTATCGAGACGCAGCGCACACGCTGGATCGCAGAACTGCCAGCAAGCCAAGCCGATCTGCTGCCATGGTTGCTCAGGCAGGACGCGTACACGACCTTGCTCGACCTACTCGCGTTTTGCACAGGAACCGTGCTCGATGGTATTGCAACCTCCGAAGCGCCACACGCGATCAACGCACTGGCCGATGCACTGAATCTTGATATGGCCCGGTACTGGACACCAACGCGCACCGCGTACTTCGACCATGTCAGTAAGGCGCGCATCGCGGAAGTCGTGTCCGGTGCGGTTTCTCCCAAGGTCGCGGCGGACCTCGCGAAGATGAAAAAGAGCGACGCTGCAGCGGCGGCGGAACTGCGCCTCGCGAAGGTCGCATGGCTCCCGGAAATCCTCACCGATCGCGAGATTCCGGCATCGCCCTCATGGGCTGTCCACGGCGACGACGCGGATGACAACGACGGCGAGGACGTCGATGCAGATGAGAACGGCGGAAATGACCACAACCCCGTCAACCACACGCCTCACGACGCCGAGCCGTCTACCGGAACCGCCGAACAGCCGCCGTGGCCTTTCCCGACCACCGAATCGGTAACCGCTGCGCAAACTGACCCGGACGTCGCGTAACTGTTGATCCTCATCCAGTGACGCGATACAGCAGACGGCAGCTCACTTCAGGGCCTGCCGTCTGCTGACCTGCTCTGCGCCGCTTGGCTAACCGTACCCGACGGGTGGTGCCCTGACCGCCCGTCCACCCAACCACTCGCGACCAGCACCATCAAGCAGAGGACCGTTGCACTTGCCAACCATAGACACCGCATCGCACGTACAAAACGTCGTTCCATAGCCGTCGTCATCGTGTCCATCCGCGCCGCCGCCGTGTCCACCACTTTCTCGAACCGCCCGGTCGTCTCATCCAGCCGCTCACGCTGTTCGCGCCCCGAAATTGCCGCCGCACCGATCATTCGATTGCCGGTCGAGCGCACAATCTGACTGGTCAGCCGTGCGCTGAACGCCGTCAGTGCGGCCTCATTGAGATTTGCCAACGCTTCCCGGTACCGCGCCTCATGTTCCTGAATCAGGTTCTCCGCCACCGTGATCGTCGCCTTGCACCGTTCAAGCGCGCTGCGGTGTTGTTGCATCAAAGCCTCGTTCGCGCCACCAATTTCCCGCCGAGCCGCTTCGAGACTGCCCTCGCTCGCCCATCGAATACGCTCCGGCATTGCCTCATACAGGCGCGCGTAGTATTCGAGCACCGCGATGATGGACCAGAGCGCGTCGTTGTCCTGGAGATTCAGGATGCCCGATACCCGGCGCATCCGGGCCAGACTCGTGTCGTCCGGGACCTCGCCGGATATCTCCTGAAACAGGCGAATCAGTGGCTCGACTGGCCGCCTACGGCTCATCATTGGTCCCGGCGTTATCAATCACGGTCGAGAAGGTCATGTCGCACAGCACTCGCCAGCGCAGCAGTTCTGCCCGCTCGCCGATGTGCATCGTCTCCGACGCAACGCGAATCGACATCCGCTGACTACGCAGTTCGTCCGCGACACGATCCGCCAGATCCGGGAAGTCGAGTGTGCGTCCCCGTGCTTCGATCGTTTTGCGTAATTGCGACGCCTGATACAGCGTGAACTTGTCCGGCGTGCCGAAATGACCGTTGCGCACGACATGGATCGTCGCCTGGGGAAATGTCGGACTGAACGCGCGCAGTAATTCCAAACTATCGCGCTGCCGGTTGATTACCCACAGCACGGTGAGTTCGCGCCGCAGTTCGCTGAGCGTACTGGCAAGTGTCGCGCCAAAACGGGTAATGCCCGTTTGGCTGCGCGCCGCCGTGTTGACAACAATGGCTGCGTCCCGGCGTTCATCACAGAAATTGACCAGGCCGATCCAGCCTTCGGCTTCGTCCAAACTGTAGGCGACGCACGGTACCTCGTCCTGAATCGCTTTCATCACGTCGGGATTGGACGTATCGGTTTCGACCAGTGCGACAGGAAAATCACGGCGCTGGAGGTAGTCGACCAGCGCGAGCGAGACAAAGCTCTTGCCCACACCGCCCTTGCTGCCGCCCACCAGATAGATTGGATAAGTCGTCGCCATATGCACCCTCTACAGGTTCTCGGTGTCCGGCGCTATCTCGAACGAGAACGCGTCCTGAATCACCATGCCCCCCGAATTGGTTGTCGCCCTTCGACTATCCTTTCGGTCTCGATTCTCTTTTTGATCGAGAGTCAGCGGTCTCGTTTGCCTCGACTTCTTGATTCGTGGTGACGCTGCAGCCTGACCCGGCGGCGCGGCTCTTTCCACATGCCCGACCTTGTGATCTTTCGCTACGCGCCGCATCGCGTAGCGCAAAGTGCTGGCGCTGATGTCGACGCCCTCTTCCGCCAGTTCCTGAACGATTTCTTCGAATGTGTAGCCCTTCTGTTGCGCGCCGCTTATCTGCGGCCGCATTGCGTTCACTGCCTCACGCACCGTGACGTGATGCTCGTGCGCAGGCTTTGGGGGCAGCGCGTCGAGACGGCGAGCTCCCGCGTCCCATTGCGCTTGGGTAAAGTGCTTTACGACCGGCATGATCCGCCTCGACACACTGCCTGGATGCCATCTTGCTGATGGCAAGGACGACCGTCAATGCCCGAAAACAAGCCGACCTTCGCGCATCGGACCGCATGGGAACGGGCCGGAATTGAACGGCATCACAAAATATTTTTCGTCGGCGCGCTAAGGCAACACCAACTCGCTATCGACCATGCCTTAAGTAGCAAACGACGATTGGATCCGGATGAATCCGATCATGTGAGCAATGCTCGAGGAGCAAACCTCCGTATTCGACCGATGCGACTTACTCCGCATCCGCGTGGCCACTTACTGGCTGAGTTCGCGCTCGCACTGATCCGACCACGCTTTCCATCAATCGTTTTTGTTGCACTGTGCATGACGGCCCCGATCGCTCATGTCGCCCACAACACTCGTTTTTCGCACGTCACCTGGCCAAAGGATTGACATTACGCAACCCGTTCCTTCCGCTTTTTTTGATTACATGCGGATCGTCTTGTTGCGCGAGGCGCGCCCCTTCCTTCGCGCTGTGATCGCGTCTTTTTGCTGCCACGGCTCCATCTTTCTGCATGACCACACCACATCGTGCGTGGTAATTGACGAACGGCAAGATGAAAGAACAAAAGACAAGGGACGGCAGGATAGGCTTGCGCCGGTTTTTGGCACCATTGCAATGCTCCTCGGAAAATCAAGTCCGATCTCACGTCCAAAGTGTTTTCTAGATCAACGACTGCAGCGTGCACTACCAAGCACTCCGATGTTGTCCACATTCGTCCATTTCTTCGTTCATCGCGAGAACCTTAGCTCTCAAGCACGCGGAGATTTGCTGAACAACGACCTTCTGAAATTTACGAAGTCGAGATTGTTCATCCACGGTCTAGCCGTCTATATTGGAAGGAAGGGCAGTCGACACATCACATTTCGCTGTAGAGCTGTTCATTTCGACAAAGGAGGCGGCCTGATCGGGCGCCACATTCTGGAGGAATGTTCCGTGGGATTTCTTAAAATTGCGGTCGTCTTTGGCACAGTCATCGCGATTGCAAAGAGCATCCAGCTTTTTAGTCGTCACTCGCGATGCCAGTACGGTTACAGTTTCTTCACGGCACGTGGATTTTGGCTTGCCGCAGTCGGTATTAATCTCACATGGTGGGGATACATCGGATGGGGAACCGCACTACTGCATCACGAACCGACTTGGGCCGGTCTCGTCCTCATCGCAATGGGACTTGCGGTAGTTATCCGGTTGATCTACGAAAACGTCAAGAACACGGCACCCATATACGGTGTTCCCGGGTCGATTCTGCAGCTAGTGCTGTTTTTCCCGGTGGCAGTCTACGGCATTCCGCTTCTCGCGATCACGTTCCTGTTTCTGCTTGTCGTGACATTCAAGGCTGGACCAGCGTGGTTTTCCGATCGGGAATGAACCCAACGCTGTGACCATCAACGCTCCACATCCTGCCCGGCGCCGTCCGAACGCTCTACGGTACCTGGCACCTGACGATCCGGCATCTCGCGCCTGTCATCCGGCGCACGCCCTACCATTGGTCGATCTCGTTGCACGGGCATGGACCCAACGAAGTACGCCATTTCAACGGCCATCGCGCGATCCTCACGCACACTCGACCTCGCCATTGCGTAGGCAATTTCTCGCCAGGCGGTAAATATGCCACCTTGCGCGACCCATACTGCATCGCGCTGAGCATCGGTCGGCATTGATTTCCAGTACCTCGGCGTTTCTCCACGCGCGACCACATGGACGACAGACTGCTTCGGATAGCGCTGCGTCACGCCGCGCACACGCCGAGGCGTCGCATTCGCCTCGACACCGTGCTCACGCAGTTTTTCCGCAAAACGCTCACGCCATCGCTGAAGATCCTTATGACGCGGATTCAGGCGATGTCCATCCGGACCACGTACCTGCACGCTCAGATGCACATGCGGATGCGCTTCGTCATCGTGCGCGGCGAAAACGTATGCCCTGCCGTCGCCGAACTCAAGTGCCGCGAAATCTCGCGCCGCATCGCGCACCGCTTTCCGATCCGTTCCTGGTGGCATCGACAGCAGGATGTTAAAAGTCTCCCGGCGCGTGCTGGTCTCGGGGATACCCCACCCACCGAGTTGCCAGGTCTTCGCGAGATCATTCAGCGCATCCTTGCCTTCAATACGGTCACCGTTCTGATCTTCCAGTTCGATCCTGCCGTTACGAGAGATATAGCGCAGATGTCGACGTACGGCTCCCATGCCCTGCGCACTCGCCGCCTTGTTGGTGATCTTGACCATGACTTCCGGCGTGCGCCTGAGCGTGCGAGCGACCTGCGCACGCATGCGAGCGGCAGCGTTGCGAATATCCACATGTGAGAGTCGCGACGCTTGCGCATGTCGTAGCGGATCCTGAAACAGGCGATCGCCCCAGTTCACGAGCATCGCGTCGATGTAGATTTTCGGGTATGGCATGTCAGCGGCTCCAGCGATCGAGGTTCGCGCGCATAATCGCGGCCACCGTACGCAGGTGTTCGTCAACGCGCTTTCGCAATTCCGCCCATTCAGACATCAAATCTCGACGCACAAGCTCGGTTTCGTCGGCACGTGCAAGTTGTCCCAACAAACGGCCAATCTCAGCAAGTCGCTGGTTTGATACGGACAGCGCACTCAATTCTGGCTCGCCCAATTGCGGTTCCCGGCTCAATTGCGCCCGAACCAGCGAGACTATCCAGCGATTACTGCGCAGACCCATTGCTGCAGCGCACCGCTCGACCGCGTTCAGCTCCGCGCTGGTCAGTCGGATTTCGATGCGATGACGCGGCTCCCCAACGATCGGTAGAGGTAAGCGACATATGGTCGTGCCGGATTCGCCGTCCGCATCGCCGCCGATAGCCGTTGCGATCAACTGACGCACGCCCTCGCCCGCCGTCAAACCTCGGCGAGCGCACCAGTCGTCCCAACGCAACCTGATTGCCCCAAGTTCGACGCACAAACGCTCGCGCACGACCACGATTCACCTCAGCGAGAGGGTGATGATCGCGACGGCTCAGCTGGCGTGAGCTCGAGTTCGCGGGCAGGCGTGCGTTCGGGAGCCTGCTGCTTGCGACGATTCCGGCCCGATGGCGCGCTCGGATCGAATACCTTCGGCGTCGGGACCGGAATGCTCTCGTGCTGGAACGCCGCCAGCATGCGTTCAGCGTGCTGCCGCACGCGGGTAACGGAGCGCTCGCTGAAACCCTGTTCGCGCATGGCGGCCGTCAGCACGGCTACATGCAATGCCCGTTCGCTACTTAAATGGCGCGCATCGTGACTGCCGTGCGGCACTGTTTCGTCGACTGGAGCACCGAATGAATCTGTAGATCGGGCTTGGTCATCCCGTGAATAGTTCGGCTTCTGCGAGACTGCAACGTCATGGCCCCGCTGCACAATCTCTACCTGCCAGGTATTGCGATGCACGACCTTCTCGTCTTCTCCGATCACCCTTCCTTCGTCATCCAGGATCGGCATTCGCACGGTGACGAGACGTTTGCCGAGATTTTCGAGTATCACCTGCTGTCCGATCTCGGCATTCGCCTCGCGCACCGCACGCTCGAGATCCACACCCCACACGACTTGATCAACGCCCGCCACATCGCGAAACACGACGTAGTACGAGTCGCTGCGCGCTGGATTGTGCTGATACGGGGCGCCACCATGCTCACGCAGTTCTCCAACGTATCGCCGCGGGATATCGGCTTCGTCGTTTGCCGCACTCTGGCTGCCTTCATGAATAGACGGTTCCGATGCCGACACACGGACCGATGTGGATGATGAGTTAGGGTCGCCATTCGTGCCTACGTCGACTCGGGGCGCGCTTGAAACCATAGCCGGATTATCTGCGCGAGCCGGCCCACTCTCGGCAGTTGCCACCCCGACTTGCGCAACCACTTCGATGCGATTGTCCAGCCGCGCCTGCCGCGCATCTGTCAGACGCGCCAGATCTGCTGCTTTCGGCTCGTAGCCGCTCACTTCAATGCCACGCAGCGTGCCCTGCAACCACGCCTCGCTACGAAACACCTCATGGCCCGACACACGAATGCGCCGCCACGATTTCGCGTGCACCATGTCAATCATCGATTCGACCACATCCGGCCGGTTGTGCTCGGTGACGAGGTATGGCCCTAAATCTTCGAACGCGAGTTGATACGGCGCGTCCTTCAGGAAATACTGATTGCCCGCGCGCAAGTAACGCTTGCGTATGCGTTCGGGCGGTTGGTCGAGCGGCACACCGAACAGATCCATGTCGGCCGGCGTCCCGCTCGGTGACCGAGTCCCGGCCTTCTGCGGCGTGGTCGCATCATCACGGATGGCCCGCTCCCGCAATTTCGCCCGAGCGGCATCGAACTCACGTCGGCGCCGAGCCGATACGGCAGCTATTGCAGCCGATTCCAGCCTGCCCCGGCGTTCGTCCGACGCAGCCGGCCCGTCACTGTTGGCCGGCAAATCCTGTTCGATCACGTTGATAACCGGCTCGGCTTCGTCCGCGGATGTTCTCAGAGCCATGTGGCACCTCGCATTCCAGAGATCGGCGTGGTATGTCGGCGCGATGCCGGTATGCCTTATCGGTCAGGCATTAAACCGGCTTCGCGAGACGCTTCCTGTTCCCGCGACTTTTCCAGTGCGGCCGCACGCGCTTCACGGATGCGCGTCCAGGACCTCGCCTGCAACTGATCGAGCATCGCCTCCAGATTGGGGCTGTAATTCAACTCGCGTGCCGACTTCTTCAGCGAACCCACCATACGTTCCAGCAGATCGCGCGCCCGGTCCCACGGATAAACCTTCGCCTGGTCGCCGTCATAACCCACTTGCAACTCGGATCCGTTCAACCGGGCGTTTTCATCCATCCATTTCAGACGGTCGGACACAAACGTCATCCGATCTTTGCGATGGAACACGACACTGCGCGTCGCGACCTGCTGGATCAGATAGTGTTCCGTGTTGAACACCTCACCCCGATAGGGGCCGCCGTTTTCGCGTGGCGTGCCCAGTCTCAGGGGTGAGCCAAACCGATGCTCGGCCAGCGCCCTGACCTCGTTCGGAACGTCACCGACGCCAAACAGCGGCTCGCCGATTGGCGGACGCGTCGACGCAAATCGAGGCGGATCGGCAGCCGATGGCGCCGCAACGGGCAGCGTGTCAGGCAGAGCATCCACCGAGCGTGATGCCGAGCCGGATGCACGGTCCGTTGCCGGCACATCCGGCGTCGCCTGTTTCGGTGCACCGCGCTTTGAGGACCGGCGACGCGACGTACCGTCATCATCTGCCAACAGCTTTTCCTTGACGTTGCTCATCTTCCCGCCCTCCTCATACTCATTGACATCAACCAAGGTGAAACCGGATTCGGTGCATATTTCCGATCGACCATCTGCCCTTACAACAGAGCGGACCATGGCGCGCAGGTATTCGCCGACCGCTTCAGATCCGCTCAGCACCACCATGTCGCTGAAGTCGTTCGGCACCATGCCGTGGATGCGCGCATCTGCGGCGAATCGTGGCCAAACCAGATGCGCCCTCGCATCTTCCGCCGCACACCGAGCCTGCGCCTCGCCACTACCCAGTTCACCTAGCACGATCAGGTCCGCGGCGGGATACTGTTCACGCAACCTCTGCGCCACCAGCCCGAGGTTCCCGCTGGACAGTGCCGCCGTTGCGAACCAGCCTGTGGCTCTCGAAGCCGCCAATGCCGTCGCCATACCCTCCGCGATCAGAACCTGCGACGGAGCGCTGGCCGGAACCCATCTCGGCTCCGTCGTCCAATAACCTCCTCGCTTCGCGCCGCCAGCCAGGGACGATTTGCGCCCGTGTTCGTCGATCAGTTCGAGCGTCGAGATCGATCCGTTCCAGACAGGCACGATCAAAACACGTCCACTCAGCGGCACGTCCTCGCTGGCCGGCAGGTAGCCAAGCAGCGCACGCAGTTCAAGTGCATCGAGCTCGCGCAACGTGTATGCAGGGTCAAGGTGCTTACGTACAAGATAGGGATGCGCCGGGCCGACTGGCCTCGCCCACTGCCAGATCGATGCGGCCTCGTGAGCAACCGCTGCGTGACGTGCTTGCCGTTGAGCCTCCTCCCGTGCGCGCTGAGCCAATACCTCGGGCGACGCCGCCAGTACGGCGGTCACGCGATCCGGATAATTCGCCCGCTTCAGATCGAAGCCGTGCTGACGCGCCTGCCAGAAAAGCGTCGCGAGCGTCTTGCCACCTGATGCACTGGCCGAGCGCCATGTGGTCCGGGCCGCTTGCGCGTTGTAGTTGGCTGCCGTGCGGCTCCATGCGTCCCAGATTTCAAAGCCTTCGTCACCGAAGCCCTGCTTGAGCGCAAACGCCATATCGACCCAGGTCTCGTAGTCGTCGGCCGGAATCACGGCAAGCGCTGCACGTGCGCGGTCTGCGTCATTCACATAGGGTGTCGTCATTGCCGGGCTCCCGCAACTGGCGGACCGCTCGCGGTTGCCTGGCGCGCAGGTTCAACAAAGTCGAGCTCAGCCACATCAAGATCATTCACGCTCAGGCAACGTCGCGCCTGCTCAACCTTACTGACTGGCATGCCCAGCAGCATGAAATGCCGCTCCACGTAGGCCACAGCCTCCTCCTCGCTGATGTCTGCGAGGTTCGGCGGCAGATCACGCGGATTCCACGCCTGCAATACTTCCAGGTACTCGTGCGGAAGATGGATGAGCCCCGCACCCTCCGGGTCGAGCTCATCAGGATGCAGGTCACGCAACCGGCGCTCGACCACCGCAGAGAAATGCGCCATGTTCAGGGCGGGCACGGACGGCGCGGGCACGACGCGGGAGGCGAACTCGGGATCGCGCCAATAGCAAATCTTGTCGGCCAAAATCGGCTTGGTGTTTTCGAGCAAGATGATTTCCTTATCTCGCTCCAGTTCCTTCAACTCCTGCGGCAACAGCAACGGCCGGCGCTGTTCGGATACGCTTTCGCTTGAACCACCCCGCCCGCCGAAGAATGCGTTGGGGCGGCTCACGCTGCGCGACTGGTCGGTGAACGTACCGAGCATTTCCGAGTATTCGTTCGCGTCCTTCTGCTCGCGCGGTGCATAGAGGATCTGCATCGCGTGGTTCGTGATGATGGTACGCGCATCGGATCGCCCGTAAACGGATTCGAATTGCGCGATCGATTGCACGATCGACAGCACGCGCAGGTTGAAGCCTGGCAAATAGGCAATCGCGCGCGGAAGAATGTGGATCTTTCCGATTGCTGTCATCTCATCGAACAAAAGCAGGCACTGGAACTTGAGTGTCGGATCGGCTTCGGGCAGTTGCTTCGTGTTCAGGTTGATAATCTGCGAAAAGAGCAGGTTCACGATCAAGGCCGCTTCCGACAGATGGTCGGGCGTGACACCGATATAGATGGAAATACGTCGGCGCCGCAGATCCCGCGGATCAAAATCGCTCACGCTCGTTGCTGCGTCGACAATCGGGTTGGCCCAGATCGTCAGCGGCGCATTGAAGGTCGCCAACACGCTCGCCAGCACCTTGTCGTCATTGGACAGGAAGCGATTCAGTGCATCCACGCATTGTTGCGAGAGCAAGCCACGATGCCGGACCAGCGCTCGCTGCAAATAGGTTTTGACCGGCATGCCATTGCCCGACGATTGCCGCAGCACTTCGCCCATCGTGACGGGAAAATCGGGAGTCGACGCATCCTTGCCAGCCCGGTGCGCATCGCGCCATTCGCACAGCAGAAGCACGATGCCGAGGAACAAGTTTCGCGCCTGATCTTTCCAGAAATCGTCGTTGCCGCCTGGTGGATACAGTGCATAGCCGATCGCGAGAATGTCGCCCACCCGGAACAAGCCATCGGAGATTGCCGACAGCGGGTTGTAGCGATGTGTCCGGCCATCTTCGGCAAACGGATTGAACAGATACACCTCCTGCCCATTCGCGCGGCGGAAGCCGGCTGTGGCCGCATAGTTTTCCTGCTTGATGTCGAGCACTACCACCGAATCTGGAAAGGTGAGCAGATTCGGGATCACTACGCCGACACCCTTGCCTGAGCGGGCAGGAGCAGCAAGCAGCACAAACTGCTGACCTGCAAACCGCAGATAGCGGCCGCGCCATACCCCCACGACAATCGCAGGGGACGGATTGAGGTGGGCGTGCGTCGTCATAGCAGCCCCGCCTGCCGGATTTCCGATTCATTCGCAAAGCGCGCACTGCCATACAAGCGGCGTCGACGCGAGCTCGCCCATAGCGCATGAACGCCTAATGCCGGACCACCCAAGGACCCGAGCACAGCAAACAGCGCCGATCCCACCAGCTTGCGCCCGACGTTCGGCATCATTCCGTCTCGCCACATCAGCACCGCATCGAGCCAACCCCACAGTCCCGCGTGCAGCGGATTAATGCGCAGGCTGGCATAGAAGAGGAATGACGCGAGCCAGAGCGACGCTGCCAGTCCAGCCACCAAGCAAGCTAGCGTGGCCAACGTCACTACAGCTATCCGAATATGCTGGCGCAAAGGAGAAGACGGATGATCCATGGCCGCCGCCTATACAAACGCGGTGCGTGCCTTACGCACCGGATCGAACCAGACTTCGGTTATGCCCCAGCGCCGCCCGGTCTGTTTACCCTCTACGTCGAACACCGGGCGTGATTCCATATGCGCGACGACATCGACTGTCAGGAACAGCAACCTCTTGAGTGCGGCATCGTCCCAGGCGACGGCCTCCGGATGTTCCTTTGCCATCAGCGCGAATCGCTCGATCGCGACGGTCACATTGGGCGCGTGATAGCTCGTGATCGACCCTGCATGTCCTGTCGTCAGAAGCTTCAGGAAGTCGTAAGCTTCAGCACCACGCAGTTCGGCCAACAGCACGCGATCCGGACGCATACGCATCGCGCTTGCAATCAGGTCCGCTGGTGTCACCTGCGCGTGACCATGCCCGCCCTTGCTGTATAGAAGATGCACGCAGTTCTCGATGTGCCGGATGAATAGCTCCCGGACGTCCTCGATCGTCACGATCCGCTCGGTCGCAGGAATCGAGCGGCACAGGGTCTTCATGAAGCTGGTCTTGCCTGACCCCGTATTGCCAACCACTGCGATGTTGAGCCTGCCCGTGACAGTGCGCTCGAAGAATGCGCCCCAATCATGCTCTTCCAGGCACTGGACGAGCTTCCGGTCTTCGGCGCGCAAGGACGGCAGCGCTGAATCGAGTCCGTCCGGCCTGCGCCATACCGTATCGTCGAACAATCCCTCGTCGCGACATGCGTCGAGCGTCTTTTCGTCTGGGGACGGACGGCGAATCGTGACCGACACCGTCCGCGCCGGCACGACCGGCGGAACCACGATCTGGATACGCGCGTCGTCCGGCAACAGCGCCGACAGAATCGGATACTGCGACGATACTTCCTGATTGGTCAGGGTGGCTACCGACACCGCGAATGACATCAGCCGGTCGAAATCGAGATCCGCGTAGTCGTGGCCGTGCCAACCGACCGAGTTCTCGGTCAAAACGCGCTGCGGCCGATTGATCACCAGTTCAGTCACGTCGGGATCGTCGAGCAGCGGCGCGAACGGTCGCATCAGTTCGCGCACGGATGCGTCGTCGGGTAACCGAGCGAGCACCGAGTCGCGCGACGCATCTAACTGGGGCGAGTGAATCATCATTGCGTGCCCTCCGGCTGCAGGACATACACCGACCCGAAGTCGAGATCGCGCGCAATCACGATCGTGAACTCCGCGCCCTGGTTCTGGGTGAGCGTCGGTGGGATACCGATCGTGCTGTCGAGCACGCGCGTGGCCATGTCGTTGCCCTGCTGTTGCGTGCTCTGGAACACCACCGATCCGTTGGCGTTGCCGCCGCGCGTCGACAGATAGCCGATCGCGTCCTGGGTAACGCCCAACAGCATTGCGGCACCAATGCGTTGGCTCCAATGGTTGTCCACGTCGCCGTCGATGCCCATGCGGCCGAGTGCGTCGGCCGCCGGCGAATCGATCTCGACCGTGACACCGTTGGGTGTCTTGATACGGGCCGACAGCACGAATACCCGCTTCTGTCCCGGAGACATGTTCGAGCGATACTGGCTGTTGATCTGCGAACCCCGTTCAATCAGCACGACGTGGCCGTCGTCGGAATACACGTTCTTGGTCACCGTGCAGGTCGACACGCCAGCCTCGGTTGAATCAAACGCCGTATCGCCCGCGCAGTCGATTTTGGCGCCCTGCGCAAGCATCAGACTCCGATTGCCGAGCGTCCCGGCCTGAACACGCGGTGTCACGGTCGGCATCAGCGCCTGGGCGAGCCCGCCCCCCATCTGCCCCGGATCTCGCGCTGACGCGCCTGCGCCGCCGCTTACGCCGGCGGCAAGCGGGAAAGGTGCACTACCCGACCCCGGCACGCCTGGCGCCACGCCCGCGAGTTCCTGCCCACCGCCCGTTGCCAGCAGCGGCGCATCGTAGTAGCTGCGGGGTGTCGCAGCGTGTGCAATACGAGCAGGTGTGACCACGCCCGCACTCGATGCGGGGCGCACGGCAACTGCGCTTGCTGGTACCGTGGCCGAGGCTGCGCTACCGACCGACGACGCGGGCAGATCGTTGAACATGCGCCCCTGGGAAGACGTACCCGCCATCGAATCGCGCCGCGCCTTCGCCTCGGCATCGTGCCGCGCGAGAAATCCGTGCACGGTCCAAACGGCACCCACACCGACGATCAGCACGATTACCACGGGCGTCAGCCACCAAGCGCGCGGACGTGCACCTCGGTATTGCCCCAACGCTGGCATACCGCGATCAGCGGAAGCATTAGATGCGCCCGCGTTCTGGCCACCTTCAGACCGACGGTCAGAGCCATCGTCGGGTTCAATCACGTTGTGCGGGGTATCGTCATTCATCTCGATGGCTCCGCAGAATGCGCGTCACCCCGTTGACCGTCGTGCCGTCATGAGCCGGCACGCCGTCGATGTCGTAAGCGTCATTCCAAATTCCAACGACCTCCCGGGCGAGCCGCAGCACGAATCGCTTCGCCACTTCGTGCACGACTATCGTGTCACCGTCGATGTGCTTGTCGACCACGCTTTCCGTACCGTCGTCAGCCACCCGGAAAATCGCCGGCATGCGTCGGTTGTTCGGGATACGCAGATACGTAAAACGTCCGTCGTCCCATGCGGCAGTCGGCGCGATGTCGTCGGAGTTCGGCATCACCTGCATCGAATACCGTGAGTTGCGCACGGCCGCCGGCTGTGCCAGGCGCTCCGCAACCAACTCGACATCTGATTCCCCTGACGCCCGCTTCGCCAACTCGTCCGGATAGACGAAAGTCACGCGATACATCACGCGGTCATTGCCGAACTTCGACTTCAGCGGAAGCACCACGAGATCAAAGCTGTAGCTGTGCCGGTCGGTGCGAATTTCGAGATTCGAATCGTGGGCGGCAAGCTGCGGTTTCAGGTACACATCGTGATCGCCCTTGTTCGCCACCACCTGCCAGCCGTCTCGATCTCCAGGCGCGACCACCTGAATGTGCTCGTGGGAACCCAGCGCGATGTGCGTCGCAAAGCCGCGTTGAGCCTCCACACGCACCACCTCATCGGCTCGATAGATCACCTGGCGAACGCGCGAGTCGCCGTTCCAACCGGGCAGATCAACCGCCCTCGCGCCCCCCACGAGTAACAGACTCGCCAGCGCGATGCCGAACGGACGCACTCTCATGGTGTGCCTCCTACTGCCGACGCCGACGGCGTATATTCCGCATCCCGGCTATAGGCTGTGACCTTGAAGCCGAACGGGTTGGCGATTGCCACGCTCTCACGCGTGAACACGGGCGGCCGGTAGGTATAAGCCAGCGTGATCACGAAACGCTGGGTTGGCTCGGCATGGGCCTCGCCATTCTTGAACGACGTCCGTTCGACGTGCACGACTGCACGACCGGGTTCGTCGGGCGGCAGCGTGACCGAGAGAATCCGGATGCGCCGCTCGACACCAGCCCCCAACTGCCGATCCAGTGCATCGGGACCGCTGTAGATGCCACGGTAATCGCGAGCAACGACGTCATCGCTCATCGTGAGCACGCTGTCGTAGTCCATCTGCAGCAGTCCCCAGTCATAGCGCTCGCGTGCGCGCACATAAGTCTCGACCCAGTGCTTGTCCTGGATTTCCTTCGTATGCACGTGGCGGGCGTCGAGCACGTCGATCACCTGGGATTCGCCCGTCAGGCGATCGACCTCGATGGGCAAAGGCACTACGCGATAGAACGGCACCATCACTGCGAGTGCTACCGTGCTCAGCACGGCAATACCAACTGCAGCGTAAGCGACGTGCCATGCACGACGCTCGGAGCACTCCTGCAGGTGTGTCAGCGACGCCTCGATGTCAAGCACGCGGCCATAACTGTGCGAGCTCATGAGCGATCTCCAGCATCCGGCAACGCAGGCTGGTCCGGAGCAGCCGGCACGGTCGTTGGCACGTCAGGCACGTCTGGGACACGATTGACCGGCACGCGGTGCAGGCCGTCCGGCAATACGGGCTTGGGTGGCCCACTGCTGCAGGCGGCAAGACTCCAGGCGAGGCACCCGGCGAACGTCAGCGAGCTCAGTGTGGACATGGTGTCGCCTCAGTTTCCGAATGACGCGGGCACCATCTGGTCCTGGAGCCGGTTGGTCTTACCCGCTCGGCTCAGCACCAGTTCACTTTGCTGCTCGGCTACGAGCTTGTCCTCCGTCTCGGCCAGCATGCGAAAGAGCTGCAGTTTGGTCATCTCGTTGCCGACCGCGGTGGATTCGGCCTGAATGCGAGCCTGCAACTCCGCAACGCCCTTCGGGTCCTGCGTCGCGTTGATCTGTTGCGCGAGACTCTGGATCTGGTCCAGCTCCTGCAGCTCGGTCTGGTATGCCTGCAGACCGAACGCCTTGTCCTGGTAGGGCTTGTTGAGCGTGCGCCGACACACCTGCTGATCCACCCCGGTCTGGTCCTCGCAGTCGTAGATCCGGTTGGCCGAGCGCAATGCCTGCGCACTGCCCGTCAGGCCCGCGTAGCCGCCGTTCTGGATCGCGGTATAGACGCTCTGCCAGTTCGACGGCAACGAGTTGGCGACGACCGGATTGCTCAGAAGCGCGCCGAAACCGCGCGTGCCGATCGTCGATTGGTAGATGTGCATTTCTTGCTGCACTTGCTGCTTGAGTTGGCCCACGGTGGCAATGGCCTGCACGACGCTCTGCGCGTCGTAAACCGGGATCCCTTGCGCGTGAGCGCCGATGCACCGCACCGCACACACGAATGCGACAGTGATCCATTTGCTTCGTCCGTTCATGGTCATTCCCTCCTGGTCAGCTGTCCTGCTGGCCCAAATTCGCGCGTGCAGCGCGCTGGTAAGCTGGGGTCCCGCCGCCGCTTGACCCAGATCTCCCGCCCGAACCCGTCCGATCACGAATTTCGCCACCGGAGGGCGGGCCTCGTCCGTTACGGCTGAACGCCCGCCCAATCGCCGTGACGAGGCTTCGCGATGCCATGCCGGCCACAAACGCGCCGAAACCCGACAGAGTGGCGCCGCCAGACAAACCCGCTGCAACCGAAGGCAACTGCCAACCGACCATCGCGAGGAACATCCCGGTCGCAAAGAGCCCAATCGCGGCCGCCGCTGCAGCGGCATCGTCTAGGGAGGCGGAAACGGCTTGCATCAGGGCTGACGAATCGGCACCGGGTGAACCGTCCGTCACGTGGAACGAAGTGAGATCGGCCGAAAACGCCGTGAGCGCCATACCAAGGAAGGCAGCAACCAGAACCTGTAGCAACGCGTAATTGGCAACCTTCGCGGTCCACGCTTCGAAAAATCGCGCTGTGGGCGCAAACGCGGCGCACGCGATGAAGATCGGGCCCAGTCCGAGCACGAGATCGAGCAGCATCCTTGCCATCACGACCTCGAAGGCCAGCACGATCAAAAAGATGGACCCGCCGAGCGCAGCAATGAGGCCGCAGAGGAAATCCCCAATCGCGGCGGCCAGACCGCTCGGACTGATTCCCTCATGCGTCGCCTTGTTGAAGTAGGCGTCCATCACGAGGTCGACCTGTTGGTCGTAGCAGTCGAGTGTCTGGTAAATGCTGGTCGCGGCGCCCTGTCCCGTCACGGTGCTGCCGTTGGCCGACCCGCATCCCGGGTTGCCCCCGCCCGTCGTGTTCGCCGCGTTCTGGATGGTCTGGGCCAGCCCAGCCGTCGCGCCGTTGACGGCTGTGACAACCTGCTGCTGGTAGATCCCGGCGCTCAGCGCGAACGCCAGCGTGATCGACACTTTCAGCCCTCGCCAGGCAAAGGCCGGCACCGCCTCGTGGGCTTCGCCGCGCACCACCGCGAGACCATAGGCCAGCACCCAGATCGTGACGCCCGTGGTCACGACCGGCACGAGCGCTCCGGAAAGCGCCGACGATACGGTCGTCACGTAGGTCGACATGCCGTTTTCGAGGGTGCCCCCCACGGCAGTAAAGAGGCCGCTCATCCCGCACCTCCCGGCCCGGGCGTCGGGGACAAGCGCGAGCTCGCC
Organism: Burkholderia sp. IMCC1007; assembly: GCF_027257875.1. Taxonomy (GTDB): domain Bacteria; phylum Pseudomonadota; class Gammaproteobacteria; order Burkholderiales; family Burkholderiaceae; genus Burkholderia. The sequence continues at coordinate 170,755 of NZ_JAPVQY010000002.1, forward strand.
TGAGCCGCCCGGCGCGTCGCTAGTCGCTCATGAAAAACGGGCAGCCAGTCTTTGGGCATATCTCCGACTTCGGCACGGATCGCATCGAGCAGCTCGACGTTATCGGTCGTGCCGGACAGGACATCGAGCACATCACCAAGCCCTGCGAGATCGAGTCGGCCGATCGCGGAGCGATGGCCCTGCTTGACGAGGAACAAGCGGCTGCTCTCGCCCAGGTTGCGCACGATATTGAATTCGGCTTCGGTCAGCTTGAAGCCATGCACGTAGTCGTCGTAGTCGGCACGCGGATTCGGCAGGAAGAAAAACGTCGCGCTCTGCTCGATCAGCGCACTGGCGATTTCGCTTCGCAATACGTCGGCCGGCGACTGGGTATCAAAAATCCCCAGCCCGTTCTGCTTGCGGATCGTTTTCTGCTTGTTCTTCGCAAAATCCGTGAAGACTGGGTCCCCGAGCCGCTTCCAGAACTCGGTCATCACATAGATGAAGCGTCGGCCGTCGATCAGGTTTTCGGTCCGATGCAGCAGGTACATCGTCACGGGTGTCGACACCTCGGGATCGTCCAGCAGCTCGGTGTCGTCGAAACCAAACAGTTTCGCGTGCGCCAGATCGATACGGTCCGCCGGATTATCGAGTACCCACCCCAGACGTCCGCCCGCACACCATTTGGCCAGCCGCGCATGCAAGCTGTTTTCGCCCACGTTCGGTAGGAGCTGCCGTACCATCGACAAACGGCGCAGGGACTTGTCCATACGCGTGACCTCTCGCACAGCACGTGAGATGTCGAGTTCGTCCTTTGCAGACAATGGCTCGCCGACGTCAACGAGTTTGCGCACGAGGCGCTCCCAGAAATCGATCACCGGCTCATCCGGTGCCATCTGGAACGGATTAAGCCCGGTGGGCTCGCCGCGGCGGAACACGGTATAGGTGCCGCCCATCGCACGGATCGCGATCTCCGTGCCGCGATCCTTGTCGAACAGCACCGCCGTAAGGTCATACTTGGTCGCCATCGCGAGCAAGAACAGCTCAAGTACCGTCTTGCCCGCTCCTGCCCGGCCTATGATCTGCGTGTTGGCGAGTGCCTTCTCGTCGAGTGAGTCCTGCTTATCCGGTGTCGCGTGGAAGTTCAGATAAAGCGGCTGGCCGCTGGGTGTCTTGACGATCGTGATTGCCTCGCCCCACGGATTGCCTTCGCGCTTGCCGGTCGCGAAGTTGTGCAGGCTTGCCAAACCGCAAAAATTGCGCGATGTGAGCTTCGCTTCGCGCGGCCGGTAGCGCCAGTTGGCCGGTAGTTGCGCAAACCAGGCCGCATCGGCCACGAGATCGATCAATGCCGTCTGGAACCCGGCGTCGGCCAGCTGCGTTCGTGCCTTCGCGATGCTGCGAGACACGTCATTCAGCGAGTCACCGAGCACCGCCAGCGAATAGTGATACTCGCCAAGAACGAAATTCCCGTTGATCAGATCATCGAGCGCGCGGTCGATCGCGTCGACCTGGGACAGGGCAACGTCCTCACCGGCAATAAGCTGATTGCGCTGCCGCTCCAACGCCTCCTTCGCCGTGGGTTTATCCAGAATCGTGAAGCTCTGCGTCTCGATATATTCGAAGTCGCCGTACAGCAGGCCATTGAGCATGCCCGGTTCGGTGTCTTCCGGATAATCCTTGAGGTCCAGCATCGCCGCGAACCGCGTTGCCGTCGGCATGCGAATCTCGATTTTCTCGGCCCCAACAAAGAGCCGCGAAATCGGCAGCGCCTCGCGAATCGTGCCGGCTGGCACGGGCTCAGGTTCCCAGACTCCGTTGACCAGATAGCCGAGCAGTTCCAGCGCTGACGAATAGCGGCGCGAAGTGGCCACGATGGGACTCGGCCGGCGATAGACACCGAGCGCGACCGGTTCGTAGGGTTTCAGGCTCGATTCGACCTGGGCCGCGAGCTCCGACATCATCTTCAGTGCGTCGAGTTGATCGCGCCGGATATCGTCGCGCGTGCGACGTGCCGCACGGCTGAAGACACGTCCGAGGCGGGTGCGGTTTGGCCGATAGACCACCGTCAGATACAACTCGTTGGCCATCATCCGGTATCCCGCAAAACTCGCGTAGTAGCGTGTCGCCAGTTCCTCGCAGAAGCGGTTGTCGTACTGCGTCGAGAATCGGTCCGACACCCGTCGGCGCAGACGATGCGACCACAGCGCCACATGGCCGCCCGCCAGTCCGCGCACAAATTGGTTGAATCCTTCGTGTCGCGCAAGGATGTCGGCGGGATCGGCTGCCTCGAACGCAATGCCGGCGATCTTCCAGATTTGCAGGTAGTCGCCTTCTCGCGTCTTGATGACGTGGTCGGTCACATGCGTCGAGTACGGGATATAGCCGGCAAGCGGCACTTCCCGGCTCGCGACGGATCCGACGTGCGATTGGCGCGCCATGTCATGCCCTCCTCTTCAGGCGCACCGGCACATAGGCGTGTGCGCCCCAGAAGCGGCGATTGACCTGACGCAACGCCATGCGGGCGCGTCGCGCGTGCTGCGCAAGCCGTTGATCGTCGTGGCGCGTCGTCACCCGCATCGCGACGAACACCGGAATCATCAAAACGAGGATCGCGACACCCAGCACAGGGCTGGCCAGCAGTGCCCAGATTGCGGGGATCAGCATGCCGCCGCCGACCATCAGGAAGGGCACCAGCGGCACCCCCCAAAGCATCGCGGGACGCGTGCAGCCTTTGAAGACGGGATCCTTGAGAGAATGCATGGTTAGTTGCCCCCGGATCAGCTCGAAGGAATCAACATGCCGGCGATGACGGTCGCGCAACCGACGAATAGACCGCCGATAAACACGTTCGCGATATCACCGAACCGGGCGTGCTGGAACATCATCCGAAAGCCAGCCCAGATAATCGAAATCGAACAAATCACGCCCCCGACACTCAGCAACGTCGTCTGAATCGTGTTGAGCAGCGTATTGACCTGTGATAGTTGCGCGCGGGCCGGGGCCGTGAACATCAGGGCCGAAGTGGCAAGAATGATTGCCAGTTCCGCCTTTCGGTCAGACAGAAATCGCATCGTCCGTTCGACGAATATCGATGATTTATATCGTATTCCTAAGCACATGATCGACTCCCTTCCGATACATCTCAATCTAATTCGTCAATGTCGAGTTAGAACACCACTGCACTACTGTCCGGTTTAAGAGGCTCCTCGGTAACGGGCGAAGCGGCGTTTATCACATCACGATCCCGCCGCAATAGCTGCCGAACCGCAGGTTCTGAGCGACGGGCACGAATCGACACTGCAGAACCGATCGGTACGACCGGAATGGGTGCAATCGCCGGAACAGACGAATTCGAGGAAGCTAGCGCCGCTGCGCTCTCCACGACACGCTGGACGTAGCCCGTCTGGTAGCCGGTCGAGAAATTGCCGCTCGCATAGCAGGACAGGCTCGCGCGTAATGCGGCCTGTACATCAGCCTGATAATCGGTCCCTGCGTGGAGCTTTCGGGTCGCCACCGCCGCTGTAAAACAGCGCTGCAGAATGGCTGCACCAGCAGCTAGGTTGCGACATGGCTCGAATGCGTTCTCGGCGGTCAGGCCATAGGCCAGCCAGTTCGCGCGATTCACCTGCGCGAGCCCGACACTGAAATTCCAGCCGCCTGCCTCCAGCGCGCGTACCGTCGCGACCGCTTCGGCCAAATTCGATGGCTGTCGACGCAGCCGCCCGTGAACGACGCCGATCGCGTAGGGATTGAATCCTGATTCGGTGCGCACGATCGCCGCCATCGTGGCCGGGGCGATCTGCGGCGCGCAGTCGTGCACGAGCGACAGAAAATCGAATGGCATTATCGATCCCCCTCTCCTGGGCGAACGACCTGCTGCAGGAGATGCACTGCCGACGTCGCGGAATAATGGGCGGAATGTATATTGTTACGTGCCGCTCCGTTCAGCGTGCCAGCCGTAGCAAGATCACAGGTTGGAAAAGGATCGCCGTCTCGCAGAGCGGCCCACAATCTCTCGATTGGCGGTACGCATTCGGCGTACTGCTCCGGGCCACCGGGGTTAGACAGACACAACATCACCTGACAACCCCAATCGTCCGCTCGTGCGACATCGGGCCACGCCATCGACGTTCCAAGCACGACCGCAAGCGACACCACACCACGCCACACGTTTTGTCGCACATCCGGAATCAACGCGGAATTATGCATGGCATGCCTCGGCCATTTCCGAAGGCAATGCCGCATCATTTGCAGAATCGAGTCGCCGTGCGAGCACGTCGAAACACGCGCTCATGGCCTGCCATTCGCGATTGGCCGCCAGACCGACTGGAATGAGATCCAGGACCGAGGTCCCATTCGCCTGCGCCTGCGAAATGGCGTCAATCCGGGGGAGCAATAGATGGCCGCTTGGGCTCTGATCATGTGGAACCAGCCAGGTGGCCACGCACGCCTCGAACGGCTTGAATCGGGCTTGCTGCCGCGGAGTCATCTCGACGCAGTTGGGCACGATACCGATAAAGCACAGCGACGGATTGAGCCGGGCTCGGACATTGCGCACGCCATTGCTGCCATTGACGAAATCGGCGACCTGCTCAAGCGTGTCCGGCGACAACAGAACGGGACTAATCAGCGCGTCGGCGAGCGCAGCCGCACAAATGGCACGCGCGTCAGGCCACGGCGGGCTATCGATCAAACAGACGTCAAACAACGGAGCGACCCGGGTCAACAGGTGTCGCAAGTTGGCGTAGAAATGCACGCCAGCCGGATCGGCTCGATACGCAATGCCGGCAACGGCGTCCGCCGCAAGCACGCAAATGCACGGTTCTGCCACATCAGATAGTCGGTCGGACCGAATATCGAGCGCCGCACGCTTCATCGAGCGTGCACGGGCGCCACGTGTAAGCGAAATGGCACTACACGCCGGCTCGGCCAGATCAAGCACCAACACCCGATATCCGCGTACAAGACGAAGATAATGGGCAAACTGACACACCACTGTCGTTCTGCCTGTACCACCATGGCCCGAAGCCACAAGAAGCGATTTCATGGTCGTCACTCTTCGGATGGGGCTCCGAGCAGCGACGTCCTTTGATGAAAGTGAGAGAATCCCGGCACGAGGAAGGATCCCGACGAGTTCAACGTGCATTCTTGAGAGCACGCCAGAAAACAGAAAAGCCTGCGATTACAGGCTTTCTCACGAACGCTACGGCACACTACGCCATCACACAGACGTCAATGCTGCGGGGCCGCTAACGCGTACTCGGTCGTGCTGTGCACGTTGACCGGATCAGATTGTTGGCTTCACTGTAGGTCAGCTGCCACGTCGATTCAAGGGCCGACATGCGTCGACGAGATGAGACGATATCTCTATCGTGCCGTGAAGCTCCTCGCTGTTCCTATATTTATTTCGTGTTCGGGGTGAACTCGATATTGTCCGCGGCGGACCTACACGAGGCGAGTGCGACTCACGCCGCACGAGCGGCCGTACTATGGAAGTCACCGAACATTCATTCCTCGAATGTCACTGTTTGGTCTCGCCTTCTGCAAGGGCGCGGGCAAGCGCGGACCGTGCCGCATGGAGTTCCAGATCAAAATGCTGACGTGGATGGCGGGCAATCTTCAGCCGTCGACACACGACTTCTCGACTCGCATGCCAGAGATAGACCATGCGCAGAATATCCCGATTTCGGGGCGGCAGTGTTCGCCATGCTCGGGTCACATATTCGGCATCAACGGGATCATGGGCACCACGATTCGACTGCCCCCAGTTGCGAAGACGCTCATCGAGCGACGGCGGCGGCTTATCGTTTTTCACCGCTGCCGTCCTGCTCTTCAGGTTCGCGCGCCTGCGAAGCGCGATATCGCGCAGGATCTGCCAAGAACTGTTCGATATCGGCCGCCCGCCACCCTACCATTCGTCCGCCAAGCGCAATGGCACGAGGAAACGTTCCGTCTTGCATGCGCTTGTAGATCGTCGACCTCGATAGACCGGTGCACTGCTCGACCTGTCGTCGGCGCAAGATTGTCCGCGTTCCGTCACCATTCCAAGACATGATTCGCCCTCCATACCCGGCACGAACGTGGCCGGACGTGAAGAGCATTCAAGCAGCGAAAATGACGATGGACCAAACCCGTCGTATCGACGGGACATCCCGTCGGTTCAGCGCGGCATCTCGGTGGAATTCGCGGATGGTATGAAGGAGGCCCGCGCGCCCAAAGCGCAGTGCGAGGTCATCGCGAGTAGATGCAGCCCTCGCGGCGGCCGACTTCGTAACTTCGCCATAGGCAGGGAAGGTGATCTCTGGGTGCTTTACGGGAGACTGGTCGGTTTCACGACGCCACGTTTAGCGTTGCAATGGGTGACGCGAGCTGTCCCGCCATCAATCGTTGGAGGTTTTCCCAGGCTGCGCAGTACCGGTGCATCGGCACGGCCGCCAACTGATCGTCATGAACGACCAGGATCTGCTCGATCATGGACTGCTCGCGACCAAGCAACAGCCAAGCCGCGCCCTGCTCCGCGCGTGCAATGCATGCTTCCAAAGCGGCTTCGGCTTGCCGGTACATACTCAAATCCGCGCCTGTGTCGGTCTCGCTGCGCATATAGAACGCGAGGTAGACGACTCGTAACAGACAACTGATTTGCTCTTCTCCCCCATGACCGGCCCGCACAGCGGCCAGCGCCATATGATTTTCGAGGGACAGCGCACGGACCTTCGCGGTCGGCAATGGCAAGAGGTCACCTTTCGTAAGCGGCTTGCGACCCGGGCGTCGGACTTTCTGCAAAACCATGAGGCATGAAGTACCCGTGATGATGTTGAGACATGATACCGCGCGCCTCACATCCAGCCGAATGCATCCTGGTCTCCACCCCAAGCAATCGCTGCACTGAAGGCCGGACACCCGATCCGGCCGTGTTCTACCCTAACGAGGTCGTACTCTCAGAATTTGACCCGCATCCCGGCACCCGCGCTATTGCCCGTCGACACACCTGTGATCGTGTCATAACGCCAAGCTGCATACACATCGGTTCGCTTCGACAGCGGGTAGTCGTAACCCAACGCGACCGTCGACCAACGGATATGATCGCCTACCGACGGTCGTCGCCGTGTTCCCGCCCACGACAGCAGTACGCTTCCTAACCCTATCCGAGCACTTGCCCCGAGCTGTACCGTATCGTCCGTGACGTGATTGTTGTTGTCCACACGTTCGTACTGTGCGAACAACTTAACCGCACGCAACCGATACGCGCCACCGGCCATCCAGGCGGTCTGCGCGGTTGCGCCGTTGAGAAACAGCGATGCCGTGTGTAGACTCTGCACGGCGGCCGTCGCGGAAAACGGGCCCGCGAAGTACAACACGTTCGCGCTATAGTTGGCCTGCCCTGCATGGCCGGCGACGCCGGCGTTGCTGTAAAGCAGACTTCCCGACAGACCGGCCACCTCGGGTGTCTGATAAAGGAGCGAATTGTCGATCGCAGTATCGCTCTGGAGTGACGCAGCACCCATGGCCGAGCCAAGGAAACTATGCACGACGATCGGCGAGAAGACAAACGAATTGCCGAACGGATTGAACAGCAGCGTCGACACGAACAGCGGCGCGGTATTGCGCCCCAGCGTCAACTCCCCGAAATGGCCGCTCAGACCAACGAAGGCATTTCGCCCGAAAAATGACTGTCCGGGAAACGAACCGGCCTGACCGCCGTTGATACGATAAAAGCTCTCGAGCGTGAAGACGGCCTTCATGCCACCGCCCAGATCCTCCGTACCGGACATCCCCCAATACGAAGTCGTCATCCCGCCAGAACCGACTTGCCACGCGTTGCCGGCTGCACCGGCAGGATGCACTTCGCCAACGAATGCGTCGGCCAGCCCATAGAGCGAGACCGATGATTGCGCATGTGCGATCCCCGCACAGGTTGACATGCCTAACACCACAACCCACTTCCCTGCGTTACCCCCAAATTTCCTTAACTGCATGATGTCTCCTTCGTCCTTGTGATTGTCTGTGCGTGTCGTGGTGTCTTGACGTCGCCCTTGTTCAAACCGGACGTACCCGCGCGAGCGGCCGACCGCTGTCGGCCAGCGCGATTGCCACCACGATCTCGTTCGACGCTGGCGCATCGGCGAGCGTGAGCGATACCGCGTCGAAGTGGTCGAAGCTCCACATGTCGGTGGTGCAGTGCAACGGAATGTCCAGGCATGTGCCTGGCGCACCGCGCTTGGTCACCGACGGGATCAACGACGTGGCGCCAGGCAAGCTCTCACGCATGGCCTTGCCCATGCGGGGATGCAAAAGCGCCGCGGCACACTCGAGCGGTACCGCGCTGCCTACGAGCGCGGCCTTGCCATAGGCCTGAATTGCCGACGGCGCGACATCCAGCGCCCATCGCGCCCGTCCGGTCAGCAACGTGCCCAGCTCAGCGCCGAACTCATAGAGCGGCTCGAGCGCCGCGCGTGTCGGGTCCGCGCGCCAGTCGTCGAATTGGAGCACTGCCGCCACCACGACCTGCCGATGCGGCGGGTCGACCGGCACTTGCAGTTCGGCGCGCCGTTCAAGGAGTTGGACGACGATTTTGGTAATGGGAGGATTCATGTCCGCACCTCCGCGCCCTCCGTCTGGCCCTGCATTGCTTCTGTCGGAACCGGAAACGGACCGCGTGCGGATTCGTACGCACGTGCCACACGCAACACCAGCGCATCGCCGCCCGGTGGCCCGACGATCTGTAGGCCCGTCGGCAATCCACCTGGCAAACCACACGGCACACTCGCCGCCGGCAACCCAGTCTGGTTGCACCACGACGTCAACGGCGGTGCCATGCGCGAGCGCTCGGGCCGCCCCTCCGCGAGCGGTGGGGCGCAGTGGAATGTCGGCGTGACCAGCAGGTCGTAGTCTTCAAAGAACGCAGCCATCGCGACCGTGAGTGCGTGGCGCGCCTGAAGCGCATCGACAAAGGTCGATGTGAGGACGCTATCGCCCGCCTCGGCCAGCGCACACACATCCGGATCGAGCTTCGGCCGCGCAGCGGGATGAAGCTGCCGGACCCTTTGTGCAAAGAACACGGCCCACTGAATGGCGTGTATGCGGCTCTCCAGATAGCCGTCAAGCGGCTTCACGTCCGTTTCCTCGACCTGTGCCCCGAGTGCCTCGAACAGGCCCACCGCATGACGGATGCTCAGGGCGATGTCGGGCTCAACCTGTACGCCCGCAGGTGCCGGACAGTAGGCGATGCGCAAACCGGCGATGCCATCATCCAGACCGATGCGCAGATCGGGACAAGCAGAAACCAGTCTTCGCGCATCGCTCTGGCGGGCCATCACGGTCAGCATCAGCGTCGCGTCGCTTACGCAGCGCGCGATCGGCCCAAGCGTCGATAGGTGCGTCCAACTCACCGCCGCGCCGGCTGGCACCAGGTTGAACGACGGTTTCATTCCGACCACCCCGCTCCAGCAAGCTGGGACGCGGATTGAGCCGCCGCCGTCGGTGGCCAGCGACAACGGTCCCATGCCGAGCGCAACCGCAACAGCTGATCCACCGCTGCTCCCGCCGGACGTGAGACGCCGGTCCCACGGGTTACGGGTAATGCCGGTGATCGGGCTGTCCGTGACGATCTTGTTGCCAAACTCCGAGGTCGTGGTCTTGCCGAACAGCAGCGCGCCGCCTTGTCGCAGTCGCGCGACCGCGGGTGCGTCATCGGCCTCCGGCGCACTGGGTGACGTGAGCGATCCGTATCGGGTAGGCAGTCCGCGCACGGCGATGAGGTCCTTGACCGAGACCGGCACGCCATCCAACAATCCACACGGCTCCCCCCGCATCCAGCGTCGCTCCGACTCGCGCGCGGCGGCCAGCGCGCTGTCCTCGTCGAGGCTGCACACCCCGTTGACAAAGGGATTGAAGTGCGCAACCCGGTCCAGCACCGCGCAGATAACTTCGACGGGCGAGAACGTGCGACGCCGGTAGCCGGCCATTAGCTGCTCGGCATTCATTCCCAGTACGTCATTCATATGCAATCCTTAGCAATTGAGATAAATTAGAACGCGCTCGATTCCCTCATGCCTATCCCTCACACTGCGGTGGAATCGGTCCGGCCGAGTCCAACACCGCGAAACTATTGTCCGCCAGTGCCCTGCCGATAAGGGTTTGGCACAACACATGGTCACCGTCCTGGCTCACGCCCGCCTTACCACGCGGCAGGTTCAACGAAACACCCGGCATCGCGACTTTCACGCGGGCCACGTCGACGCTGCCGGCCGCCTTGACAGCCGCGGCAAACAGGCGAAGTCCCGCATACGTGCACTCACCGTGCGGTAGCACCACGGCCAACTGCCCTAATCGAGGGTCGTGTGGCCCTGCTTCATGCGCCGTGTAGCGCGCGAGAAAATCCCGGTTCTCTGGGTTGTCGACGCTCATGAAATACGAGGACACGCCGATGATCCCGGTCGACGCGCCGGTGGTTGCAATCGACAGCGACTCGTGTGCAATGTCAGTCACCAGTTGCGGTTTCATGCCGAACGAGCGGTACTGTTTGACGAAGGTGACCGGGTCGTCGCCGATGCTGTGCCAGACGATCTGTGGGCGCTGGCTGGCGATCTGCTGCAGCACCGCACCATAATCGCGCGTGCCGAACGGCAACCAATACACGTTGAGAAACTGCCCGCCGTAACGCTTCACCGCTGCCTGCAGTCTGGGGACCAGCACCTTGCGGTTGCTGCCGATGTCCGAGACTACCGCGCACACCGTGCGACCACCCTGACGCATCAGCCAATCGATCAGTGGGTCGATGCGTTGGTTGACAGTCAGGCCCGTAGTGAACAGATTCGGATCGCAGCGCCCCTCGTCGAAGTTCGGGTAGATCACGAGCCGGCCAGCGGACTTGGCGGCCTGCAACGCTGCTTCGCGCTCTGACGGTAGCACCATGCCAGTCAGGACCGCGACCTCATCGCGCATCAACAGTTGCCTGGCCTTCTGCAGCGTCACAGCGGTGGACATCTGGGTATCCTCGACGCTCAGTTGCAACGGGCGTCCCAGCAATCCACCGGCGGCGTTGATTTCGTCGACGGCCAACTGCGCGCAGTTGCGGTTGGTCTCACCCACGCGGGTGACCGGACCGCTCAGCGGTGCAAGCAAGCCAATCTTGAGCGGCGTGGTGGCCCGTACCAACGATGGCATAGCGGACGTGGTGAGTGCGCCGACGGCACTGAATAGCGCGGTTCGGGTAAAGGCACGGCGGTTCATCATGTTCTTCATTGGGTGGAGCTCAGGTTGGAATGCGTCGAATGTGGTGAAGAGATTGAAGACGTGTCAGACTCGGCGGCCGGCGACAGGTATTGCGCCAACGGATGAGCCCCTGCGGCACCGCTTCGCGGCTCGATGCGGCCGGCATGGGCAAGTCGCCCGTTCTTGAGCACGATGCAGCGCTGTGCGCTGCGCAGCACGAGATCGAGGTTCTGCTCGACCAGGAGCACGGCGAGCTGCGATCGGCGGCACAACGTTGGGATGACCTCGCCGATCAGTTCGACCAGATTCGGCTGCACACCGTCGGACGGTTCGTCCAGCACCAGCAGTTTCGGCCGACCGCACAGCGCGCGGGCAATCGCGAGCACCTGTTGCTCACCGCCGGACAGCGTGCCTCCGTGCTGCGAGAGTCTGGACTTGAGAATAGGGAAATATTCGAACACCTCGTCGAGAATCGCCCCACCACCCGCAGCCTGCGTGCCCATCATGAGGTTCTCGCGCACGGTCAGCTTGGGAAAAATCCAGCGCCCCTGAGGTACCAATCCGATGCCGCGTCGGGCAATCACATGGGTGCGCAAGCCGTTGATAGATTGCCCCTGAAACCGCACGTCGCCCGTCACGCGTGGCAGCAAGCCCATGATCGCTTTGACCAGGGTCGTCTTGCCCGCACCATTACAGCCGAGCACGCCAACAACTTCGTTTGGCCCGACGTCGAGGTCGAGTTGATGCAGCACCGCGACGTCGCCATATCCGGCAGACAGATTCTCAATGTGTAGCATGACCCGCTCCCTGACCGAGATAGATGCGCCGGATTTCTTCATCGCGCGCGATGTCCGCATAGGAGCCTCGCCGAACGATCTGGCCGCGATGCATGACCCATGTCTCGCACTGCAGCGCCTCGACAAAGCTCAGGTCGTGCTCGATCGCGAGTACCGCGCAGCGCTCGCGCAGCCGGTGAATCAGGCGCACGAGCCGTTGCGCATCGGCGGCCGACAGGCCGGCGGCCGGTTCATCGAGCAAGAGCAACGCGGGTTGGCACATCATCGCCATACCGATTTCCAGCCATTGGCGTTCACCATGCGGCAGGGTCATCGCACATAAGTTGGCCTGGTCCGACAGTCCTATCTCGTCCAGAATGGCGTCCGGGTTCGGCATCGGCATGTCCCGGTACGACGCAACACCGAGGCCTGCGACGACGAGGTTCTCGCGCACGCTCATTGAAAGAAATGTGTTCGTGCCTTGGAACTTGCGAACCACGCCGCGTCGGCAGAATTGGTGCATCGGCCGCCCCGTCATGCGCACACCGGCGAGATACAACTCTCCGGCCCCCGGCGCGATCGCACCGGACAACAGCCCGACCAAAGTGCTCTTGCCAGCGCCGTTCGGGCCAATCACGCACAGCAGGTCGCGCGAGTCAATCGACACATCGACGTTGTCGACCGCATGAATGCCGCCGAACGCGCGCTGCAACCCTTCACCCTTTATCAGCGGCGTATCCATTACCGGCCTCCTTCCACGCGTTCGGCACGATGTAAGGGGCTACGTCCCCGTCGAATTCGCTCGATCCGACGTGCCCCGGCGATCAAGCCCCCGAGTCGTACGCCGTTGGGCAGGAACAGCACGCAGCAGAGGAACAATGCGCCGAGCAGAAGCGGCCATCCGTCAGTGGTTGCGCTCGATACCGTTTGTTTGAGCAGCGTCAACCCGACGGCGGCGAGCACCGGACCACCGAGCGTGCCTTTACCGCCGATCGCCACCCATAGAATGACTTCGGTGGCCAGCACCGGCGAAAACACATCGGGCGCCACTACCCCCGAACAGGCGGCCATCAACGATCCTGCGATAGCGGCAAGTCCGGCCGATGCAACGAACACCAGCAAAAGGTGCCCGGACGTGTGATAGCCGCACGCCTTTGCGCGCCATTCGTTCGTCGCGATCGCGGTCAGGACTTTGCCGTACCGGCTGCGGCATACGAACCAGGTCGCGACGAGCAGCACGGCAAGCACCGTCACGACCGTGTACCAGGACCCGCGCGGTCCGCTCAAATCGAGCGTCTGCCCGACCGGTGAGAAGGACAATCCCGGAATGCCGAGGAGGCCCGTATCACCGCCCGTGACCGACTGCCAGCTTGTCGCCAATTGCTGGACGACAATCAGCACGGCCATGCTGATAATGGCGAAAAAGTGCAACCGCACACCGGCGAACAACAGGAAATAGCCCAACACGGCTGCGACGACCACGGCACAGACCAGTCCAACGATCACTCCGACGGCGGACGTCTGTCCATATTGCATGGTAGCGATTGCGAAACCGTACGCGCCGAGCCCGAAGAAAGTCGTGTGTCCGAGCGTGAGCACACCGGCCCTGCCCCACAACAGGTCGTAGCTCAGTGCCAGCAGTCCCATGATCAGCGCATCCCGCACGGTCAAAAGCAAATAGCTCCCTAGGCAAAACGGCAAGACCAATGCGGCCGCAACAATCGCGGCGCCGATTGCCATCGGAGAGATGTCTTCGATACCGATCGCTGGCTGAAACAGCCAGCGGCGCGCACTCGCAAGAAGTTGTCGGAGCATGATTCAACCTTTACCGTGGAGCTGATGGGCGGCGCTGAAACCGGGCAACAGGCCTTGTGGCCGAAAACGGATCAGAACGATGGACAGGACCAGCACGATCGCCGAGGCGAGTGACGGATCCACGCGATAGCTGAGCAGCGTTTCAGCCGTGCCGACGAAGGCGCTGCCTAGCAGACTGCCGGCGATCGAACCGATACCGCCCAACACGATCACGAAGAACGCCTTGGCCAGATAAGCGACGCCAAGGTGGGACTCCACCGATATCATCGGTGCGACAAGTACGCCGGCCAGCGATGCGAGTGCGGCACCGCCACAGAACGCCAGCCGGTTCAGCCGTCGCGTGTCGATACCGACCGCCTCTGCCATCGCTGGGTGCTGGATCACAGCACGCAACTGAGTTCCGAAGCGCGTACAGGCGAATAGCAGCCAGCAACCGGTCGTCACCGTCGCTGCAACGCCAATCACGAACAGCCGATACGCCGGATAGCTGCCCCCCGGCACGGGAATCGCCCCATCTATAGGCGCGTACACCAACATCGGATGTGTGCCGAAAATCAGTTCAAGGGCTTTCTGGACGATCAAGCTGATCGCGTACGTCGCCAGCAATGTGTCGAGCGGACGGTCGTAGAGCAGTCGGATCACGAGGCGCTCAAGGAACCACCCGAGCACCGCACCAACCACCGGCGCCACAAACAACGCGAGCCAGAACGCATGCGGCCCGCCCAACGATTGCGCCACTGCTAACGTGTAGGCCCCGATCGTCACCCATTCCGCGTGTGCGAGGTTCACGATGTCCATCAAACCGAAGATGATCGCGAGACCCAGCGCGACTAGCGCGAGGATGCTCACGTAGCTGAGGATGTTCAAGATTGTCGCCATCGTCAAAAGTCCGTCATGTCATGTCCGCCATGCCAATCCCGTCCAACTCGAGAAACTGCGGAGTCTCGTTTCACCAAGCGGAGAAGTCATCACTTCGCCGCCATCAGGCTAAGCAATTCTTAGTTTTTAGGCTAAGAGATACTTAGTAAAAATCCTGCAATAACTAAAGAAACTCTTAGGATGCCTCGGCCCTCATCGACATCCTCTGCTTTCCCCAAGCGCCTGAAACAGGCCCGTCTGCACTCGCGCCTCACCCAGGAGCAACTTGGGATCGCAGCGGGTATCGACGAATTCTCCGCAAGCGCGCGCGTGAACCAATACGAAAGCGGAAAGCACACACCGAAGCTGCAGATCGGCCAACGGCTGGCCAGTGCACTGCAGGTTCCGACCAGTTACCTTTACGAAGAAGACGACCTGCTCGCTAGCCTTCTCGCAACTGCTGCAAGGTTGCCTCGCGAAAAGAGAAAGGCCCTCCTCAAGAGCGCTGAAGCGTTGACGCAGACTATCGGCCTGACCTCCAAGACCAAGTAATTTTTAGCCTGCAGACTAAGAGTTACTTAGTAAAAACGGCACGCCTTTCCCGGACACTCCGTGAATGTCCAGCGATGCCACCTCTCCCTCCGTGTTTCCCAAGCGCCTGAAACAGGCTCGATTACGCTCGGGCCTTACACAGGAACAGCTCGGCATTCAGGCGGGCATCGACGAATTTTCCGCCAGCGCCCGCGTCAACCAGTACGAAAAGGGCAAACATACGCCCACGCTTCAAACCAGCCAACGTCTGGCGCGCGCGATGCTCGTTCCCACCAGTTTCCTCTATGAGGAAGACGACCTGCTCGCAAACCTTCTTGCCATCGCCGGCCGACTGAGCAAGGAAAAGAAGAGAGCACTCATTGCGAGTGCGGAAGCACTCGCGCAGGAATAGCGCTCAAAGTCGCTCCTCACCGGGCGCATCGCAGCACCCTCGGTGTCGGCAACGACACCACATACCCTCCCAATACGCCCCCAGTTCTCTCGAGCAAACGACGCGTCGCCGATTTCGGTGACTGGACACCTTGCGCCCCGAAATACGCGGCATGTCACGAATTCTGCGTCTCCGCTGCGGATAACGCTTGGCGCATCACCTATTTATTATCATTAAATCTACGCTCGTCACGGTCACTCGTCAACGTGCCTCATCCAAGCGTTTACCCGGCAAATCTCCCTCTAACATGATGCCCCGCAGCTTGACAAACGCGGCCGGTCACGCCTACCGTTGATTTATTATAATTAATTGGAGGATGGCATGGAAATCGACCTGTGTGAACTGACTGCGTGGGAACTTAGCGGGCTGTATGCGAACGGACGGACGTCGCCCGTCGATGTGATGAAGACCATCTTGGAACGGATCCAGTCATTGGATCCGACGGTCAACGCATTCTGCCAAGTCGCCGATGAGGCTCTCGAATTGGCGCGGGCGTCCGAGGCGCGCTGGCAACGTGGCGCGCCCCTCAGCCAACTCGACGGCGTCCCGGTCAGCATCAAGGACAATATCGCCGTTGCCGGACTCCCCACGCGATACGGGTCGCGGGCAACGATGCCTGAAGCCGCCGCATCGGACAGTCCCAGCGTGGCGCGCCTACGTGAGGCGGGGGCAATCTGCTTTGGCAAAACGACCATGCCGGATTTCGCACACAAGATCGTCACCGACAGTCCCCTCACCGGCACCACGCGCAATCCATGGGACCGCTCGCGTACGCCGGGTGGCAGCAGCGGAGGTGCGGCCGTCGCCGTTGCGCTCGGAATGGGCCCGGTGGCCATCGGCACGGACGGCGGCGGATCCATTCGCATCCCAGCCTCCTTCACCGGCGTCTTCGGATTCAAGCCCAGTTTTGGGCGAGTACCCCACGCACCTCGCGGTCCCTTCGGTCTGCTCAGTCATGTCGGCCCGATGACACGTTGCGTCGAGGATGCCGCGCAGATCCTAACGATCATCACCCGCCCGGACAGCCGCGACTGGTACGCTTTACCGTTCGAGGGAGCAGACTATGCGCGCGGGCTGTCATGCCTTCCCGTTCCGGGCGGCATTCGTATTGCGTGCAGTCCCACGCTCGGATTGCCTGTCATCGCCGAGGCTGAAATCCACGATGCCGTGGTACGAACTGCAGCGATGTTTCGCGAACTTGGAGCACTCGTTCACGTCGCCGATCCGCCTGGCGTCGCGCAGTGCAATGCGGTCCACACAACACTTTGGCGTGCATGCTGCCGTCAGCTCACGGACGGCATGACCGACAGGTGGGCCGAACTCGACCCGTCGCTGCAGGCATACGCGCAATCCGGCAACGGCATCTCGCGGGGGGAGCTATTGGGCGCGCTGATCGAACGTGGAGAGTTGGGCGCCGCCGTCAATGCGTTTTTCGAGCGGCACGATCTCCTCATCTGCCCGGTATATCCCGACGTGGCCCCGTCACTTGCCGAAGTGAGTTCAAGCACAGCCTTGTTTCCGCATTTCACGGCATGGTGCAATCAGCTGGGACTGCCGGCGGCAAGCCTCTATGCCGGGATGACTGCCACGCGCCTGCCCGTCGGCATCCAGATTGTAGGCAGTCGCCATGCCGATGCGTTGGTGTTGTGGGCGAGTCATATGCTCGAACGCGCATTTGGGCGCGCCCCGTTCGCCGAGCTGACACGCGAGCTCTTCGCCTCCGCGGCCGGCGCAACCCCTGCCTAATGAGCTAAGAGCAGAAGTCGACCGGATCCGGTCTGAATGCTTTAGCCGGCATCACGATCGGAATCCAGGTCCAACTCTGAATCCAGCACCAGCTTCTGCTGCAGCGCAGCGTGCACTGTGCGCAGCTGCGAATGTGCTTCGTCCATGTGCGCCGTCATGAGCTGCGCGACCGCGTCGGCATCCCGACGTCGCGCGGCGTCCAGTATCGCGCGGTGCGCGGCAACCGTGTGCCGCCCGAATGCCTGATAGTCCTGCTGCGTCACGTTCCCCGCCACGATCACGAGCGTGTGCAGCATCTGGTTGATGATCTGGCATAGGCTACGCAGAAACGCATTCGGATGTGCTGCAGCCAGTACATCGTGGAAATGGATATCCTCGTGTCGCTGGTCGAGCGCCTCGGCGTGACGTGCTTCGAATGGCTCGCAGACGGACACACTGCGCTCGAGCGCATCGAAGTCCGCGTCGCTCAGATGGGGAACCGCACCCGCCGCCACCATGGGTTCCAGCGTGCGGCGTACCGCATAAATGTCCTCAAGCGTGATGCTCTCGAAAAACAGATAGTTCTGCAGCGACTGGAATGCTCGGGCCAGTGGTACGCGCGTAATCGTCGCGCCGCCATCCGGCCCGGTACTCAGTCTCACGAGCCCTTGCATCTCCAGCGCCTTGAGCGCATCGCGCATCGAACCCCGGCTGACGTTGAACATCTGCTGAAGCTCGGCCTCCTTGTTCAAGCGCTTTCCTGGCCGTGCCTGCCCGTCGTTAATCCAACGCTTGATCTGCTCGGCCACTTGGTCGCCGCGCTTGATTGCGCGCGAACCTCGTTTATCCGGCTGCGCCGGCGACATCTTCTTTTCGGTTGTCGGTTTTCGCCCTGCCATATCGGTCACGTCCGTCGTTGGCCATTCACTGCTGTATCCCGGCGCCATTATCAGGCATCCGCGCCCGACACGGCCAGATTTCCAACTCCATACAAGGCTCCCTCCCAACGTTAGGAGTAGCCGGGATGGTGACCAGGACCTACGCTGCAATCCGAACACCATACGCCGAGTACCCATCAATTCCCTGCATGTCGGTCACTCGATGTCGGTTGCCATCAGGAGAAATCCCTCATGTCACAGTCGGTGAAGTCGTCTCAGATGCAATCCACGCTTGCGACCATCCGGGCCAAGCTCTCGGCCGACGGGCTGGAACTGGATCAGCTTGCTGCGCGCATGCGTTTGCACGGCCCCGAAGCCGACCGGACACGGCAGATTCCGGATGCAGTTTGTGCACCCTCGGACGTAACTGCGCTGAACTTGAATCTCGTTCCGGCCGCGTACGGCGGTTGCATAGACGTGCAATCACTGATGTCGCGCACCACACTCATGGAATATCTCGGGTACGCCGACGCGGCGCTAGCGCTCGCGCTGCCCGGCCCTGGCCTTGCAATGCCGCCCGTCCTCGCACTCGGCAGCGGCGAGCAACAGATCCGCTTCTTCAAACGATTTCGCAGCGACATACCGCGCTGGGGTGCGTTTGCCATTACGGAGCCCGACTGCGGCTCGGATGCGACCGCGATGCGGACCACCGCTCGCAAGACGGCACGCGGCTGGGTGCTGAACGGTACCAAGTGCTTCATCACCAACGGCGCACGCGCGGACGACGTGATCACGTTCGCCACCATCAATCGGCACGCTGGTCGTTTCGGCGTTCGAGCGTTCCACGTCGATCGCAATATCCCGGGCTTCTCTGTCGATCGCATCGAGAAAATGGTCGGCCTGCGCGCGAGTCAGCTTGCGGTCCTCTCTTACACCGATTGCGAAGTACCTGACGACGCGCTTCTCAGACGCAGTGACGAAAAGCCCCTCAACGACGCGTTTTCGGGCGCACAACACGCATGGGACTACTTCCGCCCCCTACTTTCCGCGGTCATGGTCGGCGCATGTCGACGAGTACGCGACGATCTCGCGGCCTACTTCGAAGCCGGCGGGCATCCTGTGAATCAACGCCAGCGCACTGCCGATGTGAACAACGCCTTGCTCGATATCGATCGGCAAATCACTACAGCGCAGTTGCTCTGCCGGCACGCCGCGTGGAAAACCGATCAAGGCATCGCAACTTCCACGGATTCGTCAATGGCCAAGGCGTATGCGTCACAAGTAGCCGCCCGCGTCACCCGAGCGGCGATCGATCTCGTCGGTCTCGATGGTATCGCTGCCTTTCCCTCGCTTGACCAAAGCTATCGCGATGCGAAGGCTTTCGACATCATGGAAGGCACCGGGGACCTGCAGCGGCTCATGATCGCTCGCTCCGCACTCCGCTCGACCTCACTTCCCTGGGAGGCCATCTCTCCCGCGTCGCACCGCTGCTCAGAAGCGCATCCATCCTGAACCCGTCCGAAATTCGCACTGGAGATCGTTCATGGCACCCAACCCCGCTTCCCCCAGCTCCGCTAGCGTGTCCGAGACAGTCAAAACCTGCTTGCTATCGGTACTTGGCAGCACCCTGAGCACCGATCTCATCGTAGACGACACCAACCTCTTCGATGTCGGCGTGGATTCAATGAATATGACGGACTTGCTGCTGCAACTCGAACAGCGCTTCGGCTTCACGCTGGCCCCCGAGGATCTGTCCGCCGATCTGTTCCTGCGTTTCGGCAATCTCGTCTCGTTCGTCGAATCCCATGCGTCCTTCGACTAACTTCACTGGCGCCGAGCCGCGCATTGTCGCCACGGCACGATATATCCCGCGGCACGATGTCCCGGCCGATGCAGATATCGAACCATTCATGGTTTCGGGTGGGTCCGCACGAGAGGACGTGATGCAAGCCGTGTATGCCGATACGCTCCGGTGGCGCGACAGTGGTGCCCCATTCGGCGTGGCCGGTATTCCGTTGCCGCAAGCATCACGGGCTACTGATAACCGTGTCGCTGTGGAATCCAACCAGACATTGTCCGACATGGCACTTGCCACAGTGCGAACGCTGCTTGACTCGTCGCCTCAGGTCGACGCATCCACACCCGATCAAATCATCGTATGCACAACGAGCTTTGAGCATGATCTGGCATTGTCGTGTGCTTGCCGTCTCCACAGCGAACTTGGATCAAGCCGAGCACCGCTGGCGGTCGGCCAACTGCAAGGCGTGTCGTTCCTGATGGCGCTGGAGATTGCCGTGGCGATGATGGCCGCTGACATTCGACTGAAGACCGTCGTGATTGTCGCCGCGGAACGCTGGCGCCGGCCGTTCTCTCGTCGGATCGGCGCAATGATCGACATGGGTGACGGGGCCGCGGCCGTACTGATCGCGAGAAACCCCGGCCCGGGATGGCGCGTGAGCGGGCTCACCGTACGGACGCCCGGAATCCCACCGCTCGCAAGTGAGCGCGAACCCGTCTACACATTGACGCTCACGGACGTCATTAGCGAGACTTGCTCAGGCGCGGATTTGCAACCTGCGAATGTCGACTGGGTCCTTCCAGCGCCAATCGACACTCGACTGGCTCGCGAAATCAATACGCGTTGCGGACTGCGGCCCGAACGGGTCTGCCACATACGTATGGACGCGCCTGGCCATTTCTGCGCCGCCGACACGCCTGCACGGCTCGACGCGCTGCTGCGGTCGATCAACCCTAGCAAGGGACAACATGCCCTCGTTTGGTCCGCCGGCTTCCAAGGACAGGCCGGTTGCGCTCTCCTTGAATATCGTGGAGGTGGATCATGATCGTGTCGCAACGGCCTAGCTCGCTTGCACTGGCTGGCATCGCATTCAGTCTGCCGGATCGAACTGTGGATGCACATCGCTGGGCGGAGCGATGTGGTCAGCCGTCGATTCGCGCGCGCGCACTGATCGAAAACGGCGTAACGCAGTTCCACGACGCGGCTGGCGAATCGCCCGTGACGCTCGCCGTTGACGCCATATCGTCCCTGCTACGCGACACCCGAATAGCGCATGAAACGATCGATGCGCTCGTGTACACACACACGATTCAGAGCAGCGTTATCGCACCGCCTGCCAGTACTACGCAACAGATCCAGTTCCAACTGAATCTGAACCGCGCGCTCGCATTTTCAGTCACGCAGCAGCACTGCGTCTCGCCAATGGCCGCGATCCGTGTGTTGCAGGCGCTCGCCATGCGACGGCCCTCCATCCGGCGCGCAATTGTGGTCTGCGCCGATGTGATCGGATCCCACTGCGACCGACTGCGAGCAATTCGGGATCTTGCCCTCCATAGTGACGGTGCTTGTGCGCTATTGCTCGAACGAGACGGTCATCGAAACGCCATTGCGGGCCTGCACGTGTACGCAGACGGACGATCCTTCCGCGGCACCGACGAGGATCTGCAGCCGGTTCCCGACGACCGGTACTACTGGTCTGCATTCACGACCATGCGGGCCGCCATTCAACAAGCAGGCATCACGACACGCGAGATTACGCACGTACTGCCTCATCACGCCAATCTTCCGGGTTGGTTCAGGCTGATGACAATGCTTTCCATTCCTCGTGAGCGGCTCTTCACGGCGAACTTCGCGTCAATCGGTCACGTCTTTGGCGCGGACCCCTTCATTAACTTCCAGACATGTTCGAACCGGGAACCGGGCGGCTGGTCGCTGCTGTTCTCGTGTGGCCTCGCTGGCTGCTTCGGTGCCATGGTGGTCCGCCACTGATCACCTGAACGATTTCCTTTCAACGCTCGACATTCGATCCGGATACCATCATGAGAAACGTCCTCGACCTCGTGCAAGCCGCTGCAAACCGCACACCTGACGCGGAAGCTCTCGTCTGCGGTTCCGCCCGAGTAACCTATCAGGACCTGACTCACCGCTCGCGAAGCATGGGCAATGCGCTCTCCGCGCTTGGATTCACGGCCGGCGCGCGCATTGCGATCTATCTGGACAAACGTATCGAAACCGTCGTGTCGATGCTTGGTGCAGCTGCCGCGCAATGCGTGTTCGTTCCTATCAATCCGCTCCTCAAACCCCAGCAGGTTGCTCACATCCTGCTCGACTCCGGTGCCGATTGCCTGATTACCAGCGCGCTGCGCGCGCGGGTCCTTGACGAACATGGTCTTACCGGCGTTTCCAACACTATCATTGTGGACGATGCAGGCTCCGCAAGCCGACATCTCCGATCAACAACGCACGTTCAAAGCTGGCCCGAGTCCGCAAGCGGAAATCGCACGGAACGGGATAGTGAAAATCCACCACGATCACCAGCGCCAGCCAATGTCGACACGGATCTGGCCGCCATCCTGTACACCTCAGGCTCGACCGGACTGCCAAAAGGCGTCATGCTAAGCCACCGCAACCTGCTCGAGGGTGCCTGGAGCGTTGCCCATTATCTGAACCACGCCTCATCCGATCGAATCCTCGCGGCCCTGCCGCTCAGTTTCGATGCTGGCCTGAGCCAGCTCACATCCACATGGGCCGTGGGGGCCACGGCCGTGCTCATCAACTATCTTGCACCGCAAGACGTCATTGATGCGTGCGCGAGCGAACGTATTACAGCAATCACGGGTGTGCCGCCCTTATGGATGCAACTGGCCCGTGCGGCTTGGCCCGAAACGGCACGCCGAAAGCTGCGCTACTTTGCGAATACCGGCGGCAAGCTGCCGGCGCCCGTCTTGCAGCAACTCCGAGCATTGTTTCCACAGGCCAAACCCTATCTAATGTATGGCCTGACCGAGGCATTTCGCTCCACGTTTCTCGACCCCTCAGAGGTCGATCGTCGCCCCGACTCCATCGGGAAAGCCGTCCCTAACGCCCGAATTCTGGTCGTTCGCGATGATGGCTCGCCTTGTGGACCAGACGAAACCGGAGAACTCGTCCATGTTGGAGCCTGCGTCACGCTCGGTTATTGGAATGACGCGACGCGCACAGCCCAGCGCTATCGCCCTTCGCCCGAGCTGAAACCCGGTGGCGCGCCGCGAGATCGTGCTGTCTGGTCAGGTGATCTGGTACGGCGAGATGCAGAAGGATTCCTGTACTTCGTCGCGCGCAACGACGCCCAAATCAAGAGTTCTGGTTATCGCATCAGCCCGGAAGAGATCGAAGAAGTCGTTCACGACAGCGGTCTTGTCACGGAAGCGCTTGCCCTAGGCATCCCTGACGATGAACTTGGTGAAGCGATCGTCCTGTTGGTCGTGCCGGTCGCCAATGGCTTCGATGCTCAAGTGCTTCAGGCCTGGTGTGTGGAACATCTGCCGCGCTACATGGTGCCGCAGCGCATCGTGGTTCGCGACACAGTTTCGCGCAACCCCAACGGGAAATTCGATCGAGCCGCATTGCGCGCCGCCTTCTCCAATCCGGACGCCGCCGCCGAAGTGAGCCAATCATGAACGGACTGTTTGGCGAGCGCGATGGCATCCTCACCGTCGGCGGCGTTGAAATCAATCGCCTGGCCGATCGCGCAGGGCGCACACCGTTCTTCGCCTATGATCGCGCAATGCTCGACGCGCGTGTATGCACGCTGCGCGATACGCTGCCAGCCGGTATCGACCTCCATTACTCGATCAAGGCCAACCCAATGCCCGCGGTCGTCCATCACCTCGCGCCACAGATGGATGGGTTCGACGTGGCATCGGCCAACGAGATGGCACTTGCGCTGAATGCGGGCATGCCCGCAGAACTGATCGGCTTCGCAGGCCCAGGCAAGAGCCGCGACGACTTGCGTCGCGCCGTCGCGAGCGGTGTCAACATACACCTCGAATCGATCACCCAGTTGCACCTCGTGACAGCACTCGGCTGGGAGCTCGGCGTGCAGCCGAAGGTCGCCATTCGAGTCAACCCGGACTTTCACGTCAATCACAGCGGCATGCGCATGGGCGGCGGCGCCACCCCTTTTGGGCTCGACGCGGAGCGGGTACCCGCGTTATTGCGCGAGCTCGATGCGAGAGAAGTGAAGCTGGCCGGTTTTCATATTTTCTGGGGGTCCCAGTGCCTGCACGCCCCGACCGTCATCGAGGCTCAACGGAAAAGCGCGGATCTCGTCGTGAGATTGGCCGCAGGCCTCTCGCCCATACCGCAATACGTGAACTTCGGAGGTGGTTTCGGCATCCCCTATTTCGCAGGGGAAATGCCAATCGACCTCGCTGCGGTCACCGATGCCATGGATGATTGGCTCGGCCTGTTCCGCAGCCGTTTGCCGGACACGCGCGCGGTCCTGGAATTTGGACGCTATTTGGTCGGGGAAGCCGGCATCTATGTCTGCCGCGTCATCGATCGCAAGGTATCCCGCGATCGAACATTCCTGATCACCGATGGCGGACTGCATCACCATCTGGCTGCATCCGGTAACTTCGGGCAGGTCCTGCGTCGCAATTTTCCGGTGGCCATCGCGAATCGCCAGACACAAGCCCCAACGGAGCGCTGCGACATTGTCGGATGCCTGTGCACGCCACTTGATCGGATCGCCGACGACGTGCTGCTTCCCGAGGCTCGCATTGGAGACTTTGTGGTCGTCTTCCAATCGGGTGCGTATGGACGCTCGGCCAGCCCTAGGGACTTTCTCGGCCACCCTGATGCGATCGAGATGCTCGTCTGACCACCCTCGTTCTTTGTGGAGGATTGTGATGTTCTCCCCTGATTCCTTCCCGCCGGGGCCAGCTCCGGCGCCTTGGACACTGACCGATGATCAACGCAACCTCTATATCGCGAGCCAACGCTTCGCGCGCGACCGACTGGAGCCCTTGCTAGCCAGTTCACCCAGCGTAGCAGCGTGGCAAGAAACCGTCAGACTCGCAGCCGCAACACTTGATCTTGGAGCAATGGTTTTACCCGAGGAATCCGGCGGCCTGGGAATCGACCGTCACGGCCTGGCACTTGTTGTCGAAGCGCTCGCCGCCGGACCGCTTGAGCGTGCGTTGGAGTTGACGCTGACAGCACCCGCGCTCATGGTGCTCCGGACACACAATGCGCTCGGTTCGGTTCTGGCTCGGCCTGTTCAAGCGTATTTCGATGGCACAGCAGCGATCGCATTGTCCGTGCCCGGCATAGATAACGCAACGATATGGCAACTCGGTCCACTGGGCCGCACGGCGCCCCTCACCATGCGGTTAGATGACAAGCGTCGCCTCCTCCTCACCGAGCGCCCACGTGATCACCGATCCTCGAGATCGACAGGCATCGCCACGCTCGGCGCCCTCGTGTTGGAGCAATTGCATTCCGACGAAGCCGCGGCCGAAACGCTGCTCGCCGTGATTACGCGAGCCGACAGCGATGGCGCTCCTCCCGCGCAAACGTACCTGACGGAAATCGGCCTCTATCTCGCTGTGCTCCTGACGGGTGCCATGCAACATAGCATCCGGTTCGCGTTCGATTACGCGGCGACTCGGCAAGCGTTCCGAAAGCCGTTGTCAAACCATCAACTCGTCGCGGCGCGATTGTCCGACATGCTGATCGCCACCCATGGCAGCCACCTGTTTTTGCAGGCTGTCAGTACGGCTCGCCCGTCGGCGCCGGTCTCGCTGGTCCGTCAGTTACTGCGACACGTCGCGGCGGAGTCTGTCAGCGTCAGTCGCGAATTCGTGCAGCTTTGCGGCGGCCATGGCTATGTCGAAGGTCTCCCGCCGGCAGCCCGCTTCCAGACGGGCCACTGGCTTGCCTTCCTGCTGCAGCGCATCGACACAGCACTCGGCTGGCTCGCGGAGCCGCGGGTCGCGAATGAGGAGGTCGACGGATGAGTGGTTGCGCCCCTACGGATGGCACGCTTCAGCCCTCGGTGGACAATGCTGCAACGCATGTAACGTCCGCCACGTGCTGGTTACGCGAACCAGGGCCGAATGACATCGACGACATCGTCGCGTGGCTCGCGCAGCCGACCATCAGTCGGTGGTTCGACTTCGGGCTCGGCCGCCAAGCCCTGCCCGCATTGGCGGTACAAGCGATGGTCTATAGCAGACAGCATCGAATACGCGTGTTCGGTTCGGCTGGCTATCCGGTGCCGAGCGGTGTGGTCGCCGTTAGTGATGTCACGCATCGCTTCGCGACGGGCTCATTCTGGATCCTTCGCGACCGGTTGCGGCCCGCCTGCGTCAATATGGCTTACAACGCCGCCACGCACCTCCTTCATGAAGCGTTCGTCCGTGACCGGCTGCGGTGCATCACTGCATGGGCTGTCGACTGCAATGTTCCGTCGCAACGTCTGCTCGCGCGGTTGGGTTTTCGTCTGATCGGACTGCAACGAGACTGTCATCTCGTCGATGGCACGCGCGTCGGGCGGCTCCTTTACGACCTGCTGCCCGAGGACCTCGCACTACCACGCGCACCATGAATACACCCGTGATCACGGCACTTGCCAGCTATGTGCCGCGCACAGTCGCGGTACATCGTGAGTGCGGAATCGAGCCGACGCTCGGTGCTCCGATTCGGTCCGGTTGGCACGCCTGGGTCGCGTCGTGGAAAGCAGATTACGCCCCCCACCCCACAAAGAAAGCGGCTGCAGCCAGAAGCGCTGCAGTCAACGCACCGCCGGACGAATTTCATTGTGTGCCAGTTGAGCGCGATACCGATCTATCCGGGCTCGCCGCGAAAGTGGCGCAGACAATATGTGCGGGGCGGCCAGTCGACGCAGCGCCGATCGATATTGCAATGTTCTGTCACAGTAGCCTCAACGAGCATGTGTCCACAACGACCGCTGGACGCTTGCGCGCAGTAATCGGCACGCCCTGCTTCCCGTTCTCCGTCTCCCAACAGCAGGGGGCCTCCACGTTCACGGCGCTGCAGCTGGCGAGTGATCTGCTGATTGCGGAACCCGAAATCCACACCATCTTGATCGTCGCTGCAGAAAAGTGGTGTCCGCCGTTCTCGCGATGGACGGATCAGGGAATCGTGCAGGGCGACGCAGCCGGTGCCATCCTGGTGGAACGCACCAGACCCACGTCTTGCGGACTGGTGGTGATCGACGCACGCGCCAGCCGCCTCCACCGGTTCGCGACACCCGCCCCACTCTCAAGCCTAGATATCCGCACAGATTGGGTTCCGGCGCTGCGATCGACGATCGACGCGATACTGCGCCGGCACGAGCTTCAACCGAACGACATTGGCACCGTCGTAGGAGCACGAATAGATCGGCAACTTGATGAAGCTATTTGCCGACATCTCAGTCGCCGCGTCATTGAATTTTCCGACCGCCACCGCGCCCATCTAGGCGCAGCCGAACCTATCGTGCGGCTCGCCGATGCACTCCAATCTCACGGCCTGTCAGTGTGCGATCGAATCCTGATGTGGGGCATCGGCCTGGGCGGCTTCGCCGGTTGCGCACTGTTCGAATCGCATGGCAGGCCGCTCTTATATCTCAATCCGCCATGAGCGCCTCTATCGGGATCGTCCATACCGCTTACTATCTGCCTGAGCCAGCCGTGGACGTCCGCAGCTGGGCGCAACAAACGAAGCAGTCCGCCGAGACCGTCAAATCCCTCGAAAATGCTGGGGTGCGCTTGTTCTATGACGCGCGGGGACAGACCGCGCTTTCGCTCGCCGCGAACGCCATCCAATCGCTCGTTCGTGCGACCCAACTTGCTCCCGACACGATCGACTTTCTCGTCTACGTTCATACGCTTCAGGGGAGCGTCGCCCCACCACCGCTATCCTTGCCGCACCTGCTATGCGAACACTTTGGTTTCGAGCAGGCGGATGCATTCTCGTTTGCACAACAGCACTGCGCCTCATCACTGGGCGCGCTACGGATCATTCGCGCGATGTTTATCGCCCGTCCGGCCATCAACCGCGGTCTGCTGGTCGGCGCGGACGTCATGCCCCTCGCAAGCGACCGGTTGATAGCCGGGGCCGGATTGCTCAGCGACGGCGCGTGTGCCGTGCTCGTCGAACGCAATGCCTCGATCAATCGATTGGTCTCGTTGGCCTTTCACGCGAGTGGAGAAGGTTGGCGCGGCACACTGGGAGAAGATGAATCGCGTTTCGCAGCTCAGTACTTCTTGGCGGCCCGTCGACTCGCGACGCAAACGAGCGCTGTGGCGAATGTGCCCCTAGCCGAGATTCGGCGCATCTTGCCTTCCCACCTTGATCTGCCAACCTGGCGTCGAACTGTCGCATCGCTTGGTCTTCCACCACGATGCCTGTTTACTGACAACTTTGCTCGCGTCGCACATGTGACGGTCAGCGATCCATTCATCAATCTCGTCGACTGCGATGATCTGGTTTCCGGTAAGCCTTTCCTGCTATGCGCCCGCGGAGTGGGAGGATTTTCCGCGGCGGCACTCTTCGTTCGCTAATACGATCGTTGAATTCCGGAAATTTTGCCGATGGCGCGGCACACGATCGCCAAATATGTCGCAATATCGCTCCTGTTCCGGACAGCGGTCTTTAAAAATTAAACCCTGCATTAAATTATTACAATCTATTGGACGTTCCGATCCCAACCATTAGACTTTAAATTTGCTATGCGCCCACCGTCTATCTCGACGTAACCTCCGACGCCCGCCCACCGCATAGCGGGTGCACGGGCAATCAGCGCCCCACTACCATACCAATTTCCGGAGTCGCTGACCCTGTGCTGGCGCCCTGATCCAGCACTCCTCTTGAATGCCACTAGGCAATAAGCGAGGTAGAAGTCATGAGAACGCGATTTCGGCATCGTACAAGCAAAAAAACGTCCAAGCCACCACCATGGAATGTCACATTAGCCACGCGAATGGCACCAATCCTGTCTCTCTTTACCGATGCAACGGATATTTCTTCGCTTTCCGACTTGCTTGGCAATGCGGTGCTTCCATTGGGGTTTCCATGTTACGCCGTCACGCGGATCGCCCTAACATGCATCCGCTCCAGACCCAGCATCTCAATGGAGGCAATTTGCTCACATTATCCCAACAATTGGGTGCAGCACTATCTACAGCACAACTATGGCGTCGTCGATCCGGTACATCGAGCGGCTTTTACCTCCTCCGGACCTTATCGCTGGGGTGACATTGCCGATCTGAACCAAAATGAGCGGCATGTACTTGTGGAAGCATGCGACGCCGGACTCAAAAACGGGCTGAGCATTCCAATTCGTGAGGTCGGGGGCAGTGTTTTGCTCATCAATCTGTCAGGACCGTCATCCCGTATCAATGCAGGGACGAGCCGGCAGCTCGCGAGCGTAATCAGCAATCTATTTCGCTTGGAGCTGGATCGGTTCGCTCCTCCCCATCCAAAGGCATTGGTTGAGCTTTCTCCACGCCAGCGCCAATGTCTTTCGTGGGTCGCGCAAGGTAAAACATCGTCGGATATCTGCATGATTCTCGAAATATCCCGCCATACCGTCGAATATCATATCGCTGAAGCAATGAAGGTTCTGAACGTGAATAGCAGAATAGCAGCCGCCGTCATTGCCTCCAATTACGGCCTACTTGATTAGATCTCTTATTTTCATTCAAAGCTTTCCGTGTGTAAGCGCGCCGCCGGCGTGTTTTAACCATACCCCACGCCTCTCGAATCCCATATATTGATAATTCCTGACTAGCCAGAGATCTTCAATCTCGAACGGATAATGCGCGGCCAATATTCATTTTCGCCACCCTCCCTACCTAACTAGTTCCGGTTGTTGCTTCCACTTGATACGGTGGCGCCCATCGATAAACGATGGAGAACGCAAATGCCACTCATTATCGCGGGTAGGTTGTGCGACTTGCCGCTTGAACTTCGTGATGGACTCGGTGCGTTCCGGTACGACGTGTTCGTGCGCCGCCTCGGCTGGACGCTCCCCGATGTTAAGGAAAATGAAACCATGGAATGGGATCACTTCGATGGCGAAAACACCATTCAGGTTGTTGAACTCACTTCCGAAGGACAGATATGTGGTTGCGCACGTCTGATGCCAACTACCGCCCCGTACCTGCTCCGAGAACTACTTCTTCGTTCGTCGGAACTCGATTTTCCCTCCTCACCGACCGTATGGGAGCTATCGCGGTTCGCCGGTTCGGGCATACAACTGTTTCCCTATGTCATGGCCGTCGCGGCGTCCCTCGGCGCGATCCGCATCATTGGTGTCGTCACCCAGGCAATCGCACGACTGTATCGCCGCTTTGGCCTCGATCTTCAGTACGTGGGACCTCATCCGGAGACTGCTACCTCTCCGTTCGTGGCCTGTGCCATTGATCTCACGGCCGTCGCGTTCGCCAACCTTGGAACCGACCTCGAGAGCCTCCGATCATCAATCACGTGGCATCGATCGCTCACGTCGAACGTTCCTGGCTCGCCGAGGACCGTGCCACGCGTTGCTCATTGCACGGCAGACGTGCAATAGATCCCGCCCCGGCCGGGACCGTCGCGCTCCGCGGGAATTGGTGCGCTCGACTTCCAAGACCACAATTAGGATGGGGATCGCCGGCGGTGATGCCGGTTATCCGCGTCCTTTACCCAATCCGGCCGGATGGCGGACGCATAGGCCTGACCTGTGCGCGAACCTTCGCCGCTTGCCTGTGCGCGCAGTCCGAGACGTTCGTCAATTGCATGGGCGATAGTCGAAGATTTTGGCAGGCGACCGTCATCGCAGTCGGCCCAAAACACATGCATTGCATCAAACAACACCGACAGGATCGCGGTCAGGTAAGGCAGCCGAACGATCACACCGCCTCCAATTGAACCGCCGTCAACTGGACCGTGGGGCTCGCTTGACACGTCGGCCGGCATATCGATCCGTAGCGCATCGAGTTCACGCTGCAATCGCTCTTCAACGCAATAGTGCGCGGTCGCCGAGTTCGCCAGAGCCTTGCCAAGCTCACTCAGCTTCTCGTCCTTCAGTTGAATACATCTTGTGAGACGACGAATCTGCGCTTCGGCGCGTTGCAAACGAATCTTCAAAGCCTCGCAATCGCAGGCCGGCGCCAAGCATGCGTTTGAATCAATAGATCGCCAAACACTATCGCGTTGCTCCATAGCAGACCTCGCCTCGAACGTGGCGATATGTAATCCACACACCACGAGAAATCGGACCACCGATGCACCGATCTGACCGGACCGGCCGAAATCGGTGCGTCTTTTTTCGTTCCTTCAGGCAGCAGTGTCAACTGCGAAGATTGGGGGGACACCAATCAGCAATCAGCGCGTCTGCCTAGTTTGAGCTCTATCAAAAACACGAAACATCGAACCACAACATCGGCGCAGACTTGGTCTGTCAGTTGCACGAGATCACGCGCATCCTCAAAAAAATAACGCGGCTTGTCTGAAGTTTTGCGCTTTGGTTTACCTTCTCGATCACAAAATAGATATCCTCATTGTGCCGCCAACGCAATCCAATATCGAAGCCCCGTGCCCTGGCGGATCAGAGCGGTTGACTGTACGTGGTGCTCGACGTGCAACCACCCGCCAATTCGCTGATGATCGACGGCAATTTGCATACCCAAACGCCATAGTCCGATGTACGGCTTCGATTCACAACCAAATTCGCGGCCTCGGAGGTGATAAATGATCGACTCCTGGTCCAAACGATGAGAGAATTGTGCAATCGTTCTGATTGGACTGCCAACAATGGCATGCCGCAGACATGATGCGTCGCGCCGAATTGGACGCCTCGAAGCGACCATTTCAATACTGTTTCTTTTAACCACGTGGAGTGAAGAATGGCCACCTATCAAGAGTTGAAAGCCAAGGCTGATGCACTGCTCGTGCAGGCGGAAGAAGCTCGGCAGGCCGAACTAGAGACCGTGCTCGAAGAAGTTCGCGCCCGTATTCAAGAGTATGGTCTCACGCCGGAACAGGTCTTCGGCCGTAAGCGCACACGTAGCGCGAATGGTAGCCAGCCCGCGACGCCGAAGTATCAGGATCCGAAAACCGGCAAGACGTGGAGCGGGCGTGGCCGCGAACCGTCATGGATCAAGGGTAAGAAACGTGATCGCTTCTTGATCGCTGAATGATCACCGCAGCGTAGCGATCGGTAGCCCTACGGACACTCTCTGGGCTTGCAGTTTCACGCTGCAGGCCCATTGAATCTGTATCAAGCCACGCCGGCCCAAGCGATTCAGATCCGCCTTAGCTGCCCCGATCTTGGAGACACTCCGCGCTCCTTTGGAATCCGTGCCGTTCGTCTCCGCGGCGACTAAATTTCACACATAGCGGTGATACCGCCAGATGTCGATGAATTCGGCCTGCATTGCATCAGGATCAAACGACATACCGACGACACAGCCTGTAGTGGTCTAATGAATCCGGACACTGATTTAGGCGAGAATGGTCGCCATGAAGAGGTGTCTGATGAGCAAGCAACGACGTACGTTTTCCCCGGAGTTCAAACAGCAAGCCGCCTGTCTGGTGCTCGACCAGGGTTATAGCCATATGGAAGCAAGCCGCTCGGTCGGCGTCGGCGAGACGGTGCTGCGCCGCTGCGTGCAGCAACTTCAGATGGAACGCCAGGGCGTCACGCCGCAGGGCAAGGCAATCACGCCGGATCAACAGCGTATTCAGGAACTCGAGGCGCGTATCGAACGCCTCGAGCGTGAGAAGGCCATTTTAAAAAAGGCTACCGCGCTCTTGATGTCGGAAGGCATCGAACGTACGAAGTAATTGATCAGATTGGCGCAAGCGAATCGGTCGAGCTGATCTGCGCGGTATTCGACGTGTCGCGGTCCTGCCTGTATGCACACCGAGGGCGAGCCCGACGCGTTGATGCCGAGCGCATGGCACTGCGTAGCCGGGTACACGAGCTGTTCATCGAGAGTCGAAGCTCTGCTGGCAGTCGCAGCATCATGGGCATGATACGCGAGGAAGGTACGGCGATTGGCCGCTTCAAGGTCAGCCGCTTGATGGAAGAACTCGGGTTGATCTGCAAGCAGCCGGGCGGCCATGCCTACAAGCAGGCCACGGTCGAGCGGATCGATATCCCGAACCATCTCAATCGCGAATTCGAGGTTGGTACGCCGAATCAGGTGTGGTGTGGTGACATCACGTATGTCTGGGCGCAGGGCCGTTGGCATTATCTGGCCGTAGTACTCGACCTGTTCACGCGTCGGGTTGTTGGCTGGGCATTCTCGACACGCCCTGATGCCGATCTGGTCGTGCAGGCGTTGGAGATGGCCTATGAGCAACGTGGTCGACCACAAGGCTTGCTGTTTCACTCGGATCAAGGCGGCCAATATGCAAGCCGGAAATTCCGTCAGCGCCTCTGGCGTTATCGGATACGGCAGAGCATGAGCCGTCGAGGAAATTGTTGGGATAACTCCCCGATGGAGAGGCTGTTCCGCAGCTTCAAGATCGAATGGCTACCGTCAGTGGGCTACATGTCGGCGCAGGAGGCACACCGGGACATCAGCCACTACCTGATGCACCGGTACAACTGGATACGGCCGCATCAGTTCAATGACGGACTGGCGCCGGCAGTTGCGGAAGAAAAACTTAACGCAGTGTCCGGGATTAGTTGACCACTACAAGAAGACGCCAATCGCTCGAGCTGGGTGGCGGTGGGCTCCTGGTGACGTGCTATCGCATCAACCAGAAAGAAAAAGCGACGGGACAGATCGGATGTCGAGGGGCGGCGAAATCGCGCCGTCAGCGGATCGGGAATTGCACTAGGACCGGCCATCTTTTCTCCGTTTGCTTAAAAAGAGCCGGCACCCAAACGAAATACTAGATATAGTGTCGACCAGGCTGATTCACCCCAAGTGTAGTGCCATTTTTACGTAACACCAATCCAACTAGACACGAGCATCAGTCTTTTTTGTAACAAGTCCACACGCAATCGTTTGCGCGTGGTAGCAAGTGTTTTTTTGTGCGGAGCAGCACCGGAAGCTTCCATGTCCTGATTGATCTTTGCTTCACCGAGCGAACAAAAATCCAGTCCATTTGCGGAACAGGGGCTAAACGTCAGTGAGGCGAATAAGCTGGGATCGGAATAAAAATGAGGCCGCTGACGATGTCCGACAAGCTGAACAGGATGGCACCGAGCATAGCGGTAGATCCCAAGACATTCCCGGCGCGAAGATAGCGATCTCGCCATCCGAACTAGCCGACCTCTCGCGCCATGGCGCAGCTATCGTGCTGTGCATATTGGAGCACGTGCCGGCGTCGCATACGCTGCCCTGCGTAACGGTCGACTTCGCGGCGGCCGGTGCGGCTGCGCGGCTTCGTCGATGCGCTCGCGGCGCGCGGCCATGCCGAACGTGCGGTCACGACGGTGTCGACGCACGATTCGATCGAGGGCGGCTACGACGCCACTATGGCACTGCTGCACGCGCATCCGAATCTCACTGCACTGTTCGCGACCAACGACCTGATGGCGATCGGCGCGCTGCAGGCGGCGGCCGACCTGGGCCGGCGCGTGCCTGACGACCTCTCGGTCATCGGCATGACGGATATCCAGCTCGCGCACCAGTTCCGTCCCGCGCTGACGACGGTCCGGTTCCCGACGCCGCTGATCGCCGCGCATGCGATTGCCATGGCGCTCGAGATGATCGAGGGAGAACCGCCAAGCGAAAGCACGCGTGTGTGCGGCACACCGGAACTCGTGGTCAGGGAATCAACGGCCGTCGCACCGACGCGCCGCAAGGCGACATCGGCGCGACGCTCGAATTGAAGCTGTCGCGCCGGGCCCGTTCAGACTCTTCAGCCCATCGAGCGGTAGCCCGAGCAATCGGCGCTCACGTCGCGACCACCGCTGCTACAACCTGCCAGCGATCGATCCGGGCAGCTATGCCCGAAGCGCAATGAACCGAGGCACGGAAATCACGGTCGGGTGACGCCTTTCCCGGATCGCCCGATTCGACTCGTGATCATGCTCTTTTGACAGGCGGCTTACGGCGTTCGCGCACCAGTACCGTTCCCTGTCGCGCACCTCGAGTCGTCTCTTTAATATACGACATCATATTTCTAAGGCGTAATTTTCACCTCTGCCCCTCGTGTTCAGCGCCAGTCTCGTTCTCTACAAGACAAGCCCGGAAATTCTTCAAGTTTCAACTATACGTCAGTTATACAAGAAGATTACGGAATCCTTTTCATAGGGTAGTCACGTACGCGAAATTCGCATGTTCCGCGTATCATCATGACGACATATGACAATAGATGTCATACCACCATTGCCGTATCGACATCATCTAACAACCAGGATGGAGACAGCCGTGACCGCACCCGACTGCAACGGAAAACCCGACGACCTCAAGCAGAACACGGCGCACCGGGTTACCAGACGACATTTCCTCGGGTACTACGGTGTCATGATGGGCAGCGCCCTGCTCGGTGCGTGCGGTGGCGGCATCGACACGCCAGCCCCGACCGACACCCGCTCGCCGGGCGGCACCACCACGCCGACCGATCCGATCTGGGGGCCCAACGGCTCGGCAACCAACATCATCTCCTCGCTGAACGGAATCACGCAGTCGGCCTTCCGGGCCACGGATTTCCAGGTCGAGGCCTATGGCGCACAGCCCTGCTCCGTCATCGCCCAGACGAGCCCCTACACCGACGCGACCAAGTCGCCGCTGAGCCCCGGCGCGGGCGCGACCCAAGGTGCTGGCGCGTTCGATTCGCGTCCCGCCTTCCTGGCGGCGATCAGCGCATGCGCGGCGGCCGGCGGCGGCCGTGTCGTGGTACCAGCGGGAGCCTGGTATTGCGCCGGGCCGATCGTACTGCAGAGTAACGTCAACTTTCACCTTAGCGCGAACTGCACGATCTTCTTCAGCCCCAACCCGGCCGACTACGCCAAGGACGGCCCAATCAATTGCGGCGCGAACGGCAACCTCTTCTACAGTCGCTGGCAGGCCAACGACTGCCTGAATTTCGGTGCGCCCGTCTATGCGCGCAATGCCAGCAACATCGCGCTGACTGGCGAGGGCGCCACGTCGATCCTCAACGGCCAGGCAATGACACCGTTCGCCGGCTCCGGCAACACAGCCACCTGCTGGTGGACCTACAAGGGCACCACCGGCGCCTATGGCTGCGCGAGTTCCTCAACCCCTTCGCAGGCCTACGCCAACCCGAATAACGTAGACCTGAAGACGGCGGTGCCGGGCATCTCCGCATCGCTATATGCGCTGCTGACCAATCCTGCGACGCCCTGGCAGCAGGATCAGAACTATCTGCCTGCGCTGTCGGAAGCCGGCGTGCCGGTCGCACAGCGGATCTTCGGACTGGGCCATTACCTGCGCCCCTGTATGGTCGAATTCATCGGCTGCACCAATGTGCTGATGGAGAACTACCACACGCAAAACACGCCGTTCTGGCAGCACCATCCGACTGCTTGTACCAATGTGGTGATCCGCGGCGTGATGGCCGATAGTATCGGCCCGAACAACGATGGTTTCGATCCCGATGCCTGCAACAACGTGCTGTGCGACGGCATGGTCTTCAACACCGGAGACGATTGCATCGCCATCAAGTCGGGCAAGGATCTCGATACCGAATACGGCTCGGCGCGCAACCACGTGGTGCAGAACTGCACGATGAACAGCGGCCACGGCGGCATCACGCTCGGCAGCGAGATGGGTGGCGGCGTCGAGAACATCTACGCACGCAACCTGACGATGCTGAACCAGTTCTGGGCGACCAACTCGCTGAATATCGCGATCCGCATCAAGACCAACATGAACCGGGGCGGTTTCGTCCGCAACTTCTACGTCAACGGCGTCACCCTTCCAAACGGCGTGAGCCTGACGGGCGGCGGATACGGCAGCAAGCTGCTGGCCGGCAGCCCGATCAACGGCACGGTGCCGCTCGGTGTAGCGACTGCGGCGGCAGGCAATCCTTCCGCGTCGCAGGGCGGGCTGATCACCTTCGACTGCGACTACCAGCCGGCCGGCGACGCGATCCGGACGCGCCCAGCTCAGGTGCAGAACGTCAACATCGCCAATGTAACGGCCAGCAACGTCACGCTCGGCGGCAAGACCGGCTCGTGCTTCCAGGCGATCGTTGCGCAGGGCCCTGTCGTCTTCGACTACAACGGCCCCGCGCCCACCCCGACGATTCCCGCGATCACCGGCGTGACGATCTCGAACTGCAACTTCGGCTCGCCGACCGCCGCCGGGCCAGCCAGCGCCACCGTGCCCGGCCCGATCTACGCCTGGAACGTCAACGGCATCACTCTGCAGAACGTCACGATCGCGGGCCAGCTCTACAACACCACCATCACCGACCTGCGCTGATCCGCACGGATTCCCGCACGTCGGCAGTCCCGAGCAGCACCCGGGGTCCGTGCCGGACCCTGATCGATGTCGGCCGCCGACCGGCAGCAGTTCACTGTCCGCTTGCTGCCGCACACCGTCCGAACTAGGTTTCCCCCCCTCCTCCATTCGAAGACAAGGAAAAACCTGATGAAAGGGAAAATCAGCATCCGCGCGGCACTCATCCTGTCCACCTTATCAGCGCTCGCCGTGCCAGCAGCTGCCCAGGCCGAGACCTGCACGCCGCCATGGAGTAGCGTGCCGAGCACGAATACAACCAACCTGCAGAACGCCATCAAGCAGTGTTCCGGTAGCGGCACCAGCAGCAGCCCAGGCTTGGTCGACCTGACCAGCAACAACGGCATATCGACGGCAGTTATCACAAGCGTGAACCTTTCCAGCAACATCGTACTGAAGCTCGAGAAGGGCTTCACGCTGAAAGGTTCGCCGTCGCAACCCTCGAGCAGTGCGATGTTGGCAGGCAGCAATCTCAGCAACGTCACGATCACCGGCACCGGTGCGATCGATGGCGACGGACAGGACTATTGGCCGGCAGCAGTCGGTCAAAACAACACACCCCGGCCGAAGCTGATTGCCATCACCGGCTCGAATCTGCAGATCGGCTCGAACTTCACCGATGCCGGGAAATCGCAGTCGATCATCAGCCTTCCGAGTTCGACCAACGCCACCGACAACGCGCTGATCATTCGAAATTCGCCGAAAGAGCAACTGGTGATCGAATCGGGCTCGAAGAACGTCACGATCGACGGCGTGTGGATCTACGCGAACCCGAAACGCAATTCCAGCGGCAACGATCTCGCACCGAACACCGACGCGATCGACATCATCGGCACCCAGACCGCCACGATCAAGAACTGCTTGCTCGATACCGGCGATGACGATATCGCCATTAAATCCAACGCGGGCGGTGCGGCCACCTCGAACGTCAACATCAATCACTGCGTGGTCGGCGGCGGCCACGGCATCTCGATCGGCGGACAGGAAGCGGCAGGCACCACGCTCGCAAGCCCCGGTGTATCGCAGGTGACGGTCGACACCGTTCAATTCAGCGGCACCGACTATGGCTACCGGATCAAGACCGACCAGACTGCCAAGGATAGTGGCGCGACCACGGGCGTGACCTACCGGAACACTTGCATGCGCAACGTCCAGCAGCCGTTCCTGTTCACCTATACCTATGCGTCCGGTACCGGCGGCGCCCTGCCGATCATCGCGAATGTGAGCATCGACAACGTGATCGCTACCGCCACCAAGACCCAGGGCGCCATTGTCGGGCTCTCGAACAACCTGATGGGTGTGCCGAAATCGGGTGACACCGGGATCCGCATCACCAATAGCCAGATCAGTGGCGGCGGGGCCTTCTCGGTTACGGATGGCGAACTTCAGGTAGGCAACCATAGCAGCGTGACGACCTCGACCAGTTCGAACGGCACGGTGGTACCAATTACGGACAACGGTCCGACCTTGTCTTGCCCAAGCAGCATCACCATTCCGACGCAGATCTAAGAACCCTAACAAAATGAACTGCGAGGGGCTGCTACCCCGTCGCTTACTCCGTGAACCTCTTCGTTGTTTCTCCGA
The DNA here is from genome assembly GCF_027257875.1 of Burkholderia sp. IMCC1007. Taxonomy (GTDB): domain Bacteria; phylum Pseudomonadota; class Gammaproteobacteria; order Burkholderiales; family Burkholderiaceae; genus Burkholderia. The sequence continues at coordinate 209,787 of NZ_JAPVQY010000002.1, forward strand.
TGAGGAGGCCACGGCCAAACCTATACTCAATGTCGAACTGTGGCTACTCATCCAACCACTATTGCCACTACCGAAGCCGCGCCGGACGCGATACCCCGTCAGCAAGCCGCTCGACGATCGCGCCTTGCTGACGGACCTCCTATTCGTGTTGCAGTCCGCTGCTCCCAGGGAAATGCTTCCTCAGGAAATGAGCCGTGGCTCGGGCATGAGTTGATAGCGCAGGCTGCGCGATCCGAAACGTGTCGATCGGCGAGACCACGAAGATGGCGTGACAGCACTACCTTGCGTCTTCAGTGCGATCAAAATCGTCACCTACATGCGTGGTTGCCGAGTCAGCTCAACGGACGTGCGGTATTCAGATTCTCCGATTGCGCGCCTCTCCCGACGCTGTGCCGGACGACCGAAGTTGTCCGGCTCCGTAGCCGCATCCACCGCTTCCTTTACTTCACCTAGAGCCCCATGAACACGAAAACACTCATGCGTGCCGTTGCGGCGGCTGCGTTCGCGCTGGCCTCCTCGCTCGCGCACGCCGCGACGTATGCGTACGTATCGAACAGCGACAGCCGCGACATCTCGGTGTTCGGCGTCGACACGTCGACCGGCGCGCTGCGCGCGATCGAAACCGTGCCGGTCGACGGCACCGTGATGCCGATGGCGTTGTCGCCCGATCATCACCGGCTGTACGCGGCGCTGCGCTCGACGCCCTATCGCGTCGTCAGCTTCGCGATCAATCCGCTCGACGGGCGGTTGATCGAACTCGGCCGCTCGCCGCTCGCGGACAGCATGGCGTATGTGTCGACCGATGCGTCGGGCCGCTACCTGTTCTCCGCGTCGTACGGCGGCAACCTGCTCGCGGTCAACCGGATCGGCGAGAACGGTGTCGCCGGCGACGTGCAGCAGACGATCAGGACCGGCCCGATGGCGCATGCGATCCGCCAGTCGCCGGACGGTCGCTACGCGTTCGCGTCCGTGCTCGGCGCCGATGCGTGGCTGCGCTTGCCGTTCGATGCGTCGAACGGCAAGCTGACCGATGCTGCCGAACCCGCGTACCGGCTGCCGGCGAAGTCGGGCCCGCGCCATTTCGTGTTTTCGTCGAACGGGCGCTTCGCATACCTGATCGACGAGCTCGATGGCAAGCTGCACGTGATTGCGCTGTCGCAAGGCGGCGCCGATGCGCGGCCGGTCCAGACCGTATCGATCCTGCCGCCGGATTTTCATGGCGACAAGCCGTGGGGCGCCGATCTGCATCTGACGCCGGACGGGACATTCCTCTACGCGTCGGAACGCACGTCGAGCACGCTCGCGGCGTACCGTGTCGATTCGGCGTCGGGCAAGCTCGCGCGGATCGGCACGTTCGCGACCGAGCAGCAGCCGCGCGGCTTCGCGATCGATCCATCGGGCGCGTATCTGCTCGCGGCCGGGCAACTGTCGCCGACGCTCGCGGTGTACCGGATCGACCGGCACACGGGCCACCTCGACGCGATCGGCAAGTATCCAGTCGGCAAGGGCGCGAACTGGGTCGAGATCGTCACGTACGACGGGACGAACTGATCCGCTTGCGACGGAGCGGGCGGCATGGCACGCGTGCCGCCCGTTTCGCGAGGTTTGCCTACATGCGATGCCGGGTCGCGCATCGAAACCGCACTCGATCGACTCAAGTTGAAAAATCCGCTGTCGTTAACCGACAAGGGATAACTTCGAGAGTCGATTCACCATGCGCGATCTGAAGGTAAAAAACAGTTTGCTCGCCGTGCTGGCCGCGTTCGCTGCGATGATCATCGTCGGCGGCATCGTCGGCGTCGTTGCGCTCGGCAGCGCGAACACGAACGCGAAACGTCTGCACGCCATCGCGACGCAGACCTCGCTCGTCAACGATGCGTACAAGGACAGCACCCGCACCCGCTCGGCGCTCGTGCGTGCGTATTCGGCACTGAAGGAACACAACGACCCGGCGCAGCGCGATTCGGCATTGCAAAGCGCGCAGCGCACGTTCGACCTGTCCGCCAAGGAAACGCAGGCGTTCAAGGACGCCGCGCCGATCGGCAGCCTCGGTGCCGACCTGAAGCAGGCGCTGGTCGAATCGTCGACGCATCTCGCGAACGTGCTCGCCCGCGCGACCGACGCGCTGCGCAACGGCGATACCACCGCGTATGCCGAGATCAACGACAAGGAAATCACGCTCGCCGGCCAGGTGTATTCGGCGAACGTCGAGAAATTCCAGCGCACGGCCAACCAGCTGGCGGAAGACACGATCGACGACGACAACGCCGCATACGCCCGCATCATCGCGATGGTCGGCCTCGGCGTCGCGCTGGCGCTTGCACTGATCGCCGCGACGCACTTCGCGCTGCGCGCGATCGTGTCCCGGCCGCTCGCGAACGCGGCCGCGCTGCTCGACCGGATTGCATCGAACGATTTGACCGTGACGGTGCCCGATGCCGGCCGCAACGAAATCGGCCAGCTGTTCGCGGCGATGAAGCGGATGCAGGCCGGGCTCGCCGCGACCGTCACCGGCATGCGCGACAGCAGCGACGCGATCCATACGGCCGCGCGCGAGATCGCCGCGGGCAATCTCGACCTGTCGAGCCGCACCGAGCAGCAGTCCGCGTCGCTCGAGGAAACGGCCGCGAGCATGGAGCAGCTGACGTCGACGGTGCGCCAGAACGCGGACAACGCGCAGCAGGCGAGCACGCTCGCGGCGAGCGCGGCGGACCTCGCGCAGCACGGCGGCGAACTGGTCGGCCGCGCCGTCGACATGATGGGCGTGATCAACACGAGTTCGCAGAAGATCGCGGAGATCACCGGGATGATCGACGGCATCGCGTTCCAGACCAATATCCTCGCGCTCAACGCGGCGGTCGAGTCGGCGCGTGCGGGCGAGCACGGGCGCGGCTTCGCGGTCGTCGCGGGCGAGGTGCGCACGCTGGCCCAGCGCAGCGCGAGCGCCGCGCGCGAGATTCGGCAACTGATCGGCGCGTCGATCGACGATGTACGCGACGGCAATGCGCTCGTGACGCAGGCCGGACAAGCAATGAACGAGATCGTGGCGTCGGTGCGGCGCGTGGCGACGATCATGAGCGAGATCACGACGGCCACCGTCGAGCAGAGTGCAGGCATTGACCAGGTCGGCCAGGCGGTCACGCAGATGGACCAGATGACGCAGCAGAACGCGGCGCTCGTCGAACAGGCGAGTGCCGCCGCGACCGCGCTCGAGCAGCAGGCCGGTTCCATGCAGGCCGCGATGGCGGTTTTCCGGATTGCGCGGGAGGGGTGAACGGGATGACACACCGTGCATATCAACGAAATCGGCAGGTATTCGTCCCGCGAAGCAAAGTCTAGCCTTCCTAGGCCAATGAAAACCCCTTGATGAGGCCTGATTCGAATTAACCGATATGAGCCTTTACTATCAAGCCGATGAGCTTTTGTCGCTGAGTAATGGCCCCCATAGTTGCCCCAACACTCGATCCTGCGGCTGTTGAAGCTCCGTTCGTGTTCTTGGGAGCGCCCGACATTCGGCCGTCAAACTATCCCTGGAGGCCTTCCGCCGAGCGAGCTGCCACCTTTTGAGCCTCGCTCATGTGGGGGACGACGTTACCATCAGGTCGTTCGAAATTGATACGGCTAACGTCGTTCTTCACGCCGAACGTCTTTTCGTATCGCGCCACGAATTCCAGGCCATCCTTCAGCGTCGCCAGCGGCGCGCCGCCCTCCGCACAGAAGCCGCGACTGTCCAGCGCGCCCGCGGCGAGCTTCGGCATGTCGACCGAGCAGATGCCGTCGCCGCCGAGGACGGGCACGCTCAGGCCCAGTTGCTTCGACTGCCGGCCGATCGACGCCGCCTGCGAATAGTAGCCACCGTAGAAGATCGCATCGGGACCCGTCGCCTTGATGTGCGTGAGGATCGCGTTGAAATCGGTCACCTTGTCGTTCGAATACTCACGCGCCACGACGTTCGTGCCGTTCTTCTTGGCCGTTTCCACGAATACGTCGGCCACTCCCGAACCGTACACGGTGCGATCGTCGATTACCGCTACCCTCTTCGCATGCAGCAGATTTGCGGCAAAGTCCGCGATGCGTGCGCCGATCACGTTGTCGTTAGCCGCAAGACGGACGATGTATGGGAAGTTCTGCTGCGTGATCGCCGGGTTGGACGCCGCTCCCGTGATCATCGGAACATTCGCGCTGTGATAGATGCGCGATGCCGGGATCGTCACGCCCGAGTTGTAGTGGCCGAGCACCGCCTTGACGCCGCTGTCGACAAGCTTCTGCGCGACCGACACACCCGTCTTCGGATCGGCCGCGTCATCTTCGGAGACCACCTGGAACGTCACCGGCTGACCGTTCACGACGATTGGGTTCTTGTTCAGGTGCTCGACCGCGAGCCGGACGCCGCGCTCGTCGTCCTTGCCGAAGCTGCGACTTTGGTGAGTGAGCCTGGATGTCATCACGTCGATGTGCTCCAGCGATTGACGACCAGCTTGCGCTGTGTTCGCCCATCGTCCGCCAATGCGATTGAATCTGCACTTCGCCTGAGCGTAAGACTGCGTGAGTAGCGCACATGTCACGGGCCGGTTGCCGATGCCAATTCACCCCGAACGTTGGCTCGGTCCGAATCGATCGAGCCGGCGTATGATTCACCGCCGCGACCTAGTGCCCCATCGCTACCGCAAGTTGCCGCTCCAATGCCCCGCTCGCGCGTCGGGCAGCCTGTCCGTCTACGCGGTCGGCCAATATCCCACAGAGCTGCTTTAACTGACCAGCAGCAAGCCCAACGTTCATGCTTATGCGCATATGCGCTTGCAGCTGCGAATCGACCCCTGTCATCGCGGCGAGCATGCTTACCGTCGCCAGTTCGCGGCTCTGCCAATCGAGATTGTCGCGCTCGAAAATATCGCCAAACAAGTGAGTCTTCAGAAATTGGTCAATCGCCGGCGCAAAATCGAACAATGCGCCTTTCACCGGACCGCCGGACAGCTTCGTCTGGTTTGCCGTACCGGCTACAAGCAATGCGTCACCGGTTGGCGCACGGCGGCTCGGCGCATGACCTTCCGTATCCTGGCGCCCCGCCTGCTTGCGGGTCTCCATCACCTTCATAAGCGATCCGAGCGCATTGAGGCTGCGCGGAAAACCTGCGTAAGCATAAAGCTGCACCAGGATCTCTCGAATCTCGCTGATTGTCAGACCGGTGTCCAGCCCCTCATTCAGCGCAGCGGTGAGATTGTCGATGTCCCCTGCGGCAGCAAAGGCCGCGATGGGCACGATCGCCTGCTGTCGCGCGGTCAGCGTTTCAGCAACGTTTGGAAGAGACGTTCCCGTGTTTGCCATGTCGTTCGATTCCTCATGTGAAGTTGCCTGCGTCGGTACCGCCGGAAAGCCGACGGCTAAAACGAGTACCGCTGCCCGCAGAAGTGTCCGAACGGCCCCGTCGCGCCAGACAGCACGTCTGCCCCGCGAGACCGACGGCGTAACCATGTCGAATGAAGTAAGCCGCATTTGCTCTGTGTCCGAGATATCAAACCGTTGCCGGCAAGCGATCGAGAAACTTCTCCAGCGTGATCGGATATTGGCGCACACGAACGCCGGTCGCGTTGTAGACGGCATTCGCCACCGCGGGCGCGACACCGGTGAGACCGAGTTCGCCGACGCCCTTCGCCTTGACCGGTGAAATTGTCGGATCGACCTCGTCGATGAACGCGACGTCGAGATGCGGTACGTCGGCATGAACCGGTACCTCGTAGCCGGCCAGGTCATGGTTGATGAAGAGCCCGAATCGCTTGTCGACCGCCATCTCCTCCATCAACGCCGCGCCGATTCCCATCGTCATTCCGCCGATCACCTGGCTGCGCGCCGTCTTGGGATTCAGTATGCGGCCGGCCGCACAAACGGCCAGCATTCGGCGCACGCGGATTTCGCCGGTGAAGGCGTTCACGCCGACTTCGGCAAAGTGGGCGCCGAACGTCTGGATCGCGAACCGCTTCGACAAGTCGCCGAACTCCATGCTTTCCTCCACGACGAGCGGTCCGTTGTCTGCCGCGCGCGCGAGCGGAACGCTTCTGCTGCCGGAGCGAATTTCGCCCGCGGCGAACTCGGCCCCGGCAATGTCGAAGCCGAGGCGCCGAGCGACCATCTCGCGCAGCTTCGTGCACGCGGCGTAGACGCCTGCGGTAACGGAGGCCGCGCCCTGCTGCCCCCCCGAACCCGGCGTCTCCGGAAAGCTCGAATCGCCCAATCGGACGACGACCCGATCGATCGGCACACCCATCATTTCGGCCGCCGTCTGTTGAACAACCGTATAGCTTCCGGTCCCGATGTCGGTCATGTCGGTTTCGATCGTGACGATCCCGCTGCTGTCGAGCCGTACGCGCGCACCGGCTTTGGCAATGGGCGCACCGCGGATCGCCGCGGCCATGCCAAGACCGACGAGCCAATGACCGTCGCGGACCTGTCCGGGCCGCGCTTGTCGTGCGTTCCAGCCGAAGCGTTCTGCGCCGGTGCGCAGGCACTCGACGAAAGGACGCGACGAGAAAGGCCGTTGCGGAAGCTCGGGATCAAACTGTGTGTCGTTCCGGACACGAAACTCGACAGGGTCCATACCGAGCTTCTCGGCCATCTCGTCCATCGCGATTTCGAGCGCCATCAGCCCCGGCGCTTCGCCAGGCGCCCTCATCGCGTTGCCTTCGGCCAGATCGAGTGTCGCAAGCCGGACGCACGTCATCCGGTTCGGGCCGCCATAGAGCATCCGCGTCGACAACGTCGTGGGTTCGGTACGCCCGCCAGCGAGATTGCCCGACCAGCTCTCGTGACCGATCGCGATCAGCCTTCCGTCGCGCGTGGCACCGAGCCGGATCCGCTGAATGGTCTTCGGTCGGTGAATCGTGTTGTTGAACATGATTGGACGCTGGAGCGCGATCTTGACCGGGCGTCGCACCATTCGCGCTGCCACTGCGGCGAGCGCGAGATCCGACTGCACGGTCCCCTTGCCGCCGAAGCCACCGCCGACGAACGACGAAATCAAGCGGACGTTTTCGCGCGGTATGCCAAGAATTGCGCCAAGATCGCGCGTACCCCAGTTCATCTGCTGGATGGACGTCCAGCACGTCACGCGGTCGCCGTCCCATTTCGCAATGGTCGCGTGCGGTTCCATCATCGCGTGCGCTTGATCGGGAACCGTGTATGTCTCGTCCACCTTGACGTGCGCCTGTGCGAAACCCTGCTCGAAGTCTCCAACGCGCGTGTCGGTCGGCCCGCCGAACGCCATCTGGCGCGCGACCGGCGCAGTCTGCATCTGCGTCTCGAGGTCGAACTGCCCGTTGCTGCGCACATATTGCACGCGAATCAGCGCGGCTGCCGCGCACGCCTGCTCGAACGTCTCCGCGACGACGACGGCCACCGGCTGATGGTAATGGTCGACGTCCGGCGCCGCGAGCATGCGCTGTACATAGAACTTGCCGACACCGAGCCGGCCGACATTTCGATACGTGACAACGGCAAGCACGCCCGGCGCTGCCTGCGCACGCCGCGTGTCGATGGACAAGATCCTCCCCTTGGCTACGCCCGCGCCCAGGATGTAGCCATAGGCAACGTCCGGGCCAACGTCGTGATATTCGTACGCATAGGTTGCAGTCCCGGTCGTCTTCAGCCCGGCCTCGTAGCGATCATATGGCTGACCGACGACCGTCATCCGGTCGATGGGATTCTGTCCTGCAGGCGTGTCGAACTTCATGGATCAACCTCTCGCTTGTTCCATTACATAGGCGAGCGTGCGCTCCACCAGTGGAATCTTGAACGCATTCTGCTGCGTGGGCTGCGCCTCTTTCATCAACGCATTCGCGACGGCTGCAGCCCCGTGCCGCATCGCTGCGTCTGCGGATGCGACCCGCCACGGCTTCGGTGCGACACCGCCCAGCGCGACGCGGCCGCTGCCGTCCTCATGAACGATCGCAGCGACCGACACGAGCGCAAACGCATAGGAGGCCCGATCACGGACTTTCTGGTAGAAGTGACGGCCGCCGATCGGGCGCGGAAGCGTCACTGCCGTGATCAGCTCGCCGGGCACGAGCGCAGTCTCGACATGCGGCGTCGTGTCCGGCAATCGATGGAAATCGGCGATGGGGATCGTCCTCGTCTGTCCGTCGCCGCGAACCGTTTCCACCGATGCATCGAGTGCACGCAATGCAACGGCCATATCGCCCGGATACGTCGCAATGCAACTGGCGCTCGCGCCGACGACAGCAAGCTGCCGCGTGAATCCGCCGATCGCGGCGCAGCCGGAGCCGGGCATACGCTTGTTGCACGGCAGATTCGGATCGTAGAAATACGGGCAACGCGTGCGCTGGAGCAGGTTTCCGCCGGTCGTGGCCTTGTTGCGTAGCTGACCGGATGCGCCCGCAACGATCGCACGTACCAGGACCCCGTAATCGCGTCGCACTCGAGGATGCGACGCAAGCGCCGTATTGGTCACGAGCGTGCCGATTCGCAGTCCGCCTTCCGGTGTGTCGTCGATATGATCGAGCCCGATGTCCTGAATATCAACGAGGTGAGTCGGCGTCTCGATCTCCAGTTTCATCAGGTCCAGCAGGTTCGTGCCGCCAGCGATGAATTTTGCTCCCTGGCGCTGTGCGACGATGCTTGCCGCGTCCGCAGCACTTTTCGCCCTCTCGTAGGTAAACGCCTTCATGCACGGCTCCCCGCGACTTCGGCCATCGCATCGGAGATGTTCGAATACGCACCGCAACGGCAGAGGTTGCCGCTCATCCGTTCGCGCATCTCGACGCGTGTCGCCTCGGCGGGCGCCATCAGGTCGTCCGTGACATGACTGGGCACCCCGGCCTTGATTTCGTCCAGCACGGCAACGGCCGAACATATCTGACCCGGCGTGCAGTAGCCGCACTGATATCCGTCGTGCCTGATGAACGCAGCCTGCATCCGATGAAGTTCGGACGGCGTGCCCAACCCCTCAATCGTGGTGATCGCGTCGCCGTCGTGCATCACCGCGAGGCTCAGGCACCCATTGATCCGGATACCGTTCACGTGAACCGTGCATGCGCCACACTGTCCGTGATCGCAGCCCTTTTTCGTACCGGTCAAAAGGAGGTGTTCCCGCAACGCATCGAGCAACGTGGTCCGAGGATCGACGTCGAGGTGTCGATCGTTTCCGTTGACATTGAAGACGACGCGCATCGTGCTCGTCATCGGCGACGACTCGCTTGGCCCGGCCTCCCCGGCCGGCGACATGGCGTTGGCGGTATCGGGCAGAAAAGGGGTGACAGCGGAGACGGCGCCGGCGATCAGAAGGTGACGTCTCCTCGCATTCAGTTGTTCCGAATCGTCCATATGTCTGCACTCCTCTCGTTGCAGCGGGCGCGTGCCGGTCGACCGGCTGCGAACGCTCTTTCGATGGCCCGGTTCACCAGGCATAAGCTTCAGGCGCGGCGCCCCCTGGTCCTGGCCAGATTTCGTCGAGGCAGCGAAGCGTGTCGTCGGACAGTGCAATATCCAGCGCCCGCAATGCGGATCTCGTCTGCTCCACGGTTCTCGGCCCCACGATGGGCGCGGTCACCGCCGGATGATGGAGCAGCCAGGCCAATGCGACGTCCGCGGGGCGCTCGCCGAGGTCCTCGCACAGCGATTCCCATGCCTCCAGCTGTTGCCGGTGGCACGCGATCTTGCGCGCCATGTCGGGCGTGGCGCGCCGCCCCTCGAGCGTCCCGCGCAATACGCCCCCCAGCAGCCCGCCCCCCAACGGACTCCACGGAATCAAGCCCAGCCCATGATGACGACACGACGGGATCAGTTCGAGTTCAACGGTTCGCGCGGAAAGGTTGTAGAGACTCTGTTCGGCGATCAGTCCCATGAACTGACGCGAACGGGCCGCGGCTTGCGCGGTCGCGACGTCCCAGCCGGCGAAATTGCAGCTGCCGATATAGAGCACCTTACCCTGCTGCACCAACAGTTCCATCGCCTGCCAGACTTCCTCCCAGGGCGTCGACCGGTCGACGTGGTGCATCTGGTAGAGGTCGATATGATCGACCTTCAGCCGCTTCAGGCTGTCCTCGCAGGCACGGCGGATATGGTAGGCCGACAGGCGCCGGTCGTTCGGGCCGGTACCCATCGGCTGATAGACCTTGGTGGCAAGGACGATGCGCTCGCGACGGCCGCCTTGAGCGATCCAGCGTCCGATGATCTCCTCGGAGATGCCGAAACCCTTTTCAAGGTCGGGTGACTGCGGGCCACCGTACACGTCGGCCGTATCGATGAAGTTGATGCCCGAATCCAGCGCGGTGTCGAGGATCCCGAAGCTGGTGGATTCGTCCGCCCTATCACCGAAATTCATGGTGCCAAGACAGAGACGACTGACTTTCAGACCCGAGCGTCCGAGGTGTACGTATTGCATGCCGATGCCGCCGATGTAGGTTGTCGGATTCCGGTTTGGTGGCCTCACATCGGCAACTGCGGCGGTTCTCGCTCCCGCAGGCTCGCACGACGATGCGCCTCGACAGGACTTTAGCGGGAACGATGGTTGTCGAAAGCCCCCGTTCATTTGATGGCGCTGTGAATGACGCTCAACAACGGGCGGCGACGCCGCACGAATCGATGATGCATCCGTCGCAGTCACCGTCGCATTTGTGAATACAACTCATTGGTGCGTCAACCGAACGCCGGCTAAACAAACAGGCACCGTTACGCTAAATTCGACGCCAAGTAGCCCGCACGATACGCCGATCCGACGCTGAATCGATCGACGCTGACGCGTTCACCACTCGATGGAAATACCCGTGACACCACCGCAATACCATTCGGCAGCGGCAGACCGCTCTTTGCTTCCGCTGATGAGCTGCGTATTCACCGTGTTCCTGGTCACGGGCGCGGCGCTGTCCGCTTTGCCGCTGCACATTCACCACGACCTAGGCTTCGGAACATTCACCGTCGGTCTGGTCTCCGGCGCCCAGTTCGCATCGTCGCTGGTCTCTCGCCTGTGGTCCGGTGCGATTGCAGACCGGCGCGGACCGAAGTTCGCCGTTTCCACCGGTCTTGGACTGTCCGCGACGGCCGGACTCCTGTACCTGTTGTCGCTGACGTTCTCCGGCAACCCGTCACTGTCCATCGCGATCCTGCTCATGGGCCGCACGCTGCTCGGTGCCGCCGAGAGTTTCATCATGACCGGCTCGCAAAGCTGGTGCCTCGCTCTCGCCGGTCCGGGCCATGCCGGCAAAACGATCGCGTGGATCGGAACGTCGATGTTCGTCGCACTGGCGGCCGGCGCACCGCTCGGCAGCTTTCTGTTCGACGCATTCGGATTTGCTTCGATCGGGCTCGCCACTTCCGCCGGCGCGGTCGTGACGATGCTGCTGGTCAGCCCGGTTTCGGATGCCAGAACCCAGTCCAGCAATGCAGAAGCCGTCGGGAAAGTACTGAAAGCCGTCTGGCTGCCAGGACTCGGCATGGCATTTCCCGGCCTCGGCTACGGCATCATGACCGCGTTCTCCGTGCTGCTGTTCGTTCAACGCGGCTGGCAACCCGCATGGCTCTCCTTTACAGCATTCGCCGCTGCGCTGATGGTTGCGCGGGTTTTTTTCGGTGCATTGCCCGATCGCCTCGGCGGAGCCCGTACTGCGGTCATCTTCGTCGCCCTCTACAGCTTCGGCATGGCGCTCGTCTGGGCCGCCCCGGTTGCATGGCTGGCGTTTGCGGGAACGACGCTTGCGGGATTCGGCTACGCGCTCATCTATCCCGGTTTCGGCATGGAGGCTGTAGCAAGGGCGCCAACGGACGCCAGAGGGCTGGCCATGGGCATCTACACTGCGTTCATCGATCTCGCGCTCGGCGTCTTTGCGCCTCTGCTCGGCCTCGTTGCCAATGTAACGGGCCTCGGCGCCATCTTTCTCATCAGCGCGATTCTCGCCCTGTTCGCCCTGCCCATCGCGATGAGACTTCGTTCATCTACTGAAGCCGCTTGAGACGCGCATCTCACATGACAGGCGAGCGCGGCGTTACCTCTCGACAAGTGCGTCTGGCCGGTTTCCTATCCGGGTCGCCATCACGGTTTCGTAATCGCGCATCGTCGCTGTTCAAAATCTCGCTCATTCGGAGAAGCACATGCAATACGTCAATCTTGGCCGCACCGGCCTCAAGGTCTCGCGCCTTTGTCTGGGCTGCATGAGTTACGGGGAACCCGCCCGACTGCCCCAACCGTGGTCGTTGGATGAAGAGGCGTCTCGCCCGTTTTTTCGTCAGGCACTCGAGGCAGGAATCAACTTCTTCGATACGGCGAACATCTATTCCGGCGGCGGTTCCGAGGAAATTGTCGGGCGCGCACTTCGCGACATGGCGCGACGCGAAGAAATCGTCGTCGCAACGAAGGCATTCTTTCCGTGGAGAAATTCGCCCAATACCGGTTTCCTTTCGCGCAAGGCGCTGTTCCAGTCGATTGACGACAGCCTGAAGCGACTCGGCATGGACTACGTCGATCTGTACCAGATTCATCGCTTCGATCCCGGCACGCCGGTCGAAGAGACGATGGAGGCGCTGCACGACATCGTCAAAGCCGGAAAAGCGCGCTACCTCGGCGCCTCGTCAATGGAAGCATGGCGTTTCGCCAAGATGCAGCACGTTGCGGAGCGCAACGGCTGGACACGTTTCATCTCCATGCAACCGCAGTACAACCTGCTCTATCGCGAGGAGGAGCGCGAGATGCTGCCGCTTTGCATGGACCAGGGCGTCGGCGTCATTCCATGGAGCCCGATGGCGCGAGGCAGGCTGACGCGCGACTGGAGCGAAAGCACACATCGAACGAAGAACGATGCGTTCGCGATCCAGATGTATCTGAATACGGAGGCGCAGGACCGGAAGGTGATCGACGTGGTCGCCAGGCTTGCCGACGATCATGGCGTTCCACGGGCGCACGTCGCGCTCGCGTGGCTGCTGGCGAAGCCCGGTGTGACCGCTCCGATCATCGGAGCGACGAAGCCTGAGCATCTTGCAACGGCGATCCGCGCGCTCGACTTCTCGTTGACCGGCGATGAAATCAACGCGCTGGAGGCGCCCTATATCCCTCATCCAGTCGATGGGATCGTTCCGCCGCTTCCTGATGGTCCACCGACCCTTACTTTGCCACGTAACTGAAAGCGAAATACATCGACTTCGACGGTCTTCCATCAGGGAAATGGAACATGAATCCGATCTATGACTTCAAAGGTCAGGTGGCCTTCGTAACCGGGGCTGCGATGGGCATGGGTCTCGCTGCAGCCCGTGCATTTGCGCAAAGCGGGGCCTCCGTGGTCCTGGCCGATCGTGACGGGAACCTCGCCTTGCGGGAAGCGCAAAATATCGTCGACGAAGGCGGCATCGCAACAGGTATCGCGTGCGACGTCACCGACGAAGCCCAGGTCGCTGCTGCAGTCGACCACGCGGTCGCCGAGTATGGCCGGCTCGACATGGCATTCAACAACGCCGGCATCCAGGTGCCGCCCAGCGATGCGGCGGACGAGCCGGCCGAGCATTTCCAGCGCGTGGTAGCAGTCAACCAGTTCGGCGTCTGGGCAAGCATGAAGCACGAACTGCGCATAATGCGCGCCCAGGGATCCGGCGCGATCGTCAACAACTCGTCGCTCGGCGGGCTGGTCGGCCTGCCTGAGCGTGCCGCCTATCACGGCACGAAGCATGCCGTGCTGGGGATGACGAAGAGCGCTGGTGTCGAATACGCGTCCCGCGGCATACGCATCAACGCCGTTTGTCCCGGCACCATCGATACGCCGATGGTGCAGGACATGCTGACGGGGCAAGCCGATGCCATGAAAGTGATACTGAAGGACCAGTCCATCGGTCGCCTCGGACGAGCAGATGAAGTGGCCGCCGCCGTACTATGGCTGTGCAGTCCCGGTGCGAGCTTCGTCGTGGGCGTCGGCTTGCCGATCGATGGGGGCTTCACGGCCCACTAAGCACGTCCCCCGACTTCGCGTCATCATTCCGGGCTGCGCGGTGTCGCTCCCTGGCACAACCGTTCCCAATTCCGGTGAGCAAATTTGGCCTTGTCGCCACCATCAAGAGCGAGCCCGTTTACGAAATTCCTGGCGTCGCCGCCCGCACGGTACTGGTATGGATAATCAGTGGAGAAAAGAATGCGATCCGGACCGACTGCTTCAATCGCCCGTCGCAGATAGCTTTCGCTGAACATGCCGCTCGACGTCAGATAGAGATTGCCTCGCACGTATTCAACAAGCGGCTTTTGCAAATTCGACACCCGATCCAGCATGGCAAGCCGCTCGAGATAGAAGATCACAACCTCCCCCCAGTGTCCGAGAATCACCTGCAGATCGGGATAACGGTCGAAAACGCCAGCGAGAACCATGCGCAGGAATTCGATTCCGGCCTCGTAATGCCAACCGAGACCGAATGTCGAAAAAGCCAGATCGATCGATGGCGAAAAGCCGCCGTAGTATGCATCTCGCACGACGGCCTGCGGAATCTGCGGATGAATCAGCAACGGGACACGAAGCTCGGCCGCACACGCATAGGTAGGTTCAAACAGCGAGTCATCGAGATGCCTGCTCCCCACGCGGCCGTAGAGAATAGCGCCCTTGGCGCCCAGCTCCGTCACGGCTCGACGCAGTTCGTTGGCCGCAGCATGCGGACTGGCAAACGGTAGCGCGGCGAGTGCCTGGAAGCGCGCCGGATTGCGGTGCACGGTTTCAGCCAACAGGTCGTTCACGCGTCGAGCCAGGCCAGTGCCGTGGTTCCCGAGATTGTTCAACCCGGGTGTGGTCAACGACAGAACCTGCTGCTCAACGCCAGTTTCGTCCATCAGAGCCAGTCGTTTCTCGCCGAGGTCGGCGAGGCGCTCGTCGAGGACCGCCGTGTTGAGGTCCAGGCTACCGTCGTCTGCGCCGGGGATGGTCAGCCACGCGTCCTTGATATCGGCCGGCAGGACATGTTCTTCGATTCCCACGATCTTCATTGCCGCACCCCTCTACTGCAGTTGAAATGTCTGCCACGGGCTGGACCCGCACGACCGACGCAAACCGGCCGATCTCCTGCAATCCCGGAGCGCATGCCGGCATCGCACATCGTCCGCCAATACACGCCGTTGTGGCGATCACGTCCGGTCTATTGCCCGGAAAAGCGCAGCATGGCCTCCGGGTACCGAGCCCCCTTGACGCAGATGTTCGCCTGCCGGATCACGTCGAGGTCGTCCTGATCCAGCGTCACGCTCAGCGCACCGATGTTCTCCTCGAAGCGTTCGAGCTTGCGCGTGCCGAACAGCGGCACGATCCACGGCTTCTGTGACAGCAACCACGCGAGCGCTATCTGGGCGGGTGTCGCGCCGTGTTTTTGTCCGATTCGTCGGATGAGATCCACCAGCTTCTGGTTCGCGACGCGAGCCTCTTCGGCAAACCGCGGCGTTTGCGCACGGATGTCGGAGCTGTCGAACGTGGTGTCGACGTCGATCCTGCCTGTCAGAAAACCCTTGCCAAGCGGGCTATACGGCACCAGCCCGATACCCAGCTCTTCGAGCGTCGGGATGATCTCCGCCTCGGGCTCGCGGGTCCACAGCGAATACTCGCTCTGCAGCGCCGCGAGCGGCTGCACCGCATGCGCGCGGCGAATCGATTGCGCACTTGCCTCGGACATGCCGAACCACAGCACCTTGCCCTCGGCTATCAAATCTTTCACCGTGCCTGCGACGTCTTCCATCGGCACTTCGGGGTCAACCCTGTGCTGATAGTACAAATCGATATGATCAGTACGCAGGCGCCGCAAGCTGCCCTCGATGGACCGGCGGATCTGAGCCGGTTTGCTGTTGACTCCGCCCCGGTGTTCGCCCGTGTCCTGATCGATGTCCCAGCCGAACTTGGTCGCGATCCTGACCTTGTTACGCATTGGTGCGAGGGCTTCGCCCACCATCTCTTCATTGGTCCACGGGCCATAGACTTCTGCGGTGTCGAAGAAATCCATGCCACGCTCGACGGCCGCGCGAATGAGGGCGATCATCTCTGCGCGGTCGGGCAATTCACGCGCCTTGCCGTAGCCCATCGCCCCGAGAGATAAAGCCGATACTTCAAGCCCTTGGCCAAGTTTTCGCTTGATCATGCCGCATCTCCTGTTTCGTCGTGCGGTGTGACGCAAACCGTTGCAGCGCATGTCTGCTCTCGAGCATTGGCTCAAGGCGGCTGGATGACCAGGCGCCCGGTCTACAATTACCCGCCGACAATGCCGACAATCAAACACGACCGAATTCACTACCGATTCCGCGATCCGCAGCCTGGATCAGGACGTGGCAATCGCCAGTCCAACGATTGGCTCCGTCTTCAGGCCGTCTGGCCGACGTTGAGCTGGTTGACGACTGCGTGCCCCACGGCATGCGCGGACGCCGGATTCTGGCCGGTCACGAGGCGCCCGTCGATGACGACATTCTCGCTCCAGTTCGGCGCAGGACGGTGCATCGCACCGCGCTGCTTCAGCGTGCTCGCCAGCAGATAGGGCACGACCTTCGTGTAGTTGACCTCGGCTTCCTCTTCGTCGGTGAAACACGCAAGATTCTTGCCGGCTACAAGGTAGCTGCCGTCGGAGAGCGTCGCGTTAACCAGCGCAGCCGGTCCGTGACAGACCGCCGACACGATGCCGCCGGCTTCCCAGATCTCGCGAACGACTTTCTGCACAGCCGGGCTGTCGGCGAAGTCCCACATCGTGCCGTGACCACCGGCAAAGAAAACGGCCGAATAGTGTGATGGTTCGAGATCGCCGAGCACGCGTGAATGGGCGAGCTCGTCGCGAAAATGCTTGTCCTGCCAGTAGCGATCATTGATGGGATCCGTCAGATCGAAGAAGTCGATTGGCGGATGACCGCCACGAATCGAGGCGATTTCCACCGGGATGCCGGCTTCTTCGAACACGGCAAGCGGATGCGTCAACTCGACCATCGCAAAACCGGTCGGCTCGCCCGAATCGCCGCGGATCGGGTGACTGGTGACCACGCACAGGATAGGTTTGATGCGGGTGCTGTTCATGCTTGCTGTCCTGAGGTTTCGAGTGAAGTCATGTCAATGACGAAACGATATTTCACGTCGCTTTTCAACATGCGCTCATAGGCTTCGTTGATCTTCTGGATAGGGATGATCTCGACGTCCGAGACGATGCCGTGCTCGCCGCAGAAATCGAGCATTTGCTGGGTATCGCGCAGGCCACCGATGAACGACCCCGAGATCGCCTTGCGGCCACGCACCACCGATCCGGCATTCACCGGGGTGCTGAGTGGCCCCATGTAGCCGACTAGTACCAGCACGCCTTCCAACGCAAGGGTCGGCATATAAGGATTGACGTCGTGATCATAAGGGACCGTGTCAATGACCACGTCGAATCGGCCGGTAACGGCCTTCATCTGTTCGGGGTCGTTCGACAGCACCACATGATCGGCACCGAGGCGGACCGCATCGTCTTCCTTGCCCGCCGAACGGGTGAACAGCGTGACATCGGCACCAAGCGCCTTGGCCAGTTTCAAGGCCATGTGACCGAGCCCGCCGAGCCCAATGACCGCGACCTTGCTCTCCGCCCCAACATTCCAATGGAGCAGCGGCGACCATGTTGTGATGCCGGCGCAAAGGAGCGGTGCCGCGCCTGCTGGATCAAGGCCGTCGGGGAGAGACAGTACGAACTTGTCGCGCACGACAATCACGTCCGAGTAGCCGCCATACGTGATGCTGCCGTCCTGCCGATCGACGCTGTTGTAACTGAACGTGGAACCCTCGACGCAGTCTTGCTCCCATCCCTTCAGACAAGGTTGGCAGTGCTGACAGGAATCGACCATGCAACCGACGCCGACCATCTCGCCCACCTTGAAGCGAGTCACGTTCTCGCCGACCTGGCGCACGCGTCCTATGATCTCGTGGCCAGGCACGATCGGATAGGTGGTAAAGCCGCCGTGGTTGCGTGCCATGTGCAGATCGGTATGACAGACGCCGCAAAAGAGGATATCGATCACCACATCGTCTGACCGCGGAGCTCGCCGCTTGAAGTCGAGATGCTGGAGCGGATCGTTGGCCGAATAAGCTGCGAATCCTGTTGCGTTCATGAAGTGTGGTCCTCGTCGCGCGTCGCGCGACCACGGTAGAAAGATGGCTCGATCAGGTCATACGCGGTGACATGACCAGTCGTGATACACCCGACGTCCCAGACTCAGGCAATGCCGGGAGCGAACAGGGCCTCCCAGTTCGTGAAGGGGCCAAGGGGGATGACGTCCCAGCCGATCAGACCGGCCTTGGCCAGCGGAAACTCAGCAAGCGCAATTCTTGCGGCCTCGACAGACTCGGCTTCCGCGATGATGGCGACACCGGGACGGTCCTGTCGAAAATAGATGTCGCGGATGATGCCCCCTTTGTACATCTGCCACGCATGGCGGGCTTCGTCCTGCATGTGTGGCTGGTATTTCTCGAGGCTGGCGCCCGGCTGGGGGACATCGAGGCAAAGCAGTTTCATCGTTGGTTTTCCTTAAGCGATGCAGAACGGTTCAGGCGGGTTGGAGGCGGCCGGCTATCGTCGCCACGCGGCGACCGAGGTACTGGGCTGTCATGAGGTCGCTTGCCGGCGGCGCTACATCGGGTGCCTGATCCACGTTCGCATGGGTCATGACACCCAGCCAGCTGCCCAGCCGGTTCAGATCGTCAGCGCTGGCGGTGCTGCTGTTGTTGCCGGGCATGAGGTCGAGGCCAACCCAGATCATCCCGTGCTGTGCGGCGAACAGCGCCATCGATACCAGCGAGTTCAGCTTGTCGCCGTGCTGCGCACCGGAGTTCGTGAACCCTGCGGCGATCTTGTTGCGCCATTTCAGTGCGGTCCATGCAGCCTTCGTGGAATCCTCGAAGAACTGCTTGAGCCGGGCGCTGATCATGCCGTTGTAGGTCGGCGAACCGAAGATAATCGCGTGGCTCGCTTCGAGCGTTGCCCAATCGACGCCATCAGCGACTGCAAACAGCTTCACCTCGGCCCCATGGATCTGCCGAACTCCTTCCGCGACGGCCTCTGCCACGCGCGCGGTGTGGCCGTAGCCACTGTCATGCACGATTGAAATCAACACCGGTGTTTGTCCTTGCCTTGAAGGTTTGCGCGTCTCGAGAGTCGGTTGAATGGGCAGCGCGTCACAAGCGCACCCGAAAATCTCGTTGCTGGTTGAACACTTTAAAGTAGAATTTTGAGAAGCATGGGTGGAAATAATTCCCATCTGTGCTTCCTTAATTTCTACAATCGCGGAGCAGATCTGTGCGTGACCGATTCGATGGCGTGCAATTGTTTGTGGAGGTCGTCGAAGCAGGCGGCTTTGCGAAAGCCGGTGAACGGCTTTCGCTGACGCGCTCGGCGGTCGGAAAGGCTATCGCGCGTCTCGAGGAGCGGCTCGGGGTGCAGTTGTTTCAGCGCACAACCAGGAATCAGTGTCTGACCGAGGACGGACAGCAATATTACGAGCGCTGCCTTCGAGCAATCGAAGAGATGCGCGCTGCGGAAACCATGCTGGAAAACGGCCGCCGGGAAGTGGTCGGGAAGTTGCGCGTCACGCTCCCCACGCTGTTCGGCCGCTACTGTGTCGCCCCGATCCTGCGATCGTACGCGCGAGCGCATCCGAAGCTCGAACTGGAATTGAACTTCAGCGATCGTCAGGTCGACGTGATCGCCGAGGGTTTCGATCTCGCGGTGCGCAACGGCGTGGCGGGTACCGGCACCACGCTGCGAGCACGCCTGCTGGTCAACCAGCGCAAGGTACTGTGTGCATCGCCTGCCTATCTCGCAACGAGAGGCGAGCCGCACACGCTGGCCGATCTTGCGAAACACGACCTGCTCCCCTACTGGCGCAACGAGCACGGTTTGCTCTGGCAGCTTCCTGACGCGACCGATACGCTTGTCGATTTTCAGCCCACTTCGCGCTTGCGTTTCGACGATCTCGAGGCAATCGCCGATGCCGCTGTCGACGGCATGGGCCTGGCCTGGATTCCCTACTGGCTGATTCGCGACCGGATGCGACGTGGCGAACTGGTCGAGATCTGGGGACATCGGCCGACGGCCGTCGTCGAGGGCTACGCCGTTTGGCCGGCAGCGCAGTATCTTCCGCTGCGCTGCCGTCTGGCTATCGATGTCCTCGCCTCGGAACTGCCGAAACGCGTCGAGGCGTGATCGCACAGTCCCGCTCGAACACGCCATCCGAAAACTTCGCCCTCCATCAACCAAACCAGCGAGACCTCATATGCCTGAACGTCGCATTCGGTTGAGAACATGGCTGCTTGCCGCAGCCACGCTCTGCAGCCCCGGAACGAACGTGCTGCATGCCCAGGAACCGGACAAGACCGTAGTGCGCATCGCCGAACTAGTGATCGATCCGGCACAACTGGAGACCTACAAAGCGATCGTCAAGGAAGAGATGGACGACTCCGTCCGGCTCGAACCCGGCGTGCTCGCCATCTACTCGGTCGCCGTCAAGGACAAGCCGAACCATCTGCGTTTCTTCGAGATCTATGCCAGCGACGAAGCCTATCGGGCGCATATCGAAGCTCCGCACTTCAAGAAATATGTCGCACTCACACAGCGGATGATCCAGTCGCGCACGCTGATCGAGACGACGCCCGTACAGCTCAGCGCCAAAGCGCGGCAACCGAAGGCGGTTGATTGACCCTGCTCACGACGGAGTTCCCTGCATGAAACGGAAACACACCTTGCTTGCCGCAATCGGCGCGACCGCTACATTGACCATGAGTGTGTTGGCCGCGCATGCTCAAACGCCAACTTCCGAATCCCCACTCACGCATGGCAAAACGCCGGCGTACTACATCGCCGACTTCGAACTCACCGATCCGGAAGGCATTAAGCCATACCGCGATCAGGTGGATGCAACATTCAAACGCTACAGCGGACGTTACATCGTGCGTGCGGGCCATGTGGATGGGCTGGAGGGCAATCCGCCGAACCATCGTCTGATCATCATCGAGTTCGACAGCCTCGACCTGGCCCGCGCGTGGTACAACTCGCCCGAGTACGCCCGAATCCGCCCGTTCCGCCAGCGCTCCGGCCACACGAATGCGTACATCGTCGAAGGACTGCCGCAGTAGCTGATGATGTGTCGGGCATTCGCTCGTTCAAACCCTGGTTCGAAACGATGCTATGCAACAAGCGCGTTCGAATGGTGCCAGAAACTGGCACCACCCCTGCATAGAATGGCTCCGCGAACAAAGGGCAGCGAACCGCGCTCCCCTATTACCGCGAAGGATCTGCGCCATGCCTCGATTCGAACCGCCCAACCCCATTTATCCGGTAGCCCGCCAGGCAGATATCGACACCGGCCCCATCGCTATGGACAATCCCCTGACGATGGGGCCGGAAGACGAGGCCGCGTTGCTTGCGGCATGGGCCGCCGATTCGCTGTCCATGAAGCGCCAACCGGACTTCATCTTGACGCAGTTGCATCACGCGATCGGCGAGAACCCGACCTACCTCAACCGTGCCGTCCTTGATCGCGTGGCCGCACGGCGCAATGCCTTCAGAACGCCCGAGTTCCAGGACGGGCTCAAGGCACACCCGGCATCCGTCGTGGCCCGGCCACCCTGCTTCGCCAAGGTCGCGGTTCCGGACCTGTGCACGGCTTGACGCTGAGGTAGCAACACACATGAAACGCATTCAATACAGCCGCTATGGCGGCCCGGAGTTCATGCGCGTGGAGGATTTCCAATTGGCTGCGCCGGGCAAAGGCGAAGTGGCCGTGCAGGTCAAGTTTGCCGCCATCAATCCGATCGACTGGAAGTTACGCAATGGACAGATGAAGATTGTTACCGGCGAGGCTTTTCCCCGCGCGATGGGCATGGATTTTTCGGGGACGGTCATCGGCGTCGGTGCCGGTGTGACGCGCCACAAAGCAGGCGACGCGGTATTCGGTCTCGCCCGCTTCAAGGAAAGCGGCGCGCTTGGGGAAGCAGTCGTGACGAAGGATGACTTTCTAGCGACGAAGCCCGAGAACATTTCGTTCGAGGCCGCGGCGTGCCTCGGCACCCCCGGTGTCACGGCATGGAACGGGCTGATCGACAAAGCGAAACTGCGAACCGGCCAGCACGTCTTCATCAATGGCTGTGCCGGAGCGGTCGGTGAAGCGGCCGTGCAGATCGCCCAACTTTTCGGTGCCGTCGTCTCCGGCAGCTGTAGTGCCCGAGACATGGAGCGAGCAACATCACTGGGTGTACAGCACATCTACGATTACCGGACGAGCGATCTATCGAAAATCACTACACGCTTCGATGTGGTTTACGATACCGCGACCACCATGACGGTATCGGACGGCCTGGCCATGCTGTGCCGCGGCGGCGTGTTCCTGGATCTTGACCCAGGCCCGGCCAAGCTTATTCGGGCGATTTTCGATCGACGGCTCAAGCCCATCATCGGTTCGCCGCGGGCGGAGCTTCTGGAAAAGCTGGCGAGCGCCGCTCGGGAAAACAGATTCAAAATTCCCATTGGAGAAATCGTTTCCCTGAACGGTGCCATCCAGCTGATTACCGAGCTGGAAAGAGGCCGTAAGCTCGGCGGCAAAGGCGTCGTGGCGATGGAGTAAGCATGGCCAGAAGTCATCGACTGTTCGATCTGATGCAAGCGCTTCGACGACACCGAAGAACAGTGTCGGGAAAAGCGCTTGCGCTGGAACTCGGCGTGTCGCTACGCACCATCCGTCGCGACGTCGCAACGCTGCAAGACATGGGCGCCGATATCGATGGAGAGCCGGGTGTCGGCTACATCTTGCGACCAGGATTCCTTCTGCCACCACTCTCGTTCACTGCGGATGAAATCCAGGCGCTAGTCATCGGAGCGCAGTGGGTCAGCCACCAAACGGACGACGCACTTGCCCTTGCCGTGACGAATGCATTGGCCAAGATCGACGCTGTTTTGCCCCCTGACATGCGAACGGCACTCCAGGACGATACGGTCTACGTGGGTCACCCGCTGAAGACCCAAGCGGCACTCGACTTGAGCGACATCCGCCGGGCGCTTCGCGAACAGCGCAAGTTGCGTATCACCCTGTCGATCGAACATGCACCCACTGACGAACAAGTTGTCTGGCCGATCATGTTGGGTTTGATCGACGGCAAGCGGTTTATCGCCGCCTGGTGCGAGCTGGATAGCCGATTCCGAGTGATCGGTATGGATGACATTGCTACCGCGGACGTTCTCGCCGAACGCTACACTCGCAACCGCCGGCAGCTAGTCAAGGAATGGCGCACCCAGGAGATGTGTCCATGCAATAGCCAAGGCACCGTTTGCTAACGAGTTGGATTGGGTCCAGTCGGACTGCCGGAACCGGTGAGATACGCCTGCAATATCGTTAGGGATGCAGATACTTGTCGAAGAACGCGCTCAGATCCGCAAAGTGCGCCTTGGTCTCCGGTGCATCGGGAGAAAGGAGATACTGATAGTGAGACAAGCCTTCGAAAACGATCAGATCTGCCGTCACGCCGGAATCTCGCATCTTGCGATGAACTCTCAAGGTGTTGCTTAGAAACAGATCACGAGACCCAGTCGTGAGTATCGCAGGAGGGAAACCGTGAAAATCACCATAAACGGGGGAAAGCATCGGATCCTTTGGATCGTGCCCGTTCGCATACAGCGTCGCCGCATCACCAAGCCATCCGCTGTAACTGACAAGCACATTGTCGATACCTCTATTAGTAAAGTACGTGTCGCCAGTCTCGGTGAGATCGGACCACGGCGTGCCCGGTGCGATGGCCCCGGGAACAGGCAGTCCTTCCGCTTTGGCGCGGAGGACCAAAGCCAGCGTCAAGGCGCCGCCGGCTGAATCGCCAAATACCGCGATTCTGTTGGGATCCGTGCCTTTTATGACTTCCTTATAAACCGCAACCGCATCGTCCAAGGCTGCCGGATAGGGATGGTCAGGTGGCATGCGGTAATCGATCGCCAACACTCTGGCGTGTACGAAGCCAGCCATCAGAATGGCCTCGTACAGCCCTGCTCTACCGGGATTCAATACGTAGCCGCCTCCGTGGAGATTGAGAAAAAGTCTGTTCTCATTGCGTTCCGACACAATGTTTGGCAAGACTTTAAAAACGTTGACCCCTGCGATCTTTTCCGGCTGAACTGTCACACCCATCTTCAAGATTAGATCAGCCAGGCGTTTGTCAGTTGCGTCTGCCAACCTGCCAACCCAGCGTTTCCATTCCGCCCGTGTCTTCGGATGATCGTCCCAAAATGGAGGTGGCCCCGCCGCGATTATCGTTTGAATTTCCGGGCTGACCGTAGTCGGAACAGGGATCACGCGATTAGCTCGATTCAGCCCACTCTCGTAGGCGTTCGCGGAACCCAGCATCAACAAGGTCAGGGCAAACAGGAGCAGAAAGCGACCACCTTGCGCCACGGGTTTTCTCCTTTCAACCTGCTGAATCAGGGAACTGAAGCTCGCCACCGATGCATTCTCCTGGAATCCGAGAACCGCGCTTCATCAGCTCGCGCCCCGTTTTTTGCAACACATTGCACCGCTAAGGCGCCGCTTGCCCTGGCTGTCGGCAGCCCCCGACAGCGATAGCCACGGCGCCGCGACAGACAATCAGGCGAAACCGATCATGGCCTTCGTTTCGAGATATTCCTCCATCCCGAACACGCCCATTTCACGACCGTTACCCGATTTCCGATACCCTCCCATCGGAGCGACTGTGTTCGCGGGCGCACCGTTGAAGAAAACGCGACCAGCGTTCAATTTGCGACAGACGTTCAGTCCTTTTTCGCGATCCTTGGTGAAGACGTATGCACCAAGTCCATATTCGGTATCGTTTGCGATCTCGATCGCTTGTTCTACCGTGCTGTACGTCAGGACCGAAGTGACCATCCCGAAGATTTCCTCACGAGCAATCGTCATATCAGGAGTGACATCGGCAAAAATCGTAGGACGAACGAAGAATCCGCGGTCCAACCCGTCCGGACGGCCTGGGCCCCCGCAAACCAGACGCGCGCCTTCCTCGAGGCCCACATTGATGTAGTGCTGAATCCGATCGAACTGTGCGCGATTAACCACCGGGCCGTGTGTCGTTGCGGGGTTTTTCGGGTCGCCGATACACATGTCGGCGACGGCTTCGCGAAGATAGCCGAGCACTTCTTCGAGTTGATCCTGATGCACGAGAAGGCGCGTCGGAGAATGGCAAGACTGCCCGCTGTTCGAAAAACCACGTGTCGCGTTATATACCGCGGCCGCCCGCAAATCGGCGTCCGGCAGGACAATGTTCGCCGACTTGCCGCCGAGTTCCTGCGCGACACGCTTTACCGACGACGCAGCCGCCTCGGCCACGAGAATCCCGGCACGGGTCGAGCCGGTAAACGACACGATGCCAATATCCTCGTGCGCGCTGATCGCGTTGCCGACGGTTGGACCGTCGCCGTTCACAAGATTGAATACCCCGTTGGGCACCCCTGCCTCGTGAAGAATTTCGGCCAGGATCAACGCGCTCACGGGCGTGAATTCAGACGGTTTCAGCACGACTGGGCAGCCTGCTGCGAAGGCCGACGCGAGCTTGTTGCAAATGAGCTGGTTTGGCCAGTTCCAGGGGGTAATGAGCCCGGCCACGCCAATCGCTTCACGACGAATGATGCTGACGCCCAGCCAACTCTCGAATTCGTAACCCTTGAGCGTCTCGATTGCCTGCCGAAGCGCGGCAAGGCCGGACGCCGTATGTTGTTTCAACGAACACGGCGTACCCATCTCCTCGGTGAGTGCCGCCATGATGTCGTCTTCGCGGCGCAGGTAGACCGCGACGATGTTATCGAGGAGTTCGATCCGCTCCTGCTTGGACGCGGCACTAAAGGCCGGGAACGCACGCTTGGCTGCCTGCACCGCTCGGTCCACGTCCGCGGCACTTCCCAACGCCACGACGCCGAAGGTCTCCTCCGTCGCGGGGTTGACGAGGTCAAACGGCCGCGACTCGACGGGATCGACCCACTCGCCATCAATGTAGAACTGCTCGAATTTTCGCATTGTCTCGGTTTTAACGGTTGAGGTATGCAAACCACCTCGCAAGAGATGTGCCATCAGATCTATTCGTGGCACTCAACCGATCTCTCAGGCCGACCATTGAACGATTTCGAATCGATTGTCCGCACGGTAAGCACGATTGTCTTCTACACGAGCACGAGGCTCGACGATCGTATCTGGCGTCTGAATCACGTCACCCGCTGCGCTCGCGAATCAGGTTCGCAGCTTTGTCGGGCTCGGCGATCCGGTGTGCACGGCATCGCCTGATATTTTCGCGATCGCTGACGTCGTAAAAGCCATTCCGTCAGCAATCCCACAAACAATATGCCATCGAGCAAACGAGAGACGCGCTTGCATCGTCACAATCATGTGACTCCGCTATCCGGCCTCACACGGTCTGTCAAGACGTGGTCATCCCCATTTGGGCAAGCCGTTTATATAGATATGACCGCGAGATTCCGAGGCTCGAAGCCACTCGCTTCTTGTTTCCGCCGAATTGCGTCATCGCCTTCCGGATGAGTTGCTCCTCGACCTGCTCCACTGCGCTACTCACGCGCATCGTGTCCGACTGGCCCAGTGAAGGCGGATGCGACGACTGATTCGAGAACGTCGGAGCCATCACGGCCGCCTGAGGACCTGCATCCGACAGATCGATGATGCCGAAGTCGGTTGCATCAATGATGTCCGTGTCGCTGAATATGGCGGCCCGCTCGACCGTATGCATCAGCTGTCGCACGTTACCCGGCCATGAATGTGCTTGGAGATAGGCAAGCGCATGGTCCGACAGCCGCTTCGGCCGCTGCCCGTGCCGTTCCGCAAACTGGTCAAGCGCCAGATCCGCAAGCAGCGGGATATCGTCGAGTCGCTCGCGAAGCGCCGGTAGTCGAATGACGACCGCTCCGATTCGATAGAACAAATCGAGCCGAAACGTCCCGTCGGCAATCATCGCTTCGAAGTTGCGGTTGCTCGCGCTGATCAAACGGAAATTGGAGTTTCGTGCTTCGGTTCCGCCGACACGCTGGAACGACCCGTCCTGCAACACGCGCAGCAACTTCACCTGCACGTCGGCCGGCATGTCTCCGACCTCGTCGAAAAACAGGCTCCCGGCATCTGCCTGCTCTATCTTGCCGCGCCGGCCTTTGCGTTCAGCACCGGTGAATGACCCGCCCTCATAACCGAACAGCTCACTCTCGACCAGCGTCGACGGTAATGCCGCCGCGTTCACCATCACCAGATTGCCATCCCGCCGGGCGCTTAACTTATGAATCGCGTGCGCCGCCAATTCCTTGCCCGTTCCGCTTTCCCCTGTCAGCAGAACCGGTACATCGAGCGGCGCAACCTTCACGATTTGCTGCTTCAAGCGCTGCATCGCCTGACTGTCCCCGACAATCTGATCCAGACCGTAGCTCCGATTTTTCAGATCCTTCAGCTCGCGCCTGTAGTACGCCACCTCCGACTTCAATTTCGTCAACTCCGTCGAGAACGACTGCAATTGCTCAGGTCCCTTGAACATGACTTGACCAATCGCGCCGACGGTCTCCCCACGAGCGTTCTTGATCGGATGTCGCGTGACAACCCGCGTCACGCCTCGCATCTCCTGAATTGCGCCAATCTCCGCCTTACCGGACGACGCGACCTGATCGAGCCGTGTATTTTCGATTACCTCGGATACGTGACGGCCAACCGAGCTGCCAGGTTTCATTCCGAAAAAGCGCTCATGGACGGGGCTGATATACCGCAGCACCCCGTCGCGATCGACGACGGTCAGCGCCTCGAATGGATTCGTCAGAAAATGACTGAGGATGTCGCTCGCGAAATCAACGGAACCGACGAATTCGAACAGCGCATCGCGTCCATCTCGAAGCAGCGCAACGAGTATCGTCGCGTCCGTGGCCGGTAACACGATTACCACAACCGACGAAGAATCGGGACCTTCAACCGAGAAAAGGTGTTGCTGGCGACGCCGTGCTTCGTGCCAACCCGCGATGATTCTCGTCGCCATTTCGCGTTGCTCGACGATACCGGTCGCCATCATCTCCTTTCCGTCTGACGACAGAATCAAAACGCCACGCAGCGACGCCGCCGTCACACCAGGCCTTGCCAAATCGAGTGTCTCCATGGTGTTATCCCTATGTCTCCGTGGCGATCATTGAATCGCTTTTTTTGGATGTGTCTTCACCGCGGACATAGCCTATCACCACGATACCCAATGATTAGTGAGCCGAATCGACAGTACCTGTCTATCGGACTCATCAATCTTTCGACGTCACCGTGGCGACCGCCCGCACTGCCGCTTCGTCGCTGACGAAACCGTACCTACGATGAGGATCGCCCATTCATCATACGTATCATTCCACTTTTCCCTATCCACTCGCATATCGCCGGACGAACCGCTCGATTCATCACTGGGGCAACTGCAGAAGACGAAGCAACTCTGTTGTAGAGTCGGCACGTTCGAGCGCGCACACAGCGGCCTCCAGGCGGCCCACCTGATCCACAGGCAGCGCTTTCGATGCGAGGCGGCGAAACTTGGCCGCCATCAGTTCATCGCTCATCGGACGCTGGTAACTTCCGAGAAAGTTGTCGACGGTCTTGCTCAATTTCTTTCCGCTGGTCAGCAGAATCTCGACATCAGCACCTCGCGCAAACGCCCTGCCCTTTTGCTCGCGCGCTTCGCTTCGCACCACATCGACGCGCTTCGCGAATTCAACGAGATCCGGTCGGCCGACGTTTTCGTCGATCATCTGATCGACGAACACCTCACCGTCGATGAGCTTCATGCCGATGCAGAAGCCGAGATGCATCTGGGCCGCCGTCAGACCGTTGGGGATGTAGGGTGTCCAGAATGAATGGCGCACCGCATCCTCGGTCATTCGCACGGTAATTCGCTCGACGTCGGTCGCGGTCAGGCCCGTTTCCTCCATGAGCTCCTCAATCGCGTCCAGTGCGGACAGATTCGTGCCGACTGCCGCGTGCCGCTTGATCGAAATCCGCATCGTTTCCCAGCGCGTGCCGAGCTCGCTGGTCAGCGCCGACAAGTCGAACTGGTCGGCGGTCTGCGTGAAGGTGGTGCAATATCCGCCATAGGTTTCCTCGAACACGTCCTCGATGCCGGTAAATCCGTCCGCAGCGAGTAGTGCCGAATACAGCCCGCTTTGCGCCGCCTTCGCCGACAGCATCCGCTTCACCATCGAGCCGAACTGGGCGGCCATGATGCCGGACGCCTGGGCACCCGCAATACCAAACGCATGGTAGATCTGCTCGCCGTCGAGACCGAGAACGATGCCGGCCGCCACCGCCGCCGGAAATGGTCCGAAGATGCCGGGCGTATGCCAGCCCCGCACCAGCATCTTGTTGCCGTTCATGCACAGGCCCACGCGAGGGCCGACTTCGAAGCCTGCGATGATGGCGGTCAGGAGAGTTTCGCCATCTACGTTTTCGGTGCCGACCAATTCGGCCGCCGCGAGCGCCGCCGGCAGCACGGCGGCGCAGCTGTGAATGGAAGCCGGATTCGCGTCGTCCAGCTCATAACCTTGAATCATCGTGCCGTTGAGTAGCGCCGCATTCACCGCAGATGCCGTTTCGCCCCGCCCCCACACCGATGCTCGGCCGCCATCTGGTTCGAGCTTGCCGACGACGCCAGCCAGGATTCGGGTCCACTCGAGATTTGCGCCGAACAACCCGCATCCGAGACCATCGAGCATGATCAGCTTCGCGCGATTGCGCACATCCTCCGGAACGTCGGCCAGTTTGAGTCCTGCTGCAAAATCTGCCAATTGACGCGTATATGACGTCATGAATCAACTCCTCCAAATTTCATTGTGCAAATCACTGCTTCGGCATGCCCACATAGGCGGCCAGCTTTGTTTTCTCGGCTTCATTTTTCAACAGGAGATCCGTGAACTCTCGTGGTGACATGGTCACCGGCTCGAGTCCATAGCTCCGAAGGCGGTCTGCCAGCGCCTTGTCCGACAGCGCCGCCTGCAACGCCGCCGACAGGCGTTGAACGACGGCCGGCGGCGTTCCGGCCGGCGCCATCAGCCCTTGATACAGAACGTAGCTGTAGTTGGGATAACCGGCCTCGGCGACCGTCGGCACGTCCGGAAGGGCAGTGACGCGCTTCGGGGATGTCACCGCCAGCGCCCTCATCTTTCCTGCCTTCAGATACGGAGAACTGCTGATCAGCGCGTCGAAGATGACGGAGATGCGACCACTCATTACTTCAGGCAGCGCCTCCCCGTTGCCTTTGAACGGAACGTGCATCATCTTCAAGGCGCTCTGCTGGAGGAACGCAGCTGTCGCAAGGTGAGTCGTACTGCCCACGCCCGCGGATCCGTATGACAGCTTGTCCGGGTTCGCCTTCGCGTACGCGGCCAGTTCGCCGAACGTCTTGAAGGGCTGGCTGGCGCCGACTTCGATCAAAAGCGGTGCCGCGACCGACGGCCCCACGCCCGTGAAGTCCTTGCGGAGAACGAAGCCCGGATCACGCTTGACTGCTGACTGGAGGCCGAGCGTATCCGCCGAAGTGGCCAGCAGCGTATATCCATCCGGCGCCGCATCCTTCACATAGCGGATGCCAACCAGGCCACCTCCGCCGCCGCGATTCTCGATAATCACCGGCTGCCCCAGGCTCTGCCCCAGCTTTGGCGCCAGCAAGCGGGTGACGGTGTCTGCCAGGCCACCCGGCGCCGTCGCAACCACAATATGCACCGGCTTGGTGGGGAATGGGTCCGACGCCGAAGCGGCCGCCGCGCTGAACAGGACGAATGTGCCCGCCGCCAGTCTGCGGCAAAACAATGCTTTCTTCATAAGAGAATCCTTTCTCCAAGACCTTGATTTCCTGCTACGCCGCGTCGAGGATGCCTCGCATGTCGACGGCGTTCGTCACCTGCTTGCCGATCCCGCCGGCTACTGCTTCGGCATGCCGACATAGGCGGCCAGCTTTGCCTTCCCGGCTTCGTTTTTCAAAAGAAGATTCGTAAACGCCGTGGGCGACATGGCCACCGGCTCGAGCCCGTAGCTTCGAAGGCGGTCCGCCAGCACCTTGTCCGACAGGGCCGCCTGCAACGCCGCCGACAGGCGTTGAACGACGGCCGGCGGCGTTCCGGCCGGCGCCATCAGCCCTTGATACAGAACGTAGCTGTAGTCGGGATAACCGGCCTCGGCGACCGTCGGCACGTCCGGAAGGGCAGCGAGGCGCTTCGGGGATATCACTGCCAGGGCTCTCAGCTTCCCTGCCTTCAGATAGGGAGCACTGCTGACTGGCGCGTCGAAGATGACGGAGATGCGTCCACTCATTACTTCAGGCAGCGCCTCCCCGTTGCCTTTGAACGGAACGTGCATCATCTTCAGAGCGGTCCGCTGCAGGAATGCGGCCGTCGCAAAGTGAGTCGCACTGCCCACGCCGCCCGATCCGTAGGTCAGCTTGTCCGGATTCGCCTTCGCGTACGCGGCCAGTTCGCCGAATGTCTTGAAGGGCTGGCCGGCGCCAACGTCGAGCAAAAGCGGCGATTCGACCATCGGCCCCACTCCCGCAAAGTCCCTGCGGAGAACAAAGCCCGGATCCTGGCGGACTGCCGACTGGAGGCCGAGCGTATCCGCCGAAGTGGCCAGCAGCGTATATCCATCCGGCGCCGCATCCTTCACATAGCGGATGCCGACCAGGCCGCCTCCGCCGCCGCGATTCTCGATAATCACCGGCTGCCCCAGGCTCTGCCCCAGCTTTGGCGCCAGCAAACGCGTGACCGTATCGACCATGCCGCCAGGCGCCATCGCCACCACGATATGCACGGGCTTGACCGGAAACTGGTCGGATGCCGAAGCCGTCGTTGCCCTGACCACCACGAAGGCGCACGCCGCGAATCGACAGTCAAAAGAAGCGTGCTTCACGAGAAGCCTCCGTCTCCGAGATTGTTATTGCCTACCACGCTGCGTCGAGGATCGCCCGCACATCGGCGACGTTCGTCACCTCACGGGGGCTACGCTTGATGAACCAGTCCTGCATCGCCGCTTCCGCGATCGGATCGAGAGCCTCCCGGGCCACGCCGATGTCGCGAAGCCTCCGGGGAATGTCCACTTTCGCGAGCAGGCGCTCAAGGATCTCGACGGCCGACATCGCGTACCGCTGGTCCGAATCGGCAGTCAGCGGAAGCCATAGGCTTTCGGCAATGCGCCCGACCGTATAGTGCGTCGCCGGGCTATTGAAACCCATCGTGTGCGGCAGCACGATTGCGTTGATGATCCCGTTCGATACGTCGCTTCGATGACCGATTGCGTGTGCGAGTACCGACGAAAGCCCGCCGCCCGACTGCTCGGTACCCCGGCCGCAAAGAACGGCGGCGATCGCCAAACGTTCCCGAGCCGCGACGTCTTCGGGCGACATGCGGTCGATGTTGCGCGCGACAAGTCGTAGCGCTTGTGTCAACATCGCCTCCGACACGAGGTCGCAGCGCGGCGACTCCAGCGCCTCGACTGCAGTGGAAAGCGTGTTGAGCGTCGCACCCTCGACGAGCGCCGCCGGTGCGGTGCCGAGAAACCCCGAGTGAAGGAAGATTGCCTTGGCCCGCGTCTTCGGATCGAACAAGGCAAGCCGCTGTCCCGTCTCCTCGTCATGCACGGCGCTTCCCGCCTTGACGAACGCCGTACTGGGTGTGGTCGGCACAACGAATTGCGCGAGCTTGGGAGCGGCAAGCCGAGGACTATCGAACGCGCCGTCCGGGAGCCTGCGGGTGCAAAGCTCGTGCGCAGGCCGCTTCTCCGCGAGCAGGATGCTTGCCGCACGCGCCGTGACGGCGGCCGACCCACCGCCCACCGCGATCACGGCGTCTGCGTCCAGTGCGCTCAGCGCACGCGCCGCTTCCTCCACGGCGCGCACGGGACTATTCGGCCGAACCGTAGGAGATTCGCCGACCAGCACGGGGCCGAGCACATCGCGCAACTGCTGCATCGCATTGGACGAGCCGACTGACCGACCGCTGACGATCACTGCACGCTGACACCCACTGCGCTTGATCTCCCTCGCCAAGGCAGCGAGACTTTCCTCACCGCAGTACAGTCGCAATTCCGGGGCAATGTGTTGAAAGGAGATCGATCGAAAGGTCTGGTTCATTGTCTGTATGCGCGAACGCGTGGAACGAGGTTGCCCATCAACTTGCAATTGACGTGCCATGCTTGCCGCAGGAACGTCGCAGTCTACGGGTGCCGACAAACTGTCCACGCCGGCGACGGCCTGCCCGATTCGTGTCCACCGCGGCGACACGTGCCGCTCGCCGCGCCTTCATCGCTGCCGCACCGGTGCGTGCAGAATGGCCCGCTCATGCAGCGGCAAACGTGATCCCCGCCCGCGCTTCGAACAGCCTGGCCAGTTCGTCGATATTGGCGTCTCCCCCAAGCTCGTTCGCTCCGGCCTCGACCGCATTACGGACCGCATTCGCAATCAACATCGGCGCCCCGCAATTCATGGCGGTCTCACATGCAAGCCGAAGGTCCTTCACCATGAGTTCCAGCCGCAGGCTCGCCGACCGGCCGCCCGCCGCGAGAACAGGAACGACACGCTCGAACGTAGCGCTCCACCCTGAACCGCTGTTGATCACTTTCTCCATGTCCCGGAGTTTCAGGCCGTTTTTGATACCCATCGCCACGGCTTCATACGCGATCAGCCGATTGCACGCACCCAATGCGTTCTTGACTAGCTTGGCGATATGCCCATATCCGGTTTCGCCGCAATACACCACGTTCGGGCTGATGGATTCGAGAAGCGGCCGCACGCGTGCGCACACGTCCTGCGCCCCGCTGCACATAATCGCCACGGTACCTGCCTGCGCGCCGCTCGGACCGCCTGAAACGGGCGCGTCCACTAGCGCCACGCCCAGCGCCCTGAGTTCCTCTGCCGTCTGTCGCGTGACGGACGGATCGCCCGTCGTCTGATCGATGACGACCTTGCCTGCGGCGAGGCCTTCCCTTAACCCCCCCTTTCCGAACACAACCTCTCGGACGACTGTCGAGTCGGGCACGCAAATCATGATGACGTCGCAGTCGCGTGCCAGCGAGGGCAAGTCCGACGCCGCGACCGCGCCGTCGGCTTCGAGATCGCGGACGATATCGGGCCGCACATCGAACACCTGCACCTTTCGAAACTTCATCAGACGCCGCACCAGCGCCGCGCCCATGGCGCCAAGCCCGACATAGCCGACCGTCAGCTCGTCCCGCCCCGCCGTTGCTGCCGTCGACATCGACATCGACATCGCATCATCACGCAGCCGCGTGCCCGCCATCGACTCGATCAGCTTGACGACATCCTCGAGCCGGGCATCCTGCCCCAACGTATTGACGCCGGTCTGCAGCAAGCCGAGCGCGATGCTCGACACAGGCATCGGCGCACCGGCATTCATGCCGAGTTCGATCGCTTGACGAACGTCCTTCACCATCAGGGGAAGCGCGAAGTTGGTCGCGGCCCTGCCTTCGACAATGGCCGGCAACATGGTCTCCGTGATGCGGTTCCGAGCCGTGCTTTTGTTGAGCAAGTCAGTCAAGGTCGCGAGCGGCAGTCCCGACTTTCTTCCCATCGCGACGATTTCCAGCGTCGCCAGGCGGCATGCCGCGTTCATCACGTTGTTGACGAGCTTGATTGCCTGCCCGTCGCCGACCCGTTCCCCGCATCGGAAGACGTTCGAACTGATTGCATGCAGGATCGGCGATACTGTCTGATAGGCACTATCGGGACCGGAAACCATGATGGTCACCTTGCCCGCGCGAGCGGCCGCCACACCGCCCGCCACCGGCGCGTCGATCATCGCGACGCCCTTTGCCTCCAATTGGCGTGCGATGTCCCGGGTTTGCTCCGGCACACCGCTCGTCTGATCGATGATGATCTTTCCTGGCGTCAGCCCTTGCGCCAGCCCTTGTGCGCCGAAGATCACCTGCCGCACGTTCTCCGTGCGCGGCAGACACAGCATCAGGACGTCGCAGCGATACGCCAGCTCAGCCGCGGATGATGCGACGCCCGCACCGAGCTTCTCGAACTCGGCGACAGCCGCAGTATTGATATCCCAGACGCACAGGTCGTATGTGCCGATGAGCCTTTGTGCCAACGGCGCCCCCATCGCGCCCAAACCGATATACCCGACTTTCATGTACAGCCCCTTTTCCAAAATATGCCGCGTCGCGGTTTCATTCCGCTCAGGCGCGAATCGATTGCAGGTTCCGTACCAGCTTCGTTGGGCGCCACCCCATACGCCGCCACGGCGATCGCGCGATCGCCGGAACGTCGCTATTGCTCGTGCATGTCGTCGGGAAACACAGTTGTCCGTATCAGCGACGGTCGAATCACACCGGGCGCGCCCGCGTGCGACGCTTCTCCTTAGATCGGCAGCACATCCGGCGTCCGTTGGCATCGCAATTGCTTCATTACTGCCAGATCGGTTATCGCCGGGCCGAAAAACGGCTATCCGTTTTCGGTCGAATCGCGAAGCCAATCTTTTTCGCGCCCAGCGCTAGGTATTTCGGGCCGATTCGGGTGTTCGGATGAGGTAGCGCCCTTTCCGGACTTGCACCCATAGATAACTACCAGAAGGAGACTTTGATGGCGAAACATTGGAACACGGCCAAAGCGGCGGCCTGCGCAGCGACGCTCGCCGCATCCTGGGCGGTTTGCACGCCGGCGGCAGCACAATCGTGCGAAGTCAAGATCGGCGTGCTCGGCCCGATGAGCGGCGGTGGATCGTCGCAGGGCCTCGCCGAGAAAGCCGCCGTCGAGTTCGAGGCCGCCTATACCAATGCCAATGGCGGCCTGCAAGTCGGCAACCGCAAGTGCAAGGTGGTGCCGACGAGTTATGACTCGCAAGCGACCGCTGCCGGTGGAGCGGCCGCCGCCAACTATTTCGCGAGCCAGGGGGTTCATGCGGCTGTGGGCCCGGTTCCGTCGGTCGAACTGGCGGGATTCAAGCCCATCGCGAAGCGGTACGGCATCGTGAATTTCGCGCACTCGTACGCGAAGGATGTCATCAACACGCAATATCCGCTCGCCTTCGCGGTATCACTCACGCCGCAGGTCTGGGGTGCCTATGTCGTGAAAGCCGCAAGGGACGAGTTCAAATTCAACAAGGTGATCGTTGTTGCACCGAACGACCAGGGCGGCACCGATGCAGGCAAAGCACTGGTCCAGGAGTACGAAAAGGCCGGTGCCAAGGCGACGCTCGAATTCTATCAACGCGGCACCACGAACTTCGCGCCCATCGTGGCCCGCCTGATGAGCATGGGCCCCGAATCGGTGGAGTTCGGACCGATGCCGCCGGGTGAAGCCGGCGTCCTAGTCAAGCAAATGCTAGGCGCCGGATACACGGGCGCGTTCGGTGACCTCGGCAGCGGCGCAGAGGTGGTGCTGAACACCGTGGGAGACATTTCAACCCAGAAGGCGTTCTACTGGCTCGAACTCGCTCCGCTGGACGACCCCGGCATCCAGCGTCTGAATGCCGACTACGAGCGCGTGATGAAGTCGAAGGTGCCGGACAACACGCTGTTCTATCCGTCCGCACTCGCCGCGGAGCATCTTCTGCGTGCGATCTCGCGAGCCGGAACCGATCAGGATGGCCAAAAGATCGCGGCCGCGTTGCGAGAGACGACGCCGGAATCCCGCTACCTCGGCAAAGGCGGATGGCGCGGCAAGGCGCAATACGGAATCAATCAGCAGCTCGCCTTCCCGATCGGGATGGGCGTGATCGCGAACGGTAAAAGGCAAAAGGATCGACGCATCGCCATTGCGTCGGAACCCGCGACGCCGTGAACCTCGGATAGTGCGGTTAATCGCCGAAGGCCGTATGGGGCGTCCGCGCTACCGCGCGACTTTCGGCGAATCTCTCGATCGCCACGGCATCGCGGAGCAACGAGACCACATCCGGAATCCGTGCGTCTCGACCGCGTTGCCCGACCGCACGTGGTGGCTTCGACATGAAAAGGAAAAGGTGACATGAAGCGTTTTGAAGGGAAAACGATCCTCGTAACGGGAGCCGGCAGCGGGATTGGCGCGGCGTGTGTTCGACGTCTGTTCGACGAGGGTGCATTGGTCGTCGCAGCAGACGTACGCAAGGGCGATGTTGACAAGGTCGCCTCGGAATTCGGCCCGACTAACCGTATCCACGCCGTCGCGATGGACGTGTCGAATCGCGACGACGTCAACGCCATCGTGGCCGACGCCGCTCGACGATTCGGCCCGCTTCACGGGCTCGTGAACTCCGCCGGCATCCGCGGCGTGGGCAACGTGCTGGATTTCGATCCGGAGGCGTGGCATCGCGTCCTGTCAGTGAATCTCGATGGAACGTTCAACGTCTGCCAAGCATTTGCACGCGTCGCGACGGAAGCGAAAACACCCGCGGCAATCGTCAACGTTTCGTCGGGGGCGGGAATCCGCGGCGTACCGAACCGCCTCGCATACTCCGCGTCGAAGTTCGGCGTCTCGGGCATCACGCATACCATGGCGCTCGAACTTGCCTCTTACGGTATCCGCGTGAACGCCGTAGCGCCGGGGATGATTCGCACCCCGATGACAGCCGTGATGTTCGAGGATCCGGAAAACGAAAAGCGCATTCGCGCGGCGCATCCGATCGGCCGCGAGGGAGAGCCTGAAGAGGTTGCCGCCGCCATCGCGTTTCTGCTGTCGGATGATGCCAGCTTCGTCACGGGCATCGTCATGCCCGTGGACGGCGGCTCCACGGCGGGCATTCCATCTCACTGAGACATCGCGCCTGCCGTCCACGATGCGCGGACGGCAGGCTGAACCGTGGATCTTCTCGCCGGGTTGGTGCGGCGCGTCGAGCAATCTGCTCGCGCGCCCACGGCGCACGACGCCCGGTTCAGGAAAGGTCGATGCGGTAAACGCGGGCTGCGGTATCGTGAAAAAGCGCTGCCTTTTCTCGAGCCGATGCGCCCCGGACGATATGCTTCAGCGCGTTCCACATCGGCACGAATCCGCACGATCGACCATCGGGCGGATAATTGCTTTCCATCATGCAGCGCTCGACGCCGAAAGCATCAATGACGGTCTCGACATAGGGCCTCCACGCATCCGCGAGTTCCAGATAGCCGACCGGCTCCGCGCGTTTCTCGAAACCGAACCCCCAAAACGGCAATCCCAGGCCGCCGATCTTGCACAGCACGTTTTGGCGGCGCGCCACCTCGCGCACTGCCGATCGCCACTGCGCGAACACGCCGGCACGGCCGTCGGCGTCCATGTCCATGCCCATCGCCTGGCCCAGGTGGTTGAGGACGATGGACGTATCGGGAAACATATCGGCAAGCTCGCAAACGTCGGCCATCTGGTGATGGAACACTGCCGCATCGAACGTCAGGCCGCGTGCTGCCACCTCCTGGAAGCCGGCACGAAATCCCGGGGATTTCATGATTCCGGGCGCCGGCCGGTTCGTGACATAGCGGAAAGGCGCATCGCTCGGATCCTCGATCGTGATCTGCCGAACGCCCCGGAATCGCTCTGGCGCGGCTTCAAGCGACCGGTCGAGCAATTCGGCCACTGCCGACCCGAATCGCAGGTCCGCGTTCCCGACGATCGCCGCGCAGACGCGGCAATCGCCATAGGCGCCGGTGGCGCTCATCGCCGCAACCCCGTTCGCGAACTCAACCTCGCCAAGCGGCCGCAGCACCTCCGGGCCATCCTTGCGTGCGAAGGCAAGCGTTTCCACGTAGATGGACGCGACGATTCGATGTCCCGCGTTCACGTCCGCCAGGTAATCCTCGAACATGTAGCGCAATGCCGGTCTGTCAAAGAGATGGTGAGCTGAGTCGATGATCGGCAGGTCGGGATCGATGATAGGCTCATCGCGACCGGCCTTCAGTTGCGGGTACGGAAACATGTTCGTCATTGCATCACCTTGTCTTGATGTGAATTCGAATTCAAAGATATTCCTCCGCGAGCGCGACATCCCGAATCTCGTCGACCGTGCCGCTTCGCCGGACCTCGCCGCCACGCATGACGTACGCGCGGTCGACAAGCTTAAGCGCGGGGCGGGCCATTTGTTCAGTCATCAGGATCGTGGTGCCGCGACGCTGCAGCTCCCGAATCGACTCGCTGATGCGCTCGATCCAGACGGGTGCCAGTCCGAGGAACGGTTCGTCCAAAAGCAGCAGTTTGGGCAGCGTGCTTGCCGCTCGAGCCAGCGCGACGACCTGCTGCTGCCCGCCGCTCAGTTGGTTGGCCGGTTGGTCTGCGCGCTCAGCGAGCAACGGAAAAGTCCGCTCCATCCACTCGAGGTTCGCTTGCGCCTGCATCTTCGAAATACCGAGCGTGCCCGCCAGGACGTTTTCCCTCACGCTCAGCGAGCGGAATATCCGGCGCCCCTCCGGCGAATAGCCGATGCCCAGACGGGCTCGGCCCGGGCACGAGACACCAACCAGGTCCTTCCCGGCAAAACGGATCTGACCGGATATCGCGGGAACCAGACCGACTACGGCATTGATCAGGCTCGACTTGCCCGCGCCATTCGCGCCGACCAACAGGACCGTTTCGCCCTCCTTCACGTCGATCGACACTTCCCGTAGGGCCACGATGCCGCCATAACGAACGACCAGCTTCTCGATGCTCAGCATTTTCATTCCTCACTCACGCCCAGATAGGCCTCGATGACATCACGGCGGGAAAGCACATCGCCCGGCGCTCCCTCAGCGAGAAGCCGCCCCGCCTCGAGCACGACAATGCGCGGGCACAGTCGCTTGACCATATCCATGTCGTGCTCCACGATCAGGACGCCGCAGCCCAGCACGCTGCGCGCATGCTCGATGAAGCGGTCCACCTGCGGCCGCTCCCGGGCCTCCAGCCCTGCGGCCGGCTCGTCCAGAAGCAAAAATCGGGGTCTCGAAGCGAGCACCATCACCAGGCCAAGCATTTTCTGGAGTCCATACGGCAACTTGTCGCTCGGGTCGTAAAGGTGCTGTGCAAGACCGAACTCGTCCAGCAACCCTTCGATGCCGAGATCCGCATTCGAATGGATCGTGCTGAAGCGCTGCGCACGAAACAGGTTCTCTTCGACCGTCGCGCTCTTGAACGTGTTGGTCTGCTGGAAGCTGCGAGCGACACCAAGACGTGCCACGTTGTAGAACCGCATCCCGGAGATGACCTGCCCGCCCAGCAAAATGCGTCCCGACGTCGGCGGCAGCATGCCGCTCATGACATTGATCAGCGTAGTCTTGCCCGCGCCGTTCGGGCCGATCACGCCAAGCACGTCGCCCGCCGACACTTCGAATGAAATGCCTTCGAATACGCGCAGGCCGCCGAATCGCTTGGTGATCGCTTCGACTTGCAATGTCGCCGGCACGGGCGCTCGGTTGCTCTGTTTTGAAATACCAATAGGCGAACTCATGCTCGACGATCCTCGATACGCGGTTGAAGTACGCCGCGATGGCGTACCCTCATCTTGTCAAACACGTTCGTCAGTGTTCCCACGATGCCGCCGGGTGCAATCATCATCACGATGACGAGCAGCAGCCCGAACAATCCGGACGACAATTGAGCGTAGCTGCTGAAAACATCGTTCATCGTGATGAGCAGAAGGCTGCCCACCACGACACCCAGCAACGATCCGCGGCCCCCGACGAAGACGTACGCGATGTAGCTGTTCACCGACCACGTGGTGAACGAGCTCGGATGGGCGGTCGAGAGCATGTTGACAAGTGCGAAACCCGCCAGTCCGGATACGGCGGCCGAGGTAACGAAGCCGATGGTGCGATATTTCCACGGCGCAACGCCCAGGCTTTCCGCGAGCGTCTCGTTCTCCTCGATCGACGAGAACTCGGGCCGGAGAACGTGCGTCATGCCAAGCGTAAACAACGCGGAGACGATGCAAATGGCAACAGTGACGACGACGACCGTCGCCGGCGACGTGGCACCCATCCCGAACAGCAATGCTGGCGGGACACCGGTGATCCCGTTGGCACCGCCTGTCAATGTCGGCGTTTGGAAGATGACGATCTGAAGTATTTCGTTGAAGACGAACGTAATGAAAATGAAGTACACGCCTTTGAGTCGGAGCACCAACGCCCCGAGCGGCAGCGCCACGAGCGCCGGCACGATCGCACTGATCAGCATGAGCAGAACGAGGTTCGTCGTACCGGCATTCGCCGCGATGGCGGCGGCATAGCCACCGAGCGCCATGAAAGACGGCGCGGAGAACGACAGGAGCCCAAGCCGCAGCATGATGTAGATGCCCAGCGCGGCACACACGCCGATGGCGGACTGACCGGCCAGCGAATACATGAACGGGTCCGTTGACGCGAAGGGTACGATAAGAAGCAGTAGCAGTACGATCACGCCCGATATGTCGAGCATGAAGTCACGGCGACGATAGGTCATTTTCATAATTCAGGCCTTGCGTGTAACGGTACCGAACAGCCCCTGCGGGCGAACCAAGAGGATCAGCATCACGATCACGAACAGCACGAGCGCGCCTTGGGAACCGCCGAGATAGACACTCGCATAAGCCTCCACGAGGCCGACGACGAATGCGGAGATCGTGGCACCGCCGACACTGCCCAGTCCGCCCATGACGACGACGATGAACGCCCTGCCGAGCACGGCATCTCCGCTGGAAGGCTCCAACGCAAGAATCGGCGTGACGAGTGCGCCGGTGAGCCCCGCCAGCGCCGTTGCAATGGCAAACGCCAGCGGGAACATACGCGCGGGCCGAATTCCCTGTGCGCGCGCAACCGGGCTGTCGTCTGCCATCGCACGCAGCGCAATACCGTATCGGGTCCTGAAGACGAGGTAATAGACGCTGCCGATCGCGAGCGCGCACACGCCGAAGACGATCAGGTTTGCGTAAGGGATATAGAAACCCGGACCGCGCAGCGAGCCGGTCACCGGGAACGGGAAATTCATCGGCTCGGCCCCATAGACGGCCGTCATGCCGGTCGTGATGATCTGATAGATGCCCAACGTCATCAGCATCGTCGCCAAATGGTCGGAGACGTTCCGCTCCACAACCACGACTTCCACCAGATAGCCGACCACGCCCGTGGCCAACGCGGCGATCAGCACCGCTGCCGCAAACGGCACGCCCAGGGACTGGGACAGTGAATAGGCGATGTAACCGCCGAGGATGTAGAAACCGCCATGAGCGAAGTTCACCACGCCCATGATGCCGAATATGAGCGTGAACCCGATGCTGATCAACGCATACTGGGTGCCCAGGCTCAGGCCGATGACGCCAGCCGAAATCAAGCCTTCCATGACTTTGATACCTCTCTTTCGATCGTAGGGATAGAGGACGCGCCGAACGAACGGCTGTCAACGTTCGGGACGGCGTTCAG
Organism: Burkholderia sp. IMCC1007; assembly: GCF_027257875.1. Lineage (GTDB taxonomy): Bacteria > Pseudomonadota > Gammaproteobacteria > Burkholderiales > Burkholderiaceae > Burkholderia. Next base: position 252,082 of record NZ_JAPVQY010000002.1, read on the forward strand.
TCAATCGAAAGGCGGATCACCGATGGCCGCGCATGGGAAGCGTCGTCTGTCCCGCGCCGCGCGTCGCGGTGTGCGGTTTCGAAAAATGGAAGGTTGTGCATCGATTGTCTCCTGTTTTTTGCTGCTATCGCTCGACCTCGAATGCCGCCGGCTGTCTGTGCGAAACGACGAACCGTCCGCGACCTCGGGGGCATCGGCCCTGTGCTTGAATCCGCCGTCCTCCGGCGGCACGTCAAGTAGCACGGATAATGCAATGCCCATGCCAGCATCGGGCCGATGTTCCAGGCGACCCGCACGGCACCCACGCCGGGCAAACGTGATCTTGAAGCGAAAGAACCGGGGCCCCGTATCCATGCGGCTCCGATCGGAGGGCGTCTGGCAAGACGCGACTTCATCGATCATCGAAGTCGACGGAGATGCGAAAGGGACAAGTGCACACAACGCGGCAGATGTGTCCTTGCAAAAGACAGGTGTCCATTCCGGCGACTCCCGCCAGGCAAGGCCCCGGGCATCGGGAATACCCTCGAAAGTAACCTGTGCCGTCCACTTCGGACGCCGTATCGAACTGGCGTGGATCGCCGATTTCGCGTCACGGCCGCTCTCGTTTCGATGGTGCGCTACAGGGCCGGGTAATTCGGCCCGCCGCCGCCTTCCGGCGTGACCCACACGATGTTCTGCGTCGGGTCCTTGATGTCGCAGGTCTTGCAGTGCACGCAGTTCTGCGCGTTGATCACCAGCCGGTCGCTGCCATCGTCGTTCTTCACGAACTCGTACACGGCCGCCGGGCAGAAGCGCGCCTCCGGCCCCGCGTACGTGCGCAGGTTCACGTTCACCGGCACGCTCGCGTCCTTCAGCGTCAGGTGCGCCGGCTGGTTCTCCTCGTGGTTCGTGTTCGAGATGAACACCGACGACAGCCGATCGAACGTCAGCTTGCCGTCCGGCTTCGGATACTCGATCGGCGTGCATTGCGACGCCGGCTTCAGCATCTCGTGGTCCGCGTGCTTGTGGTGCAGCGTCCACGGCACGTTGCCGCCCATCACCTTCTGCTCGAGCCCGACCATCAGCGTGCCGAGGTACAGGCCCTTCGCCATCCACTGCTTGAAGTTGCGCGCGCGGTACAGCTCCGTGTACAGCCACGATTGCTTGAACGCGTCCGGGTACGCATTGAGCTCGTCCGACTGGCGGCCTGCCTGCACCGCGTCGAACGCGGCGTCGGCGGCCAGCATGCCGGTCTTGATCGCCGCGTGGCTGCCCTTGATCCGCGATGCGTTCAGGAAACCCGCGTCGTCACCGATCAGCGCGCCGCCCGGGAACACCGTCTTCGGCAGCGACAGCAGGCCGCCGGCCGTGATCGCGCGCGCGCCGTACGACACGCGCTTGCCGCCTTCGAGGAACGCGCGGATCGACGGATGCGTCTTGTAGCGCTGGAATTCCTCGAACGGCGACAGGTACGGGTTCGTGTAGCCCAGGCCCACCACGAAGCCGACCACCACCTGGTTGTTGTCCATGTGATACAGGAACGAGCCGCCGTACGTGTCGGACTTCAGCGGCCAGCCGGCCGTGTGGATCACGAGGCCCGGCTTGTGCTTGGCCGGGTCGATTTCCCACAGTTCCTTGATGCCGATCCCGTAGGCCTGCGGATCGGCGTTCGCGTCGAGCTTGAACTTGGAGATCAGCTGGCGGCCGAGGTGGCCACGGCAGCCTTCGGCGAACAGCGTGTACTTCGCGTGCAGCTCCATGCCGAGCTGGAAGTTCTCGGTCGGCTCGCCGTCCTTGCCCACGCCCATGTTGCCGGTCGCGACGCCCTTCACCGAGCCGTCGTCGTTATAGAGAATCTCCGCGGCCGGGAAGCCCGGGAAGATCTCGACGCCGAGCGCTTCGGCCTGCGCGCCGAGCCAGCGCGTGACGTTGCCCAGCGAAATCACGTAGTTGCCGTGGTTCTTGAAGTTCGCGGGCAGCGCCCAGTTCGGCGTGGTGACCGCGCTCTTCTCGGACAGGAACAGGAAGCGGTCTTCCGTCACCTCGACGGTGAGCGGCGCGCCTTGTTCCTTCCAGTCGGGGAACAGTTCGTTGATCGCGCGCGGGTCCATCACCGCGCCCGACAGGATGTGCGCGCCGATCTCGGAACCCTTCTCGAGCACGCACACGCCGATCTCGGTGCCTTTCTCGGCGGCCAGCTGCTTGAGCCGGATCGCCGCCGACAGCCCGGCGGGGCCGCCGCCGACGATCACGACGTCGTATTCCATGGATTCGCGCTGTTGCGCTGCGTCACTATGCACGACAGCTGAATTTGTCATCGATCTCTCTGAATAAACGGACGAACTGCGCGATGGCGAGACGGCGCCCCATGCAACGCGTAACCCGGAATCGCAGACCGCCGTCTCGCGTCATCCGTCGAACTGCTCGAGGACATGCAGAAGGTCTGTCTTGCTCGGGCGCGTGCCCCAATTGCTTACACCGGCGCTCGTGGCCACGATCATCCATGACTGGGGCGGAAAGAATTCGTGCGACAGCACGCCGTTCGACGATATGCGAAGTCGTCCCGAGCCTTCGTGAAATTCGGCCGTCAGCGACGTGTTGCCGACATGCCTTTGTACCAGCGTCGAACCAAACATTTTCCCCTCCTGATCACTCGGACACGGATGCGGACCGGAGCGAGTCCGTGTCAGTCGGCCCGTTTAGTCGATGGCCTTCACCATGTCCTCGACAACCTTCTTCGCATCGCCGAAAACCATCATCGTCTTGTCCATATAGAACAACTCGTTGTCGAGCCCCGCATATCCGGCAGCCATCGAACGTTTATTGACGATGACCGTCCGCGCCTTGTATGCGTCGAGGATCGGCATACCGTAGATCGGACTGCCCTTTTCCAGCGCGACCGGGTTCACCACGTCGTTGGCACCGAGCACGATCGCGACATCGGCCTGCGAGAATTCGCCGTTGATCTCCTCCATCTCGAACACCTGGTCATACGGCACCTCGGCTTCCGCGAGCAGCACGTTCATGTGACCGGGCATGCGCCCCGCGACCGGATGAATTGCATACTTCACCGTCACACCCTTTTCCGTGAGTTTCTGAGACAGCTCGTTGATCGCGTGTTGCGCACGCGCGACCGCCAGGCCATATCCCGGAACGATGATCACGGATTCCGCGTTCGACAGCATGTACGCGGCGTCGTCCGCGCTGCCGCTCTTGACCGGACGCTGTTCCTTGGCCCCGCCGGCAGCGGCATTGGCCTCGCCGCCGAACCCGCCCAGAATCACGTTGAAGAACGATCGGTTCATCGCCTTGCACATGATGTAGGACAGAATCGCACCGGAGCTGCCCACCAACGAGCCGGCAATGATCAGCATCGGATTGCCGAGCGAAAAGCCGATGCCCGCAGCCGCCCAGCCGGAGTAGCTGTTCAGCATCGACACCACCACCGGCATGTCTGCGCCGCCGATCGGGATGATGATCAACACGCCCATCACGAACGCGAATGCCAGCATCAACAGAAACACGGACCAGCTTTCGGTCGCCATGAACGTCAGGCCGAGCCCGATCGTGGTCAGTCCCAGCACGAGGTTCAGAAAATGCTGCCCCTTGAACTGGACCGGCGCGCCCTGAAATACGCGCAGCGTGTACTTACCGCTGAGCTTGCCGAACGCGATCACTGATCCGCTGAACGTGATCGCGCCAATCGCCGCTCCGAGGAAAAGCTCGAGCCGGTTGCCGGTCGGGATCGACGGGTGCGCGAGACCGTCCAGGCCCGCGCCCGCAGCCAACGGTGCAGGCGTAATGCCGAACGCCCAAGGCTCCGTCACCGCGGCCACCGCGATGAAGACGGCTGCCAAGCCGATCATGCTGTGCATGAACGCCACCAGCTCCGGCATCTTGGTCATTTCCACGCGATACGCCATCACGGCGCCGACGGTTCCCCCCAGGAGCAGACCGAGCAGCACGAGCCCGATCCCGGTCGGCGTGGCGGCGAGCTTCACGATCAGAGCCGCGGTGGTCAGTACTGCGATTGCCATGCCCGTCATGCCGAATGCGTTTCCGCGAATGGCCGTCGTCGGGTGAGACAGCCCCTTCAGCGCCTGAATGAAACAGATGCTGGCCAGCAAATACAACAAGGTAACGAGGTTCATGCTCATGATCGTTACGCCCCCGCCTTTTCAGTCGTCTTTCTTTCTTTCTTCCTGAACATTTCCAGCATCCGTCGCGTGACGAGGAAGCCCCCGAACACGTTGACCGCGGCGAGCGCAACCGCGAGCACGCCAGCGGTTCTGCCGAGACCGCTCGATGTCAGTCCCGCCGCGAGCATCGCGCCGACGATGACGATCGCCGAGATCGCGTTGGTCACGGCCATCAAGGGCGTATGCAGTGCGGGCGTCACATTCCAGACGACGTGATAGCCGACATAGATGGCCAGGGCAAAGATGATCAGGTTGGTGATGATGTGGCTGACAGCTTCCATGGCGATTCTCAGTTCGTGGTCGAAGCTTCCGCCGTTGACCGGACGGGAGCAGGTTGATCGCGCATGACCATTCCGTCCCGGGCAACCAGGCAGGCGGCAACGATGTCATCCTCGAGATCGATCGTCACGCCGCCGCCCTTCGGCAGAATCAGTTTCAGGAAATCGAGTACGTTGCGCGCATACAGGTTGCTGGCGTCGGTGGCAACCAGCGCAGGCAGGTTCGTTTCGCCGACGATCGTCACCCCGTGCCGAATCGCAGTGCTGCCCGGCTCGGTCAGCGGGCAATTGCCACCCTGGGCCGCCGCGAGATCCACGATGACGGAACCCGGCTTCATCGATTCCACCATCGCCTCGGTCACCAGCACCGGCGCGGGCCGCCCGGGAATCAGCGCCGTGGTGATGACGATATCGGCGGCCGCGACACGCCTGGCCACTTCAACCTGCTGACGCTGCAGCCACGAGGCCGGCATCGGCCTCGCGTATCCGCCGACACCCTCCGCGGCCTCTTTTTCTTCCGCCGTTTCGTAGGGCACGTCGATGAACTTCGCCCCCAGAGACTCCACCTGCTCCTTGACGCTCGGACGCACGTCGCTCGCTTCGATGACAGCGCCCAGGCGTTTTGCCGTCGCGATGGCCTGCAACCCGGCAACCCCGACACCGAGAATCACGACGCGCGCCGCCTTCACGGTCCCCGCCGCCGTCATCAACATCGGGAAGATGCGCCGATATCGATCGGCGGCGATCATGACAGCCTTGTAGCCTGCGATATTCGCCTGGCTCGACAGCACATCCAGGCTTTGCGCGCGCGTCGTTCGCGGCGCGGCCTCGAGCGCGAACGCCGTGATGCCAGCTTTGGCGAGCCGTTGGAGACCAGTTGCATCGAACGGATTGAGCATCCCGACCAGCACGGCCCCCACGCGGAAAGCGGCGAGTTCGCTGTCGAGAGGCGACCTGACTTTCAGCACGACCTCGCAGCCGAGCGCAGCCGCTTGATCCACGATCTCGGCGCCGGCGGCCCGATAAACGTCGTCGGTATAGCTGGCCCCCTGCCCCGCACCGGAAGCCACGCGCACCGTGTGTCCCTGATCCTGCAGTTTCCTGGCCGTCTCCGGGGTAACGGCGACGCGGGCTTCGCCCGGCGTTGTTTCGACGGGCACACCTATCAGCATGACTTCTGCTCCTTGAGAAAAATGATCGTTCGTTGCCGCGCAGCGGATACGCGGACCAACGCTCGATGTCGCGCCGGCGATGAACCAACGATGAGCGGCACGTGTGTTACATGAACGCCACGCGGCCGGCGCGCGAAATGAACTCGCCGGTTTCAGCCGAATTCGTTACGCGTATCCGATCGCACTCAGACGCGCTCCAGGATCAATGCGATGCCCTGGCCCACTCCGATGCACATCGTGCACAATGCGTAGCGACCGCTCGTGGCGTGCAACTGATTGATTGCCGTCGTCACGAGACGCGCGCCCGACGCGCCGAGCGGATGACCGAGTGCAATCGCCCCGCCGTTGGGGTTGACCCGGGGATCATCGTCCTTCAGGCCCAGCAGGCGCAACACGGCCAGCCCCTGTGCGGCGAACGCCTCGTTGAGTTCGATCACGTCGATCTCGTCGAGCCGCAATCCGGCCAGTGCCAGAACCTTCTCCGTCGCCGGCGCCGGACCGATACCCATCACGCGCGGCGGCACACCCGCGGTTGCCATCGCGACCACCCGAGCACGGGGCGTGAGACTGTGTTGGGCGATCGCGCGCTCGTCGGACAGCAGCAACGCACAGGCTCCGTCGTTGACGCCGCTCGCGTTTCCGGCCGTCACGCTGCCGTCAGGCCGCACGACACCCTTGAGCTTCGCAAGGGCTTCGAACGACGTCTCGCGAGGATGCTCGTCCTGCTTCACGACCAGCGGCTCGCCTTTTTTCTGCGGGATGTAGACAGGCGTGATCTCGCTATCGAAGAACCCGCGCTTTTGCGCGGCCAGCGCCTTCGTCTGCGAAGCCAGCGCCATCCGATCCTGAGCGTCACGCCCGATCTTGTAGTCGACCGCAACGTTCTCCGCCGTTTCCGGCATCGCATCGGCGCCGTACTGCTCCTTCATCAGCTTGTTGACGAATCGCCAGCCGATCGTCGTGTCGTAGACCGCGTTCGCACGGCTGAAAGCCGACTCCGCCTTCGGCATGACAAAGGGCGCGCGACTCATGCTTTCCACGCCGCCCGCAACCATCAACGCTGTTTCGCCGGACTTGATCGCGCGCGCTGCGCTGCCCACCGCATCGAGGCCCGAGCCGCACAGTCGATTGATCGTGGCGCCCGGTACGCCGAGCGGCAGGCCGGCGAGCAAGCTCGCCATGCGCGCGACGTTGCGGTTGTCCTCACCGGCCTGATTCGCGCAGCCGAGCAGCACGTCGCCGACCGCCTCCCAGTCGACGCCAGGATTGCGCGCCATCAGCGCCCTGATCGGAATCGCGGCCAAATCGTCGGCGCGCACGGAAGAAAGCGAGCCGCCATAGCGGCCGAACGGCGTACGGATTGCATCGCAGATAAAGGCTTGTGTACTCATGACGTGGCGTCGCATCGAGAAGTTGAAATCACACTCTTAATGCAATGAACATGCCAGTCACGCCCGGATTCGGCTTTCGGGCTCCAATGCGGTCGGCATGGACATGCGCAACGGGCTTTCACCGACGTGCGACGCCCGCTCTTCGCGCCACGACATGATCACGTTCACGCGACAGCGATGCATCGTTGTCTGCGGTCTCTACATCAGATGTCGTTTCGACGGACATGTGCCGAGTCGAGTCCGACATGATGTGCAGTGCTGCTTCCTGAACGGCATACCGCGCACGCGCCTGCAACGTACGCTCGCTCAGTGTGCGGTAAATTGGCACCCACTCTGCTGGAGCGTCTGGAACGCCGTTTCCTTCGGGATCACCGATCGAATCTTCAGCAGGTCCCACTCGCCCTTCGATTCCGACGGTTTCTTCGCCTCGGCCAGATACATGTCGTGCACCATCAGGCCGTTTGCCAGAATACGGCCGTCCCGGGCAAAGAAATCATTGATCGGCATCGCCTTCATTTTCGCTATGACCGCATCGCTGTCCACCGTTCCCGCTGCCTGAACGGCCTGGAGATAGTGAGTTACGGCGGAGTACATGCCCGCCTGGACCATCGTAGGCATCTTGCCGGTCTCGGCGTTGAATGCCTTCGCGAACGCGCGCGTCCGATCGTTGTAGTCCCAGTAGAACGCGGTGGTGAACTGAACACCCTGAGCCGTCTTCAGGCCGATGCCCTTCAGATCGCCATCGAAGATCAGCAGCGGTGCAACGATCTGCTTGCCGGTCATCATGCCGAACTCGGCAGCCTGACGAATCGCATTTTGCGTGTCGCGCCCCGCGTTCGCGAGCCCGATGACCTGGGCCTTCGACGACTGGGCCTGCATCAGGAAGGACGCGAAGTCCGATGTCGCCAGAGGATGGTCGATACTTCCCACGACCTGTCCGCCCATCGACGTGACAACCTGCGTGGCCTGCGACTGCAACGAATGACCGAATGCGTAGTCGGCCGTGATGAAGAACCAGCGTTTCCCACCTTCCGATACCACCGCCCGGGCCGTCCCGTTCGCGAGCGCATAGGTGTCGTACACATAGTGCACGCCGTACGGGGAACACTGCTTGCCGGTCAGATCCGTCGTTGCCGAGCCAGCAAAGATCGTCACCTTGCGCTTTTCCATGCCTAGCTTCTGCAGCGCGAGTGCCGAGGCCGAATCGGTCGATTCGATCACCATCGACACGTTATCCCTGTCGTACCATTGCCGCGCGCGCGTCGCCGTAATATCGACCTTGTTCTGGTAGTCTGCAGACAGCACTTCGATCGGTCTGCCGAGCACCTTGCCACCGAAATCGCGCACGGCCATCTTGACCGCCGCCACCCCGCCCGTTCCGCCGATGCCCGAGTAGACGCCGGACATATCGACAATCACGCCGACCTTCAGCGGCTCTCCCGACGAAGCCGCAAAGGCGCCCGGCATCGCCACGGCGACGGCGAGCGTCCATGTAAGCGCAAATCGCAGTTTCATCATCAGTCTCCTCCCGTTTAATTTCCGGCTGCGCGACGCACAGTACGCGGAACGGCCGGAGCAGTCCGTCGTCCGTCGATCGATGTTCGTCAGGCAGCGGCCCGCTCCGGTGACGTCAACGGCAGACCGAGACGTGCACGCCGAACGAGCCACGGCGACGGTCGGTATCGCTGATCCCCGAAGGTCTCGTAAAGTCCCCTGAGGATGTCGAGCACCCGATGCGCGCCGAGCGCATCGCCCCACTCGAATGGCCCCGTCGGATAACCGAGGCCGAGACGCACCGATACATCGATATCCTCCGGTGACGCGATGCCCTGCTGGGCCATTTCGCAAGCGAGATTGACAATGCACGCCACCACTCGGGGCGCAACGAATCCAGGGGAATCCGAAATGACAAACGCGGGAATCGATTGCGCTGCGAATATCGCCTGCGCGCGATCTACCGTCGACTTCACTGTTCCCGGGCAGGTCATCAACGTCACGCCCGAAGTCCCGCAGAACACGGGATCGATCCCGACGACCTTGCTCGGATCGAGCCGGAAATTCGCAATCGCAGTTGAAAGGTCCGTGTCCAGTGGCGCGATCAGGACCACATCGGCGGCATGCAAGTCGGCCGCACGCGTCACCTGCGACAGCAACGGCACAACCGTTTCGGGCAACGCCGCCGCCCCCTCCGTCGGCCACCACACCGCGAAGTCGACCACCGGTACCGCCTGCTGCGCCGGCGCATGTGCCGCCGCCGGCTTGCCGTCGTAGCTGTAAAAACCTTGTCCCGCCTTGCGACCCAACAGGCCGGCGTGGAGGCGCGTGCGTGCGAGCATCACCGGTCGGTAGCGATCGTCGCCGTAGTACTGCGCATGAATCGATTCCATCACGGGAACAGACACGTCGAGCCCAGTCAGATCCAGCAGCTCGAACGGACCCATGCGGAACCCTGCGCACTGGCGCAGGATCGCATCCAGCACCGAGTGCTCAGCGTTTTTTTCCGCGAGCAGCTTCAACCCTTCGGTGACAAAGGCACGGCCCGCATGGTTGACCACGAAACCCGGCGAATCCGGCACAACGATCGGCCGATGTCCGATGCGCCGCGACAGCTCGGCCAGCGCATCGATCGCTTCCGTTGCCGTTCGGGGCGCCTGCACGATCTCGACCAGTCTCATCCGCGTGACGGGATTGAAGAAGTGCCACCCGGCCACGCGAGATGGCTGTACACAACCGGATGCGATCGACGTCACGCTCAACGACGACGTGTTGGTCACCAGAATGCACGACGGCGACACGATCGACTCCAGATCCCGCAACAGCCGCTGCTTGAACTCGAGGTTCTCGACGATCGCTTCCACGACCAGATCGCACCCGGCCATTTCTGTCAGACTGGTCGCCGCGGTGATCCGGTGCAGCGCAGCGTCCGCGTCGCACTGCTCGATCCGCCCATTTTCAACCGACCGCATCAGATCGTTGCGTATCGCTGAAATGGCCCGTGTCACTGCGCCGTCATTCACATCGAACAATGTCACGTCGCAACCGGCCATCGCGCAAACTTGTGCGATACCGCGCCCCATCGCGCCCGCGCCTACCACGCCGACGCTATTCAGAGATTGTCCCAATCTCGATCTCCCATTCAATTTGCGCTTCATTCAATCGACAAACGTCAGTCACCGGCAGTCGTGCGCGCACCGCCGACGCGCTAAACACGTGCAAGATTTTTTCTCGGTTCGTGTACGTCGAAGAGAAACTGGCCGGCATAGCGCGATCCGCCGATCGCCGCCCGCCTTCTGCCGGGGGGAAAAACGTGCCACGCCCCGTCGTCGTGACGAAAGAACACGAGCGATAAGGTTCCGGACGGGCAATCGACGTCGATTCGCACACAACGCCACCGGCTTTCATCCGATCGACCGATACGCGAGAGACGAAAACACCCGGCAACACCGCTGCCCAACCATTTCCCGATTGCCGCTCGCAGAGAACGTTTCGGTGCAGTCATCTCAGCTCCTCCGCCCGGTGAGTCACGCGACCGCATCTCGCGGCATTGCGTGGGCTCGTGATCGGGGCGTCGGCCTGAACGATCCCCGGTGGCGTCGCCGCCTGTTCATGAAGCAAGGCCGCGTTGCGTCACCTAAAATCGTCGTCACGATATCGCGCGCGTCAGCCCAGTTCGCCGACGAGTTCCGGCACGACCGTGAACAAATCGCCGACGAGGCCGTAATCGGCCACGCTGAAGATCGGCGCTTCCGGATCCTTGTTGATCGCGACGATCACCTTCGAATCCTTCATGCCGGCCAGATGCTGGATCGCACCCGAGATGCCGACCGCGATGTACAGCTGCGCGGCGACGATCTTGCCGGTCTGGCCAACCTGATAGTCGTTCGGTACGTAGCCCGCATCGACTGCCGCGCGCGATGCGCCCAGCGCTGCCGACAGCTTGTCCGCCAGCGGCTCCAGCACCTTCGTGTAGTTCTCGCCGCTACCCAGACCGCGGCCGCCCGACACGATGATCTTCGCGCTGGTGAGTTCCGGACGGTCCAGCTTCGTCACTTCACGGCTCACGAATTGCGACTTGCCTGTATCGGCCGCGGCTTCGATCTTCTCGACCGACGCGCTGCCGCCTGCCGCTGCGACCGGATCGAAGCCCGTCGCACGCACCGTGATGACCTTGATCGGGTCGCCCGACTGCACCGTCGCGATCGCATTGCCTGCGTAGATCGGACGCTCGAACGTATCGGCCGAGTCCACTGCCGTGATGTCCGAGATCTGCGCGACGTCCAGCTTCGCGGCGATACGCGGCGCGATGTTCTTGCCGTAGGCCGTTGCCGGCGCGAGGATGTGCGAGTAGTCCTTCGCGATGTTCAGCGCCGTCGCTTCGACGTTTTCCGCCAGGCCTGCGGCCAGTTGCGGTGCGTCGGCCAGCAGCACCTTCGACACGCCTGCAATCTTCGCTGCCGCATCGGCTGCGCCCTGTGCGTTGTGGCCTGCCACCAGCACGTGAATGTCACCGCCAATCTTCGCCGCCGCTGCCACCGTGTTCAACGTCGCGGCCTTGAGCGACGCATTGTCGTGTTCTGCAATCACCAGAATCGTCTCGTGCTCTGCCATCACCAGAACCGTCATTTCTTTCCGCTCCCTCTTACATCACCTTGGCTTCGGTCTTCAGCTTCTCGACCAGCGTCTTCACGTCCGGCACCTTCACGCCGGCTGCGCGCTTCGGCGGCTCGACCACCTTCAGCGTCTTCAGACGCGGCGTAACGTCGACGCCCAGGTCTTCCGGCTTCACGGTTTCGAGCGGCTTCTTCTTCGCCTTCATGATGTTCGGCAGCGTCACGTAGCGCGGCTCGTTCAGGCGCAGGTCGGTCGTGACCACGGCCGGCAGCGTCAGCGACAGCGTTTCCGCGCCGCCGTCGACTTCGCGTGCAACCGTTGCCTTACCGTCGGCGACCGTCACCTTCGATGCAAACGTCGCTTGCGGCAGGCCAGCCAGCGCAGCCAGCATCTGGCCCGTCTGGTTCGAATCGTCGTCGATCGCCTGCTTGCCGAGGATCACCAGTTGCGGCTGTTCCTTGTCGACCAGCGCCTTCAGGATCTTCGCGACGCCCAGCGGCTCGACACTGTCGTTCGACTCGACGAGGATCGCGCGATCCGCGCCGATCGCCAGCGCCGTACGCAGCGTTTCCTGCGCTTGCGCAACGCCCACCGACACGGCGATCACTTCAGTCGCCACGCCCGCTTCCTTCAGGCGCACGGCTTCTTCCACCGCGATTTCGTCGAACGGGTTCATCGACATCTTCACATTCGTAATGTCGACACCCGTGTTGCCCGGCTTCACGCGGACCTTCACGTTGTAATCGACCACTCTTTTCACTGGCACCAGGATTTTCATTCTTTAACCCGAACATCAAGAACCGAAGCAGCCGAACGCGCTGTCCCCAGCGCGTCCGGCATTCTTTCACTGCACCGTCACCAGCGCATCGACGGCACCCAGTCCCCGGCCACGAGACTTCACGATCACCGGGTTGATCTCGAACTCCTGGATCGCCGGGCTCGCGAGGAACATGTCGCCAAACCGCACTGCAGCCGCCACCAGCGCGTCCAGGTCCGCCGCAGGCTTTCCACGGAAACCTTCCAGAAGCGTCCATAGCTTCAGCTTCCGAAGCGCCTGACGAACCTGATCGGCAGTCACCGGCAGCGCCAGGTGCGACATGTCGCGGTACAGTTCCACCGCGACGCCACCGGAGCCGATCGAGATGATCGGTCCGAAGTCCGTCTGCCTCATGCACGACACGACGATCTCTACGCCATCACTGATCATTTCCTGAACCAGCACACCCATATCAGGTCTGCCTACCCGCTCGCGAAACTCGCGCGCACACGCATCGACCTCCTCCGCGGTTTGAACGCGCAACTTCACCAGGCCAAGCTCGGTCTTGTGCTCGCATTCCGATGGCAGTACTTTCACGACCAGCGGGTAGGCCATTCCGGCACATGCGTCCGACGCGCGGTCCTCCGGCCCAAGCACCGCCCACTTCGCGGGCGTCATCCCGCTCTCAGCGCAAAACCGCATCGTCTGCGTCCAATCCTGCGGCGCCGCCCGGCTCGCCAATGGCGTCCGAATCTCTGATCTTGGCAATGACAGCATCCGAGTACGCTTGTACAGCAACGACAGCGCTTTCATCGCATGGGACGGATCCGCGACCAGCAGCACGCCCGCCTCCCTGAACGACCGGCGCGCCTCGTGATCCGGCAACTCCCCGATGAAACTCAGCACCACCGGCATGGACTGCGCCACTTTCTTGAACACTTCGGCGTTCGGCTCGAGGTACCGACGACCGCTACTGGCAAACTGCACGATCAGTGCCTCCGCCCTCGGCTCCGCCTCGATAGCGAAACACGTGTCACGGAACAGCGTCGGCACGCTCTGAATCTGCCCCGTTAAATCCACCGGATTGGCTGTCCGTGCGAACGCCGGCAGAACCCGCTCCAGTTCTGCTGCGGTTTGCAGGCCGAATTCCGCCATCGAGATCCCATATTCACTGCTGTGGTCGGCGAGCAGCGCGCCTGCCCCGCCCGACGAACTCAACACGGCCAGCCCCCCCTGCCTATCGCCGCTCAAGCGCGGTGACGGCAGATACGCCAGCACCTCGACCGCCGACATTGCATCGATCAGGCTGTCGACCGTGATCACCCCTGCCTGCTCCAGCACATCCGCATAGACCGCGTGCGCCGAAGCAATTTTCCCGGTGTGCGACGCCGTCGCCTGCTGGCCGATCGTCGATCGGCCAGCCTTCAATGCGACGATTTGCACACCGCGTTCTCGCGCACGCTCGGCGATCCTCACGATCCGGCTCGCTTCATCGAGTCCTTCGATGTAGAGCGCGACCACGCGCACATCGTCCTGCTCGACGATGTGTTCGAGTACGTCGAGCGCATCGGCGCATGTCTCATTGCCGACGCTGACGATGTACGAGCATCCGATCCCGTTGCTCTGCAGGAAATTGCCGATTGCCCCGGCAAGCGCGCCACTCTGGCTGACGACCGCGATCGGCGCGTGCTTGAGCGCCGGAAGACTCATTGCTGCCGATCCGAACGTCATCATGACGCGCCGACGAACCGACCACACGCCCTGACAGTTGGCGCCGATTACCGCCACACCGTGCTCCCGCGCCGCTTCGGCCAGGCGCTGCGCATGTTCCTTTCCGGCTTCCGTCTCTTCGAATCCGGAACTGAAGACAATCGCGCTGCGTATCCCCTTCTCACCGCACTCCGCAATGACGCCCGGCACTGTGTGAGCCGGCGTGATCACCAGCGCAACGTCCGGCACTTCCGGCAATTCCGCCACCGACGGATACGCCTTCAGCCCTTCTACCTCGGCGTGGTTCGGGCTCACCGGATACACGGTGCCGTCAAATCCATGCTTCAACAGCACACGCACCAGCGAATTGCGCGGACTACCCGGCTGCGGTGATGCGCCGACGATCGCGACGCTGCGCGGTTCAATAAACTTCTCGAATGCCTGTCTGTCCATATTCCGTTTCTTCTCGAGTCGACAGCGCTGTCAGCGCCCAATGAATTTAGGTGTGCGCTTCTCCTTGAACGCATTCACCGCTTCCTGATGGTCCTCGCTCGCGCGTACGATCGGCAGATTCGCAGCCACCAGTTCGTGAGCCGTCTGAAGGTCTTTGTCCAGACCAAACCGCATCACTCGCTTGATCAACTGCACGGCAAGCGGCGGCCCGTCCGCGATCCGGCGTGCGAACGCATACGTCTCGTCCATCAACTCCGCGTCGGGAAATACTCTGTTCACCAGACCGATTCGTTCCGCATCGCACGCCTCCACCCAGTCCGCTGTCCAGAACATCTCGAGCGCCTTCGACATCCCGACGATGCGCGGCAGCAGATACGCCCCGCCGACGCCGGGAATCAGTCCCATGCGCACGTAGGTCTCGGCAAAGCGCGCACTCTGCGCTGCGAAACGGATGTCGCATGCGAGGGCGATATCCAGACCACCGCCTGTCGCCAGACCGTTCAACGCTGCGATTACCGGCTTGTCGAGCTCGGTGATCTTGCGTGGCAGACGCTGTACGCCATCGGCTACTCGCGCCTTGATATTCGCCGGCGTCTGCGCTGCCGACTCGGAAAAGGTCTCGATGTCACCACCCGTCGTGAATGCGCGCCCGGTACCAGTCATCACGACGACGCGAATCTCCGGATTCGCACGGCACTCCTCAAGCGCCTCGAGCCATACGTCCTGCATCGCCTCGGTAAAGGCGTTCAGCTTGTCCGGACGATTGAGCGTAATCGTCGCAATGCCACGATCGATTTCGAATTTCAGTTGATCCACCATATCGTCATCCTCACTACTCCGCTTGTTCTAAATGCTTCAGCACGTCGTGTATCGCATCGATTTCCTCTGATGTCGCCTGATCCACTCGCCTCCTCCTTCACGGGTCTTTCGGTCGAGGCTTCGGTTGGGGCGCGCCGAACGGTATCCTCGTCAGCCCACCTCGCGTGCTTTTCGACACGTCATCTCAGCAACATGCATGCCATCGATCACCATGAGTCGTTTTGCAACCGCTATCGGCCGTCGGAGCCCGCGCTGTCGGCGGCGACCGCACACACACGTTCTCGATCATGTACATCAGGCGGACGGGCGCATTGCAAAGTGTCCGCGACGCGGACACGAGTGAAATGCCGCGCGCGATCCAGAGACATGCCGCGCGGGCTGGTGGCCGATCCAGCCTGCGGCGAAGATGGCACGCGCATTGCAAGCGATACACGCGGCCCAGCGAACTCACCCGGCATAGCTGGAAGCACTCGGCCATATCGAAAAAAAGCGGAGGAACATCAATGCGCGCGGTTCGGATCAAGACGCTCGGCCTGGCTGAAACTCATACGCTTGAGGAGCTTCCCGATCTCGAACCGGGGCATCACGAGGTCGTCATCGACGTCAAGAGCGCTGCGATCAATTATCCGGATCTGCTCGTGATTTCCGGTCAATATCAAACGCGCCCGCCATTGCCGTTCACCGCGGGGAAGGAAGCGGCGGGTGTCGTACGCATCGTCGGAGCGGGCGTCACGCGGGTCAAACCTGGAGATCACGTGCTGATCCATGTGGAATGGGGCGCTTTCGCAACGCAGGCGCTCGCGCACGAAGATCAATGCCTGCCGCTGCCCGACGGTATGGCGTTCACGGAGGCGGCCGTCCTCGGCCTTCCGGCGCAAACGGCATGGTTCGCACTGATGGAACGCGGCCGCTGGCCCGGCGACACCGTCCTCGTCAATGGCGCCACAGGCGCAGTCGGGTATGCCGCCGTGCAGATTGCACGAGCGATGGGCGCGACAGTCCTCGCAGGCGTGAATTCACCGGAGCGTGCGAGAACCCTGCTGAGCGACGTACCTTGCAGCATCATCGACCTGAGTGCACCCGATCTGCGCAACAGCCTTCGCACCCAGGTCCACACTGCGACTGAGAGCCGAGGCGCGGACATCGTGATCGATATGCTCGGTGGCGAAATCTTCGATGCGTCGCTGCGTGCGCTTGCATGGGATGGCCGAATCGTCACTATCGGTTTCGCCGCCGGACGAATTCCCGAAGTCAAGGCCGGCCACCTGCTCGTAAAGAACGCTACGGTCAGCGGATTGCAATGG
Source organism: Burkholderia sp. IMCC1007 (assembly GCF_027257875.1). Lineage (GTDB taxonomy): Bacteria > Pseudomonadota > Gammaproteobacteria > Burkholderiales > Burkholderiaceae > Burkholderia. Next base: position 268,755 of record NZ_JAPVQY010000002.1, read on the forward strand.
ACAGACTATCGCGATCGGCAGCCATGGAAGGTCGCACAAGCGCACACGGTCATGGCATCCATGTGGGCCAAGGGGACGCTGAGCGCCAATATCATGCAAACGATTGCGCTGAGCCACTTTTCCGAAGCCCTCCGGCTGATCGCCACGCGTCGCGCGACGGGGCGCGTCGTACTGACGATGGACTGAACGCGGAGTTGAATCGGGCCGTGTTCTCTGGCGTGTCCGATGCGCGACGAGCGCGTAAGAGCTCGATTGCGCGACCTCCATGCCGGCGCTCGTTGCTCGATACGTCGACGTTCGTACGTGTATCGCGTGTCTGCCGCCCGGGCACATCCGTGTTCTGCAAAAACGCATTCCCCGGGCGCTGAGTGCCCACCACGCGAACCAGGCGGATTGGCATGGCGATTGCATGCATCCGCAATCACTCGTCAAAGCAGCGTCCAGGAGACATCGCATGACCCAACAGTTGGTGAACACCTCGGTCGAAGGTTCCGTACTCGTCATCCGGCTCTGTAGCCCTGCCGACCGCAATGCGTTGACGACGGAACTGCGGGAACAGCTCGGCGATGCGATCGAACGCGCGCAGAACAGTCGCGCGGTGCGCGCGGTTTATCTCACGGGCGAAGGTCCGACGTTCTGCTCCGGGGGAAATCTGAACATGTTGAAAAATGCGTCCGCACCCTGGGCCGTCCATCGGCGCTTTCGCGGTCTCAGCACATGGCTGACCCCGCTCATCACGCTCGACAAGCCGGTCGTCGTGGGCGTACGAGGCCAGGCAGTGGGAGGAGGATTCGGCCTCGCGCTGACAGGCGACCTGCTGATCGCCGGCGAGGGGGCGAAGTTCATCCCCGGATTCTTCCGTATCGGCGTGGTCCCCGACATTGGAACGATGTACCACCTTCCGCGGCTCATCGGTATGGCGGCTGCGAAGCGGCTGCTGTACAGCGGCGCGACGCTGTCCGCGCAGGACGCGCTCGAGCTGGGGCTCGTTGCACAGGTGGTGCCCGACGAGAAGGTCGATGAAGCCGGACTCGCGGAAGCCACGCGTCTCGCGAATGGTCCCGCCGAGGTCATGGGGCTTGCCAAGAACCTGATGGCGCGCAGTTTCGAAACAAGCCTTCAGGACATGCTCGCGTTCGAAGGATTCGGGCAGATTCTGGCCATGTCCAGTCCCGAGTTTCAGGAAGGACTCGGCGCCGCCCTGGACGGCCGCCCTGCGGACTTCAGCCGAGCCGCATCGGACCAATAAGCCGCGGCAAGTACTCGCTCCCGACGCGACCATGAGGCGGCCGCTTGGCCTCACGCTTGCCGTCGACGGCGTTACCGCGAATATCGCCCGCCCTCTAGGCGGGCATCTTTTTTATCCGGGGTCGCAGCGCGACGCCAGCATCGCGCAGTCTCATCCCGGTATGCCAGTACATCGGCGGTCGGCACTGTGCACTGCAATGTGACCGGTGGTGTCTGCACGGAAATCACCTGAGCACGGCCAACCACTGTCGTCGCCGCGGACACTTGCCGGCGGTTCGACCAGATCCGGGTACCGCGTTTTCCGGACGCAATCGAGATCGCCCGCCACACCCCCGTTTGGCACGAAGCTTGCAGATCAGACGCCGTGACGACATTCGCGGCGCTCGCGCCAGCTGCCATCGGTTTGAGCACAAGGCCCCAATTGCGCTGTCGCGGTCCATCGCGATCGTCCGGAATTCGTCAACTTCGCGCACTGCGCATCGCTCTGAAAGGACAGTCCATGCAATTCGAAGAAATCATTTATCAGGAAGACGGCCCGATCGGCACCATCACGCTCAATCGCCCGCAAGACGGCAACATGTTCACGCCGCGCATGTGCCACGAGATTCGCGATTGCATCAACGAAATCCGTCGCGAGACGCGCACGCGCGTCGTCGTGATTACCGGAGCCGGCGACAAGTTCTTTTGTACGGGAGGCCGCAAGGAGGGCATGGAGGACTCGCTGCTGTATGCAGGCGTCCTGCCAACCCTGGAAATGTACGAGAGCATCGACCGGCTGCAAAAACCGGTGATCGCATCGGTCAACGGCTACGCCGTAGGTGGCGGCAACGTGCTGCAGGTCGTGTGCGATATCACCATCGCGAAGGAAAGCGCGGTGTTCCGACAAGTCGGACCGATGGTCGGCAGTTTCGATGGCGGCTACGGCACCTGGTATCTCGAAGATCTCGTCGGCAAAAAGCGCGCGAAAGAGATGTGGTATCGCAACCCCAAGTTGACTGCACGAGAAGCGCTCGACTGGGGCCTCGTCAATCACGTGGTTCCCGACGCGGAACTCCAGGAGGCGACGCGCAAGTTGGCGCTCGAAATCGCCGACCGCGGCGCATTCGCACTCGCATCGATCAAGGCCGCATTCAACGCGCGCCACGGCGGTGTGTCCGGCCTGTCACGCATGGCGCACGATCTGCTGCTGCGCGCATACCTCGACTCCGGCGAGCACGCGGAACTGGCCGATGCATTCGCCGACCGCAGGGCGCCGGATGCAACGCGATTCGGCCATTAACGCGCACGACTCCTGGAGCTCCCGACCATGTCGCATCTCCTTACCTTGCATGATCCGGCAACGGCCCGAAAACACTATCTGACCGGAATCTGGCAAACCGACACGCTTTACTCGCTCGCGAGACGCCATGCAACCGAGCGAGGCACCGCTTTCGCCGTGAGAGACAGCACCAGGCGCCTGACCTGGAGCGCGCTCGTCGCATGGGCGGACGCCGTCGCCGCCGATCTCCATGACAGCGGACTGTGCAGCGGCGATCGCGTGTCCGTATGGCTCCCAAACCGCGTCGAAATGACGGTCATTCAACTGGCGTGCTCGCGCAATGGATACGTCTGCAACCCGTCGTTGCATCAGAACTATACGGTTGCCGAGATTCTGTCGATGCTCGGCCGCATCGAATGCCGGGCGTTGTTTGCCCAGCCCGGCTGGGGCGCGGATGCCGATCGGGCCGATGTATTCTCGGCCGCCAGCGCTTTGAGTCACGTCAAGCGCGTCTATGCGCTGCCTTCATTGCGTGCAGCCGATCCCGACACGCCGCCCGGAACCCACCCGTTCCCGATTCCGGGACACATGTCGCAAATTCCTCTTCCGCCGCCGAGCCAGAATCCCGATCAAGTCGTCTACCTGGCATTCACGAGCGGCACGACCGGCGCGCCGAAAGGCGTGATGCACAGCGACAACACGCTGCTCGCAAACGGGCGCGCATTGGTATCCGACTGGAAACAAACCAGCGACACCGTACTGCTCACTTTGAGTCCTCTGAGTCATCATGTCGGCACAGTGGCCTTCGAACAAGCGCTCGTCGCAGGCTGCGAGCTGGTCATTTACGATCCCACCGCCGCCATCGCGCCGCTCGATTGGATCGTATCCACCGAGGCCACCTACGTGATGGGTGTCCCCACGCACGCAATCGACCTGCTGCAGGAAATCGAGCGACGCGGCGTCACCCAGCTCGGCTCCGTCAAGGTTTTCTACATGGCCGGAAGCTTGATTCCGAGCGAAACCGCCCGCAAGCTCCTCGCGCTTGGCGCAACGCCGCAGAACGTGTACGGGATGACGGAAAACGGCTCGCATCAATACACCAGCCCCACCGATTTGATGGACGTCATTACCGCGACATGCGGAAAGGCATGTAACGGATACGAGGTGCGCCTCTGGCAACCCGACAACCCCGATCTGGAGGCCGTTCCCGGCGAAGTCGGCGAAATCGGCGGCCGCGGCGGCGTGCTGATGCTTGGCTACTTCGACAATCAGTCTGCCACCGAATCGTCCTTCAACAGCAGCGGCTGGTTCATGAGCGGCGACCTGGGGCGCTTCGATGGCGACGGCAACCTCGAAATCGTCGGGCGCAAAAAGGATCTGATCATACGCGGCGGCCACAACATTCATCCGTCGCACATCGAGGAGTTCGCTCATCGTCATCCTGCCGTCAAGAAAGCGGCGGCATTCGGTGTACCAGACGAGCGCCTCGGGGAAAAGGTGTGCCTTGCGATTATCGGCGACGGCGCGCCACCCGCCGCCGAAGAGTTGCTTGCGCATCTGGCCCGAGAAGGGCTATCGAAGTTCGACATGCCCGAGTACTTCGTCGTGCTGCCAGCGTTTCCGCTGACCGCCAGCGGCAAGATCCTGAAGCGCGAGTTGGTCCAGTGGGTACGAGACGGCCGTATCGCGCCCGCTCCTGTACGGTTTCGCGCCGCCTGACATATTTCCGATCCGCAATTCTGCATGTGTTGCGAGGGCTGAAAGTCGAACCGCGCGTCGATGGCCGCGTACGACTGTCGACTCGCTCTCCAACACCGCAATCGTTTCCCTGGAGTAGTCTTCATGACCCGTGATTGCATAGTCGTAACCGGCGCGAGCCGTGGCATTGGCGCCGGCATCGCGCTAGCGCTGGCCCAGCAGGGCCTCCATGTGGCGTGTCTGTCACGTTCGGGCGCGCTGCCGCCATTTTCCGACGTCAGTCCCGACGTGTCCGCGCGCTGGCTGCCGCGCACCGCGGACGTCATGCGTCCGGACGACCTCAAGACAGTACTGGGAGCGCTCGCCCAAGAAGGATGGCGTATCGTCGGCCTCGTCAATAACGCGGGATTGCACATCGACGCCCCGTCAGCGGAGCTTTCTCTCGATGAGTGGCATCAGGTGATGGACATGAACGCGACGTCTGTCATCGCTGCATGTCAGGCCGCCTACCCCCATCTCGTATCGGCAGGTAATGCGCTGATCGTCAATATCGGCTCCTTCTTCGACAAGCTCGGCGTCAAACGCAACCTCGCGTACTGTGCGAGCAAGGCAGCCGTCGGAGCCATCACCCGCTGTCTGGCCGTCGAGTGGGCCAGCAAGGGAATTCGCGTCATCAACATCGCGCCCGGTTACATTCACACTGACCTGAACGCCGACATGATCGCGTCAGGTTCCCTGTCTGCGTATCTCGAAAAGCGGATTCCGCGGGGTCGTCCCGGTAGTGCTGAGGAAATCGGCACGCTTGTGGCGACGCTGTTTGCGCATGGAACGACGTTCCTGACCGGGGAAACGATTTACGTTGACGGCGGGCAAGGAATCGCACACTGACGGTTCAGCAGTCGCGCAAGGTCGCGGTGGCGCGGCCTTGCCGAGCGGTACACGTGTCCCGCTGACGCACGACCCTTCTCGCCATGCGAGACACCCAGGATCGTGATCTGTTGTCCCCAAGTACATCACTGTCGAAATCAAAAACACGCTCGAACACGATGACACGGACGCACAACGCAATAGCGCGCCGCGCGCCGTCACGGCTGGCGCGCGACACATGACATCAGCCTGACACAGCGCTGTCTCACTGGCACGGACGTTGCGTTATCGATAACAGCTGCCACGTATGACCGAATCGTTCGGTGACGCCAGCAAATAAAAGAACGCATCAATTGGAGACTTCCGTGACGATCAGCCCTCCTTCGTAATCGCACGTCGACCCGCATCGACGCCTGGCGAGCATCCGCTGCCCGCACTCGATCATTCTCATCCGAACGCACCGTAACCGACAAGGCGTGCGTGACCTGCCACGCGTTGTCCTCGACCCGAAGGAGATGTTCGCAGAAGCACGTCAATTCAATTTCTCGCCATTCAGACATCGCGCTGCACACCCGCATTCAGCCTGCGCCTACCGATATATCGTCCGCATTCAGCGGACTTTCGAGCCCCTGCGGCCGAGTAGGCGCGACGGCCATGTCGGATAAATATCGGCTCAGCGGTGCCAATATTCATACAATACTTCGTATACCTAATTATGAACAAGACTTTCACACGGAAAATTCTTTGCGCTTCCCTCGCCGGCGCATTCGCAGCAGCAGCACATGCTCAAAGCAACATCACCCTCTACGGGGTCATCGACGAAGGCATCATGTTCCAGAACAACAACGAAGGTGGTCGGAGAGTCTTTCTTGATTCACTGAGCGGCATCTTTGGCAGCCGGTGGGGGATGATCGGCAGCGAGGACCTTGGCGGCGGGATGAAAGCGATCTTCACGATCGAATCCGGCGTCAACCTGAACAACGGCGCGTTCGGCCAAGGGGGCACCGCGTTTGGCCGTCAGGCTTTCGTCGGTCTGAGCAGCGACCGTCTCGGTACCATCACCCTCGGCCGCCAGTACGACATGATCTACTACTATCCTCTGCCGCTGACCGCAGCCAGCTTAATCGGCGGCCCTGCCGCGGTGCACCCGGGGGATATCGACAACGGCGCGAATACGGTGCGCGTCAACAATGCCATTCGCTACATGAGTCCGAATTTCAACGGCCTGAAGTTCGGCGGTGAATATAGTGTGGGCGGCGTTGCGGGGAATCTCACCGCCAACAGCGGGTATTCATTGGGAACGTCCTATCAATATGGCCCGCTGCAGATCGGCGCCGGTTTCGAATACTTCAAGAATCCGACCGCTGCGACCGCCGGATCCGGATTCTTCACCGATAACGTGAGCGGCGCCTCCCCACTGGCTCTTTCCCTCAACAAGGGGTACAAGAGCGCGCAAGCGTATCAAACGGCCCTGGTCGCCGCCAACTACAGAATCGGCGCATTGACGCTCGCGGCATCCTACTCGAACGTTCAATACGGGCAATTGGGCGCCGGGTTTGCGAGCGGCTCCGCGCGTTTCAACAACTTCGACGTGGGCGCGCAGTATCAATTCGCGCCGACCTTTTTCGCCGGCATCGCCTACGACTATCTGAACGGCCGAGCCGTGCATACGGCGACCGGCACGACAGTGGGTGGCCAACACTACAATCAAGTCGCCATTCTGGCGGACTACCTGTTTTCCAAACGAACCGATATTTACGGAACGGTGGGCTGGCAGCGCGCGTCCGGGACCTCGTCGGTGGGCACGCCCGCCGTTGCCGACATCGACAACCTTGGCGATTCTTCAAACAATCACCAGTTCCTGATCCGCGTATCGCTGCGGCATCGATTCTAATTACGCGCCGGATTACACGCGGCCGCCTCGAGACGAGGCGGCCGCGTGTGACTTTTCGAATATTCCCGCTTGTCGTCGCTTCCGTCAACGGAAGATTATTTTCCATTCGAGACTGGCCGACTGCCGCTACCCGTTCAGCTTTGCACGACTGCCAGCGACCCTCCTCCGAAGCGTTCCGACGTCCGAATCCCCCGCAAGCAGCGCTTTCTCTCTCTATGGCACCAAACTCCCAAAAATGTCCTTACCGAAATCAATCTCAATTTTTCGTGTACTCATCGACGACACAAATAAATTCCATCCACAAGCCTTCATCATCGAATAACAAATAAATGTTTTTGAAATAAAAACTACATTCCATTTTTTTCTTGACTACATCGTCACCCCTATATAACGTCGCAAACGTTACAACCGCAACATAAATATCGATTTAAAAAAATCCATTGGGAGACATTTCCTTGAAGAACTCGATACGGTATCTGGCCGTCGCCAGTGTGTCGCCGCTCGTCGTCGCGCTTGCGTCGTGCGGCTCCGACACCACCTCCGACTCGTCGACCGGCAATACGAATGTCGATTCCCGAGCCGCTGCATACGTCGCTCAAATGACTACGGAGGAGAAGATCCAGCTTGTACATGGAAACGGGATGCCTGGCGCCGGTCTCGGCGGCCCGTTCCCGTCATGGGCGAAAGGCGCGGGCTATATACCGGGAATCCCCAGGCTCGGTATTCCTCCGATCGCGAGCGCCGACTCTGCGGGCGGAGTGAACGTGGCCAATTCCGGCGCGACGGCGTTGCCCGCCCCCATCGCACTCGCGGCAACCTGGGATCCTCAGCTCGCGACCGCGTACGGCGCGCGCATCGCGACCGAGCTTCGTGCGCTCGGTTACGCCGAAGGTCTGGGCGGTGGCGTCAACCTCGCGCGCGAACCGCGTAATGGCCGAACATTCGAGTACATGGGGGAAGACCCGGTGCTCGCGGGAACGATGAGCGCCGCGCGCACTTCCGGCACGCAGTCAAAGAACGTGATCGCGACGATCAAGCACTTCGCAATGAACGGCCAGGAAACGAATCGGATGACGAGCAATTCCGTCGTTGACGAGCGCACAATGCGCGAAACCGAACTGCTGGCGTTCGAGATCGGCGTCAAGGAAGGCAAACCGGGCAACGTGATGTGCTCGTACAACCTCGTCAATGGAATCTATGCGTGCGAGAACCCGTACTTGTTGACCACCGTCCTGAAGAATGAGTGGGGCTTCCAGGGTATGGTGCAGTCCGATTGGACCGGCACGCACAGCACGGTCGCAGCGGCAATGGCCGGCCTCGACGAAGAGCAACCCGGTGATGCGGGCGCCGATTGGAACAAGGTCCCAGGGTTCACGATCATTTCGTACTTCAGCACGAAGCTGAAGGCCGCGATCGCGGCGGGCACCGTTCCGATGTCGCGGCTGAACGATATGGTCTTGCGCAAGGTTCGAACGCTTATCGCGACTGGCGTGATGGACAATCCACCCAGCCCCGGCGGTACGATCGATCAAGCGGCCGGCAATGCCGATGCGCTGTCGATTGCGCGTCAGTCATTCGTGTTGCTGAAAAACGGCACGCCGCCCGGTGGCAATCAACCAGTCCTTCCACTCCTCGGATCCGCACTTTCCTCGATCGTCGTGATCGGAGGACACGCGAACATTGGGGTCATTTCGGGTGGCGGCTCGGGCGCGGTGCCCGCAGTGAACGGCAATGCGATAACCAGCTGTCAATCGACCAGCTTCTTCCCACCCGATTGCGCGATCTGGTACGAATCGTCACCGCTCGCCGCAATCAAGGCAAAAGCACCAAATGCCACCATGACCTATCTCGATGGCGCGGACGCGACCGCTGCCGCCAACGCGGCTGCGCAGGCCGACGTGGCAATCGTTTTCGCGACGCAGTTCGAAACGGAGGGACGCGACCTCCCGACTCTCGCACTGCCCGATGCGAATGCCGATCCATTCAATCAGCACTACGATCAGAACGCGCTGATCACTGCAGTCGCGTCGAAAGCGAAGCGCGTCATAGTCGTGCTCGAAAACGGCAGTCCCGTCCTGATGCCATGGCTGGCGAGCGTACATGGCGTACTCGAGACCTGGTACCCGGGCGTGGAAGGTGGCCAGGCTATTGCCGACGTGCTGTTTGGCGATGCAAATCCGTCAGGCAAGCTGCCGATCACGTTTGCGCAGCAAGATTCGGATCTCCCGCAGCCGTCGATCGATCCGAGCAACCTGAACGTCAATTATGGCGAAGGCCTTCTCGTTGGCTACCACTGGTACGACGCAAAAAATATCCAGCCGTTGTTCCCATTCGGGTTCGGATTGTCGTACACGACGTTCGCCTACTCCGGGATGACTGCTCAGCGCGACGGTTCGGACAACGTGACCGTCACGCTGACCATCACGAACACCGGTGCGCGCGTAGGCGCTGAAGTCGCGCAAATCTATGCGTCGCTGCCGGCCGGCCTCAACGAACCGCCACAACGCCTCGTCGGATGGAACAAGGTGATGCTGCAGCCTGGCCAATCTCGGCAGATCAGCGTCACCATTCCCGCTCGACGGTTCGCGACGTGGAATGCCGACGCGCATGCATGGCAGGTCAACCCGGGACGTTACACACTGACCGCTGCCGGATCGTCCCACGACCCGAACGCCCAGCAGCAGGCGCTCGACCTGACCGCAACGCAACCGCTATAACGGCGACTGACCGTGTGCCCGAGGGTATCGCCATGCTCGCTCTCGGGCACACGGTTACGGTATCGACCGGATGGTGCGCGAGCCGTGGAGCGCGTCAGCCCATCGCGTTCGCGAGGATGACGGTGCAATGGGACGACAGTATCCCCCCTTCGTTATGCACCAGCGCGACTTCCGCACCCTCCACCTGGCGCGGCCCGAGACCTCCCCTCAATTGGCGCACCGCCTCGACGATCCCGAAAAGACCGCCCGCCGCGCCTGCGTGGGCGTGGGAGAGCATGCCACCGTGAGTGTTGATCGGCAGCTTGCCACCGATGCGCGCATGTCCGTCGGCAAAGAAGGCACCGCCCTCACCACGCTTGCACAGGCCGAGTTCTTCCATTTCGATGATCGGGACGATCGTGAAGCAGTCGTACAATTGAGCCACATCGATATCACCGGGACCCAGGGCCGCCATTTCGTATGCGAGGCGCCCCGATTCCGTGGCACCGAACTCGGTCAGACTCGGCGCGCACATCAGGTGCTCGTGAGTGTGATATTCACCGATCCCTTGCAGATAGATTGGCGTGGCTTTCAAATCGGCCGCGCGCTCCGCCGACGTGACGATGAACGCTCCGCCGGCATCCGATATCAGACAGCAATCGAGCATGCCAAGCGGGTCCGCAATCGGCTTGGCTGTCAGAACCTGCTCGATCGTCAACGGCGTCTTCATATGTGCGTTCGGATGCAGCAGCGCATGCTCGCGGGTGTTGACCGCAACGTGTGCCAATTGCTCGCGGGTGGTGCCCAACTCATGCATGTACCGCTGCGCGATCATCGCGTAGAAGCCGGGAATGGACGCGCCGTACGGTTGCTCGAAATACGGATGCCCCACCGCCATCAACGATGCGACTGCCGCGTCGCGCGTGAGACCTGTTGCGCGATTCTCCCCGGCGCAGATCAGGATGGTTTCAGCCTGCCCTGAGGCGATCGCTTCGGCCGCATGCTTGAGCATCACGGCAGGACTGGCCCCGCCCGTCACGAGCGACGCATTGAATCGAGGCTTGACTCCCAGATATTCGCAAAGCACCGAACCCAGCATGAAGTATGGCTCGGTAAAGGAATAGGCAGTCAGTACGCCGTCAATGTCCGACACCTTGAGACCCGCGTCATCCAACGCGCGCTTTGCGGCCTGAGCGTTCAGACCCAAGCCCGTCATACTGGGCACCCGCCCGATTTCGGATTCACCCACACCGACGATGGCTACTTTGTTCTTCAGCGATTCAGCTTTCTTCATATCGTCGATCTCAAGCGTTGACACGATGGAATTGCGGAAGCATCGCGCCACCGCCACGATCCTCGAACGTGACGCCGACCCGATCGCCGATTCGTACGGATAACGCCTCATCGCCGACGATATTGGTCAGCATTCGGGGGCCCTCGTCGAGATCGATCAGTGCCACGACATACGGCGCGTGCGCACCGAACGAGGCAAGCGGCGCACGCCGAATGATCGTGAAGCTATGCACGTGACCAGCCCCACTGCTCTCAACCCATTCGAGCTGGTCGGACCAACAACTCGGGCACAGATACCGAGGCATGAAGTGAGTCGTGCCACAAGCTTTGCATTTTCGAATCAGCAGGCGTCGCTCTCGCGCTGCGTCCCAGTATGGCTGCGAATCGGCATTCGCAACCGGAATGGGTAGTGGGGTTGCTTCCATAGTCAGTCTCCCTCTTGTTTCGTCCTCAACCGGCGCAGTCAAACGCGCGCTATCTTCTGCAATACCGCCTTGCTTACCATGTACGCGTCGAGCGATTCCGCGCCACCTTCGCGCCCGACGCCGCTGTCCTTGACGCCCCCGAACGGCATGTCTGCGCCCGGAACGCCGAAATGGTTGATCGACAACACGCCGCACTCCAGCTCACGTGTAAAGCGCTCGGCATCATCGATCGAGTTCGTGAACGCGTATGCAGCCAAGCCGACCGACAGGCTGTTCGCGATGGTCAGACCGTCACACATGTTCTTCACGGAAACGCATGTCCCGAGTGGACCAAATGGTTCGGCACGCATCGCCTTTGTGTGCACAGGCGCGTCAGCGAGTACTGTCGGCGCGTAAAAGTAGCCGCGTTCGCCAATGCGATGTCCGCCGGCCGCTACGCGCGCCCCCGCGGCCCGGGCGTCGGCCACAAGCGATTCCATCGCTGCCAGCCGGCGCGCATTGATCACCGGTCCCATCTGCACATCCGGCTCGAATCCATCGCCGACGCGAATTTCATTGGCCGCATGTGCGAATGCGTCCACGAAGTCGGCGTACACGCGCTCATGCACGATGAAGCGTGACGGCGATGCACAGATCTGGCCGGCCATGCGCATCTTCGCCGCCACCGCGAGACGCGCGATCCTGGCGACGTCGACGCCGTCGCAGACGAGAACCGGCGCATGCCCGCCCAGCTCCATCAGCACCGGCTTCATCGCGGCGCCGGCAAGCTGGGAAAGATGCATGCCGACCTGCACTGAACCGGTCAGCGTAATCATCCGGATCGCCGGCGACGCGATCAGGTCCGCCGAAATTTCCGCCGGATCGCCGAACACGAGGTTGAGTACGCCGGACGGCAAACCCGCATCGACGAAGCATTGAACGAATGCGCATGCGGCGCCTGGCGTTTCTTCGGCCGCCTTGATAACAATGGAGCAGCCCGCCGCCAACGCCCCGCTGATCTTCCGTGACGGAGAGCTGATCGGCACGTTCCACGGCGTGAATGCCGCCACCGGACCAATGGGCTGCTTGATGACCATCCGCAGCATGCCCGGCTCGGAAGGCGCGACGACTCCATACGAACGATGCAGTTGTGCCGCATCCCACTCGAGGAACGTGCGGGCGCGCTCGACTTCCGCTCGGGCGTCTGCGACGGGTTTGCCCTGCTCCAGCGTAATGATCGACGCGATCGCATCGACGCGTTCACGTAGCAAACCGGCGACGCGAAGCAACAACGCCGCGCGCTCGTCGGGTGCCGTATCCCGCCAGGTCCTGAACGCGCGGTACGCTGCGCCCGATGCACGTTCGAGATCCTCCCGCGTCGCGCGCGGGACCGGACCCAGCACACTTTCATCGCCGGGATTTTCGACTGCGTGACAAGCGGCACGATCATAAATCCAGTCACCGTCGATATACAGCCCGATGCGAGGATATGCTCGACGAGCCATTGTGCGATCCACGTTCGACCTGAGGTCCGACATCTCACCTTCCTTCGTATGGTCTGCCACTGTTCAGTGGCGTGCGCTGCCACCCCGTGTTGCCGAGTGCTCCCGAGCCGGGTGCTCCAGGAGTGCGTCAGGTCGCGCTCGATGCAGATTCACTGTCTCCGGTCGGTCGCCGGCGATAAAGCAACGTCACTTCCATCTGCTGTACGACCGTCCCGTCGTGTCGCACGAAGCGACGATTCATCTTGACGGTCCCTCGGTCCGGTTTGCTGGATTCCTTGCGCTCGACAACCGTCATTTCCGCATGCAGCGTGTCGCCATGCTTGACGGGCGCAAGCATGCGCCACTGGTCGACCTGAAGCAGCGCGAGCAACGTGCCGTCATTGACGCCGCTCGCATATTGCAGCCCCCCCATGATCCCGTAGATCAACGGACCATGCGCGATCGGCTCGCCGAACGGCGTCGTCTTGCAGTACTCCCAATTCGTGTGGACTTCGTTGAAATCGCCGGTCAGGCAGGCGAAATTCACGATGTCGGTCGACGTGATCGTGCGAGCCGGTGTTTGAATGACCTTGCCTATTTCGAAATCCTCCCAGTACAACCCTCGCCTGGTCGACATTGCCGATCTCCTTTGTGTGAATGAGTATCGCTGGCAATCAAGCAATCATCGTGCCTTCCCGATATCGTCAAAGGGCACGCGGGTCCGGCGCGGCCGGCGGCACACCATGTCGCGACGGGCAACACTGTGTCGCCGTCGCCGACACGCGGCACGCCACCCGCAAATGGATAGCTGCGCGCCGCGCCGTCCGAAGTGAAGAAGCGCTTGTGGCACGACGATTGCTGAAGCTGCGGGTGACAAGCCCGGTCCAGCCATGCGGGCCGTTATCGTTCACTTCCGGGAGAATTCTCCGTGCCTTTATCCGAGCCGAGCGGCCGTCGCGAACTCCATCACCGCGTGATCGATATGCGCACGTATGCGCGCGATGATGGTCTCTACGATGTCGAAGCACATCTCGTCGATACCAAACCGTTCGATTTCCAGCATTCGGGCCGAGCGGATCCGCTGCCGGCTGGCGCGCCGCTGCATGACCTCCGGGTCCGCGTCACCGTCGACGATCAATACGTGATTCATCGCATAGAGGCAGCATCGGACGCGACGCCGTTCGCGTTGTGCAAGGAAGCCGAAACGACTTTGAACGTGCTCGTCGGGCAGCGTATCGGCAAGGGGTGGTCGTCCGTCGTCAAAGACAACCTGCGGGGACCGGCGAGCTGCACGCATCTGAGGGAAGTACTGATTCCGCTCGCGACGACCATGATGCAGGGGGTTCGCGGGGTGACCGGCGCGCCGAGCCAGTTCGTCGACGCGAACGGCAAACCGACCATCCTGAACAGTTGCTATGCGTATGCGGATCATCGCGATGTCGTAAAGCAGCGGTGGCCTCAGCACTTCCGATCGACGACGCGGTCCACCGCCGACTGATGCATACCGTGGTCCCGCCGGAGACCGCGCCGACCGTCCCTCACGTCCCCTTCATCAGCACCGTAACCATCATGGGCTGCACTCCGCATCTGCCACAACGCAACCGCACGACAAGCGGCACGCATGACCGCAGGCTGACAATCACGCTCTGGCTGGTCGCGGCCGGGTTCTTCATGCAGACGCTCGATACCACGATCGTCAATACGGCACTACCGGGGATGGCGCGCAGCCTCGGCGAAGCGCCACTCCATATGCAATCGGTGGTCGTCGCCTACTCGCTCACGATGGCGCTGATGATTCCGGTTTCCGGATTTCTGGCTGATCGACTCGGCACGCGCCGGGTATTTCTTTCCGCCATCGTCGTCTTCACGCTCGGATCGCTGTTATGCGCGAATGCGCAAGCGCTTGGGCAACTGGTCCTGTTCCGTGTCGTGCAGGGTATAGGTGGGGCGATGCTGTTGCCGATCGGTCGGCTCGCCGTTATTCGATCGTTTCCGCCCGAGCGCTACCTGCCGGCCCTCACGTTCGTTGCGATTCCTGGCCTGGTCGGACCGCTGATTGGTCCGATGCTCGGAGGCTGGCTCACCGAATCCGCATCATGGCACTGGGTATTTCTGATCAACGTGCCGATCGGCGCGCTCGGGTGCGCGGCGACGGCGATCTACATGCCCGGAGAACCGTTGCCTGGGTCCGCTCGATTCGACTTCCTCGGTTATCTGATGCTCGCGATCCCGATGCTGTCGATCACGCTTGCGCTCGACGGAATTGCGGAATTCGGGCTGACCCGTCGCGCAGTGATCGGCCTCGTCGCGCTGACATTCGCCGGCATCGTCATGTACTGCGTCCATGCGACCCGCGTCCCGGACCCTCTGTTTTCGCTGAAATTGTTTGACATCCGCACGTTCAGGATCGGTTTGCTGGGCAATCTGCTCACGAGACTTGGCGGTGGAGCCATGCCGTATCTGCTGCCGTTGCTGCTCCAGGTAAGCCTCGGCTACTCTCCTTTTCACGCCGGCATGATGATGCTACCCGTTGCGGCCGCCGGAATGGCGGTGAGGCCTCTGGCCGTTCGTTTGATCACGGCTTGCGGCTATCGCACGGTTCTACTGGTCAATACGCTCGCAATCGGTTTGACGATCTCGAGCTTCGCGTTGATATCGCCGCCGCAGCCGCCGTGGCTCCAGGTCACGCAGTTTGCGTTGTTCGGCGCCGTCAATGCGTTGCAGTTCACCGCGATGAATGCGATCACGCTGAGGGACCTCGGAACGGCAGGCGCGAGCAGCGGCAACAGTCTCTTCTCTCTCGCGCAGATGCTATCGATGAGTCTCGGCGTGACGATTGCCGGTACGTTGCTCGACCAGTTCATGGAGACGTTTGGCCGCCACACGCATTCCCAGACGCTGACGGCCTTTCACGCGACGTTTGCGTGCATCGGCATCATCACCGCGTCGTCGGCACTGGTCTTCGCACGGTTGACGCCTGAAGCAGGTGTGATGACCGTTCGCAGCAGCCCTGCCAAGGAGGGGTGACCGAACACGAAGATTTGGAGCGCCCCCCCGGATCGCGCGGCCTTTGACAAAAAAGGGGGCTCGTGGCCCCCGAAAGTGAAACGGGACATCGCCGTCGTTGCTTAGCCGTCGCGTCCGACACCGCCGCCGCCCGCGTCGAGCGCCGGGGCGTCACCGATTGAAGCGTCGCCGCGAAACGCGTCGGCAATCGGCACCGGCAGCGCGTCGATGACCTGCCCGCCCGGCATCCGGACTTTGCGATCGAACAGTCGTCGGCCGGTGAAATGCGGATCCGTGACCGCCTGCTCGAGTGGGACAACACGCACGGTACATGTGTCGGTCCCCGCGAAACGTTCGAGCCATGTCTCGGCAGTCTGGCCGGCGATCAGCTCCGCCACCCGCTGTGTGACGCCAGGTTCGTCACCATTCTTCGTCGCCAGTTCCGACGCGCCAATCACTTCGGTGAAGTTTTTCCAGAATTTCTCTTCCAGCGGTGCGGCGGCAAGATACTGGCCGTCGAGCGTTCTGTAAATCTGATACCGTGCGGTGCCGCCCGTCACCAGCTCGCCACCCGGCGTGGGCCAACCGTTGCCCGTCGTGCCGTTGCCCAGCGCCCAATACATGAACGTGAACAGGTTGTCGGCCATCGAGATGTCCAGCCGGCAGCCCTTTCCGGTCGCGTCACGCTGCTTCAGCGCCAGCAGGATATTGATGACCGCGGGGTACGCACCGCCGCCGATGTCGGCAATCAATGCCGGCGGCAACACAGGCGCACCGTCCGGACCACAGGACAGCGCAAGCATCCCGGTTTCCGCGAGATAGTTGAGGTCATGAGCAGCGACGCCTGCCTTCGGTCCGCTTTGGCCGTAGCCGGTGATCGAGCAGTAGACGACGCGCGGATTTCGCTCCGCCACTTCCTGGTAACCGAGACCGAGACGCGCCATGACGCCCGGTCGAAACTGCTCGACCAGCACATCCGCATCGTCGATCAGTGCGAGGACCGCGTCTCGACCGGCGGGGCTCTTCAGATCGAGCGCCACCGACCGCTTGCCGCGGTTCAGCATACCGAAGTTGACGCTGTCGGTCCCCGCCTTCGGCACGTACGAACGCATTTCGTCGCCGCCGGCGGGCCTTTCGACCTTGACGACGTCCGCCCCCGCTTCGGCCAGCAGCAACGTGCATAGCGGGCCGGGCAACAGCGTGCTCAAATCGACGACCTTGACACCCTGCAGAGGCTGATTCATCGCTCGCCGCCTTCCATTCGCCGATATGCGACCTGGGCCCGCCGTGCGGGCGCATATGCACTGTCGCCCAGTGCTTCATAAAGCGCCTGCGTCACACGATAGTGATGACTCAGACCGGTACGCTCGAGCAGCGCGATCGGCCCCTCCGGATACCCGAGCCCGAGACGCAGCGTCGTGTCGAGATCGGACGCGGTGGCCAGCTTCTCGTCGAGACGGCGCAGCGCAGCGTTGTAATACGGCCGCACGAGCCGATCGACGATTCGGCCCGGAAAGTCGCCGCAAACAGCGACGACGAAGCCGGCGTCCTCGAACACCTGCTTCGCCTGCGCGAGCGCCGATTCGTCGGTTTGAGCCGGCTTGACGAGCTCGATCAGCCGGCTCGGCTCGGCATCGCCCAGTCGAAAGCGCGCGAAGCCGAACACGTTCGGTGCTGCGTTGCCGCGCTGATCGGCCGACGCAGAATCACCGGTATGAACCGCGAGGCACTCGTGACCCAGCTCCACCAGAACGAAAGGCGCATCTGCGGGGTTCCAGCCGCCCCCTATGTCGCGCACGAATGCCGTCCCGGCCCTCGAGTCGATGTAAACGCGCGCCGCCGCGTCATCGCGCGCCGCTTCGACGAATGCGTGGCCGCCCTGAAATGAACGGCTCTCGCCGTTCTGGATAATGCGATAGCTCATCGTCATGCTCCGAACATCTTCGTGTCGTTGTACGTGTGGAAGCCTTGCCCCGTCTTCTTGCCGAGGCGGCCCGCCGCGATCATCCGTCTGACGAGCGGCGGACATGCGGCGCGCGCTTCGTGCGTGAGCCCGTACATCGCTTCGCAAAGCAGGCGCTGCGTATCCAGGCCGACCAGGTCGAGCAACTCGAGCGGGCCCATCGGATAGCCGAGCGCGGTCTTGATTGCCTTGTCGATGTCGGCCGGCTCCGCCACGCCCTGCTCGACGAGCCGGATCGCGTCGTTGTTGAACGGTATCAGGAAGTAGTTGAGGATGAAGCCGGGCGTGTCCTGAGTCCGGACCGGACGCTGACCCAGCGCTTCCGCAAACGCCCATGCGCGCTCGAACGACTCGTCACTCGTGTTCAGCCCGGGCGACATTTCGATCAGTTTCATCAGTTGGGCCGGCAAGCAGAAATGCATGCCCACGAAGCGATCGGGCCGGCCCGATCCGCCCGCGATCTCGGTGATCGAGATCGTCGATGTATTCGATGCGAACAGCGTATGTGCCGGGCACACCTTGTCCAGCGCACTGAATAGCTGATGCTTGACGGCCAGATCCTCGAACACGGCCTCGATCACGACGTCGCAATCGGCGAGGTCGTCGAGTTTCGTCGTCCCGTGCCAGCGAGACATGATCTCCGGCACCGCGTCGGCGGGAAGCTTGCCGCGCTCCGCCGACTTCCTTAGAAAGCCTTCGGTCTGGCCGCGTGCGCGCTCCAGCGCCTCCTGCCGCGCGTCATACACGCGCGTCACGAAGCCCGCCCGGGCCGCGACGATCGCGATACCCGTGCCCATCGTTCCGCCACCCGCGATTCCGACTGTCTTGATTTGCGCCATGCGCGTCTCCTATTTGAGAATGAAGCTGCGGCCGATCAGCTGACGGTGAACCTGATTGGTTCCCTCCCAGATCTGCGTGATCTTCGCGTCGCGCATCAGCCGTTCGACGCGATAATCCGAGCAATATCCGTAGCCGCCGAGCAGTTGGACTGCATCCGTCGTGATACGCATCGCTGCATCCGATGCACGCATCTTCAGCATCGATGCTTCGATCCCGAAATCCGTTTCGCCGGCGTCGATCATCCCGGCAACCTGCCAAAGCCACGATTCACACAGCGCGAGTTCCGACGCGAGGTCCGCCAGCATGAATTGAACGCCCTGGAACTCGATCACTTTGCGGCCGGATTGCTTGCGCTCGTTGATATACGCGGCGGCATCCTCGAATGCACCGCGCGCAATACCGAGCGCGTGCGCAGCCACGCTGGGCCGGGATCGGTTCAACGAACCCAGCAGAATTCGCAATCCGTCTCCGGGTTCTCCAATCAGATTCGCCCGGGGTACACGGCAGTTGTCGAACGACAGCGTCGCCGTCCCCGACGCGCGCGTGCCCATCTTGTCTTCCAGGCCGATCACGCTGAGGCCAGGCGTCCCCTTCTCGAGAATCAGCACCGAGATCGCGCGCTTCGGATCGTCGATGCCGTCCCACTTGCCGAACAGCAGATACAGGTCCGCAACATCCCCGTTTGTAATGAACGTCTTGCCGCCATTGATCACGATCTCGCCGCCATCCTCGCGGAACGTCGTCCGCATGCCGGTCGCGTCGGAGCCGGCACCCGGCTCGGTAATCGCCAACGATGCGAGCGCGCCGCCCGCAACTGCCGGCAGAAAGCGCTGCTTTTGCGCTTCGCTGCCATACTCGATCAGCGGCTTGATCGCGTGGAAATTCGTTGCCCAGATAATGCCGGTCGCTGCACACGCCTTCGCGATCTCGCGCACGCAGAGCGCATAGCATGTGAACGACAACTGCGCACCGCCGTACGCTTCCGGGATGAACATGGCATTCAGGCCCAGTTCATTGATCGCGTCGATGTTCTGCTGCGGAAACGTCCCGGTACGGTCGTACTCGGCCGCGTGAGGCGCAATCCGATCTCGAGCGAGCGCGCGCACGCTGTCCACGATCATGCGCTCGTCGTCGCTCAGGCGAATGTGAGAATCGATTCTCTCCAGTATGTTCATTCCATGTTCCGATTCGATTGATAACCATCGACGCACCGATATCGGCGACGGCAGTCCACCAGCCGTGGGCGCGCCCTCGTTCATATCCGCGTCAAGCGTCCTTGAATACCGGTGAGCGCTTTTCGATGAAGGCGCGCATGCCTTCGGCCGCGTCTTGCGTGCGGTATGCGAGCGTCGACAAATCCGCTTCGATACGCAGCCCTTCGCCGAGATCGACGTCAGCGGCACGGCACACGGCTTCGCGCGCCAACAGCGACGCACACGTGCTGAAGCCGATATAGCGCTGCGCATACTCGGCCCCGAGCGCCCGCGGATCGCCGTCCTCGACGATGCAGTTCACGAGACCGATACGCTCCGCCTCCTCTGCACCGACGGTTCTCCCGGACATGACGATGTCGAGCGCCCGCGCGTGGCCCACGAGGCGAGGGAGGCGTTGCGTGCCGCCGTAACCGGGAATCAGGCCGAGTTTGATTTCCGGCAAGCCGACCTTCGCCTTTGCCGTGGCAATGCGGAACGTACACGCCATTGCAAGCTCCAGACCACCGCCGAACGCATAGCCATGAATGACGGCGATCGACGGAATGCGCAAACGGTCGAGCTTCGCGAACGTCGCCTGGCCGAACAATGCGCCGTCCCGCTCCGCGACAAGATCCCGGCCCATCAATTCGCGAATGTCCGCGCCCGCGCAAAATGCCTTGTCGCCGTGGCCGGTGATCACCAGCGCGCGCGCATCCGACGCGGACACTCGATCGAGCGCATCGGAAAATTCCTGCAGGACTTCGAAACTCAGTGCGTTGAGTGCCTCCGGCCGGTTCAGCGTGATATACGCAATCGGACCTTCGACACTGGTTTGAATCGGCATGCCATTCTCCTGACTACATTCGGAAGGCGACATTTCGCCCGTCCACCATGAATAAGCAAACATCGCGCCAACACCGGAATCTCCCTATATCGACACTTGCAGCGCAGCGAGTGTCCGCACAAAAGACAGTGTGTTGCCCGCCGCGACAACTGCAGGCCGACCGGTATGACTGCCGGCATGCAGCCACGATGCAGCGGCGGCATGACCGTTCCCACCTACTCAGCCCCAGCGCCCTCGATCGAGCGAAGATCGTCCGATGATTTGGCTTGTCTCCGGCTTCTGGTCGCGCGCCACGCGAAGAACAATTGCGCCACCAGCAACACGACGCAGATGCCCATGAACCCCGCGCTGATCGGACGTTCGAAAAACACGAGCGCGTCACCGCGGGACAGCAGTAGCGATCGCCGAAAATTCTCTTCCACCATCGGGCCCAGCACGTATCCAAGCAGAATGGTCGAGACGGGAAACTCCAGTGCCAGCAGCACGGCGCCTATCAGGCCGAATACCAAAACCTCGCCCACTTCGAACAGGCTGTTGTTCGTGCTGTAGACGCCCACGGCGATAAAGAACAGCGCCGCCGGATACATGTACCGATACGGCACCTGAAGCACCTTCACCCAGATGCCAATCATCGGCACGTTCAGAATCAGCAACAGAACGTTGCCGATCCAGAAACTCGCGATCAAACCCCAGAACAGATCGGCATGCTCCGTGATCAATTGCGGTCCCGGCTGATATCCCTGGATCAACAACGCACCTAGCAGCAGTGCCATCACCGCATCTCCCGGGATACCGAGGCTCATCGTCGGAATGAAATCGACCTGGGTCTTCGAATGCGTCGACGCTTCGGGGCTCGCCACGCCCTCGATCGCGCCATGGCCGAACCGGCCCGGCGTTTTTGACACCTTGCGTTCGAGCGCGTACGCGATGAACGTCGTAATTGTCGGGCCGGTACCCGGGATCGCACCGAACAGTGTGCCCACGAGCGTGCCGCGCACCATCGGCATGAACGAACGCTTCAGTTCCGCCCGCGATGGCCGCATGTCGCGCAGACGTACTTTCGCGTTCGTGCCGACGAAATGCACGCGGTTGACGTTACGGAGAAAATCCGCCACGCCGAACAGCCCCATTGCCAGTGCAACGAGTTCGAGATGGTTGGACAGGTCGACCAGACCGAACGTGAATCGTTCGACCCCGGTGTTGACATCCGTTCCGACGATGCCGAACAAGAGGCCGAGCGTCGTCATCGCGATCCCCTTGAGCGCGGAGCCGCGAGCCATCGTCGATCCGGCGATCAACCCGAGCAGCATGATCGAGAATATCTCGGCCGGCCCGAATTCGAACGCGACTTTCACCAGCAGCGGAGACGCGACGATCATCACGACGATGCCGACCGAGGCGGCGAAAAATGACGAGATCATCGTTATGCCGAGCGCAGTGCCGCCCTTTCCCTGCTGCGTCAGCGGATAGCCGTCGATGCACGTCACCGCGTGCGGAGGATGAGACGGCAGATTCAGCAGAATCGCGCCGATTGCGCCGCCGTACTGGGATCCGTAAAAGATGCCGGCCAGCATCAGCAATGCCGGCACGGCATGCATCGTGTAGGTCAACGGCAACAGCATCGCGATCGTCGATAGCGCGCCCATGCCGGGGAGCACGCCGATCAGATTTCCGACCAGCACTCCGAAGAACGACCACATCAGGTTTTGCGGCAGCATCGCGACCGAAAAGCCGTACCAGAGATCATGAAGCGTTTGCCAGATCATGCGCCACCCCACGTGAATAGCGGAAGTTGTACATTGAGCGCCCATCCGAATACGACGACGCCGACGACAACCATCGCAAGTGCAAGCACGGTCGCAGAACGCCACGAATTGTTCCGGTCACCGAGCGCTGAAATGAAAACAGTCGAGAAAGTCGCCGCAACCAGCCCCAGATATTTGGCGAATACAACGAACGCGACGAGGCCTGCGCAAATGAGCACCCATGCTTTCCACTCCAGCCGGCGTCCCCTGCGTCGTTCATCGGGACCGCCCTTCATCCCCTTGATACCGATCGCAATACCGGTCAGCGCGAGAACCACACCGAGCACCAGCGGAAAATAACCGGGCCCCATGCGCGTCAATGTACCGACGCTGTAGGAAATGGAATGGACGGCAACCCATAGCCCGAGACACGTCATCAGCAAGCCGCCCCAAACGTCCTTGTTCAAGCCACGTGCGTGCGCCATGCCGCCCCCCTGTCTGCCTCGTGACGGATTCGGCGAACTTCTCCGTGTCGCCCGGGATACTGTTCGCATGCGCGGGCTGTATCCGCGACGCATGAGCGGTGAAATGAAGATGTCGATGTCATGTCTCCTCCATCGGATGTATATGAATGGTTCCGAGGCTCGATCGCAGTCACGCAAATCGCGCGCCACCGTGTCAATGACACGGACTGCCGATAGGGATTACACGATGCCATCCTCTTTCAGTTGTCGAAGTGTGTCAGCTTCAATGTCGAGCCACGCACGCAGCACGTCCTGGCTGTCCTCGCCGAGCCGAGGTGGCGGCTTGCGAAACGTATGTGAGTTCCCGTCGACATGGATGCCCAGTCCCACCTGCGGAATCTGCGCGTCACCGCGGGGAACCGCATAGAAGAATCCGCGGCGACGCAGTTCGGGATCTGCTGCCACTTCGTCGATCCGATTGATCGGACCAGCCGGGATACGGGCATCTCGGAAGATGTCGAGCCAGTGATCGCGACGCTTCGTGCCGATGATGGACTGGATCTTTTCGACGATCTCGTCACGCAAACGACGCCGGTCGCTGTTGCTCGTGTAGCTGGCAGCCTGTCCGAATTCGGGCTCACCTACCGCGCGCCAGAATCGCGTCCAGATCCCATCATTGCCCAGACCGATCGTGAGCGGCGCGTCGGCAGCCTGAAAAACCTGGTAGACGGCGATGACGCTGTCTCGCCCCCCCGAACGGCGCGGCACCTCCCCGGAGCCGAGATAAGGCACGATTCGCGGCGTCATGAAGCGGGTCATGCTCTCGATCATCGAGATGTCAATACAATGTCCGTGTCCGGTACGATTGCGATCGACGAGCGCTGCGAGCACCGCGAGTGCCGCATCGCTGCCGGCCAGCAGGTCCGCAGCGGGCGTACCGATTTTTTGTGGGCCTTCATCCGCCTCGCCGGTCAGATCCATCACACCGCTATAGCCTTCGGCGATCAGGTCGTAGCACGGCATGTCGCTGCGTTCGCCATCGAGACCGAAACCCGACACCGAAGCATGGATAAGCCGCGAGTTGACCTGTCGGAGACTCGCGTAGTCGATACCCAGCTTGCGTTGAATTGGCGAGGTCCTGTTGACAACCACGACATCGGCGCTTGCAACCATCCGTTTGAGCAACTCGAGTCCCTGGGGTTTGCTGTAATCCAGCGTGAGGCTGTGCTTGTTGCGGTTCACGCTGAGATACCAGAGCGACTCGCCATCAAGAAACGGGGGTCCCCAAGCGCGCACGTCGTCACCTTTGCCAGGCGGCTCGATCTTGACGACCGTCGCCCCGAAATCCGCGAGCAGCAGCGTGGCGTACGGTCCTGCAACGGACGAAGTGAGGTCCAGCACGCGCACCCCGTCAAGTAGTTTCAAAGGGGTTTTCTCGCAGAGAGTGGGCAATGGGTCGAATGCGTTCATGTTTTTTGTCAGGAAATTGGTAGCAGCAGCATTCGCACGGCAAGTCCCGTGCCATACGGGCGCTGATCGTCTTCCCAAACACGTTTGCCAGATAACCGCCCCGTGCGGCTAGCAAGCGCACACCTCGACTCGCATGCGTGTCGTTGGCATGGTCAGCATGTCGACGAAACGCATGGACATGTCGTCGGGGCAGACACCGCCGCCGATGCTCGCTGAAAATCTCGTTGAGCCGCGACGTCGACAACGGCATCACGCGAGCTTTTTTATCGAATAAAACGCGTTCTACCGTGCAGATGGTTCGGAACACCTGACATGCGGCGGCGAAATGGAGTTTCGCCGTCGGTATGGGTGCGATGGCGAACAGCGCGAAATACACGCCAGTTCATGCGGCGGCGGGCATCGTTGGCTTCGCGGATTGACGATCAGTGGAAGGGGCGCGGAAACGCTACTTGTGCATTGCGAATCCGCCAACTGCTGGCTCAAGGGTATCCGTCTGCGGCGAAATGTGATACCGATCCGGTCGTGCGATCTTGCCGTGCACATGGTTCAGACGCGCGCTCGCTGCGAAACGATTTCGACCGTGCATAGCTTTGCACGCAGCCGGAGCGGACCACATCACCACAAACGTGCGTGGCATGGAATCTGCGTCGCCGAACGTCCCTCCAGCGCTTGGCGTGCCGGTCGCGGATTCGCGAAGCCGTCGAGTGTCGAGATATGTGACATCCAACTAAAACCCGCCATGAACACATTCGATCGCAAACCGTCGTCTCAACGCCTTGTTGAAGCCAATCCCGACGCCATGTCGCACTACAGAAAGATGCGCGGCCAACTGTTTCCGCCTGAGAATGTCGACGAAGCAACCTGCGAAATCATGCTCGCGATGCAATTGGCGGTATTGGGCCGCGAGATCCCTTTCAAGGTTCATGCATTGCGCGCGTTGTCGCGCGGCGTGACCAAAGTGCAGCTCGAAGGTTTGCTGCTGTGCGGAATGGGGGTGTCGCTGGTTGCATTCGAAGCGGCCCAGGCCCTGATCTGGCTGGACGAGGCCTGCGCCGAAGCTGATACTCCCCAGCCCGCTCAGACCTGACGAACGCGCGGTCCCTTCTCGGTACGAGATGCTCATATGCCATCGGGGTCGACCGCAGAACGGCCGCGGCGGCTTCCGTGAACGCGCCCGCTATGAAGCGACCGTCCATGCCGAAAAGACTTCCGGTGACGTAGCACGTACGGATGGAGTGAAATGGTCGTTGCGGCGCCGCCAGATCACATGCGCGTGAACAGGCTCCCTATCTGCCGCATGCTTTCTGCCTCTTCGAGCTTCATGATCAGGTATGGTCAGGTCCGACAACGACTCGGCAATCTCGTCGCCAAACGTACTCCCCACCAGATCACGATACTTGTTTTCGATATCGGCATGGGCCCCGTCGCGCCGGTATGGACAAGCGTCAGCGACTCAGAGCCAAGAATCATGTGTTCGTCACCGGCACCGGTTACAATCCAAGCGGTTGAAGTTCGCGGACAAGATCGATCAATAAGCGCAGGCCAGTCGGCATCTGACGTCTGCTCGAATAGTAAATGTAGAAACCCGGTTCCGAAGGCGCCCAGTCGTTCAGCACGAGACGCAGCCGCCCCTCCCTGACATACGTCGCGACGAACGGTTCGGGAAAATACATCAGCCCAGCTCCGCCGAGTACTGCGACGAGTCCGGTTTCAGCATGATCGACCGTCAACGACGACGGTACCGCCACTTCGAGCTTCTCATCGCCGCGTTTGAATTCCCATCGGTAAATTCGATCGTCGCCAAGGCGATTGCTAATGCAACGATGCTCGAGCAGATCATTGGGGTGATTTGGGATACCGAAGCGGCCAAGATAATCGGGTGCCCCTGCAACGACCCAACGTATATTGGCCGAAAGGCGCTGCGCGATCATGTCCTCCGGAACCGTTCCGCCGTAGCGAATACCCGCGTCAAAGCCCCCCTCCGTCACGTCGACCAAACGGTTGCTCGCGACGATATCCAGTTCCACGTCAGGATAGCGCTCGACAAATGTCGGCAGCACCGGTGCCAACAGCAACGTCGAAGCCTCGACGGCCGCATTGACCCGAATGCGGCCTGTAGGCGCATCCCGGAAGCGATTCAGGGTCTCCAGAGCCGTGTCGATCGCCTCGAAAGGCATGCCGATCGACGCCGCCAACGCATCTCCCGCAGCGGTCAGCGTGACGCTCTTCGTCGTACGGTTTAGTAGACGGACGCCCAGTCTAGCTTCGAGCCCCTTCAGGGCATGACTCAGTGTCGAGGCGCTTACTCCGAGCTCTATCGCCGCACGACTAAAGCTCCTTTGTCGAGCAATAGCCAGGAAATAGATCAGATCAGCCATATCAGATCGATTTATTTGCATGTCAAGAATTCCGGTTAAATATCTCTCTGATTTCGCGAGCATTTCGCTCAATGAACCGCACCACGCAAGAACCCCTTCGACCTCGCCCTACTGTCGCTTGCCGCAGCGTAGCCTAGGCTCGCCATGGTCTCGTAGTTTACGCGGTGAATTCTGGCGGCGCTGCCGACAAATCGCGCGTTAGCGGTACTGCTGTCACGGTTCACGGAAACGCCGAACGCCAACAGCCGAATCCTAAATGACTCCAGCCGCGTCATCGAAGCGTTGAGGACCGGGAAGCAATCTGGACTGCAAGTGGCGTTCGACGACGAGGTGCCGCCTAATCCGCTGACGCCCGCGCGTCAGCGGTCGCGCCAGCGCGAATGCCGGCGGAAATGAAAGTCACCAGATGCTCGGCCTTGCGCTTCAGGGCGCCGGCCTTGACCTTGCCGCCCGAGATACGCTCGATGCGGCTGTCAAACGCACTCATCACCAACGCGCCCACTGCGAACAAGTAGGCCCAGTGCGCATAGTTGGCGCTATGGCCCGGCAGCGTCTTCCTGATTGCGCTGATGAATTCCGCCGCGAAAGGATCGAAATATTCAGCAACGATGCCGCGCTCGGCCTCGCGCGGATCGGAAGCTTCGCGCGCAACAAGTTTGGCATACGCAAGTCCGGACTCGGTATTCTGGATCTGCATCACCGGGAGCACGAATGCGCGCACGATATGCTCGAGGGGGTCTTCCCCCGCGGCGACCGGTTCACGAAGCAAAGCCAACCGGGTGTCGAGCACCGTCTTGCGGCGCTCGAACAGCGCGCGGTACAGGCCCATCTTGGTCTCAAAGTGATACACGATCAACGGCAGGCCAACGTCTGCCGCCGACGCAATATCCCGCATCGAAACGCCATCGAAACCGCCTTCGGCAAACAGCCGCTCCGCCACGTCGAGCACCCGCTCGCGCTTGCTCGTCTCGACCGTCTGTTGCGCTCCCTTCCCCCCCCGTACACCGGTCGCCTTTCCCGTGACTTCCTTCGCCTGCATGGTGTCTCCGCTGTCCTGTGGCTCGATTGCCGCGAATGCCAATCCGTTCATTACGCGACGTCAGTTTACACCAACACGATACTGACTGTACGATCGTACAGTCCACATAACGTGAACGCTGCCATGCGGCGTCGGTGGTAAGTCCCCCAAACCAGGAGCAACCGCACATGACACGACGCTTCGTCGATCTTTCGATCTATCTGGAAAACGACGTCATTTCCGATCCACCGGGTTACGGCCCCACGATCCAGTATCTGACGCACCGGAATACGGCCAAAGCCGTGACGGCCTTCTTTCCCGGACTGCAGGAAACCGACCTGCCGGACAACGAAGGCTGGGCCATTGAACACATCCAGTTGAGCACACACAACGGGACGCATCTGGATGCGCCCTATCACTTCCACAGCACGATGAACGATTCGAAGGGCGAGCGGGAGCGTTCGACAACCATCGACGAAGTCCCGCTCGACTGGTGTTTCCAGCCCGGCGTGAAGCTCGATTTCACCGGTTTCGACGATGGCTACGTCGTGACCGCTACCGACGTCGAAGCCGAGCTTGTGCGCATCGGGCACGAACTCAAGCCGCTTGAAATCGTCGTCGTCAACACGCGTGCAGGCAAGCGCTACGGACAACCCGACTATGTTTCCTCGGGTTGCGGCATGGGCTTCGACGCGACCATGTACCTGCTCGAGCGAGGGGTTCGCCTGACGGGCACCGACGCGTGGAGCTGGGACGCGCCGTTCGTCCATACCGCGAAAAAATATGCCGAAACGCGTGATGCATCGCTGATCTGGGAAGGACACAAGGCCGGCCGCAAGATCGGCTATTGCCACCTGGAGAAACTCCACAATCTCGAGGTGCTGCCACCTCACGGCTTCTTCATCTCGTGCTTCCCGCACAAAATCCGGGGCGGCTCCGCCGGCTGGACTCGCGCAGTCGCGATCTTCGACGACGCCCTCAATGCAACAGCTTGCGACCCGCATCGAACCGCATAGGCAAGGAGCCTCGATGGAACTGAATCACACACACGACGTCACTCAACGCAGTTGGCTGGAAACGGCCAACGTGGCGGGGACCGACTTTCCGTTGCAGAATTTGCCACTCAGCGTGTTTCGCCGCAGGGGCGTCGGCGAAACCTGGCGCGGCGGGATCGCGATCGGCGACCAGATCGTCGACCTCGCTGCGTTACAGCAGGCGGGCTGCATGGACGGCCTGGCACTCGAGGCCGTGCGAGCGGCCACGGCAACCACACTGAATGCACTGCTCGATATGGGGCCGCCTGCGTGGCAGGCACTGCGCCACGCACTCTTCGAACTGCTTCGGGCCGGCAGTCCGCATGAGCCGAACGTACGGAAGACGCTGGTATCACAAGCGGAAGCCGAGTATGCCGTCCCCGTGCGTATCGGCGACTACACCGACTTCTACACCTCGCTCGATCATGCGGTGAACTGCAGCCGCCCGCTCGGCATGGCGATCAGCCCGAATTTCGACTGGTTACCCATTGCTTATCACGGCCGCGTGTCGTCGATCGACGTCAGCGGTCAGCAGGTCTACCGACCGATGGGGCAATACCGCCCGGACCCGTCCGCCCCTCCCGTTCACGACGCCTGTCGGTGGCTCGACTACGAGCTGGAACTGGGCGCGGTGATCGGGGTCGGCAATCCGCGCGGCAATTCCATCCCGCTGCGTGACGCTCAACGGCATATTTTCGGGCTCTGCCTGCTGAACGATTGGTCCGCGCGCGACATCCAGTCGTGGGAAATGCAGCCGCTCGGGCCATTCCTCGCGAAGAATTTCGCGACGACGATATCGCCCTGGCTGGTCACCCTCGAAGCATTGCTGCCGTATCGCACCACGTGGTCACGTGCCGCCGAACGCCCGCAGCCGCTCGACTACCTGTCCTCGGACGACAACCGCGCGGCCGGTGCGTTCGACATCCAGCTCGAGGCGTCGGTCCTGAGCGCGCGTCAGCTCGCGCAAGGACGCCAGCCACGTACGTTGACACGCACCAGTTTCCGGCATCAATACTGGACGTTAGGGCAGATGATCGCGCACCACACGATGGGGGGCTGTAACCTCCAGCCGGGTGACCTGCTGGGAAGCGGCACCATCTCGGGCCCGTCATCGGGCGAAGCCGGTGCGTTGATCGAACTGACCGTAGGCGGCACTCAACCCGTGGATATCGGCAATGGTGAAAGCCGCGCATTCCTCGACGATGGCGATACCGTCATTTTCCGGGGCTGGTGCGAACGCGATGGCTTTGCACGAATCGGTTTCGGCACCAACCATGGAACCGTGTTGCCGGTGCCGGCCGCGGAAGGTGATCATTAACCGCGCGTCGTTTCGCAACCGGTCATTGATTCAATGCGAGGACCACGTTCGTGGTGCTCGCGCCTTGAAACGCTCCGCCAGTGGACTCGCCGTGTTCGCTCGCCGTGCTTGAACACAGCACCGCAACGCCAGCACGCATGCGCGAAATCGCCGCCAGCGTCATCGGCTGGCGGCGATTTCAGCGCATGTGTCTTTCGGGTGCGCTAGAAGAAGTGACGAACACCAACGACGATGCCCACACTGCTGCCGGTTGGCTCATACAGCGCGCCATTCACCGTGAATCCCGTATGCATCAACCCGTGGTTGTTCACGCATGCCGCGGAGCCATACAAGGTCGTTCGTTTCGACAGAAAGTAGTCCAGCCCGGCAGACGCCAGTAAAGAATTGTTCGCCGAATCGTTACTGTCCCGCATGTACCAAACGCCTACGTCGGCGGACAGTGCCGGCGTGATCAGATATTCGCCGCCCGCGGCATACACTTTCTCGTTGAAGGAGCCGGCGATCTTGTAGCTTGTGTACGATCCCTTGAGTGTTGCACCTCCCCACCTGTAGCTCGCACCGACCGTTCGCCCGCTGAATTCGATCGTCGACGGGAATGGCGTGGAAACGCTGGCTGAACCGCCGGGATTTCCACTGAAGAGCGCAGCGTTCACGACCAGGTCTTTCCATTCGTATCTCACGCGAGCCGCATACTGGCGCCCCGCCTGAAATCCCTTTGGATCGCCGCCCAGCGCAAGCAATGCACTCGCCTGCAAGCCGGCGATCGTCGGGCTCGTATAGGACACGGCATTGGCGACGAAAATGCCGGTCGCAAAAAAATTGCCCATGTAGATTCCGGCCTGACTCCCGAAGAACGACGCATGCCGCGCGTCCGTATCGACGATCGCAAGTCCGAACGGCGAGTACTGTAGGCCGGCCTTGACGGTACCGAAGTGTCCGGAGAGCCCGACGAAGGCTTGCCGCCCGAAGAGATTCCCGTTCGAGTTGCCCAGCGCCCCGTTGTTCGTCGTAAAACCGCTTTCGAGCGTAAAGATCGCCTTCGTCCCAGCGCCCAAATCCTCGGCACCGGTGATACCGAAGTGAGAACCCGAGATTCCGCCATCCGTTGCCGATACCTGATGCGGGCCGCTCGCACCCGTTCCGGCGTCGAAGGTACGGCTCGTATACATCACGCCAGCATCCACCACACCATACAGCGTGACGTTACTTTGCGCATGCGCGTTCGACGATAAGCCCGATACCGCGATCGAGACAGGGATCAGCAGCATCGGACGGATTTTCTGCATCTTGCTCACGTTTTAATGTCTCCTCCAGTCATGCAGGACTGCAAAATAATTGAATAAGAATCCACCTCCGTGCGGCGCCCAACATATGGCGATCAAACGAAGCCGGACAGAGGGCCGCTTCGGCTCCGGTCCTCGGTGTGCTGACGGGCACGCACGCCGGAGCGTTGGTTTTTCTTGAACCGCCGCCGGCCAGGGATTGATGTCCCTCGCGATGTTGTCGAGGGACCGGATCGCAAAGTTGATCGCACATCCGCCGCAATCGGCCCACGGTATCGATGACGCGGCAAAGCGGTAGCGTGTTTCCGCTGCTGCTTTGCCGCTCCACCCAAGCGGCCCGCGCCGCACTGGCCCGCTCGAAGTACGCGAACCGATCGCGCGGTCACGTATTCACGGAAAGCGCCAACGGCATCAAGTCACTTGCTTGCGTCCGCGAGAGGACGTACAGCTCGAACCAGTTGCACCACTCGACCATCAGGTGGTCCGAGTGGCCGTGAATGAGTACTTCCGGCGCGGTCGATGGCCAGAAGATCTCCAGCCGCGCATCGAACCCCGGAAGCGTGTCCCTGAACTGGTGCAGCAAGTAGCCGACGGTCACACCATCGGGCGTCTCGACGCGCCCCATCATTCGATGCGGCATATCGGGTGCCAGTTCGATCGGGATACCGCTCCAGTCATCCAGATGGCGGAGCTTCAGGAGGGCCGGCGACTTCGTATGGCCGGGTACTTCCAGAATGCCGACACGCCCATCCGGGAGCGGTAGCGCACCGAGATGCTCAGGGTGAGCACGAAGCATTGCCGGGCTGTTCGGCCCGCCATATCCGTCCCAGAACCAGGCCACGAACTCCGCGCTGGTGCCCACTGCCACGTGCGCTTCGGCAACTGACGAACTGAAGCGGCCGTTCGCACGCAGCGACCAATCCTTCTCGTTCGATTCGTGCTCCGCGATCTCCTGCGCGAACAGGCTGACCATGCCGTCTGCCCCCAGTTTCTCCATGAGCAAGGCCATCATGTAGCGCGCCCTTTTGACCTCCATTCTGAGGATGTCCTCGCCGGCCACCTCCGTACCTGACTTGAAAAACGTCACTGCTTTCACTTGAGCCTCCGTAGCACTGGTGAACGAGTTGCCATGTTTCCCGACTCGCTCCACTAACGCAAGTAAACTTGCGCTAGTGTTTACCGCATGCCTGTCGGCCATCGCCCAGGGTCGTGCTCATGGTCGGGCTGCTGTGACGACGCGGGCAGTCGATGCAACGATGTGTAAAATCCGCTCATGCCAAAGTCAGCCGAACAAGAATCGCCGTCGCCCCGTCGTCGCTTGGGCGGCCGTAGCGCACGCGTCCGTGACGCGGTGATCTCCGCAACGATTGCCCAATTGCAGGCGTCGGGTTTCGAGGGGCTCAACATCGGCGCCATCGCTTCACTCGCGGGCGTGCATGAGAGTTCGATCTATCGCCGGTGGAAGAGCAAGGAAGGGCTGATGATGGAAGCCGTCTTCGAGCTTTTCGCCGAACACATTGCGATACCGGATCGGGGCTCGCTTCACGCGGATCTCGTCGCGCTGCTGTCGGCAACCGCGCGCTACTTGCGAACGGGCGTGGGCAGGTCTGCCATTCAGTTCGTGCTGGCCACGTACAACGATGCGGCCGTGGCGGGCGAACTGCGCAGGTTGTGGACGAACCGCTTTTCGGCGGTTCAGCAGGTTTTCGACCGCGCCACAAAAGTGGGCGAGTGGCCGCAGGGAGCGGATCCGATGCCCCTGCTTCATTGCCTGCTCGGCGCCGTTTATCTACGCACGCTAATCCTGCACGAGCGCGTCACGACCGATCAGATTCGAGAACTAACGCGTTGGATGCTTCGGGAGCGAGGCTCCTGAGCATCGGGCAATCTCAACGATCGGACCATCGAGGAAGGCGAGCGCTCCGGGAGACGCCCAACAGCATCGACTGCATCCGCTCCTGCAACCGTCGCGATGCGGGTGCTCGCATTGCACCTTCAGCACTAGCTCAACCGGAGCCGCCTCTCCTGCAGCACGCCCGAGTCGAAGAACCTCCAGGCCCGCATGTGGCGCAATGCCCATGAACCCACCCACCGGGGCGTCTTCGCCAACGTCAGAGATGCAGGAACGCCAAGGGAGTGGCGACGCCAATTTTCGATCACCGCTGTGGCAGCACGCAATTCGAGAGGGAGAGCGCTACGCGCGCGGGTCTGTCCCCCGATGTCCTCGAAGCAGTGCTGTACATTGGCCCATCGCCCACGCTCCTGCGCGAAAATGAACCATGCAGCGTCGCGGAAAAAATCCGAGGATCAATCGGACCCGCGGTGACACGTTGCCATCACGCCGACTGCTCGTCTCGGCCACTGACTCGAGCAACGCATCGTCGTCCCCTGCACCGCATTCGAAGAGCCGCGCCAGCCGGTCCAAATACAGGTAGACGACAGGCGTCGTAAACAGCGTCAGCGGTTGCGACAGGATCAGGCCGCCAGCGATCGCAATGCCCAGCGGCACGCGCAACTTGGCGCCCGTACCATGTCCGATCGCGAGCGGCAACGCGCCGAACAGCGCGGCGAAAATTAGGTACGGCTCGCTCGCGAGCGATGCCTGGAACGCATGGAACGTGCCCGTGAGCGTGTCGGGCTTGCCTGCGGCTGCGACCGCCTCCGCCGCACGAATGGCCGCAACCGCGTTGCCGAGCAATTGCCTCGGCGCGAGGTTGAACGAGATCGTCACGGCCGGGAACAGCCCCTGGTGGCTGACCGAGATCGGCGACACGTGGTTTCTCGATGCTCACTAGCACGTTCATCGGCACGAGTTCGTTCGTCAGCGCAGAACGCGCGTACAGGTTCGCGAGCGCGTCGGTCTTCAACTGAAAGGCCGGATCGAGCTCCTCCACAATGTGGTACTGGTTCAGCGACGTGAAGAGCGCCGCGATCTGGCGCTGGCCGAACGCGTCGTACAACGTGTCGTCGATCGCCTGCGTGGTGATGCCGAAGCGCGACGCGGTGTTGCGGTCAAGCACGATCGTCGCGCTCGTCGCCGATGCCTGTTGGTCGGACGTCACGTTGGTCAGTTGCGGCAGCGTGGCAAAGCGCTTCGTCAGGCGCTGCGCCCACCGGTTCAGGTCCTGCACGTCCGCGTCCTACACCGTGTGTTGGTATTGCGCGGCGCTGATCCATCCGCCGACCTGGATGTCCTGCCTGACCTGCATCGACAAGGCGATGCCCGTCACCTTCGCCAGCTTCGGCTGCAACCGCGCGAGCACCTGCGCCGCGCTCGCCGTGCCCACGCCGAACGGCTTCAGGTTGATCATCACGCGCCCTGGCTCAGGGTCGGATTCGGG
Organism: Burkholderia sp. IMCC1007; assembly: GCF_027257875.1. Taxonomy (GTDB): domain Bacteria; phylum Pseudomonadota; class Gammaproteobacteria; order Burkholderiales; family Burkholderiaceae; genus Burkholderia. Next base: position 303,494 of record NZ_JAPVQY010000002.1, read on the forward strand.
CCGATCCAGTAATAGGTATTGTCGACGGCTGGATCGACGTCGACGATGCGGTCGAGCTGCTGCATCTTCTGCGCCATCGCCTGCGGCCAGATGTCGGGCGCGGCCTGCGCGACGCCCATGATTAGCCCCGAATCCTTTTGCGGGAAGAAGCCCTTCGGCGTGGTGACGAACAGCGCGGCCGCCAGCGCGACGGTAACCGCGAGCATCGGCTTGCGATGCGCGAGCGCTCACCCGAGGCCGCGCTCGTAACGGCGCTCGACAGCGACGAACGCGATTTCGAGCCAGCGTTCGAGCGTGCGCAGCCGGCCGCCGTCCGAGCCGTCGCGAGCGCATCGGATTCAGCAACTCGCTTGGGGTACACCACGCCCCCCCAATTCGGCAAATGCTACAACGGAAAGACCGCCCGAAGCCAGAGCGCGCTGCCGCTTGGCCGATTTCTAACGGCTGTTTCAAATTCGTACTTTACCGTTGCAAACCACCCCTTGCCGCTGTCGTACTTGACCATCGGCCCCACGGCTAAAGCCCTCCCTCTGTTGTTCGGAACATCGTTTCCGTCTTGCTTGTCGTCCGTAGTCTGCCGATAGAAGTACCCCCCGACACCGAGAACCCATCCTTTGCCGATCCCGTAGCCCGCAGCATAGTCGACAATCAATTCGTGACCCGACGTGTAATCGGTATCTCGATTGATCGAGTTGAACGTATACATGACCTTGAGGTCGCCATTGAACCCGTTCGGGTCGACATAAGAGACGCCCAAAACGGGTTGTACTGCCCAGTAGTTGCGCCCGATGTTAGCAAGATCGTTTTTCCTAAAGGAGCCAGTTGGAACAAATACATCGAGTCCGAGAAGTGTATGAAGATGGGGACCCAAGTGCCATCCGAGCGCCGTTCCAATAGTCGCGTCACCGACGCCAGTCTTTCTTTGGCTAGCACCCGCTGCTTTGACGTCCATGTTCACGAGAGGAAGTAACCCGTGGAACACCAACGATGCCCCAAACAGCTGTTGATTAGTTACCCAGACGACCCGAGGGACAATAGCAGACACCCGTGCACTGAACCCGGGAATGGGGACTTCATTGCCGTCATTACCGCGGAACGAGTTCGCATAATAGTGTTCGCCATAGACAACACCATAGATGCCAGGAGGAGGAGCAGCACAACACGCGAAAGTTTCTACACCTGCAGGGTAAATTGAGCCTCCACCTTCCGTAGCTCCTGCGAAGGGTGAAAATGCGATTGTCGCCAGCGCAAGCGCGCGCCGAACATTGTTCCAGGTAGCCACGATTTTCTCCACTTGAGTCTCGGAAATTTTAATTTCTCAATATCTATCTAATTTTTATTTAGCACTTCTTAATATTTGTTCCGTTATTTCTCTCACATTGACAAGCGGGCGTTGCCCGCCCCGAACTAATCACGCAACCAAACTACGGCCCACCCAGTAGCGATCCCGCAGCTCCTTTTTCATGAGCTTTCCTGCTGCCGACCGAGGGAGCTTTTCCACGAATTCCACCGAACGAGGGACCATGTACCTCGCCACGCGGCTTTTGCAATAGGCAATCAATTCATCGGCCACGGCGGCGGACGGCATAATACCGTCCGCAAGCTCGATCACGGCCTTCACTTCCTCGCCCATCTCTTCATTCGGAACGCCGAACACGGCAGCATCTCCCACGAGTGGATGCTCGATCAAGGCATCTTCGATCACTTGCGGGTATATATTCACGCCCCCTGAGATGATAGTGAACGCCTTTCGGTCAGTCAGATATAGGTAGCCATCCTCACGGACGATACCGACATCCCCGCCCGTCACCCAATCATCGTGCTCCGGATGGCGCGCGGCACGCGTCTTTTCGGGATCGTTGAGGTACTCCGGCAACGAACCGGACTTGCCAACCAAGTACACCGTGCCTGCCTGCCCAATTGCCGCTTCAGTGCCGTCCTCCAGACAGACTTTCACTCGCGCCGGATCCGCACGGCCCACGGAACCTGGGTGCTGAAGCCATTCTTCGCAGCTGATGGCGGTGATTCCAGCACTGTCCGTGCCTCCGTAGTATTCGTGCACGATGGGTCCCCACCACGCAATCATCTGGCGCTTTACATCGATGGGGCAAGGTGCAGCCGCATGAACAGCTACATGATGCGACGAAAGATCATAGAGATTTCGAACTGAGGCATCGAGCTTCAGCATGCGCGCGAACATTGTCGGCACCCACTGCGAGTGCGTCACCCGGTAGCGGGCGATCAACTGCAGGGCAGTCTCAGCGTCGAACTTCTCCATCATCACGACCGTTCCCCCTGCCATATGCACCGCGCGACAAAAGCGCATGGGCGCGCCGTGGTATAGGGGCGCCGGCGACAGATAGACTGTCTCGGCGTCGAAGTTATAGAGACCGCCTGTCTCGGACCAGCCAGCCCATGCTTCTGTAGCGTCCATATCGGGCAAAGGCCGCAAAACCCCCTTTGGCCTCCCCGTAGTGCCCGACGTGTACGACATAATCGTACCCATGGCCTCCACGTCCAAGCGCGATGCATCGTATCGCTCGATGGTCGCTTCATAGCCCTCCCATCCAGGGAGTCCTCCGTCGGCAATCAACCGAATCTGACAGTTCGGGATCGAGTCGCTCAATGAGCTGACGACTTCCGCTTGCGCCAGCGTAGTGAAGATGGCCTTGGCAGAGCAGTCGTTGACCACGTACGCTACTTCCTGTGCATTGAAGTAGCGATTCACCGGCACGGCACAAAGGCCGGACCGCAATGCTGCCCAAATTACAGCCATATAGGAGAGATGGTTCTCCATATAAATAGCAATGCGATCGCCTCGACGAAGCCCGCGTGCGTGCAGCAACCGCGCAACTCGCATGGACTCCAAGTCAAGCTGGCCGTAGGTGACAGCGACGCCAGTATTCGCATTGATGATTGCCGGCTTGTTCGGCGTTTCCTGCGCTCGCGTTCCGATGTACACAATTAACCTCGCGTAAGTTGGCTACCGAGGACAATGGTCCCGGCCGTTGCAAACATTCCACCCACTCCGTGGCACACGGAGAAGTTCACGTCGCCTTGCTGCGCCGGCGCCGTGCCCCGCACCTGTCTGACACTCTCCTGCAGGGCGAACATGCCATACATGCCGGAGTGCGTATAGCAAAGTCCTCCACCATTGGTGTTCACTGGAAGACGCCCTCCGGGGGAAGTGTTTCCTTCCGCAATAAAACCGGCCGCCTCACCAGGTTTGCAGAAACCCAGATCCTCGAGCCCATACAACGGCAGATGGGCGAAGGCGTCGTAAATCATCACATGATCAACGTCGCTACGCGCAATACCGGCGCTCTCGAACGCAGCGTTTCCGGAGTCACGGAAAGCGCGCGAACTCGTCAGATCGTTCATCTGACTGATCATCGGCGATTCAGCGCTCTCGCCGGACCCGCAAATATAGACGGGCTTGTGAGGGAATTCCACGGCGCGCTCGGCTGCGACCAACACCAAAGCGCCGCCGCCATCTGTGAGGGGACAACACATCGGCAGCGTGAATGGATATGCGATGACCTTTGCGGAAAGCACGTCTGCGACGCTCATCTGCTCCTTGTACAGCGAACGCGGATTCAGCGCCGCCCATTTGCGCTGAGCGACAACTACCTCGCCCAGTGCATCGGGTGTCAGTCCATGCTGTTTGAGATATCGTAAGACCGGAACTGTGAACATCGTGGGAGACGAAATAGCGCCATAGGGCGCCTCGAACTGCCCAGGCAGCGATCCGGCCTGAGGTGGCCATGGCAGCGGGGTGTTCGCAATACGTGACTTTCCGCTCTCGGCATGTACAATCAGCACAGTCTTGCAGAGGCCCGCGGCGATCGCGGCCGTCGCATGCCGCACGTGCAGCATGAACGAGCACCCTCCAACGGCGGTACCGTCGAGCCACGCAGGTTTCACGCCGAGATAATGCGCCAGCATCGTCGGTGATTCACCGGCGGTGGCAATGCCATCCACATCACGCGCCGCCAAGCCGGCATCTGCCAATGCCCGCAGGGCAGCATCGGCGCTCAAGCCGATCTGCGACTGTTCGGGTATCTGACCCAAGCGCGCCGTCTCCGACGCGCCAACGATTGCAATTCCTTGCTTCATACGACGTCCACAGGCTCGAAGAACGGTAAGGTGATTTCGTCGTTCTGCGCGACGAACAGAACCCGTAATGGCATGTCCAGAATCAGACTCTCGGGTGTCTGCGGACAATTGACGATGTTTGTCATCATCGTGGGCCCCTCCTCGAGCTTGACGATGGCGACCGAGTATGGAGCTTCGATGCCAGGCGCAGGCCTCGCGCTGATAACGTAACTCAACAGTATTGCGGAACCGCTCGACGCGTGAGGTAATACGTTATGCGAACTACATGACGGACAAAAAGCGCGGGGTGGAAAGTACACATGCTCACATTCTGTGCAGCGCTGCAGCAGCAACTGCTTGCGACGAGCCCCTTCCCAGAAGTGCGCTGTTTCAGGTGTTGGCCGTGGCAACAGCCGACTGGTGGTTTCGCTCATTTCTCGTTCCGTAAGACAAGATGGCCGGCCTCTAGCACCGTTACGTTCCGCTCGACGGCAATGCAGCGGAAGGCGTATTCATTCGTGTCGATGCGAAAAAACTCGGTGCGCAACTGCTCACCTGGGTAGATCGGGGTCGAGTAGCGAACATGCAACTTTTCAACACGTCCGGCATCGTGGTCACACAATGTCCGAATAGCTGCCGCTCCTGCATAGCCGAACGTGCAAAGACCGTGCAGGATCGGTCGGTCAAACCCTGCCCGGCGGGCTACCTCGGGGTCCACGTGTAACGTGTTGCGATCTCCGTTGAGTCGATACAACTGGGCCGCGTTCTTTGGAATATGATCGACAAACTCAATATCCGCGCACCCGTCTGGAACCTTTGTCGGCGTGGTGCCCGGGCGAGCGCCCGTAGCGCCAACGGCGACCCCTGCTCCCGGGAATACAAAGCACCCCCCTACCGTCGCCAGATGGCTCGCCGTGGCGGATTCGATCACCCGTTGCTCGAAATAGATCGACACGCTCTTTCCGGGACCGCGATCGACGACACCGGCGATACGCCCGTGGACTGTCACGTGCCCCGCTTTGGGTAGCGGGTGATGAACGACCAGACTGCTTTCCCCGTGCAACATCTTCCTTACGTCAATACCAGTTTCCGGCTGGCGCAACCAAGGCAGGTGATGCGCCAAGATCATGGCGAACGTTGGCGTGGACACAAGCTTCTCATCGAAGACAAACTTCAGCTCCTCGTTCGCCGCGTGCCCCAAGCCAATGCTTAGGGCATATAGGACGACGTCCTTTTCGGTGTAGTCGAGCGAAATCTCTGTGTCCGGGAGATTCCTGATTTGTTCCAGATTGAGCATTTTCGGCCTTTAGATCGGATCCCAGCCGACGACGTCGCGATGCGTTTGGACAGGCAAGAAGTCATTCTTGAAAGACGGGAGCATCGTGGCGGCAAGACTCTCGGCATCCCATCCGTCGGATCTTTGCACGGATCGAACGATTCTCGGCTGGCTAAACAAATAGACTTCGTTGCCACGGGCCCCGAAGATTTGCCCCGAGATAGACGAAGACAGATCGCTCGCGAGAAACACGCAAAGCGGGGCAATCTGTTCGGCTCTCATGGTCTCTTTCATCTTGCGCATCCGCTCACCCTGCTCTGGAGTGCGAATCGGAACACTCTCGAGCAATTGGCTCCAGGCCCATGGGGCGATCACATTCGACCGCACGTTGAACCGGGCCATGTCCAACGCGATGCTGGTGGAAAGTCCGACCACCCCCATCTTGGCGGCGGCATAGTTGGCTTGCCCAACGTTTCCGATAATTCCGGATGACGAGCTAAAGTGGACATAGCTGCCGGAGTTCTGCTCCTTGAAATGCGGTGCGGCCGCACGTGATACGTTGTAGTACCCGTACAGATGGACCTTGACGACTGCATCCCATTCCGCGTCATCCATGTTGAAAAACATGCGGTCCCGCAGAATGCCGGCGTTATTGACAACGCAATCGATTCGCCCGTACGTGTCGACCGCCTGTTCAACGATTCGACTTGCCGCCGCGGATTCCGAGATATCCTCCGTGGAAGCGACGGCCTTTCCACCGAGTGCGACGATCTCTTCAACGACGCTCTCCGCGACCGATCGAGTGCTGCCGTCGTCGAGTTTAGCGACGGCAATATCCGCGACGACAACGCGGGCACCGGCGGCGGCGGCCTGCTTTGCGATGGCACGGCCGATACCTTGGCCTGCGCCCGTGACTACGACAACTTTGTCTTCCAGAATCTTGTTCATATGATTGCTTCGAGCTTGGATTTGAAAGCGTGAATAGAGTGACAATCAAGCGTATGCTGGGTGTTTCGCACCACGCTCAGAAGTTGCATGCATGTTCGGACTCCGGACAGATCGTGTCTCCTCATGCTACAAACGTACATCACGAGCACATGCCGGCGCTCGCCGGAACGAGACGACACCCCTGGCAGGGCCGACCCTAAAGCATCTGTAAAAACAGGACTCGACGGTCGAGGCAACATTCGATAGAGGGAAGCCGGAACTCGCACGAGCGTGCGAGTTCACGGGTGGTCCTTCTGCGAAATTCCTGCGCTTCTTGATCAAGCCGCCAGGCTGACAAAGTCGCCGCCGTAGAACACCAATGGTTCACCTTCACACACAGCCACCCTCTCGACCTCACCGACGATCAGCAGATGATCTCCGACCGGATCGGCGCGCTCTACCCGACAAGCCAGTTGTGCCAGCGCCTCTTCAAGATAGGGAACGCCTCGCTCGCAACGCTGATGCGGAACGCCAGTGAACTTATCGGGTGACGATCTTGCGAAGTGCCGAGCTAGCTCGCCGTGCCCAGCTCGCAAGATGCTCACACCGAAGCGTTCCCCCGGCGCGAACAGTGCAGCGTTCGGCGAATGCAATGCGAGGCTCCACAGGATCAGCGGCGGCGTCAACGAAAGCGAAGCAAACGAATTGACCGTCATGCCGACCAACCGCCCCTCAGGTCCGCAGGCTCCGATCACCGCCACGCCAGTTGCGTAGCGTCCGCACACCCGGCGCAGCGCTTGCGGCTCAGGGGCGATTTGCGGTAATTCATTCATGTCAGGCTGCCTGTCCAACGTATTGCTCGATCATCTGTTCGCACGCTTGCGCCTCCGTCCACCAAGGGAAGAAGCTCGGCGGGTTGTCGAAGCCATTAGCGATGCGTGCCGCCAACGCCGGCGACTCGCTGGCCGCGCCGAACAGTTTAAGAATATGCGGGGGCGGAGGCGCCAACATCGAATTGGTCCAGGTGACAACGTGACGCGCGTATTCCCAATAGCGGGCAAAGGTGGCTTCCATCCATTCCGCGTCGAACGGTCGATCGCCATGATCAAGAATCGCGTCGAGATAGACCTTGCAGCACTTGGAAGCGTTGTTGGAGCCCTGCCCCGTAAGAGGGTCGTTGACCACCACCGCATCTGCCATTCCGAACACATGTCGTCCCGACGGCAGGGTCATGACCGGCTTCCGCACGGTCGGTGCGAAGCGCCCAGAGAGAATGCCGTTTTCGTCGGTCAGCTCGACCTGCTCGCATCGCTCGGCTTCCCACGGCAGATAAGTACGCACGACACGCAGGCATTCGGCCAGATGTTGCTCCGGCGTGCGGGCCTCTGCCCAGCGATCCATCGGGCCGCCCGGCACACCTTCGAAAACCATGATGTCGCATAAGCCGGACAACGTCAGTGCCGGGAAGCTGAAGTACTCGCCCACGCCAGGAATCACATTGAAGCCAATGCGTGAGAACGGCGTACGCGGCGTCATACCGGTCACGTAGGCCAGTGCCAACGCACGTTGCGGCACATCGAACGGGCTGTTTGCGACGTCGCGCTCGAAACGGTTGACGATCTCGCCCTTACCGGCAGCCAGCAGCACAAGATCGTGGTGTTGCGCCAGATCCTCTAGCTCCTCCAAACCTGCGTCGACGATGCGCAGATCGCCCCCGCGCTGGACGAAGGTCTCCATCCAGATCGGCATCTTCACGCGCTGGTCCGTAGACTGGCCCGGGTGCTCCAGAGAAGCCATCCACTCAAGCATCTTCTCGCCGGGCTTCCCCGGCTGCAACACCGTCAGGCTTACACCCTGCACAGGCGGGCACGTGTCGTCCCACATATTCAGCCCAAGATCGCGCTCGATCTGCAGTGCACTGTGAAGCATGCCCTGACTGGACATAACCTTGCCAGCGCGGATCTGATCGGGTGTGCGGTTGGTGACCAAGGTCACTTGGTAGCCCTTGGACTGCAGAGCGAGGGCCATTTGCAGCCCGGACTGCCCGGCTCCAACGATGGCGATACGTTGACTCATGATATATCTCCTGGAGGATATCGTTAATTTTTAGCCGGCCTGCTTGCCGTATGGCGGGACATTCTGTTCGGGGCCCATCGCCGAATACCCCCCGTCCACGGCGTAGTCGGCGCCGGTGACGAAACTGGCATTGTCGGAGCACAGAAACAGCACCACCTGCGCAACTTCGTCCGGATCACCAACCCGTCCCAACAGATGGAACGGTGTGGCGAGTTCGTCGATACCCGCTCGATTGCCACCGCTCATTTCGTCCATCAACCTGCACCAGATCCAGCCCGGGGACACCGCGTTCACACGAATGCGGTCTGGCGCGAGGTCCATCGCCATACTGCGCGTCAGCTGCAAAATTGCCGCCTTGGAAACCGGATAGAGCCAACGCCCCGTCTGGGCAACCTTTGCCGAGATACTCGTAAAGTTGACAATTGCACCGCCCCCACGCGCCTTCATCTCTGGATGAACCTTCTGGGCCAACATGATTCCGGACACCACGTTGACGTCGAGGGCAGTCTGCCAATCAGCGCGGGGAGACTTGAAGCCGTCGTCCAAATACGTGCAGGCCAGGTTCACCAAAAAGTCCACGCCTCCGAAACGACTCACAACCTTGGCGACCGCTGCGCTGACTTGATCGTCCTTGGTAATATCCGTGGCGATGAAGATTGCCTTCTCTCCCAACTCGGCGGCCACGCGCTCCCCGCCGACCACGTCGATGTCGAGGATCGCCACGCTCGCGCCTGCCGCGACGAACGCGCGGGCCACACCGGCACCAATAAGTGTCGCGCCCCCGGTGATGATGGCGACCTTGTCCTGCAGTCCTTTCATGATGGTTCCTCTTTCTTGGTGAATCTCGGCATCCCCGCTCTGGCGGAGATGCCAGTCAGCCTACTTCCCTTCGCTTTCTTTCCAGCGCGCCATCAGCGTGTTCGAAGGCAGCGACTCATCCAGCAGCTTGCGCCCCGTCTCCACTCCGGCCACCGGCAAACCCTCGGGATCGAGCAGACCGATCTGCACCAGCACGCTGGCCTGGTCCCAATAGATGTGCTCGTGGTATAGCTTGTCACCGCGGAACTTGATGATGCCAACAAGCGGGATTTCCACTCGCCTGCCGGTCGGCTTCACGCCGGGCAGCATCCAGTCGATTTCAGTGGTATGGGTAAAGCAGAGCAGGCTCTCGTCAACCACCTGGCTCGCGCCGATCGTGCGCGAGATCGGGATCATGCTGATGTCGGGCGGATTGCCGTGCACGAAGTGATGCTGATAAAAGCGCTTCAACTGCCGATAGCCCACGCCGCCGGTCATGGTCGGGATGTGATTGACGTACGGCTCGGAGACCATGGTGGCCATGGTGGCATCCACGTCGCGAGTAAAGAATTCGTGCTCGCAGTGCTTGTCCCAAAGCGCCGAAAGATCGTAATGCGGACCCATCTCTCCACGCAGTGCTGCAATCGAGCGCTGGTGCGCGATCAGGGCCGCAGACTTGTCGAAGTGCGCACCATCGGCACGGGCGAAGGCGTGATCAACCCCTTGGTAAACGTGCAGTTCGACGTTCTCCTTGCCACCCAGGCTCTCCACGATGGCCGCCTGCGCGTCCGGCGGACAGAAACCATCATTCTGGGCGATATGCAGCACCAGCCGGCCCTTGAGATTGGCAGCCTCGCTCAATGCATGCTCGATACCCACGCCATAGTAGCCAACCGCGCACGCGACGCCTTCGAGCCTGCATGCTGCCAAGTAAGCCAGTTTGCCTCCCAAGCAGAAACCCAGCACACCAGTGTGGCCGACACATTCCGGACGTTGCCGCAGCGTCGTCAGTGCTGCGCCGACGTCCTGCACACCCTTGGCCTCGTCAAACTGCTGGCACAGCCCCAAAGCGCGCTGGAAATCTTCACCATGGTCTTCCAATTCGATGCCGGGCGAGAGGCGCCAGAACAGATCAGGCACCAGCACGGTATAACCTTCTTCGGCGTAGTAATCCGCGACCTTGCGCATATTGGCATTGACACCAAAAATCTCTTGGCACAGCACAATCCCAGGCCCCCTCCCTGCAGCCGGGGTGGCAAGGTATCCGCTGAAACTGCCGTCTGCGCAGCCGATCTGGATGGTCTGGCCCATGGCCTATCTCTCCTTGATGTTGTCATGGTCAATTAGGCAAGCGATCGCTCGAGACCCTCGCGTTGTCGCCAACGCACTCGATCCGCACGATATCCCCTGCCCAGGTGATAATCCGTGCCACCGTTACGCCGTCAGTTATGCCTTCGGCGGTATCAATGGCTATTACGCCTAGTGCACTGATCTGTCGGACAACGCGCTCGGTAGCCGACCGAGTCTTGTTGTCATCAAATTGACGATGGCGATAGAACCAAGAATACGTCTATCATTTTTCTTTCCGAACGAATCACACGTACATGTTCGGGGTGCGGACAGATCGAGCTGACCGGCGCGAACGAACGCACTAGAGATCTAAAACGAGCAGGGGTCCGCGAGCACGAGAACAACATGCCGTGAAACAATCATTGGCCGCCTGCTCGGCCTCTGTCAAAAAGAGATCTCGATGGTCGGGCTCACCTTCAATGACTCTTGTGACACAAGTTCCGCACACGCCTTGCTCACAAGAAACCGGGATATCAATGCCATTTCTGGCCAGGACCTGTGCAACAGACTCCTCTGGCAGGATGAGAAAAGTCTGACCCGTGCTTGCGATGCGCACTTCGAAGCCATGCCCCCCCTGTTTCTGAGACGATGGCGGCGGAGCGAAATGCTCAAAGTGAACGTGATCGTCAGGCCAGTTGTGGCGCTTCGCGCCTTCAACAACTGAATCGATAAGCCCGCTCGGTCCGCACACGTAGAGGTGGACACCTTGCCTCGGGTGTGCAAGGAGAGCGTCCAGATCAAGTGGCCCCTGCGATCCGGAGGCGTCGTCGAAGTGGACGTGAGTGTTTTCGACGAACGGAGCTGCGCCAAGTCGACCGAGAAAGGCTGCGCGATTTGCAGTACGAACACAGTAATGCAGATCGTACGCCTTTCCCTCAACGCTCAATTCCTCAGCCATGCAGAGCATTGGAGTAATCCCGATGCCACCCGCAATCAGAATCGACTTCTCGGACGGGACAAGCGGAAAGTGATTACGTGGCGACGAGATGATCACCTCATCTCCCGCATGGACGCTCTCGTGAACCGCCTTGGACCCACCACGAGAATTGGCGTCCAACAATACGGCAATGCGATAACGCCGCTGATCGAAAGGAGATCCAAACAGCGAGTATTGGCGTATCAAGCCGCCCGGCAAATGGAAATCAATATGTGCGCCAGCGCGAAACGGCGGCAGCGCCTGGCCGTCGATCGATTCGAGCTCGAGACTGCAGATTCCGTCTGCCTCCCGCTCTTTTCTGGCCACTCGCATCTTGAGTTGAGTCATCAGATTTTCCCCGCTTTGAATCAGATTGTCAGCACCGTCCGGATGCCAACGCCATCGCGGAGATCCTGAAGAGCCTCATTAACTTCTTCCAATGGCCTCACGTTCGTGACCAGGCTGCTCAGGTCCAGCGCTCGATGGCAGCACAGATCGAAATATCGCGGAAGGTCTCGCTGTGCATGACAGTTACCAAGGTAGGACCCTTTGACCTGCAATTGCCGCAACACCATGTCCAGCGCTCCGATCGACACCGATTCCGCTGGCTTGGCGACACCGATCATGACGATCACCCCCCCCTTGCGCACCAGGGAAGCACACAGATTCAAGCTGTCAGGACTACAGACCCCATCAAATACGAAGTCGAAACCGATCCCCCCCGTCAGCGTCCGACAGGGGTCTTCAAATCCAGCGGCCGAGTTGTCGAACGTTGCGTTCGCCCCAAGCCTCTGCGCGTGAATGCGTCGGTCAGCATTGAAATCAAGACCCACCACCAGTCCTGCGCGTGCAATTCGCAACGCCTGAATCGTCGAGAGCCCCACCGCGCCGAGCCCCACGACGGCAGCGGTGGCGCCTTCCGGCACTGCGGCCACGTTTGCCACCGATCCCATACCGGTTTGCACTGCACATCCCATCGTCGCTGCGTGCGTCAACGAAATGGAGTCAGGGACCGGAACGACACCACTGCGCTCCACAAGCACGTACTCCGCGAACGCCCCCAGGCGAAGTCCCCGAGCCACCGGTGTCCCTCGATGCCGAACGCGCACATCGTGGCCGGCGGGTCCCGCCGTACGGGAAGGGCTCTCGGCCGCGACACACAAAACAGGCTGATTGCGCACACAGAAGTAACAAGTTCCGCATGCCGGTCGCATGGAGACCACGACCCGTTGACCGAAAGCGAGATCAGTTACCCCCGCACCAAGTGCCGCGACCGTGCCCGCTGCTTCGTGACCCAGCACCGCTGGCACGGGGTAGCCCACCTTGCCGTCGGCGAGCGCCAGATCCGTGTTGCAGACCCCGCAATGCGTGATTCTCACCAACACTTCGCCGGCCCGCGGGTCATCGATCTCCACGTCATCGGCAATGCGCAGGGGTCGACCTACCCCTTCGAGAATAGCCGCCCTCATCAGCCTGCTCATGCCAAACCTCCCGTCTGGCTGTGCAATACTTTTCGCACTACGAATTCATCGAGACCCCATTCACCGAATTCGTACCCGAAGCCACTCGACTTCATTCCCCCGAAAGGAATCGCAGGATCGGGAGGAGTTGCGTGCTGATTCACGAACAGATTCACCGCTTCCAGCCGGCGGACCAATGCCGTCGCACGTCCGATATTGGTAGACCACACTGAGCCGCCCAGACCAAACTCCGAGGCATTCGCCCGGGAGACTGCCTCGTCTTCATCGTCGAAAGTCAGTATGGGCAGCGCCGGTCCAAACTGCTCCTCGCGCACGAGTCGACTGCTGTCCGAAACATCCACGACGATTGCCGGTCGCAGGAAGTGACCCGCCCATTCGTCCGGCTTCGTCCCCCCTGTGACAATCCGACCGCCCGTCGCAACGGCATCGTCCAAGAGCGCTTTCACATGGTCGAACTGTTGGCGATTATGTAGAGGCCCCATCTGCACGCCATCGGTCAATCCAGGACCGACACGCCATGTCTTTGCGATCGACGCCATCTTCTCCACCAGCGGCTCGTATAGCGATCGATGCACGAACAAGCGCTTAACCGCGCAGCACACTTGGCCAGCGTTCATGAACGATCGTTCAAACAGCAAGGGTACGGACGCGTCGATATCCGCGTCCGCAAGGACGATGGCTGCGTCGTTGCCGCCCAACTCGAGCGTCAGTCGTTTCAGGGTTTGTGCGGCGCTGGCCATAATCTTCTTTCCGGTCGGCGTCGATCCGGTGAACGATATCTTCGCCACGCCAGCATGACTCACCAGGGACGCACCAACATCCGTGCCACCCGTCACCGTGTTCAGCACCCCCGGCGGCAGGCAATCGGCAAACAGGTTTGCGATGGCCAAGGTCGTCAGCGGCGTCGTTGGTGCTGGCTTGACCACCACGGTGTTCCCTGCCCACAGTGCGGGGCCGAGCTTCATCATCAGAAGCACAATAGGGAAATTCCAGGGCACGATAATCCCCACGACCCCAACCGGGGCACTCACTGCCACAACCGTTCGGCCTGGATCAGACCGGATGATCTCCTGATGCGCACTCTTCTCGGCGAAATATTCCAGGTAACCTTTGGCAGACAGAAGTTCTCGTGTCGCCGCCAGCAGCGGCTTTCCCTGCTCCCGACTGAGCAGGATGGCAAATTCCTCAAGATTGGCAGCCAGCAACGCAGCGCACCGCTTCAGAGCATTGCGACGGGCCGTGAGGTCCGACGCCCAACTGCCGAGAGCGGCTGCAGCCGAGGCAACGGCATCGTCGAGCGCTTGCGGCGTGGTTATCGGCGCTTCTGCTATTGGCGTGAGGACGGCAGGGTCCTCGACAGCGTACCATTCCGTAGCTACGTCGCGGCGCCCCGCACTGACATTGAATCCGCGATACATTATCAGGACTCCTTGTATTCTTGTCCGTTGATGCGAACCGGGAGCGATCGCGCACCGCGGATCACCGTGCCAAGCCAAGGAATGTCCGCTGGGTCGCAGCTGAGTTCGACGTTGGGAAATGCCTGCATGAGCCGCCCCACCGCAGTTTGCGCTTCCAGGCGAGCAAGGTGAGAGCCAAGACAAAAATGGACGCCATGCCCGAAAGCCATGTGCTGCTTGATTTTGCGGCGGATATCGAAGATGCCCGGATCTTCAAACTTCTCAGGATCACGGTTGAGGGCAGGCAGCACGACCTGTACAAAACTGCCGCCCGGAATCACCGTATCTCCAATTTTCACATCTGCCGTGGTCGCCCGGAATGTCGTGTATGGCACTGAACCGTCGTAACGCAGCGTCTCCTCGATGGTGTTTTTAATCAGCGTAGGATCTTCGACCAGTAGCCGCTGCTGATCCGGATTCAGCATAAGGTGCAACAGCGCATTGCCGATCAGTCCCACCGTGGTTTCGTGACCAGCGATGAGAAGCAAATACGACATGCTTTGAAGTTCCTCAATTGTCAGCGCGTTCGAAGCATTGCGCGCGGCAATCATGGCACTTAGCAGGTCAGGCTGCTCATCGGGAACAGCGCCGTCTGCCAGTACCTCACGCTTGGATTCGATGAGAGTCGCAAGATAGTTTCGCAGCAGTTCCATACAATGGTCCTGCTCTTTATGGCCAGGCGTCATCGCCCACTCGGCCCATTGCCGGAAATTGGACCTGTCGCCTTCCGGTACGCCGAGCATGGTGCAGATCGTCGTGATACCGATGGGGTAAGCAAAATCCGCGATCAAATCTGCCTCGGGACCTTCACGCATCTGGTCGATCAGACGATCTACCAGTTGCTCCACCGTAGCCCGCAGTTGTTCGAGGCGCCGGGGCGTGAACGCGAGCATCACCAAGGATCGCAGACGCGTGTGATCGGGTGGATCGGTATTGAGAAGGTTTCCAGCCTGAGAGCCGGCGATCGGGGTCCCTGCGCCCGGCCCACTGCGGCCTTGCGCGGCGAGGGCTGCCTGAATATGGTCTGAACCTTTTGCAATCAGGGGATTGGAGAGAACCTCGATCGCCTCCGCCCAGCGCGTGATCAGGTAGACCTCCGTTCCAACAGGCGTCCTGACCCGGACCACGGGACCTCGCTCCGCCAGCTTGGCATATTCTGGAAACGGATTGAGGGTCGCGGGAAGCGGAGGGAGATCGATAATCTCGCTTTGAGAAGTATTTGATGTATTCATGGTTGCTCTGCTCTGCTACGTTGCAAAGGAAAGCCGGCTCTGCACAAGAATGCGAGAATGTGGCTCCTGCTCATGCTACGGCGGCGAACGCGGCGCCCCCCTCCTTCGTACGCAATGTCCACGTTGCGGACATTCCGACTCAATCTAATCTTCGCGTCAGGCGCACTACGGCGGTCAAGGCGCACGAACGCCGAAGAATCGGCGATCTGTCGAGGAAGCGTAGGAAGTGTGTCTGGGCCTCGGTCCGAACTCGATTCTGGGCACACAGGGCGAGCATGGCAGTCAGGCGATTCCTTAAAGTTCTCGGCCAACGCTCACAGCCCGACTCGAACGCCAGGTGCAGCTCGATACCTACAAGCGAACTGCGGCGCGTGGTCAGATGCTCAGTTCGACAATTCTGAGCGAGCATCACTGGACCCGCTCGAGGCGCGATCAAGGGCAGCCGCTTCGAGCCGTTCGTTCATCACCGCAATTTCCAGCGCTTGAGCAAACCGCTCCAATGCGTCCAGGGTTCCGTGGACACATCGATACTCCGTGCGACCGATTCTGCCGTCCAGCACGACCAGCATTCCCGCATCCCTTGCCAACTCGAAAACATTCATTACGTTCCCCTGTAGAACGCGAACGCGATCTCACCATGCCTCTCATGCGGCATGCCGGTACGCACCAAGCGCCTGCCCCCTCACATTTGGCGGAAACACATTCCATGAGCCGTCATCGTGCCGAAAGAAAACAATTGCGAACCAGCCCTGCGGCCGAGCTATTCCGATGCGCACATAGCGCGTTCGGTCGGTTCGAGTTCGACTGAACTCCGTCACGCAGATCGGGGCCACAGACGCTGACCCGAACCACTTGATAACCAGCGAACGCAAGGACCTATTGCCGGAGTTCATTTCCCATTCCCCTCATCGCACACGCTTCCGACATGCCCCCTGTGCATCGCGGGAACAACGCACTGTCGGTTGATCTCCTCACACGCAAATTATAGGTTAATCAACCTATAAAGCAAGATCGCACATGCTAGACGAGGGTAAACGATTAACCGTCTATTACATTGTTTTTTATGATAAATTTAGATACACCCTTGCCCTCACGGCAGCGCAACCTATATTTATAATAGGTTATTTAGCCTGCTTTCTGGCACTACTTCCCGGATAACGTCGCACAGAGGCCAGCAGTGCACTGGTCGAAAGGCGGCGAACTGGCAAGATGGATGCTTGCGGGACTAGGATCGCGAGCCAACGCTCACGACCTGAGGGCAAACCTTGATTGCGGCGGAAGAGAAGATGCTCATCGCGCCGGTACGGAGACCATGTGAGAAAAATGACCCTTCCTTCTGCTGCGATCTTCGATCCACTGGCAGACGAGCCCGCAAGACGGCGTGGCAATCGGAAAAGTCGCGTACCCGAGATCATCGACGTCTCGATCAACGTCCTGATCGCAGAAGGATATGCGGGGTATACGATCAATCGCGTAGCCAACGATGCGGGCATTCGCCTGAGTACGTTACAGCACTATTTTTCGAATCGGGAAGCGCTGCTGCGCGCAACGCTCGAGGAGATCGCCAAACGCTATTTCGAACGCTTTCGAGGCTTCGCCGAAAATAAGAGGCGCTCTCCCCAGGCACGGCTCGAAGCGATCATTGACGATGCTTTCGTAGAATTTGCCAAACCCGGCCTTCCCGCATCCGTCCTGGAATGCTGGGGACTCGGACTGCATGAGCCGTTCGCGCGCGATATTGCCGTCGACATACAGCAACAGTTCACGCGCCTCTTTGCAAAGCTTGTCGAAGAGATCAATCCTGCGCTCTCGGCAGAAGAATGCGAATTGCGCGGCGCACTCATCATGACCAGTTTGGAAGGCCTGATCGTATTTCTTCGCTGGAATGAGGACGACGCCGCAAAGCGGCATCGCTTCCACAAGGCTACCAAGGTCGTCTGGAGCGGGTTCGGCAATGTTGACGAGTAGGACGCGATCGGCTCTCAGGACGCCATTGCGAGCTAAGTAATCCACGTCAGCGTAAGGTTCGGATTGACCCATGGTCCACGGTCGTTCCAGCTATCGTGACACCAGGTTTCAAGCATCCCTCGATCACCTCAAGCTTAGCGAGTTCGTCGTATTTGCGCTGCCATCTCGCTTACGATCCGTGACCAGCCGGCCCTGTTTCTCTCCGCTTGTTCGTTCATATAAGCGTGTCCACGTTCGTACAACATGGAAAGTTCGCCGCCGTGATTAGGTCTCGCGACGAGAGGGTATCGCCCAATGACCGCTTACGGATTACCCAGCCGGGTCGTCGCCGCGCCCCAGCGCTGCCATTCATATCGGCGCAGCCTGAGCAACTGAGAATTGTTGAGATTCGCCTGATTCAACTCCGAGCTTGAAAAACATGACCTCTTCCTTCATCTTGCCGGCCTGCTCCTGCATCGACTGTGCTGCTGCTGCCGATTCCTCCACCAGTGCGGCGTTCTGCTGGGTCACTTCATCGATCTGGTCGATCGCTTGATGCACCTGTTCGATGCCCTGTGTCTGCTCCAGAGAAGCAGCTGAGATTTCGGCGACAACATCAGAGACTCGCGAGACTGCCTGATGAATATGATCCATAGCAATGCTGACCTCGCCAGCCCGACGCGTACCTTGGCTAACCTTCTGCGTGGATACCTCGATCAGGTCCTTGATTTCCTTGGCTGCCGCAGAAGCACGCTGCGCAAGCGACCGAACCTCCCCAGCGACCACCGCAAAACCGCGTCCCTGTTCACCCGCACGGGCTGCCTCCACCGCAGCGTTGAGCGCCAGAATATTGGTCTGAAAGGCAATTCCTTCGATCATGCCGGTGATCTCCGCCACTCGTGCGGAATCGGCGTTGATCTGATTGATCGTCTCCACCATGACATCGACGTCACGGCGCCCCGTGCCAGCCAACTCGCAAGCACTGACAGCCAGCGAGTTTGCTTGCCTCGCATTCTCAGCGTTTTGCCTGACTGTCTCGGTCAGCTCGGTCATGCTCGCAGCAGTTTGCTCCAACGAAGCAGCCTGTTCAGCAGTACGAACTGAAAGGTCTTGATTGCCCGCGGAAATCTGGCTTGTCGAAGTAGCAATCGTATCGGCACCGGATCGCACTTCCGAGACGACCCTGACCAAACTGTCATTCATCTCTTTGAGAGATTTCAAAAGAAGGCCGGTCTCATCTCTTGTTTTTACTTCTATCCGGCTGCTCAAATCTCCGCTAGCCACTGTGCCGGCAATCTTCACAGCCTGCCTCAGGGGAAGGATGATGGAAAAGCTGAGCCACGCTGACACACCTATGCCCAGCACAACCGACAAAACTGCGAGGCCCAGCAATTTCGCCCGTGTAGTCTGAAAGACGTTTTCAGCGCGCTCGCCGCTCACTCGAACGCGCTCTGTCTGATACCTGATCAGCTCCCTGAGTGCATCAAAATAGTTTCGCTGATCCGTGCTCAATTTGTTCAGCAGTAACTCTTTGGCCTCGGCCTTCCTTCCAGAAGCAACGAGTTCCATGAACTCATTTTGCGAAACCCCATACAAATCCCTGGTCTCCAGAACGATCCGAAGCAAATCCTTACCGCGCGCCGAATTTATAGAGACCTTCAGCCTTGAACAATTATCGTCGTTCTCGCTATTATTTTTTAATATCCCAACCTTCTCCCTCTCAAAACTCAAAGGATCATCAAAAATAAGCGTATTCCGCATACTTCTTGCATTACGGTTTACTATATCAATTATTTCGTAAGAATAAGCCGCGCCCCGGTACCCGTCATTTATAATCGAACTATTTTCAACACTTACTAGTCTCAATCCCGATATCCCAAACCATGTGCAGAGGGCATAAACGGAAAGGAATAGCAGAGCTGCCAACCCCATCCGAGTGCCAATTTTCAAGTTCCCGGCATTCATCATTAGATCCACTTTTCTTGATTATTCTCGACATATCGCGACCGACTCTGACGATATCACAGCTCAAATCGATATCACCACCGGCGAACAATCTCGTTATCTTCAGCCACGGACCTTACATCGACCTTAAAAAATGACACATTTTTAATTTTATAACCCGCCCATCAACATTAATTCCAACTCCCCTCTGGACCCGATCGGGTTAGAACTCTCCCAGGGAAAGAGCCAATCATCTATGCAGAAACGGCAGCAACGTTACTGGAGCGACGACGGGTAAAAATCAATATCAATGCCCCAAGCACTGGCCCTGCTGCAAGCGTCAGCAGCGGATACGAGAAGGAGTGTGATCGCGCATATACTGCTCCGACGACAAGCGGCGCCATCGCACTGCCCAATTGCCAGACCGCAGTTGTCAATCCTGCCGCCAGACCAGCTGCCTTCGCCCCTGAAGTCTGCGTGACCTGCGCTACGAGCACCGGCGTGTAACCGAAGGCAACCGCTCCGAGAAACGGGGCCGCGATATAGAATTCCTGCGCGGTCGAACAACGGCTGAACACGAGAAGCATCCCGGCGAAACAAGCCAGCGAGAGCACTCCAAGGAGCTTTGTTGCGCCATCAAACAGATCTGATAGCCAACCCAGCAACGGTTTCGTCAGAACAGCGCCTACACCGAACAGCACAAAGATCCGGCCTGCCGTTACCGGATCGATTTCATACTGTTTGATCATCAGCGCATTTCCCCACGCAGTGAAACCTACAGTCGCCCAGAGTGCGCCAAGACCGGCCAATGCGAGCAGCACCAGATTCCTGTTCTTGACCAACGCTCTGATTTCGTCCGTGGTAATGTGGGCAAAGGCTGCCTTTGTCGGAGCGTCTCTCAGTGCACGGCTCGAGACGAAAGCCCAACCAAAAGTGCAAAGCCCAAGGGCCCTGAATGCGTTCTGCCACCCGAATGCATTCGACAACAACGGAATCGTTGCGTTAGCTATGACGACGGCGAAAGACGTGGCTGTCGTGTAGAGGCCGAGAGCACGGCCACGATCCTTTCCGAACCACGACGTTATTATTTTGACGCCCGTGGGGTAGTCAGCTCCCGCAGCCAGCCCCATGATCGTCTGAATTGCGAACCCAGTTCTCAAATCATTCGCATACCCGAATGCAAACGTCGATATTCCGAGAAGAATCAATGTGTACGTCAGGGTGCGTCGGCCTCCGATCACATCGGTCAGAAAGCCACCCCCAACATTCGCAACGACATATCCAACATAAAACGCGGTCACAAAGGCACCCAGCATTGCAACTGATATTCCGAGAGAATGTCCGACTGGTGCTGACACGGTGCTCCAAGCAGCTCTACTAACGCAACTCAACAGAAAAGACATCCAGACAACTAAGAGAATAACCCAACGGTATGGTGATTGCTCTGTTCCCTCTGGCGTCGACGCAGAATTTTCCGGGGGAGCATCAGAAATATTTCGTGACCCAGTCGTCGTTGATTCCATTATTCCCCTCCATTACGCTAGATGCGTGTAAACATATCGAGCCGCTTGACGCGCGAAAATCCAATATTAATATTCTGAATGTCGTGCCGGCGAAACTCTCCCCACTGAACTTTGCGGCAGAACTCGCCTGCGGCGTGCATTTTCGCATTCGAATAACTTACCATTCCGGCCAGACCGCCGGCACATCGTGTGCCGTGCGGAAATAAAATACTACTACTCTTGACATATCCAGAATATTTAAAATCTCGATTTAAATAATTGCTTAAAATAATCCGATAATTTTCTTAGACAGCCATGCATAAATACTTAGTTTCGAGATACTCCTCGATACCAAGGTAGGAACCCTCGCGCCCCATACCAGATTGCTTGACACCACCAAACGGCGCAGCTGCCGTACTGATCAGGCCGCTATTGATTCCGACCATGCCATATTCGAGGGCCGTTGAAACACGCCACGTACGGCGCGCGCTTTCGGTGTAGAAATACGCAGCCAATCCGAACTCTGTGTCGTTCGCCATGCGAATGGCTTCGTCTTCTGTATGGAACCGAAATACAGGCGCCACTGGACCGAAAATCTCTTCCTTTGCAATACGCATCTCCGGCAGCACATCCGTAATAATAGTTGGCTCGTAAAAGGTACCGCCCAAGGCATGAACTTTGCCGCCAGTGATCACACGTGCGCCGCGGCGGGTAGCATCGTCAACCAGTTCCTGGACCTTGCGAAGCGCGTCAGCATCGATCATCGGTCCTTGTGCAACACCCGGCTCCATCCCGTCACCCACGCGAAGCGCCCGAACCGTGGCATGGAGCTTCGAGACGAAGGCATCATGGACGCTGTCGTGAACCAGCATCCGATTCGCGCAGACACAAGTCTGTCCGGTGTTGCGGTACTTTGAAATCATTGCGCCCTCTACGGCCGCATCCAGGTCTGCATCCTCGAACACAATGAAGGGGGCGTTGCCACCGAGTTCCAGCGACATCTTCTTCAGTGTTGGCGCGCATTGGGCGGCCAACTGCCGCCCGACTTCCGTCGAGCCTGTGAAGGTCAACTTGCGAACAATGGGGCTAGCCGTCAGCACACCACCGATTACACGTGAACTGCCGCTCAACACGCTAAATACGCCAGCGGGAACACCCGCACGAACTGCAAGTTCCGCCATGGCGAGCGCTGACAGTGGCGTTTGCTGAGCTGGCTTGACGATGATGGTACAACCCGCGGCGAGAGCCGGCGCCACCTTCCGCGTGATCATCGCCGCTGGGAAATTCCACGGCGTAATTGCGGCGCAAACCCCCACAGGCTCCTTGGTGACGACTATGCGCTTGTCGGGCCAGGGCGAAGGGATTGTAGCCCCGTATACACGGCGAGCCTCTTCAGAAAACCACTGGATATATGATGCGGCGTACGCGATTTCGCCGCGTGACTCGGCCAGAGGCTTGCCCTGTTCGGAAGTCATCAGAATAGCCAGGTCTTCCTGGTTTTCCATCATCAACCGGAACCAGACATGCAACACTTCTGCGCGCGACTCAGCAGTTCGAGCTCGCCATGCATGCAGCGCTTGCTCAGCACCCGCTATCGCTCGACGCGTTTCGGCCTCGCCCATGCTTGGAACGGTCGCGACCAATTCACCGGTTGCCGGATTGATGACTTCAATATGCGCACCGCTCTCCGCGCCGGTCCATTTTCCATCTAGCAGACATTCTGTCTTCAGCAGATCTGCATCCTTCAGTTTAATCATGGGATTGGAAAAAATAGTGAATGTTATTAGTACACCGACGAGGTTTTAACCTCTCCGGATGATTCATGCTTGTCGAAGTAAGCGGCCAGTTCCCGGGCCGCGCGGGCTAGAAGCGCAGTGTCCACACAAACAGCCGCAAACAACGCACCGCCTTCGACGTAGCGCTTTGCCAATACACGCTCTACCGTCAGGCGGCAGAACGCCTTGCCTGCTCGACGCACTGCGCCAATCCCGTCGAGGATGGCTCGCTGGACCTCGGGGTGATCTGGCTGCCCGAGGTAGCCCATAGCGGCCGAAAGATCAGCTGGTACGAAACACACCCCGTCGACTCTCTGTACCACCATGATCACATCTAGGTTGTCCACCCCCCGCCTGTATCTCTGCCTGCCTGCCGACCCGCGGCGACCACAGCCAACACCTCCTGCGTCGCCGGGTTAACTGTCTCGAAGTATTGGTTGCTCTCGACGGCCTTGCCGTCGATCAGATGTTGGATCCGCACAATGAAATTCCTTATCGACCAAACGCTGAGTCGCCGACGATAGTGCCGCGCAGGGAACCGATACAATCGATCTCGCACACTACCTCGTCACCCTCATTAACGTTAACGACACCGTCCGGCGTGCCCGTCAGAATCACGTCCCGTGGAAGTAGTGTCATGAAACTGCTGAGGTGCTCGATCAACGCCGGGATATCATTGATCATGTCGGCGGTTGTACCGCGCTGCGCCACCTCACCGTTGACCAACGTACGCATTTGCAGCACATGCGGGTCCGGCACATCGGCGGCATCCACGAACCACGGTCAGAGCACCGTGCAGGTATCGCGATTCTTGACCCGCAAAATTCGGGCGATACCAGTTCTCCAAGTAGTCGCGGATCGCACAGTCGTTGCATACCGTGTAGCTAGCTACATACGCCATCGCCTCGCTTACCTTCACGCCTTTGGCCGGCTTGCCGATGACTGCTGCCAGTTCGCTCGTAGTGCATGAAGGTGGCATCTCGCGGTCGCCGCGTCTGTGCGTTATGACCAACCAAGGTGCCAGGCCCCTTCATGAACACCTGTGGCTCGTCCTTTGACGTCACCGTCAGTTCCTTCGAAAGCTCCTTGACGTGATCGGCATAGTTCAGGCCGAGTGCGACGACCGTACCCACCTCTAACGGCGTCAACCATACGACGGCATCCTAGCTGACCACGCGGCCATCGGTGAGCTTCAAGCCCTTCTCATGCGGCGTAGCACAGTGGATGGCTCCGCCGTAAGCAACACGTGCGCTCTTCATACAATCGCCCCCTGCAGTTCGCCGATCCCCTTGGCACTCACCTCAAAGCGTTGACCCTTGCGCACGTATGGCATGCATGCACAGGCACCCAACATCAGGATATCGCCGGGCGAAAGTGTCATGAACTCCGTCACGTCCGCCAGAAGTTGAGCGGTCGGACGGATCATTCCTCCCATAGTCGTCGTCAGCCGGTATTCGCCGTCGATCTCGACTGCGATCGATATCGCGTCGGGATCACCGATTATCGACAGCGGTGCAATGCGGGGACCGACGAAGCACGAGCCGTCGCGAGCGACAAAACGCATCGACGGACGATAAAAGCCTTCGTGTGGCAGGCACAGGTCCGCAATCAACGTCACGCCAGCCGCGTGCGCCAAGGCCTCAACTGGCGTCACTCGGCTTGCCGGGCGGCTTATCACAATGCCCACCGTAGCGCGCAGCAGCAGAACATCAATCTCCTCCGGCATCGGCATCGACTGGCCGCTGTACGACAGCGTATTACGTGGTTTCACATAAAGCACAGGTGCCTTGGGCCGGGCATTGTATGGTGGCTGACAGGCCGCGTCACCAATGCTGTCTAGTGCGTCACGTTGGTTCAGCAGCGTGCCATAGACGATGCCCGACAAGCTATATGGCTGTTCATCGAACAACAGGAACGGTCCGCTCATCGTCCTAATTCTCAAAAATGATCCAGGGCTTCAGGAGGACCTATGTCGCAGCGGCGACCATTCCATTCACTTCCGCCACGGCCCCCGAGTCCCCGACCAGTACGCCCTGAAGTGTCCCGATTGATGGGGAACACTCAACGGGAGCAACATGCCGCCCGCATGACGCATGCCTGGGGTGCATAGACTCACCCGCGTTCAGAGGAAGGTAGTCAGCATCTTTACGGTAAGCACGTTCTCAGTGAGAGTGATCTCCCGCCGTCGAAGCTTCCAGCCATCGGAAGAACGACTCAACACGTCTTTACGGCGCGCGGCAAGCATCATGTTCTCGTACTGATTTCGGTTCTGGCGCACCAGAATGCGACTCGACACCTCGATTTCCAGATCTTCCTCGACCTCGTTCACCGACGTAACGTAGATGTTCGACACCAGATGCGCCATTCTGGAAACCGGCTCCTCTGCCCAGTGCACACCGGTACGGATTTGCTCGATACGCTTGGCAAGCGTCCACTTTCCTTCCTCAAACCAGCTGATATCGACCCCTTCCTTCGTCGCCTCTCTTTCCGATAGCTCGCTGTGTCGCGCATTGCGCTGGATCGGCATGAAATAGACCAGGTTGGCATGCAACATCTCGAGCCATTCCTCGTATTGGCGGTTGTCAAGAAGATCTGCCTCACGATAAAGAAATCGCTCGGCCTGCCAGGTCAGTTCGCGCAATTGATTGTTGTCCATCGCAAATTTCTCGACTGCGCTCACGACTTGCCCTCCTTCAAGCTGCTGAATACGGGATCGTGATCACCCATCAGATGATCCCAAGGCTTCCCGTCCATGTAATCCGACCACCGCGTATAGAAGGTTCGCGGATTTTCCTCAGAGATTTGCGTCGATACATTGCCGGCGAGCGTCTCGTGTGAGCCCGCGCGTCCCAGCGATTGCTGGTAGTTGTATGGGTAGCGCCGTGCAATAGCCCCGGCGCTTGCTTCCGTGGCCATCTGCCAGTTCTCGATGTCATCCTGTTCGGTCATGCCTGCAGGGCCCTGGTACCGCATATAGAAATGGCGGAGCAGGTCTCGGACTTCTGCAGGAGCGTCCTTGTCGATGAGATACCAGCGCCACATTTCCGTATGCATGGGTCCGTGCGGATGAAACACGGTAATCGACCGCGGCTGGCGACCGTTGAAGCTGGTGTTCGGGAAAATCGTGCACACGAACGGAAGCAGGCGGGAATTTTCGCCTTGACGCTGCTGACGCTCTTCGTAACAACGCCGGAAATACTGCTCGACTTCAGGATTGTCTTGGTAGGCTTCAGCGTAGGGAAGCATCTCCGGCTGAATTGCACTATGAGCGCCATGCCCCGCCGGGAAGTTGACCCAGACATGCTGTGCACCAGAGAGCTCGTCATCGCGGCGGCCCTTTTTACCCGCTTGGGCACTGGGCCCGATCCCAATGTCGTCTACGGAGCGGTGACTGGGGTTGTGGTACGTGTCGCCCAGAAAGTTCTCTGCGCCGATCTTCCAGTTCGCCGGAATGATCCATTTTTGGACACCCACGAACACCTCCGTGTCGCCCGGCACGCCATTAAGGCCATCGATAGCAAGATCCAGGTGTTCCTTTGCGTCGCCGAGGTACTCCAGCAACTGTGGCGCCTCCTTGTCCCAAGTCGCCCAGATCGTTCCGTTGTAGTTCTCGAGTTGTGCCACTTCGATCAGCGACCATGCGTCCTTGTCGAGGTGCTCTTCGTAGAGCGAGCCGTACATGGGAACGCCGAAAAGCTTCCCTTCGGTGGTATAGCTCCACGCATGATACGGACACGTGAACTGCTTCGTGTTGCCCTCGTCGTACTGACACACTTTCATGCCGCGATGGCGACAGGTGTTCAAGAAGACATGAAGCTTGCCCTTCTGATCGCGGCAGAGAATGACCGACTCGTTTCCCATGCGCGAGGTGAAAAAATCCCCCGGATTCTTCACCTGACTTTCGTGGCCTACGAAGAGCCATGCCCTGGTGTAGATCCGTTCGAGCTCGGCCTTGAAGACCGCGTCATCGGAAAAGATCTCGCGGCTGATCAATCCTGCATCTCGATCCACGCATTCCGCAAACCGGCTGCGTCCAATCGAGTCGGCACTGATGCACTGGACAAAAGGTGCGTCTTGTTTCATGAGTCTGGTTTCCTCGTGAGTCACTGCTAGCCTGTGAATTTCTCGGCAAAGAGTTGTCGGGCTGGAATCTGCTTGGTTTTCAGGATGCCTCTGACGGCGTCGACCATGGGCGGCGGACCGCACGCATAGATCGAGGACGTTCGGTCGATCGAGAGCCGATCCAAGAGTTGCGTCACGCGCCCCTTGCCGTAGAACGAACCGGGGTTTGCGTCATCGCACGACACATGGATCTGTAGGCTCGCAAGCCGATCCTTGAAGTGTTCAATTCGCTCCAGTTCGAACAGCTGGCTCTCATGCCGTGCGCCGATGAAAAGAATGACGGGCGCCAAGCGATGCTCAGGGCGCTCGTCCTGAGCGATCTGTTCCAACATTGACAAAAACGGGGCAAGTCCCGTTCCACCAGCCACCATCACCTTCGGCCCGGCATCCCCACGCAGATAGAATGTGCCGCGCGGCGCGCCTAGATTGACGCTATCTCCAGCCCGCGCTTCCGAAGTCAACCAGTTGGAAAACTGCCCGTTAGATCGCAATGCGATATAGAACTCCAGTCGCTTCGAGCCTGGGGCATTCGCCATCGAAAACGATCGCTCAAAGGCTCCACCTTTGGGTGCGATGTTGACGTACTGACCTGGCAGGAACGAGACCACCTCCTCCGTCAGCAACGTCAAGCAAATCGTGTCCTCGGCTACCGGTTTCATGCTTTCAACAATTGCCAGGCATCCGGGCGCGGAAGCGGCAAGCGCGTCATCACCGGAGTAAGGCAGCTCGATGACGGCAGGCTGCGTCGTCTTCGCCCGGCAGACGAGCACAACGCCGCCGGCGCGTTCGGATTCGGAGAGGACATAGGGGCTGAACTCGTCCATATCGACTGAACCGCGAGACACCTGCGCCTGACAAGTCCCACAGTTTCCTTGCTCACAGTCCACGAGCAAGGAAAGCCCGCAATCGCGAGCCCCAGCCAAAATGCTTGCCCCTTCTTCGAGCAAGAGCGTGTTGGTTTGCCCGTCGGAAAAGACAAGCTGGATTGGGATCGACATATTGAGACCCGGAACTCATTGAGATGAAACTTTTGTCCGCCCTTCGGACCGATGTCTCAAAGCATAGCGATGTGCCGGGTCGCAGCCGAACCGATGCTGCAGATGTCCGCAGTTCGGACATGTCACACGTTCGCGATAAGCCCGTATGAGTGGAGCGTTAGATTTCGGATGACGACCCGAGATAGATAGGGTCTGGCGCTTATATAGGTGCGCTTCGGTGTAGCGGATGCCCAGGCGCGCAGACTGGTAGCCCCGTCGCAGTAGTATTTGCGCTTGCCAAGCGACACACCTCGGCCAAATCTCTATCCAACTTCTGAGCCAAGAGTTCGGATTGTTCAGAGTCCACGAAAGGAATCCCATGACAGCTAATCGCGTACTGATATTCGGTGCGGCCGGACATCTCGGCCTACCAGTTGCACGTTGGATCAACTACCGCTCACCTCAAACCTTACTTCGCCTCGCCACGCGTAGCGACACCAGCAAGCGATCGCTTGCACAGCAATTCCCTAAGGCGGAGTTGATTTCGGCAAATTATTTAGATGCTTCGTCGATGGCCGAGGCTCTTGCTGACGTCACTGCAGTATTCGTTGTTACACCGGACTTTCTCGACGAGGAGCGCGCAATGACCAATTTGGTCAATGGCGCGCGGCAGTCGAAAAACCTGCGCACCATCGTCCGCATTGTCGGAAATCTACCTAACGTCACGCCGGCCAACCTCACCCCAGAGTTGCGCGATTTTGGTGGGGGTACCGCCACGCAACACTTGCTAGCTCGCCAAATCCTCGATGCCAGCGGCCTCCCGGTCACATATCTCAACATGAGCGCGTATCTAATGGATGATCTGTTGCGCTGGGGTGGCCCGATCAGGGAGCAAGCAGCGCTGCTCATGCCATACGAGCGTCGAGTAGCTTGGGCCGACCCGGCGGAGGTCGGTGAAGCGGCGGCCCGTATCATCCTCAGCGAGGATAGTCGCTATGCCGGCCAGTACTTCAATGTCGAGAGTGGTCAGGACATCTTCACGTTCAAGCAAGTCGCCGAAATTCTGAGCGATGTCCTGCACTATCCGATAGCCTATGACGACAGCATCACACGATGGCTGGAGACGGTAGGCCCGAGGTACAAACAGCTCTTCGGGCCCAAAGGCGCAGACTACTACTTGGAATTCTATCGCTTCGAACAATTACACGAGTTGGCCGTATGTACTTCGAGTTCCCTCGGCATGCTACTGAAACGCACGCCCGCTACGCTGCGCTCATGGATTCGTGCCAACGCCGCCAGCCTTTCACCCGTTGCGGCTAGCTCGACAAAGTCTTGATCGCAGGAGTGCGAGCCACTATTGCTCGCACTCTCCCGTGAATTCTTGACAGAAAATGAGGGGACTTTGATCGCTCGCGGTGGTTGGCAACGACCATCTCCGCGACCATCTGATTTTCACGCCCGTAATCACGAATTAGTTGTTGAAGCCCGATGGACGGACTTTCCTGACGGAAGCGCCTGTTGAAGCTTTCGACCGTGGCGTTGTCAGTGGGCGTGTCCGGCGGGCTGAATTCCTGTTCAACTCCATGTTCGTAGGCTCAGCGATCCATTGCCTTCGAGATGAGCTCGCTGCATTTGTCGACCTTGATCATGGCGCGGTGTCCGCGCATGCCAGTAATACACGTCGGCGCTTGGACCACATGCTGCCCTTCAGAATTTGTCCGGCCTCGGTGGCTCAAACATTCCCATGTGTAGTTGTCAACGACGGTCAGAGTCCAAAGCGTCCCACATCGAACAGTGAATCTGCAACAAATCCATGTTCCAAATTTCGACCTGTTCCACGTCGTCGTCAAGTACGGGCGCGAGGTCATCGACCGGGTGAAGCAACGCTCGCGACGCTCTCTGCAAAATCCGACACAACCAAGGCGATTCAGTATTCGCTGAATCGCTGGCCGACGCTCATTTACTACTGCAGCGACGGGCGCCCGGAAATCGACAACCTGATCGCCGAGCGAGTGCTGCGCGGCGTCGCCCTCGGCAGACGGAATTACTTGTTCGCCGGCGCCGACTCCGGTGACGAACGTGCTGCCGCGATGTATAGCTTGATCGGCCCGGCGCGCTTGAACGGCCTCGATCCCGAGGCATATCTCGCCTATGTTCTCGAGCGCATCGCTGACCATCCGATCAACCGCATCGACGAGTTGTTGCCGTGGAACGTGGCGTCGGCGCTGCCGTCTACTGCCCACGTCGAACCCATCCGATAGCATCGCGCTCCCGTCGTCAACGACCTACGCTACGGTGCTGGGCGAGTGCTTACGCAATGTCCGCCATGCGAACATATTTGTCGAATTTGGACGATTCGCTTCCATTCGGTGATGGTCACAGGCTACATTTCACCATGACGGATTCAATCCAACTGGCGGACGCGATGTTTGAGTGGTGGATATCGCCGATGACGGATAAGTAAGAGGAAAAGATGACCAATACGGAAAAAGGCAACGAAAGCGTTCGAGCCGTGGGACGAGCGCTGGAAGTCCTCTTGGCGTTCAGTCCTGCCGATTTCGAGCTCTCGCCGACCGAATTGTTGAAGCGCGTTAGCTTGAGCCGTCCCACGCTCTACAGGCTGCTATACACGCTGGAGGCGCGCGGGTTCCTGGTATCGTGCGGAGACCCGCAGAGGTTTCGACTAGGGCCGTCTGTCGCTCGGCTTGCTCACGTGTGGGCATCCAGCAATGACCCGGCAGCTGCGGCGATGCCGATGATACGGAGGGTGTGGGAAGTAACCGACGAAACAGTGGGGCTTTATGTCCGGCAAGGAGGGTATCGGATATGTATCGCCGAGATTCCGAGTGGTCAGCCACTCAGTTTTCGTAGGGGCGTAGGTTTCCAGGATAGGATCGCACTCGGCGCGAGCGGAAAAGTAATTTTGGCTCATTCGTCCTTGGAACCCCGCCAATTGAGACAAATGACCCTGAACACGGATTTAGACCTAGTAGCCTTTGTTAAGGAACTCAAAAAAGCCAGGACACTTGGCTACGCGATCAGTCAAGACGAGCAAATCCAAGGAGCCACGAGCATCGCCGCACCCTTCTTTGACGGGTCCGGCGGTGTTGCCGGCTCCCTCGCTTTGTACGGGCCAAGCGTTCGGTTTGATGCGAAAAAGCTGGAGCACTTTTCGACCCTGCTTATGACCGAGGCCGCACACCTTTCACGGACGATCGGATTCCAATCGCTCGTTGAGCAAGTTTGACATCAAGGGCGGTGACTACAGGCTGCCCTCTTGAAGGCGCTCTAACGCTTTCACCGAATTCAATTCAAGGGTGAGTCGCAACAGCCGACTAAAGACCGGCGCCAGTATCCTCAGATGTATTGCATCTAGATGTCACAGGCGTGCCTTCGCCTTCGAAACTTGTATTCGATCATGCGCCGGAAGGACGTCCGGAATTCCACCTCCGCGCATGCAAAGAAGCGCGACTGAGTCGTGTAATGGGCTTGAACAACTAACCAGTACAACCAGCAAAGCTCAACTCACTGAATTTCTCAATGGAGTTCGGGGGCCAATTGCCGATCAGTCGAGCGTACCATCCGCTCGACTTTCTCTACAACGGCCTGCGCCCCCGCAAGGTAATTCGAAATCGCCTTGTTTACCGTGAGAACTGAACTCATCATCACGATAGTCCAGTAGACTGCGGCGTCGTTTCCGTTGCGGATAGGAACCGATATCGAGCACGTCCGTGGAACGATGCCACCCTCCCGAAATCCGCAGCCAAGAAGGGCCGCATCACGAATGAGGCTGTTCATTTGATTGAGATCCCACTGCTGAGCAGTCGCGTCGCGCGCCGCCGCGCCGGGAACCACCAACCATCGCTGCCGCTCCTCCGTAGGCAAAGACGAAAGATACGCTCGTCCCGGGGCACTCCCTGCGAGTGAATGGCGCTTCCCGATCCTCGGATAGGTCAGTGCGCGAGGCGAGCGAAAGATGGCCCGCGTGACCATCTCCCCTTCTTCGCGTACGTGAAGGTAAGAAGGCCAGCAGATTTCTTCACTGAATTCCTTGACCAACGGCTTTGCTAGTTCGATCACATGTGCGCTCCGCCCATAGCCGCAAGACAGAGCAGTGACCTTTTCGGTCAGACTGTAGACGTCGGTGACCTCATCGCGAACGACATAACCGGCTTGCATCAGCGTCTCCAACACCCGGTAGACAGTCGGCCTTGGCAGCGACGCGGCGCGGCTCAGCTCTAGCGCCGTCAGGTAGTTGGTAGTATTCAGAGCCTTCAGGACGTCCAAACCACGCAGGAAGCTTCGAATGGTGGCATCACTCATCACATATCTCCACGAATACACTTATGTGCTCCACGATGACAGAAACATGCCTTCGGACGCCAAATCTTCCACAAGTCTGTCACGTCACAAGCTAGCATTTTCTGATTTTGATGTCCATCTGGCGGCCATCATGTTGGTATAAGCCCCAACCCAGCTCACGGCGCCGCTCTCCGAAAGTATCAATATCCGGTTGGTTACGATCCACACACCGGACAACCGGCGCACCTGTCATTGCAGCAACCTGCGGACCGGGCAAGCGCCCCCCACCCCAGCATTGAGCTGGACGCTCAGCATCCGCATCACACAATTCGTCTGGCGAAAGGCAAGAAGCGCTTTTTGTTTGGGGTTCGCCCAATCACGACGCAGGCAAGTTTACCGAAACATCGACGACCTCCTGGTGGACTTCTGAGGCAATGGCTCCGGCGTTCAGCGTTGATACGTCCGCCACAGTTCGGGTATAGCGTACTGGACGAGGAAAATTCCAATGATCGCAACGCAGTGCCCTCTGGGAGATCATTCAGCGCAACAGCGCTATGTAGAAGCTTGGGACAGCCCCCATGCTTAACCTCAACGGCGGTCCGAATAAGCCCGGCGGACACGCTCCCAAACGGGCCCAGCGTTCTCATCGTTCGCATATTTCTTGATTTGCCTGTTTGATGCCACGGGATTTCAATATAACCGGTCAAAATAACAGCGTTAGCCGAGTGGTTCCAAACCGCATCCTCGATCGACAGGCCTACGAACCACTGGAACAGCAGGTTGTACGAGATCTGCTCGACCAGTTGCCGCTCGCTGCGGATGCTGTACAGCACCTGCAACAGCATCGCCCGCATCAGTTTCTCAGGCACGATGCTCGGTAGGCCTCCCTTCACGTCGACTTCGTACATCGCCGAGAACTTCGCGTTCATCTTCGACATTGCTTCGTTCAGCCACGCCCGGATCTGGCGCCGTACGTGTTGTCGATAGCGTCGCTGCAGTTCTACGACGAGCCGTTCGGGATAGCGCTCGCGGGCAGCGCATACGTCGCCGCTCGCTTCATGCTGGCAGCCGAATCGTTTCACGGCGTGCGGACAATCGACGAGCTCGCGTACGTAATGCGCGGCTCCGACTGACCTTACCCCACCGACGGCAAGCGACCGGTGGATAAAGCAAATCCGGTTCGGCACTAGATAGATACTGGCCGATAAGCTGCCAGTCGGCCGGATATGAATGCCTGGTTTGATTGAGGCCGCGGATTATGATTTGAACAGGAAGCGTACGTTTCTAGTATCTTCGCCCAGTAATTCCGACAGACGGTCGCCCCATCGTCTCCATGCATCGCGCATCTGCTCGTCGTAGTTGAACTGCAGATAGATCCGATCAAGCGGATCGTTACGCGCGTGATTCAGACATCGATGCACAATGCTCTCAGCAATACCAAGCGACTGCATCATCGTTCCGCAGGTACGACGCAGGTCATGGCATTTCCATTGACCACCCGAGACAATAAGCGTATCCGTTGCTGTCGTGCGACCTTCGGTCGATGCACCCTTCCCGCGTTGCCGGTCACGGATCGCCTTGCACGTTGTGTGGATAGTGACGTGCGGAATCTTGCCTTGTTGCGACGGAAATACGTATTCGCGACGCACGTCGTCCTCGAGCAATCCAGCGCGCACAATGTGCTGTGCCGCAAACTGCGCAAGGACGAAATCTGAAAGATGAATCGTAATCGCCGCGCTTGACTTTGTACGTTCCTTTGGAATCGTCCATGTCCGCGCCTTGAAGTCAAGATCAGCCCATCGAGCCACGAGTGTTTCACCGACGCGCGTTCCGCAAGCAAGCATCACCCATACCGCTGACTCAATGGATCGCGGAAGCCGTGCAGCCGGCATAAGTTCACCCAGCGAGCGAATTTCGTCGTCCGACAGCGTGCGATGGCGTTCGTTGTCACGTACCGGGTCGTAATCACCTGCAACGACATCCTCTTTTGCGAGCGCGAGCACATCACAATCGATGAGCAAGCGTTTCCACGGCTGGTTGCGCTCGCCCCATCGAATCATTTGCTGGACGGCCCCCAACACCTCGACCGAGCGCCGGTTGTATCCCGCGTCGGAAATCGCGGTAAGCAACGGCAGAACGTTCGACGCAAACACGCCTGCAATCTTGTGTGTACGGAGAGCCGGCAACACATGTTTTTCCATCGCACCTCGAAGCATCCTACCACCATCCTTTCGGCCTTTCTTACCGCGCTTCTTGTTGACGGTCGCGAACCACGTATCGAACAAATCGCCGAACGTGAGTTCCGCTGTCGCCGCCTTTTCAACCTTGGCCTGACGTTCACGCTTATTCGCTTCGAGATAGTCCACACCGTCGCGCGCATACGAACGAATCGTCGCCGCGGCTGCGCGTGCCTCCTCTAGCGACAGCCGTCCTTCAGTCATGATGCGCCCCCACGCCTTGCCGAGCGGCTTGTCGTGTTGCTTGCCATTGATGCTGACGCGAACAAGCCAGGTTTTCGAGCCATCCGGGCCGATGCGCAGGAACAGTCCGCGCCCATCCGAGAGGAAATACAACTTCCCGGTCGCCTTCGCGGCTTCGATTTGTCTAACCGTCAGAGCACCCATGATCGCCCTCCTTTGATATTGCAACCAGGTTGGCCCGCGCATCTCTACGCAGAGCCTACTCCACATCGCAAACACTAAAAAAACACTAAAAAGTTGCGGCTCGTGCGGGATTTCCACGGAAGTGGACAAACCACAAATACCCGGCAAACCCTTGTC
The DNA here is from genome assembly GCF_027257875.1 of Burkholderia sp. IMCC1007. Lineage (GTDB taxonomy): Bacteria > Pseudomonadota > Gammaproteobacteria > Burkholderiales > Burkholderiaceae > Burkholderia. Next base: position 338,451 of record NZ_JAPVQY010000002.1, read on the forward strand.
AGACCGGGCCTTGAAGGATTTCACCGGACCTGGCCGGATTCCCCAAAAAACAATCACAAAACGTTTAACTTTCCGTGAGGACTTCGACACCGCCCGCCGCCTACTCTGTGCGCATATTTTCAGCACCTGCTTTCAGGAGCCCGCCATGCCCACCCGCAGAGATCTGCTGTTCGCCGGCGCCACTGGCCTTGCCGCGCTCGCGGCGCTGTCGTCGGTCGGCCGCCGCGCGCTGGTCGGCCGCGCGCTGGTCGGCCGCGCGTTCGCCGCGCCGCCCG